>CAXSZW010000003.1:0-419862 GCA_964242025.1 uncultured Acidobacteriaceae bacterium
TCCGCGAAGGCGGACGCACCGTCGGAGCCGGCACCATCTCCGAGATCATCAAGTAGTTCAAGAATAACGAGGGCCGCCGGTGGGTCGAGAGGTTGATCGCCGGCGGACTACTCCAAACGATCTTTGAGTTTCAAGAAAGAGTTGCGACATGGCAGGACAGAGAATCAGGATTCGCTTGAAGGCATACGACTACCGCGTGCTGGACACGTCGACCGGCGAGATCGTCGAGACGGCGAAACGCACGGGAGCGCAGGTTGCGGGACCGATTCCGCTTCCCACGATGAAGAACAAGTATTGCGTGCTGCGTTCGCCCCATGTGGATAAAAAGAGCCGTGAGGCTTTCGAGATCCGCACGCATAAGCGCTTGATCGACATTCTCGAGCCGACACAGCAGACGGTGGATGCGCTGATGAAGCTCGATCTGCCCGCGGGTGTGGATGTTGAGATCAAGACGGTTCAGAAGTAGTTACAGATAGAAACGTAAGGCCGGCAGTGCCCAGACGGGCATGATGAGGAAAGGAAAATACGATGTCAGTAGTTGGAATTCTTGGAAAGAAAATTGGGATGACGCAGATCTTCGACGAGCGCGGCGACGTTCATCCCGTGACGGTGTTGAAGGCTGGTCCCTGCGTGATCACGCAGCTGAAGACGATGGCGAAGGACGGCTACGACGCGGCGCAGATTGGTTACGTCGATTTTGTGAAGGCGTCTAAGGTCACGAAGCCGATGAACGGACACTTCGCGAAGGCGAATGTTCCTCCGGTTCGCATGATCAAGGAAGTTGCGATCGAGAGCGGCGACACCGAGGTGAAGGCGGGCGATCGCATTTTGGTCGACATCTTCGAGAATGAGCGTTTCGTCGATGTGATCGGCACAAGTAAGGGGCGCGGTTTCGCAGGCGTCATTCGCCGCCACGGCTTTGGCGGCGGACCCAAGTCTCACGGCCACATGTTCCAGGTACAGGGCTCGATCGGTGCTTCCTCGTTCCCGTCGCGCGTCTTCCCGGGCCAGCGTATGCCCGGTCATATGGGCGATGCCCAGATCACGGTGCGCAACCTGCGCATTCGTGGCGTCGATCTTGAGGACAACCTTCTCCTGGTCGAGGGCGCGGTTCCTGGAGCTCGGGATGGTTACGTGCTGATCTCGAAGGCAAAGGCTCCGCCGCGTGAACGTCGTGGATTTGCCGGTGCGGCTACGAAGGACGCGCTGAAGGCTTCGAAGAAGGCTGCTCCTTCCAAGAAGAAATAAGCCAAGAAGAAGTAACCCGAGAAGAAGTGAAGATTCTTCCCATCAAGGCTTGTAGCACTCGAGCCACAAACAAGGTTTGGGCCTGGGGCATCGATCCCAGGCAAGAAGAGAGAAGACGATGGCAGACATCAAAGTACACAGTCTCAGCGGGGAGTCGATCGGCACGTTTGAGTTGCTCGATGAAGTTTTTTCCGCAGAGATCAACGACGCCCTCCTTTGGGAGGCGGTGAAGCACTACCGTGCCGCGCTGCGACAGGGAACGGCCGCAACCAAGGTTCGCAAGAACGTCTCAGGTTCCGGCAAGAAGCTGTGGAAGCAGAAGGGTACAGGCCGCGCTCGCGTAGGTTCCATCCGGACACCAATCTGGCGTGGCGGCGGTACAGTTCACGGACCTCAGCCGCGCAGCTACGAGTACCAGTTTCCGAAGAAGAAGCTCATGGGCGCGTTGCGCTCGGCTATCTCCGCCAAGATCCATGAAGGCAAGCTGACGCTGGTGGATACGTTTGAGCTGGCAGAGGGTAAGACCAAGCTGTATCGCCAGGCGCTGACTAAGCTGGAGGCGGGCAAGACGACTCTTCTGGTGGAATCCAGCCGAAAGCTCGACGAGAAGCTGTACCTGGGAAGCCGCAACCTGCAGGGTGTGGAGCTGGTGCTCTCATCCGAAGTTCACCCTTACGATCTGCTTCGCTACGAGCACGCCGTGTTTTCGGTCGATGCATTTGAAGCGATCCAGGAGACGCTGAAGAAGAGTGTCTCCAAACGCCAGCACGCGGCCACATCGGCTGCGGGTGCTGAGAAGGAGGTTGCATAATGCCGACCCTCTATACCGTGATTCGTCGCCCTCTGATTACCGAGAAGGGCATGACCGTGAAAGAGACCCAGAACACGCTAGTCTTCGAAGTGGCGCTCAAGGCGACCAAGACCGAGGTCAAGCAGGCGGTTGAAAGCCTGTTCAAGATCAAGGTTGACGGCGTTCGGACAGCGACTGTCGAGGGTAAGGAGCGTCGCCGTGGAAAGTTCTCCGGCTATCGCCCCGACTGGAAGAAGGCTTATGTTCGCCTGAAAGAGGGCGAGAAGATGCCGGATTACCTTAACAGCATTTAGCTTGCCTGTGCTTTGTTGTGAGTTGTCAGTGAAGAACTGACGGCTCTTCGAGTTGAGAGTTACCTAACTGGTGCGCTGTGGCTGATGTTTGAGCCGGCAAGAACCAGGAGAATGGATTTACACGATGCCGATCAAATCATTTCGCCCCATTACCCCGACGCTCCGCTTTCAGACGAAGCTGGTCAACGACGATCTCACGACGGACAAGCCGCATAAACCGCTTCTGGCAGTCAAGCAGCGGACGGGCGGCCGGAACAACACTGGTGGCATGAAGATCCGCCACCAGGGTGGCGGTCACAAGCAGAAGCTGCGTTTGATCGATTTCAAGCGCGACAAGTTCGGAATTCCCGGCACGGTCGCGACGATTGAGTACGATCCGAATCGCAGCTCTCGCATTGCGCTGATCCATTATGCGGACGGCGAGAAGCGTTACATTATTCAGCCGGTTGGGCTGAAGGTTGGGCAGAAGATCATGAGCGGACCCGAGGCTGACATCCTTGTCGGCAACGCGCTCCCGCTGCGTCTGATCCCGACGGGTACGATCGTACATAACATTGAATTGCGTCCCGGTAAGGGCGCGCAGATGGCTCGGTCGGCCGGCGCGCAGGTCAACTTGATTGCGAAGGAAGGCGACTACGCGCTGCTGAAGCTGCCGTCAAGCGAGACGCGGCGCGTGCTTGTCGATTGCATGGCGACGATCGGTCAGGTCGGCAATACGGATCATGAGAATGTCACGATTGGCAAGGCGGGACGCAACCGGTGGAAGGGCATTCGCCCTGCCAACCGAGGTGTTTCGATGAATCCGGTCGATCACCCGCACGGTGGTGGTGAGGGTAAGACCTCCGGCGGACGTCATCCGGTCACGCCGTGGGGACAGCCGACACGTGGGTACAAGACTCGCAACAACAAGCGCACAGATGTGTTTATTGTGAAGCGTCGCGAGAAGTAAGTTTGTGAGTGAGGGAAGTAAAGCCATACCAAGTCTCGCGGCATAGGAGTAAGCCAAAGAGATTCGTCGTATTCAGCCTGCAGCACAACGGAGTTTGAGTTATGTCACGTTCTACGAAGAAGGGCCCGTTCATCGATGCCCACCTGATGACCAAGGTTACGGTCATGAACCAGACCAACGACAAGAAGGTGATTCGCACCTGGAGCCGTAGGTCGACGATCTTCCCCGAGTTTGTGGGGCACACGGTTGCCGTACACAACGGTCGTAAGTTCATTCCGGTGTATGTGACGGAGAACATGGTCGGACACAAGTTCGGTGAGTTTTCTGCAACCAGAACGTTCAAGGGTCACTCGGCGAAGTCCGGTGAGTCTTCCGCCAAGCCGCGCTAAGCTGCACGACAGTATCCGATGTGAGCCGCAATTGAAGGCGGCTAAGAAGAGTTGAAGGAAGAAGATCATGGCGAAGTCAGCAGCACCAATCATCCGAGAGTTCCGCGCTGAGGCAAGGTTTCAGCGCACCAGCCCGCAGAAAGCCAAGCTGGTCCTTGACACGATCAAGGGCTTGCGGGTCGAGCAGGCGATCAACACGATCCACTTCAGCACCAAGCGCATGGCTCCGGTGATTGAGAAGGTGCTTCGTTCTGCAATTCAGAATGCCAGCTACGTCTCTGACGAGCAGGGCCTGGATGTGGATGTGGATAACCTCTATGTGCGTACTGCGGTGGCTAACGAAGGGCCGCGCATGAAGCGCATCCGGCCTGCTCCGATGGGGCGCGCATTCCGCTATCAGCGGCGTCTGTGCCACATCATCGTGACGGTGGCGGAGAAGGGCAAGTTTGTGGAGGCTACGTCTTCAACGTCGGCCCCGGTGGCCTCCGCGGCGGGAAGCCCTAAGGCGAAGAAGGCTATCGCCAAGAAGGCTCCGGCCAAGAGAGCTGCAGCAAAGAAGACCGCCGCAAAGTAAGCAGGAACTCGGGAAACCGGGTAAACTTAAGGTTTTGCAACATGCCACGCCGGCTCAACCGGCCGGCTGGAAGAGTGAAGGAAGCTATGGGACAGAAAGTCCATCCGTATGGGTTTCGCCTCGGCATCAACAAGCCGTGGAAGTCGCGTTGGTTCGTGGAGCGCGGCTACGATAAATTGCTGGTCGAAGATGTGAAGCTGAAGGCTGAACTGCGCGAAAAGCTTAAGGCTGCGGGCGTGAGCTCGGTTGAAGTGGAACGGCCTGGCAACAAGCTGCGGCTGATCATCCGCACGGCTCGTCCGGGCATCATCATCGGCCGTAAGGGCGCCGAGATCGACAAGCTCAAGGCCGATATCCAGAAGCGCACCTCGCGCGAGGTCTTCATCGACATCCTTGAGGTGAACAAGCCTGAGCTGGATGCGCAGCTCGTCAGCGAAAACATTGCGCTGCAGCTTGAGAAGCGTGTCAGCTTCCGCCGCGCCATGCGCAAGAGTGTTGATTCGGCGCTCCGCTTCGGCTGCAAGGGCATCAAGGTTCGTGTCTCCGGCCGTCTCAACGGCAACGAGATCGCGCGCTCCGAGTGGTACCTGCAGGGACGGCTCCCGTTGCACACGCTGCGCGCCGACATCGACTATGGCTTCTCCGAGGCGCACACGACGTACGGGATCATCGGCGTGAAGACCTGGGTGTATCGTGGCGACATTTACGAGGCTCGGAAGCGTCGCGACCAGGGTGCATCAACTCCGGCGACCGCAGGCGCGTTCCAGGCTTAGGCCTTTTTAGGACTACAAGTTTAGAGACAACGACAACAGCAGAGGCGAAGCCTTTTTGCTGAAAGGAACTATATGCTGCTTCCCAAGAAGGTAAAGTTTCGCAAGCAACAGCGCGGACGCATGAAGGGCAAGGCCTGGCGCGGCTCCGATCTTTCGTTCGGCGATTACGGGCTGAAGGTGTTGGAGTGCGGCTACATTACGGATCGCCAGATTGAGGCCAGCCGTATTGCGATGACGCGTTTTATCAAGCGTGGTGGCAAAGTGTGGCTGCGCTTGTTCCCGGACAAGCCGATTACGAAGAAGCCGGCTGAGACCCGTATGGGTAAGGGTAAGGGCGCTCCGGATCACTGGGTCTGCGTGGTTCGCCCCGGTCGTATCCTGTTCGAGATGGAGGGTGTCACGCCTGAGCTCGCGAAGGAAGCGATGCGTCTGGCTGCACACAAGCTGCCATTGAAGACGACGTTTGTGCAGCGTCATGATGTAAAGGTTGCTGTCGCTGCGAAGTAGTTGAAGTTTGAGAAGTTTATGTCGCGTGCAATGCCGTTCAGGCAAGAAGGGTAAGAGATGGAACTCGAAAAGATTCGTAACCTCAGTGATGAGGAGCTTGTAACGACGCAGACTTCGGCGGCGGAACAGCTCTTTCGCCTCCGCTTCCAGAAGAGTCTGGGTAACCAGGAGGGCGTAAAGAAGCTTCGTGGGTTGAAGCTGGATATCGCCCGCTCGAAGACGATTGTGCGTGAGCGTGCGATTGCCGCCGATAAGGCCGCCAATCCCATCGTGAAGCATGCGGCCCCCGCGCCGAGCACGCGCACTGAGCGCAAGAAAGCGAAGAAGGCATAGTCATGGCAGAGATCCAGAACACCACTCCCGCAACGTCCGAGCAGGCAGCGACGCGCCGCAATGAGAAGATCGGCATCGTGGTTTCCACCAAGATGCAGAAGACCATTGTTGTCGAGATTGAAATGCGCAAGGCGCATCCAAAGTACAAGCGCGTGATGAAGAGCAACAAGAAGTTCTACGCGCACGACGAGCAGAACTCGGCCCGCATGGGCGATGTGGTCCGCATCCGCGAGACGCGTCCCCTGTCCAAGTTGAAGCGCTGGTCGCTTGAGGAGATTGTGCGGCGTTCGTCACTCTCCGAGCCGGCTGCGGCTAAGAGTGATGCTTCAGCCGCCGCCAAGTAGTCCTTTGTAAGCGATTGAATAGCTTGATTGAGATCTAGGGCCGCGGCCCACGGCTGAGATAGGCCAGGAGAATCACAATGTCAGTACAAATGCGCACCATGTTGGAAGTGGCCGATAACTCCGGCGCCCGCAAATTGCAGGTGATCCTGCCGCTGGGCGGCGGTCTCGGCAAGAAGGCCGGGCTCGGCGATGTGGTCACCGCTGCCGTCAAGGAAGCAAGCCCCGACGGTACCGTCAAGAAGGGCAAAGTTGTCAAGGCGGTCATCGTCCGTCTTCGTAAGGAAGCGCGCCGTCGGGACGGCACGTATATCCGCTTCGACTCAAACGCTGCGGTGGTGATTAACGACGGCATGGAACCGGTGGGCACGCGTGTTTTCGGACCTGTGGCCCGCGAACTACGCGAAAAGAAGTTTCTGAAGATCGTCTCGCTGGCGCCTGAAGTCATCTAGTTTGTCAGTGCATTTACAACGCGGATTCCGGCTCCGACAGATTGCCGAGGAAAGGGAACTACCATGCCGCCACGTATTCACGAGAAGCCGAAGCATAAGATCAAGATCAAGCGCAACGATCAGGTTGTCGTCATCACTGGTAAGGACAAGGGCAAGAAAGGCCGCGTCCTCCGTGTGATCGCCGACAAGAATCGGGTTCTGGTCGAGGGTGTCATGCTGATGAAGAAGCATGTGAAGCCGGATCCGCAGAAGAACATCAAGGGCGGCATCGCCGAGAAAGAAGCGACAATTCACCTTTCCAATGTGATGCTGCTGGACTCCGATGGCCAGGCTACCCGGACCGGAACGCGGATTGAAGGCGACAAAAAGGTACGCGTTGCGAAGTCCAATGATCAGGCGATCGCAGAGAAGAAGGGCAAGAAATAACCTTTGCTGCTTTGAAGTGCTTTGAGATTGCCTCAAGGCGTGACAAGCCGGCGAAAAAGCCGGTATACTGAATGACGGTTCACCTCACGAAACGGTACACGCCGGATGCCGCCCTAAAACGGCTCCTGCACCCCGAAGCCGTGAAGAAAGCGAAGTAACTCGATGGCTGCACGTTTCCGCACGAAGTATGACTCTGAGATCAAAGAGTCGTTGAAGAAGGAGTTGGGAGTCACCAATGACATGGCGATCCCGAAGCTTGAGAAGATTGTGATCAACATGGGTTTGGGTGAAGCGACCCAGAATGTGAAGATCATGGACCCGCTGGTCGCTGATCTTGCCGCTATCGCCGGCCAGAAGCCAGTCACCACGAAGGCAAAGAAGTCCATTGCGCAGTTCAAGGTGCGTGAAGGCATGCCGATCGGAGCGATGGTGACGCTGCGTGGCGACAAGATGTACGAATTCCTGGATCGTCTGATCACGATTGCTCTGCCGCGTGTCCGTGACTTCCGTGGAGTTTCTTCAAAGAGCTTCGACGGCCGCGGAAACTATACCCTGGGTTTACGAGACCAGTTGATCTTCCCGGAGATCGACTACGCGAAGGTCGACAAGATGAAGGGTATGAACGTGACGATCGTGACGACGTCTCAGGATGACAATGGTGCTCGCTCGCTGTTGAAGGCGTTCGGGATGCCGTTCCGGGTTGGCGCGTAAGTTGGCTTGGTCCTCATTACTTGCCGCTTAGACTTTTAGAACATCGAACGCACGAAAGAAGATAGGACCGTAGATCATGTCAACTACCGCAAAACGCGTCAAGGACGCACGAGTACCAAAGTTCAAGTCTCGCCAGCACAACCGCTGCCAGCTCTGCGGTCGTCCGCGCGCGTTTCTCCGCAAGTTTGGTGTATGCCGCCTTTGCTTCCGCTCGCTCGCTCTCAAGGGTGAGATTCCGGGTGTGGTGAAGTCAAGCTGGTAAGAGTGTTGTTGTGCAGTTGCAGTGCCTGTAGCAAACATTCCCGCCTGGTTCCTTGAGAGACACTCAGGGCGAACGGGGGATGAAGGAGATGTAATGAATTTGACCGATCCAGTAGCAGACTTCCTGACCCGCATCCGCAATGCGATGCGCGCCCGTCACCAGAAGCTCGATGTTCCCGCCTCTAAACTCAAGGCTGAGATTGCCCGCATCCTCAAGGAAGAGGGCTATATTGCCAACTACAAGCCGACCGAAGAGGATGGCATGAAGGTGCTTCGGGTTTACTTGAAGTATGGCGCAAATAACGAGTCTGCCATCCGCGACCTGCAGCGTGTGTCTCGTCCGGGATGCCGCGTGTACCTCGGCAAGGATGAGATTCGCCGCGTTCAGGGCGGCTTTGGTATCTCGATCATGACGACCCCTAAGGGCGTGATGACCGGACGTCAGGCACGCCGCGAAGGTGTCGGCGGCGAGTTGCTCTGCGAAGTTTGGTAGTAGCGGCCCCTTCTTTTCAGTTTCAGCTTCAGCAGTTCCGGCTGCAGTGGAATGGTTTGTCTCCTTGCGGAGGCGGCCAGGACTCGCAAGCCACTCTAAGGATTTCGCATGTCACGTATTGGTAAAAAGCCGATTGCACTGCCGACCACGGTGAAGTACACCGTCAATGGCAACACTGTCCTGGTTGAAGGCCCCAAGGGCAAGGTCACCGCGTTGATTCCTCCCGGAATCACGTTGGTGAAGAAAGAGAATGAGTTGCTCGTCGAGCGTGAGAATGACTCGCAGGCCGGCTTTCACGGGCTTGCCCGCGCGCTGGTCTTCAACGCTGTAACCGGCGTGACCACGGGCTGGACGAAGGAGCTGGATATCGTTGGTATTGGATACCGCGCGGAGCTGAAGGGTAAGGACATGGTTGTGTTCACCCTGGGCTACTCACATCCGATTGAGTTTCCGCTCCCCACGGGTATTGACGTGATGATCGACGCGAAGCAGCTTCACTTGACCGTGTCCGGTATTGACCGGCAGAAGGTCGGTCAGATTGCTGCCGATATGCGCTCGCTGCGCAAGCCGGATCCTTACAAGAACAAGGGCGTCCGTTACACGGGCGAGAAGCTGAAGAAGAAGGTCGGCAAGACCGGCGCGAAATAAGTGAGAGGGTAGCGAGTGCTCACTGCCCCTCTCCAGCTCAACAGAGTTTTACCGAACGTGTGCAACTGCTGCACACGCTACTAGGAAAGAAGGATCACCATGATTACGCCTCGTCAACGCAATGTTATTCGCCAGCGTGTCCACACTCGCATCCGCGAGAAGATGTCCGGCACGGCCGAGCGTCCCCGCCTCAACGTTTATCGCTCGCTGAACCACATTTATACGCAACTGATCGACGACCACAGCGGCGTCACGCTTGCGTCCGCTTCTTCCAAGGGTAAGAAGGGTGACGAGAAGGTCACCGGCGGCAACGTGGAGGCGGCAAAGCTTGTCGGCAAGTTGATCGCGGAGCGCGGGCTGGAGAAGGGCATCAAGAAGGTGGTCTTTGATCGCGGTGGTTATCTCTATCACGGTCGCATCAAGGCGTTGGCCGATGCTGCCCGGGAAGCCGGTCTGGAGTTCTAGCTCCAGATCGTGTTCCGGCGTCGGAGGCAACTCCGTTGCGCCGGTAAAAAGTAGTTCAACTGCAACCGTTGAGAACAGGATAACAACATGGCAATGCGCAAAAAGATCGACGCGAACCGGCTAAACCTCAAGGATGAGGTCGTCTCCATCAATCGCGTCACCAAGGTGGTTAAGGGTGGTAAGAACATGTCGTTTGCGGCTCTGGTTGTGATCGGCGACCCGGCCGAGGGCGTTGTAGGGTACGGATCAGGTAAGGCGAAGGAAGTTCCCCAGGCGATCCGCAAAGGGATTGAGGCCGCCAAGAAGAATCTGTACAAGATCAACCTGACTGAGACAACCATTCCTCACCAGGTACTGGGCCACTTCGGCGCCGGCGAGGTGATGTTGAAGCCAGCTCCTGAAGGTACCGGCGTGATCGCAGGAAAGACGGTTCGCGCCGTTATGACCTCCTGTGGTATTCAGAACGTGCTGACGAAATCGTTGGGCACGAAGAATCCCCACAACGTGGTCAAGGCTACGTTCGACGCGCTGATCCAGTTGCGTGACAAGGCCGAAGTTGCTGCCCTGCGCGGCAAGACGGTGGATGAGCTCTAAGTTTGTAGCACCCGGAGAATCACAATGGCAGAGAAAGCAACTATCAAGCTCCAGTATTTCCGCTCCATGATCTGCGCGCCAACCAAGCAAAAGCTGACCATCAAGGGGCTCGGCTTTACGCGGTTGAACCAGATCGTCGTGCGTGAAGATACTCCCTCGATTCACGGCATGGTGAAGAAGGTTCCCCACCTCGTCCGGATCGTCGACTAACAATAACAGCAACAGTACCCATGCGAGTCGGCTCCCTCACAAGGACCGGCGTTGAGCGAGGAAACACAATGGCAATTCGTAATCTCTCCAATCTGCGTGCGCCGAAGAAGGCGAATGAGAACAAGAAGCGCGTCGGTCGCGGTATGGGTTCGGGCATGGGTAAGACCTCGACCCGCGGACACAAGGGCCAGGGATCGCGTTCGGGTTCGTCCCTGATGCGCGGTTTTGAAGGCGGCCAGATGCCGCTGCATCGTCGCCTGCCGAAGCGCGGCTTTACCAACATCTTCCGCGTGGAGTACACCGTGGTCGGTCTGGATCGGCTGGCTGAGCTGAACGCCGCCAACAACGAGACGGAGTTCACGCTGGATAAGATCGTCGAGTTGGGTCTGCGCCGGCGTAAGAATTCATTGATCAAGGTGCTGAATAACGGAGAAATCTCCGCCGCTATCACCGTCCACGCGCACAAGTTTTCCAAGACCGCGAAAGATGCGATCGAGAAGGCCGGCGGCAAAGCAGTTCTCATTGGCGGCGAAGAAGCCGCAGCTTAGAGTTTCATGGGGAGCCGTAGGCCGCGATTGCGTGCTTGCGGCTCGTCGTCTTTCAGGGGTGTCTTTGAGCCCTGCGAGGCTTTAGAATGATTCCATCCCCACGGCTTCACCAGCTCTTTGTAATCCAAGGACTCTGATGTTCGAGAAAATCGCAAACATCTTCCGTATTGAGGATCTCCGCAAGCGGGTTTTCTTCACGCTGGGCCTGCTAGCAGTGTATCGGCTGGGTGCGCATATCCCCACGCCTGGTATTGACGCCAAGCAGCTCGCGCAGTTTTTCAACAGCAACTCGGGCTCGGCACTTGGGCTTGTTGACTTGTTCTCTGGCGGCAACCTGCGGCGATTGACCATCTTCGCGCTCGGCATTATGCCGTACATTACGGCGTCCATCATCTTCCAACTGCTCACAGTCATCTATGAGCCGCTTGCCAAGCTGCAGAAGGAAGGCGAGATGGGCCGGCGGAAGATCACGCAGTGGACCCGCTATGTGACGGTTGTGCTTGGAATTGTGCAGTCGATCGCGATTGCGCTGACACTCACCAATACGCAGACAGGCCAGAGCATGGTGACGATCTCCAAGTGGGCTTTTATCCCCATGTGCGTGGTGACGCTCACGGCGGGTACGGCGTTCATTATGTGGCTGGGAGAACAGATTACGGAGCGCGGGATCGGCAATGGTATGAGCCTGCTGATCTTCACGGGCATCGTGGTTGGGCTGCCTAAGGGTATTGAAGAGCTTTACACCAAGGCCACGACCAACGCGTGGGGTGCTTTTACTCCTCTGGCAATTCTCATCTTGATCGGCATGATGATCGCAGTGGTTGCCTTCATCATCTACGTGGAGCGCTCTGAGCGCCGCATTCCGGTGCAATATGCGAAGCGTATCGTTGGTCGCAGAATGACTCAGGGTGGTGCTACACACCTCCCGCTCAAGGTGAACTCCGGTGGAGTGATGCCGGTTATTTTCGCAAGCTCTATCCTCTCGGCTCCTCTGCTCTTCGCAGGCATGAGCTTCTTCGGTTCGCCAAAGCTTTCAGACACGACCTTTTTTGGGCCAATCCTCCGTGCGATCGCGCCAGGCGAGCCGTTGTATGAGCTGCTCTCCATGGTCGCCATCATCTTCTTCGCTTACTTCTATATCTCAATTGTATTTCGTCCTGACGATATTGCGGACAACATGCGGAAGTATGGTGGCTTCATCCCCGGGATTCGGCCGGGCCGACGAACCTCTGACTTCATCAATGATGTCTTGACGCGCATCACGCTGGTGGGAGCGGTTTACCTCATCATCATCTGGATCATTCCTACGTTGCTGATCAGTGGTATCCACTTCAACCATATTCCGCTGATCGGTGCAGTGTTTGAGCATCTGCCAGTGTGGGTAACGCACGGTCTTGGAGTGAACTTCTACTTCGGCGGGACGTCTCTGTTGATTGTGGTTGGTGTGGCCATGGACACGGTACAGCAAATTGAATCGCAGTTGATTATGAGGCACTACGACGGCTTCTCACCTAAGTCCGGCCGCATCCGCGGCAGACGGAGCTGGTAGTCGCGTGAGTCAGTTGACGACGGATTTTAGGCCGGGTCCGGTGCTGTTGCTGGGAGCGCCGGGCGTAGGGAAGGGGACGCAGGCAAAGGTCCTGATGGCGAAGTTCGGCATTCCGCAGGTCTCAACGGGCGATATTCTTCGGGATCAGCGGGCTCGGAAGACGGAGCTTGGGCTGATGGCTGATGAGTTGATCAGCACTGGGCAACTCGTCCCGGATGATTTGGTGAACCGGCTGGTCGAGGTGCGGTTGGCGCAGGGTGATTGTGCGAATGGCTACATCCTGGATGGTTTTCCCCGAACGTTAGCGCAGTCGGAGTGGCTGGACGAATACCTAAGTGCGACCAATCCGACTGCGCCACTGGTCGCACTTAGCATTGTGGTCAAGTATGAAGAGTTGCTGAAGCGGATTACGGGCCGCTTAATTTCATCAGCGGGGCGGATTTACAACATCTACACTCATCCCCCGCAGGTTCCAGGTATCTGTGATGTGGATGGAACGCAGCTGCTGCAACGGGCGGATGACAGCGTTGAAGTCTTCGAGGACCGCATGAAAGTGTTTTACCAAGACACTGCCGCGGTAATTGATCACTACCGTGCAAAGGGACGCTTTATAGAGATTGATGGCGCAGGAACAGTGGATGAGGTGTCGAGCTCTGTCCTCGAGGCGCTTCATGCACTGCGGCGGTAAGGACGGAAAATAATTATGGCCATCATGATTAAAACCCCACAAGAGATAGAAAAAATGCGCAGGTCCGGCGAGATGCTGCGGAAGGTGCATGAGGCAATTCGTCCGCTGGTAGTTGCGGGCGCTACAACGATGGATCTGGAACGGGCGGCAAATGCAAAAATAGATGGCTTTGGGGCGAAGGCCGCGTTCAAGGGGTATCACGGATTTCCCGCAGCACTTTGTACGTCGCTGAACAGCCAGGTGGTGCATGGCATGCCGAGTGAGAAGACCGTGCTGAAGGATGGGGATATTCTCTCGATCGATTGCGGTGTAATCCTGGATGGCTTTTACTCTGATGCCGCGGTAACGTACGCGATCGGCAAACAGAGTGCGAGAACGGAGCGTCTGCTGGAGATTACGCAACAATCGCTGGAGGCGGCGATTGCGGCGGCGGTGCCGGGTGGCCGGCTGGGAGATATCTCCTTTGCTGTGCAGGAGATGTGTGAAGGGGAGGGTTTTGGGGTGGTGCGGGAATTTGTGGGTCATGGTATCGGGAAGATGATGCATGAGGATCCGCAGGTACCAAATTATGGACCGCGTGGTAAGGGTCCGCGGCTGAAGGCGGGGATGGTGCTGGCGATTGAGCCGATGATCAACGCGGGTGGGGCTGAGGTGAAGGTTTTGAAGGACGGTTGGACGGCGGTGACGGTGGATGGGAGCTATAGTGCGCATTTTGAGCACACTGTGGCGATTACCAAGGATGGGCCTCTGGTTTTGACGCGCTGACCACGGGCTGCACCGTGTGGTGGATGGCGTCCAATGTGTGGTTTGAGGTATGGCTAACGTGGCAGAGTGACAGCCACTGCGCATGGTGAGGGGTGCGTCTTTACTGGGGATTCGCGTTTTCACCACAAAAAAGTTATGCATGGTGAAAGTTGCACCAAAGAGTGTGCAACGGTGTGGGACGAATTGGGGGTGGGGGCCGCTCCGCGCCACTAAGCTGTTTGGAATGAGTCAGGTGCGGCGACGCTCCGGCGGCAGAAATCTAGGTGGTGTTGACCGGGATGAGGCGAGCTGTGGAGAGGCTGGCGGCGATGGCGGTGAAGATGCCATTGAGCGACGTGACCGGCTGGCTGGCGACGCAGTTGTTGGTGGAGTTGTTGGCCGTATTGTTGGAGTCGGAGTAGAAGTACTGGGGGGCGGAGGCGATGTTGGCCATCGTGAGGCAGGGCTCGGTGCTCTTGTAGCTGAGACCGTTGCTGTAGTTTCCGGCCACGGTATCGGTCGCGCAGCCTGAAGGCTCCGTGCCGTATGCGACGGAGTAGACGCGGGTTCCGGCAGCGGTGGCGTCCTGTGCGGCTTTGACGGCCTGACCACATTGATCGGCCGATGAGGGATAGGTGCCGGAGGTGTTGGCTCCGGGCAGGATGGTGTAGTTGAAGGAGCTACCGCCGGGGACCTGGGAGCATTGGGTGCAGGAACTCTGGGCGTTGGAGTCCCCGTCACTAAGAAAGATGATGACGTTCTGGGTGCCTGGGTTGGTGCTCTGCTGGGCGACGAGCGCGGCCTGAGCGGCATAGATGGCGCCGGCGTAGAAGGTCTGGTAGTCGACTTCAAAGTTGGGCGGCAACATGCCGCCGCAGCCCGAGGATCCTCCTGCCGCTTTGACCAGGGCGGAGTTGGCGTTGAGCGAGGTGGCGGCGTCCGAGGTGCGGTAGTCGCTGAGGAAGCCGGTGACCTGGTAGGTGGTCTGAACGGTCTGGTTCTGGACGATGGACGGCACCGTCATGGCGGAGTAGCTGGAGGCGACGGCGGGAGGGAAGGAGAAGGCGGTGGCCGTGGGAACTCCGCTCCAGGGCGAGGTGGTGCCGGAGGTTGGGCTGTACGGCGTGGTGAGATTGCCGTACGGGGCCAGGGTGTAAAAGCCGTAGTTGTTGATGGGGCCGGGGATGGGCGTGGTGCAGGTGGTGTCCGTGGCAACGGTGGCGACGGAGAGATTGGGGAAGGTGAAGAGGGCGATCTGATCGACCGGATTTTTGGCGCTGCTGCCGTTGACGGCGCAGGGATTCTCACTGGCGGTGCAGGGGCTGAGACTTTTGAGCAGGATCTGGACGCCGTTGAGCGCGCAGGTGATCTGGGTGGCCTTGCAATCGTTATCCATGATGTTCATGGAGGCGGTGGTGTCTACGAGGATGGCGATGTTGTATGGGGTGGGTGCACCGCCTTCCGCAGAGGCCATGGAGTGGGCCTGGATGGTCATGGTTTTGAAGCCGAAGAGCCCGGCGAAGAACATGGGGATGACGGCCTGCTCCTGAACGTCCATGGCATTGGCACCTGCCGGCTGCAGGCAGGCCTGACCCAAGGCAAGGAGGGTATTGAGGCAGCGGGCGGCAGGGTAGCCGTTGACCATGGTGACGTTGGGGACGTCCGCTTTGGCGTTGAGACTGCCGGCTATGCCGCTGTAATGCCTGGCGGTGTCGACTGCGTTGACGCCGGGGAGAGCCTGCGCGCCGGCCATGGCGGCGGCGTCGGTTGCGGCCTGGAGTTCGCGTTGCGCGTAAAGGACGTGACCGAAGTCAAAGACGATGGCGGCCATGCCGAAGAGGGCGACCATGATGACGGCCGTGAGAACGAGGACCTGGCCGCGATCCTGCCGGAGGAGGCGAGCGACGAGGGCTCGCCGGGCCTTTGTGGCGCGGTGCATTACTGGATTGCCTCCGTGGTGCGGGAGGTGAGGCTGCAGCCGGGTACAACGTCATACCCGGCGACCTTCAACTGGCAGGGATAACCCACGGTGACGACGGCGCTGCTGCCCTGCTGGAGTTTTCCGGAGGGGCCGGTGGTGGTAGTGGGGCTGGGACAACTGCTGGAGGTGTACGACGTGCCGTTGAGGATGATGGTGTACGTGAGGTTGGAGGCTTTGAGGAGGGGGGCGGCGGCGGTGAGGGCGCTGGAGACGGTGGCGCATGGATCCAGGGTGGTGCCGCGGCTGATGGCGAGTTGTCGCGCGCCTACGCCGGTGGCTTCCGTGAGGACGATGTAATTGCTGAAGGTGAGCCCGAAAGCCAGGACGCCGGTGATGACGAGGAGAATGAGGGGAAGCACGAGTGCGGCCTCGATGAGGGACTGTCCCTGCTGCTGTGCCAGGATGGCGGTGAGGGGAGAGGTCTGATCGCGTTTTCGCGTGGCAACAGGGAGCCGTTCGGTCATGGAGAAGGGTTTACCGCACGTCCAAGCAGGATGGGTGATTGTCAAGCGCCATGCTATCGTCCGGAGCTTGGCCGGCACTATCACACGAAGGGAGTAAGGCCGGAGAACGATAAGGTGGGTCGGGACATCGACGCCCTGCAGCGACACGGGGGCTAGGCGGTTGGGGGGAAGCGTTTGGCGGAGCGGATTTTAGCTTTGGCGGCTTCTTCGGCCCGGTCCTTGGGTGGGGCGGAGGTTTCAAGCGAGGCGAGGAGGGCCGAGGCGGTGGCTGAGATATCGGCTATGGCCTGGTTGAAGGCGGCCTCGTTGGCGTGGGAGGGTTTGTTGAAGCCAGTGATTTTGCGGACGAACTGGAGGGAGGCGGCGTGGATTTCGTTTGGGGTGACGGGCGGGGAGAAGTTATAGAGGGTTTTGATGTTGCGGCACATGGGGGGCTCCGGAAGTTTGACCAGACGTGGTGATTCATTTTCTGACGGCAAGGACAGTTCCTGCCAGATTCTCGCGCGAGATTGGAGAGGATCGCGGTCACGTCAGGTTTTTCGGGGTCCTTCGACTGCGTTCGGCGCAAACGGCGCGCCTAACTTCGCTCGGGATGACGCATCTTTGGGGAAAGAACGGTTCTGCAGCGAGGTTGGGTGGCGGTTTGGGGGGATGTGGGGTAGTATTGATGATGGTGCGTCGGCTATGGCGGACGTATTGTGTTTGCGGGATAGGAGAATCGTTTGTCGAAGGAAGATGCAATTGAGGTGATGGCGGTTGTTGTTGAGACGCTGCCGAACGCGATGTTCAAGGTGGAGCTTGAGAACAAGCACCAGGCTCTGGCCCACGTGTCTGGACGTATGCGCAAGAACTTCATTCGTATTCTCCCCGGCGACCGCGTGGCGATTGAGTTGAGTCCGTATGACTTGAATCGCGGGCGGATTGTGTATCGCTATAAGTAGGCTAGGGACTAGGGACGTAGGAACTAGGGACTAGACAACGAACAGCTTGAGATGGAAGTGGCCACAGGCTCTTCAGTGAGCTTGATGTCCGGGCGTGGGCTTTGGCTCGCGGCTTGTTATTTGAGAAGGGAAAGACCATGAAGGTTCGTGCGTCCGTGAAGAAGATTTGTGACAAGTGCAAGGTGATCCATCGCCGTGGTGTGGTTCGCGTGATCTGTGAGAACGCGAAGCATAAGCAGCGGCAGGGGTAATTGAAGCAGGGACTAGGGCCTAGTGAATAGGGACTAGTTGATGCAACTTGTGCCGATTTGGGCTTGTTTGGGCTAGTTAGCTGGATTTCAAGGCTTGCGTTGAACCTAAGCAAATAACCCGTAACCCATTGAACCTGTTCCCGGCGATGCTGGTGAACCGAACCAAGACAAGGATGCCACATGGCACGTATCTCCGGAGTCGACGTACCGAACAACAAGCAGGTACGCATTGGGCTCACGTATATCTTCGGCATTGGGGACTCGCGCGCCGCGAAGATCCTGAAGTTGGCCGATATCGATCCGTTCGCGAAGGTTGGGACGCTGGATGAGGACCAACTGAACGCGATTCGTCAGGTGATTGAGAAGCAGGGCATGATTGAGGGCGATCTTCGCAAGGAGATCTCGCTGAACATCAAGCGGCTGATCGAGATCCAGAGCTACCGTGGCCTTCGCCACCGGCGTTCGCTGCCGGTTCGCGGCCAGCGCACGCATACTAACGCTCGTACTCGCAAGGGACCCCGCAAGGGCACGGTTGCCGGTAAGAAGAAAGCGACGAAATAAATGGCGAAGACACAGAATCAGCAGAAGTCCGGCAAGGCAGCTTCCGGCAAGGGTAAGAAGTTCAAGAAGCGCGAGCGGAAGAACGTTCCGTATGGCCTGGTGTTTATCCAGGCTTCGTTCAACAACACGATTGTGACGATCACGGACCAGACCGGGAACACGCTGAGCTGGAAGAGTTCGGGTTCGCTTGGGTTCCGTGGGTCGCGTAAGGGTACTCCGTTTGCGGCGCAGCAGGCTGCGGTTGGCGCGGCGAATGCGGCTCGTGAGCATGGGCTGCGGTCCGTGGATGTGCGGGTCTCCGGGCCTGGCTCGGGACGTGAGTCGGCGATCCGTGCGCTGGCGACGGCGGGGGTCGATGTTCGTTCGATCCGCGACGTGACGCCGATGCCGCACAATGGCTGCCGGCCTCCGAAGCGCCGTAGGGTTTGATTTTTGGTTCTTAGTTGTTCGTTGTCCGTTCTCAGTTGCTGACAGCGGATAACTGAGAACTGACAACTGTTCTTGGATCGTGAGGAAGGGCTTCGGCCTGTAAAGCGATCGACACCTGAAGTTATGGAGAGATGAAATGGCTCGTTATACAGGACCTGTGTGCCGCATGTGCCGGCGCGACGGCGTCAAGTTGTTCCTTAAGGGTTCCAAGTGCTTTACCGAGAAGTGCCCGGTTGAGAAGCGGAACTTTCCCCCGGGCCAGCATGGTCAGTCGCGCAAGGTGAAGAAGGTGGTGGGTTACGGTCTGCAGCTTCGTGAGAAGCAGAAGGCCAAGCGCATTTACTTCACGCTGGAGACGCAGTTCCGCGCGTACTACCAGAAGGCGAGCAACAAGACCGGCGTGACCGGCGACCTGTTGCTGCAGCAGTTGGAGACGCGGTTGGATAACGTCTGCTACCGGCTTGGTCTTGCGACCAGCCGCCGCCAGGCTCGCCAGGTGGTCCGTCACGGACACATCCAGGTGAACGGCCGCAAGGTGAACATCCCGAGCTTCCAGTGCAAGGTGGGCGATGAGATTGCAGTGCGTGAGGGATCCAAGACGCTGAGCTTCTTTGAGACAGCGAAGGACTTCGCGGGCGGTCTGCAGAGTGTGACCTGGCTGGACATCAACCGGGATACGCTCTCCGGCAAGGTGGTTACGTTGCCGAAGCGCGAGGATGTGCAGCTGCCGGTGAACGAGCAGCTGATCGTCGAACTTTACAGCAAGTAAGGTTTCGCACGATTCGTTTTTGGGCCGGTCTGTTTTGGTCTTTTCAGTTTGGGTGACCCACGTCTCAGCAATGGGGCGTGGGCTTTCGCCCGCTTCGCAACACTTGTAGTCCCACCTGTAACCGGTAGGATCCGCGCCTCGCAGAATGCTTCGCGACGGCTGTCGGAAAAGGAGAAACACGCATGCTTTGGAGAGGTTTTCAGAAACCCAAGCGTCTCGCAGTCGACAACGAAACACTGACCCCGAAGTTCGGCAATTTCAGCGCGCAGCCGTTTGAGCGCGGCTTCGGTACGACGATCGGCAATGCCTTGCGGCGCACGCTGCTGTCGTCCATTGAGGGCGCGGCTGTGACGGCGGTTCGGATTGAGGGCGTACTGCACGAGTTCCAGTCGATTACGGGCGTGGTTGAAGACGCGACCGACATCATCCTGAACCTGAAGCAGATCCCGTTCAAGCTTGCGGGCGATGGTCCTAAGGCGCTTTACCTGCGTGCCGATGTGGCCGGCGTAATCACCTCGGGCATGATCGAGGCGGATGGCGATGTTGAGATCCTCGACCCGAACGTGTACATCTGCACGATCAGCGAGGGCGGCAAGATTGATATGGAGATGCGGCTAAAGCGTGGCCGCGGCTATATCTCCGCTGATAAGAATTTCGACGGCGATCTCGGCCTCGGGTTCATCCCGGTGGACAGCGTTCACTCGCCTGTGCGCAAGGTGAACTACCTGGTTGAGGCGGCTCGTCTGGGTCAGATTACCGACTATGACAAGCTGACGATCGAGATCTGGACGAACGGCACAGTGCTTCCGGCAGACGCGCTTGGGCTTTCCGCCAAGCTGCTGAAGGATCACATGACGATCTTCATCAACTTCGAGGAGGAGATGGAGGCTGGTCACGACGGGCTGCACGATGGGCCGTCCATTCGGAACGAGAATCTGAACCGGTCGGTGGAAGAGCTTGAGCTTTCCGTGCGCAGCTACAACTGCCTGAAGAATGCGAATATCGCGACCATCGGTGAGCTGATCCAGAAGACCGAAGCCGAGATGCTGAAGACGAAGAACTTCGGCCGCAAGAGCCTGAACGAGATCAAGGAGATCCTTGCTCAGATGGGGCTTTCGCTGGGCATGAAGATTGACGAGAGCGGCAACCCTGTCCCGGGCCCGACCTCTGTTCTGCCGGCCGCGACGCTGGCTGCCAGCTATGGCAGCTTCGACGACGAGGACGATGAGGACGAGGATGAGGACGAAGATCTTGAGCTCGCCAATGAGCCTGAGAACTTCTAAGGACCGTGAGTGCACTATAAGGCAGTGAGGTGCAGTGTGAGGCAGTGATGTGCTGCCTCACCTGCACCTTGAAGTAAGCGCACTGCGTGCGTATTTTGCAACCCGACTCACGGCCAGAAGGCCCAGTCGAAGGAGATTTATATGCGTCATCGTAATGGCGGCTTTAAGCTTGGCCGCAATACCTCCCACCGTCGCGCCATGCTGCGCAATCTTGTGACTTCGATCATTTTGAATGACCGGGTTGAGACCACCATTACGAAGTGCAAGGCTTCGCGGCCGATCGTCGAGAAGATGATCACGCTGGGTAAGAAGGGTGATGTTCACTCCCGCCGTCAGGCACTGGCGTACCTGATGACGGACGAATCTGTGACGCGCTTGTTCAACACCGTGTCCCCGCGGTATGCGACGCGGCCTGGTGGTTACCTGCGGATTGTGCGTATTGGCGTGAGGAAGGGCGACGCGGCCGAGATGGCCGTGATTGAGCTGCTTGGCGCGGAGCAGGAGCTGGGCGAGAAGGCTCAGAAGCGTGCTGAGGCTCGCGCGAAAAAGCGTGAGGAGTTGCAGAAGCAGCTGGAAGAGTCGAATCCTGGTGAGCAGGGCGACCCGAACGCGGAAGTCTAAAAAGAAAGAAGCAAATAAGAAGCCCCGAGATCCTAGGATCTCGGGGCTTCTTATTTGTGGTGATGGACGACTGTCTAATGCTTGATGAGGAACATGAGCCAACTGGCGGCGATGGTGCCTCCGACGAAGATGACGAAGGAGAAGGCACCGAAGCGGATCATCATTTTGGGCTCAGCGCGCTGCGTGATGCCGAAGACGATGGAGGTGAAGAAAGCGAAGAGCAGGACGGCGCTGAAGTGAGAGAGCAAGCTAGGACGCCTTTCTGCCGTTGGCGAGGGAGTGGGCGTCTACGGCGGCGATGACGTTGAGCAGGCCGGAGACGACGATGAACTTGGTACCGTAATCTGCCAAGGCGATCTGGGCGGAGGGTGCTCCCCAGCCGAAGATGCGGGCGCAGGCGTAAAGCAGACCGGCACCCAGTTGTCCGATGAAGCCGAGGATCTCGAGCAGGTCGCCGGTGTTGGGGGTGTAGATCTTTCCTTGCAATGCGATGCCGATGGCGAACATGGCGACGATCGAGAGAAGAAGGAGCAGGCCGCGGATGGGCTTGCGAAGCATGAAGTGGCCCGCGCCGGGGATGAGCCAGCCGACGATCAGGACCAGCATGGAGAAGGTGGAGGAGCGGGCCGCGACGGGCGCGGACGCTTGGACTTGGGTCGTCATCACTTGTGATGATAGACGAAGTGCGGCTTGCGCGGGCGGCGGTCACTTCGTGACTTTCATTGGGCTTCGCGGGTGCTCGCGTTGCTCGCTTTCAGATACGGAGTAAGTCAGTTTGGATGCGGCCAGTGACGATGGCTCGGCCGGGGCAGGTGATCATGTTGACCTCGCTGCGGATGCCGAACTCGCCGGGGAAGTAGAGGCCGGGTTCGACGGAGAAGCAGGTGTTGGGGAGGAGCAGGCGCTCGTCGTGGGTTTCAAGGTTGTCGAGGTGGGCGCCGGAGCCGTGGAGTTCTGCGGCAATGTTGTGACCGGTGCGGTGGGTGAAGAAGTCTGCGAGGCCGGCGGAACGGATGACGGCGCGGGAGGCGTCGTCTGCCTGCCAGCCGGCGATGGGCTGGTTGGCGGCATAGGCCTGCTGGACAGCGGCGATGGCGGCGTCGCGGGCGTCGCGGACGGTGGTGAAGATATGCTGCTCGCGCGGGGTGGGTTCGCGGCCGATGACGCCGGTCCAGGTGATGTCGTAGTAGATGGAGTGGGACTGGTCGAGCTTGCCCCAGATGTCGATGAGGATGAAGTCGCCGGTGCGGATGGGGCGGGAGGATGCTGGCGTGGGTTCGTAGTGGGAGTCTGCGGAGTTGGCGCCGGCGGAGACGTTGGGGCCGTGCTCCCAGGTGAGGTTGGCGGCGCGCAGACGCTGCTGGAGGAGGTCGACGATTTCGTACTCGGAGGTGCCGGTGGTGGTGCGGGCACGGACGCCCATCTCGGTGAAGGTCTCGGCGAGAAGGGCGTCGATGCGGCGGCCAGCTTCTAGGTGGGTTTCGAGCTGATCATCGGTGAGGACGGCTTCAAACTGGCTGACGAGGTTGGCGGAGGAGACGATCTGCTTGCCCATGTCGCGGAGGAGCTCGACGGTGCCGGCGTCCACCATGGAGACGTACATGATGGCGTTGCGGGGGCTGTACTGCATGGCGAGGGTTGTGGAGTTTTTTAGGATTTTGGCTAACTTTTGCTCGAGTTCCTGCCAGGAGGAATATTCGTGGCGGTCACCAGGGAGGTGGTCCAGGCGGCCGGACTCGATGCGGTGGACGAGCTTGTGGGGATTGCCGGTGGCGGGGATGAGATAAAACCAGCGGCGGGTGACGTGGCCGTCCGGCGGGAGGCCGAGAATGCGGAGGGCGAGGGGGTCGCGATTGTGGTGGTCGTAGAAGAGCCAGGCGTCAAGGTTGGAGGCGCGAAGGGCGGACTGAATGGCTTCGAGGTTCATGGAAGGCCAGTCTACTGCACTTCGTGCGGCCCTGGGTTTCGCGAGGTCCTCCCGTTGGTCGGCACCTGTTTCGGCTTGCTCGTCAGTTGCAGGAGCGGAGGATGACCAGCCAGGCGAGGGAGAGGATGATGGAGCCGAGGATACCGACGGCGATGAGTGGGGAGCGGGTGGGGCGGGCGGCGGGGCCGGAGGTGAGGGAGTTTTGCTCGGGGGCGAGGGGGTTGTAGGTGAGGGAAATACGCTCGTTTTGGGGGATTGCGGTGGGAGATTGGAACTCGTCTGAGTAAAGGCGGCCGTGGGCGTAGTAGTCGAAGGTGATGCGGAACTTGTCCTGCGTCTGGATGCCGAGGGTGAGGGTGTTCATGCGGGCGAATTGGAAGCGGCAGGAGGTGATGGTAGCTTCGGTGGCGATCCAGTCTTGTGTCATTGGGGGGCGGCTTCGGCGAGGAGGGACTGGAGGTTGAGGGGGCGGGTGACCATGGCGAGCTCGCCCTGGGGCGTCACGGGCCATTCGGCGTGGGGGCGATCCCAGTAGAGCTCGACGCCGTTCTGGTCGGGATCGCGGAGGTAAAGGGCTTCAGAGACGCCGTGATCGGAGGCTCCGTCGAGGGGGATGTGGGCTGTGATGAGGCGCTGGAGGGCATCGCCGAGGGTTGCACGGGTGGGGTAGAGGAGGGCTAAGTGATAGAGGCCAGTGGACCCGGGGGCGGGAGGCTGGCCGCCTTGGCTCTCCCAGGTGTTGAGGCCAATGTGATGGTGATAGCCGCCTGCGGCGAGGAAGGCGGCGGAGTTGCCGACGCGCTGGGTGATCTCCAGGCCGAGGACGCCGGAGTAGAAGGCGAGGGCGCGATCGAGGTTGGCGACCTTGAGATGGACGTGTCCGATGCGGGCTTCGGGGTGGATGGGGACCATGAGGATTGGATGATCCACCATGGGGATTTGATGGTGGTTTCTAGTGGTGAAGTTGTGGTTTATGGTGTGGCTAACGTGGTCAAGTGACAGCGTGTGGCTATGGTGAGCGGTGCGTCTTTGTTGAGGATTTGCGTTTTGGATGACGAAAAAGTGATTTGTGGTGAAAATTGCACCAAGAAGTGTGCAACGGTGTGGGACGGATTGGTAAGTCGCTTGTTTGCATGAAGTTGGGGGCAAGGTTTTCGGCAGGACCATGCGCGGGTGGTGAGGTTGACGAAATGCTTAACACCGATCTCACCGATTGGACCGATTTCCTGGATCAGACACAAAGGGAGGGGGCGAACACGGATTCGCGGATGAGCGAGAGGGCGAGGGGTCTAGAGGGTGGCGGAGGGGACGCGGGGGATTTGGGCGGCGGCCAGGGCGGTTTGGGTTTCGGCGATGGAGTTGGGGAAGACGGGGCGGGTGGCGTCTTCGAGGATGATGGTCTCGAAGCCGAGGGATTTGCCGTCCAGGGCGGAGTAGCGGACGCAGAAGTCGTAGGCCAGGCCGGCGAGGTAGAGGGTCTTGAGGCCGCGGTCTTTCAGGTAACCTGCTAAGCCTGTCGAGGTGGTGTGGTCGTTTTCGAGGAAGGCGGAGTAGCTGTCGATGTGTTTGCGGAAGCCTTTGCGGAGGATGAGTTCGGCGTGGGGAATTTCCAGGGCGGGGTGGAGGGCGGCGCCGGGGGTGTGCTGGAGACAGTGATCGGGCCAGAGGGTTTGGGGGCCGTAGGGGGCGTCTATCTGCGCGTACGGGGCATGTCCGGGGTGGGTGGTGGCGAAGGAGATGTGCTGCGGCGGGTGCCAGTCCTGGGTGAGGAGGACGTGGTCGAAGCGGAGGGCGAGGGCGTTGATGAGGGGGAGGATCTCGTCGCCGTGGGGAACGGGGAGGGCGCCGCCGGGCATGAAGTCGGGCTGCAGGTCAATGAGGAGGAGGGCGGAGGTGGGTTGGTGGATCATGCTTTACCAGAGTGGTGCGGTTGGAATCCATCTTTGAGATGAGACGATCAAAACCAGTCTCGCTCTTCCGGCGGAGAGGTGTCGCGTTCGATCACGAAGTTTGCTGCGCCTGAGGCGTCCAGTTCATCAAAGATGGCTTGGAGGGAGAGACGCTGCGCTTCCTGGGATGGTATGTGTTCTGTCTGTCTGAGGTGCCTGATCACCTTTGGAATCTGCTCTATAAGAAACCTCCAGCAAAACTCTCTTCCTATTGTCCGACATCGGACCGCCGATCTGTCCGAATTGTTGCGCGAGCCTGCTGAGGATCGGAGGAGGGTGGACTTCTTCGGGGTCCTTCGACTGCGTCGGTCGCGAAAAGCTGCGACCGACTTCGCTCAGGATGACGCAGTGTTTTTGCAATCGACAGCAAACAGAATACTCACGCGGAGCGACGCGAAAAGTGCCGAGGGGGTATCGTGGGAGGGTTGAACGTGAGGGTTACGGATGGGGAATGGGATTGGGACGGAGTTGGTGGGGTCAGCCAAGTTGACGGCGAACAAGGCGGCGGTAACGGCGCTGATGGAGGAGATGCGGGGGCAGGAAGGGGCGATCCGGGCCGGTGGGGGGAAGAAGGCTGTGGAGGCGCAGCATGGGAAGGGGCGGCTGACGGCGAGGGAGCGGGTGGGGCTGCTGGTGGATGAGGGAACGGAGCTGCTGGAGTTGGGGATGTGGGCAGCGTATGGGATGTATGGGGAGTGGGGTGGTGCGGCTTGTGCGGGAGTGGTTGCGGGGATCGGGAGAGTGCAAGGGCGGCTTTGCATGATTGTGGCGAATGACGCGACCGTCAAGGCGGGTGCGTTCTTTCCGATGACGGCGAAGAAGGTGCTGCGGGCGCAGGCGATTGCGCTGGAGAATCGGATCCCGACGCTGTACCTGGTGGACTCTGCCGGGGTATTTTTGCCGCTGCAGGAAGAGGTGTTCCCGGATCAGGATGACTTTGGGAGGGTGTTCCGGAATAACGCGGTAATGAGTGCGCTGGGGGTGCCGCAGATGACGGCGATTATGGGGATGTGCGTGGCGGGCGGGGCGTATCTGCCGGTGATGACGGATACGGTGTTGATGACGGAGGGGTCGGGGCTGTTTCTGGCGGGGCCGGCGCTGGTGCAGGCGGCGATTGGACAGAAGACCCCGGCGGAGGAACTGGGTGGGGCGGGGATGCATGCGGAGATCTCCGGGACCGTGGATTTCAAGGAGGCTACAGATGAATTGTGCCTGGAACGGTTGCGTCATTTGGTGGATAAGCTGGGACAGCGGAAGAATGTAACTTTCTCGGTTACAGATTATGATCCGGTCGCGGATCAGCCGCGGTTTGCGGCGGAGGACCTGTATGGATTGATGGATCCGGCGCCGGGGGCGAGCAATGTGTATGACATGCATGAGGTGATTGCGCGGGTGGTGGATCGGAGTGAGTTTGAGGAGTACAAGGCGGAGTTTGGGCGGACGGTGATCTGCGGGTATGCGCGGATTGGCGGGCGGGCGGTGGGGATTGTGGCGAACCAGAAGCTGAACCAGATGCAGACGGTGGCGATGGGGCCGATGGCGGGAACGAAGAGGATCGAAGTGGGTGGGGTGATCTATACGGAGGCGGCTCAGAAGGCGGCCCGGTTTGTGATGGATTGCAATCAGAACCTGGTGCCGCTGATTTTTCTGCACGATGTGAATGGGTTCATGGTGGGGAAGGATGCGGAGTGGAGTGGGATTATTCGGGCGGGGGCGAAGATGGTGTCGGCTGTGAGTACGAGTGTGGTGCCGAAGATCACGGTGATTGTGGGGGGGAGCTTTGGGGCGGGGCACTATGCGATGTGTGGGAAGGCTTATGATCCGCGGTTTATCTTTGCTTGGCCGACGGCTCGGTATGCAGTGATGGGAGGGAGTGCGGCGGCGAATACGCTGGCGGAGGTGAAGGCTCGGCAGATGGAGAAGTCGGGCGAGGTGGTTGACGAAGCGAGAAAGAAGGCGATTTGGGAGGAGATCAAGGCGGGATATGATGCGGCGGCGGATCCGAGGTATGGGGCGGCGAGGCTTTGGATCGATGGGATTATCGATCCGGCGAAGACGCGGGAGGTGCTGATGACGGCGCTGGAGGCGTGTGCGCTGAATCCGGATGTGCCGAAGTGGAACGCGGGGGTGATGCAGACGTGATCTCGCGGAAGACGGGGTGGGCGGCGGTAGTGGCGCTGGTGTTGGGGGTGGGGCTGAAGGTGTGGGCGGAGGAGCATTGGGATGACTGCGACCGGTATGTGGCGGGGGATCGGAGGGTGCCGGACGCGGTGGAGGTGAGGTCGGGGACGAGGAGGATTATTGTGCCGTGTAACTTGTGGGTGATGAGACAGCCGGTGGGGGTGCAGGTGTGGTGGTTGGGGGATGGGGCGGCTGGATTGGTGTGCGTGGTGCTTTTGGTGGGAGACTGGAAGAGATCGAGGGAGATGCGGCGATGGTGAAGATTGTGGAGTGTCCGCGGGATGCTTGGCAGGGGCTTCCGGGACAGATGCCGGCGGAGGTGAAGGCGGATTATCTGCGGGTGCTGGTGGCTACGGGGTTTCGGCATATCGATGCGGTGAGTTTTGTGTCGAAGACGGCGGTGCCGCAGATGGCGGATGCGGAGTTGGTGCTGGAGTATCTGGACCCGCCGGATGATGTGGAGATTATTGGGATTGTGGTGAATGAGAAGGGGGCGGAGCGGGCGGTGAAGACGGGGTCGGTGGGGACGCTGGGGTTTCCGTATTCGATTTCGCCGGGATTTTTACAGCGGAACCAGAATCAGACGCCGGAGGAATCGCTGGAGGCGCTGGAGGCGGTGGGTGGGGTGGCGTTCAAGGCGGGGCTGGACGTGGTGGCGTATGTGTCGATGGCGTTTGGGAATCCGTATGGGGAGGCGTGGGATATCGATGAGGTGGTGGCGGCGTGCGATTTGCTCGCAGATAGCGGGGTGACGCAGATTTCGCTGGCGGATACGGTGGGGCTGGCGACGCCGAAGATGGTGGCGGATGTGGTGAGCGATGTGACGGCGGTGCACGAGGGGATTGAGATTGGGGTTCATCTACACGCACGACCGGAAAGCGCGGCCGAACTGGTCAGGGCGGCGTATGGGGCGGGGTGCAGGCGGTTCGATGCGGCGATTGGCGGGCTGGGCGGGTGTCCGTTTGCACAGGATGCGCTGGTGGGGAACCTGCCGACGGAGGTCTTGGTGAGGGTTTTGAAGGAACTGGGGGCGGAGATGCCGGATCTGCGGCCGATGGATGGGTTGCTGGCGGCTAGCGCGGAGATTGCGCGGAAGTTTGGCGGGAGAGTGCAATAAAACTTTGGGATGAGAAGGCATACTCCAAGGGCTAAAGCTCGCTCCTATGGCGGGATAGGCGACCCGAGGCTGACGCCTCGGGGTAGGTAGAAGGCAATGCAAGAGCAACGGCTTGTCTGTTCAGTTTTCAAGGCGTTTTGAGTGAGGCGTTATGGCTACGGTGATTGTGGAGGATGCGGGTGGGGTGCGGACGGTGACGCTGAACCGGCCGGAGCGGCGGAATGCGATGACGCCGGAGATGCAGGGTGAACTGATTGCGGCGTTCGACGCGGCGGCGGAGGATGCATCGGTCAGGGTGGTGGTGGTGGCGGGGGCAGGGGAGGCGTTTTGCGCGGGGCTGGACCTGGCGGTGCTGCAGGGGTTGGTGGGGAAGGGGGCAGAGGAGCATGAGGCGGATGCACGGAGGATCGTACGGCTGTTTCGGACGCTGTACTGTTTGCCGAAGCCGACGATTGCAAGGGTGCATGGTGCGGCGATTGCCGGGGGGACGGGGCTGGCGACCATGTGCGACTTTACGCTGGCGGTTCCGGAGGCGAAGTTTGCTTATACGGAGGTGCGGATTGGATTTGTGCCGGCGGTGGTGAGTGCGTTCCTGGTACTACAGGTGGGGGAGAAGAGGGCGCGGGATCTGCTGCTGACGGGACGGGTGTTTGGGGCGGCGGAGGCGAGGGAGTGGGGGCTGGTGACGGAGGTGGTGCAGGCTGAGGAGTTGGATGAGCGGGTGGACGCGGTGGCGGGGATGTTGATGGGGAATAGTCCGGAGGGCCTGGCGGCGACGAAGCGGCTGCTGGCGGCGCAGAACAGGGTTTGGCTGGATACGGCGCTGAAAGAGGCGATGGCGGCGAATGCCCGGTCTCGGGAGACGCATGACTTCAAGGAAGGCGTGACGGCGTTTTTGGAGAAACGGAAGGCGGTTTGGGGGTAAGGCTTTGTCCTGCCGGACGGGCCCGCTGCGCGCGGGGCGGTCACTTCGTGTGATCTGCTGGGGGTAAGGATGATGTTTGGGTGCTCGCGTTGCTCGCCCGTAAACTGATGGGATGAGTAATGATTTGGCGGCTTTTGGGGAGACACGGGTTCGGGTGCGGTATGCAGAGACGGACCAGATGGGCGTGGTATATCACGCGAATTATCTGATCTGGTTTGAGGTGGGGCGGGTGGAGCTGATCCGGCAGATGGGGCTGGACTACAAGGCGATGGAGCGCGAAGAGGGGTGCGGCATCGCCGTGGTGGAGGTGAACTGCCGGTATAAGGCTCCGGCTCGGTACGACGATGTGCTGGTGGTGAAGACGCGGATTACGGGTGCGCGGGGGAGTGTGGTGAAGTTCGGCTACGAGATTGTGCGGGCAGAGGATGGGGTGCTGCTGTGTGAGGGTGCGACCACGCATGTGGTGGTGGGGAAGGATATGAAGAAAACGACGATGCCGCAGAAATATGCGGAGCGTTTTCGTGCGTTTCACATCCCATCTTCGGATGAGGCGTAGAGTCTCTGACACGAGGAGCGTGCGATGAGCAAAGTGGCGTTGATAACGGGAGCAAACAAGGGCATCGGGTTGGAGTCTGCCAAGCAACTGGCGCAGCAGGGGATTACGGTGCTGCTGGGCGCTCGGGACGTGGCGAAGGGTGAGGCGGCTGCGAAGACGCTGCAGGATCAGGGGCTGGATGTGCGGGCGATCAAGATCGATGTGGGGGATGCGGCGGACCGGAAGGCGATTGCGGCGTTGATCGACAAGGAGTTTGGCGCGCTGGATATCCTGGTGAACAATGCCGGGGTAATGCTGGACCACTTTCCCGCGCCGAACGAGACGAGTACGACGAGCCGTGAGGTCCTGGTGGAGACGTTTGAGACGAACCTGTTTGCGCCGGTGGCGTTGACGCAGGAGCTGCTGCCGCTGATTCGGAAGAGCGCGGCGGGGCGGATTGTGAACCTGTCGAGCATTCTGGGGTCGCTGACACTTCATGCGACGAAGGGTTCACCGATTTACGACGCGAAGACGTTTGCTTATGACACGTCGAAGGCGGCGCTGAACTCGTTTACGATCCACCTGGCGCATGAACTGGCGGGCACGGCGATCAAGGTGAACTCCGCGCATCCGGGGTGGGTGAAGACGGATATGGGGACGGATGCAGCTCCGATGGAGATTCCGGATGGAGCGAAGACGACCGTCTGGCTGGCGACGCTGCCGGAGGATGGGCCGACCGGCGGGTACTTCCACATGCAAGACTCCCTCCCCTGGTAAGCACTTGCACGCCGTGCTGTTTTGGGCTTCGCGTGGTGCTCCCGTTGGTCGCAGATAAGTTCGTTCCGGGCGACGGGAGAACGGAGCAGATTCAGGTCAGGAGGCCGCGGGGCTTGATGTGCTCGCGGATGAAGGTGACGGTGGTCTCGAGGGGGGTCCCGGGGCCGAAGATGGCGGCGACGCCATGGTCGCGCATGAGGGGGTCGATGTCCTGGGCGGGGATGGTGCCGCCGAGGACGAGGAGGATGTCTTCTGCGTGCTGGGCTCGAAGAAGCTGCGCGATGCGGGGGACGATGGCGTTGTGGGCCCCGGAGAGGATGGAGAGGCCGATGCAGTCGACGTCTTCCTGGATGGCGGCTGATACGATCATCTCCGGGGTCTGGCGGAGGCCGGTGTAGATGACCTCCATGCCTGCGTCGCGGAGGGCGCGGGCAATGATTTTTGCGCCGCGGTCGTGACCATCGAGGCCGGGCTTGGCGACGAGGACGCGGATGGGGGTGGGTGCAGGCATTGGGGGGAAGTATACGGGGTGGGGTGGGAGGATGTCTCTGAATGTGCAAAGGCCGGGATTGTCTCCCGGCCTTTGTGTGTTGGTGAGGGTGTGGTGGGTTAGGCGTTGGCGGCGGCGTTGACCTCGTTTTCGATGCTCTTGGCTTCGGCGAGTTCGGCCATCTGCTTCTTCTTGGCTTCGGCGGCGTTGGCACCGAGGTTGGCTTCGAGCTGCTCCGTCGTGAAGGTTTCGATGATGTCTCCGGCGCGCATGTCCTTCCAGCCGGCGAGATCGATACCGCACTCGACGCCTTCGCGGACTTCAGAGACGTCGTCCTTGACGCGCTTGAGGGAGCTGATCTTGCCCTTCCAGACCTCCACGCCTTCGCGCATGAGACGAGCCTGCGCGTTGCGCTTGACGGTGCCGTCTGTGACGCGGCAACCGGCGATCTGGCCGACCTTGGTGATTTTGAAGACCTGCAGAATCTCTGCGCGGCCCGCGTAGTTTTCCTTGAAGACGGGATCGAGGAGGCCGTACATGGCTTTCTCGATCTCGGTGCGGAGCTCGTAGATGATGGAGTGGAGACGGATTTCGACGTTCTCGCGGGCGGCGACTTCTGCCGAGTTGCGATCCGGGCGAACGTTGAAGCCGATGATGATGGCGTTGGAGGCGGAGGCGAGGAGCACGTCCGACTCGGTGATGGCGCCGACACCGCTGTGGAGCACGCGGACCCGGACCTTCTCGGTGGACATGTGGGCGAGGTCTTCTGCGATGACCTCGACCGAACCCTGGACGTCGCCCTTGACGATGACGTTGAGGTCCTTGACGCCGGCTTGCTTGATCTGCTCGGCGAGACCTTCAAGCGAGACGCGGGAGCTCTTGGCGAGTTGCGCCTCGCGCTCCTTCATCTTGCGGTACTGCGCGATGCCCTTGGCCTTATCGCGATCCGCCATGACGAGGAAGGTGTCACCGGCGTCCGGCATGCCTTCGAGTCCGAGGATTTCGACGGGGGTTGAGGGCCCGGCTTCGGTGATCTGGCGGCCGCGATCGTCGAACATGGCGCGGATCTTGCCGAAGGTGTTGCCCACGATGTAGCTATCGCCGGTACGCAGGGTTCCGTTCTGGACGAGGACGCTGGCGACGGCACCGCGGCCACGATCGAGCTTGGCTTCAATGACGGTACCGACGGCGGGCCGGTCGGGCTGTGCCTTCTGCTCGTTGACGTCTGCGACGAGGCAGATCATCTCTTCAAGGGCGTCGAGGTTGAGACGCTTCTTGGCGGAGACTTCGACGAATTCGGTATCGCCCCCGAGGGAGACGGCCTGGACGCCGCGAGCGGCAAGCTGCTGGATGACCTTGGAGGGGTTCGCCTCCGGCTTGTCGATCTTGTTGACGGCGACGATGATGGGGACCTTGGCTGCGCGGGCGTGGTCGATGGCCTCGATGGTCTGGGGCATGACGCCGTCGTCTGCTGCGACGACGATGACGACGATGTCGGTGACCTTGGCTCCGCGGGCACGCATGCGGGTGAAGGCCTCGTGACCCGGGGTATCGAGGAAGACGATCTCGCGACCGAAGGCGGGAGAGTCGGGCTTCGTGATTTTGACCTTGTAGGCGCCGATGTGCTGGGTGATGCCGCCGGCTTCGCCGCCTGCGACGTCGGTGGAGCGGATGGCGTCGAGGAGCGAGGTCTTTCCGTGATCGACGTGGCCCATGACGGTGACGACCGGGGAGCGCACGATTTCGACCATGCCGGTGGTGTCTTCGAGGAAGCCCTCGATGGCCTCGTTCTCGAGCTGCTCTTCGACCGAGATGACGGTGGCGTCGGCTCCGAACTGGCGGGCGACGTCCTTGACCAACTCGCCTTCAAGCGACTGGTTGACGGTGACGAAGACGCCCTTCATGAGGAGGCTGGCGATGAGATCCTTGCCGCGGACGTCGAGCTTTTCTGCGAGGTCCTTGACGCTGATGCCTTCCGTGACCGTGATGGTCTTGGTGATGGGCAGGGGCTCGCGCGAGATGGACTGGCCGCCATAACGTGGTGGCGGCTGGAAGCCCTTCATTGGGCCTTCCTTCACCTTCTCATAACGCTGTCCGCCACGGCGCTGGCCAGGACGTGCGGGACGCAGACCGGCGGGTGGTGCTCCGCCTTCCGGCGCTCCGGGGGCTCCGCCTGGACGCGGCGGGAAGCCTGGGCGAGCAGGGAATCCGGGACGTGCGCCGGGGGTGAAGCCGGGACGCGGGGGACCTCCTGGACCGCCGCCGGGGCCACCAGGGAAGGTCCGGGTGGGATGCATGGGGCGGCGTGCGCCGGGCGCCATGCCAGGGCCTCCGCCCATGGCCGGACGGGAGCCGGGGAAGCTGGTGCCGGGGCCCGAGCCTGGGCCGGTGCGGGGACGCTCGAAGATGGGGCGTCCGCGCGGGGCCTGGCCGGGGACCGGAGGCGGTGCGGTATAGATGGGGCGCGGTCCGGTCTGCGGCATGATGACGCGACGGGCAGGCACAACCGGGGTTGCGGGTACGACCGGTTCCGGAGCGGCTGCGACGGGCTCTGGAACCTCAACCGGAGCTGCGGGTGCGGGTATCGCCGCTGCGGGAGCCGGGGTTGGAGGGGCTACGGGCGCGGGGGGTGCTGCGACCGGCGGAGGAGTTGCGGGCCGGGGCGGAGCGGCGACAGCGACCGGCGTCGTGACCGGTGCGCGGCCGAGAACGGCCGGGGCTGCCGGCTGAACCGGGGCCTTTGCGATAATTGCGCCCGATGGTGGACGGCTGGCGATGGCAGGAGCTGCCGAGGGCGGCGGCGCGACGATGCGGGCACCCTGGCTGGGCAGAGGCACGATACGCCGTGGAGCCGGCACCGCCGGAGCAACTGGAGCAGCCTGAGCTACAGGGGCCGCTGGTGGGGCTGCGACCGGCGGCGCCGGGGCGGCGGCTACAACCGGGGCCGCTGGTGCAGCGACGGCGACGGGCGGCGGCGCGACGGCGGGACGGGCGATTACTGGGGGGGGCGCGGCGACGACGGCGGGACGGGCTGCCGCAGGTGGGACATAGCGAGGGTTGTTGGCGTTCTCCTGCGCCTGCTTCCGCTCCAGGATGGCGCGCATGGCGTCTCCGGGCTTGGAGACGTTGGAGAGGTCAAACTTCGGCTTCTGCTCCGCCTGATGGCTGGCTGCGGGCCTGGTGACGCCGCTGCGGTCTCCGCGGAAGTACGCGCGGACACGCTGTGCCTGATCTTCCTCAATGGAGGACGAGTGGGTCTTGCCTGATACGCCAATGGCTTCAAGCGCGTCGAGGATGGGCCTGCTTTTTACTTCCAGTTCCCGCGCCAAATCGTTGATTCTAACTTTGCTCATCCGTCCCTTTTTCGCTTCCCAACTGTCGCGCCTAGCTGTTCATAGCAGCCTCGAGTGAAGTGGAGTGCGTCTGTTGTCTATTATGGCTGAAATCTGCGGAATCGCAGCAAAATGTGGCAAACGGTGGGACCGTGGGGTTAGCCACGGTCGTGCCCGTCCGTATCGATTCCTTCATCTGAGACTTCCTGGCTTTCTGCGACCAGGGCGTCAACGGTATCGTTGTCGAGCTCAATGCCTTCTTCGCGGCGATCGTTGTCGCTGAAGGCGTCGCTTGCGGACTCGGCATCTTCTTCTGCGGCGATGTCTTCGGTGGAGATGTCGGTCGCTTCGACTGGTGGCTCACCGAGGGCTGCTGCTTCGGCGAGAATCTCTTCTGGAGTTTTTGCCATGGACGTGGTCTCCGGGGTGTCGGTTGGGGTTTCGATGACGGTCATGGGGACGGGACGTTCTTCTCCCTCTTCGTACTGGCCGAAGTAGTGACGGACGGCGACGGAGATCTTCTCGATGGTCTTCTCACCGATGCCGGGGATCTCGGCGAGCTCTTCGGCGGTCATATCGGCGACGGCTTCAACGGTGGTGATGCCGGCGGCGATGAGCTTCTCGAGGATTTGTTCGCCGAGCTCAGTGACCTGTTCGATGGGCGTGGTGGGCCCGCCGGACATGGCCTGCATCTGCTGCTCGACCTCCTGACGCTTCTCCTCTTCGGATTTGATGTCGATCTTCCACTGCAGGAGCTTGGCGGCAAGGCGGACGTTCTGACCCTTCTTGCCGATGGCAAGGGAGAGCTGGGTGTCATCCACGATGACTTCAAGCTGCTTGTCGGCGAGGTCCGTGATAGAGACACGGCTGACCTTGGCGGGCTGCAGGGCTTTCTCGGCGAAGGTGGTGATCTCTTCGGAGTACTCGATGATGTCGATCTTTTCGCCGCGGAGCTCGCGGATGATGGACTGGACGCGCATGCCCTTCATGCCGACGCAGGCGCCGACGGGGTCGACGTCTTTGTCGCGGGACATGACGGCGATCTTGGTGCGCTCGCCGGCTTCGCGGGCGATGGCGCGGATGGAGACGGTGCCGTCATAGATCTCCGGGACCTCCGACTGGAAGAGGTTCTGGACGAGGGCGGGGGCGGCGCGGGAGACGATGACCTGCGGGCCCTTGGCGGCGCGGTCTACGCGGAGAAGGACGACGCGGACACGCTCGCCGACGGCGAAGGACTCCAGGCGGGACTGCTCGCGCTTGGGCATGCGGGCTTCGGCTTTACCAAGGTCGAAGATGACGTCCATGGGTTCAAGGCGCTTGACGATGGCGTTGATGACCTCACCGGCGCGGTGGTTGTACTCGTTGAAGACGGTGTCGCGCTCGGCCTCGCGGACCTTCTGGAAGATGACCTGCTTGGCCATCTGGGCGGCGATGCGGCCGAGTGGGCTGGTGTCCTTATAGAAACGGAGTTCGCCGCCGACTTCGACTTCCGGGGCGAGGGCCTTGGCGGCCTCGTGGGTCATCTGGTTGATGGGGTCTTCGACCTGCTCGGCGCCTTCGACGACGGTCTTGAAGACGTAGGCGCGGATTTCGCCGGTCTCCTTGTCCATCTCCGCGCGCATGTTTTCCTGGGTCTTGTAGTACTTGCGGGTGGCGAGGGCGATGGCGTCCTCGATGGCGCTGACGACGACGGTGGGGTCGATGCCCTTCTCACGGCTCAACGCTTCAATTGACTGGTAGAGAACACTTGCCATTGCTCACTCGTCCTTTATCAAACTGCGGGTTTGCTCAATGCGGGTTACTGACTGCCTGGACTGGGCCGCACGGGTGCGGTTTATGCGGGTGGAGATAACTGGGCTAGAACTCGGGGATCAGGTTGGCCTTTTCGACGTTGTCGAAGGGGACCTCAATGATCTGCCCGGCGAGGGCGGCAGCGGCGGTTTTCTTCGCCTTGCCCTTCTGTTTGACGGCGGAGGGGTCCAGTTTGAGGGTCCGGGATTCGGGGTTGAAGTCCGTGAGCCGGCCCTGGAAGTGGCGGTTGCCCTCAATGGCGGTGAAGGTCTGGAGCTTGATGAGGCTGCCGGTGAAGCGGGTGAAGTCGGCGGGCCTGGAGAGCTTGCGCTCGAGGCCTGGGGAGGAGACTTCCAGGGTGTAATCCGCGCCGGGGATGAGGTCTTCGACGTCAAGGACGGTGCCGAAGTCGCGGGCAAATTGCTCGCAGTCTTCATGGGTGACGCCGGAGAGGGCTTCTACGGGGACGCCGGTGGGCCAGACGGGGACGGACTCCGTGGGGTCGAGCGGGTCGCCGGCTTCTGCGGCCTTGGCGAGTTGGACGAGTTTGGCGCGGGATTCTGCGTCCTTCTCGATGAAGACGCGGAGGTTCCTGAACTTGGCGCCTCCTGAGAATTCGAGGTCGACCAGTTCGAGGTGGTGCGATGCGGCGACGCGCTCAGCCGTGGACCGGATTGTGTCGAGTTGCAGTGCCATTGCGACTTTCGTTTAGAGCAAATAAAAAGTGGGCTCTCGCCCACTCATCGTTTCCGCCGATTTCCCCGGTGCGATCACGGGGCTTGCCTTGCCAACGGAACAACTTCGTCTGCAACCTTGACTATACGCCTGGGCTCTGGGGGAATCAAGCTCGGGGAGGAAGAGAGGCTTAACACCGATTTTCACCGATTGGACGGATCTGGGTTGGAGGGGGTTCTAGGCGTGGGAGGCCCCGGGGGTATTGTGTGTAAAGTCTTCGAAACAGAGACTTTAGGGTTGGACCTTGGGTTCCGGGGTCGACAGGGGGGGTGGGCTCGTATTGGGCGTCGGTGACGTGCTCAAGCCAGGTGACGACTTTGCCTTCCAGCTTTTCTTGGATGGCGATGTGGGTCATGGCGGTGGTGGGGGCGGCGCCGTGCCAGTGCTTTTCGTTCGGGGCGAACCAGACGACGTCGCCGGGGCGGATCTCCTCGATGGGGCCGCCTTCGCGCTGGGCTCGTCCGCAGCCGGCGGTGACGATGAGGGTCTGGCCGAGGGGATGGGTGTGCCAGGCGGTGCGGGCTCCGGGTTCAAAGGTGACGGCTGCTCCCTGGACGAAGGCGGGGTCGGGTGCGGTGAAGAGGGGGTCGATGCGAACGGTGCCGGTGAACCAATCGGCGGGGCCGATGGTGGAGGGCTGGGTGCCGGTGCGTTTGATGTCCATGAGGTTGAGATGCGGTGAGAAGCCTTGAGGCTCGCATTGGAGGCGTACTGGGGCGTATTCGCGCGAGCCTGCTGACGTCCGTGGTGAGATGAGCCGCATCGGGGTCCTTCGACTGCGTACGTCGCAAGTTGCGCGACGTACTTCGCTCAGGATGACGCATCTTTCCCGTCAAAGAGTTAAGCCCGGTCGATGACACGTCTTTCAGTTCAAAGAGGATGACACGTCTTTCAGGTCAAAGAGGTAGTCCGGTTAACGTCGCGATCCGCTCCATGGACGCTGGATGAAAAGAGGGAGAAAAGATGAGGTGGGCGGGTGCTGGTTGGGGGTGTTGGGTTGCGAGCCGTTTGTGGGGGCACTAGAATCAGATGATTAAACCTATGATCATTTCTCCGATACCCGAAGCGCTGACGTTTGACGATGTTCTTTTGATTCCTGCCTACTCCGATGTGGTTCCCGCGCTGGTGAATACGCAGACCAAGCTGACCGGACGCATCCTGCTGAATACGCCGCTGATGTCCGCGGCGATGGATACAGTGACGGAGTCGCGGCTGGCGATTGCGATGGCGCAGCAGGGCGGGATGGGGGTGATCCACCGGAACCTGACGATTGAGCAGCAGGCGGGCGAAGTGGACAAGGTGAAGCGATCCGAGAGCGGGATGATTGTGGATCCGGTGACGATCTCTCCGGATGAGAGCATTGCGGCGGCGCTCGACATGATGCGACGGTACAAGATCAGCGGTGTGCCGGTGACGAAGGACCGGAAGCTGGTGGGGATTTTGACGAATCGCGACCTGCGGTTTGTGAGCGAGATCGACCGGCCGATTGAATCGGTGATGACGAAGACGAACCTGATTACGGTGCCGGTGGGCACAACGCTTGAGGAGGCGGAGCACATCCTGCATCAGCACCGGGTGGAGAAGCTGCTGGTGGTGAATGACGAGTATGAGTTGAAGGGGCTGATTACGGTCAAGGACATCCAGAAGAAGCTGAAGTATCCGAATGCCTGTAAGGACAGCCAGGGGCGGCTGCGGGTGGCGGCGGCGATCGGCGCGACGGGCGACTACCTGGAACGGGCGGCGGCGCTGGTGGAGAGCCGGGTGGATGCGCTGGCGATCGATTCCGCGCATGGGCATTCCACGCGGGTGCTGGAGGCAGTGGCGGAGGTGAAGAAGGCGTTTCCGAATGTGTGTCTGCTGGCGGGGAATATTGCGACGTACGACGGGGCGCAGGCGCTGATGGATGCGGGGGCGGATGCGATCAAGGTGGGGATTGGGCCGGGGTCGATTTGCACGACGCGGATGGTGACGGGCGCGGGGATGCCGCAGATTACGGCGATCTCCGAGGCGTTCCGGGCGACGGGGCCGCGAGGGATTCCGCTGATCGCGGATGGAGGGATCAAGTATTCCGGCGACGTGACCAAGGCGATTGCGGCGGGGGCGAATGTGGTGATGATGGGGTCGTTGTTTGCTGGGGTGGATGAGAGCCCAGGGGAGACGATTTTGTATCAAGGGCGGAGCTTTAAGGCGTATCGCGGGATGGGGTCATTGAGTGCGATGGCGCAGGGAAGCGGCGAGCGGTATTTCCAGGGGAAGGATGACCTGGCGGATACGGGGCACGGAGATCGGGTGAGTTTGACCGCGAGGGAGGGCTCCGGCGGGAACCGGCTGGCGAAGTTTGTGCCGGAAGGGATTGAGGGGCGGGTGCCGCATCGTGGGCCGCTGGAGGCGATGGTGTATCAGTTGGTGGGCGGGCTGCGGTCTGGGATGGGGTATCTGGGGTGCTCGTCAATTGAGGAGTTGCAGCAGAATGCGCGGTTTGTGCGGATCTCGAATGCAGGGCTGAAGGAGAGCCATGTGCATGATGTGGTGATTACGCGCGAGGCTCCGAACTACCACGTGGAATAAGTCCTGCCGGACGGGCCGCCTGCGCGGCGGGCGGTCACTTCGTGATCGCTTCGCGCGCGGTCAGGACTAGCTGCGGGTGGGGGCGGGTTTTTTTCTGGCGAAGGAGAAGAAGCCGGTGGACTCGGCGGGAGCGGCTTCGGCGAGGGCGTTGCGGAGGTCCATGTCGATCTCCGCAGGCTCTGGAAGCTGCACGCGGATGCGCTCCGGGGAGAGCTTCTTTTCAAGGACCAGGGCCTCAAAACGGAGGCGGGTGGTGAAGCCGGCGGCGATGTAAAGGCGGAGGGCTTCGACGTTGTTCTCACTGACGGTGAGGGTGATGGCGGAGAGGCCGCGGGCGCGGAGGCTCTGCATGCAGTGATGCAGGAGAAAGTGACCGGCGCCTTTGCCGCGGAGGGACTGGGAGACGCAGATCTGGGTGATGTGGGCGATGCCATCAGCGACTTTGGAACAGAGGATGACGCCGACGAGGGCGTTGGTGGCGCGTTCGCGAAGGACCCAGGAGGCGGAGGGATCGAAAACGCCGCAGCCGGGGAAGCGGACGATATTGTGGAGGAAGCGCAGGGAGCCGTGGAGGGTGCGGTACTGGTCGTTGATGCGGGAATCGATGTGGCCGAGGTAGGCGGCGTGGATGAGCTCTGCGGTGGGCTGGTAGAAGCCTGGGATCCAGGGGCAGAGCTCGATTGAGGGGGGGAGGATGGGGGCCTGGGCGAGGGGTGGGGCGGGGGCGATGAGGGAGCACTCGAGGAAGAGGCGTGGGAAGATGCTGAAGCCGGCGTTGAGGAAGGGCTGGGTGAGGGAGCCGGTGTCGTGGAGGAGGAGCTGGGACTCGATGCGGTCGATGTCGGGTGAGGCTTCGAGGACTTCGAGGAGGTGGCGGGTGAGGGTGTGGGTGACGGCGAGGGGGGAGGGGGTGTCGGGGAGGACGAAGATATCGCCGATGACGGCTTTGGAGCCCTCGTAGACGCAGAAGCAGTAGCCGACGATGCGGCCGCGGATCAGGGCGACGAAGCCGGGGAGGATTTGGAGATCGAGGTACTGGAGGAGGAGCTCGGTGGAGGTGGCGTAGTCCCAGCGGAGGCGCTGGCGCCAGAGGACGGCTTCCTCCTGCAGGATGGGCCGAAGCTGGGGCGCCTTGAAGTGGCGGAGATCGAGGATCTCGATGTGTGGAGGTGAGGTCATGCCCGTCGTTTGAGCTTACAGAAGTTGTGGGGTGCTGGGAATTGCACGAGTAGGGCGGGTACGATGGAGGGGATGATCTCTTTTGTGAAGGCGCATGCCTGCGGGAACGACTTTTTGATTCTGGATGAGGGTGTGGCAGGGCGGCGTCATGCGGAGCTGGCACGGAAGTTGTGCGCCCGGAACACGAGCGTGGGGGCGGATGGGATTGAGTTTTTGGAACGAAGGGGGGGCGGGGAATACTTTCTGCGGCTGTTCAATGCGGATGGGAGTGAGGCGGAGCTGAGCGGGAATGGGACTCGGTGTGTGGCGGCGTGGCTGGCGCAGAGCGAGGGTTTGAGGGAGGTGGCGCTGGGGACGCATGGTGGGGTTCGGCGGTGCAGGGTGATCGCTGGGAGAGACGGGAAGTGGGAGATTGAGAGTGGGATGGGGGTTCCGCGGGTGATGCGGCGGACGATTGTGGTGGAGGAGGTGGGGAACGTGGAGGGGGCCATGGTGAATGTGGGGAATCCGCACTTTGTGGTGTTTACGGAGGCGGAGGACTTTGGCTCGCATGGGCTGCGGTGGCAGGAGCTGGGGGGGAAGATTAGTGTGAGTCCGCTGTTTCCGCATGGGACGAATGTGGAGTTTGTACGGGTGAATGGGGTGGGGGAGATTGGGTTTCGGATCTTTGAGCGGGGGTGTGGGCCTACGACGTCATCGGGGACGGGGACGTGTGCGTCCTCGGCTGCGGCGATGGTGCTGCGTGGGGCGGCGAGGAGCCTGACGGCGGTGGCGGAAGGTGGGGCGCAGAGCGTGGTGTGGGCTGCGAACGATGCGGAGATGATGCTGACGGGGCCGGCGGAGGTGATCTGCACGGGTGAGGTGGCGGGGCTGTGAGGATTATTCCGAAGGCGATCAGGGCGGGGGCGCGGCTGGCGGTGGTGTCGCCGGCAAGTACGCCGAAGGGGGAGCTGGTGGCTGCGGGGGTTTCGCGGTTGGAGTCGCTGGGGTATGAGGTGAGGGTGTTTCCTCATGCGCTGGATAAGGGGCCGCTTTACTACGCGGGGACGGTGGCGGAGCGGGTGGGGGATCTTCATGCGGCGTTTGCGGATGAGAGGGTGGATGGGATTGTTTGTACGCGCGGTGGGTGGGGGTCTGCGGAGCTGCTGCCGTATCTGGATGCTGGGTTGATTCAGGGGAATCCAAAGGTGTTTGTGGGGTATAGCGATCAGACATCCTTGCAGACGTGGCTTTGGAACGAGTGTGGGTTGGGGAGCTTCTATGGGCCGATGGTGGCGGCGGATTTTTCTCGTCCGGATGGGGCGGAGATGAGGAGTTGGGAGGCTGCGCTGGGGGGGAGTAGCGGCTGGTCTGTGGGGGCTGCGGATGGGTTGCGGGTGCTGAAGGCGGGGGTTGGAGAGGGGGTGTTGAGTGGGGGGTGTTTGTCGATCCTGGTGGAGGGGTTGGGGACTCCTTTTGGGGCGACGGCCGAGGGTGGGGTCTTATTTCTGGAGGATATTGGGACGAAGCCGTATCAGTGGGACCGGATGCTGCTGCATCTGCGGTATGCGGGGATGCTGGAGGGGGTGACGGGGATCGTGTTTGGGGATATGGCGGCGAATGGGGCGGATGGGGAGATTGAGGCTTCCATCCTTCATGCGCTGCGGGACTTCGACGGGCCGATTGGGATTGGGCTGAGGAGCGGGCATGTGACAGTGGGGAATGTGACGCTGCCGCTGGGCGTGCGCGTGAAGCTGGACCTGAGCGATGCGGGGAATCCGCGGATGGACTTTCTTGAGGCTGCGACGCAGGGATAAGCTGTTTGTGACGTGAGAGACGGGCGGGCTATGAACGGAAGTAAGCACATACATTTGATTGGGATCTGCGGGACGGCGATGGCGTCGCTGGCGGGGATGTTGAAGACGCAGGGGCACCGGGTGACGGGGTCGGATACGGCGGCGTATCCGCCGATGAGCGACCAACTGGCGGGGATGGGGATTCCGGTGATGGAGCCGTATGCGGAGGGAAACCTGGAGCCTCGTCCGGATTTGGTGGTGGTGGGGAATGCGATCTCTCGGGGGAATGCGGAGCTGGAGTACGTGCTGGATGAGCGGATTCCGTTCTGCTCCATGGCGGCGATTCTGCATGATGAGTTCCTGGTGGGACGGGAATCGCTGGTGGTGGCGGGGACGCATGGTAAGACGACGACAACGAGTATGCTGGCGTGGATTTATGAGGTGGCGTCGCGGACCGATGCCAAGTTTGCGCCTTCGTTTTTGATCGGCGGGGTGGCGGAGAACTTTGGGACGAGCTTCATGGTGAGGGGGACGGCTCCATTTCTGCTGGAAGGGGATGAGTACGACACGGCGTTCTTCGATAAGGGTCCGAAGTTCCTGCACTACTTTCCGGACGCGGCGATCCTCACGCATGTCGAGTTCGATCATGCGGATATCTATCGGGATCTGGACGAGGTGAAGACGGCGTTCAAGCGATTTGTGAATCTGGTGCCGCGGCGGGGGCGGGTGGTGGCGTTCGACGGGTCAGACAACGTGACGGAGTGTGTGGGCAAGGCGTTCTGTCGGGTGGAGCGGTATGGCTTCGCGGAGGGTTCCTACTGGCGGGTGCGGGGGCTGCGGCATGAGAACGGGGGGATGCGCTGGTCGGTTGCGCGGGGCGGGGAGGCGTTTGCGGAGTTTTCGTTGCCAATGCCAGGAGAGCATAACGCGCTGAATGCGACGGCGGCGGCGGCGCTGGCGAGCGGGCAGGGGGTGCCTACGGGCGCGATTTTGGAGGCGCTGGCGACGTTTCGGAGCGTTAAGCGGCGGCTGGAGGTGAGAGCTGAGGTGAACGGGGTGACCGTGATCGAGGACTTTGCTCATCATCCGACGGCGATCCGGGAGACGCTGCGGGCGCTGAAGGCGGCTTACAGCGGACGGAGACTTTGGGCGGTGCTGGAGCCGCGCTCCAACACGCTGCGGCGCAATGTGTTTGAAGAGGCGCTGGCGGAGAGCCTGGGGGTGGCGGACCGGGTGGTGATTGCGGCGGTGTTCCAGTCCGGCAACATTCCGGAGGCGGAGCGGCTGGAGCCGGAGGCGGTGGCGGCGGGGCTGCGGGTGAGGGGGACGCCGGCGAAGGTGCATGCAGATGCGAAAGCGATTGTGGCGGCGATCGTTCCGGAGCTGGAGCCGGGCGATGTGGTGGCGATCCTGTCCAACGGCGGGTTTGGCGATATCTACCATCTGCTGCCGCAGGCGATCGAGGAGGGGGCGGTGGTGCGGACGTAGACCCACCCCCTCCTGTACGGTGTGCAAAGTATTCGAAACAAAGGAGTTAGGGTTGGACTTCTGGATTTGGGCGAGCTAAAGTCTTTGCTATCAGGAGGCAGGTGCGGTAAAGTCTTCATTCAAGGGGACTTGACCGCACCATGGGACGCACTTTTTTCTAGGCGACGAGCTTGAGGACGCTGATGACGAGCTCTTCGCGGAGGAGGGCTTTGAGTTGGTTGAGGCCTTCCTTGTTGGTCTGGAGGTGCTGGTCGAGGGCGGCTTCGGACTCCCATTCCTCGTAGGTGAAGAAGCTGCCGGTGTAGTAGTGGTCCTCAAAGATGTTGTACTTGATGCAGCCGGGCTCTTTCTGGGAGGGCTCGACGAGGCCTGCGATGAGGGTGCGGACCTTGTCTTCGTGGCCGCTTTTGGCGCGGATCTTGGCGATGACGCTGATTTTGGTTCCGGTTTTCTCTTCCTTGCTTCCAAATAGACTCATTGCTTCTCCTCTTGCTGGACCTATGGGTTCGGGGAGTTGGATGCGCCGTGGCGGGGAGCGGTTTGGCGTAGTCTGGAAGCGGTATGTTTGCGACCTTCAAAATGCTGTTTGTGTATACCCTGTTTGGACCGCTGGCGGGGATTATCGGGATTCCGTACACGCTGGTGGTGGGGGATATCAGCCGGTTGTACCGGGTGGCGATGTGGATTATGCGGAATGGGGTGGTGGCCGCAGGAATCCGGGTGGAGGTGACCGGGCGGGAGCATTTGCCGGGGGGGGAGGCGTGTATTTATCTTTCCAACCATGTCTCCAACCTGGACCCGCCCGTGCTGCTGCCGATGCTTCCCGGACGGAGCGCGGTGCTGCTGAAGAAGGAGCTGATGCGGATTCCGATTCTGGGTACGGCGATGCGGATGGCGAAGTTTGTGCCGGTGGAGCGCGGCTCGCGGCCGGAGACGGCTGCGGCGAGCGTGGCGGCGGCAGCGGATGCGCTGCGGGCGGGGTTGAACATCCTGATCTTCCCGGAGGGGACGCGAGCCAGGGATGGGCGGCTGGGGAAGTTCAAGAAGGGGCCGTTTTACCTGGCGTATGAGACAGGGGCTCCGATTATTCCGGTGGTGATTACGGGCACGGAGCGGATGATGCGGAAGGGGAGCGCGGCGATCAAACCGGGGGTGGCCCGGGTGGAGATGCTGAAGGCGATCCGGCCGGGGGAGTATGGGTCCAGGGAGGAGCTGATGGCGGCGGTGAGGGGAGCGATTGCGGCGAGGCTGCCGGAGGAGATGAGGCCGGTTAGTTCTTAGTTGTTGGTTGTTGGTTCTTAGTTGATGGTGCTTAGAGGGTTGGATATGGCGGAATCGGCTTCAGCTTTGATTGATGGGAAGATTGACGGGCTTGGGGATTGGCGGGGGGAGATGCTGGCGCGGGTGCGGAGGATCGTGCTGGGTGCGGACCCGGAGATGGTGGAGGAGTGGAAGTGGCGAGGGGTGCCGACGTGGTCGCACGGGGGGATTGTGTGTACGGGGGAGACGTACAAGAGCGTTGTGAAGATGACGTTTGCGAAGGGGGCGGCACTCGAGGATCCGGCGGGGTTGTTCAATTCCAGCCTGGAGGGAAAGGTGCGGCGGGCGATCGATCTGCGGGAGGGCGATGCGGTGGATGAGGAGGCGCTGGGGGAGTTGGTGAGGGCGGCGGTGAGGGTGAATCTGGTGGGGAAGGGTGGGTGATGCAGGGACTAGGGACTAGGGAATAGGAATAGACGGCAACGGCAACTGCAAGTGCCGCTGCGGAGGTTCGGACGGTTGCCGAACTTCTAAGCTGGTCCGCCTCGTTTGAGGTATGAGCCGCAATTCGTTGCGCTCAGAATCACCTGGGTGGGGGGGCTCGTTACTTGACGATGGCGTTGAAGCCGTCGCCCAGGAGGCGTTGGCGCATGGCGTCGGCATCCTTGCGGTTGGCGAAGGGGCCGATCTGGACGTGGAGGAGCTTGTCCTGAGATTCGTGGTGGATGGCTACGTCGTAGTGGGCGCGCTTGAGGGTGGTGACGAGGAGGTCCCCGTCTTCCTGGTGGGAGACGGCGGCGACCTGGACCATGAAGGAGCCGGGAGTGGATGGGCTGGCCGTGACGGGGGTTGAAGCAGCGGCGGCGGCGACGGGAGCCGGGCGAGGCGCGGGGGGGACACCGACGATGGAGGCATCGGGGTCAGAGTCCGGGCTGGTGAGGCGGGTGACGGGGGCGGGCTTGGGGGCCGGGACGGGGGTGAGCTCTGGTGCGGATGAGGTCTGGCTGGGAGTTGGGAGGGGGTTGCCGAGAGGATTGCCGGCTGAGGGCTTGAGGCCACCGCTGTAAGAGTTGGAGTTGGAGTTGAGGGGTGGGATGGAGGCGGCCTGGACCGTGGGGGTGGTGTGGCGGCCGGTGGTGTATCCGAAGCCGAAGAAGACGGCGCAGAGGACGGCGAGGGCGAAGAACATGCCGAGGATGGTCATGGTGCCGAGGGTGATCTCGCGGTCGTTGGAGGCGCGGGTGCGGTAGGTGTCCTCGAGGTCTTCGCGGTCGTCGTTGAGTAGGGAGTTCATGAGGAGGCAGTTCTTAGTTGTTCGTTCTTAGTTCTTCGTTGTTGAAATTCATTCTGGCGTTTCTATGGTAGCGGGTGGGGCGGGGGTTGGGGCAGGAGAATGGGGTGCCTTGGCTGGTTCCGCGAAGGTGCGGTTGAGGAGGTTCATGAGCTCCATGGGGAGGGGGAAGACGATGGTGGTGTTCTTTTCGACGCCGATTTCCGTGAGGGTCTGGAGGTAACGGAGCTGGAGGGTCATGGGCTGGGTTGCCATGAGGGCGGCGGCTTCGACGAGCTTGGCGGCGGCGTTGAATTCGCCTTCAGCGTGGATGATTTTGGCGCGGCGTTCGCGTTCGGCTTCGGCCTGCTTGGCCATGGCGCGGAGCATGTTTTCCGGCATGTCGACTTGTTTGACTTCGACGGAGATGACCTTGACGCCGAAGGGGCTGGTGTGGCCGTCGATGATGGACTGAATGCGGAGGTTGAGCTGGTCGCGGTGGGCGAGGAGCTGGTCGAGGTCGACTTCACCGAGAACAGAGCGCAGGGTGGTCTGGGCGTACTGGCTGGTCTGGTAGATGTAGTTGGAGACCTTGATGACGGCGTCGGTTGGGTTGACGACGCGGAGGGTGATGACGGCGTTGACCTTGAGGGTGACGTTATCGCGGGTGATGATGTCCTGCGGGGGGACTTCCATGGCCTCCTGGCGGAGGGAGATGCGGACGAAGGTCTGGACAGGGGCGAAGACGAAGATGAGGCCTGGGCCGGAGGCAGTCTCGCCTACGCGGCCGAGGTTATAGACGACGGCGCGCTCGTACTCCTTGAGGATTTTGACAGAGTTGAGGGCGTAAAGGACGACGATAACGATGAGGACGAGGATGGCGAGGGGGAAGGGGGGCATGGCGGCGGCTTTCGGGAGGGCGATTGAGAGGCAGGTCGCGCTCAGTGGTAGATCTTACTCTCCCACTCATCCCGCGATGAGATTACGGGATGAGTGGGGCACCGAAAGGTTTTCGGAGAGTTTAGAACTTGATGTAAAAGCCGAGTCCGGGTTCAAAGGCCATGGAACGTTTGAGGTCGCGGATGTAGTTGGTCTGGTAGTCGGGGGCGAGGTAGAAGTTCTGGCGGAAGGTGGCGCGGAGGCCGAAGTACTTGGCGATGGGCGGGGTGTCCGCGCCGACGGAGTAGAAGTAGGTGGCGCGAGCCTGCTCCAGGAAGCCGAGACCGCCGCCCTTGGTGGGGCGGAAGGCGGTGGCGCCGGCGCCGACGGAGGCGAAGGGAATGACGCCGTAGTGGAGTTCCTTGGCGTGGACCACGTAGCCGAGGGTGTACTCATTGGCGTTGGTCTGGATGGGGAGGAAGAGGCTGGTGACGCCGGTGGGGCTGGTGGCGGTGTTGGCGATGGTGAAGTTTTCCGTGTAACGGGCGTAGCCGTAGTTGAGCTCGAAGCCGACGTACGGCTTGACGGTGTACCGGAGATTGACGATGGCGCCGAAGGTGTTGGAGGGGACCAGGTTGACGGTCTGGTTGAGGTAGTTGGTGCCGTTGGTGCTGGTGCTGAACTGGCCGGTTCCGACGACGGAGAGGGAGAGGCGATCAAGCTGGCGATCGAATGCGGTCTCCGGCGCGGCGGGGTCCTGCGCGAAGGCGGAGGAGGCAAAGAGAGCAGAGAGCAGAGTTGCGCAGAGTGTGGCTTTGCGAGGCGCGCCGTGAAGAAGCCGGCGGAATACGTTCGTCATGCGGATGAGACTCCCTTACCCGTGTCAATGGTGCTAAATGAAGTCTACTCCGCGCGGGGTGGGGTGGGGGGATCGTGGTGAGGAAAGGGAGGCTTAACACCGATCAAGGCGGATTAGACCGATTTAAGGGCAGAGGCGGGGAGGGACAGGCAGGGGCAAAAGCAAGGGCAACGGCAAGAGCCAATACAGAGATTCTGGGCTGCGCCCAGAATGACGGACGTTTGGGTGTACGGGCGTATGGGTGGGTGTCGGGTGTTTAGGGGTGGGTGTCGCGTGTACGGGTGTTTGGTGTCAGGTGTACGGGTGTACGGATGTTTGGGGCGGGGGTAAGGGGTGTGAGGTGGGGGTGGGGTTAGGCGGGGTCTACGAGGAGGTGGAGGTTTTTGGCTTCGAGGATGAGGACGGCGTGGTTGAGGGGGACGGTGGAGGAGGGGTCGCGGAGGGTGGCCTGCCAGAGCTCGCCGCGGATCTCGACCTGGCCGGAGGGGGTGAGGGGGGTCCGGGCGATGGCGAGTTTGCCGATCATGGCGTCCGGGCCGAGGAGAATTTTGTTGCGGCGGGCTCGGACGGCGCTGAAGGCGAGAAGGAAGGAGATGGCGGCGAAGCCTAGACCGGCGGCGATGGCGATGGCGGGGTTGACGCGCTGGGCTGGGTCCGGGGAGTTGACGAGGGTGGCGAGGCAGAAGACGAGAGTGAGGGCTCCGATGAAGGCGAGGATGCCGTGGGTGGGGAGTTTGAATTCGATGAGCAGGAGGGTGAAGCCGATGAGGGCGAACGCGACGGCGGCGGGGGAGACGGGCAGGAGGCTGAGGCCGAAGCAGGCGAGCAGGACGCAGAGCAGGCCGAGGGCACCGGGGAGGATGGTGCCGGGGACGTGGAACTCGGCGTAAATGAGCAGGATGCCGCCGAGGAGGAGGAGGACGATGTGGTTGGGGTCTGCGAGGAAGAGGAGATGCGGGGGCATGGGCGCGCCTTGAGCTACTGGACGGTTTGGCCGCGGGACTGGAGAGACTGGCGAAGGCCGAGGGCGGCGGGGTTTTTGGGGTCGAGGCGAAGGGCGTGCTGGACGTCGGCGACGGCAGCGGCGAGATCGTTCTTTTTGAGGTCGAGGCGGGCGAGGACGACGTAGGCTGGGGCGTTGGGGGCGATGCCGATGGAGGTTTTGGCCTCGGTGAGGGCGTCGTCGGCGCTTCCGCTCTGTTCCCGAACCTGGGCGAGGCCGGCGTGGGCGGGGGCGGAGTTGGGGGAGGCGGCGATGGCGGACTGGAACTGCTCTTCGGCCTCCGGGAGCAGGCCCTGGGCGATGTAATCCTGGCCAAGCTGGACGTACTCGGCTGCCTGCTGGGCGGGTGGGAGCAGGGCGAGCTTCATGGCGCGAACCTGATCCAGCTGGAAGGCGGCCTGGCGGAAGCCGGCCTCGGAGTAGGTGCGGCGGATGCGGGTGGTGGGTTCGAAGCCGGTGGCCGTGGACGTGCTGGTCTTGGGGGCGTTGCGGCCGGCGGCGACGAGGGTTTTGAGCTCGGTGGCTTCCGTGTCCGTGGGTTTGAACTTGAGGGTCTGCTCGACCTCGCGGTTGGCGTTGGCGAAGTCGCCGCGGCGGAGGTAGGTGACGGCGAGATTGTAGTGGTAGTCGGAGTCGTTGGGGTCTGCGTTGGAGGCGCGCAGGAAGAGGGGGAGCGCGTCCTTGTTCTGGCGGCTCTGGGCGACGCCCTGGTCGTTGACGACCTCGGGCAGGGGGAGGCGGCCTGCGACGAAGGCGAAGGCGTTTTCCGCGTCCACGTACTTGCCCGTATTGAAGCGGGAGAGGCCGAGGTAAAAGCTGGCTTCGAGTGAGAGGCGGTCCGTGGGGGGGACCTTGGCGAGGGTGGCGGCGGCTTTGTCGTAGTCGCGGGTGGTGTAGTACTGCTTGCCGAGGGTGAGGAGGGCGGCGGAGTAGTTGGGGGCGTCGGCTACCGCGACTTCAAGGCGCTTGATGCGCTCGGCGGGGGTGGGAGCGTCGGTGCCGCGGATATAGTTTTCAAAGGCGCTGAGGCGGATGCCGGTGGAGGCGGAGAGGAAGGTCTGCTCGGCGACGTTGAAGGTGGGCTGGATCTGGCGGGCGACCTTCCAGGCGATGGCGTTTTCGATATCGAAGAGGCGGGCGAGGGGGCTCGAGTCTTCCAGCGGGGCGGAGAGGCGGAGCTGGCGGACGTTGAGGACCTGGGCCTGGACCAGGATGCGGGTGTCTGTTCCGGGGCCTGCGGCCTGGCCAGCCGGGCCGTCGCCCTTGGTGTTGAAGCTGCCGACGATGACGTAATCGGCGTCAAGCTGCTGCGCGATGCGGATGGTGGTGGCGCGGGTGGGGCGGAATTCGGGCGGAAGGCCGAGGTGGTCGAGGGCGAACTGGCGGTCGTCGCGGGAGATGGTGAGGAAGCCGGCGGAGCCGAGGCGCTGGTTGAGGGTGTCGGGGAAGGAGTCGCCGATCCAGTTGAGGTTGGGGTTGCCGGAGCGGTTGTCAAAGGGGAGGACGAGGACGACGCGGCCGCCGGGGTCTTTGTCCGGGCCTGACTGGGCAAGGGCCGGAGAGAGCACGGCGAGGAGGGTGGTGAAGGCGACCAGCAGGCGGGAGTGGAAGGGCTTCTGCACGAGGCTGATTATAGAACTTTGGGGAGTTAGGGCTGTGAGAGGAGAAAGCGTACGAGCATTCTCGCGCGGGTCTGTTGAAGATATGGGTGAGGTGAGCGGTGTCGGGGTCCTTCGACTGCGTCTGGCGCAAAGAGCGCGCGCCAGACTTCGCTCAGCATGACGCTTCTGTTCCCAGATGAAGAGAGCTACTGGTTGGGGAGGGCGAGGTGGGCTTCTACGGAGCGGGGGAAGCGGAGGACGGCGGCCCACTCGCCGTTGCGGGAGGACTGCCAGAGGATGTCGCCGTGGAGGAGGTGGGCGACGTCCGCGGGGGGCAGGTCGCGGTGGAAGTCGAAGAATCTGGTGTCGGAGGTCTCGTTGGAGCGGCCGAGGTTGAGGCGGCCGGGAGGTGGGACCCACTTGGTGGAGAAGACGAGGGCGGTGTCGTAAGAGCCGGGGTCGGCGGTGGCGCGCTGGATCTGGTCGAAGGAGAAGTTGTCGATGGGGGTGACTTTGAGGGGGATGCGGGTGTAGCCGAGGTCGGGGTGCTCAAGCTCCGTGGTTGCGGGCCAGGCGGAGAGGACGGTGGCCTGTGGGAAGCGGGTGGCGATGAGGTGGATGGCCTGCTGATGGAGGACGATCATGTCGCGGTAGGTGAGATTGTCCTCCGGGGCGAAGGCGTACGGCGGGTTGATGACCAGGGCGGCGAAGAAGGCGAGGGCAGAGAGGCCGGCGAGCCATCCCCACTGGACCATGCGCTGCCGCCAGAGGGCGACGCAGACGAGGAGGATGAGGGGGTAGAGGGGGAGGAGATAGCGGGTGAGCAGGGCGCCGCCGAGGATGGAGAAGGCGAGGGCGTTGCCGAGGACGACGACGAAGAGGGCGGAGAGGATGGGGCGGGTGAGGGCGGGGGCTTCTCGGCCGGGAAGGCGAGGCATGAAGAGGACGGCGAGGGCGCAGACGACCGGGACGTACATGTTCATGTGCAGGATGAGGTGGACGAAGCGGTGCCAGAGGCTGAGGAGGATGCGGGCGGGGGTGAGGTTGGCGGTGGCGTTGTAACGGAGGAACTCGGGATTGCCGAAGACGAAGCCGGTGCGGTGGAAGTGGAAGGCGTACCAGAGGATGAGGGGGAGGAGCGGGGCTGCGAGGGTGAAGATCCAGGGAGGGCTCGGGGCGGGCTCGTCCGGGTTGGGCCTGGTGCGGGAGGTGGTGAGGAGGATGGAGAGCTCCCAGAGGGCGAGGACGATGGGAGTGACGATGGCGGTTTCTTTGGCGAGGGCGGCGAGGGAGAAGAGAATGGTGGCGGCGAGGTATCGGATGAGGGACGGCGGTGCGGTGTAACGCTGGACGTAGAGGGCGAGGGCCCAGAGGGTGAAGGCGGCGGCGAAGATATCGGCGTGGGCGAGGGTGGATTGGACGAACCAGATGGGGTAAAGGGCGGTGAGGGCGGTGACGACGGCGGCGACGGGTTCGCCGGTGAGGGTGCGGGCGAGGCGGAAGAGGCCGAGGAGAGCGGCGGCCGCGACCATGCAGATGAGGGTTCGGGTAGAGAAGATGTTGAAGCCGGAGAGGTGCCACCAGCCGGCGAGGAGGATGGACGGCAACGGGGGATGGGCGTTGGTGAGGGTGGAGGTGGGGATGGGGGAGCCGGTGCGGAGGAAGTCCAGCGCGGCGGGGATGTAGTAACCGGCCTCGTCCCAGAAGTATGGGAGGCGGAGCAGAGGCCAGTGGGAGAGATAGACGAGGACGAAGAAGAGGGGGTAGAGGATCCAGAGGGGGATCGGTTTTTCAACCGGGGCGGCGAGCGAGGAGAAGGTCGGCTTGCGCGGGGTGGTCACGTTGCCAGTTTAGAGCTAAACGGCGGCGGGTTTGGCGGGGCCGTTAGTTGACGGCGCCGCCGGGGGAGGGAACGGGGATGACGATGGGGCCCTGCTGCTGCTGTTGCTGGGGCTCGAGGGCGAGTTTGCCGAAGGTCTGCTCATATTGGGCGAGGTTCTGGCCGAGGACGTTCCAGAGGGCTTTGGCCTGCTGGGGGCTGAGGTAGATGCCCTGGAAGTTGGAGAGGGTGACCTCTTCTGCGGAGTCCTGGCGGATGGTGCCGAAGACGAGCTGGAAGTCCCAGACGCTCATTTTGACCTGGACGCTGTTGGCGTAGCCTTCGCGGTAGGAGTCGGTGTTGGTGAGGGTGATGATGGGCTGGTCGGGCTGGGCGGCGGGCTTGGTCTGGCTCATTGTGCTGGGGGTGTCCTGTGGGGCTGAGAGGTGTGGTGCGGAAGAGGGGACTTGAACCCCTACGAGTTTCCCCGCCAGATCCTAAGTCTGGTGCGTCTGCCAATTTCGCCACTTCCGCGTGGGTGCTCGTTTAGTTTACAACGGGCTGATGGGCGCATGGCCGCTCGCTGCGGGAGTGTTTATAGTGTGTGTGCCAATGAATTCACACTTTACAGGGCGGTGGGGCTATCGAAGGCCGGTGGTGTGGCGTGCCGGTTTGGGGGCTGTGATTTTGATGTTGGCGCTGGTGCAGGGGCTGGGTGGGCAGCCTGCTCAGACTGCATCCGGGAAGAAGGTTATCGTTCATGGCACGGTCTTGGATGGCGACGGAAAGCCGGCGGCAGGAGCGGTTGTGAGTTTGCAGCGTGCGGGAGTGGCAACGCGGATCGAAACGACGACGAATGGTCAGGGGCTGTTTTCGTTTGAGCCGAGTCCGGATGGGACGTTTCTTGTCGTGGCTGAAAGATCTGGAATCAAGAGTGAGACGGCTGCGGTGGATGGTGAGGGTGCGGTTGTTCTTGTGGTGCGTTTGAAGATGGGCGGGTCCGGTGGAGGGGATGCGCTGCAGTTTTCAGACCAGCCGCATTTTTCCGTTGCGGGCGTGACGGATTGGACGGCGGCGGGTGGGCATGGGTCCGATACGACGCTACGGACAAGCGAATCGCTTGCGAATGCGGCGGCTGGTTTGAAGCCGAGCGAAGCTGTTACGGGGAGCGTCAATACTTCGAAGGAGAAGCATGAGAGCGCGGATGCCTTTCGGCTTGCGGCGAGGGCGGATGAGAGACGCGGCGATCCACTGCTGGCGGTGCAGGAGTTTGAGAAGGCTGCGACGCTGGACCCAAGCGAGCAGAACGAGTTTGAATGGGCCTCCGAGCTTCTGTTGCATCGCGCCATCTGGGAGGCGGAGAAGGTCTTTCGCAGGGGCGCTGCTGCTTATCCTACTTCGCTGCGGATGCAGGCAGGGCTGGGTGCGGCGCTCTTTGCCGGGGCTCGCTATGAAGAGGCTGCCGCGCAGCTTTGCAAGGCTTCCGATTTAGATGTGGCGGCTGTAAGTCCGTACGTGTTTTTGGGGGAGATTGCAGCGACTGCGCCGAACGCATTGAGTTGCTTGAAGCCTAGGCTGGAGCGGTTTGTAACGCTGCATCCGGAGAGTGCAATGGCGAATTATTTGTATGGTATGGCGCTTCTGAAAGATCGTCCTTCCGAAGTGAATGCAGGCGCTTCCGACTCCGCGAAGGCTTACCTGAAAAAGGCGGTATCGCTGGACGCGAGCTGTAGCGAGGCGTACCTCCAGTTGGGTGTGTTGGCGGCAACGGAGCACGATCAGCAAGCAGCGATTGAGCTCTACGTGAAAGCGATCAAGGCCGACCCGAATTCGGCAGATGCACACTACCGTTTAGGGGTCTCGTATGACAGGGTGGGAGAGCACGGAAAGGCCGAAGGGGAGCGTGCCTTGTATCAACAGATGAAGCAACGGCAGGCTGAGGCGGTTGAAGGGCAGAGGAAGGCAATCAAGCAATTTGTGTTTGCGAAGCCGGATGAAACGACGATGGCGCCGGGGAAGTGAGTTGTGGGCGGATGCGGCGTCTCAGGGCTTCAGCTTGAATGGGACGATGACGCCATCGCCTTCGCGAATGATGATGATCTGATTCGCCTTGACCTTGGGAAAGCGCTCCACCTTTTGCGTTGTCGGCCATTTGACCTCGATGAGATCGATGACCTCGGTTTTGCCGAGGCCGAAGTGGAGACGCAGGTCACTCTGGGACATGACGCTGGTCCCGCTGTTCACTTCATCCATCTGGATGTGCTTGCCGGTAATGACGCGAACGCGCGCACCGATGGCGGTGCGGTTGCATTTGGTGCCGATGAGCTTGATCTTGATCCAGTTCTGACGGTTTGCGCACTCGTTGCGGAGCAGGGAGGGTGGATCGTTCAGGTTGAGAACGAGAACGTCCATGCCTCCGTTGTTGTTGTAATCGCCGAAGGCCGCGCCACGACTGGAGAAACGCTCACTGATTCCGGGGCCCATCTCCGCCGAGACATCCTTGAAGTTGCCATCGCCAAGATTGCGGTAGACGAGGCGAGGATTCTTGAAGGACTCGCCGAAGTTGTAACGATCGACTTCAGGATAGACGTGACCGTTGATCTGGATGATGTCCTGCCAGCCATCGTTGTCGTAATCGACGAAGCCGCAGCCCCAGGCAACGTAACGGTTGTTGACGCCGATGCCCGAGGGCGAGGTGACATCCGTAAAGGTGCCGTCTCCATTGTTGTGGTAGAGGTTGCAGGTGTCATCGACGAAGTTGGTCTTGAAGATATCGAACCAGCCGTCACAGTCATAGTCCGCCACGGCGACGCCCATGCCTGCCTGCTCATGGCCGTCTTCGTTGTAGGCGCAACCGGCCATGACGCCGACATCGGTAAAGGTGCCGTCGTGATTGTTCTTGAAGAGGATGCTGGGCTGCGAGTCGACGGCGATGTAGATGTCAGGCCAGCCGTCATTATCGAAGTCATACGAGACCGAGGTGATGGAGTAACGCGGTCCGGGCTTGAGGATGCCGGCTTTCTCTGAGACATCGGTGAAGGTGCCGTCTCCGTTGTTGTGGTACAGGATGTTGGTATCGCCGGGGAGACCGCGCGGGCCGCACAGAATGGGTACACCCTTCCACTGACAGTATTGCGTTTCGTTGGCGGGTGGGATCTTATCCGGATCAATCTTGATGTAGTTGCAGACGAAGAGATCGAGGTGGCTGTCGCGGTCATAGTCCAGGAAGCTGCAGCCCGCACCCCAGCGGCCGTTTTCCTGGTAGAGGCCGGCCTTTCTGGTTACGTCCGTGAAGGTGCCATTGCCGTTGTTGTGGAAGAGCCTGTTGTGGCCAAGGAAGCAGCAGAAGAGATCGTCCCAGCCATCGTTATCGTAGTCGCCGACGCACACGCCGGTTTGCCAGCCGGTGATGCCGAGGCCGGATTGAGCGGTCACGTCGGTAAAGGTGCCATCACGATTGTTTTTAAAGAGATGCGAGGTGGGGGCCTTGCCGGCGGGCCAGGTGGTATTGAGCCGGTTGCCATTGGTGAGGTAGACGTCCAGCCAGCCATCGTTGTCGTAGTCGAAGAACGCGAGACCGCTGCCCTTAGTTTCGATGATGGACCGCTTGTGATCGACGCTTCCCCAGACGTTGGTGACGTTGAGGCCGGCTTGCTGCGCGACATCCACAAAGCGAACAATCTGCGGGGAGGCGGTTACTTCAGCGGGCTTGAAGGTGAGGGCATTCTTCCAGCGCCAGAGAGGCGTCGTAAGCGCAGCGGTCAGGGTATCGCCGAGGAGGAGCGCGGAAGATCCGAGAAAGCGACGGCGCGGAAAGATCATAAGGGGGATTATTGCAGCAGGGCCAAGGCCTGGGCTGCCTTGGCGTTTTGAGGTTGAAGCTTGACCAGGTCCTGCAAGACGATACGGGCGGCGTTGGTATCGTTTCGTAAGACGTAAACCCGGGCGAGGTTGAGATAGGCTTGATCGTTTGCGGGAGCGACTTGCATGGCGATTCGGAACTGTTGTTCCGCTTTATCGATCTGCTGAAGCCTGACGAAGATGATGCCGAGGTTATTGAGGGCTTCAGGGTAGACGGGTCTGAGCGCGATGGCTCTCGTGAGAAACTCTGACGCCGTCTGCAACTGGTTCTGCTGGGCGAAGAGCATGCCGAGGCTGTAATTGACTTCAGGCTCGTCTGCCTGGACCGCAAGGGCGCGGCGCAGCAGGTCTTCCGCCCGGGCGTAATCGCCCTGGTGGCGGTAGACATTGCCGAGGTTGAGGAGCGCGGTCTGGTAGTCGGCGCGCAGGCTGATGGCTTTTTGAAAGTGCTCGACTGCGGAGGCGGTCTGGCCCTGCTGTGCGGCAAGCATCCCGAGGTTGTTCCATGCTTCGGGATAATCCGGTTTGAGTTGCACGGTCAGGTTGAGGTAGTGGCGAGCCTTCTCAGGGTCATTGCGGCGCAGGCTCAGGGTTCCGAGGTTGTAGTAGGCCTCGGGGTCGTTTGGACGCGAGGCGACGACTTGCTCGAAGGATGCGGCGGCCTGATCGAGATAGCCGTGCTGGAAGAAGGCGACGCCGTAGGTGAAGTCGTTCCGCTGAAACGTGGTTTGCAGAAGCTGGCCTGGGAATGGGAGGGCGAGGCGCATGCGTTCCGCAGCGGTCCTGGGGATGATGCGGGTGTCCTGTACGACCTGTCGCGGAGCGACGGGGCCTTGGTAGACCTTGACGATGGAGCCATCTTTGTCCAGCAGGAAGGATGTTGGGAGCGTGAGGTCGCGGCGGCGGTCGAAGAGATAACGGAAGGTGAGGTTGTAGATGCCGGCGATCTCGTCTGTGACACGGAGAACGGGGAAGGCGAGCGCTTCCTGCGCGGCGATGGCTTGAACGCTGGCTGCGCGATCCGGGCCGTCCATGTTGATTGCGAGTATCGAGAGGTTTGCGGCATCCAAGGCCGGTTGCTCTCGTCTGAAGCTACGAAGCTGGTCGCGGCCGGACGATGCTTCAGCGGTCCAAAGATGAAGCAGGACGAAGCGTCCCTGGAGTTGGTCCAGGCGATGCGATTTGCCGGTGAGATCAGGCAGGGTGAAGCCGGGCGCTTTGAGCGGGACGATCAACCAGGTTTCAACCTTCGCTGGGAGGGGTTGAAGCCCGGCAGCGGGCGAGGGCTTTTCGTAAGCAGCGGGTGTGGAGGCGAAGGGCGTTGCGGTGAAGGTGGCGACGCCTTCCTCCACCGCAAGGCGATGGTTGATGGGCACGGCGTCAAAGTGCTGGACTAAACCGCTTGGCCAACGCACGGTTGCAGTGAGATTCTTTTCCGTGCCGACGCCAAAGAAGACCTCCTTGGAGTGTTGTGCGAGGAAGCCGGAGCCGGCTTGCAGATAACGTGTCTGCTGAAGGGCGCCGGATTGTATCGTGATGGACGCGCCGATGGCGTCGCGGTTGCTCTTATGGCCGCGAAGACGAAATGCGACGGATGCGCCGATCTCCTTGTTGTTGTTATGCAGCAGGCGCAGTTGCGGGGCGTCGCGATTTTTGAGAACCACTTCAAGCCGACCGTCGTGGTCGAAGTCGGCCAGAGCGAAGGAGCGGCTGTCTTCGAGACAGTCCAGCCCGAGGACGCCTGAGACCTCTGAGAAGGTGCAGTTTCGATTGTTGGCGAACATGACGTTCCGCTCATGGGCATTCCAGGATCGATCGGACCGGATGAGGTCGTTGATGGCGTTCCAGCCGCGCTCATAGGCGTGGCTTGGCATGGCATCGTCTGGAGACTTTGCCACGACCTGACGCCAGAAGAAGCTGGCGAGATCGCTCTTTTCCTCGGTCGAGATGTAGCCATTGGTGACGTAGAGGTCCGGATAGCCGTCGTGGTCGACGTCCCAGAAGTCAGCCGACCAGGACCATCGTCCCATCGCCGTGCCGGTCTGCTGGCCGACATTTTCGAACGTGCCGTCGCCTTGGTTGCGGTAAAGAGCGTTGCCGCGGGCATGCCGTTGATACATGGTTCGGATGGCTGGCGGAGCCTCGGGATGAAAGTGGGGTTGGCTGGAAACCCGCTGGCCCGCTGCCTCCCACATGCTGGTGATGTAGATGTCCTGATGTCCGTCGTTGTTGAAGTCAGCCCAGCAGGCGCTCATGCCGGCACCGACGTCCTCGATATGCGATTGACTGGATGCAACCGCGAAGGTGCCGTCTCCGTTATTGCGGTAGAGCTGGGAGGTGCCGAAGTCGTTGGCGATGCAGAGATCAGGATGACCGTTGCCGTTGGAGTCGCCCCAGGCGCAGGCGAAGCTGTAACGATTATTTTGAAGATTCAAGCCGGCGGCTTCCGTGCGCTCAACAAAGCGGCCACCTCCATCATTGTGCAGCAAGAGGTTGGGCGGACCGTTGCGCGCGTCGTAGTAGGGAGCGGGATAGTGATACTGGTCCAATCCCAGGTAGTACATATAGGTGCAAAAGTAGATGTCGAGGCGGCCGTCGCCATCGTAGTCGGCGATGGCTGCGTGAGTGAAGGTTCCTTCCGGCGGTTTGGCAAACTGGAAGGCATCTTTTTTCAGGATGAAGGTGCCATTGCCCCGGTTTTGAAAGAGGAGCGGGCCGCTGCCGCAGACGACGAGCAGGTCCTGATGGCCCCGGTTATCGAAGTCCGCGAAGAGCGCGCAAGCGGTGTTGTCGAGCACATCGACGCCTGCTTTTGCGCTGACCTCTTCAAAGGTTCCGTCGCCGCGATTGCGGTAGAGGCGATTGGGAAGTCCCGCCGGCTGGCAGACGTAGATGTCGTCAAAGCCGTCGTTGTCGAAGTCGCCGGTCGCAATTCCGTTGTTGGCATAGATGTCGGTGCCGCAGGCTCCGTCCAGGACGGTGCGCCAATGATCGACGCCGTGAAGGAGTTGGCCGGAATAAGAGGTTTCGCGGCCCAGTGCATGGCCTGACACGTCAACGAACCAATTTTCGCGGCTTGCGCTGATGGTTTCTATCGTCGCCTCCCAGCGATGGATCCTCCATGCAGTCTCCTGCTGCTGCCAGATCATGCGCCAGTCGCCCACGCGCTCTTCGCGGCCGCCGTCGCTGCGAGTTGCGACAAGGTCATACCGCAAAGAGAGTTGAATCGTGAGCGGGGAGACGGTGGTCGCGCTGATCTCATAGATTTCGAATTCAGCCACGTCGACGCTCTTGAGCGGTCCGAGCCAGAGATCCAGTTGTTGAAGATGCGAAGCTGGAGGAGTTGCGAGTGGGGGGCCGAAGTGCCGTTGTGTGACCTCGATGCCGAAGCTGGACCGAAGGGGCAGTTCTTTGACGGGGGTGAGCGGCGAGGCTTCCAGCGCAGTTGCGAGGACGCGCTGCAGCGGGGCGTGATCTTTCGGCGAGTGGCGGAGGGATTCGCTCCACTGCTGGAGCACGGAACCGATCTCAACCGCGTACCGCTCCGTTGCGTAATCATCCGATCCTGGCTCGACCAGTCGAAGGAGATCCGCCAGATCGGACGGGACGGGATAATGCGGCTGAAAGCGGATGCCCGCAAAGGCCATGGCGGGGTCTGCCGAGCGTGGAGAAATCTCCGGAAAGAGGCCCCTGCCCAGCAGAGGCGCCGGGCGTAACAGAAGGGGAGCAACGCTAAGACTTCTTAGCAACGCCCGCCGTGAGAAGGTGCGGGTTTCATTGGTGCGAACCATAAGTGTGGGGGCGAAGCATGCGTTCAGCGTCTGCAGAATACCATTGGCAGCGCGATGAATTGGAAGTGACCGGAGAGCTGGAAGAACGTTCCACAGTGAAGAAGAGAGAGGGAGTTGACACAAAACGGAGCGATGATGTAACGTCCTCCTCGATCATGAAATCCGTTACATTCCTGACTGAAACTTTGCCTCTGACTCTGCGCGAACTTCATTGTTCCTTGGACCCGGATCTCGATCAAGAAGCTACTCATAGCTGAACGTTGAGAAGAATTTGCGTCGCTCCTCCTGGAGCGAGGGCCAGCACCAGACTTGTCAGCACCCGATAGCGTAGCCGTCCGAACTTTGGAGCGGCCAGACGCAGAAATATAGCAATCGCACGAATTTCTGGAGGAGTAACGATGTCAAAAGGTCTTTTCTTACGGGATTGGATGCTGAGGGTCGGGTGTGTCGTCCTGGCGCTCTTCTGCTGCTTGACCGTGGCGACGCAGCAAGCAGCGGCCCAGGTGGATGAAGGAGCTATCACGGGTACGGTCACGGATGCGACCGGCGCGGCGATCCCCAATGCTGTGGTTGTGCTGGTCAATACGGACGTGGGCTTGACGACCCAGACCACCACGAGTGGAAGCGGCGAATATACCTTTGCTCCGATCAGGATTGGCCACTATTCCGTCTCGGTCTCCGCTCCTGGTTTTTCCAAGACCACACAGCAGAACATCACGGTCAACGTGTCACAGAAGGTGGGCGTGAACGTTGAACTGAAGAATGGCGCTGCAAGTGAGACGGTGGAAGTCACTGCCGCACCACCGGTCCTGCAGACGGACGACTCTTCGATTGGTCAGGTGATGACGGAGCGCTCCATCAACGCGCTGCCGCTGAATGGACGTAACTTTACCTTTCTCGCGCAGTTGGGAGCGGGCACGCAGTCTGCCCAGGCCGACACCCGCGGTAACTCGTCCTCGGGAGCCTTTTCCGCCAACGGCCTTCGGCCGTCGCAGAACAATTACCTGCTGGACGGGATCGATAATAACTCCAACGCAGTCGACTTTTTGAATGGAACGAACTTTGTCGTTTTGCCACCTGTGGATGCGATTCAGGAGTTCAAGGTGCAGACCGGAAGCTTTAGCGCGGAGCTGGGGCGCTCCGCCGGCGCAGTGCTAAACGCTACGATCAAGTCCGGCACAAATCGGCTGCACGGCGCGGTGTGGGAGTTTCTTCGCAACGACAAATTGGATGCAGCCGACTATTTTGAGCGGAGCAAGGGCGAACTCCGGCAGAATCAGTTTGGCGCTTCGATTGGCGGACGGATCATCAAGGATAAGCTCTTCTTCTTTGGCGACTATGAGGGCTTGCGGCGTGTGCAGGGAGTAGTCTCAGCGGGTACGGTTCCAACGCCTGGAGAGGTCAGCAGCGGGTTTACCAATCTTTCCGATCTCATCAACGCACAGTCAGGCGCCACGCCTCAGGTCGACAACTTGAAGCGTTCTATCCCAATCGGGACGGTGCAGGATCCTCGAACGACTCGGCTGGTCACCGCAGGTGCTGTGGACCCGGTTTCCGGTCTTGTAGCGACGACGACTGGTTACGTGCGCGATCCGTTTGGGACATGTCCTGCCAGCCAGACCACGTTCACCCTTGCCGGTTGCGGTCTGAATCGGATTCCTGCGAATCGTCTGGATCCAGTGGCGCTGAAGCTACTGAGCCTTTATCCGGCACAGACCAACGCGTCACCGACGAATAACTTCATCTCAAGCCCTAACCTCTACGAGCGCCGGAATGCGTTCGATGTGCGCGTCGATTACAACGTCAACGCCAAGGACCAGATCTTTGGACGATTCAGCTTTGTGGACGATCCTGACTTCATTCCTGGCATCTTCGGCGGTGTTGCCGATGGGGGCGCGTTCCAGCAAGGCATCCAGGGCGCACGGTCGAGCCAATCGGTTGTTGGTTACACGCACGTGTTTACTCCGAGTACGATCAACGTTCTTCACGTCGGTTTCAATCATCTGCATACGACGCGCTTCGGTCCGGTTGGCACCACAAACGGGATTCCCGCGCAGTACGGCATTCAAGGAATTCCGCAATTTTCAGAGAATGGCGGTCTGCCTTCCATCGCGATCGGTGGCCTTGCAACGCTCGGAAGCAATTCGTTCCTTCCGTCCGACGAAATCAGCCAGACACTCCAGATCACGGATGACTTCACGAAGATCTACAAGAGTCACAGCTTCAAGGCCGGCATCGAGTCGCAACAGGTGAAGTTCTCCGTGTTGCAGCCAGGTTACTCCCGCGGCAACTTTGATTTCAACGGAACCTATACAGATATCCCGACCAAGAACAATGGTGGGACTGGGCTGGCGCAGTTTCTGCTTACGCCTGCCGCTGCGACGGTCCCGAACGGCGTGAACTACTCTGGCGGCGCGGATTCGATCAACGCCTCCAACGTGAATAAGACGTATGACTACCGCACCTACCTGGCTTTTTACTTCCAGGATGATTGGAAGCTGACTCGCAATCTCACGCTGAATCTTGGGCTACGTTGGGACTACTTCTCCCCCATTCGCGAGACCAACGGAGGTCAGGCAAACTTTGTCCCGAACGGGCCCCCGAATGGAACTCCAACATTCCTTATCCCCGCATCGGGCAAGGATGACCGTACCCTCTCCACCAGCTTCACGACGCTGCTTGCGAAGGATGGCATCAAGCTGCAGTCAACGGACCAGTACGGTCAGGGCTTGGTGCAGACGCAGAAGAGTAACTTCGCGCCACGTGTGGGCTTTGCATATTCCGTCAATCCGAAGCTGGTCTTTCGTGGCGGTGTCGGCCTGTTCTTCAACTCCTTTGAAAACCAGGGGTATGGCCCCAACATTGGAGAAAACTATCCGTTCGTCTTCAACTTCACTTACACGGGGCAGACTGCGGGAACTTCGCCAGGTCTGCAGGGCGTGTCTCCGATCAGCTACAACACGCCCTGGGCGGGTTGCGCGACGGCTGGCCCAGGTTCGACCGCGACCATCGGTTCAGGGCTCTCCTGCGTTCAGTTCACGCCAGGCAGCGTGAATGCCGCGGGTCTGGGGCTGGAGGGGCTGCAGTTCGCTTACAAGACCCCCCGTACGCTCAGCACGAACGCGACCGTGCAGTACTCCATTACAAATTCGTTGTCTGCAACGGTTTCGTATGTCTTTACCCAAGGCGCGAACCTGCAGACGGGCATCGGCAGTAACAATGTCACGGCGATTCTTCCCCAAGGCACGAGCACGACGGACGCGACGAAGGCCGGAACTCTGCCGTTTCCGGACTTCGCTCAGAATGCCAGCTATCAGGCCACGATCGGAGAGAGTAACTACAACGGCTTACAGACGAAGCTGGAGCAGACGTACAAAAACGGCCTTGCGTTCCTCTTCGCTTACACCTACTCGAAGACGCTTTCTGATGCGTTGGATCTGCTGAATGGAGGCAGTCTTGGCGGCTTCCGTGCACCGGCGGTGCCGGGTCTGGGGCCAAGATTCGACTATGGGCCGGCAGATTTTGATCTTCGTCAGGTGGTTCACCTCAGCGGAGGGTATGAACTGCCGGTCGGGACCGGAAAGCGCTTTATGGGTTCTGCCGGCAAGGCCACCAACTACCTGGTCGGAGGCTGGTCGGTAAACTTCATCGCGTCGCTGCAGGGTGGACAGCCCATCACTCTGGGCTGTCCGACCGCAACGACCTCAGGAACCAACTGCAACGATATCCGCGTCGCCGGTCAAGATCCGAAGCTGGGGATCACGCATAAGAACGGATCGGTGTACTGGTTCAATAATCCCGCTGCATTCCAGCAGCCGTGTGAGCTGGATTCTGTGACCGGGGCCCCGGTGTCCGGTACGCCAGCGGGTTGCGTTTCGCTACCAGGTGCTGCCGCGCTCGGCGATTCGCAGGGCACAACAAGAGGGCCAGGATTCCACCGCCTGGACTTCTCGCTCTTCAAGGACTTGAAGTTCAGCGATCGATACACGGCGCAGTTCCGGACGGAGTTCTTCAACATCCTCAACCATCCCAACTTCAATGCACCCGGATTTGGCGGTAATGGAGTCGTTGCAATCAGCGGATCAACCAACTTCACGAACGCCAACTTCGGACAGGTCGGGTCCACACGCGACGCACCGTACGATCCGCGTCAGATCCAGTTCGCGCTCAAGCTTTACTATTGATCAAACAGATCTTCCCCGGAAGATGACGACGCACGTCATCTTCCGGGGAATGATCGTTTGAGAGAGCCAGGTGCTCACGCGGATCAGGAGGATGTTGTGAGCAGGAACCGCATCTTCCGGGCGATGATTCTCATAGTTCCGTTTACCCTTGGAGCGCTAGCCTGCGCGCAGGGCGATTCAAGCCGAAAGCTGGACCAGACCTTTCAGGCCGCAGTCGCTGAATATGAGGCAGGCAAGTTTCCGCAGGCCGCAGTGCACCTGCAGGAGATATTGCCCAAGCTTGCGAACCACTTTGAAGTGGAAGAGTTGCTGGGCCTTGTCTACGTCTCAATGTCACAGGACGCAACAGCGGTGGGACATCTGCAGACCGCTACGCGGCTGAAGCCTGCTTCCGGCGAATCGTGGACAAACCTGGCCGCTTGTCTTACAAGGTTAAGCCGATTGGATGAAGCGGGCGAAGCATTTCACAAGGCTCTGGAACTCAATCCTCAGGAGTATCTCGCCAACCACAACCTGGGCGAGTACTACGTGCAGGTGGGGAAGCTGGCGCAGGGGATTCCCTATCTGGAGCAAGCCCAGCGCATCAAGCCCACCGGCTACGACAACGGCTACGACTTAGCCATGGCCGACCTCCTAAGTGAGCGTTATGCCAGCGCGCGAACCGTCGTGCAGGAACTCCTTAAAGTGCGGGAGACGGGCGAACTTCACAATCTTGAAGGCCAGATCGACGAGAAGGAAGGGAAGTATGTTGCGGCGGCGAATGAATTTGAAGCCGCGGCGCACATGGACCCGAGTGAGGAGAACCTCTTCGATTGGGGCACGGAGCTGTTGTTGCATCGGACCTACGAGCCTGCGATCGATGTCTTTCGCGCCGCTGCAAAACGCTACCCGGCCTCACCGCGCGTGATGATTGGGCTTGGGATGTCACTTTACGCCCGCGGTCTTTATGAAGAGGCCGTGAAGTCCTTGTTGGCCGCAGCCGACCTGACTCCGTCCGACCCACGCTGTTATCTCTTTCTGTCGCGAGCTTATGACAGCTCCCCCAATCAAGCCGAGGAGGTCATCCAGCGCTTCCAGCGCTATGCGGAGCAGCAGCCCAAGAACGGGCTGGCCCAGTACTATTATGCGATGAGTTTATGGAAGGGAAAGCGCATCCAGGGTTCTACCGTCGACCTGCAGCAGATCGAGTCGCTGCTCACATCTGCGATCTCCCTGGATCCCAACATCGCCGGAGCGCATTTGCAGCTTGGCAATCTCTTTGCGAGCGAGCGGCGGTATGACGAGTCGATCGCAGAGTATAAGCGTGTCATAGTGCTGGATCCAACACTGGCGGATGCGCATTTTCGTCTTGCGACGGACTACACTCATCTCGGGGAAAAGGCCCAGGCTCAGGCCGAACTTGCTCTCTATGAGAAGCTGCGTTCGGAGCATCTCGCAGCGGTGGACAAGGAGCGGGCGGAGGTTCAGCAGTTTGTCTATAGCTCCAAGGCCGAAGCAGCAGGGAAGCAGTAGCAGGGGACGGTTTACCGATCATGCCATTCTCGTCCAAATCAAGAGCGGCAACTGCGCATGACTGGCGGATGGGCGGGTTGACGCCGCAAGAGATTGCACGTCGGCTAAGCCGCAGCCGGCGTGACTTCCTGCGGGATGCAACGGGCGTGGCTGTGGGCTCTGCGTTCCTTGGCGCAAGCCCGTTCGTCCATGCGGCTGCACCCTTGCGAAAGCGAAAGATGATCGTCGTAACGTTCGGCGGCGGCGCACGGGATCAGGAGACCTTCGCGCCTGAGGGGCAAGTGAACATCCCGCGGATGCTGGGCGAACTGATCCCGCAGGCAAGCTTCTTCACGCAGGTCGTCAATCGCGGCATCCTTGGCCATTACGTTGCGACCGCCAGCCTGGCAACCGGCGTCTATGAGACGCTGAACAACTTTTCCGCCGTGCCGCCCGATCATCCCACCGTCTTTGAATACTTTCGCAAGGATCTTCGTCGGCCGCTTTCCGATGCATGGGTGGTCGCACCCAGCAACGGTTTTAATCGCATTGGCGAAAGCGAAAGCCGGCTTTATGGACCTGGCCTGGGCGCACGCGTCATTCTTCCCAAACATCTTCTTCGTGCCGCAACCAGTGGCTCTGGTACGAACTACGAACACCTCCTCCATGACAATTACGAGACTCCGCTTTATGCACCGCAAGTTGGCGGTGGCGAATTTGAGCTCCAGCAACTGGAGAAGGTGCTGCGACTTTCTGTGGAGGATTTCACCGCGCACGCTCGCACCCTCTCCAGCCCCGATGAACTCTCCGTCTACATTGCGCGCCAGTTGATGCGGCAGGAGTCTCCAAGCCTGCTCTGGATCACAATGCATGACATCGACGTCGCGCACTCCGGCGCGTACTCGCTGTATATCGATGCGATCCGGCGCACCGATCGCAACTGCGCGGAGCTCTGGAAGGCGGTTCAATCTGACCCGGAGTACGCCGGCAACACCACGATGCTGATCCTTCCGGACTTTGGCCGTGATGCCGACGAAGACTCCGGCGGCAACGGCTTTCAGCATCACCGCACCGGCGATCCTGCCTCGCGGACTACATGGATGATGGCGCTTGGAGCAGGCGTTCGCCCGGGCGTCGTGTATGACAGCCCCATTCAGTCCGTTGATGTGGTTCCGACGATCGGCGCGATGATGGGCTTCTCCGCCCGTCAGGCACAGGGCAGTCCCATCAAGGAGCTTCTTTAGTCCTATGCTTCCGCATGAGCTCCAGGCCGCTCAGTTCTCCGCGTACCCTCCGCAGGCGCGTGCCCTGGCAGTGGCAAATCTCGCGACGCTGCGCGAGCTTCCACTTAGCTTTCTCCCCAGCCTGCTGCGGGAGTTGATTGAGTACGACTTCAAGTTCCCTGCCGAGCGATCCTCTGCGGATCGTGAGTTCGCGTATCTCACGTCACTCTCCCAAGAGAAGCTGACGCAGACCTTCGCGGCTTTCTCGAGACTGAGTCTTCCAGCCACGCTCCAGCAGCTTGACTGGGTTAACCACCCCGCGCAGTTTGTAGAGCAGGAGGCGGCGTGCCTCTGGAGCGCGCATGCAGTCGACGCCTTTCGTGACGCCGCCACGCACTACGGGGAGCAGCTCCGCGCGGCGCACACGGTGACGCCGCTTCCGATGCGACGCTTGGGAATTGTGACTGTGGGGCAGGATGTGTCCGCCTATGATGCGGAACTCTTTCGTAATCTGAGGCCGCATGGGACATACTTCACGCGGGTCAAGCCGGCCAACGGGCTGGACCTGCTGGTGGCTGCTGTTGAAGAGCGGGCACGCGCACACACGGAACCGTACGCTCATTGGTACATCGATGGCGGCGTTCCGCTGCGACCTGCACCGTTGTTGACGACGGTCAGCTACCAAGCGCTCGATCCGGTTCGCGATAAGCTCCTGCAATACATGCAGACGGAGATTGCGCGGCCTGGGATGGGACCGGAAGATCTGCGAACGCATCTCGCTCGGCTTGTTCCATCCGACCTGCACATGGATGCCGGGGGCGATGACGTGCTGCAGCGCTTCCAGATGAAGATCCTCACCGAAGGATCGGGGACGCAGGTCTTCAGCACAACCTTTACGCAGTGGACGACGCGCGAGGCTCTTCGCCGGGCTGAGCCGTTGACGCTGCTGGCTCGCTTTGCCCCGCGTCAGCGCCAGAGGCCGATGAATGAACTCCTTACGAGCAAGGATACCCACCCGGAACTCGACCCGGCCGGTTCCCTCGTAGACGGCGAGATGGCTGCGTACTATCACTGGATCAACCAGCGCCGATTGCCGGAGGCGGAGCGGTCAGCCTTCCTCGTCTGGTTTGAGGGCCATGACAAGGCGATGCTCGTCGCGCCGGGAATACCCCGCGGCGTGGAGTCTACGTCACAGATGGACTTGAAGGGCTTGCTAACGCTCGCCACAACGTGATGTAGATCATCGCAACGTTGCGATGTAAACCTTTACATCAGGGAGTTTTTCGCGTTTAGTGGTACTGCCGGTCGACGAGCGATGTCATCGCAACTCGACTCTGAGTCACGCAATTCATCGGAGACAGTGTCATGCAGCGACGCCAATTCATCAAAGTCTCGGGTAGCCTTTTTGCGGCATCTGCCTTATCCAGCACGCCGGTTTTTGCTCTTGCGCCGGAGCTATCCAGCCGTACCATTCTGCCCATCAACCGCCGTTGGCGCTTCAAGCCGTCCAAGGTTGAAGGCGCTCACCTCAGCACCTTCAACGACTCCTCCTTCGAGTCCGTCGTCATCCCGCATACCAATGTGATGCTGCCCTGGCACAGCTTCGACGAAAAGGAGTATGAGTTCATCTCCACGTATCGCCGGCGCTTCAAATTTCCTGCGTCGGCAGAGGGTAAGCGTGTCTTCGTTGACTTTGAAGGAGCGATGACCGCCTCCACCGTTTGGATCAACGACCATCCACTCGGTGAGTACAAAGGGGGCTTTACGCCCTTCTCCTTTGAGCTGACACCGCACCTCCATCAGGAGAAGGAGAACGTTCTGGTCGTCCAGGTGGACTCCACCGAGCGGGCAGACATCCCTCCCTTCGGCTATGAGATCGATTACCTCACCTTTGGCGGTCTTTACCGCGAGGTTTCGCTACGCATCGTTTCGCACACGTACATCGACAACATCTTTGCGCGACCCAAGGATGTACTCGGAGGCGCGCCGTCCGTCGAGGTGGACATCTTCCTTGCCGGTGATGCGGCTGAGGGTCTCACCCTTGAAGCTGAACTCCGGGAAGGCGATCGTGTTGTTGCCAAAGGTTCAAGCACCGGCAGCCTGACCTCCGCGACCGATCCTAATGCCGCGATGGACCCCGAATCGGCGGCTCCGGTCTACGCCAGCACGGAGACAACGGCAGACACTGCCAAGCACACCATCTCTCTTACTGGCCTGGGGAACATCAAGCTTTGGGATCTCGACAACCCCCACCTTTATCAGGTTCATGTGCGCCTCCTCGCCAAGGGAAAGCCGCTGGACAACGACTCCCGATCCATCGGCTTTCGCGAGGCTATGTTCACAGACCATGGCTTCTCGCTCAACGGAAAGATCATCAAGCTGCGCGGTCTTGATCGCCATCAAACCTTTCCTTTCGTGGGTCAGGCCATGCCGGCTCGTGCGCAACGGAAGGATGCCGACATCCTGCGCAAGGGCCTGCACTGCAACATCGTTCGCACGTCGCATTACCCGCAATCGCGTCACTTTCTGGATCGTTGTGACGAGATCGGCCTGCTGGTTCTTGAGGAGATTCCCGGCTGGCAGCATATTGGTCCGGAGCCCTGGAAGCAGATCGCCATCGACAACGTTGGGCGCATGATTCGCCGGGACTGGAACCACCCTTCGATTATCCTCTGGGGCGTCCGCATCAACGAATCGCGCGACGATCACAGCTTCTACGTCCGAACCAACGCCTTTGCGCATGCGCTCGATACGTCCCGCCAGACTGGCGGCATCCGTTACTTCCAGGAGTCGGAGTTCCTGGAAGATGTCTTTACGATGAACGACTTCGGCTTTCCTTTGAAGAAGCCCAATCATCCGCGCTATCTCAACACGGAGTTCGTCGGCCACACCTTTCCCACCAAGACCACGGACGACGATGAGCGTCAGCGCGAACATACGTTGCGGCACGCTCGCATCCACAACCAGCTTGCTTCAGACCCACAGTATGCGGGCGGCATCGGTTGGTGCGCGTTTGACTACAACACGCACGCGAACTTCGGCGCGGGCGATCGCATCTGTTACCACGGCGTTACAGATATTTTCCGTGAAAACAAGGCTGCCGCTGGCTTCTACAAGTCGCAATGCGATCCCTCTGAAGAGGTGGTGCTGGAACCCGCATTCCACTGGGCTCGCAGCGATGAATCGACCAACTTCACCACGGCTGTCGTCTGCTCCAACTGTGAAAAGTTGAAGTTCTATATCCGTGAGGGCAGCGTGGAGAGCAATCCCTGGACTCTCGTTGCTGAACTTGATCCGGATCGCACTGAGTTTGCCCACCTCAAATATCCGCCCTTCGTGCTCGACACCAGCAAGATGAACCTCAAGCAACTGAAGTTCCCGTGGGGAGATCTGCGTATCGACGGCCTAATTCAAGACAAGGTTGCCATCTCGAAGTCACTCTCCGGCAGAGGTGTGGATCAGAAGTTCATCCTGCTCCCGGATGATGCGGAGCTCAATGCAGATGGAGCCGACACGACCCGCGTCGTACTCCGCGTCACCGACGAGTTTGGCGCAATCCGCTCCTACGCAAACGATCCCATTGCGATGACGCTGGAAGGTCCTGCAAAGCTCATTGGCGACAATCCCTTCGCACTCATCGGCGGAACGGGTGCGGTCTGGATCCGCGCAGGGGAGACACCCGGGGAAGTCAGGCTCACGGCCAGGCATCCCCGTCTTGGCACACAGGTGGTCAAGTTCACGCTGCGTGCCGCTCCTGCTGAGACAGTCTGATCTGCCTCAATCTGCATGTTTTCGAGGGGCTCCAGTCGTTCCCCGGATGATCAATTCCGCCCCTTGAAAGAACTGCAGCCCAGGCTCGTGCGGCTGTTGCAGCAGACCGGTCAGGGCTTCGAAGTAGAGTTCCACCAGCTGCTGGCGGGAGATGCGCAGCGTTGTCATCTGCGGATGCATCACAGTGCAAATATCGCTGTCATCCAGTCCGATGATCGAGACGTCCTTACCTGCTTCGAGACCGGCCTGCTCCAGGGCCCGCAGCGCGCCGGTCGCTGACATATCGTTGGCGCAGAGCACAGCCGTCACTCGCGGCGACAGCTTCAGCAGCGCCTCCATCTCCCGCGCGCCGCCCTCCGGCGTGAAGTGTGCAAAGCGAATCGTCTCGTTACTGACCGCAAGCCGGTTCGATCTCATCGCCTTCCGGAAGCTCTGCTCGCGAGCGCGTGAGATACGCTGCCCATGCCTGCCGCCCAGAAAGCCAATCTGCCGATGCCCCAACGCCTTCAGGTGGGCGATCCCCTGTTTCATTCCGGACAAGGTATCGATGGCTACATCGCTGACGCCCGGCTCAATCTTCAGCCGGTTCAGCGTCACCAGCGGAACCTGGTTGTGCAGCATCGTCTCGTAGGAGCTCGTCTGTATCTCCGACTCCAGGATCACCAGTCCTTCCACGCCGCGCATTAACATGCGCCGAATAGACCGCTGCATCTGCTCCGGAGAATGATCCGTGATGGCCATCAGCATCTCCTGGTCGCGGTTCACCAACTCGCGTTCGAAGTACTTCACAAAGTCTGCGAAGAAGGGATTCGTGATGTCAGGAAGAATGAGTCCGAAGATGCCGCTGCGGCCGGACTTCAGAGACATGCCCGTATTGTTCGGGACATAATTCGTCTCCTGAATAATTGCGAGCACTCGCGCCGCCGTCACCGGGTCCACCAGGGGCGAGCCATTCAGGACCCGTGAGATGGTTGCTGTTGAGACGCCAGCCAGCCGGGCGACATCCACCATCTTCATCTTTCGTGGCGTCCTGCCAGCAGAAAGGGGTCGCTTTGGCATATCGTCTCCCGGTAATGTTACGGTGTACATCTGTGATTTACAACGATTTGACGAGATCCATCCCCTGAGGGTGTCCCTGATGCTTCAACGCGCGCCATTTGCATTTGCCGCCTTGCTCGCCGCTTCAAGTCTCTTCGCTCAAAGCTCCGTCCGCGCCGTTCCGGATCGCGCTCAGTGGTATCTCAATGCTGGCGAAAGTACCTATGTTGTTGGCGTCAATGAGCAGAACATGCTGCAGAGCCTTTACTGGGGGCCGTCACTGCCAAGTGACGCCCTCCTTCCTCAGGCGCACAGCGCAGAGGAGCGTGCTTCATTTGATGCACCCATTCAAACCACCGCGCTTGAATATCCTGCGTGGGGCGCCGGTCTCTTCAATGAGGCTGCCCTTAAGGTTGACTCGCCCAACGGGGATCGAACCTCCATTCTTCTTTACGAAAGCGCCAAAGTATCCCCGAATCAGCTTGAGATCATCTTGAAGGATGCCGCACAGCCCTTGCGTGTGCACCTTTACTATCGTGTCTACGCCGAGGGGATTCTTGCCCGATGGTCCCGCGTTGAGAACACCGGCGCCAAGCCCTTTCAGATTGAGCAAGCAGCCTCCGCTGTCTGGAACCTTCCCGCAGAGACCGATTACTCCCTGAGTTGGCTTACCGGTCAGTGGGGTGCGGAGTGGCAACTTCACACGCAGCCGCTCGTCGCTGGATCAGAGGTGTTGGAAAGCCGTCGCGGCAGTACCGGTCACCAGGCGAATCCCTGGTTTGCCATTGGCCGCCAGCAGGAGACCACGGAGGAGAGTGGCCCTGTGTGGTTCGGCGAACTGGGCTGGAGCGGAAGCTGGCGGATGAACGTCGAAAGCACTTCGCTTCACAACGTCCGCGTGACTGCGGGGTATAACCCGTTCGACTTCTCCTACAAACTGAATCCCGGCGAAGGCCTCGACACGCCCGTCTTCTACGCCGGCTACACCGCGCACGGTAACGGCAAAGCCTCCCGCATGCTGCACCGCTTCCAACTCGCCCAGATTCTGCCCACCCATCCCACGCCGAAGCCGCGCCCGGTCATCTATAACTCCTGGGAGGCCACTGAATTTTCCGTCAACGAGAGTGGTCAGCTCGCCCTCGCGGAGAAGGCCGCGAAGCTGGGAGTGGAACGTTTTGTGATGGACGATGGTTGGTTCGGGGCACGTGTGACCGATCATGCGGGTCTAGGCGACTGGACCGTCAACAAGACCAAGTTTCCCCGTGGCCTCAAGCCACTCATCGATCGCGTCCATGAGCTCGGCATGGACTTCGGTCTCTGGGTTGAGCCTGAGATGGTGAACCCTGACAGCGACCTCTATCGCGCTCACCCGGACTGGGTCATGAATTTTCCCAACCGCCAACGTACGGAGGCTCGGACTCAGCTTGTCCTCAACCTCGCTCGTCCGGAGGTCAAAGCCTATCTTCTTAGCTTTCTGGACAAGCTCGTCACCGAGAACGACATCGCCTTTCTCAAGTGGGACTACAACCGCAACTGGAGCGAGCCTGGATGGCCCGAAGCTCCCGGCAGCACCGCCGCCCACCCGGATGTAGCCGCCCAGAAAGAGATCTACGTCCGCTACGTGAACAACCTTTATGACGTGCTCGCTCAGCTCCGCGCCAAACATCCGAAGCTGGAGATTGAATCCTGCTCCGGTGGCGGCGGCCGTGTGGACCTCGGTATCCTTCGTTACACGGATGAGGTCTGGCCTTCCGACAACACGGACGCGCTCGACCGCCTTACGATTCAGGACGGCTTCACCCATGCCTATAGTCCGCTTACGATGGCTGCGTGGGTCACAGACACGCCCAACTTTCTGGACAAGCGCAACATTCCGCTGAAGTTCCGCTTCCTCTCCTCGATGCAGGGAGCCCTCGGAATTGGCAGCAACCTGCTCAAATGGACACCGGAGGAGATGACCACCGCAACCGCCCTTACCTCGTTTTACAAGTCTGTCCGCACCACCGTGCAGGAGGGTAAGCTCTACCGCCTGCAGGCCCCGGAGACCAGCGAGAGCTCCCAGGTCGAGTATGTCGCGCAGGATGGAGGCCAAGCGGTTCTCTTCGCCTATCTGCACTCCCAGCATTACGGGCTAGCCCAGCCGCTGATCCGCTTTCGCGGGCTGGACCCGGCAGCGAAATACCGGGTTCAGCCACTGGATATCGAAAAGTATGCCGGAGATAGTATCGTGTCTGGTGCGGTCCTTATGGGTCACGGAGTTGCACTGAAACTCTTTGGCGACTACGACAGCACCGCAATTGCTTTGCAACGGGTCGGACCTTGATCGCTTGATGAAGGGTTCGAGTGACAGAATTTGATGTTTATTGTGGACGTATCGGCGTATCCGCCGCAAGGTAGGTAAAGAATGGCAGTTGTCAGTGCAGGCGCACCTCGCAATACCTCGGCCATGCCGGGATCAACCAACTACAGCGCCATGGCCATGGTCACCACACTTTTTTTTGCGTGGGGCTTCTGTACCGTCCTCAACGATGCCGTGATCCCGCACCTGCAGTCCATCTTCAGCCTTAGCTATGTGCAGGCGTCGCTGATTCAGCTCGCTTTCTTCAGCTCGTACTTCATCTTCGCGCAGCCCGCGGGCAAGCTGGTGGAGTGGGTGGGATACCAGAAGACCATGGTGATCGGACTTGCGCTGATGGGGCTTGGCGCACTGCTCTTCGTGCCTGCGGCGTCTGTGGCAACGTACAGTTTTTTCCTGGCGGCGGAGGTCGTTCTGGCGGCTGGTGTCACCGTGCTCCAGGTGGCCGCTAATCCCTATGTCACCATCCTTGGGCCACCGGAGACCGCTTCCAGCCGCCTTAATCTTACGCAGGCCTTCAATACCCTTGGCGACAGCGTTGCTCCATATGTGGGTGGCGCCCTGATTCTTGGCGGAGCCGCAGCTGCCACCGCGGGACAGGGTGGCTTGCAGGGCGCAGCGCTCAATGCCTATCGCATTCACCAGGCGGCCAGCATCAAGCTGCCGTTCTATGCGATTGCGGCTGCCGCTGCGGTGCTGGCGCTGGCAGTAGCGCTGTACAAATTCCCACATATTGAGGTCACGCGGGACTTTCGTCCGGGGGGGCTGGAAGCGAACAAGGACAGCGTTTGGAACCATCCACATTTGTATTTGGGTGCGATTGCTATTTTTATTTATGTGGGTGCGGAGGTTTCGATCGGCAGCTTTCTGGTCAAATACTTCAACGATCCTCTGATTGCAGGGATGCCGCTGGAGCAGGGGGCGAAGCTGGTGACCTTCTACTGGTCGAGCATGATGGTGGGCCGGTTTATCGGGTCTGCGGCCATGAGACGTATTGCTTCCAACAAGATACTGATGTGGGCTGGTGTGGGAGCGTGCGTGCTGGTGGGTTGTTCGCTGCTGGGGGCGGGGTATTTTGCGCTGGTGACGATTCTGGCGGTGGGGTTGTTCAACTCCATTATGTTCCCTACTATCTTCACTTTAGCCGTTGCGGAGCTGGGGCCGCTGACTGGACGTGGGTCAGGGTTGCTGGTGCAGGCGATTGTGGGCGGAGCGGTGTTCCCGGTGATGATGGGGGCGCTGGCGGACCGGTACGGAATTCACAAGTCGCTGCTTATGCCTTTGCTTTGTTACCTTTACATCATCTACTACGGATGGAGCGGGTACCGGATCAAGCCGGATGAGCCGGTTTCTCACCTGGAGGCGGTCAGCTAAGACGGGTGTCTGGGCACCTTCCACCATGGGTTCAGCCTGTGGTGGATGGTGTCCAGCTTGTGGTTCGAGGTATGGATAACGTGGGTAAGAGACAGCAAGTAGCCCCCATCCGAGGTGAGATGGGGGGCTTTGCGAGGTGGAGGAGAGTGCGGTCGAGCTTCGCTCGATACCCCACCCTTTCCGATGAAGCCGGAACGAATGGGGCACCCGTCGGGTGGTTTGGGCGGGTACGGCTACATGCCGGCGTGGGGTTCGTGGGGTTTGGGGAGGACGGTGGCGGGGCTGAGGGGCTTGGTGATCTCGTCCAGGAGGGCGGGTCTGGAGGCGTCGCGCTGGAGCATGGGGTAGCGTTCCCCGTCGTGGTAGTTGAGGTCCACCAAGTTGAGCATGGAGCCGGTCTGCACGATGAGGTGGATGGGGGCGGTGTCGTTCTTGGCCTTCTTCATGGCGTCCTTGAGGATGTCCGCGGAGGCGACCTGGCCGTTGATGCCGACGATCTTGTCCCCCTGGCTGAGGTGGGTGCGGTCTGCCACGCCGTCCCAACGGATATCCGTGACGATGGCGTCCGCGTTGATCCTCATGCCGAGCGAGTACCAGAAGTCCGCCAGACCGCCGCGGCGGGTGGCTGCGACGGTACGGGCGCTGGGGGTGGGTTTATCGGTGTAGACGAACTTGTAGCCTCCGCGCTCAATGCCGGCGAGGTCTGCGTGGGGGTTGGGGACGTCGATGCGTTCATGGAGGAAGGTGGCCCAGTCATACGGCATGACCTGATTGAGGTCTGCGATGAGCTCCTTGCGGTCATAGGGGACGATGTTGGGGCCGGTGTCGCCGCCTTTGCCGAGGAAGATCTTCTGGAGGTCGGTGAGAGATTTGGCTCCATTGGTCTTTTCGCGGATGAGGGTGTCGGCGTCAAGCCACATGAGCTCGCCTTCCTGGTAGTAAGCCTGGCCGCGCTCCCAGGAGCCCCACAGGACGGGGTGGCGGTCGATGGAGCTGGCGATGGCGGTGTCTTCGGTCGAACGCCAGTTGCGGCCGGACTCGTTATCGAGCGAGGCGGCTGAGCTGGCGAGGATATCGCGGTACTGCGACTGGTTTTTAAGGCCGGAGCGGGCGGCGAGGACGTTGCCCATGTACTGGGTCATGCCTTCATAGACCCAGAGAAGCTGGCCCTGCTGGGGGGTGGCGAAGTCGGGCTGATAGAGCTTCTCCGGGCGGCGGTATTTGCCGTTCCAGGAGTGGGTGAACTCGTGGGCGAGGAGGTCGGATTCGGCGAGCTGGTGGGCCTCATCCGAGAAGCCCTTTTCGCCGATGCCGTTATCGGAGGACTGGCCGTGCTCCAGGCCTTCCCCGCCGGCGGTATCCGAGAGGGTGAGGAGGAAGTGGTAGACGTTGTAATGGTGCGAGGAGTAGGCGGTGCCGGCCTCACGGACGAGGTTGGAGATCTCGGCGAGGAGCTCCGGGCGGAGGTTGGAGTCCTCCGGAAGGTCGCTGACGACATCGATGTAGTGCTTGGGGGTGACCTCCGGGGCGAGGGGGAACTCGTGGAAGTAGAGGCCGGCGATGACGGGGGAGTCTTCCAACTGTTCGACGTTGGTGACGGCGTACTTCTGGGTGGTGCTGCCGGTGGAGACCTGGTGGGCGGACTGGAGGAGGCCGGTGGTCGCGGCGGGTGCGCCGGGGGTGCCATCCGGGGTGAGCGCGGTGCCGATGCCCCAGCCGGCGGGAACCGTGACGGAGGGTTCAATGGCGATGTTCTTGACCGGGATGTTGGCGGGGTAGAGCATGAGGCGCTCCCACTCCAGGCAGGCCATCTGGCGGGTGACGCGGCCGGGGGCGATGTTATCCAGGTGGGCGTGCAGGCTGGTGACGCCGGCGGGGATGTCGAGGTGGAACTCGTAGAGGTTGACGTCGTCACGGCGCCAGGGCAGGGTCGTTACTTTTCCGTCCCGCCCATCAGCGGTGAAGACGACGCCGACGATCTGCGAGGCGGGGCCGGTGGGGGCGTGGTTGCCGGGGATCCACTCCGGCGTGATGAGGGTGAGGGGGCCGGACTTGACGGGGAGATCGACTTCCGCGTGGAAGAGGTGGCGCGGGGCTTCGGTGAGGTCTGCCGTGATGCGGATGGGGGTCTTCTGGGCGAAGGCGGCGGAGGCGAGCAGGGTGGTGGCGGCCAAGTAGAGAAAGGCTTTGGGCATTTTGAGAATGGGCTCTTTCAAAAGGAGGGAATAGGTCGTACTGGGAGGACGGTGGGGGAGCAAGTTCAGGAAGAGTGGTGGCTTAAGTTGATGGCTGGCCGTTTAGAGGTGGGCGGCCGCTTGCTCGGTATCGATGCGAAGGGCTTCCTCTGCCACATTATGAAGGCGCTCGTCGGAGTCAAAACGATCTTCCCAGGCGGGGCTGAGGTGGACGAGAGCTTTGGCTTCGTAGAGTGACATGTGGCTCTGATCGCGAAGAAGTTTTATGCAATCTATCTTCCCGAACTCCAACTGTCGCATTGTACGGATCACCTCTTCGTAGCTGCGACCTGCATGGAGCATGGCCACGATGCGATCGATCTTCTCGGAAGCAATCGGTTTGGGCGGGTGGCTCTTCACTGCAAACTCACTCATACCAGGCTCCTCGTGTGTGAAATTATACGCTCGTTCCTCCCTTTGCCAAGACGACTGTAGACGGTTGTCAACTCGTCGAATCCCTCTGCTTTGGCCTGTTCACAAAGGCTTCGAGCGATGCTTAGGACCCGCCCTACACCGATCTTGAGACTTTCACCTTCCTCAGGAAAGAAGAGAAGGCCGTCCAGCACGACGTGGCTACCGAAGATGTGGATATCGGCGAGCACTCTCACTGAGCCTTGCTCTGTCACGATCACTTCATCGAAGTACTCTCCGTCGATGAACATCGGTTCCTTGGACGGGCAGCTTAGGCGTGTGCGGCGCCTTCGAGTGGGGGGAGTTCGCGTTCAATGGCCTGGATGACGGCTGGGTCCGTGGGGAGGGTGTCCGGGGCGAAGCGGGCGACAACCTGGCCCTGGCGGTTGACGAGGAACTTTTCGAAGTTCCAGGTCAGTTCCGGGGCGTCTGCGACGTTGAGGCCGTAGCCGCGGAGCTTGTCTTTGAAGCCTGGGTCTGCGATGCGGGCGACGGGCTGGGCGCTGGTGAGCAGGCCATAGAGCGGGGCCTTCTGCGGGCCGGTGGCGACGACCTTTTCAAACATGGGAAAGCTGACGTTGTAGGTCAGGGAGCAGAACTTCTGGATCTCCTGGCTGGTGCCTGGCTCCTGCGCGCCGAAGTCGTTGGCGGGAAAGCCGAGGACGTCGAAGCCGCTGTGCTTGTAGGTGCTGTAGAGCTTCTCAAGACCCTCATACTGGGGCGTCAGGCCGCATTTGCTGGCGACGTTGACGATGAGCAGGACGTGGCCCTTGTACGGTGCGAGGGTCGTCTCCTCGCCGGAGATGGTCTTGAGCGGGATTTCAAAGAGACTGGACATAGCTTCAGGGTAAATGACCGGAAGGTGGTAGTTCCAGCGCGGAATGCGGGTGAGGAGTGATTTGACACCGCGTGGGCAGAGAGGCGGGTAAAATGCTTTTCCGGCTGCGGACGTTGATGACCGTGAAAATCGGCGGGGATGTGGTGTCGTTCCGTGCAGAGCATTTGACTTGACAGGCGTACTATCTATATCGACATGGCAATCAGGGACAGAATTTTAGGTAAGCCGCTTCCGACGAGTGAGGAAGCGGCTGAACACATCGGTGTGTCCGCGGGCATACCGATTTTTGGCTTGGACGCGCTGACGAGCGCGGCGTACGGTCCGGAGCAGGCGCTGTACATGCTGGTGCCGCTGGGGCTGCTGGGGATGAACTACCTGCTGCCGATTATCAGCTCGATTTTGATCCTGTTGGTGATTGTTTACTTCAGCTACCGGCAGACGATTACGGCGTATCCGAACGGCGGCGGCAGCTACACGGTGGCGTCGGAGAACCTGGGCGATGGGGCGGGGCTGCTGGCTGCGGCGGCGCTGATGATCGACTACATTCTGACGGCGGCGGTGGGGATTTCAGCCGGGGTGACGGCGTTGACGTCCGCGGTGCCGGCGCTGCTGCCGCACACGCTGGAGCTGTGCCTACTGATTCTGGCGATTCTGGCGATTGTGAATCTGCGCGGGGTGAAGGAGTCGGGGACGGCGTTCATTATTCCCACGTTTATGTTTATCGGCACGCTGTTTGTGCTGATTGTGGTGGGAGTTTACAAGGTTGTTTCGACCGGGTTTCATCCGCAGAGCCTGGTGGCTCTGCCGCCGGCGCACCCGGCACACCATCCGATCATCGGGCTGGCGTTCGTTTGGCTGATCCTGAAGGCATTTTCAAGCGGCTGCGCGGCGATGACGGGAGTTGAGGCGGTTTCAAATGGGGTCAATGCGTTCTCCGAGCCGCGCTCGAAGAAGGCCAATGACACGCTGACCGTGATTATTGCGATTTTGATCGTGCTGCTGTTTGGGACGGCGTGGCTGGCCCGGCACTACGGCATTATGGCGATGGAGCCGGATGATAAGGCGTATCAGAGCCTGCTGAGCCTGCTGGTGCGGGCGGTGTTCGGGTCCAGCTGGTTCTACTACATCACCATGGGCAGCGTGCTGGTGGCGTTGTCACTGAGCGCGAATACGGCGTTTGCGGGGTTCCCGCGGCTGACGCGGACGATTGCGATGCGGGATTATCTGCCGCACGTGTTTATTCTTCGGGGGCGGCGGCTGCTGTTTTCGCATGGAATCTATGCGCTGACCGGGTTTACGGCGGTGATTCTGATCCTGTTCGACGGAGTCACGGATAAGCTGATTCCGCTGTATGCGATTGGCGCGTTTCTGGCGTTTACGCTTTCGCAGGCGGGCATGGTGGTGCACTGGCGGCATGAGCCGAGCCATCCCGGGCGGACGTGGCACATGATCGTCAACGGCGTGGGCGCGGTGGCGACCGGGCTGACGACGCTGGTGGTGCTGGCCTCTAAGTTCAGGTCCGGCGCCTGGGTGACGGCGCTGCTGATACCGTTCCTGATCCTGATCATGCACCTGGTGAAGAAGCACTATGTTCGGGTCTCGGCTGAGATGAAGGACATGAAGCCGCTGAACCTGGTGAACCTGGAGCAGCCGCTGGTGGTGATCCCGGTGGCGGGGTGGAACCGGATTTCGGAGAAGGCGATCCGGTTCGGGCTGCTGATGTCGCAGGAGATCAAGGTGGTGCATGTTCACTCGGAGGACGAGGAGCATGGCATCGAAGAGGAGTGGGAGGAGAAGATTATGGCTCCCATCCGCGACAAGGGCATGGTGGCGCCGGAGCTGGTGACGATTCCGTCCAACTACCGCTTCATCATTTCGCCGCTGATGGACTACATTCTGCGGCTGGAGACGGAGAATCCTGGACGCAAGGTGGCGGTGCTGCTGCCGGAGCTGGTGGTGCGGCACTGGTGGGAGAACCTGCTGCACAACCAGCGGGTGCAGTTGCTGAAGCTGCTGCTGCTGCTGCGCGGAAATCAGCGGATTGTGGTGGTGAACATTCCCTGGTATCTGTGAGGCTGGGGCGGGCGGTGAATCCATGTTGCAACATGTGAATCTATTCAGGTGAGGGTTACACACCATGCCTAAGCCGATCGTTGGTCTTCATCACGTCACTGCATTTTCCTCTGACCCGCAGCGCAACCTGGACTTCTACACGGAGGTTCTGGGTCTGCGGTTCGTCAAACGGACGGTCAACTTCGACGATCCGGGGACGTATCACTTTTACTTTGGCGACGACCTGGGGTCGCCGGGAACGATTATGACGACCTTTCCCGGGCCGAACGCTTCGCGTGGCTCTGCCGGGGCGGGTGAGACGTCCCATGTGGCGTTCAGTGTGCCGCTGACCTCTGTCGACTACTGGGAGGCGCGGCTGCAGGACAAGCACGTTCCCGTTGAGCGGACGGGCAGGCGCTTCCGCGAAGAGGTGCTGACGCTGGCGGATCCGGATGGGATGAAGATCGAGCTTGTGGGCCATGCGGATGTGGCCGCAGCGAAGGCTCCGCGCTTTGCGGATGTGCCGGCTGAGCACAGCATTCGCGGGCTGTTTGGCGTGACGCTGCTGTTGCATACAGCGGAGACGACCGTGCCGACGCTGACGATGATGGGGTTCAGCAAGGTGGCGGAGGAAGGGAATCGGCTGCGGTTTTCGGTCCCGGGGAACGCGCTGGGGAACCATATCGATCTTGTGATCGACCCGAAGGCGAAGCATGGGCGGTTTGGTGCCGGGAGTGTGCACCACATTGCGTTCCGGGCAGCGGATGACGCGGATCAGTTGGCGTGGCGGGCAGAGATTGAGAAGACGCTGGCCGTGACGACGGTGCAGAATCGCGATTATTTCCACTCGATTTACTTCCGGGAGCCGGGTGGGGTGCTGTTTGAGCTGGCGACGGACCCTCCGGGGTTCACGCTGGATGAGCCGCTGGAGGCGCTGGGCGAACGGCTGTGCCTGCCGGAGTGGCTGGAGCCGAGGCGCGGGCAGATTGAGGCGCGTGTGGCGCCGATCGTCCTGAAGACGGTGACGGCATGAGCGGGCTTGATCCCCATGCGAACGGCGCGGTGGAGCAGTTTGGGGCGACGCTCGCGGAGGCTGCGGGCGTGGTGATTCTGCTGCATGGACGGGGTGGGTCGGCGGAGGATATTCTCTCGCTGGCCCACGCGATGTACGATCCGCGGCTGTGCTATCTGGCTCCGCAGGCTGCAGGGCGGAGCTGGTATCCGCTCTCATTTCTGGCAAAGCGAGAGGAGAATGAGCCTTGGCTTTCCTCTGCGCTGCGCCGGGTGGAGGCGCTGGTTGAGATGGCGGCTACGGCTGGGATTGGGCGAGAGCGGGTGGTCGTTGGCGGCTTTTCGCAGGGGGCCTGTTTGTCCACGGAGTTTGTGGCGCGGCATCCAGGGCGGTATGCGGGGTTGATCGCGCTGACCGGGGGGCTGATTGGGCCACCTCGCATGGAGTTGGTATATCCGGGGGAGTTGGCGGGGACGCCGGCGTTCTTCGGGAGCGGAGATCCGGACCCGCATGTGCCCTGGGAGCGGGTGGAGGATTCGGCGCGGGTGCTCAAGGGGATGGGGGCGGAGGTGACGGTCAGGCGGTATCCGGGGCGGCCGCATACGGTCTCGCCGGAGGAGGTTGAGTTTGCGGCGCGGCTGGTGCGGGATGCGTTTCCGGCGGTGGCTGCAGCCGATAAAGCGGATATGTTCTAGCGCTTTTCCGGAAGGATCGAGGCGTCCGGTGCGTTCCCGTTCCCGCCGCCGGCGAAGACACGGACAGCGGCAGCCAAGCAGGCTCACGGAAAGGTGGCCGCCTACTGCGCCTCACTACCTATCGAATATCGCTTCAGGATTATCGCTCTGCGGGACCACAGCGCTTCGCTCCGGATGCAAGGTGGCAAGCTCCTGAGCAGAAAAGGTGGAACTCGTCGAGTCCGAGAACTCGACGAGTATGTCACTCTCGTCCAGCACAACGGCGGTTACAATCTTCAACGTTTCGCTCACGTCTTCCTCCTTTGATCCACATGAAAAAGTTGGATGCATCCCGCTGTCCAGGAATGACGTGTGCTTGGCTGGTGGTTTTCTGGGTCAGGCGGCGAGTTTCTGGCGAAAGGCTTGCGCCAGGAGGGAGTAGCTGCGGAGGCGGGCGGCGTGGTCGTGGACGATGGTGTTGACGACAAGCTCGTTGATGTGGAGTGCGTCGGCCATAGCGGTGAGGCGGTCTCGGACGACGTCCGGGGTGCCGGCGATGTAGCGGGGGAACTCGCCGGTTTCCGGGGCGGGTGGGCCGAAGCGGGGGAGTTCGGCGGCTGCTTCCTCGGGCGAGGCGACGGGGCGACGGTCGTTCTGGCGGATGCGGAGCTGAAGGAGGCGGACGGACTGGAAGAGGCGGTCGGCTTCGGCTTGGGTTTCGGCGCAGATGACGCCGACGGCGGCCATAGCCTCGGGGGCGGTGCGTGCCTGGTCTCCCAACGCGGGGTTGGGGCGGAAGTCGGCGCGGTAGTGTTCGATGGCCTGGCGGGTGGGCTCGGGCGAGAAGAAGTGGGCGAAGGCGTAGGGGAGGCCGAACTCGGCTGCGGCGCGGCTGCTCCAGAGGCTGGAGCCGAGGAGCCATACGTCCGGGCCGCCGGGGGCGTCGGGGGAGACGAGGATCTTCGAGAAGGGGTGCTGCGGGGGGAAATCGTGGTGGAGGAAGGCGAGGAGCTCGGAGAGCTGGTCGGGGAAGTCGTCGACCTGCAGGGCGTTCTGCGGGGCTCCACGATAGCGGCGGAGGGCGGTCGCCTCAATGGGCCCGCCACCGGGTGCGCGGCCGATGCCGAGGTCGATCCGGTTGGGGTAGAGGGCGTGCAGGGTGCGGAAGGTTTCGGCGACTTTGAGCGCGGTGTAATGCGGGAGCATGATGCCGCCGGAGCCGAGGCGGATGCGGGTGGTTTCGGCGCCGATGCGGGCGAGCATGATCTCCGGCGCGGTGCAGGCGAGCGTCTCCATGGCGTGGTGCTCGGACATCCAGAAACGGTGGAAGCCGAGGGATTCGACGTGCTGGGCGAGGGCGACGGAGTTGCGCAGGGCCTGCGCGGGGGTCGAGCCGGAGGGGACGGGCGATTGATCGAGGACCGAGAGGCGGAGGGTGCTCATGGGGATTCGATGAGCGAAGAGGGTGGTTGGACTCTGGGCTATGCGGAGACGAGGATGGGTGTGGGCTTCCAGGTGGGGGAGAGGGCGCGGAGGCGGGCGACGGCTTCCGGGATGAGGGTGAGGGCGAGGTCAATCTCTTCGTCGGTGGTGAGGCGGGAGAGGGAGATGCGGATGCTGGCGCGGGCGCGGGCGGGGGAGAGGCCCATGGCGGTGAGGACGTGGGAGGGCTCGGTTGCGCCGGACTGGCATGCGCTGCCGCCGGAGACGGAGAGGCCCTTGAGGTCGAGGGCGATGACGAGGGCTTCGGCTTCAAGGTGGTCGAAGAAGAGGTTGGCGGTGTTGGCGGTGCGGGGGGTGTCGAGGCCGTTGATGCCGGACTCGGGGATCTGGGTCAGGAGGGTCTGCTCGAGACGGTCACGCTGCGCGGTGAGGTGTGCGGGCCCGGTGCCTTCGGCGAGCCATTGCTGGGCGAGTTCGGCGGCGGTGCCGAGGGCGACGATGCCGGCGACGTTTTCGGTTCCGGCGCGGCGTTGGCGCTCATGCGTGCCGCCGTGGAAAAGCGGGGCGATGCGGACGCTGCGGCGGGTGAAGAGGACGCCGGTGCCCTGGGGGGCGTACATCTTGTGGCCGGATATGGAGAGGAGGTCGACCTGTTTGAGGTCGCCGCTGAGATCGATGGGGAGCTTGCCCGCGGCCTGGACGGCGTCGGTGTGGACGAGGAGGTTGGGGCAGGCGGCTTTGGCGATGCGGGCGAGTTCGGCGATGGGCTGGATGGTGCCGGTCTCGTTGTTGGCGAGCATGAGGGAGACGAGGCGGGTGTTGGGGCGCAGGGCGGCTTCGAGTGATGCGGGGGTGATGAGGCCGTCGGCGGTGCAGGGGAGGAAGGTGACCTCGATGCCGCGCTTGGCGAGGGCTTCTGCGGCGTGGAGGACGGCGTGGTGCTCGATCTGCGAGGTGATCAGGTGGTCGCCGGGGTTGACGATGCCAAAGAGGGCGAGGTTGTCGCTTTCCGTGCCGCCGGAGGTGAAGACGATCTCCGATGCGCGGCAGTGGAGGAGGCGTGCGAACTGGTCGCGGGCGTGGTCCACTGCGGCACGGGCGTGCTGGCCGGGCTGGTGGATGGAGCTGGCGTTGCCGAAGTGCTCGAGCAGGTACGGGCGCATGGCGTGAAAGACCGCGGGCAGCAGCGGCGTGGTGGCGTTGGCGTCCATGTAGATGCGTCGCATGAGGCTAGTTTACGCTTCGCTGGGCGGGGAAGTGATACGCTGGGGCGGCTGTAACAAGGAGCGAACGATGATGCGATGTAAGGGAAGACAGATGCTGGGCGTGGCGATGATGCTGCTGGGTTCGATGAGCGCAAAGGCGCAGATGGGCGAACCGCCTGCCGGGCCACCGGTGGGAACGGTGGTGACGCCGGCGAAGGCCATCGAGCCGCTGATTGGCGTGTGGGAGTACGAGTTTATGGGCGTGGCGAAGGCGATGCCCGCGGAAAAGTACGACTTCAAGCCAGCCTCGACTGCGGGTGCGAAGTTCGATGGGGTGCGCACCTTTGCCGACGAGGTAAAGCATGTGGCGCAGGCAAATTACTATTTTTACAGCGCGGCCAGCGGATTGAAGCCGGATGTCGATATGAAGGCGATTGGGGGGCTGAAGACGAAGGACGAGATCGTGAAGGCGCTCGAGGGCTCGTTTGCCTTTGCGCACAAGGCGGTGGCGACGTTGACGCTGGATAACTCCTTCAAGGCGATCAAGAGTGTGGACGGCATGTCGACGCCGATTGCGCTCATGGCATTTGGGCCAGCGCACGGCTATGACCACTATGGCCAGATGGTGGAGTATCTGCGGATGAACGGGATTCTGCCGCCGGGCAGCAAGTAAGTCTCGCGTACGCAAAAGGGCCGTGAACTCATGTTCACGGCCCTTGCTGTTGCTCGAAAGGTTAGCGGTCTGAGACGGGTATGTAGGGCGCGGGGTAGGCGGGGCCGGTGTAGTCTGCGCGGGGGCGGATCAGGCGGTTGTCGTCATGCTGCTCCAGGACGTGGGCGGCCCAGCCGGAGATGCGGGAGATGGCGAAGATGGGCGTGAAGAGATCGATGTCGATGCCGAGCGTGGTGTAGGTGCTGGCGGAGTAGAAGTCGACATTGGCGTTGAGCTTCTTCTCCTGCTTGACGAAGGCTTCGATCTTCTGGCTCATGTCAAACCACTTGGTGTTGCCGGCGGCTTTGCCCAGTTCGCCGGACATGCGGCGCAGGTGCGTCGCGCGAGGGTCTTCCGTGTGGTACACGCGATGGCCGAAGCCGGAGATCTTCTGCTTGGTGGCAAACATCTGGCGGACGTGCTCGACTGGATCTTCGCCGGCTTTATCGATGGCGAAGAGGAGCTTCATGGTGGCTTCGTTGGCGCCGCCGTGGAGTGGACCCTTGAGCGCGCCGATGGCGCCGGTGATGGCGGAGTGCATGTCCGACATGGTGGCGGCGATGACACGGGCGGCGAAGGTGCTCGCGTTCAGCTCGTGGTCGGCGTGCAGGATCAGGGCGATGTCAAAGGTCTTGGTTGCGGTATCCGAGGGCTTCTCGCCATTGAGCATCCAGAGGAAGTTGGCTGCGTGGGAGAGGCTCTTGTCGGCTTCGACGATGGTCTTGCCCTTGCGGACGCGATCGAAGACGGCGACGATCATGGCGATCTGCGCGGTCAGGCGGAAGCTCTTGCGAAGGTTCGCGTCGTGGCTACAGTCGGTCTCGTCGGCGTCATAGATGGAGAGCAGCGAGACGGCGGTGCGCAGGACCTCCATGGGGGAGGCGGAGGTGGGGACCGACTTGAGCAGGTCGATGATCTTGGGGTTCAGCTCGCGGGCGTCGGCCAGCGTTGCAGAGAACTCCTTGAGTTGGGCGGTGGTCGGGAGCGCGCCGTACCAGAGAAGATAGGTGGTCTCTTCAAAGGTGGATTTGGAGGCGAGTTCATGGATGTCGATGCCGCGGTAGGAGAGCACGCCGGCGTCGCCGTCAATCCAGCAGATAGAGGAGGTCGTGGCGACAATGCCTTCCAGGCCCTTGGGTGCGACGGCGTTTGACATGGGAATGATTCTCCGAACCAGAGGACTGGCGTTACAAAGTACCTACGGTTATAGCGCAGCGAAGAAACGGTTGTCACCGCTGATGGGCGAATATCGACGGGCTTGTGCGAAGAATCGAGTTGCAGCCTAAAAGCGGGTCGGCGAGAAAGGGGTGAGCTCCACCTGCGAGGTCTGGCCAGTGAGCAGATCCGCCATGACCTGGGCGGTCGCAGGCGCGAGCAGGATGCCGTTGCGGAAGTGGCCGTTGGCGAGCATGTATCGCGGCTGACGAGAGGTGGGGCCCAGGATGGGGAGGTCGTCCGCGGTGGTGGGACGCAGGCCGGCCCAGGACTCCAGGAAGGTGGCGCCGGCGAGTGCGGGCAGCAGGCGCGTGGCGTAGGCATTCAACGTCAGCATGTCCAAGGGATGCACTTCGAGATCGAAGCCGACGTTCTCCACCGTGGCGCCGATGATGGCGCGTCCGGCGTTCGGGCCGTCGGTGCGCGGGACGATGTACACCTTCTCCGTGCGGATGACGGTCTCAAGCGGGAGGCCGGGCGGGAGTTCGACCGCGAGCATCTGGCCTTTGCGTGGAGCGACCGGCGCGGGCGACCACGCACCCATGCAGTCGATGAGGTGCGAGGCATGGAGGACGCCGTCCTTCGTCTCCGCGCGAATGCCGTCGGGGGTTGCGGCGACGCGGAGGAGCGGGGAGTCTTCCCGGAGATCGATGCGGGTGTTGCGCACAGCCGAGAGGAGCGCCGGGGCAAGCTGGCGGGGATCGAGCGAGTGCTCTGCGAGCAAGGCGAAGCGATGGTCTCCGGGGACGAGTTGCGCAACGACCTCGGCTGGATCCTCGAGCGCATCAGTGTCTGCCTCGACGGCCTGCAGGGTGGTCGTGGTTTGGAAAGGAACCTGGATGCCGGAGAGCTCGGCGATGCGGTCAAGGTAGGCGGGGTAAAGCGAGATGCTGAGCCGCGAAAGTGGACGCAAGGCCGGTGGATTGCCGGGGTCGTCTGCCGCCAGCATGCCTGCGGCAGCGGTGCTGGCCTGGCCCAGTGCGCGGTCGCGCTCCAGGACGGCGACGCTTGCGCCACGGCGCTCCAACTCCAGCGCCAGGGAGAGCCCGATGATTCCAGCTCCGGCGATCACATAATCCGGTTCAGCCACTGGTCTATTCTAAGCGCGATTGCAGCCTGCCCGATGCGTGGCGCAAGGGATTGCTGGTCGTTGCGAGGCGCAATAGCGTACCGTGATCGGAAGAGATTTCGCTTTCGCCGGCGTCCAGATGAGACGAACGAAGCATGAGGAGAAGAGCATGAGTGAGCAGGGAAGTGCAGTGGTTCGTCCTTCAACGGGTGTGATTGCGGGGATTGCCGCGGCGGTGGTGCTTGCGGTGGCCGCTTTGATCTGGTGTTTCGGTTTGAGCAATCATCTGTCTGCCGCGGAGCAGGCGCTGCAGGCCGCGCAACAGAAGAACGCGGAGCTGACGCAGAAGCAGGAGGCGTTGAGCGCGCGGCTTCGCGCCACGACAGAGACGCTGGGGCAGAGTGTGGGCCTGACGCAACGGCAGATTGAACTGCGGACGGAGAGCCTGGTGGCCTCGCAGCAGGCGGCCGTGAAGGCACAGACCGCGCAGACGGCCAAGTTGGCGGAGGCACAGGCGGCGACGGCCAAGCAGGTCGGCGCGGTGGCGTCTGACGTCTCCACGGTGAAGACCGATGTCGGCGGCGCGAAGGCGAGCATCGCGGAGACGCAGGTGGACCTGCAAGCCACCAAGGCGCAACTGCAGCGCACGATGGGCGATGCAGGCGTGATGAGCGGACTGATTGCACGCACGCATGATGAGCTGGAAGACCTGAAGCATCGCGGCGACCGCAACTACTATGAGTTCACGCTGCGCAAGGGCGCGCAGCCCACGCTGCTGTCCACCATCAAGTTGCAGGCGAAGAAGGTGGACGACAAACACGCGAAGTACACGATGGTGGTCAGCGCGGATGATCGCAACATTGAAAAGAAAGACAAGAGCCTGGATGAGCCGGTGCAGTTTTACTCCGGCAAGGACCCCATGCTGTTTGAGGTGGTGGTCAACAACATCTCGAAGAACGTGATCTCCGGGTACCTGTCCACGCCGAAGAACGCGCCGAAGGCGATGGACACGACCAACCGGTAAGCCGCAACGCCTGCAATGATGCGGACAAACGCAGCAAGGGGGACGCTCAATGCGTCCCCCTTGCTGCGTTTGCCTGGTGTGTCTTTGCCTTGGGAATCGGCTTCCTTGCGAAAGCCGTTTGCCTATTCTCCCTGTCGAGCTTGCTCGACGCCGCAGTGCTCTGCATTGCAGCTAACGAAGGTATAGTTTCGAGCAAAAAAAGTGTCAAGCGAAAAACGAAGTGGAAGAGATTTTCTTTCGAAAGTTTCCGTGCTTGGTTTGCTCTCGTGTGTCGCGTCAACGACGAAAGAGGCATGTTACGGTCGCGGATGGTAGCGCTCTACGAACGGCCGCGCCAAGATCATGAACGCAACGAGGAAGTCCTGCAGCGTGTGCGCGACGATGACGGCACGGAGGTCGCCATGGAAGCGGCGCACCACAAGGCCGTAGACCAACGCGAGCGCGCTGAGCGGAAGGATCGCGGCAAGCCCTTCATACAAATGGACGGAGCCGAAGAGCAGTGACGTGATGACGATTGCGAGCAGCGGCCTGCGAGTCCATGCCGTGAACTGCTGCAGCAAATAGCCACGAAAGATCAGCTCTTCGCACACGCCTGCGGTCAGCGAGACACCGAACCATAGCAGAAACTCCCACGCCGAATGCGGCGTCATGCCAAGCACGACGGCCTGGTTGGAATGCGTATGCAGCGGCGTTGCGAGAATCACGCTGCCCACGATCGCGATAGCGGCAAGGCCCGCGAAATAGACCGGTATGCCGAGGCTGAGCGCGTTCCTCCACGAGCGGGCCGGGCTGAGGAAGGCACGCCGCAGAAAGGCGCGGCGATGGTACACGCCGGCAAGGACGGACCCAAGAAACGTCCACTCCAGCAGCGCGCTGGAAAGATAGCGAAAGGCCTTCGGCATCTGCTCGGCCACCGTGCCGACGCGCATATGACTGATTGCGGTCGTCATCAACAGCACGAGCAGCACGGCTGCCGTATGGAACCAGGGTGCGATGGGTGTTTCGTCTGGAGTCGTCGATATCGCATCGTCGTGCATGAAACGTATACTACGGCGTTGTATGCGACCGGTGGGCAGAGGAGACTGTGAGATGCGGGATGTCGTGATCGTCTCAGCCGTGCGAACGGCAGTGGGGAAGTTTCAGGGCGGGCTCAGCGAATTGACGGCAACGCAGCTTGGAGCAGCCGTCGTCCGCGAGGCGGTACGCCGCGCAGGTCTTCCGGCGCATTCAGTCGACGAGTGCATTATGGGTTGCGTGCTGCCGGCGGGGCTCGGGCAGAACCCTGCGCGACAGGCTGCCCTAGGCGGAGGCCTTGCGGATACCGTGGCTGCTCTTACGATCAACATGGTCTGCGGCAGTGGGTTGAAGGCGGTGGCGCTGGCCGCACAAGCCATCATGGCCGGCGACGCGGAGATCGTCGTCGCCGGCGGAATGGAGTCCATGTCCAACGCGCCGTACTTGCTGCCCGGAGCGCGCAAGGGCTTTCGCATGGGCGATCAAGCGGCGGTGGACTCCATGGTGAAGGATGGTCTGTGGTGCGCCTGCGAGGACCAGCACATGGGCATGACCGGAGAGCTCGTTGCAGAGAAGCACAGCATCACGCGGGAGCAGCAGGACGCCTTCGCGGTGGAGTCGCATCGCCGCGCCGTTGCAGCTTGGAATGAGGGCCGCTTCACGGCGGAGGTGATGCCGATTGAGGTGCCCGGCAAGAAGGGTGCGGTCACGGTCTTCGATCGCGATGAGAGCATCCGCGAGGACACGTCGCTCGCCTCGCTTGCCCCGCTGCGTCCGGCCTTCAAGAAAGACGGCACAGTGACGGCGGGCAATGCGCCGGGTGTGAACGATGCAGCGGCGGCCCTGGTGGTAATGTCCGCGGAGAAGGCGGAGGCGCTCGGCCTGAAGCCGCTGGTGCGCATCAAGGCGCAGGCGCAGAGCGGCGTCGCGCCAAGGTGGGTGATGCTCGCGCCCGTGCTGGGCGTGGAGAAGGTGCTTGAGAAGGCTGGATGGACGAAGGACGAGGTCGATCTATATGAGCTGAACGAGGCCTTCAGTGTGCAGGCGCTTGGCGTGACCAAGGAGCTTGGGCTGGATCTCGCGAAGGTCAACGTCAACGGCGGAGCAGTGGCCATCGGGCATCCCATCGGAGCCAGCGGCGCGCGGGTGCTGGTCACGCTCATCCATCAGATGATTCGCAGCGAGGCGCACAAGGGTGTTGCGGCCTTGTGCCTGGGCGGTGGAAACTCCGTCGCGCTGGCGTTAGAGCGATAGGACGATAGGTCAGCCGATTAGCATTCGATGATGTTCAAAGCCAGTCCTGCAAGGGATGTCTCCTTGTAACGTGACTGCATGTCCATGCCGGTGCGGTACATGGTCTCGATCACCTGATCGAGTGAGAGCTTGTGGCCTTCGGTCTCATGCATCGCCATGCGGCAGGCATTGACAGCCTTCACCGCGCCCATGGCGTTGCGTTCGATGCAGGGAATCTGCACCAGGCCGCCAATGGGATCGCAGGTCATGCCCAGGTTGTGCTCCATCGCAATCTCAGCGGCGTGCTCCACCTCCGCGTTGGTGCCGTTCAGCGCCGCGACCAGCCCGCCGGCGGCCATGGAGCATGCAACGCCGACCTCACCCTGGCAGCCCACCTCCGCGCCGGAGATGGAGGCGTTCTCCTTGTACAGAATCCCGATGGCGGCGGCAGTCAGGAAGAAGCGGAGCAGCCCCTGCTCCTTCTGTTCGTCAGACTTATCGGTCTCGATGAACTGCATGTAGTAGTGCGCGATGGCGGGGATGACGCCCGCTGCTCCGTTGGTTGGTGCGGTCACCACACGCCCGCCGGCCGCGTTCTCTTCATTCGTCGCGATGGCGAAGAGCGAGACCCAATCGAGCGGCGCGAGGGGGTCACGCAGAATCTTGCCCTCGGCTGCCTTCGCGTCCAGAGACTGAATGCGCTCAAAGAGTCGTGGAGCCCTGCGCCGCACATTCAAGCCCCCGGGCAGGATGCCCTCGGTAGCGATGCCTCGCTCCGTGCACTGCTGCATGGCGCGCCAGATGGCGAGAATGCTGGTCTTCATCTGCTCTTCGGGAGCCGCGTTCGCACTTGAGTTCAAGCCTGGCCGTGTGATCGGAGCAGGTGAAAGTCCTTGCTGTTCAAGCCGCAGCAACGCAGACTCATTCGCAAGGATGAGCTCAGCGATGGTCAAGCCATGAGCCTCTGCGATCGCGAGCAGGTGAGCCGCGCTTGAAAAAGGGTAGGGAACCGCCCGCGGTGCAATGGTCTTCTCTTCCGGGTCCGGTGCAAGCTCAGCCGCGGACAGGATGAACCCGCCGCCAACCGAGTAGAAGACCTCCTCCGCCAGCGTCTCGCCCGCGGCGTTCAACGCCGTGAAGCGCATGCCGTTGGGATGGGAGGTCGCCGCCTCAGCCCCCGGCGGGTACATCTCACTGCGATGAAAGATGAGCTGGTCCGCCTCCACAAACGGGATGCTGCGCGTGCCGCCGAGCTGCAGCGTGTGGCTCTCACGAATCGTCTGCAGCCTGGGCTCAATGGTCGCGGGGTCGATCGCATCCGGCGCCTCACCGCTCAAGCCAAGCAGCACCGCTCGGTCCGTGCCGTGGCCGATGCCCGTATGTGCCAGCGAGCCATAGAGCTCGGCCTTCACGGCAGCCGTCTCGTTCAGCCGGGCCTTGCGTTCCAGTTCACGCACAAAGCGCAGCGCCGCCCTCATGGGCCCGACGGTGTGACTGCTTGATGGACCGATGCCGATCTTGAAGAGTTCGAAGAGGCTTGTATTCATAGGGTGTTCAACGCGGCTGGCGAAACTGAAACCTATCAACCAATATGCGAGCCGCTTCGTTATTGTAGGCGCAACCGCGCGTTACTCTCCCTTACTGCTTCTTGCGCCGTGACGATGCGGAGGCCGCCTGCTTGCTCACCGCATTCTGGTAGCAGGTTCGCAGTGCGCCCTGCATGGTCCTGTTGTCCACCTCATCCAACTGCAGCAGCGTCATGCCCATGCGTCCCCAGCCTCCGGGAGCCGGCTCAAAGAACTCCGGCAGCTCCGCGATAAAGGCCGCCTGCTGTTCCAGCGTCAACTTCAACGTGCCCTTGCCCTTGGCCACGTAGGCAAGCGTTGCAAAGATGCGTCCGCCCACACGAAAATCCACGCTGCCCATGTGCGAGCCTTCCACCGCATCCGGCAGCGCCAGGGCAAACGCGCGGAAGCGGTCCGCTCCACTCTGCTGAACCGCTCGCTCTCCATCGACACTCTTCCCACGGGGCATGGCGTCGCTTCCTTTGTCTTACTTATGCGCTGTCTTCTTCGCTGTCTTCGCAGTTGGCTTGGTGGTCAGTTCCGGCGGCGTCACAACCACGCCCGTGCTCATCAGGTATGCCGCCGCGGCGGTCAGGCGAACCGGCGTCTTCGGATCCGGGAATTCATCCGCCAGGGCTGGCGCAACATCCGGCTCATGATAGCCGGCGAGCGCTTTGGCGGCGGCCGTCCGCACCGCGACATCCTTATCCTTCAACGCCGCGATCAGCGTGGTCCTGATGGGTGCAGTGTGATTCTGCGAGACCTGCTCCACGGCGGCGACACGGGCTGTATCGGCGCCATTCTTGCGCATGTACTCCAGCGCCGTGATGCCGAATCCAAAGGGCCCCAGCAGCATGGACGCACCCTGCAACGCGCCGACGCGCGCCAGATCCGTAGGATGATGCAGGTCGCGATTGACGGTGTGCATGGTCCCGCCCACCAGCGTGGAGCCGGCCTTGCGCTCGCCGTTGACCACGGCCACCAGGATGTCTTCGCCGGAGCGATCGTTCATCTTCCACAGCGTCGTCGCCGCGGCAAACGCAACCTGCGGCTCCTTGTCATCCAACATGCGGCGCAGGTCCGTGGTCGCCGCCGGCGCCTTCGTCTCCCCGGCAGCCAGCACCGCCGCCGTCCGCAGATCGATGTCGGGATCATCCATTGTGTCCAAAATCAGCTTCAGCGAACGCGGGTCGTTGCCCATCAACCCCAGTGCCGCCAGCGCCTGGATGCGAACGTCGGAGTGCTTCTTATCGTTCAGCGAGTCCGTCAGGATGTTCCACGCCCACTGCTTGTTGTCGGAGGTGGAGTTCGTGACGGGACCGTCGGACTCCTGGGATGCCGGCGCGCTCTGCTGCGCATCCGGCGCGGCCGACTTTGCGCCGCCCTGGCAGAGCCCCGCCACCGGTTGGGAGAGAAACAAAAACCCTGTCACCAGGGAAGCGAAATACCCACTACAAATCCGCACGCGAACCTACCTCCAATGTTGTCTTGTCTCAACTCGTTCTCTTGATTCTAAAATCGCGGCCCGGTTTGTTGATGCTATACTCCGGAAACTTTCTGCCTCAACGAATCACCAGGCGAACCCATGCTCTTCAAGGCTCTCAGCGCCGCTGTCTATGGCATCGACGCGCACATCATTGATGTTGAAGTCGACTACTCCGGCGTGGTGCTGGATAAGCCGGAGTTCAACACCGTCGGGCTGCCGGACGCTGCCGTCCGCGAAAGCCGCGACCGCGTCCGCTCCGCCATCCGCAACTCCGGCTTTGATATCCCCACAACGCGCATCACCATCAACCTTGCGCCGGCGGACATCAAAAAGGAAGGCTCCGGCTTCGACCTTCCCATCGCCATCGGCATTCTCGGCGCGTACGGAGCGCTGCACCTGAAAGATCTCAGCAGCTTCCTGCTCGTGGGCGAGCTTGGCCTGGACGGCGCGCTGCGCTCGGTGCAGGGAATGCTTCCCATTGCGCTCGCAGCACGGCAGCGCGGGATCAAGAACCTCATCATCCCGGCAAGCAACGCGCGGGAGGCAGCCGTGGTCGAGGGCGTCAATGTCTACCCCGTCACCACGCTGCTGGAGGTGCGCGACCTGCTCAACGCCACCGCCTTCGGCACGCTGACCGTGCAGCCCCTTCGCGTGGCGGCCTCGTCTCTGCTGGATGAGCTGCAGCACTTTCCGCACGACTTCAAGGACGTCCGCGGCCAGCACGTTGCCAAGCGCGCGCTGGAGGTCGCCGCTGCGGGAGGCCACAACATTCTGATGATCGGCCCCCCAGGCTCCGGCAAGACGATGCTGGCCAAGCGCCTGCCGTCCATCCTGGCCCCACTCCGCTTTGAGGAAGCGTTGGAGACGACGAAGATCCACTCCGTCGCTGGCGTGCTGAACCCCGACGAGGGCCTGGTTACGCACCGGCCCTTTCGCGCACCGCACCATACCATCTCGGACGCTGGCCTCATCGGCGGCGGCGCCGTCCCGCGCCCCGGCGAGGTCTCGCTCGCGCACAACGGCCTGCTCTTCCTGGACGAACTCCCGGAGTTCCCGCGCAACGTGCTGGAGGTCATGCGCCAGCCGCTCGAGGACGGTCATGTCACCATCGCCCGCGCCAGCATGAGCCTCAGCTTCCCGGCCCGCTTCATGCTCGCGGCCGCCATGAACCCATGCCCCTGCGGCTACTTCAATGACAAGAGCCGCGACTGCATGTGTACGCCGCCCATGATCCAGCGCTACGTCTCCAAGGTCTCCGGCCCGCTGCTAGACCGCATTGACATCCACATTGAGGTTCCCGCCGTCCAGTACAAGGAGCTCCGCGGCGGCACCTCGCCGGAGGGTTCGGCGGAGATCCGCGCCCGGGTGCTGGCCGCCCGTGAGCGGCAGCACCGCCGGTTCGAACGGCCGGAGAGTCCGGATGGCCCGGACCGCACCCGGCCAAGCGGCCGCAGCGCCTCCCGCGTCATCTACGCCAACGCCCAGATGTCCACGCAGCAGATCCGGATGTACTGTGAGCTTTCAAGCGATGCGGAACGCATCCTGGAGCGCGCCATGCAGCAGCAGGGACTCAGCGCTCGCGCTCACGATCGCATTCTGAAAGTCGCCCGAACCATCGCCGACCTGGAAGGCGCGCCGGAGATCGCCGTCAAACACATCGCGGAGGCGATTCAGTACCGCACACTCGACCGAAGTTACTGGTCGTGAGTTGCGCGTTCCACCATCAAATCCGTCCCGCATTGTCATTGACACTCAAAAATCTCCCTTTTCTGGAATCGCGCTCGGGGAAGATTCCATAAAAAGTATTGACGTGCCCTGCCCAAACAATTACGTTGCTTGAGGACCAACTCATTTCCGACGCTCTCCCAAGCGGGCAAAACTGTGGAGAATCTGTGAATTGGTTGCCTTTACGTCGTCTTTCAGTGCATCTTCAGAACCCCCGGCCGCGTCCAATCAATGAGCCGGTGGAAGAACTGGAATAATCGCCGCTCAGCCTGAGCGACCGCTGCACCAAGCGGGCATTGACGCCCGCCAAGCGGCGGCCTGTACCTTCAAGGCGACGGATGGCGACAGACGAGCTTAAAAGAACAAACGGTATACGCACTTAGGTAACCGGAAATGGATTACGAAGGAGATTGAAACTATGCGCTCAGATCTGATCTTTGGAGCACTTACGCACGTCACAAATCGATATCAGCTCTGCCAGTTGGCCTCCAAGGCCACCCGGAAGCTGCACAAGCCGAACACGCGGCTGCAGGACACGACCAATGAGGTTCTCGACCGTTTCAAGGACACTGTCCCCATGGACGACGCGCCGGAAGCCAAGGTCGAAAAAATTCACGTTGAGGATCGTCAGGAACGCCGCGCAGCCTAAGCGCGCGGCAGTTTCACCTTCTCCCTAACCCGGCGCAGCCCGGCCCTTGCTTCAAGCTTACGTCTGTAGTAGACTCCCTGTTGTAACCCCTCCGCACAGGAATTTCCGCAACTCCCTCCGGCCTCCGCAGACCCTCCTCGTTCCGCAGATTCCGCCTGAGTTATACCTCTTCCCCTTACATCCCCCCTGAAAAGAAGAAACGACCCACCCCATGACAATTTCTGAATTGAAAGAGCACAATATCGCCGAGCTCGGTAAGCTTGCGCGTGGACTCGACATCGCCGGCACCAGCGGCCTCCGCAAACAGGACCTCATCTTCAAGATTCTGCAGGCGCAGAGTGAAAAAGAAGGCCACATCTTCGCCGAAGGCGTCCTCGAAATCCTGCCCGATGGCTACGGTTTCCTGCGCTCGCCCGACTACAACTACCTCCCCGGACCGGACGATATCTACGTCTCGCCCTCGCAGATCCGCAAGTTCGACCTGAAGACTGGCGACACCATCAGCGGCAACGTTCGCAGCCCGCACGAAGGCGAAAAGTACTTCGCCCTGGTCAAGATCGAGGCCATCAACTTCGAGAGCCCGGAAGAGACCCGCAACAAGGTCCTCTTCGACAACCTGACCCCCCTCTACGCGCAGGAGCGCGTCAAGATGGAGACCGTTCGCGAGCACATCTCCGGTCGCGTCATGGACCTGCTCACCCCGGTCGGCAAGGGCCAGCGCGGTCTCATCGTCGCCCCGCCGCGCACTGGCAAAACCATGCTGCTGCAGTCCATCGCCAACAGCATCACGGCCAACCACCCGGAGGTCGTCCTCATCGTCCTGCTCATTGACGAGCGGCCGGAAGAGGTCACCGACATGCAGCGCAGCGTTCGCGGCGAAGTCATCAGCTCCACCTTTGACGAGCCCGCCGCCCGCCACGTCCAGGTCGCCGAGATGGTCATCGAAAAGGCCAAGCGCCTCGTCGAGCACAAGCGCGACGTCGTCATCCTGCTGGACTCTATTACCCGCCTCGCCCGCGCCTACAACACCATTGTCCCGCCCTCCGGCAAGGTGCTCTCAGGCGGTGTGGACTCAAACGCGCTGCAGCGCCCCAAGCGCTTCTTCGGCGCGGCCCGCAACATCGAAGAAGGCGGCTCGCTTACCATCATCGCCACCGCCCTCGTCGATACCGGCTCCCGCATGGACGAGGTCATCTTCGAAGAGTTCAAGGGTACGGGCAACATGGAAGTCATCCTGGACCGCAAGCTCGTCGATAAGCGCGTCTTCCCGGCCATCGACATTCAGCGCTCCGGCACCCGTAAGGAAGAGCTGTTGATCCCCAAGGAAGACCTCCAGCGCACCTGGATCCTCCGCAAGGTGCTCAACCCGCTCTCCCCCACGGAAGCCATGGAACTGTTGACGGATAAGCTCGCCAAGACCCGCAACAACCAGGAATTCCTCCACAACATGAGCTCGATCTAGGCACTTCCTGCCGTTCTCGGCTTCTCGTCGCTCCTCCCGTTGGTCGGCACAATCCTTATCCCGACCAATGGGAGGGCTAGGCGAAGCGCAATCACAAGTCACGAAGTGACCGCCGCCCGCGCAGGGCGAACATCTAGTACCCGTTCGCCAGCAGATATTCTTCGGTGACGGTCCATCCGGACTTCTGCGCCGCCTGCGCCTCCGCATACTTCCCCAGCACATCCACCTCAAGGTTCACCCCCGCACCCGCGGCCAGCGTATGAAGCGCCGTCGCCTTGTAGGTGTGCGGAATAATCGCAATCGAAACAACATCCCCACTCAAATCTGCAACTGTCAAGGAAATCCCTTCCACCGTAATCGACCCCTGCGGCACCACATACTTCGCCAGTCCGGCAGGGAGCCGCAGCCTCAGCCGCCAGTCGCTCGTCTCCGGGTGCGCCGCATCCAGCGGCTCCAGCGCAAGCAGCGTCCCCACCCCATCCACATGCCCCTGCACCACATGCCCACCCAGCGGCGACCCCGCCGGCGTTGGCAGTTCCAGATTCACGGTCGTCCCCGCTCCAAGGTGGCTCAGCGTCGTCCGTTCCACCGTCTCCCGCGCCAGGTCCGCGGAGAACTCTCCCGCCCCGATATCCAGTGCCGTCAAACACACCCCTGACACCGCCACCGAGTCCCCCGTCCGCAGCCGCCCCGCCAACTCCCGCGCAGCAACCGTAATCCGCGTCGGCCCAGCCGCATCCGCCGATGCCCTCACCGCAAGCACTGTACCCGTCGTCTCAATCAATCCAGTAAACATACATCCAGCTTATAAGCTCCCGGCCTCTAAATTCCAAGGGTCCACGAGCATCCCCGACACACAAGCATCCACTCCAAACGTCCTCCGCCTCACCCGCCGCAGCCTTTGCTCGAAGAGGTACGGACTCGGCGTCCCCTCCGCAAACGGCAGCGCCCCCTCGCCCAACTCTGTCTCCGCATAAAACAGCACTGCCCCCTGGACCAGCCCCGCCGCCAGAAACGCTCCATTCAGCCCCGGCCCCGCCTCCAGCAACACGCTCAGCACCTTCTCCTCGTTGAGCGCCTCCAGCACCTCTCCCAGGTCCAGCCGCCGCCCCCCACGCACCCTTCGCACCCGAACCCCCGCCGCCTCCAACTCCGCAACCCGCCCCGCCTCAGCCTCCGCCCCACAAAACACCAGCACATCCCTGGAAGCCGCAGCCCCCGTCACCAGCTTCGACCCCAGCGGAATCCGGAGCAGGGAATCGAGTACCACGCGCAGCAGCGGCCGTCTCCGCTCCAGCCCCGTCCGGTCCGTCAGCGACGGATCATCCGCCAGCACGGTCCCAATTCCCGTCAAAATCGCATCCGCCGCATGACGCATCCGTTGCACCTCCGCCCGCGACTCCGGCCCGCTCAGCCAGTGCGGCTCCGTCCGTACCCGCGCCGAAGGCGGCGGCGCCAGCCTGCCATCCACTGACAACGCCGCCTTCAGTGTCACCATCGGCTGCCCCCGCTGAATCGACCACGCAAACGCATCGTTCAACTCCCGCGCCTTCGCCTGCAGCACCCCAACAACGACCGCAATCCCCGCCGCCCGCAGCTTCTCCACCCCGCGCCCCCGCACCACCGGGTTTGCATCGAGTGTCGCCACCACGCATCGCCCAACCCGCGCCGCTACCAGCGCGTCCGCGCAGGGCCCCGTCCGCCCATGATGACTACACGGCTCCAACGTCACATACGCCGTCGCCCCACGCACCTCATGCCCCGCAGCCGCTGCCTGCTTCAGCGCGACGATCTCCGCATGATCCCTCTGTTCATACCGGTGCGCCCCCTCACCCAACACCGCTCCATCCCGCACCAGCACACAACCCACCCGCGGATTCGGCGAGGCCAGCCCCACCGTCGCCTCAGCCAGAGCAAGCGCCCGCCGCATCCAAATCTCGTCTGTACCTTCGATCAGCGCAGCCACTGCGGCCGCAGCCCCATCCATACACCCAGCACAATCAACTCCGCCGCCAGCGACCACTCCACCGCAGTAGACGCCACGCCGCCATGCGCATACAGCGCAATCCCCAGCATCGCCACGATCAGAGCAAACACAGCCGCAAACACCACTCGCCGGCCAATCCCCGGAGACGCAACCGCCCCCACCGGGATGCGCCCCACCCGCGCCGGACTCGCAGGAAGCCGCTGCATCACGCGCAACGCAAAGTCATCCGGAGCAGTGATAGCAGGCGCAGTCTCCAGCGCGGAGCTCAGCCGCTCATCCAACGTCATTGTCTGCTTCCCCTCGCTCATCGCCCGCCCTCCTTTGCCAACGCGTCCTTCAGCTTCTTCCGTCCACGATGCAGATGCGTCCGCACTGTGCCCAGCGGCATCTGCAGCGCCTCGGCAATCTGCTCATAACTTCGCTCTTCCTGATGGTAGAGCACCAGCACCGTCTTTTCCACCTGGCTCAACTGCATCAGATGCCCTTCCACCAACTGCTGAAACTCAGCCTCCTCCATCTGCTCCAGTGCATTGCTCCCGGGATGCTCCAGCCTGTCTTCCCACGTCCATCCGCCCTCCTCGCCCTCTCCTCGCTCGGCCGTCAGCGAGACATGCATCCGGTCCACGCGCTTGCGCCGCTTCCACTCATCCTGTGCGACGTTCACCGTAATCCGGTACAGATACGTACTCACCAACGCCTCCCCGCGAAAGCTCGGCAGCGCCCGGTAGAGCCGCAGAAACACATCCTGCGCCAGGTCATCCAGATTATCCTTCGCCCCGGTCAGCCGCGTGAGGGTGCGAAAGACCATCTGCTGATGATCCCGTACCACCTGCTCGAAGCTGGGCTCGCTGGACAACAATCGATTGGTCCGGTTAGACCTTATCCCGCCTTGAAAGTTTCACGCACACGCATGAAACTTTACGCCCACCTACCGGTCTAACGCGGGCAGAAAGAGGAGGAAGCACACATGGAAAATCTCAGTGGAGTATGGATCCCCATCGTAGGCATGATGATCCCCATCGTCGCCATCATCAGCGGAGTCGTGAGCCAGGCACATCACAGCCGTCTTAAAACCGAAGAACGTCTCGCCATGATCGCCCGCGGAGTGCCGCTTGCGGAGATCGATCACTACATGAAGACAGCCAGCCCAGACACCAACAACGCCCAGGTCAAGGACCCCATGCGCAGCCTGGCCAACTCACGCCGCGCCGCGACGGTCCTCATCTCCACCGGCTTCGGTCTCAGCATCTTCCTGCTCATCTTCGGTTCCATCCTGCTGACCAATATCAGCGAAAAAAGTGGATGGGCCGTCATCGGGAGCGCGGCTGTGGGTCTGATTCCCATCGCCATCGGCATCGGGTTCCTCTTTGATTACAGGTTGCAGAAGCGCGAGATGTCGCGCTTCGGCCTGGAGATTGAACCCGAATCTTTACCGCGTTCGTAAAGCATCGCTCATGCCGGGCAACGCCCGGACCACGCGAAGCCCTATACAAGTCACGAAGTGACCGCGCGACGCGCAGTCGGCCCGTCCGGCAGGACAAGGTCTTTCAGTCCTTAGTCCACCAACGAATCAATAAAGCTCTTACTATCAAACGGAATCAGGTCGTCGATCTTCTCGCCCGTTCCCGCGTACACCACCGGCAACCCAAGCTCGGTCGCAATCGCCAGCACGATCCCGCCCTTCGCTGTCCCATCCAGCTTCGTCAGCACAATCCCTGTCACCCGCGCCGCCTCCGTAAACAGCCGAGCCTGCTGCAGCCCGTTCTGCCCCGTCGTCGCATCCATCACCAGCAGCGTCTGGTGCGGTGCGCCCGGCACCAGCTTCTCCGCAGTCCGGCGCATCTTATCCAGTTCCTTCATCAGGTCGGTCTTGGTGTGCAGGCGGCCCGCTGTATCCACAATTAACACCTGCGTCCCCCGCGCCTTCGCCGCCGTACACGCGTCGTAGAGCGCGGCAGACGGATCGCCACCCTGCTTGGTCTTGATGATCTGCACCCCGCTCCGAGTCGCCCACACCTCAAGCTGCTCAATCGCTGCCGCACGAAACGTATCCGCCGCACACAGCAACACGCTGCGGCCCTGGATCGTAAACAACTGCGCCAGCTTGCCGGAGGTCGTCGTCTTGCCGGTCCCGTTGACCCCCACCATCATGATCACTTCCGGCGCCGTCGCCGGATGGGTCACCGGTCGTGCCACCCGGTCGAGCACCGCCTGCAGCTCCTTGCGCAGCAGCACCTTCAACTCATCGCCGCTTTCGATTCCCACCCGCAACGCCCGCTGCCGTAGATTCTCCAGAATGATCGCCGTCGTCGCGCTGCCGATATCCGCCGCCAGCAGCACCGGCTCCAGATCGTCCAGGGTGGATTGATCCACCTCGCGCGTCAGCGCAATCACCTGTCCAATGGATTCAGTGAAGCTCTCCCGCGTGCGCGTCACTGCCTGCCGCATGCGGTCGAAGAACCCGCGTCTCTGCGGCTCCTCAGCGAGCGCGGATGTGGGCGTTACCTTGTTCTCTTCGGGCTCCGGTTCCTGCTGCCCGCGTCTGCCAAATAACGAAAAAGCCATACCTCTTCAGTCTATCAACCACTCCGGGATAAGTTCTTGCCGTCGTATGATCCGCCCGGTCTATCATTGAGGCTGGTGCTCGTCCGCACCACGCTTGGAGGTCAACAGCATGGCAACTGCTACTCCGATCCTCATGGTTCCCCTCGAAACCTATCTCGACACGACCTATCGCCCCGACTGCGACTGGATCGACGGCGAGATCAAGGAGCGCAACATGGGCGAACAGCCCCACGCGAGCATTCAAGGCACACTCACACAGCTCTTCCGTAACAATGGCATCCTCTGGAAGGTCCGCGCTTACCCCGAGCAGCGCGTCCAGACCTCCGCCCGCCATTACCGCATCGCAGACCTCTGCATCGTCCGCCGCGACCTGCCCATGGAGCCCATCGTCCGCACCCCGCCCATCCTCTGCGTGGAGATTCTCTCCCGTGATGACCGCATGAGCGACATCCAGGAGCGCGTCGACGACTACCTTGCCATGGGCGTCACCGCAGTCTGGGTGATCGACCCCCGCCGCCGCCGCGCCTACCTCGCCCAGCCGCACGGAGCCGGCTCCTCCATGCAGCAGGTCATCACTCACCTGCGCGTGCCGGAGACCCCCATCGAAGTCTCCCTGACAGAGCTGTTCGCAGAACTCGACGAGCTCGAAACCCCTCGCTCCGAGCAATAAGGCCGAACTACGCCGGGACCACGCGAAGCCCAACACCCGTCACGAAGTGACCGCCCCGCGCGGAGCGGGCCCGTCCGGCAGGACCAAGCCTCACTCATCCTTCCCCGGCCGCGCCATCAAATCCTTGATCGCCTCCCGCGGACCCTTCCCCTGGTGCAGCACCGCGTCCATCTGTTCCGCAATCGGCATCTCCACCCCATACCTCGCCGCCAACCCCAGCGCCGCCGCCGTACTCCTCACGCCCTCGGCGACCTTCCCATTCATCCCCGCAAGAATCTCCGGAAGCTTCCGCCCTTTCCCCAGCTCCACTCCCACCGACCGGTTCCGGCTCAGTGTCCCCGTACTCGTCATCACCAAATCCCCAATACCCGAAAGCCCCGCAAGCGTCTGTCTCCTCCCCCCACAAGCCACCGCCAGCCGCGTAATCTCCGCAATCCCCCGCGTAATCAGCGCCGCGCTCGTATTCGATCCCAACCCCAGCCCCGCAATCACCCCAGAGGCCAGCGCGATCACATTCTTCAACGCCCCTCCCAGCTCCACCCCAGCCACATCGTCGTTGGTGTAAAGCCGCAGCGTCGGCGACGTAAACTCCTTCTGCACCACCTGCTGCACCCGAAGATTGCTGGAAGCCACGACCATCGCCGTCGGCATCCCCGCCGCCACCTCCTGCGCAAACGATGGCCCACTCAGCACCCCGCACGGACACTCCGTGATCGACCCGATCACCTGGCTCATCCGCAGAAAGCTCTTCTCCTCAATCCCCTTGCTGGCCGAAATCACAATCTGATCCTTCGTCAGCAGCGGCGCGATATGCGCAATCGTCTCCCGCAGATACTGGCTCGGCGTCACCGAAAGCAGAATATCCGCCTCAAAGATCGCCGCCGGCAGATCGCTTGTCACCTGGATCCCCATCGGCAGCGTAAACCCCGGCAGATACGGCAGGTTCTCCCCCGTCTCCGCCAGATCATCCGCCAGCGCGGGCGAATGCGCCCACAGCGTCAGCTCATGGCCGCCCCGCCGAGCCAGTGCGATCGCCATCGCCGTCCCCCAGGCCCCTGCCCCCAGCACCGCAATCCGGCTCATGCCGCCACCTTCTTGCTGCCGAAACGGCTCTCTGTCCCTGCCGCAAGCCGTCTCATGTTGCCCCAGTGCTTTCCAATAATCAGTGCCGCAATCAAAATGAACCCCGCCGTCGTCAGTGCGCTCTGAGGCCGCACAAAATAAGAAGCAAAAAAAGGCAAACTCGCTGAAGCCAGAATCGACCCCAGCGAAACATACCGCGTCAACACCACCACCACCAGAAACACCCCCAGAATGCACACGCCGGAAAGCGGCGTCAGCGCCAGGAACACGCCCAGCCCGCTCGCCACACCCTTGCCGCCCTTAAATTGTAACCACACCGGGAACATATGCCCCACCACCGCCGCCACCGCCGCCATCACCGCCACGTCATACCGCCCCGGTGCCAGGTGCTTGGCAAGCTCCACCGCCGCAAACGCCTTGCCGCAGTCCAGCAGCAGCGTCGCCAGCCCTAGCCCCTTCGCGCCGGACCTCGCTACATTCGTCGCGCCAATGTTCCCGCTTCCCGTCGCACGGATATCCTCGTGCCGAAAGATCCGCACCAACAAATATCCAAAGGGAATGGAGCCCAGCAGATACGCAATCACAATGGAGGTCAACCAGGGGTTCATAGCTCGGCTCTCAGTCTAACAAGCCACAGCATAGGCAAACCCACACGGTCTTGTCATCACACAACCGCATAAGTCCAGTCACTGCAGCCGCCGCCTCACCATATCCAGCCCATGTTGGGCCGCAAACCACCGGATCCGCTCCCGGTCTCCCGTCAGCCTCACCTCTTTCACCTCCGTCTCGCCCTCCCCCGCCAGTGCGATATACACCAACCCCACCGGTTTGCCCTCATCCGCGCCAAACCCTCCCCCCGGCCCCGCCAGCCCTGTAATCGCCAGCCCAAACGACGCCCCCGTGCAGCTCTGAATCCCCTCCGCCAGCGCCCGCGCCACCGCCTCGCTCACTGCCCCCTCCCGCTCAATCAGCTCCGGAGGCACCTTGCAGAAGTGCGTCTTCGTCTCCGGCGTGTACACCACCGCTCCACCAATGTACCCGCGCGAGCTGTTCGGAATCGCCGTCAGCCGCTGCGCCACCAGCCCCCCCGTCATACTCTCCGCAGTCGCCAGCGTCAGGTGCCGCATCCCCAGCATCAGCAGCATCACCTCTTCCAGCGAGTCGCCGTTAGAAGAGAACACATCCTCCCCCAGCTCATGCTCCACTCGCTCGCACAGCTCGTCCACGCGCGCTTGAGCCGCCTCCATGGTCGCCGCCACCGTCTGGAAGTGCAGTTGAATCTCCCCCAGGTGAAACAGAATCGTCGTCTCCACATCCGGATACTGCTTGTAAATCGGCGACGTCCTCGCATCCACAGCCGACTCCGGCAGCAGCGCAATCCGCAGCACCCGCCGCGCCAGAAATGCCTCCGGCATCACCGCCTTCAGCTTCGGCTTCACCTGCTCATCCCACATCGGCTTCTGCTCCCGCGGAGGACCCGGCAGCAGCACCACAAACCGCTTCTTCCCCTCATACTCCGTCGTTAGAAACTGCCCCGGCGCACTCCCATTTGAGTTCGGCAACATCTCCGCGCCATCCAGCACATCCGCCTGCTTGGCATTGTTCGGCGGCATTGTCATCCGCCGCTCCGCAAACCGCTTGTACAGCGACGTAATAATCCCCGGATCGGGATGCAGTGAAGTTCCCAGCGCCGCGCTCACCGCCTCGCGTGTTAAGTCATCCTCGGTCGGCCCCAGCCCGCCAGAGAAAATCACGATATCCGCCCGTCCCAGCGCCACCCGTGCCGCCCCGGTCAGGTGCTCCAGGTTATCCCCCACAATCGTCTTGAACCCGACCGTCACGCCCAGATCGTTCAACCCCGCCGTAAGGTACAGCGAGTTCGTATCCTGCCGGAACGGCGAGAGCATCTCGCTTCCAGCCGCAATAATCTCAGCAATCATCCTTACTTGGATGCAAATCCCCATCAACTCCGACCAGACCATTCCTTCATGGCCAGCAACGTGAGCACCCATCCATCCCAAATCGCCCCAACCAGACCACACGTCACGAAGTGACCGCCGCCCGCGCAGGGCGCCCGTCCGGCCGGACAAGTCTTAAACCATCAACCCCGTTACTCCCAACTCCACCTCATACACCGCATCCCGAGTAGCCAGAGCCGCCCGCCCACCCGGCATAAAGCAAAGCCCCACCAGATTCCCCCCACTCACCACCACCTTCGCCTCGCCCGCAGGCGTCACCCGCACAATCCCCCGATCCCCACCCAAGGACGCCGCCACATACAAATTCCCGTCCACATCGAACGCCATCCCCTGCGCCCGTCCCAGCCCCTTGTAAAACACCCTCGCCGTCCCATCCGGGTCAATCGCATGAATCACCTGGCTCGAAGCCGTCGTCGGCCCCGTCACATACAGCACCCCCGCTCCATCGAACGCCAGGTGATACGCCGCAATCGAGGGCTCCAGCGTCGCAAACACAAACGTCCCCTGCACCCGCCCCGGACCCTTCGGCCCCGCACTCGCCGCCATCCGCACCCGGAAGATCGTTCCCGACCGGTCCCCCACATACAGATCCCCGTCCGCGTCGAACGCAATCCCCGTCGCAATCCCAAGCCCCTCGGCAAAGCTCGTCACATCCCCCTTCGGCCCCACCCGGTACACCGTCCCCTCCGCCCGAGAGCTCACAAACAGCTCCCCATCCGGAGAAAAGGCCAGCCCCGTCGGGTTCATGATCCCGCGCACAAACGGTCGCAGCTCATGCGTCTGCCCCTCCGGCGCCGGAGGAATCTTGAACACGGAAACCGGAGTCTCCTGCCCGCGGCTCCCGCTCAGCGTCGCATACACATTCCCCTCGCGGTCCACCGCTGGATTCGCCACCGGGTGCAGGTTCTCCGCCATCGCCACCGCAATCCGCACCGGCAGCCCGTTGGAGGCAATCCCGTCATTGAAAGCGACGACCTCCCCCGGCAGCACGCCTTCCGGCACCCTTACCAGCGCCCGCCCCGCCCTCGCCAGCTCAACCCTCGCCTCCACCCCCGCAACCGAGACCTCCACCCCCGGCCCCAACCCCTCTCCTTCAAGCCGAAGCTCCCCCCCAGGCATTACCGCATCCGGTTCCATCCGCGTCAAAATTGGCATAGCTCTTAGCTTATCCCCTCCCCCATTTCGCCCGACCCCAGGGTAACTTTCCGCCGCTCAAAGGTACAGGGTCTCTGCACCCACACCAACGTCGATACAGACCTAACCCGTTTATTCTCAAATTTTTGCGCAATACCTGGTGAGGGGAGGGTAGATCGGTCCAATCGGTGTAGATCGGTTAAGGCCTTGCCGGGTTTCACTTCACCCAAAGCATCACCAGGTGTCCCAGCCCCAGCGCAATCACCCCCGCCGCCACATCATCCAGCATGATCCCCACCCCCCCATGCAGCCGCTCCAAATTCCTCACCGGCGGCGGCTTCGTAATATCCAGCAGCCGAAACAGCGCCAGCCCAATCGCCGCATGACGCCAGTCCGCCGTAATCCCCACCAGCGCAAACCACTGCCCCGCCACCTCGTCCACCACCACAAATCCTGGATCCTCCCGCCCATACTCCCGCTCCACAATGGAGGCTGCCGGAATCCCCAACGCCGTCGCCACACACGCCGCTACCAGCGTCCCCCAAACCTGAGCCCCATACGAAGGCTGCAGCCAGTGAATCGCCCCGTACCAAAGCAGCACCGCCGCCACCGACCCATACGTCCCCGGCCCCGGCCGCAGCAGACCCACGCCCAGAAACGTCCCCACCCCCCACGCCCACCCCGTCTTCTCCCCCTTCAACCCCCCCAGCCGCACCGCCTCCTGCTTCGCCACGGCTTACCGCTCCCGATCTTCATTGGTCGAGCTACGCCCACGATCCCGCAGCCCCTCCAACTCATCCAGCAGCTCCGGATCATGGATCGGCGACGAGATCACATACCCACCACTCGCCCACTTCCCCAAATCCAGAATCCGACACCGGTCCGAGCAGAACGGAAAATCCGCATCCCCCGCCAGCACCACCTTCCGACAAGTCGGACAAAACAACCCCTTCACCACACTCATAAGTCAGAACCCTAATTCGTTTTGTAGCTATGAAATGTTCCTAAAATGATCGCCTCGGGATTCGTGCTTGCTCGACCGATCATGTCTTCCATCTCGTCACTGCACTCTACCAAGTCCTCGACTCGACAAACGGAGTCAAGCTCTACCATGTGCCAGTTGAACGTCGCAAGGTAATCCGAAAGCTTCTTACAGGCTAACTCCGGAGTCACAGCCCATGTGATGACGTTGATGAAGCCAAGGGTGTCGCCGGAAGGGAAGTCTCCAGATTCCACTGAAATCTCCGTCATAATCCGCCACAAGACTTCCATTCCGAATCCCTACTCCAAAATCCGAGCCACCACATCGTAATCATGGCTCTCCGTAATCTCCGCCCGGTAGAACGTCCCCGGCACCAGCGCCTCATGCGGCCCAAAGTCATTGATAAACACCTTCCCATCGATCTCCGGCGCATGAAGCGAAGTCCGCCCCTCCCAAAGCAGGTCCGTCTCCTCGCTCGGCCCTTCCACCAGCAGGTCGATCTCCCGCCCCACCCACTTCGCCTTCTCCACTCCACTGATCGTCTGCTGCAGCTTCATCAACCGGCGCCGCCGCGCCTGGATCGTCCGGTTCGCCACCTTCGTCTCATCCGCAAACCCATACGCCGCCGCACCCTCTTCATCCGAGTACGTAAACACCCCGAGCCAGTCGATCTTGGCCGCCCGCACAAAGCTCTCGAGCTCCTTGTAGTCCGCCTCCGTCTCCCCCGGAAACCCCACAATGAAGCTCGTCCTTACTACCACCCCCGGCACAATCGCCCGAGCCTTCGCAATCAGATCAAGAAAAATCTGCGCGTTCCCCCCACGCTTCATCGTCTTCAACACACTTGCCGAAGCATGTTGCAGCGGAACATCCAGGTACTTCGCCACGTTGTCATGCCGAGCCATCGTCTCCAGCAGCCGCGTCGTCACCTTGTTCGGATACGTGTACAAGAACCGCAGCCAGCGCAGCCCCGGTAACACCGCCAGCCCATCCAGCAGTTGCGCCAGTCCTTCCTTCAGCCCCAGGTCCTCGCCGTAGCACGTCGTATCCTGCCCAATCAGCGTGATCTCCCGCACCCCCTGCGCAATCAGGTTCTGCGCCTCGGCAATAATCGATCCCATCCGCCGCGACCGGAACTTCCCCCGCAGTTGCGGAATAATGCAGAAGCTGCACGGATGGTCACATCCCTCCGCAATCTTGATGTACGCACTCGCCCTTGGCGTCGTCAGAATCCGAGGCGTCGCATCGCTGTACAGGTACTCCGGCAGAGCCGCCGTGGCGCCGTCCCACGCCTCGCGGCTGAACCGTCCGGCCTGCTCCCGCGCCGCACCCTCTGCTCTTGATGGCACGGAAGAACCCACTCGCCCCTCCGTTCCAGCCTCAGCCCGATGCTCTATATGCGAACCGGCATGAGCTAAAGCCTCATCCCCATGCGTCGTCCCAGTCTCCGCCAGCGACTGCACAATCCGCAGCTGCGGCGCAATCTCCCGATCATGCTCCGGGTCCGCCAGCGGCCTCGAGTGCTGACTCACCGCACTCGCAGCCCGGCTCACCATCTGCTGCGCCGGAACGTTCTGCGCAAACTCCTTCGCCACGGTCGTCTCATTCACCGCAGTCTCACTCAGCAGCTCCAAATCCTTTTGCGCATGAGCCTCAATCTGCGGCTGCCCAAAGTCCTGCGGCAAAATCTGAAACGGCGAACCGTTCTGATTGCTGAACGGAGCATGAGCCTTCGGCGTCAACCCAGCCGCCGCCAGAATCGCCTCCAACTCCCCCGTCCCCACCACCGCATCCACCTCCGGAATATTCTTCCGGATCTCATCCCGATACCGCTCCACCAAACATCCCGCCACCACAATCCGCTTCGCCTTACCGCCATGCGCCTGCTTGTGCTGCACCATCTCCAAAATGGTGTTCACCGACTCCTGCTTGGCTGAGTCAATGAAACTGCACGTATTCACCACGATGATCTCCGCGTCCTCCGCGTTCGGCGTCAACTCCGCACCGTTGTGGTGCAGCAGCCCCATCATCACCTCGGAGTCCACCAGGTTCTTCGGGCAGCCCAGCGAGACAAACCCAACCTTGGGCCGAGACAGGGCAGTGGACGGCGTTTGCAGATCGATATCAAGCAGAGAAGGCATCACAGTCCATTCTATCAACCCGGCTCGCTAGCCCACGTTTGAGGCCGGCTCCGCCCGCTTCCGCCTCAGCGCATCCAGGTGAATCACCAGTGCCACAATTCCGCCCACAATCGTCGCGTAAGCCCGCCGATGCGCAATCTCTGGCCCCGGCAGCGCATTCAGCGAGAGCAGAAACACAATGTACGACGTCAGAAACACGGAGAAGAACGCGTAATTGATCGCATTCGTCAGGTACGCCAGGAAGCAGAATCCGCTCGCCAGCCACGCCAGCCACATCGGATCCGGATGCACATGCAGCAGGAAGAACGTCGCCAGCACCGCCCCGGCAAGCGTTCCCAGCACGCGCATCAACGCCCGGTTCAGCGTCTCCGCAAACACGGGCTTCTGCACCAGCAGCGCCGTCATCGGAATCCAGTACCCGCTCTGCACTCCCTTCCACCGGTAGATCTCCGTCGCCAGTGCCACCGTCACGGCCAGCCGCAGCGCAAACATCACGCTTGGAGAAGCCCGCATCCTCGGCAGCGCCCTCGGCAGGCCGCGCAGCCGCCGCACCACCCTGTGCCACCTAAACTTATGCCGAAATCGTTTCGCCTTCCGCCACCCATAATGCGGAATGTACCGCAGGTCAGACCCCAACTCCGGCAGCAGATGCAGAAACGCACTCGCCATCCCAATCTGCAGCACACCTCCCAGCAACGTCAGCAAACAGCGCAGAAACGCGTGGTACGCGTCCGTAGGAAATGCGCTCGTCACCAGCAGCGTCACCGCCGCCTGCTGTCCCACCCAGGCCACACCCGGAGCCTTGGCCGTCAACACTCCATACACAAAGGCCCACACCGCCCCGGCCACCACCACCCCATACCCGTGATGCCCCGCAAACATTCCCACAAAGGTCGAAAACATCATCGCCAGCGTCGCGGCAATCATCGGCCACAGCCGCGAGTCCGCAATCTTCTGGTTCATCCCAAACCCGATCGTCATCGCGCCGCCACCCGCGATCAACCCCGCGCTCGGATGCCCCACCGCCACTCCGGTCACCAGCGCCGTCGCCACCGGCACCACCGCAATCATGGACGTCCGAAAGCTCGTCTCGTTCCAGTGAAACGTGTACAGATCCGCAAACCTGCCATGGTGTTCCAAAGGGTCGGGGGCCGGCGAAGTCATCCCCTCTAGTCTACCGTTCAGGCAAACAACATCCGCACCGCAATCACCATCAGCAGCGCCGCACATCCCCTCCGCAGCGCCACGTCGGACAGGTTCTGCGCCCACGCGCCCCCCACCCAGCCTCCCACCGCAAACCCCACTGCCACCAGCGTCGCCATACGCAGGTCCACCGCCCCCACCCTCCAATACCGCCACACCGCAAACGCCCCCACCGGCAGCAGCATCGTTGCCAGGCTTGTCCCCTGCGCCTTGTGCTGGCTCATCCCATACAGAAACACAAACGCCGGAATCAGCAGCCCGCCCCCGCCAATCCCCACCATCCCGGAGATCACCCCAATCGCCACACCCAGCAGCAGCCCACCCGCCATCCCGGCCACACCCATCGTTTACCTCGCCTTCTTCTCCTCCAACAGCCTCTCATACAGCTTGATCGTCTGGTCCGCGATCGCCCCCCACGCAAAGTGATCCTCCACCCGCTTCCGCCCCGCCTCGCCCATCCGCTTCGCCTTCTCCGGATCCTGCAGCAGCGCCGCCACCGGAGCAGCCAGGTCCTTCGCAAACTGCTCCGTATCGGATGGAAACGTAGTCGCCGCATCCGGCGTAAACGGCACCATATAGCCCGTCTCGCCCTCCACCACCACTTCCAAAATCCCCCCCGTCGCACTCGCCACCACCGGAGCCTTACACGCCATCGCCTCCAGGTTGATGATCCCGAACGGCTCATACACGCTCGGGCACCAGAACACCGCGCAGTGGCTATAAAGCTCAATCGCCTCCGCCTTCGTCACCATCTGCTCAATCCAGACAATGTTCTGTCCTGCCGCCTTTCCAGCCTCCACCTTCGCCCGCATCTCCGCCGCGATCTCCGGCGTGTCCGGGGCTCCCGCGCACAGCACCACCTGCGTCCCCGCCGGCAGGTACTGAATCGCATCCACCAGATGCGTCACCCCCTTCTGCCGTGTGATCCGCCCCACAAACAGCACATACGGCTTCGTCACGTCGACGCCATACTTCGTCAGCGCCTCCGTGCTCGCCGTCTGCTGATACTGCTCCAGGTTGATCCCGTTGTAGATCACATGAATCTTCGCCGGATCCACATCCGGATACGCCGCCATGATGTCCGCCTTCGTCCCATTCGACACCGCGATCACCGCATCCGCATCCAGGATCGCCGTCCGCTCCATCCAACTGCTCATCGCATAGCCGGACCCCAACTGCTCCGCCTTCCACGCCCGCAACGGCTCGAGCGAATGCGTCGTCAGCACAAACGGCACCCCATACAGCTTCTTCGCCAGAAACCCCGCCATCGACACATACCACGTATGCGTATGCACAAGGTCGATCTGCCCCAGCGCCTTCATCTGCGATAGATTCAGCGCAAACGCATCCAAGGCCGCCTTGAACTTCTCCGTCGTCCCCGCCGTCACTGCTGCCGGAGGCTCATCCCCGCGCACGTGCAGCATGCCCATGTCTTCCTGCTGCGTCCCCCAGCAATGCACCTCCACTTCAATCTTCTTCGCCAGCTCCAGGGACAGGTACTCCACATGCACACCCGCCCCGCCGTACACATTCGGCGGATACTCCCGCGTCATCAACCCAACCCGCATAACCGTCTCTCCTCACAACGAAGCACGAACAACGAAGAACTGCCCTTACGCCACTGCATTCGCCGCGATCGTAGCCTTATAAAATTCCGCGCTCAGCTTCAACGTCCGCTTCTGCGTCTTGAAGTCCACATACACAATCCCGAACCGTTTCGCGTACCCATCCGCCCACTCGTAGTTGTCCAGCAGGCTCCAGCAGAAGTACCCCTTCACCGGCACGCCTTCGCTCACCGCCCGGTGCAGTTGCGTCAGGTAATTTCGCAAGAACATCGTCCGATCAATATCCAATACATGCCCATCGGCAGTCAGCACATCCGCCGCGGAAGCCCCATTCTCCGTAATGAACAGCGCCTTCGGCTTCCACAACCGGTTCACCAGTGTCGGCGACCAGTACAGCGCCTCCGGCCCCACCGCCAGCCACGGACTCTCCATATGCGGAAACGACTTCGGCCGCGGCACCACCGCATACCCGCGCTCGGAGTCATCCGCCCTCACATACTCCGGCGAGTAAACATTCAGCCCCACAAAGTCCAGCGGGGACGAGATCGCCTTCAACTCCTCATCCGTAAACTTCGGCGCACCCGCACCCAGCCGCTTCAGGTAAAGATCGCTGTACTTCCCATCCAGCACCACGCTTAGGAACATCGCATTCTCTTCCCGCATCGCCTTCGCCGCGGCATGCACATGCTCTTCGGTCTCGATCACCGGACACACCGCCGTCGCGTTCTCCGCCAGCCCAACCAGCGTCCCGGCCTTTGCGTTCGCGCGAATCGCCTGCACCCCCAGCCCATGCGCCAGCACCGCGTGATGCGCCACCTGCGCTACCTCCGCATTGGTCAGCTTCAGCCCCGGCGCATGCCTTCCATCGCGATATCCAATATCCACAAACGACCGCATCTCGTTCAGCGTCATAAAGTGGCTCACCCGGTCGCCAAGGTGCTTTGCCACATACCCCGCATACGTGCCAAACGCCTCGGACGTTCGCCGGTCCCGCCACCCGCCGCGGTCCTCCAACGTCTGCGGCAGATCCCAATGAAACAATGTGCAGAACGGCTGAATCCCCGCCTCTAGCAGCGTATCCACCAGCTTGTGATAAAAGTCCATTCCCTTCGGATTCGCCGCACCCGTCCCGGTCGGAAACACCCGCGACCACGCAATCGAGAACCGGAAGCTCTTTAGCCCCAGCTCCTTCATCAACTGCACATCCTGCTTGTAAAGATGGTAAAAATCATCGGCGACATCGCCCGTATCGCCCTGGTCCGTCTTCCCCGGTGTATGCGAAAACGTGTCCCAGATCGAAGGACCGCGCCCGTCTTCCTTCGCCGCACCCTCCACCTGGTACGAAGCCGTAGCCGAGCCCCACAGAAACCCCCGCGGAAACTGCCGCGTGGAAGATCCCGCCGGCATCCCGCCCGCACCCATCTTCGGAAGCATCGCTCCCGCAGGCAAAGCAGCCAACGCGGCAGAGCCGGTCACAAGTTGAGAAAACGCCCGTCGTGAGAAATTCCGCATCCAGTCCGCTCCAGGCAATCTCAAACTTCGTCGGCCCCGCCCGCTTGCGCTTTTAGAAAACCTTAAGCAGAAGAAGCAGCAGAACGATGGTCAGAATCAACGAAAGACCGCCGCCGCCATAGTACCCGAGTCCGGGACCCATGCGATATCCGCCAAAGCCGGACCCAAAGATAAGAATGATAAGGATGATGATCAGCAGCATGACAGCAAACTCCGTTCAGTCGTGAGATGGAACGCGCACAGCGCACTCACTTCGTAGGATGCGAACCATCAATAAACGCGCAGGCAAAATTAACCGACCCCAACACTGGCTCTTCCTGCCTCTTCCTGCCTCTCCCTGCCTCTCACTGCCTCTCGCTGCCTTTCACTGCCTTCCGAGCATCCCAACCATCGCTCCCCTTCAAAAAGTTCTCCGGCAGATACATCGCCGTCTCATCCTTCGTCAGCATATGAGCCCACTTCACCCGCTGTGACATATCCGCTCCCGCTCCTGAACTCCCATACTCCCCGTAGTACGCCGTCCCCTCATTCGTCGCCTTCCCCCAGTTATTCCAACCCCCCGGCGCAAGTTCGGCAGGCAGCTTCGTATTGATATAAACCACCCGCGAGTACGGCCTCCACGGCCTTCCCAGCCCCACCATCCGCTTCGCACTCGCCGCGCTCTTCGCCCCCGGGGTATCCGCGCTCATCTCCGGCGCAGCCTCCATCGCCTCCGTTACCTCCGAGTTCAAAATCACATACCCCGTCGTCTGATCCGCACTCGTCCGCGACTGCGCCGTCACAAACCCCGGCCCATTGCTCGCCAGCACGCTGTGGTCAAACACCGCCGTCGCATTGCCAAAGATGAAGTCCACTCCGCCCGTAATAAAGCACTCGAAGTAGTACTGCCGCCCGTAGTCCGCAAACAGCGTGTCCTGGTGCCCCAAAAACCGCACATGCTGAAACACCGCCTTATCCGCCCTTACCGCCGCCGCCACCGCTTGCCCTGTATTCCCCGCCGTATTCTCAAACGTCAGATTCTCCGCATGGAACCCATCCCCATTGATCTCCGCCGTCTCCGTAAAAAACGTCCCTCCCGCCGTCTTCGCATTCAGCGAGTTCGTAATCACCGTCTCCTCCGGTCCCTTGCCCATCCCAACCAGCGTCACGTTCCTGTGGTTCTGCGTGACGATCACCCGCTCGTGATACGTCCCCGGGGCAATCTCAATGAACACCCGTCCTCCCGGCCCCGCAAACGGATGATGATCGAGCGCATTCTGAATCGTCGGAAACAGTGTCACCGTTCCCTCCACCGCGTTCCGGTCCGCCGGAGAAACCTTCAAAGCCTCCGGCGACACCCGCACATGCACATCCTGCGCCCCAGCCACTATCCCCGCCATCATCACCAAACCCGCAAGCATCCTCATCCCGCAAGCCTAGCCAACAACTCCGGCCACCGCAAGGCTGTGTCCTGCCGGACGGGCCGACTGCGCGTCGCGCGGTCACTCCGTGACATGTATGTCAATCACGTCGCTCCATGCAGCAATGCTCCGAACGTTGTTCGGCCCGTGTCGAGCAACGCTCGAACCCACACTCTTTCTGCTGCCTCAACCAGATCAAAAGTCACGAAGTGACCGCGCCGCGCGCAGCGGGCCCGTCCGGCAGGACACGCCGTTCAAAGCCCCATCATCTTAATAATCGCCAGCGCATTTGAACTCGTATTCACTCCCGGCTTCAGCCTGTAGTCGAACCCCAGCGGATCCTCCGCATCCGGGCTTGCCATATGCACATTCACCCCGCGATTCTCCTCCGTCGCCAGCTCCGCCAGCGCCAGGTCATGCGTGCTCAACGCCCCAATCGCCCCATGCTTCAGCAGCCTCCCCAGCACCGCCCCCGCCGCCGCCCGTCTGTCCGCCGAGTTCGTCCCACTGAAGATCTCATCCACCAAAAACAGCACCGGCCCGCCCTCACTCACCCCCACAATCTTCGCCAGCCGCTCCACCTCCGCCAGAAACTTGCTCTTCCCCTCTGCCAGCGAGTCAGTCAGCGCCAGCGCCGCGCCAATCCGCATCGGCGTTAGCCGCATCATGTGCGCCCGCACCGGAGCCCCCGCATACGCCAGCACCGCATTCACCCCCATACTCCGGAGCAACGTCGACTTCCCCGACATATTCGACCCACTGATGAGATAAAACCGAGCTCCCTCACTCATCCCAAGCGACACATCATTCCGAACCCCACCCGCCAGCAGCGGATGTCCCAACCCCTCCGCCTCCAGCCTCGCCGGCCCATCCGCGAGCAACTCCGGCCAGCAATCCTCCGGATGCTCATACGCATAGTTCGCCAGCGCATTCAGCGCCTCGAACTCCGCCCAAGCCGCCAACCACCCCCGCATCGCTGCCCCATTCTTCCTCTTCCAGGCCGCGAGCGTAATCCCCGCCTGCGTCCCCGCCGCCAGCAGCGCGCTGAACACATAGAACATCTCCTTCGTCCGCTGCTGCACTAGCGTCACCTGGCTCTGCAGCTTCTTCAACTCCGGAACCGCGTTCGCCGGTTCCCGGCCCGCCGCCTGCACCGCCTTCAACTTCGCGCACACAAACGTCTGCCTCTCCAGCACCGCCAGCCCTTCACTGAACATCTGCACGTGGTTCGAAAGCTTCACCGTCGCCTCCAGCATCGGCTTCACCCTCGCCCCCAGATACGCCACCATTCCAGCCTGCAAGACCGCCACTCCCGCCAGCGGCTGAATCAACACACCCCACCCCACCACATGCGTCAATCCGACAACCAGCCCCACCGTCAACACCGTAGCCGTGACCCCTAACACCACCCGCCACACCCAGGAAAACTCCGCCGCCTCCCCCTCCAGCCACGCATCGAAGAACCTCGCCTGCACCTGCTGAAACCTGCTCGCCCCCAGCACCGCAATCTCCTCCCGCAGCGCCGTATTCCCCGCCAGCTCTCTCACCGCCTCCTGCCGAGCCACCGACTCCCCATGCCCCACCGCCTTTAACAAATACTCCGCCACCCCCCTCTGCCCAATCCCCGTCCGCACCGTATCCAGCAGCCCAAACACCGACTCCTCCCCCAGCAAATTCAAATCCCGCTCATACAAATGCCCCTCCGTCCCCAGCCCATCCCCGGTCGCCCCGGACTGCACCCGAACCCCCCTCACCCGCTCCAGCCCACGCTCATAAAACTCCACCCCCCGCACTCCCCGAGCCACCTTCCCCTGCAGCGCCAGGTGCACCGGCACCAAGACCGCCATCGCCGCAAACCCCGCCAGCAGCGGCCACCCCGACCCCCCATGCACCGCCCTCACTGTCATCCACCCAATCGCCGCCAAACAAACCAGCAGCCCCCACCCCACCGCGCTTTTCCGCCCTTCAAGCCCCGCAATCCCAGCCGCCCGCTCCCCCTTCAGCTCCCCATACCGAGCCTCAACCTCTGCCGTCGTCTTCAACCGTCCGTCCGCCACATGCCCCCCATTGGAGTTCTCCATCCCCCGATGTTAGACTCACTCCTGTGCCGGGTCCTACGCGACGTAATCCCGCCAACCCCGCCAGGTCCGGAAGGAAGCAACGGTAACGGGCTAGTATGGGCGCAGTAGGTCGCCCGGTGCATTAAAATCTCCCTTCAGCAAATCACCTTCCTCCATTCCCGAGCATCGCTCGGACCCAAGCCGCCCGCATCCCCCCAACAATCAGTACAAGTCACGAAGTGACCACCCCGCGCGCAGCGGACCCGTCCGGCAGGACTTTCTTCCATTCCTCCAGCATCTGACCGCCCGATCAATTACACTTCCTTCCAGCGTCTCCATCCCATTTCCTGATTCGGAACCCTCAGCCACCTTCATCCGGTCAAAGTTTCGTATCATGGAGCAGCACTGCTGTTGAGGTGATCCACTTGTCTTTGTCTCTGAAGCCCCGCACATCCGTCCGCGCCAAAATCTCCTCCGTCGGGGTCTACGTCCCACCCAAGCTCCTCACCAACAAAGACCTCGAAGCCATGGTCGCCACCTCGGACGAATGGATCACCGAGCGCACCGGCATCCGCGAGCGCCACATCGTCACCCCCGGCACCGCCACCTCGGACCTCGCCGTCGAAGCCGCAAAAATCTGTCTCGCCAAACGCGGCATCTCCCCGGCTGACGTCGAAGTCATCATCGTCGCCACGGTCACCCCGGACATGATGTTTCCCGCCACCGCCTGCCTCGTGCAGGACAAACTCGGCGCACCCCACGCCTGGGGCTTCGACCTCTCCGCCGCCTGCTCCGGCTTCCCCTACGCCCTCCAGGTCGGCGCCAAGCTCATTGAATCCGGCGTCCAGAAGCGCGTCCTCGTCATCGGCGCAGACGTCATGTCCAGCATTATCGATTACACCGACCGAACCACCTGCGTCATCTTCGGCGATGGTGCCGGAGCCGTCCTCCTTGAAGCCTGTGAACCCGCGAGCGAAGGAAAACCAGCCGAGGTCGGCCTCGTCGACTACTTCCACGAGATCGACGGCTCCGGAGCCGTCTCCCTCAACATGCCCGCCGGCGGCAGCCTCCACCCCGCCAGCGCGGAAACCGTCGCCACCAAAATGCATTACGTCCACCAGGACGGAGCCGCAGTCTACAAGTTCGCCGTCCGCAAAATGGCGGAGGCCGCCGAAACCGTCCTCACCCGCAACGGTCTCACCGGCAAAGACCTTTCCTGCTTCATCCCCCACCAGGCCAACAAGCGCATCATCCTCTCCACGGCAGAGCGCCTCGGCATGGATGAAGGCTGCGTCGTCATCAACATTGACCGCTACGGCAACACCACCGCCGCCACCATCCCCCTCGCCATGAACACCGCCCTCGAAGAGGGCCGCCTCAAAAAGGGTGACCTGGTCCTCCTGGCCAGTGTAGGAGCCGGCTTCACCGTCGGAGCCACCCTCCTCCAGTGGGAGTTCTAAGGCACTTCGTGCCGTTCTCAACTTCGCGTCGCTCCTCCCGTTGGTCGGCACATTCATCATGCCGGGCAACGCCCGGACCACGCGAAGCAGTTGAAAGTCACGAAGTGACCGCCGCCCGCGCAGGGCGTTTTTGCCTTTGCCCTCAGTCCGTTACGCGCTAAACTCCGCAGCATGCCCCACGACCCCATCTGGATGCGAGCCCTCCTCGTCGTCCACATCGCCGCCGGCTTCTCCTCCTTCATCCTTGCCCCCGTCGCCCTCTCCACCGCCAAGGGCGGCAAGCAGCATAAACGATGGGGCATGGTCTACCTCTGGTCCATGGGCATCGTCGCCGCTACAGCCTTTCCCATGGCCCTCTACCGCCCCGTCCTCTTCCTCGCGATGGTCGCCGTCTTCAGCTTTTACTCCGCCTTCTCCGGCTACCGCGTCCTCAAACTCAAAGACCTCGCCCGCGGGGGAAGTGCAAAGCCCATCGACTGGATCGCCGCTATCTTCACCTTCGCCTCCAGCGCCTGCCTCGCCGGTTTCGGCATCTTCAAACCCGCCTGGGTCCAGCACTTCGGCCCCATCGCCGTCGTCTTTGGCATCCTCGGCATGCGCCTGGCCATCGTCCAGATCATCAGCTTCGTCCGCAAGCCCAGAGAGAAGATGTTCTGGTGGTACACCCATCTCGGCAACTTCATTGGCAGTTACATCGCCGCGTGGACCGCCTTCTCCGCCGTCACCATCGGTCCTTACTTTCACACCGCGAACATTGTCGTCTGGCTCTGGCCCACCGCCATCGGCGTTCCCGCCATCTTCCTCACCATTGCCTACTACAAGCGCAAGTTCACTCCCAAACCCAAACTCCCCACCCCTCAACCCGCTTAGGTTGCGGCCTTTACCAGATCGTCTCCACGCCAGACGACCGAATCAGCCGGTCCCGGCTGATCACCGGCACCCCGAAGTGGACCGCCGTCGCCGCCACCATACGATCCGGCATATCCGGCACCTCAGCCCGCGAAACTCGCCACATCGACTGTACGACAGCAGCCGTGAAAGGCGCCTCGATAAACACATGGTCAGGGCTCGCCAGAGCCTCTGCCATTCCAACGTAAGCAGATTCAGGAAGCCGTCTCTTCTCCACCAGGTACACCACCTCCGCCAGGCTGATTGAGGAAACCGCAATCTCCCGCCGCTTCTCCGCAGCTTCCATAATGAAGGCTTTCGCCACATCGGACAGACGTGGATCGGCGAAGAGATACCAAAGCGCGGTGTGCGTATCGGCTACCGCGGACACCATCAGACGTCTTTCCCAAAGCTCCGAAACATCTCCGCCCGGTTCTCGTCAATCTCTTCCGCAGAGGGTGCCGGTCCAAACTTCGCAAGCGAGCCGTATCCGGTCTCGTAGGGCTTATAAGCCGGCCGTTCACTCACTTCGGCCGCCAGCTCTCGCTGAAGAAGATCCCGCACATAACCGGCAGCCGAGACTCCCCTCGCACTCGCCTGAACCTTCAGCGCATCCTCAAGCTGTTCCGGCAGATCGACAATCATGGCATCCTCCCGTCCCCAGATTATAGCCACTCCGCGCAATCCAAAGCAGCGAGATGACTCACATCCGCACATGCCATTGCCCGTTCTTCCCGTCTTTGCCGTTGTCTGTTCTTATCCCGCTCTTATCCCTTTGATCCTGCTTCCGCCTTGCTTCATCCGGCCTGCTGCGCCACCGCCCTCACCCCATGGCTCTGCTTCCACAACTGCCAGAACGCATACCCCACGCTCCCCAGAATCGCCACCCAGATCCCCACCAGCACCGGCGTCCCCCACCGCAAAATGAATTTGTTCCACAACACCAGCACCGCCTTGCCGTAATAAATCCCAATCCCCGCCGCAAACGCATGACGCACCAGCCGGCTCACCGTAAACGCCCACATAAACTTCTTGCGCGACATCTTCAGCGCCCCCGCAGCCAGCACAAATGGACTCAGCGGCATGGGCGGCGGCAGCAGCGCCGGCACGCTCACCGCCAGGATTGCATGGCTCTCCATCCACCCCGTCACCTGCTTGAAGATCCGCTTCGGCGTCCGCTTCTCGATAAACTCCATCCCCCCGCTCTGCCCCACCTGGTAACTGAACAGCCCCCCAAGTGCCGAACCCGCCGTCGCCGCCGCCACCAGCAGCCACGGATTCGCCTTCTCCGCCGCAAACAGCACCACCATCACATCCGTCACCCCCGGCAGCGGCAGCGGCACAAACGACGAGTCCACAATCGAGACCAGAAACACCCCAAGCAGCCCCAATTGCACCAGCCATCCCAGCACCTGATGCTCCGCCCCGCTCGCGCGTCCATCGAACCATAACGCCGCCGCAAACGCAGCCACCCGCCACCCCGGTACCACTCCCACCATCATTCCCATACCCCTAAGACGCTCTCGGGGGAAGGGAAGTCGCGCCGCCTGAAGTTTACTTTCACAAGAAGAAAGTGCGTCCGCTGTCAAGGATAAGTCCAATGAATAGAAGAGTTTACAGTGACCACACATTGAAAGCAAAGACTTTACCCGCTGCAAACGTGGAAGTCCGCCACTAAGTCCAATGTTTGGAATAGTTTGCACCCAATGCGGGAGGAGGCCCCCCCACCTCAGACCTCCAAAAACCTCAACTTCCCCAACTCCGGAAGCGCCCCAACCTCCGCCGCCAGCCGCCGAAACACCCCAATCGCCTCCACGCATCCCTCATCCAGCGTGTAGTGAATATTCTCCGTCAGATACGTCCGGATTACCCCCTCCGGCAGCCCAATCCGAGGCACCCACTCCCGCACCAGCTCCTCCACATGCGCACACCCGTGCACTCGAGACTCATTCAAATCCGCAATCAACTCCCCCGCCTCACTCACCGCCTCCGGCCTGCAAGCCCAAACCGCCGCCACCCAGGGCAGCCCCGTCTTCTCCCGCCACACCTCCGCCACATCGAACCACTCACACCCCGGCCACTCCCCCCGCCGCTCATACGCCTTCAGCGCCGGATCCCCAATAAGCAGCGCCGCATCCGCCACCTCCAGCATCGCCCCCAGATCAGCCCGCATCGGCCGGAACTCCGGCGCCACCCCCACAAACCGCCGGAACAGCACCTCCGCATACGCTACCGAACTCCGCGACGCCGTATCCGCCGCCAGCGTCCGCACCCCCTCCAGCCCCCCCCCACCCTTCACCACAATCTGAATCGACCGCACCCGCCCCAAACTGGCAATCGTGCACCCCGGCACCACCCGAAGCTCCGGAGTCAGCGCTGCCACCGGAATCAGCCCCAGGTCCGCCCGTCCCTCATGCAGCTCCCGCGCACACTGCGCCGGCTCCGTCAGATGAACGTCATACCGCTCCGCCAGCACCCCATCCAGCGGTGCATGGGTAAAGTCCCACATCAAAGGAGCCGGATTCAAAAAGTCGATTGCCGCAACACGTAAGCCCACCCCTTCAGTTTACCTTCCCACCTCGATTCCCATAACGGTCACGCCCAGCCGCGATCCTCGCCGCAACCCCCAGCCCTGCGTGTTACCCTGCCGGACAACTCACGCTACCCGGAGCACCCATGGCGACCAGCACTCTCCCCGAGCTCGGCAACCGCGCCGACACCCACTTCATCTCCGAGTCCTCCCTCGCCTGGCTCGCCCTTGCCCTCACCCCCGGCCTTGGCCCCACCCGCATCCACCGCGCGGTCGCCGCCCTCGGCGGCCGCGCAGACCGCATCTTCTCCCTCTCCCTCACCGAGCTCGAATCCCTTCGCCTCCCCGCCAAATCCGTCCAGTTCCTCGCCGACGGGCGCGCCCGCGCCGCCGCCGAGAAGGAGTGGAAGTCCGTCGCCGACCTCGGCGCTACCATCCTTACCCCACCCGAACCCGGTTACCCCCCCCGCCTCTTCGAAATCTATGACCCCCCCGCCGTCCTCTGGGTCCGTGGCGACCCCGCCGTTCTCTCCCGCCCCGGCATCGCCGTCGTCGGCACCCGCGCTCCCAGCCCGTACGGAGCCGGCATGGCGGAGCTCCTCTCCCGCGACCTCGCCCGCCATCGCCTCGTCATCATGTCTGGCATGGCCCGCGGCGTGGACACCGCCGCCCACAAGGGCGCGCTGGACGCCCACGGAGCCACCGCAGCCGTCTGGGGCACCGGCCTGGATGTCATCTATCCCAAAGAAAACAAAAAGCTGGCCGAACAAATCGTCCAATCCGGCGGAGCCATCGTCACCGAGTTCCCCATGGGCACCTTCCCAGCCCCACAAAACTTCCCCATCCGCAACCGCATCCTCTCCGGCATCAGCGTCGGCGTCCTCGTCGTGGAGGCAGCCGAGTACAGCGGCACCCGCATCACCGCACGCTGCGCCATGGAGCAGAACCGAGACGTCTACGCCGTCCCCGGCAACGTCACCAACAAGAACTCCTGGGGCCCCAACACCCTCATCAAGCAGGGTGCCTGCCTCACCGCCACTTGGGAGGACGTCTGGGAAAACCTCCCCTCCACCGTCCGCCTCACCCTCCAGGCTGAACTCGAAGAACTCGCCGCCTCCGGAGCGGCCGCCGGGCTCCCCTTTGAATCAAAACCCGCCGGAGCCGCATCTCTATTCCCCGAGACCGAAAGTGCACTGCCCGGCCAGCAAATGTCGCAAGCCGAGCGCCGCGTCTTCGCTCACATCCGCCATGACGAGCCCATTCAGCTCGATGAACTAATGGAACGGATGGAGCCGGAACTTGCCTCGCCGGAGGTCTTCACCGCCCTCTTTGAGCTCGAACTCGCCGGCAAGGTCAAGTCGCTTCCCGGAAAAAATTACGTCCGAACCTTTTAGTCTCCCAGCCGTCTTATCACCTTGAATGCTGGCCTGATTCGCCCGGAGCGCTCTCTCAAAACAGAGAGACTTCGCCTTTTCGTAGACTTTTCGTGATTGGCGCGTTTCCGGCAACTCGTGTTAGGTTCGCAAGGAACGTAGGGAATCCGTTGCACGACCCCGAGGAATTCCTCCCCGGCGGGTTCCGGTGGATGAAAGAAGAACAGCAATGAGCAAAAATCTGGTCATCGTCGAGTCGCCCGCGAAGGCGAAGACGATCAACAAATATCTCGGGTCCGACTACATAGTAGAGGCCTCCATCGGCCACATCATGGACCTCCCGAAGAACGACATCGGCGTCGAACTCCTGCACCGTACCTTCGAGCCGACCCTCATCGTCTCCCCCGGCAAGGAGAAGATCGTAGACCGCCTCAAAAAGCTCGCCGCCAAGGCCGACAGCGTCTACCTCGCACCCGACCCGGATCGCGAAGGCGAGGCCATCGCCGCCCATCTCTCCCTCCAGCTCAAGCCCATGCTCAAGGCCGGCGCCAGCATTCAGCGCGTAACCTTTAATGAGATCACCCAGAAGGCCGTCAAAGCCGCCTTTCTCAACGCCCGCGCCGTCGATGAAAACCTCGTAGACGCCCAGCAGACCCGCCGCGTCCTCGACCGTCTCGTCGGCTACCAGATCTCCCCCCTCCTCTGGGACAAGGTCCGTCGCGGCCTCTCCGCCGGCCGCGTTCAGACCGTCGCCCTCCGCCTCATCGTGGAGCGCGAGCGCGAAATCAACGCCTTCCAGCCAGTCGAGTACTGGACCGTAGACGCCCAGCTCCAGGCCGGCGAAACCCCTTTCACCGCCCGCCTCACCGCCATCGACGGCAAGCGCATCACCGTCCCCAACGGCGTGGATAAAGACGGCAAGCCCCAGGTCTTGGCCAACGCCCTCCCCGACCAGGCCACCACCGAAGCCGTCGTCGTCGACCTGAACAAGGCCACCTTCCGCGTCCGCACGGTCGAGAAGAAAGAGCGCCGCCAGAACCCCAAGGCCCCCTTCACCACCTCCAAGCTCCAGCAGGAGGCCGCCGGCCGCCTCGGCTTCAATGTCCGCCGCACCATGGGCGTCGCCCAGCGCCTGTATGAGGGAGTAGAGATCAATGGAGAGACGGTAGGCCTCATCACCTACATGCGGACCGACAGCACCCGCGTCTCGGACGACGCCATCGCCTCCGCCCGCACCTACGTCGGCAACCTCGGCGACCAGTACCTCCCCGCCAAGCCCAACGCCTACAAGTCCAAAAATGATGCCCAGGACGCCCACGAGGCCATCCGCCCCACCAATGTCGACTTCCACCCCGATGAAATCCGCACCTCGCTCTCCGAAGAGCAGTACAAGCTCTACCGCCTCATCTGGCAGCGCTTCGTCGCCTCTCAGATGAACCCCGCCGTCTTCGACCAGACCACCGTCGAAATCGAGGCGAAATCCGCCCAGTCCTACAGCTTCCGCGTCTCCGGCTCCGTCCTCAAGTTCGACGGTTTCCTCAAAGTCTACGAGTCCGCCCCTGCCGCTGAAGCGGCTCCCGCCTCTGAGCCCTCTGAAGACGACGAAGACCAGTCAGCCAAGCGCCTCCCCGCCATGTCGGACGGCCAATCCCTCACCCGTCAGGCCATTCAGCCCGAACAAAAGTTCACAGACCCCCCACCTCGCTTCAACGAGGCCTCCCTCGTCAAGACCCTCGAAGAGAAGGGAATCGGCCGCCCCAGCACCTACGCCTCCATCATCAACACCATCCAGGACCGCGACTACGTCAAAAAGATCGGTGCCAAGTTCGTCCCTACTGAGATCGGCATGGTCGTCACCGAACTCCTCGTCAAGAACTTCCCCTACATCTTTGAACCCGGCTACACCGCCCGTCTCGAGTCCGAACTCGACGAGGTCGAAGCCGGCAACGAGCGCTGGACTGACCTCCTCGACGGCTTCTACGGCCACCTTGAAAAAGAGCTCGCCGTCGCCGAGCACGACATGGAGGACATCAAGCGCCGCGAGGAAGCCACCACCGAAATCTGCGACAAGTGCGGCTCTCCCCTCATCCTCAAGTGGGGTAAGTTCGGCAGCTTCTACGCCTGCAGCGCCTTCTCAAAGGCGAAGCCCGTCACCATCGCCGCCGCCCCCTGGAAGAAGGACCCCAAGGCCGTCCTCAAAAAGGTCCTCGCCTCCTTCCACTTCCCCATGATCATCCGGGCCGTCAAGGACTCCACCTCGGACGACACCCTCTTTGAGCAGCAGGTCGAAGACGCCAAAGAGTTCACCGCAGCCGTCAAACTCGCCGCCGCAGCCGGCAAAAAGGTCACCGCCGAACCCGTCTCCTGCGACTTCACCAAGGAAAACTTCGCCGCCAAGCCCGACCTCAACGCCCCCGGCGCGGACGAAGCCCCCGAAGAAGAGTTCTGCGATAACTGCGGCCGTCTCATGGTCCTCAAAAACGGCCCCTGGGGACCCTTCATGTCCTGCCCCGGCTACTCGGACGACCCGCCCTGCAAGACCATCCGCAAGCTCACCCAGAAGGTCCAGTCCAAGCCCCCCGTCACGCTCGACGAGCCCTGCCCCCGCTGCGGCAAGCCCCTCCTCCAGCGCGACGGCTCCTACGGCGAGTTCATCGCCTGCTCCGGCTACCCCAAGTGCAAGTACGTCAAGCAGGACCTGCTCGACGTCAAATGCCCCAAGGACGGAGGCGATCTCGCCGTCCGCAAAACCAAGCGCGGCGACGTCTTCTACGGCTGCACCAACTACCCCAAGTGCGACTTCGCCTCCAACCTCAAGCTCGTCAATGAGACCTGCCCCAACTGCGACTCCGCCTACCTCCTCGAGTACGCCAACAAGGAAGGCACCTACCTCGTCTGCCCCAACAACCGCGAATTCCTCCCCAAGCGCCGCCCCAAAAAGGGCCAGCCCGCCGAGGTCCCCACTACGCCGGAGTGCACCTACGAGCGCCTCATCGGCCCACCCAAAGCCGCCGCAGCGGAGCCCGAACCCGAACCCGAGCTCGCCGCCTGACCCCATCCCTTCCCATTTCGACTCACATCTGTTAAGCTCCCCAAGGGATGATTCGGGCTCCAGAGCCCACGGGAACGGTCCCTGCCCCATAACTTGTTCGAACAGATAGCGGGTCTTTGAATGATGGCGAAGGCGATGTGGAACGGTCAGGTCCTCGCGGAGAGCGATGACATTGTCACAATGGAAGGCAATCTCTACTTCCCGGACGACGCAGTCAAGCGTGAGTTCTTCCGCCCCAGCTCCACCACCTCGGCCTGCCCCTTCAAGGGCCAGGCCCGGTATTACACCCTGCTCGTAGACGGCCAGGAAAATCCCGACGCCGCCTGGTATTACCCGGACCCCAAGCCCGCCGCGCGCACCATCAAGCACCGCATCGCATTCTGGCGTGGGGTGGAAGTCACCAAGTAGCTCCGGCCCCCCTGCGCGAGCCCAAGGCGCATCCAAGTCACCATGCAGACCCGATGCGCCCTGGCCCTCCTTCTCGGCCTCACCTGCGGCCTCGCCCCCGCCCGGTCCCAGTCTTCTCCCGCCCTCCCCAGGCAAGCCTGCGCCGCTCTCAAATCCTTCACCCTCCCCGCCGCCGCCATCGGCCTCCCCACCACCGGAGCCGCCGTCGTCTCCGCCAAACTCGTCCATGACACCCGCGGCGAGTACTGCAAGGTCCTCGGCGTCATCCGCCCCGTCGACCCGCAAGCCCAAAACATCCGTTTCGAAGTTAATCTACCCACCGCCTGGAATCACAAGGCCGTCCACTTCGGCGGCGGATCCTTTGACGGCTGGCTCCGAGCCGCCGACGGCCTCCATCGCCCGGACGTCGCCCTTGCCTCTCAGCCCGCCCCCCTCCAGCGCGGCTTTGCCACCTTCGGCGGCGACTCCGGCCACCACAAGCATTACCTCCTCCTCCCGGACGTCCTCAACACCGTCAACGCCCGCTTCGCCCTCAACCCAGAGGAGCGTCTCAACTTCGCCCACGATGGCCTCAAAAAGACCCACGACGCAGCCATAGCCATCATCAAGGCCCGCTACGGCATCCCACCCGCCCGTATCTTCTTCCTCGGCGGCTCCACCGGCGGCCGCGAGGCCCTCTTCGTCGTCCAGCGTTGGCCGCTGGATTACGATGGCGTCCTCGCCGCCTACCCCGGCTGGGATCAGATCCAGCTCGACCTCCAGTTCATCCGCGTCTCCCAGGCCATGTACGCTCCCGGTGGCTTCCTCCCCACAGCCCAGACCAAACTCCTCGCCTCCGCCGTCCTCAAAGCCTGCGACGCCCAGGACGGCCTGAAGGACGGCCTCATCTCGAATCCCGAAGCCTGCCACTTCGACCCCGCAGCCCTCCTCTGCAAATCCGGCCAACCCGGCCCCTGCCTGACAGACCAGCAACTGAGGACCGTCCAGACCTTCGCCACCGAGCAGCGCACCGCACAGCCCCTCTGGAACGGCGTCCAATCCATCCCAGGCTTCAACGTCCTCTCCGGAGCCGACCTCACCGGCTCCATGGGCCTCCTCCACCACCCCGAGCACCCACCCAAGATCCTTCTCAACTCCTTCTATTACGTCGTCGGAGACCAGGTCCTCCGCTTCTTCCTCACCGGCGACGACCACTTCGACGCCCTCACCTTCAACACCACCACGGGAGGCAAATACGCCGCGGACCTCCTCCCCCAGTCCCGCGCCTCAGACGCCAGTCAGACGGATCTCAGCGCCTTCTCCGGCCACGGCGGCAAACTCATCCTCCTGCACGGCACCGCGGACGCCACCATCCCCACCAACTCCTCCGTCCTCTATTACCAGATGGTGCAGAAGACCATGGGCCAGCCCGCCATGGATAGCTTCCTCCGCTTCTACCTCGTCCCCGGCCTCGGCCACGGCAGAGGCCCCTTCAACGCCGGCTTTGACGCCCTCGCCGCCCTCGATCAGTGGCTCGACACCAAAACCGCTCCCACCGGCCTGGTCGTCGTAGACAACAACAAACCCGCGCGCACCCGCCCCCTCTGCCCATATCCCACCTGGCCCCGGTACACCGGCTCCGGCGACCCCAACAGCGCCGCCAGCTTCACCTGCACCTCCAGCTAGCGACCACGGCTTCGGTCCGCTTAAGGGCACGGCTTCAGCCGTGCCGTAAGTTCATCAGGAGATGCGCGGCTTCAGCCGCTGAGGTACGCTCTCTTCGGTACAGGCCACTCGATGCACGGGAAGTGTAAAAACCCTGCACCCCACTGCCGTTTCCTGCCTCACCCTGCCTCAGAGTGCCACACACTGCCGTTCACTGCCTCTCCCTGCCTCAATAAGCCTGTGCCTGATCGAGCGGCAGCCGCACCTGGAAGCACGTCTCCCCCGGCTTGCTCTGCACCGTCAGAAAGCCGCTATGCTTGCTCACGATCCGTTGCGCCGTATCCAGTCCCAGCCCCAGCCCGCTTCCCGGAGCCTTCGTCGTAAAGAACGGCTCGAAGATCCGGCTCTTCAACTCATCCGGAACGCCTGAACCCGTGTCCCATATCTCCACCACCACCATCAGGCCCGCCAGCTTCGTCGTCAGGTGCAGCGTCCCGCCATCCGGCATCGCATCCAGCGCATTTTCAATCAGCGCCGTCCAAACCTGGTTCAGCTCGCTCCCATACGCGCTGATCACCGGCACGTCCTTCGCAAACTCCGTCTCCAGGTTGATCTTCGCCAGCCGTGAAGCAAACATGCTCAACGTAATCTCCAGCGATTGCGCCAGGTCCACGTTCTGGATCGGTGCCTGGTCCATGTAGCTGTAGTCTTTGATCGCGGAGATCAAATCGAAGATCCGCACCGTCGATCCCACCACCGTCTCCGCCATCCGCTCCACTCGCAGCGCCGTCGCAAACGTCCCCATCGCCGCACCCACCACCTCGGCCGGAAACTCCTGCGCAAAGCTGTCCAGCGAGCACAGCGGAAGCCCCGTCTCAGCCAGCGCCGGCGCAATTGACCACGCGTCCGGCACATGGTGCTTCTCCAGCCACTCCAGCACCGTCGCCTCCCGGTCCGCAGCCGCCAGTGGCCCCTGATCCTCCGTCGCCACCGTGGGCTTGTACGCGCACATCTCCTCCCGCTGCGCCGCCATCCACCGCTGCAGCTTGCCGCTCGCCTCCGGGCTCAGACACATCGTTCCCAGCCTGTACTTCCGGTCGCCGTAAGCCTTCAGCTCCGTAAACAGGGAAGCGGCGCTCCGCTGCGCCGCACTCGCCGGATTGTTCAGCTCATGCGCCAGGTTCGCCGCCAGCTTGCCCAGTGCCGCCAGCTTCTCCGCCTGCTGCTCCATGCGCGTCACCTCGCGCACCCGGTCCAGCAGCGCAGACACGCAAATCTGTCCCATCGTCGGAATCGCCTGCAGCATCTCCGGAAACAGATCCTCATGAATCTGCAACACCCACACCGGTCCATTCGAGTAGCCGTCCCCACCCCAGCCCTTCATCCGGCTGTACGGCAGCTTCCCCGTAATCTGCCCCGCCCGGCCAATGAAAAACGCCATCGGCCCGCCATGCCGCCGCCGCACATGAATCTCCCCGCGCAACAGGCAGCTCATCTGGTTGGAAGGCTCGCCCTCCCGGAACATCAGCGCGCCACTCTCGCCCATCCGTTCCGTGCCATGCTCTGCCAGCCACAGATACTCCTGCTCGGACAGTCCCGCCAGCGGCGTAATCGTCTTCAGCGCCGCCACAATCTCCTCGCATGAGGTCGCCACCGCCGGCGCATAGCCGTACAGGGTAGGAGCATTCGCCGCAATCGGCGCCTCAACATCCGTCAGCTCAATCGTCGCCATATCTGTATCCTAATCCCGCCGTCAATCCCATCATCCGGGCACCCTCGCAAAGAGCACTGCTCCTTGTCCACCTTAGCCACACCAAAATCCACATCTTGAACCAAATCCACCACACGGAGCCCGCCATGGACGACGCCCCTCCGGTAGGAGGGGCGTCACCTTGCATCCCGTTCACAACGAACGACTTACGCCTTCGTGACCACACCATCCTTCATCTCCAGCGGGCTCAGGAACGGCATGCCCGCCCGCAGCGTCCGCCCCACGGTCTCAATCTGATCCTCCCGCTCTGCCTTCCGGAACTTCGCGAACTCATGCCGCCCCGTCTGATTCTCCTCAATGAACTTCTTCGCAAAACTTCCGTCCTGGATATCGGAGAGCAGACCTTTCATCGCCTTCTTCGTCTCGTCCGTAACAATCCTGCTTTGTGCAAGATAGCCGCCCCACTCCGCCGTATCGCTCACCGAGTGGTTCATATACTCAATCCCTCCACGGTACAGCAGGTCCACAATCAGCTTCAGCTCGTGCAGGCACTCAAAGTACGCCAGCTCCGGCTGATACCCCGCCTCCACCAGCGTGTCGAACCCAGCCTTCACCAGCGCCACAGATCCTCCACAAAGCACCGCCTGCTCCCCGAACAGATCCGTTTCCGTCTCTTCCGTGAACGTCGTCTCCAGCACCCCGGCCCGCGTGCAACCGATGCCCTTTGAATAACTTAGCGCCAGCGCCAACGCGTTGCCAGACTTATCCTGCTCCACCGCCACCAGCCCCGGAGTCCCGCCACCCTCCGTAAACACCTCCCGCACCCGGTGCCCCGGAGCCTTCGGAGCCGCCAGGCTCACATCCACCCCCTCCGGCGAAGTAATCGTCCGGAACCGAATATTGAACCCATGCGCAAACATCAGCGTCACGTTTTCCTTCATATTCGGCGCAATCTCCTCGTGATACACCTTCGCCGCCGTCTGATCCGGCGTCAGGTTCATAATCACGTCCGCCCACTTGCTCACCTCCGCGACCGTTCCCACCACCAGCCCGGCATTTTTCGCCCGCGCCACATTCGCAGACCCCTCCCGCAGCCCCACCCGTACATCCACACCACTGTCTTTTAAGTTCAAAGCATGAGCATGCCCCTGCGACCCATATCCAATAATCGCCACCTTCTTGCTCTGGATCAGGGAAAGGTCTGCGTCTGCGTCGTAATAAGTCTTAGCCATGTTGGTCGTCGTCTCTTTCTGTCGTTGAATTAAATCGTTAGCAATAAAAACACCGCGAAGCGGTCGAGCACCGTGCGAAGCACCGCCCGCCCGGCGTTAGGGCGCACTTGTCGTTACTCTTCCTCTTCGTGAACATCCTCAAACTCATTCGGAATCATCTCCGGCGCCGCCACCTTCTCCTCACCACCATGACCCGAGCCCTTAGTCCCCAGCGCCTTCAACACCCTGCTCGTATGATGCCCTCGCCGCATCGCCATCCGCCCCGTCCGGCTCGTCTCCAAAATCGTATACCCGCTCTCCGTAATCACCTGCACCAGCCCTTCAATCTTGGACGAACTCCCCGTCATCTCCAGCATGATCGACTCCGGCGCCAGGTCCACCACCCGCGCCCGAAACACATTCGCCAGCTCAAAGATCTGCGACCGCGACTGCTGCCCCAGCGGCGTCGTCGGACCAGCCGCCACCTTGATCAAACAAAGCTCGCGAATGACGGCTTCGCTCCGTCCCACCTCATCCACATCCACCGTAATCTCCAGCTTGTACAGCGACGCCCGTATCCGGTGCGCTGCATGTTCCGGAGCCTCGCACACAATCGTCATCCGCGACGTATCCACCCGCTCGCTCTCCCCCACCGTCAGCGACACAATGTTGATATTCAGCCGCCGAAACAGCGAAGCCACCCGCGTCAAAACCCCCGGCTTATCCTGCACCAGCGCCACAAACGTATGAAGCATCAGCAAACTCCCATGCGCCAAACGCGCAATCCGTCGAAACAACAACGATCAATACCCGCAGCCATTGCTTGCCGCATCGCCACAGAAAAGGGCCAAAGGCCCGCTCTATACCAGCCTGGGGCGCAGCCCCAGGTTTCCGACCCGCCACGACCAGAGGGCTGAAGGCCCGACCTATAATCCTCGCCATGCCCCAATCGCTCGCCTTCCTCCTCATTCACATTGTCTTTAGCACCAAAGATCGAATCCCTTCTATCAAACCCGCCGTACGTCCTGGCCTGCACGCCTATCTCTCCACCATCGTCCGCAACGCCGGATGCGAATGCTTCCGCGTCGGAGGCGTGGCCGATCATGTCCATCTCGCCATCCGACTCTCTCGCACCACGGACGTATCTCATTTAGTCGAAACCCTCAAAACATCCTCAACCCGTTGGCTCAAAACTCAATCCCCGGACCTGTCAACCTTTGCGTGGCAAAGAGGCTACGGTGCCTTCTCCGTAGGCCCGACCGACCTACCTGCCTTGCTCCATTACATCGATACCCAGGAAGCCCATCATCAAAAGCAATCGTTTCAAGACGAACTCCGCAGCTTTCTAAAACGTTATGGCATTGGCTCAGACGACCGCTACATGTGGGACTAATCACCCGGCTATCCTTGTCTTCAAGGGCCAAAGGCCCGCCCTATACCAGCCTGGGGCGAAGCCCCAGGTACCGACCCGCCACGACCAGAGGGCTGAAGGCCCGACCTATAACTTCTCACGCATCCTCCGCCGTCTCCAGCAACGGATCACTCTGCGGCCGTCTCACCATCTCATGCAGCGCCGCCCCCGGAGCGATCATCGGATAAACCCCATCCTCCTTCTCCACCTGGAAGTTGATCAAAAAAGCCTTCCCGCTCGTCCGCGCTTCTGTAACCGTCGCTGTGACATCCTTCCGCTGGCTCACATGGGCTCCGGCAATCCCATGCGCCGCAGCCAGCGCCACAAAATCAGGCGAGAGGATCGGCGAAGCAGAATAGTTCTTCTCATAGAACGCCTCCTGCCACTGCCGTACCATGCCCAGGAACCCGTTATTGATCACCGCAATGTTGATCGCCAGCCCCTCCTGCACAATCGTCGACAACTCCGCCGCCGTCATCTGGAACCCGCCATCCCCCGCGATCACCCAAACATCCTTCCCCGGACAAGCAGCCTTCGCCCCGATCGCCGCCGGCAGCGCAAACCCCATCGTCCCCAGCCCGCCACTCGTCACAAGGCTTCGCGGCGCCTCATGCTTGAAGTACTGCGCCTCCCACATCTGGTGCTGGCCCACATCTGTAACAATAATGGTATCTTTTTCCCGCCCAGCCGCAACCGCCTCCTGCCAGATGTCATGGATCACATGCGCCGCGTAAAGGTGCCCATTATCCGGCAGGTTCACGATATCCCTCACCGCCGCCGACCCCTTACTCTGATTGATCTCCCTCAACCACAGACTCGAAGTATTGGGTGCCCCATTCATCGCGGCTGTATCGCGATGAGTGGGACGACTCTCCAACAGCGGCAACAAAGTCCCCAGCACCGCCTTCAGATCCCCAATCAAAGCCACATCCGCCTTCACGTTTTTACTGATCTCACTCGGATCAATATCTACATGGATCTTCTTCGCATGCGGAGCATAGCTCGCCAGGTTCCCCGTCACCCGGTCATCGAACCGCATCCCAAACGCCAGCAGCAAATCCGCCCCCTGGATCGCCTGGTTCACCCAACTCTCCCCATGCATTCCCATCATGCCAAGCGACAGCGGATGTGCCGCCGGGATCGCCCCCAGCCCCAGCAGCGTGCTCGCAATCGGAATCTGCCGCGCCTCCGCAAACCGTAGCACCTCCGCCTCCGCACCCGCCTGCGTAATCCCATGCCCCGCCAGGATCACCGGCTTTTTCGCCGCGCAGATCAGCTCCACCGCCGCCTTGATCGCACTTGATTCCGCTTTGAGCATCGGATGCGGCCGCGCCGCCTCAGGCTTGGCCCCCTCAAAGTCGAACAGCGCCGCCGCCTGCTGCGCGTCCTTCGTAATATCCACCAGCACCGGTCCCGGCCGCCCCTGCTGCGCAATTTGGAACGCCAGTCGAACCGTCGGCGCAATCTCCTCCGCCTTCGTCACCAGGAAGTTATGCTTCGTAATCGGCAGCGTAATCCCGGTAATGTCCACCTCCTGAAACGCATCCGATCCCAGCACCTTGCTCGAAACCTGACCCGTAATCGCCACCAGCGGAATCGAGTCCAGCATCGCCGTCGCAATCCCCGTCACCAGGTTCGTCGCCCCTGGCCCGCTCGTCGCCATGCACACGCCCACCCGTCCGCTCGCCCGGGCATATCCATCGGCCATATGGCTCGCCCCCTGCTCATGCCTCACCAGCACATGGTGGATCGTCGGAAACTTCCGCAGCGCATCGTAGATCGGAAGAATCGCCCCGCCCGGATACCCAAACACGGTCGTCACACCCTCCCCCGCCAGCGTCGCCCAAAGGACCTCCGCCCCCGTCAAATTCGGATGCTGCCCCATCTCCGCCATATCCATCCCCTTAATCCCTAAAGAACGTTTGTCATCCTCCGAGAAGCGGGAGGACTTGCTGTTGCCGTTGCTCTGCTTGCCGTTGCCTGTTCGGGAGCCCCATCCTTTGACAGTTTGATCGTCATAGGGTGGGGTATCGAGCGAAGCTCGACCGCCTTTGTCCTGTCCATCTCATCCGCAAATTGCAGCGAAACTTTTTTCTTCAAAAACACTCAGCAAATCTGCATGTCAAGCCCCACAACCCCGTAAGTCCTTTGTTTTCCTGGTAACAAAGTTGGCGTAACCACTCTGCCCAATCCTGTAGAATAAAGGTACATGAGAAGCAAGGTTGAGTTAGCTTAGGTATCCCCGCTAAGTCCCTTGTTATGAATATCTTGTAGGCAAGCTATTTATTATCAATATCTTGCAACTTGGTACAAGCCTAAGTCATTTCGTTTGAATATTTTGCACGAATATGGGGCAGGGGTGGGGTACCCCTGAATCAAGTCGTGATCGCCCCTTCACTCGCACTGCTCACCGTCGCCGCATACTTCGCAAACACGCCTCGCTTATACCGCGCCTCTGGAGCCTTCCAGCTCTTCATACGTTCCGTAATCTCCTCCGTCGAAACTTCCAGCCGCAGCTCCCGCCCCGCAATATCGAAGGTCACCAGATCCCCTTCGCGCACCGCCGCAATCGGCCCGCCCAACTGAGCCTCCGGAGCCACATGCCCCGCCATCAGCCCCCGAGTCGCCCCGGAGAATCGCCCATCCGTCAGTAGCGCCACCGTCTCGGATAGCTCCGGAATCCCCTTGATGGCCGCGGTCACCGCCAGCATCTCCCGCATCCCCGGCCCCCCCCGCGGCCCCTCATACCGAATCACCAACACATCATCCGGCCGGATCCGCCCCGCCTGAATCGCCGCAAAGCAAAGATCCTCAGACTCGAACACTCGCGCAGGACCTTGATGGTACACCCGCTCATGCCCCGCCACCTTCACCACACACCCCTCCGGGGCCAGGTTCCCGCGCAAAATCACGAGCCCGCCCGTCGCCTTCAGCGGATTGTTCATCTCCCGAATCACAGGCTGCCCAGGCGTCTCCTCCGCCTCCTCCGCCTCTTCCGCCAGCGTCTTCCCAGACACAGTCAGCGTGCTTCCATCCAGCAGCCCCGCATCGATCAACCGCTTCGCCAGCAGCCGGGATCCCCCCGCATCCTGATAATCCTTCGCCACATATTTTCCGCCCGGTGAAAGGTCGCAGATGAACGGAGTTCGCTCGGAGATCGTGTCGAAGTCCTGCATTTCCAGCGGAATCCCCAACTCCCGCGCAATGGCGATCAGGTGCAGCACCGCATTGGTCGACCCACCGCTCGCGCACACCGCCGTGATCGCATTCTCCAGCGCCTTCCGCGTCAACAGCTTGCTCGGCCTCACATCATGCTTGCACAGCTCCATGATCATCCGCCCAGCCTCGCGCGAGGCCACAGCCTTCTCCGGCGCCATCGCCGGCACACCCGTAAGCTGCATCGGCGAGATCCCCAGAAACTCCCCAGCCATCGCCATGGTGTTAGCCGTAAACTGCCCCCCACACGCCCCCGGCCCCGGACAAGCCGCCGCCTCCACCGCCTCTAGCCCCGCATCGTCCAGCTTGCCCGCAGCGTACGATCCAATCGCCTCGAACACATTCAGGATGGTGATGTCCTTAGTGGTTCCATCCGCCTGAGGCAGCTTGCCCGGCATGATCGACCCGCCGTACAGCATAATCCCAGGAATATCGAGCCGTGCCATCGCCATGATCGTTCCAGGCATGTTCTTGTCGCACCCAGCGATGCACACGATGCCGTCGAAGAGGTTCCCGCGCGCCACCAACTCGATGGAGTCCGCGATCACCTCTCTGGAGATGAGTGACGCCTTCATCCCCTCAGTCCCCATCGTGATTCCATCGGAGATAGTGACGGTATTGAACTCCATAGGCGTCCCACCCGCCTCCCGAATCCCCTGCTTCACCGCCGCCGCAACCTCTCGCAGATGAAAGTTGCACGGCCCAATCTCAGTCCAAGTATTGGCCACCCCAATGATAGGTTTATGCAAATCTTCTTTGCTGAAACCAACCCCGCGCAGGTAAGAGCGGGCGGCCGCTCGTGAAGGCCCCTCGGTCAAGGGAGTGGAATACTTTTTTGGGTTAATCTCGTTGCTCATACGTCCTCTAGCTTTCTTTGCCGTTGCGCTCACTGTTGCGCGGAGAAGACCAAAACTCAGCGTTGTGACGAGCCTCGTAGCTGTTTAGCTCAGACTCATGACGTAGCGTCAGCCCGATGTCGTCGAGTCCGTTCAGCAGGCAGTACTTGCGAAATGGATCGATCTCAAACATTGCGCTGAAGCCGGCATCGTCAGTCACAGTCTGCGCTTCCAAATTGATACGGATTGTGTGCTGCGGGTTTGACTGGCTGCGATGGGTCAGCGTCTCCACGTCTTCTTCTGAAAGACGCACAAGAATCATTCCGTTCTTCCCCGCGTTGGAGAAGAAAATATCCGCGAAGCTCGGGGCGATCACAGCAAGGAATCCGAAGTCAGTCAGCGCCCACGCTGCATGCTCGCGGGAGCTACCACAGCCGAAGTTTTTTCCTGCAATCAGGATCTTTGCCCCCGCATAAGCAGCATCGTTCAGCGGAAACTCCATATCCGCCTGTCCCGCTGAGGGGCCCTCTTGAATGCGCCGCCAGTCATAAAACAAGAACTCGCCATAGCCAGTACGCTCGATGCGCTTGAGGAATTGCTTCGGAATGATTTGATCCGTATCGATATTAGAGATATCAAGCGGCGCAGCAGTGGATTCAAGTAGGTTGATGGGTTGCATTAGCGGACACCCCCTTCTTCCTTGAACTGCCACCCGCGCACATCCGTCAAGTGTCCTGTGATTGCGGCTGCCGCGGCCATTACGGGACTCAGCAGATGTGTCCGTCCCCCCCGCCCCTGCCGCCCCTCGAAGTTTCGGTTGCTCGTCGAGGCGCACCGTTCACCCGGCTCCAGAATATCCGGGTTCATGCCCAGACACATGCTGCATCCCGGCTCACGCCAGTCGAAGCCCGCCTGTTGAAAGATTGCATTCAGTCCCTCGCGCTCCGCCTGCGCCTTCACGGACTGCGAGCCTGGCACGACCATTGCCTTCACAGTCGTTGCCACGTGATAACCCTTGACCAGTGCCGCCGCGGCACGAAGATCTTCGATGCGCGCATTCGTACAGGACCCAATAAAAACTCGATCGATTGCGATCTCCTGCATGGGGGTGCCGGGCTTGAGGCCCATATATTCTAGCGCCCGCTCGAAGCCTTTCCGATCCGCTTCGCTAGCGGCCGGATTTGGCAGGGGCACCGTCGAGTCAATCCCGGTCACCATACCTGGGCTTGTTCCCCAACTGACCGTGGGTGTCAAAGTGGTAGCATCGAGAATCAACTCGCGATCAAACACCGCGCCTTCATCCGTTGCCAGCGTTGACCAGTGAGCCACCGCTTCATCCCACTTCGCTCCGATAGGACTGAAAGTCCTTCCCATGAGATAAGAATAGGTAACGGAATCTGGAGCAATCATCCCGGCTCGCGCCCCCGCCTCAATACTCATATTGCAGACTGTCATCCTGCCTTCCATGGAAAGCGCACGGATTGCAGAGCCCGCATATTCCACTACGTATCCCGTTGCTCCGGCGGTGCCAATCTCCCCAATGATGTGCAGCACGACATCTTTGGCCGTCACACCCACAGGCAACACGCCTTCAACCGAAATGCGAAACGTCTTCGGCTTGTCTTGCGGCAGAGTTTGCGTAGCCATCACGTGCTCCACCTCGCTTGTACCGATACCGAATGCCAGGGCTCCGAATGCTCCATGCGTGCTTGTGTGAGAGTCTCCGCAGACAATCGTCATACCTGGTTTAGTTAGTCCAAGCTCCGGCCCAATGATGTGCACAATGCCTTGTTCTGGAGCCTGAACATCGTAAAGCTCCACGTTGAATTCGGCGCAGTTTTTGCGAAGCGCCTCGATCTGCCTTGAGCTGATGGGATCGAGAATATGAAGACGATCCTGCACGGAGGATGTGGGAACATTATGATCAACCGTTGCAACTGTCCTATCTGGTCGTCGCAGCTTACGCCCCGCCATCCGCAAACCATCGAAGGCCTGTGGGCTTGTCACCTCGTGAACCAGGTGCAAATCGATGTAAAGCAGTGACGGTTCATTTACCGGAGCTGCGACCAAGTGCTGTTGCCATACTTTCTCAAACAACGTAAGCGGTTTTGTCATAGGGACGCCCCAAGTTCGGTTGGTACTGCAATTTGGTGCGGAGTTCCGTCCGGGTCAACCAGGATCGCTGCCGTAATTTTCTCTACAACTCGTGAGCCAGCAATCGGCTCGACCATCCAGCGTGTCAACGACCTTGTAAGAGGAGGGGGAAGGGAACCGCTGTCCTTCGTCACGCGCAGCACACGGTTCGGAAAGATCCAGAGCGTGTACTCTGCGTCTGCCTGATCGGTGGTCCTGCTGTCTCGAATCCAATCGATTGCGGCAAAGACAACGAGCGGGTGCGCTTCATTCAAGTCCACAAACAGCAGACCGCGCGACGATCGAAAATGAAAGACAGACCCCGTCGCGGTGATGTAGCGGTTGTCATCGGCAATTACTTTTCCCGGAATCGCAAGGAAGTCATAAGCCGTCTCTGCCAGCGTTTTGCGCTGGCCATCCTTCTGTGGTCCCCAGAACGATTGCGGAGCGGTTAAGTATTCCGAAAGAAACGGCAGGAAGTGCGGATCACGGATAAGGTCGTCCTCCCGGCCGTCAGCCGGCGGAGGCGAGTACTGCCATAACCATTCGGCATCGCCGCGCTGTCGTTTCGTCTTTTTCTCATGATTGTCGTTCTTTGCCGGTAGGGGCGGTTCGCCCAACAACTGGCCAGAGGCATGGGTGTAGCATCCGACACCCAGAAGCATGATGAGTGCGCAGGTGAGGTACTCCGGTTTGTGCCTTGCTTTGAACATCATCATCCTGCGTAGTAGTCGCGTTTGCGTTGACGTTGGATAGCCCGCTGCTTGCTGCCGGCTAAGTACACGGTAAGATTTCCGACGAGCAGAAAGACTACGGCGGCGATGATCACAACTACAGGTCTCAGCCCCCGCGCCAACTGGATGGCGCTTGCGGTCAATACCGCTCCGTCGACAAGGAGATACTGACTCTTGTGTCGGATCGTCATCTTGACTCACACGGCATGTCTTGCCTGACTCCGATCCAGTGATTCGGTCAAGGCCTGATGGACGAAGCGGCCCATGTCGCTGGTGGAAACAATCGCATGAGCGGGATCACCGCCTCGGGCCAGATCCGCCGTACGATGGCCAGCCTCTAAAACGGCTTGTACGGCCTTTTCAATCGCTCCCGCTTCAGCCTCCAGCTTCGCGGAATGGCGAAGCACCATTGCTGCCGTAAGAATTGCCCCCAGAGGGTTCGCCTTCCCGGTTCCCGCAATATCCGGCGCAGAACCATGCACAGGTTCATACAAGTTGACTGCTCCGCCGATAGTCGCCGAAGGCAACATTCCCAGCGAACCGGTGATCACAGCAGCTTCATCGGACAGGATGTCTCCAAAAAGGTTTTCCGTCAGTACGACATCGAAACTTCGCGGCGTATTCATAAGGTGCATCGCCATAGAATCCACAAGTTGGTGTTCTAGCGCTACTTCGGGGAACTCCTTCGCCACCTCGGTCACAGTGGCGCGCCACAGCTGCGAGACCTCCAGCACATTAGCCTTATCCACACTCGTGACCTTCTTCTTGCGCTTGGCTGCCAACCCAAATGCCACACGCGCTACACGCGCTACTTCGTCGCGCGTGTAGCGCATCGTGTTGATGGCCTCGTTTGACTCGCGACTCCACCATCGCGGCGTACCGAAGTACAACCCCCCCAGGAGTTCCCGTACGAATAGGATGTCCGCTCCGACCGTGATCTCAGGCCGCAGGGGAGAATTACTTGCAAGGGCTGGATACGCCACAGAAGGCCGTAGATTCGCGAAACCTCCAAGCGCCTGGCGTATATGCAGCAGGCCCGCTTCCGGCCGCTTCTCCGGGGGGAGCGAGGCAAACTTATTGTTCCCCACGGCGCCAAGTAGCACCGCACCAGAGTCCAGCGCGATCTCCAGTGTCTCAGCTGGTAGCGGCGTACCCTTTTCCGTAATCGCCACTCCGCCAATCAGTCCCTGGGTGAACGTAAAGTCGTGTCCGCCAAACTCTCCTACGGCGCGCAGAACTTTGACCGCTTCTTCGGTCACTTCTGGGCCGATGCCATCTCCGGCCAGCACTGCAATCTTCAAATGCATGTCATACCTTCAATCCTGTAACTTACCTGGTTACAATCAAGAACTAGTGGCCTGTTCCCGCAGCGACCTTCTCCGGCTGCAGCAGGCCAAGCAGATCCTGGTCATAGATCGATTTCTTCCGATCCGCCAGGGCGGTGAATCGCTGGTAGGCCTCATCCAGCTGTGCTCGCGTCAAACTCGCGCCAAGCTCGGTCAACCGTTGCTCCAGAAGCCGCCTGCCGGAATGTTTTCCAAGCACCAGGTTCGTCGCCGTGACGCCCACGCTCTCCGGGGTCATAATCTCGTAGGTCAGAGGATTCGCCAGCATTCCATGTTGGTGGATTCCTGACTCATGGGCAAATGCATTGGCTCCCACCACCGCTTTATTGGGCGAGCAGCCAAAGCTGATAAATTCCGCGAGCAGCTTGCTGGTTGGATAAAGCTGCTTCATGTTGATGGCGTTGGCATATGGAAATTTGTCACGCCGTGTGGCGAGTGCAGCAGCAATCTCTTCCAGAGCTGCATTGCCTGCCCGTTCCCCAATTCCATTGATCGCGCATTCCACCTGTCGAGCTCCGCCCTCAATCCCCGCGAGCGAGTTCGCCACAGCCATCCCCAGATCATCGTGACAATGAGTTGAGAACACAATTCCGTGCGCTCCTGGAACTTCGGCCTTCATCCGCGAGAACAACGCCTTATATTCATCCGGCGTCGTGTAGCCCACAGTATCCGGCAAATTGATGGTTGTTGCTCCTGCCTCCACAGCTACCGTGACCAGTCTTACAAGGAACCCGAAATCGGATCTCGTCGCATCCTCTGCTGAAAACTCCACATCGTCGGTGTACTGCAAAGCCATAGCTACAGAGTCTGCCGCTTGCTCCAGAGCTTGCTCCCTTGTAATTTTCAACTTCGCTTCAAGATGAAGATCAGAACTCGCCAGAAATACATGGATGCGGTTCTTCGGAGCAGTTTCGATGGATCTTGCTGCTGCCTCAATGTCCTCACGCTTGCAGCGAGCCAGCGATGCGATGCGTGGACCACGAACCTCTCTGCCGATTGCTCGAATCGAATCCAGGTCGCCTTTGGAGGCGATCGCGAATCCTGCCTCCAGAACATCCACGCCCAACGCTCCAAGTTGATGCGCCATCTGCAGCTTTTCATCGTGGTGCATGGTGCAGCCAGGGCTCTGCTCTCCATCCCGGAGAGTCGTATCAAAGAAGACGATGGCGTCGTTTGTGTTTTGGCTGGTCATGAGTTCTGGTTCCTGTAGTACGTTTGCTTCATCTCAGCATAATCACTTCTTATGCTTTATGCACCGAGTATCATTCTTTCTAATCGGGGTATTGGAGCGGGCTCATGGTTTGTCGCTTGACGTTTTCCAGCATAACAAACCCGGATACGTCGAAGCGGGTGCTACTTCTTTCATCGCGGAGCTGCTGATGGACCTCTTCCAGTTGGAAACATTTCTTGCCGTTGCGGAGGAACGTAGCTTTTCACGAGCCGCCGCCCGCCTGCACCGAACTCAGCCCGCGGTCAGTCAGGCCATTGCGAAGCTCGAAGGCGAACTGGGTGAGGTTCTTCTCGAGCGTTCTTCGCGGGACGGCACCCTCACCGACGCTGGTGAGGTGCTTCGTGAATACGCACTCAAGCTCCTCAACCTGCGCACCGAGGCCGCCGGAGCACTTGCAGAACTGCGTGAGCTCCATCGTGGCCGCCTTAACCTTGCGGCGAACGAATATACCTCTCTCTTTTTGCTTCCAATGCTTGACGAGTACAGGCGTCAAAATCCTCACATAAAAGTTGCCGTACAGCGTTCCCTTGCCAGCCGCATCGCAGATGAGGTTCTCAATCACTCCGTCGAGATTGGTGTGCTTTCCTTCAAGCCGGACGACGCGCAGGTCCACTCCGTCGTTGTTTACCGGGACGAACTCGCTTTGGTGGTCAACCCTCGGCATCCCATGGCGCGGGCAGGTGAGGTCACCATCCGGCAGCTCGGCAATCAGAACTTCATTGCCCACAATGTCGCTTCACCCCAGAGGCAAAAGGTAATTCAGACCTTCCGTCGTCACAAGACGCCCTTGCACATGGGAGTGGAGCTGCCATCACTAGAGGCGATCAAACGTTTTGTTGAGATGGGCAATGGAGTTGCCCTCGTCCCGACGCTTACGGTGCAGAACGAATTAGCGACAGGTGCTCTCGTCCGGGTCCGTGTTAAGGAACTTCAGATTGAACGCAGGCTCCGGTTGGTCTACCGTCGTCAGGCCAGTCTCTCGCACGCTGCTGTCGCCTTCCTGAAGGTCGTTGAGGTATACGCCGCCACGCATGGAGACCCTTACTCCTTCAAGTCCATGTAGTCCACCATCCATGTATTTTTCCTTCCTACTGGCTTACAGGACTCCTGTCTTGCAGAAACATTTTCTGCGGATCAGCGTCTGTACCCCGTAGATGGATGATGCGCCCGGTGGTCGGCTTCCGGGACTGGAAAGTGAGACAAGATGATGAAGATGGCTCGTGGAAACGCAGCTTTGCTGATATTTTGTACGGCCACGATAGTCGCGGCACCCGCTACTCTGAAGGCGCAAGCTCCAGATGCCCCTTTGGCCGGCCAGCAGGGGCCTCCTCCCGGAGACCGCGGACGCGGTGGTCCTCGCATGGAAGAGCGCCAGATTGAGATGCTCACCAAGCACCTCAATCTAACTCCAGATCAGGTGACCAAGGTCAAGACGATCGACGATGATACCCGCTCCCAGATGATGGCACTCCGCGACGACATGGCTTCAACGCGTGAGCAAAAGCGTCCAAAAATGGAGGCGATTCACAAGGATCAGCAAGCCAGAATCAAGGCGATTCTGACGGATGATCAGAAGACAAAATATGAGGCCATGGTGGCCAAAATGCGGGAACGCCGAGAGGAGCATCGCGAAGAGGGTGATCCACCGCCTCCGCCCGCCCCGCAGTTGTAAATTGTCCCTGTTCCCAAAAGTCCGCATCGTTCCAGGAACCGCAATGCGGCTTCTGCGAATGCTGCGGCTCTCCCTTTCTAAATCGAAGCGTCTACTCGTTTTTGCTACCGGCATCCCCGGCAGCGAGTCCAACGGGTACAATTGCTAGAAGCGAAAAGATTACTCCGTGGACCAGATGAACGGGTTCTTGGAGTCATCGCCCGACTTCGAGAGGGTTTGAGAAAGAATGAAGAAGACGATTTTGTTGGGCGCACTGATGCTTTCATCTGTTGCTGCTTATGCGCAGGAAAGCCGGCAAGACATCAGCGTCAGTGGGTATGGCCTGGTGACCCCCATTGTTCACGGAAACTCCGTCATCATCACCCCCAGCAAGACGGGCGGTATTCTGCTGAGCTACCGCTATCTGCTTACGCCGCACAGCGCACTTGAGCTGAACTACTCGTTCGCGCAGTATACGAACTACTACCAATACCAGGGAAATCAGACGTTTAACCCCATTAATACGCGCCAGCAGGAGCTTACCGGCGCATATGTGTTTGGGTTGACGTTCAAAAACTACAATCCTTTTGTGGAGGCGGGGGTTGGCGCACTGGTCTTTACGCCAATTCTGAATCCTGGCACGACTCGCATTGATGCGAAGCAGAACACCAATATTGGCGGGCTCTTTGGAGCAGGTCTGGCGTATGAGATCAGCCCCAGCTTCGATATTCGGGCGGAGTATCGTGGGATGTTCGTAAAGGCACCCAGCTTCATTGACGACTTCAAGAGCGGGCGTTACGAGGTTGTGAGCATGCCTGCGATCGGCGTTGCGTACCACTTCTAGATGAACAACTTACGTTTCTGAGTACAAAAAGCCCCTCCATTTGGAGGGGCTTTTTACGTGGATCGACTGTGCGCACAACGTGGTCAAAGTGGGGTTATACGTGGATTCTGGTGTGGTTAACGTGGTCGGCTTGCAGTCATGGCTATGGTGAACCCCCCGATTGGCGCGGGTTTCACCATACGGGTGTGGTGTTTTTGTCTATGATGGTGGGCTCAGGGTTAACTCATTCGATAACTTTGGCCCTTGACGTGCGTCTTTAAGTGGGCACTTTTCTGGGGGGTGCAAGGAGAAGGAGGTGAGACTTATCTCCTTTCGAATGAGCAAGACGAACGAAAAGAAGCCCGGCTCACCGGCCGGGCTTCTTGGGTGAAGAGATTCGGTTGTAGGTTAGAAGCGCAGACCGACCTTGATGGGGATGTAGTTCGAGCGGTTGCTGTTCGCGGGGTAGTAGTTGCTGCCCGTGTAGGAGGCCAAGGTCGCGGTGGAGGAGTTGACGGTGACACCGGAACGCTGTGAGTTATCAACAAAGACATAGCGGCCTTCGATGTAGAAGCGCTCACTGGCGAAGCGGGAGGGCTTGAAGGTCAGACCGAGGCCGCCGTTGAAGCCGGGTGCGTTCGAGGTGTAGGTGTCTACGTTCTCATTGACCAGGTACTGGTAGAAGCAGTAGTAGTCCGCGCAGGCCTGCTGGGGAAGGGTGAAGTTGGTGACCTTGTGGTAGAAGCCGACGCCGACTACGGCATAGGCTCCGATGCCCTCACTCGCGTAAAAGTTGAAGACCGGGTCCACGGAGAAGGACCAGATGTGGCTGTTGCCATCGAGTCCCTGACCGGTGGAGCCGAAGTATAGGCTGCTCTGGTTGTTGATAGTGCTGGACTGCAGCCCGAAGTGGTCATAGTCAAACTGAGCCAGGATGCCGACGTGCTTATTGAAGTTGCGTCCGCCGCCGACCTGCAGGCCATAGCTGGCGGTATCGTACTTATGCAGGTTGCCGACGGGGATTCCGCCGAGGCCGACGCCGGCGATAAAGGCGTACTTGGGGGAGCCATCTGCGTTGTGGTTGGAATCGTTGTAGCGAGGGCGGCCATAGCGGCGGCGCGGGGGAGGCTGGGTGGCTTCTTCCGGCAGTCCCTTGAAGTCCAGCGTGGCGGTCTCAGGATTGCCTACGGGAGCGGCGCTGGAGCTATAGGAGACGTCCTCCGAGAGATTGAGGCTGGATAAGTCCACCTTGTTCATGTCCAGGCGGTAGCTGGGTGCCGCGAGTTGAGGTGAAGCTGGGGCCTTGGCGTCCGCCTGCTGGGCCTGCAGGCCAAGGGTGGAGGCGCAGGTGAAGAGCGCGACGGCCGCAACGCGGCTCACTACCTTGCGGCATACCAAAGCTGAGGGGAGAAGCGAGGTTGAATCGATAAGCATTTTTGAGGACTCCATGAGTGGTGCTGCTTCTTAAGACGTATGGACACCAGAACTGGCTGCTTGTTTCGGTAGGACGCGGAAAAGGTGGCTGGAGGCTACTGCTATCGACAGCGGAGCCCCATCTCGCTTGCCTGCGATGATGGGGCTCTGAGGTGAAGTACGGTGCCGGGGTTTAGTGGATGTCGAACTGCTCCGGGTGGAGGCTGGGGTCGGATTTGACGAGGATGGTTTTGCCGCACATCTCTTCCATCTCCTGCAGCCACTTGGTGGAGGATTTGAGCTGCTTGACAACCTCCGGGTGGACGCGAAGCATGACATCGCCACGGTCCAGATGCTTGTGCATCTTGCGCATTTCGATGTAGATATCGTTGCAGACGGAGACGGGCGATTTGACCATGCCGGTACCCTGGCAGACGCCGCAGGTGGTGGAGAGGGTGCGCTCCAACGACTGCTTGACGCGCTTGCGGGTGATAGCGACGAGGCCGAAGTCGTTGAACTGGAGCACCTTTGACGGTGCGCGGTCCGACTTCAACTCCTCTTCCAGCGCGGCCATGACGCGGTTACGGTTCTTGCGCTCATCCATGTCGATGAAGTCGATGATGATGATGCCGCCGAGATCGCGCAGACGGATCTGGCGGACGATCTCGGGGATGGCATCGAGGTTGGTCTTGACGATGGTGTCTTCGAGGCGAGCGGTCTTGCCGACGAACTTGCCGGTGTTGATATCGATGGCGACCAGGGCTTCTGTCTGGTTGATGACAATGGAGCCGCCGGACTTAAGCCAGACCTTAGAGCGAAGGGCCTTGTTGATCTCTTCCGTGATGCCGAACTGCTCGAAGAGCGGCGTTTCCTTGGTGTAGAGCTTGACGCGCCGGATGAGGGAGGGCTGGAAGCGTTGCAGGAAGCGGAGGACGCGCTCGTACTCGGATTCCGTGTCAACCCAGATGGCGGAGAAGTTGTCCGTCACCTGGTCGCGGAGGACGCGCTCAATGAGATTGAGGTCGTGGTAGATGAGGGCGGGGGATTTGCTGGACTCAGAGCGGGTTTTAATGTCTGCCCAGAGGTTGAGGAGGAAGCGGAGGTCGGAGCGGAGTTCTTCTTCGCTGGCTCCAGCGGCGGCGGTCCGGACGATGAAGCCGCCGGTCGATTCGCCGCGCTCTGAGATGAGGATTTCCTTGAGGCGGCGGCGCTCGGAGTCCGACTCGATTTTGCGCGAGACGCCGGTGTGGTGGACGGTGGGCATGAAGACCAGGAAGCGACCGGGCAGGGCGATGTGCGATGTGATGCGCGCGCCCTTCTTGGCGATGGGCTCCTTAGCGATCTGGCAGAGGATCTCCTGGCCGGGCTTGAGGAGGTCTGAGATGGCCGGGAGGTTGGTGGTCTGCATGGACTGACGGGAGCCGCGGCCGCCGCGGGTATCGCGGGTGCGGTCTCCGGAGCTCGAGGAGGACGATGAGGACGATGAGGACGAGCTGCTGCTGCGGTCGCGGTCGCCACGGCCGTCTCTGCGGTTGCGGTCTCCGCGGCGTCCGTCGCGGCGGCCACGATCGTCCCGGGCGCCGCGATCGCGGCGTGGTTCGCGTGATTCGGGCTGGGCCTGGTTGACGGCGGTGGGAGCGGCTTCAAAGGACGATGTTTCGGCGTCTTCTTCGTCGCCGGATTCGTGGGCGTCGAGCTCTTCCGGGGAGTCTTCTTCTGCGTAGTCGGACTCACTGGCAAAGGCGTCGTCTTCGAGCTGATCCTCCTCGAGGAAGTCATCGTCTTCTTCGTCGGAGTCCTCGTCGTCAAGGATGACAGGCTCGGTGCCGGTGATGTGGTCGATGGACATCTCGCGGAGCATGGTGCCGAGGTCGGCACCGCCTTCGAGGGTCTCCTGAGCATTATCCGGGTCGCGGAGGCTCTCCTGCTCCTCAAAGGCGGAGGCCTGGAGGGTGGGGAGGGATTCGGCGGAGTCTTCGTCGTCGATCAGCTCCTCTTCTTCGAGGTGGCCGTCGCCGGGGGCGAAGTAGAGGGGGGCGGGATCGACCTGGGTGCGGTCGGGCTGGGTGTGGTCAACCACGGCGGCCTCATGGAGGATGGGGGCGTCCGGGGTGGGATCGATCTCGGGGATGGGGTGAGACTCGGTCAGCGGCTCGGAGTGCATCTCGCCAAGGGCGTTGATGGAGGTGACGTTGGACTCATCCGCGGAGATGGTATGGGGGTGGGCGTGAATGGGCGAGGAGTGATCAGCCGAGGGCTCGGGAGTGGGTTCGGGCTCGGGTGCGGCGAGGCTGGTGTGCTCGGGTTCGGGGGTTGACTCTTCTGTCGGGGCGGATTGACGATACTCGCTGGGCGGAATGGGATCGACGCGGAAGGAGGCGGAGGCTTCAATGGGCTCGAAGTCGTGGCCGGGCTCCGGAGTGGCGGGGGCAGCGGGCTCAGCGGCGGCGATCACTTCCGGCTCGGTGTGGTCGGTGGCGAAGGTCGTGGGGGCCTCGTGGAAGGGGATGACCTCTTCCGGCGTGGGGATCGGGGGAGGGGCGACGAAGGTGCTGTGGATGGGGGCTACGGCGTGGGTGGCGAAGTCGGGCTCGGGAGTGTGGACGGGCTCGGGAACGGACTGGGCGAAGGCTTCGCTGCGCGGGGCACGGTCTTCGCGGGGGGGGCGGCTGTCTCGTCCGCTGCGGTTGTCACGGCCGCCGCGGTCATTTCTGTCATTGCGCCCGCCACGGTCGCGGTCGCGGCTGCCCCGGTCGTCGCGGCGTGGGGCGCGGTCGTCCGAAGAGGAGCGGGAGGGCTCTGAGGAAGAGGTGCGAGGGCGGAGGGTTTCGCCCGGGAGGACCAGGCCGCCATCCCATGCGCCGGGGAGGTTGAAGTCGGAGGCGGGGGTGGGGGAGGAGTCGACGCGGGCGGAGGGGGTGGGCTCGTTGCCGCCGGTGCGGTACTTAGAGAGAGACTCGCCGGGGAGGATGATGGGCTCGATGGGGGCGGCGGACTCGGGCTCCTGGCCGTAGGGGGTGTGGGGCTCGGCTGCGGGGAGGGTCTCGTCGGCGGCGTCGACCTGATAGAGGCTGAGGGACGGGGTGAAGCCGCGGGGGACGCGGGGAGGCTGCTGCTGGCCACGGTCGCCACGGTTGCGATCGCCACGGCCCTCATTGCGGTTGCCGCGGCCTTCGCTGCGGTCACCACGGCCTTCGGCGCGGGGGGAACGGTCTTCGCGTGGAGCGCGTTCGGTGGGCTGGGCTGGGGTCTGGACGGGAGACGGTGCACTGGCTCCGATGTCGAAAGAGGGCTCGTCGACCTCGTCAAAGGATGGGGTGGACGTGCCGGTTTCGGCGATGGGGGCGCCGGCCTCATCACGGCTACGGCTGCCGCGACGGCCACGGCGCCCGCGCCAGCGGCGGCTGCCGTCGGCGCCGGGGGAGGCTTCGCCGAGCTGCTCGGTGGGGGGCAGGATGGCGTCCGGAATGAACTCGGTGGGGGATTCAGCGCGGATGGGCTCGGGGCGTGGGGTGTCGGCGCGGTTGCCTTCGGCGCGGTCGCGGCGCGGTGTGCCGTCGGAGTTGAAGTTGCGGTCGCGGCGATTGCGGCCTCCGCGACGGGAGCCGCCACGGTCGGAGCGCTCAGACTCTACGGGGCGGGCGGGGTCAAGGCCGGAGACGGCCTGGGTGAAGAGGTCGGCGTCAGAGGGCTCGGGGGCGGGGAGGCGGGGCTGCATCTCGCGTTCGTTGCGGTCGCCCCGGCCGTTGCGGTCGCGGCTGCCACGTTCGCCTGAGCCACTACGGTCTCCGCTGCTGTTGCGGTCGCCACGCGGGGCGCGGGAGTCGCCGGTGCCTTCAAAGTCGGCGGAGTCGCCGGCTTCTTCCATAAAGTCTGTGATGTAGAGGAAGGCGTCGCGCTCCAGGCCGATGTCCACGAAGGAGGACTGCATGCCGGGGAGGACGCGAGTCACTTTGCCGTTGTAGATGGAGCCGGCGAGCGTGTATTCGTTCTCGCGCTCGTAGTAGATCTCGGTGAGGGCGTCGGATTCGACGATGGCGAGCCGGGTCTCATGCGGCGTGGAGGAGATGTAAATTTCTTTCGACATTGCTCTGCTTTCTGCTCCTGACCTTTGGTCGGGAAGCGGCAGGCAAGACGAGAGTTCGGTGGCGACGCTAGCGAGGAGCTAGGCGTGGCCCGCCATGGTGCAGGACGAGTCTGGGGATGCGGAAGCTGCGGATACGATGGCTGTTGCGAGGTGTTGGCACACTTCGGCCCTGGACCTTCCCGGCAAGGGGACGGACGGGGCGAAACAGGAGATATCGGAATCACGACGGGAAGCTTCTAGCGGAGAAACGCAGGAGAAGGTGACCGATACAACCTCACATTGAGGCGGGGCCGTTTGCCTTCGGGATGCGTTCATTTTCCCTGAACCTGTCCGGCCAACGGAGTTCGAAGCTCAAGCCTGGCCGGCCTTTGGATAAAAAGTCTTGTTTCCGCTCGGCGGCGCCTGGCGCCAAAGAGGAGCGGGTGTTGCGCTGAGCCGGCATCTGGCCGGTCAGGTGAGTCCAGTATGCACCAGATCCGCGACAAACGGCGGAGTGGGTCTGCGGTAATTGTAACCTGAGTGTCATGAACGGGACGGATGGGTGGCGAAAGGCTTGTCCTGCCGGACGGGCCGACTGCGCGTCGCGCGGTCACTTCGTGACGGGTGATCTGGTCAAGGTGGGTCCGATCGGCTGGGGTCCGAACGTTGTTCGGAAGATGGCTTAGTTTACGAAGCGACGCATGCGGATGTTCATGACGATTCCTAGCGCCAGAAAGGTGAACAGGACGGAGGAGCCGCCGTAGCTGAGCAAGGGTAGGGGGATGCCGGTCACGGGCATGAGGCCGACGACCATGCCGACATTGACGGCGATCTGGAAGACGATGACGGCGACCACGCCCATGACGATGAAGCTGCCGGGAAGGTCAGAGGCGGTCTGGGCGTTCTGGATGAGGCGCATCAGGATGAGGAAGTAGAGGAGAAGCACGACCAGGGCGCCGATGAAGCCGTGTTCTTCCGAGAGAGCGGCGAAGATGAAGTCGGTGTAGGGGATGGGGAGGAAGTCGCCCTGGGTCTGGGTGCCGCGGTTGGTGCCCTTGCCCCAGATTCCTCCGGAGCCGACGGCGATCTTGGACTGGCGGATCTGGTAACCGGATCCTTTGGGGTCGGAGTCTGGGTCGCGGAAGGCGGTGATGCGGGCGACCTGGTACGGCTTGAGGACCTTGCCGGACTTGATGGCAATGCCGCCGACGATGGCGAAGACGGCAAGCAGGATGCCGGCCTGGCGCAGATTGATGCCGCCGAGGAAGAGGCCGACCAGGAGGATGGGGGTATAGGTGAGGGAGGTGCCGAGGTCCGGCTGTTTGAGGACGAAGAGGAGGGGGACGCCGACGAGGACGAAGGCCTTGAAGATGTCGGTCCAGGTGAGGTCTCGGCCGGCCCGGGACCAGAAGAAGCGGGCGATGACGAGGATGAGGATGAGCTTGATCCACTCGGATGGCTGGAAGTGGATGGGGCCGAGGGAGATCCAGCGTTTGCCGCCGAGGACCCGGGTGCCCACCAGCTTGACGGCGACGAGGGAGACGATGCCGACGCCGTAGGCCCAGGGGGAGAGGTCGAGGAGGCGATGGTAATCGACGAGGGAGATGAGGAACATGAGGGCGACGCCGGCGAGCAGGAAGAGGATCTGCTTGTGGTCGAAGCCGCGGAACTTGGTCATGAGGGTGGCGGACTTGATCTCCAGCACGCTGATGACGGAGAGGATGCCGATGAGCGAGAGAAGAGGCCAGTCGAAGTCGCGGAAAGAGGAGAGGCGGAACATGCTGGCCTTAGTTTAGATGGGAGTTTGTGGCGGGCCGGTAAAGCAAGGCGTAAGTAGGATAAAAGGGAGAAAGACGGGATAAAAAAGACAACGGCAAGAGATGAATTAGGACAGGCAACGGCAAGTTTGGTGGGGGTGTGGGGGGTGCCGTAATGTGGGCAAACTATTCAAAAGATGGGGGTTAGGGGTGGACCTTTGTGTTTTGGATTACTAAAGTCTTTGTTTTCAATGAGGGTTGGTTGCAAAGTATTCATAACGCTGGAGTTATTGTCACCGACGGACGCACTTTTTTAGAGTACAAGATGGTTGGGTGGAGCATCTACCAAAGCTTGAAGAGACGCAGAAGAGAACGGAAAGTTGATGCATGTGGTGGTAAGACCGGCGCGGACGGGATTCTGTTCAAGATACAGGCGGTGATTCTGGTAGTCCCTCGGATCTTTTATGCGGTGTTCCGCGAAGCTTCTTTCCCAGACGTCAAGTTTGCTTTTGAGGCGAAAGGAAAATCCGCCTTTGATGAATTGCATTGCTTTCTCCAGCGATACCTCCGGAGCCGGGGTGAGGATGAGGTGAATGTGGTCCGGCATGAAGACGAAGGCGTGTAAGGCAAAGCGGTCCTTGGCACGATTGTCTGAGAGGACGTCCATCAGGAGCATTGCGTTGGATTCGACCTGGAAGAGCCTACGACGGTGTGCGGTGACGGATGTCACGAAGAAGGTGCGAATGTCTTGAGGAGCGTGGGGCATGGAGAGTACGCCGGGGCTAAAGCCCCTCTCATATTACGCGCTCATTCGTGGGGCTAAAGCCCCACGCTTCCACCCTTTTGGCGGAATTGGTTGTTATGTTCACGCTTCCACCCTTCGGGCGGAATTGGTTATTAAGCTCACGCTTCTACCCTTCGGGCTTATCGGTGCATGGTTATTCGGCGGTGGGTTTGGTGGGTCGAGGTGGGGTGTTGGGGGTGGAGGGTTGCGGGGATGGGGCTTCGGCGATGAGGTTGTGGGCGGAGGTGCGCTGCTTGGTAACGAAGGTGTTGACGATCTGGGAGGCGAGTTTGGCGGAGTTGTTGCCCCAGTGGCCGTGCTCCCAGAGGACGGCGACGACGATGTCCGGGTTGCGGCGCGGGGTCATGCCGACGAACCAGGAGTTGGGGACGGTGTTGCGGGATTTGGCCATTTTGGCACGGGCGTCCGCGCCGATGACGTCGGCGGTGCCGGTCTTGCCGGCGAAATCGACGCCTTCCAGGTGGGCGACGTAGGCGGTGCCGATGGGGCTGGAGGTGACGTTGGCCATGGCGTCGGTGATGATCTCCCAGTTTTCCGGGGTGAGGGGGATGGTCTTATCGCCGGAGCCGGGGAAGGTGTCCTGGATGGCCTTTTGCTCTTCTGCCGGGACTTCATCCGGGAAGACGACGTGGGGGCGGCGGAGGACGCCTCCGGAGGCGATGCCGGAGAGGGCGCGGGCGAGCTGCATGGGGGTAGCGGTGACCGCGCCCTGGCCGATGCCGACGGAGATGGTTTCTCCGGCGAACCACTTCTGGTGGTAGTTCTTCAGCTTCCAGTAGGTGGAGGGCATGATGCCGGTGGCTTCCTCGGGGAGGTCGATGCCGGTGCGCTGGCCGAGGCCGAGGGAGCTACCGTACTGGGCGATCTTATCGATGCCGAGGCGGTTGGCGAGGGTGTAGTAGAAGGTGTCGCAGGAGTAGGGGATGGCGTTGGTGATGCTGACGCCGCCGTGGTGGCGGTCGCAGTGGTAAAAGTGGCCGTAGAAGCTGGCTCCTCCGGCGCAGTTGACGTGCATGTCCTGGGCGACGTTTTCCTGGAGGCCGGCGACGGACATGATGATCTTGAAGGTGCTGCCAGGGGCGAGCTGTGCCTGGATGGCCTTGTTGAGAAGCGGGTGGTCGGGGTTTTCAATGATGCTGGACCAGTAGGCGTGGGTGAGGTGGGAGAACTGGTTGGGGTCGAAGTTGGGGCGGGAGACCATGGCGAGGATTTCGCCGTTGTGGGGGTCCATGGCGACGATGGCGCCGTTTTTCCCTTCGAGGGCTTGCTCGGCGGCGCGCTGGAGGTCGAGGTCGATGGTGAGGCGGAGGTCCTGGCCGGGGATGGCGAGTTTCTGGCCGCGGTGGCCGACTTCCTTGCCGTGGGAGTTGACGATGACCTCGCGGTAGCCGTCTGTGCCGCGGAGGAGGGCGTCGTACGTGGCCTCGACGCCGGAGCGGCCGACGACCTGGCCGGGATCGTATGCTGCGTAGCGGGGATCGTTGGCGAGCATCTGCTCGGAGACCTCGCCGACGTAGCCGATGAGGTGGGCGGCGAATCCGTCGCGGGGGTAGAGGCGGCGTTGTTCGTCTAGGGTTTCGAGCTCGGGGAGCTCGTTGCGGTGGGCCTCGACGAAGGCCTGCTCGTCCGGGGTGATGTCCTGCTTGAGGGGGATGGGCTGGTACTTGGGGGAGGCCTGGAAGTGGCGGAGGGTAGATTCGATCTGATCTACGGGGAGGTGGAGGCCAGTGGCGATGAGGGCGAGGTCGCCTTCCTTGACCTGCTCGCGGAGGAGGTAGCAGGAGGTGGAGGGGTAGTTGTCGACGATGAGCCGGCCTTCGCGGTCGAAGATGCGGCCGCGGGGGGCGAGGACGGGGACCTTGCGGATGCGGTTTTCTTCCGCGGCGGCACGGTAGTTTTCTGCGCCAAGGACCTGCAGATTCCAGAGGCCGGAGACGAGCACGGCGAGGATAAGCACGATGACGTACTGGGCGGCGTGGAGCTTGACGGGAGAGAGCTTTTCTTCGCGGTCGTGGGGGTTTGGGAGGGGCTGCATGGGCTTGTCTAGAGTTTAGACGAAGGGGGATGGAGGGTGGATCAGGAGAAACATGGGAAGGGTTAATCTTCTGGAGCTTGGTTCCAAGTCTGACTTAGTCTTATGTGATGGAAGCCTGCGACATCCTTGAAGAGCTTAGAAGGCTTTACTTTGATCGGGACGGTGTTGGGTACCTTGATCTAGAGCGCCATGTGACAGAGGCAGATGTGCAGAGATGGAGCACAGAGGCCGGCTGGTCTCGATCCCGAGTGTTTGAGGATATTGCTAAGTCTATTGCGCTTGGTTTTAGCAGTTCCGAACTCTCATTCACGTTTTGCGATAGGGTCGTAAATGATCTCTTCGGACCATATTCGGATACAGCTCAACCAAAATCTGAACTCTTCTGGAACGTCTATCTTGCGTTTGATGAAGGTGAGTACTACCACGGCGGTAATCGAGATGAAGATCCGGTGGAGATCTACACCCGCCCGCTGATTGCTCGGATCGTAGCGGAGAACATTTAGTTTAGAAAACAGTAGCTTAGCAAAGCACGGCTACTTTCAGAGTTCGTCGTGCAAAGAGGGAGCTTTGTTCATGTCAATGAACCGCCGTAGTCTCTTAAAGGGTGCTCTGACTGCTGCCGGGGCAGCCGCTCTTCCGGGAATGGCCGACGGACAGTTTCTGGATGCTCCACGGCATGGCCTGCCGGGCACGTTGCAGGAGCGCTACGCCAGGCTGGACGCCATTCTGGCGAAGCCGGTCTTTCGCCGGGAGCTGTTCAAGGATCCGGTGATCATCGAGTCCGTGGAGCTGCTGCATTACAAGAAATCATGGCTGTGCCGGGTGCGATCCACGGATGGACATGAGGGTATCTCCATTTCCAATGCGGCGCAGATGGAGACGTTTTATCCGGTGTTTACGCAACGCTTTGCGCCGTTTTTCATTGGCAAGGACGCGCGCAACCTGGAGGCGGACCTGCTGGAGAGCACGGTGCATGACTCCAACTACAAGGCGATGGGGCTGGCCATCTGGGTGCCGCTTTCCACCTACGAGTTTGCGGTGCTGGATATGCTGGGGCGCATGGTGAACCTGCCGCTGGGGCTGCTGATCAGCGACAAGATTCATAACAAGAGCATCCGCGTGTATCAGGCGAACGGCGAACGTGATAACTCGGCCGAAGAGGTGATTGAACACCTGAAGCGTGATGTTGAGATCTCGCACGCAAAGGCGATCAAGTTCAAGCTGGGTGGGCGCATGACGCACACCGAGACTCCAGCGGGGCGCAGCGAAAAGCTGATTCCACTGGTTCGCAAGACATTTGGGGACGATATGGTGATCTCCGCCGATGCCAATGGCTCTTATGGTGTTGCGGAGGCGATCAAGATCGGCAAGATCATGCAGGAGTACAAGTACGCGTTTTACGAAGAGCCGGTACCGTTTGATTGGTATGAGGAGACCAGGCAAGTAGCCGATGCGCTGGAGATACCCATCGCCGGCGGTGAGCAGGAGCCCAGCACGCATAACTTTCGCTGGCTGGTTGCGAGCGGTGGGCTGTCGATTACGCAACAGGATATGTTTTATTTCGGTGGCATGGTGCGGTGTATGCAGGTGGCGCGGATGGGCGCGGCGTTCGGCAAGCAGTGCATTCCGCATATCTCGTCTACGGGGCTTGGGTTTTTATACATGATGCACTTTGTGTCGGCGATTCCGAACTCCGGGCCGTACCACGAGTTCAAGGAGTTTAACAACGACCTGCCGTTTCACTGTGCGACCTCGACGCTGCGCGCGGATGCGAATGGGGCGCTTCAGATCCCCAGCGGTCCGGGGCTGGGTGTAGACATTGACCCCACGTACCTTGCCAAGCACAAGGTGGTGAGGCCGGACGGTTCTGAGTCAGCAGGAGAGAGTCGATGAAGCATTGGATGACGGGTATTGCCGTGCTGCTGCTGATCTCCACGGGGTTTGCGCAGGAGGCCGTGGTAAAGGATGGGGTGCGGGTGTGGTCGAAGGGTGTGCCGCCAAACGGAATCAAGGAGAAGGATGATTACGGCGACCATATCCTTTCCGTTTCGCACCGCGAGGAAGATGGCAAGGTTGAGCTTCACGAGCATAAGGATGACGTGATGATCATCCAAAGCGGGGAAGCGACGATGGTGTATGGGGGGAGGGGCATTGGCATGCACCCGAGCGCGCCGGGCGAGCAGCAGGGCGAGAGGATCGAGGGCGGCACCAGCATCCATGTTGGTCCCGGAGACGTCATCACCGTGGCCGCCGGTGTGCCGCACCAATACTTTGTGCCGAAGGGCGGGCAGGTGACTTATGCGGTGGTAAAAATCGTCAAGCGCTGACGATGCGGTGCTTAGTCGCGGAGTTTGAAGTTGTCCAGGATGAGGAAGATGGGGATGGCGACGGCGGTATTGAGGGCGGCGCGGATGAGCTCATGGAGCCAGAGGATGTGGCCGCCGTGGACGCCGAGCAGGACACGGTCGATGAGGAAGAGCAGACCGGACTGCAGGAGGGTGAAGGCGAAGTTCATGAGGATGCGGGTGAGGAAGTTTTCGACGTCGACCTGGACGCCAATGCTGGAGGCGGCGTAGCCGATGAGGGTCTTGGCCATGCCGTTGACGCCGACGGGCTGGTGGGTGAGGAGATCCTGCAGGAGGCCGATGACGGCGCCGGTGATGGAGCCGGCGATGGGACTGCGACGGGCGACGGAGAAGAAGATGACGGCGATGAGGGGGAGATCGAGAATAAGGAGGCGGGGGAAGACCTTGGGGAGGAATGCCTGGAGGAAGAGCAGGACGAGCGGGGCCAGCAGCGTGACGGGCAGGCTGAAGTGGTACTCTTCGAGTTCTTTGCGGGAGGTGTAGGAGCGGTCAGCCATAGGGACAGGGATCAGGTTTCAGGGGGCAGGGGTCAGGATTTGGGGGCGCCGGGGGTTAGGGTGGCGGCGGGCGGAGCGGAGCCGGGGGTGTAGCGGTCCGGGTGGGCGGCGGGTTTGGGTTTGGGGACGAGGTCGGGGGAGTTATCCGGGGGCGGGTTTGCGGCGTCCTTAGGGTCCTTGGGGGAGGCGGGTTTGGTTGGGTCAGCGTCGGGCTGGTCGGGGTGGAGGCTGGGGAGGCGTTCGGAGAGGACCTGGGCGCTGGATTGAGCGGCTGCGGCTGCTGCGGCGTCGGCTGCGGCTTTTTGCGCGGCTTCGGCGGCGGCTTTGCGTTCGGCACGCTCGGCTGCGGTGGCGTGGGCGTCTGAGGTGAGTTGCTGCTGGAGGGCGGGGTCGATGAGGCCGGTGGTGCCGGTGATGATGAGGACTTCCTCAAGCTGGTTGAGGTTGGCGGCGGTGTGGAGGGTGATGGCGGTGTAGGGCTGGTGTTCGGGGTCGGGGATGACGGACTCGATGGTGCCGACGGGGAGGCCGCGGGGGAAGACCTGGTCGCCGCCGGAGGTGAGAACGGTCTCGCCGGGCTTGATGCGGGCGTCGGGGGTGAGGTTGGTGATCTGGACGCGGCCGGTGGGGTTGCCGTGGACGATGGCGCGGATACGGGTGGACTGGAGGACGACGCCGGCGCCGGCGGTGGTGTCGTTGATGAGCAGGAGCTGGGAGGTGGAGGGGAAGACGTCGCGGAGCTTGCCGACGATGCCGTCCGGGGTGATGACAGGCATATCGGGCTTGAGGCCGTCGTGCCAGCCCTTATCCAGGATGAGGACGCGGCTCTGGTCTGAGCCCGAGGTTCCGATGACGTGGGCGGCGACGGTTTGCGAGACGTAGTTGCGGCTGAACTTGAGGAGGGCCTGGAGGCGCTGGCCTTCGAGGGCGTCCTCGGCGAGGGCAGCGCGCTGGAGGCGGAGGTTGGCGATCTCCTGGCGGAGGTCTTGATCCTCGTGGCGGACGTGGCGGAGATCGAGGTAGTTGGACCAGAAGTAACGGATGCCGTGGCCGGTGCCGGTGGAGAGACGCTCGAATGGGGTGAAGATGCTGAGGGTCCAGAGGCGGAGGAGGCGGACCTGGGTGGAATCGGGGTTGGAGGGGTCGGCCGGGCGGTGGACCTGGATGGCGAGCGCGATGGTCTGCGCGAGGAGGATCGCGATGAGGACCAGGGCGTCTTTGAAACGGGTGAAGAAGGATTCCATAGGTACAGGGCAAAGGACGCGCGGGGCGTTCTCATCCATTATCAGGGTTGTAGGCTGTGGTTTGGAGGTCTATGACGTAAAAGGGGAGTAGCGAATGGGAGGCGGGTTGGAGAGACAACGGGGAGAGCGGTGGCCGGCGGGGCCGAGAGTGGCGAGCCGGGTGGTGGATGGGACGCTATTCGCGGTGGATTCGCCGGGGTTTTACCGGGAGAATGCGGCGCGGTATGGGGATCTGGTGTCGTTCCGGACAGCAAATGGGTTTCGGCAGTTTCAATTGAATCATCCGGACCTGATTCAGGAGATGCTGGTGCGGGATGCGGGCAAGCATGTGCGCGGGGTGGTGCTGCGGCGGGCGCGGGGGATTCTGGGGGACGGGCTACTGACCAGCGAGGAGCCCCTACACCTGAGGCAGAGGAGGCTGGCTGCGCCGGCGTTTCATCGAACGAGGATTGCGGGGTATGGGGAGGAGATTGTCCGGCTCTCTGGGGAGATGACGGCGGGGTGGACGGAGGCGGGTGCGATTGAGGTTCATGCGGAGATGGTGCGGTTGACGCTGCGGATCACGAGCCGCTGCCTGCTGGGAGCGGATGTTCATGCCAGCGTGCAGACGTTTGTGGATTCGATGGCGACGTTCAACGATTACCTGCCGTTTGCGCTGTTGCCAGGGGCTTCGTTCCTGGAGAAGTTTCCGGTGGGGCCGATGCCGGGGATGAAGCGGGCGCTGGCGGCGCTGGATGAGCTGATCTTTGGGATGATCGCGGAGCGAAGGGCGAGCGGGATGGCGGGGGACGATTTGCTGGGGATGTTGATGGAGGCCGGGGACGAGGAGGGGGTAATGTCCGACCGGCAGGTGCGGGATGAGGCGTTGACGATCCTGCTGGCCGGCCATGAGACGACGGCGAATGCGCTGACCTTTTGTCTGTGGCAGGTGGCGAAGTATGGGGAGGTGCAGGAGCGGATGGCGGAGGTGGTGCGGGAGGTGTGTGGGGATCGGCCGCCGGAGGCGGGGGATTATCCGCGGCTGAAGTATCTGGAGATGGTGTACGCGGAGTCGATGCGGCTGTATCCGCCGGCGTGGGTGGTGGCGCGGACGGCGACGGAGGGGTACCGGATGGCGTCGGGGGCGTGGATTCCGAAGGGAGCACATCTGATTGCGTCGCAACTGGTGGTGCATCACGATGCTCGTTGGTGGCCGGAGCCGATGCGGTTCGACCCGGAGCGGTTTACGGAGGCGGCGAAGGCGGGACGGCCGAAGTTTGCGTATTTTCCGTTTGGGGGCGGGGCGCGGTATTGCATCGGCGAGGGGCTGGCGTGGATGGAGGGCGTGCTGATGCTGGCGACGGTGCTGCAGGGGTGGAGGCTTGGGCTACCGGACCCGGCGATGGCGGCCGTAGAGATTACGCCGAAGTTTACGATCCGCCCGAAGGATCGGGTGGAAGTGATGGTGGAGCGGCGCTAAAACGGGCCTGGCCGGATAACGGGTTCCGAATTGGATGGCTGCTAAGGAAGAACGGCAAACGCCCTGCTTGCAATAGGATGCGCCGCTGCTAGCCTGATGGGATTCACCCTGTTCGGGGGGGTAATCCATGGTCCATGCGGAGTCTGCGGTGGGGAATCTGGACATTGCCGAAGTGGCCTCGCCGGATGAGGTTCAGGAGCGGCTGAGAGAGTTGGTGGGCGACGATCCGTACCGGCTGATGGCGGAGTCGGTGGAGAGTGTTGCGTTTTTTCTGCTGGGGTTGGATGGGGCGGTGATGAGCTGGAATCCGGGCGCGCGGCGGATTGAAGGGTACGAGGCGGAGGACGTGCTGGGGCGGCACTTCTCGTTGTTTTATACAGCGGACGCGGTGGCGCGCGGGGTGCCGGAGTACGAACTGGCGGCGGCGCGGGAGGCGGGGCGGTACGAGGTGGAGGGCTGGCGGGTGCGTAGGGATGGCTCGCGGATGCTGGCGATTGTGTCGATTGCAGCGCTGCGGGGGCGGGGCGGGCGGCTGATCGGGTACTCGAATGTGACGCAGGACATGACGGAGGCGCGGACGGCAGAGGAGCGGCTTCGGCTGGCGAACACGCGGATGACTGCGCTGATGGATTCGACATCAGACGGGATTTTGCAACTGAGTCACGAGTGGCGAATCCTGTACGGGAACCGGCGGGCGGAGGAACTGCTCACGAATTTTGAAGTGGGCGGGCGGTTCTGGGAGTCGTTCCCTTCCATCATTGGAACGCCGATCGCGGATAGCCTGCTGCGCTGCATGAGCGAGCGGGTGACGGTGGTGTACGAGAATCATTTCGCGCCAACGAACCTGTGGTTTCGGGCGCGGGCGTTTCCCACCGAAGAGGGGATCGGGCTGTTCTTCAGCGACATTACGACGGAAAAGACGATGCAGAACAAGCTGGCGCTGGAACAGATTCTGCGCGAGAAGCGGATTGAGGCGCTGAGCCAGATGGCCGGGGGGCTGGCGCACGAGATCAACAATCCGCTGGCGATCATCCACGCGCTGGCGAGCGATCTGGAGGTGGTTGCGGGGGGCCAGGACGAGGTGCCGTCGGCGGAGGTTCGGCTGGCGTGCCAAGGCATCGTGAAGACGTCCGACCGGGCGACGCGTGTGCTGCGTGCACTGCAGGGGTTTGCCCGCGAGGCAGGCACGGACCCGATGCTGCCGGCGGCTGTCGATGACCTGCTGCACCAATGTGTGGACCTGCTGGAGGGACGGTTTCTGCGCGGCGAGGTGGAATTTTGCCTGGACGTGGAGCCAGACCTGCCGCCAGTGGCCTGCCGCGAGACGCAGATCCGGCAGATTGTGACGAACCTGCTGAACAATGCGCTGGACGCGATCGACCAGGCGGAGAACGTGGAACGGTGGATTTCGCTGACGGCGAAGCGCGAGGGGGATTGGCTTTGCATGGAGGTAAGGGATAGCGGGCCGGGGATTGAGGAACAGTTTCGCGCGCACCTGATGGATCCGTTCTTTACGGCGAAGGTGCGGGGGCTCGGGATGGGGGTGGGGCTGAGCCTTTCGCGAACGATTGCGCAGGAGCATGGCGGGACACTGACGCTGCTCGACTCGCGCGAGGCGACCTGCTTCCGGCTGATGCTGCCGCTGGCGAAGGAGGGTTCTTGAAGACGGTGAGGCGTGCCGATGAGAGGGGTGTGAAGCAAGGATTGGGGAAAGGACCAGGTCTGTGATGTTGCTGGGTTCCACGCTGTTGGGCCATCTGTGTCTGGTACTGGCGGGCCACGCGGTGGCGGCAACGCAGGGGCTTGCGGCGAAGCTGCCGCCTGTCGCGCCGCTTCGGCACCCTGCGCAACTGGTGTGGATCAGTGTCGTTTCGGATTCGCTGGTGGCGGCGGGCTATGCGGTGATGCTGGGCTGCATGGTCTACATGGCGATCCGGCTGCGGCGGGTGAGGGGGTTTCAATCCAGCCGGTGGGTGGTGCTGTGGTTCGGGATGCTGATTGTGGCGTGCGGGGCCTCGCGAGTAATGGCGATTCTGGCGGTGTGGTGGCCGGTGTATCCGGTGACGACGCTGGTGCGGGTGCTGTGCGCGGCGGCGGCGGTTCCGGCGGCGTTGCTGCTTGCGCGTGCCACGCCGAAGCTGGTGAGGGGAATCGGGCAGTTTGCGGACCTGGTGACGGTGACTGAGGAGCAGCGGGATACGGCTGTCTCCGCGTTGGCGGCGTGGGAGCGGCTGGTGGAGGAACGGCAGACGGCGGCGAAGGAGATCGCGATTGCATATGGACAGTTGAACTCCGCGCTGGAGTGTACGTCCGACATGGTGTTTACGCTGGGGTGGGATTGGACGGTGCTCTACGGCAACGGCAAGACGCTGGCGAGTCTGCCGGACTTCCAGGTGGGACGAAACTATTGGAGCTGCTTTCCGGAGGCGCGCGGAACGGTAATTGAAGAGAACATGCGGCGAACGATGGAGCTGCGGGAGCCGACGCGATGGGAGAACTTCTACGCGCCGTACGCGCGATGGTTCAAGGTGCAGGCGTATCCCTCCGCCGACGGGCTCAGCGTGTTCTTCAGCGATGTGACCGAGGAGCACCATATCCGGGAGCAACTGGAGTTGGAGCAGATTCTACGGGAGAAGCGGATTGAGGCGCTCAGCCACATGGCGGGCGGGTTGGCGCATGAGATCTCCAATCCGCTGGCGATTATTCACGCGAAGGCAAGCGATCTGAAGGGCACGGCGGCGGAGAGTGTGACGCTGCCGGCGACGGTGGTGCTGGAGACGTGTACGAGCATTGTGAGTGTGTCCGAGCGGGCGATGGGGATCTTGCGGGGGCTGAGGGGGTTTGCGCGGGAGGCCTCCAACGATCCGATGGATTGGGCGTCCGTGGAGCAGATTGTGAATCAGTGTGTGGAGCTGCAGGAGGCGCGCTTTGAGCGGCACAGGGTTGAGCTGCGGTTGAAGGTGGCTCCGGAGCTTCCGCTGCTGCTGTGCCGGGAGATCCAGATTGGGCAGATTGTAACCAACCTGCTGAACAATGCGTTTGACGCGATCGACCAGGCGGGTTGCGAGGAGCGGTGGGTGGAGCTGACGGCGTCGGCACGGGGGGGCAAGCTGGCCCTGGAGGTGATGGACAGCGGACCGGGAGTGGAGGATCAGTTCAAGGCGCACCTGATGGAGCCGTTTTTTACGACGAAGAAGGGAGGGCAGGGGATGGGCGTGGGACTGAGCCTTTCACGGGCGATTGCGCAGGATCATGGAGGAACGTTGACGCTGGTCTCGGACGTGGAGCGGACGTGCTTCCGGCTGGTGTTGCCCGTGGTTGAGGGTGAGGCGGGAGTTGATGCAGGAGTGGAGGAGGGAGCGCGCCATGCAGCTTAGTGAAGCGAGGGTTCTGGTTGTGGACGATGAGTGTGCGCTGCGGGAGATCTTTGCCAAGTGGCTGGTTTCCGTGGGGTGTGGGGAGGTGGCCACGGCGGTGGATGGGGCGGAGGCGTTTGAGATGCTGCAGACGTCGCAGTTCGACATGCTGATCAGCGATGTGCGGATGCCGCGGATGGACGGGATCACGCTGGTGCGGCGGCTGGCGGAGCTGGGGAGATCGATTCCGAGCATTATCTTTGTCAGCGGATTTGGCGATGTGGATGAGCGGGAGATGTATGGGCAGGGGGTGGAGGCGTTTCTGGCCAAGCCGCTGCGGATGGAGGAGCTGATTTCAGCGATCCGGCGGGCGCTGGCGGAGCGGAGTTCGCTGTGGCTGGCGCCGATGGAGGTGGCCCCCCGGCAGAGGCTGGAGGTGGAGGTGAATGGCTGTACGGCCTCCGATGCGGACAAGGACCACTCTCTGCGGCTGGGCCGTGGTGGGTTCAGCGTGCGGTATGCGCATCCGCTGAGCCTGGGGAAGGTAACGTTCGAGTGCCGGTGCCTGGAGACGCCGGGCCTGGTTGTCAGCGGGCAGGGGATGGTGCGCTGGCGGTCGAGGGCGGATCAGCGGGTGGGGATCGAGTTTGCGTACCTTGAGGAAGCGAGCCGGACGCTGGTGCTGGAGACGATTGCGGAGGACCGGCCGCGGTGCTTTATTCCGGGGTAGTCTGCGGTGTTCGTTGCGCGGGGGGCTTCCTGCTGCTTTGTCAGCGCGCTGGCGCTTGGAAGAGAAGCGGGAGGAAGTGGACGAGATTGTCGCGCCAGACGAGCCAGGTGTGGCGCCCGGGAGTCTCGATGGGGGTTACGGGGTAGCCGCGCGCGGTGAGGTCTGTGATGAGGGTGCGGTTGGGCGCGATGAGATCGTCCGAGGTGCCGCAGGCGATCCAGAGGAGGCGCAAGTTGGCTGATTTGGGGTTCAGGGGGCCGAGGGCGGTGGCATGGAGGTTGTGGACGGCGGAGCTGAAGCCTCCTACGTAGGCGAAGAGGGTGGGGTTGCGCAGGCCGATGGAGAGGGATTCCAGGCCGCCCATGCTGAGGCCGGTGATGGCGCGGTTTTCGCGGCCGGGGGCGACGCTGTAGGCGGATTCGACCTGGGGGATGATCTCGGTGAGGAGGGAGCGCTGGAAGGATTCGACGTTGCGGTCGATGGCGGCACCATCCTGCCAGACGCCGCCGCCGGAGCGGACGAAGCTCATCTCCCCGTAGCCGAGAGGCATGACGACGATCATGGGGCGAGCCTTGCCGGAGGCGATGAGGCTGTCCAGGATGAAGTTGGCGCGACCGACGGTCCACCACCCGGAGGCTGCGTCCGACCAGCCGTGGAGGAGGTAGAGGACGGGGTACTTCTGTTTGGCGTGGGGGTCGTAGTTGGGCGGGGTGTAGACGAAGTATTCATCCTGGCCGCGGTCCAGGCCGGCGACGATCCTGGTGGTGAAGGAGTGGGCGTGGACCTCACCGTGGGGGATGTCGGTTGCCTCCCAGGGTTGCGGGGTTTCGCCGGGGACCAGGAAGCCGTTGGCGGCGGAGACGAGATTGCCTTTGACGAGGGGGTTGCGGGGGTCGAGGGTGGAGCGGCCATCCACGTCAAAGTGGTAGCTGTAGATCTCCGGCGGGAGGGGGTCGGAGGTGTAGGTCCAGACCCCGAGGGTGTCGCGGGTCATGGGAAAGCTGGTTTTGGAGGCGTCGAGGGCGAGTTCGACTTTGGTGGCGGTGGGGTCGGTGAGGCGGAAGGTGACGGTGCGGTCGGGGTGGATCTGGGGCTCGGGGAGGGGGAGGGTTGGTGCGGGCTGGGCGTGTGCGGCGAGAGTGGCGAGGAGGAGCGCGGGAATGGCGAGCAGACGCATGGACACCTTTTGTTGTTCTGGAAGGTATCCCCCCTCCCTGGGTCAAGAACGCACAAAATGTTCAAAACAAAGCACTTAGGTCTGTATCAACCCGGTAAAATATTGCAAACAAAGGGCTTAGAGCTAAAATATTGTAAATAAAGGAGTTGGGAGCACATGAAAGGCGCGGCTGAATGTCCGCGCCTTGCTGTACTTTTCCGTCTACCTCCATTATACGAAATGGGAAAGGGTGGTTACGCCAACTATTTTTTGGAGTTTTAGCCGCATCGTTGCCGGGGATTTGCGATTTGGAGGGGTTGCGGGGGCTTGACAAGAATTTCCACAGGCGGGCTCCAGACTAGAAGTGGCGGCCACGTTTGAGGCCGGGAGGGAAGTGGTAGGCGACGCCGATGGTGAGGAGTTGAGGGGTGAGGCCGTGGGGGCGGAAGCCACGCCAGTCCTGGTACTCGTAGTCGCCGCGAAGGTTGAGGAAGCGGGTCAGGCGGTAGTCCACTCCGCCGCCGAGGGCGAAGAGGTTGTAAGCGAAGTTGGCGTATGAGACGCCGTTGAGGGCGAAGTTGAAGACGCCGCGTCCGGCCATGAGCTTGGCGTAGGGTTCGGCGCGGCCGTAGGTGCGGTGGTAGCGTGCGCCGAGCTCATAGGTGCGCTCGTAGATTTTATCGACGGCGGTGTTGGCCTGGCGGAGGTCGAACTCGGCGCCGAAGTGGCTGGTGAAGTCGAAGGTGGTGTACAGGCCGACGCCGCTGAGGCGGTTGGCGTAGTCGGACGAGCCGGTGACGTAATCCACGCCGAGCTGGAAGTCTCCGGTGCGGGAGGCGGTGGGTCTTGCCTGGCCGCGGAGGGCAGAGGCCGCGAGGACGAGGCAGAGTGCCGTGAGGTAGCGTCTGAACAAAGCGTCCTTCTCCCTTGAATTCGGCGATCCGGCCAGGTTGACAGCAAACATTGGGGCTGAGCCTTTATAAGCTCAGCGGAGGATGTACGCGAGACCGACGGTGACGGCTACGGGGGAGAGGGTGTGGGATTCGAAGTTGGGCCACTTCTGGAGTTCGGCGTCGAAGAGTCGGAGGTTGAGTTTGTGGGCGAGGCGGTACTCGACCCCGCCGCCGTACGAGAAGGCGTTGAAGGAGGCGGTGAGGTTGGAGAACTGGTTGGTGATGGAGCCGCGACCGATGAGGACCTTGCCGTATACGGTGGCTTTGCGGTGGCGGTAGGTAAAGCGGGGGCCGGCGAGGTAGCTGTTTTCGCCGATCTGGTCCGGGGCGACGAGGCCGCCGAAGTGGGCGTCGGCTTCAATGCCGGCGAAGCGGCAGAAATCGTAGTCGCCGAAGAGGGTGAGGCCTTTGTTGTAGGCGTCGGCATAGTCGTTTTTGAGGACGAGGACGCCGACCCCGGCCTGGATGCGGGTGGAACGGGTGGCCGTGTACGAGGCCTGGGCGTGGAGGGGCGGGGAGGCGAGGAGGGGTAAGGCAAAGAGGCCAGCGAGGGCGGCTCTGGTGGTGCGGATCATCAGGATCTCCTTGCTGCCGGCTGCCTGAGACTCAGGGTGTTAGCGGACGGCTACAAGACATGCTCTGAAAGGAAAGAGGGCAGGCTCCTTGGAAAGAGCCTGCCCCGGGGTGGTTGCGATTACTGGTTGGTGGGTGGAGGAGTTGCCGGCGGCGGCACCGTCGCGGGGGCCGTGGTGTCAACCGGCGGCGCGGTGGTTGCATCCGGCACCGTGGTGGGGGCGGTCGGCGGGCCGACTGCTCCCTGACCGGCTGCGGCGGGCGGTGGCGGGGCCAGGGCGGGATCCGCCGGGGCCTTGTAGGTGGTCAGCTTGATGTAGACCGGCGCGACCTCAAAGGGCATCTTGTCACTGGCGCTGAGGATGGGCTCAAACGCCGTGTGCAGGGTGATGACCTGATCGGTCCAAGGGTCGAAGCGGAGGAAGCTCGAAAGGGGCACGGCTGCCTGCTGCTTCAGGTCCTTGACGTCGAGCTTATCGCCCTTGGGCACGAGGGCCTGGAGCCAGAAGCTGGTGTCGGTCTCGGACTTGGTAAGGCCGTCGCCGATGAGCGGCTCATTGAGGGCCTTGAGGCCCTTGATGCGCTGCTGCAACTGCTGGAGGTAGAGGCCAAAGTAACGCTGCCCGTCGGCCAGTTCCTTGACCTGCAACATCTCGATCGCTTTTTTGGCGGCCTCGGTGTTGTCGGCGTCGGTGTGGTGCATGGGGATCTTCTTGAAGGCGGAGTTATCGGGGAAGAGAAGTCGGTCGGAGAAGGCGTACTTGGTGTCCAAACGGTGACCGGTGATGATGTGGGCGAGTTGGAAGGCGAGGATGGCGTTGAGGTTGCCCATCTGCTGGGCGCCGTCCTGGGTGATGACGGCGGTGGTATCGATGAGGCTCTTGGAGACGACGATGGTGTTGCCGATCGCGAGCGACTCCAGGGGCTCTGTGAGCAGGGTGCGGACGTGGACGGGGCGGCTGACGGTGATATTGTTGTAGGCGAGGATGTTGTTGGCGAGGGCCTCGAGGGTCTTGTCGAACTCGCTGGGGGCATCAAGCAGGCCGGCCTGGAAGAGGCGGTCGATGACGTTGTCCTCTGCCTGCTGGACGAAGGCGCGCTGGGCACCGAGGGGGCTGACGTCCTGGGCGTCGTTTGAGACGTCCTGAGCGCCGACGACCTCAAGGGAGGTGTTTTCGGCTTCCTTGGCCGGAACCTTCAGGACATAACCCCAGATGTGGTTGATGGCCTTGAACTTGAGGGTGCTGGTGCGGCTCTTGGGGTCGGACTCCTCAATGTAGACGGAGGTGGGGAGCCAGAGGTCCGGCTGAACGTTGGTGCGCCAGGAATCGAAGTGGTAGTAGTCCTGGTAGTCCTTGTCGGATCCGGCGAAGTCGCCGTTGAAGCGGACGACGTTGCCGTCGCGGGAGTCGATCCAGATGCGTCCGAAGAAGCGGCCGCGGTCGTTGGCGCGGGCGGGGCTGACGTCAAAGACGGCGGTGGGGATGGTGCCGAGGAAGTCGTTGCGAACGAAGCCGAAGGTGTAATGCTGCTTGTCGAATTCGTTCGAATCCATGAGGAGCATGGAGACGAAGCCGGCCTCATGGAACTGGAGGTGGAGCGAACCGCCGAGCGAACCGAGGAAGCTGCCGCCGCCCTTGAGGAAGCCGAAGTGGCCGGACTTCTCATTGGCCTTGGGGTTGTCCTTGTAGGCTTCGTCGGAGATGACCTTGCCGAACTCGACGCGGCCGAGGAAGTGCTCGTCGGACTCCGGGACCTGGCGCATGACGGGGTCGGGCTTCATGTTCTGGATGTAGGTTTCGACCACCGGGGCGCGTTCCTTGACGACCTTGATCACCTGCTTTTCGCGGATGACGGCTTTGTCGATCAACGCGCTCTGGCCGGGGGTCAGCTTCTTGCCCGTGTTGGCATCCTTCTTCTTGCTTCCGATCCCGAGCACGGGGAAAGCATGGGCAGGGAGTGCCGTGGCGACAAGAAACGCCAACGAGAGTCCGGCGATGGTTTGATTCCTGGAAATCATGAAGTTGCGGCTCCTAGTGGGTTGAAGACAGAGACGGAGTACTTTGGTGACTCGTTCTGTATTTGATGCTAGTCGAATTCTCTTCTGCAGCGAAATGGGACAGTTGGGGGATGCGATTGCGGGCAGCCCGGTTTGGGAGCGATCCGGTCCCGTTTTGGCGGACCCGGACCCCTTCCGGGCGGTCTAGCTGGCGATCTGGAAGGAGATGTTGACCACACCCTCCCAATCCGTTGGGGCGCCGGTGGCGTCCTGGGCGGGCTTGAAGCGGGTGGCCTGGATGGCATGGATGGCAGACTCATCCAGTCCGTGGCCGAGGCCGTTGGTGACGCCGACGACCGAGACTGCGCCGGCGGAGGAGACGCGGATGCGGATGGAGACGACCCCTTCCAGGTGCATCGCCGTGGCCTCCGCGGTGTAGGTGGGACGGGGCTTATAGAGCACCTGGGGCCCGGAGCGGACGGGCGGACGCTCGGCGCGGACCGCGGTGGGGTTGGGGGGAGGATCGTTATGGCCAAGCTGCACGGTCGCCGGGCGGTTGCCGACTCCGTTGCCTGTGCCGCCGAGGGTGCCGTTGGTGACTCCGCCCAGCTTGACGCCCTGGACGGCGACTCCGCCCCTGCCGCCGAGACTGCCGTTGGGCTGGCCGCTGCCTAGGTTGACGGCTGAAGCCGGGGGGCCGCCACCGGTATTGGTGGAGGGCATGCCGGCCAGACCGCGCTGGCCCATGTTGACGGCGGAGACGGCGGGACGGTTGGAGGGCGCGATGGGGTTGTTCGCCGAGCCGAGGGCGACCGCGGTGGGATGGGTGTCGTGGTTGACGACGGAGGCGTCATGGCCGAGGTTGACCTTCACCGGGACCGGCGCGGCCGCGGCGACGACGACCTTGGGTGGCGCGGGCGCGACGACCGGCTTGGGGGTCTCCATGGGCTTCATGGGAACGGGCTTGGGAGCCTCGATGACCTTGACTTCCGGCTTCAGGATCTTGGGCTCAATCTCCTTGATGATGGGAGGCTTGGGAAGCACCTTGGGCGGGACGATCTTGGGCGGGATGGGCTTGGGTGGCTCCTTCATGGGGACGACGAAGGTGAGGTTTTCCAGCTTCTTCCGGTCCATGGTTTTTTTGGCCGCGGCGCCAATGATGACGGCGATGATCAGCAGGACGACGTTGAGGGTGACGGAGGTGAAGAGGGAGGTTTTGCTCTGTGCGCCGGTGTTGAGAACGCCAAAATCCTTGAACGTGTGGACGTTCTGGCGGGCGGTAACGGTTTGGCTGACGAGAGGCTGTAACGGTTTGGGCATGAGACAAGGTCCTTTTTTGCCAGCCTGAAGAGGTTCGAGGCTCAAAATCAAAGGTTGAGGTGTCTGTCAAACCGTCTGCGCGGCTCTAACGGAGGTGTTTCTTAAGTCATCGTCCAAGGCCTTGTCTGGTAGCCGCCGGGCCAAACCAGATCGGAGCGGAGTTACGTTTCCCCATCTCCGCATCGGCTAATCTTAAGCACTAAAGGTACGGTGTGCCATAGAAAACGTTAGCATTCCTTTGTTTCTTCGGCATGACAGGACCGTTCCGGTAGCCTGTCCTTGACACAATTCAGTAACTAAACTCTGGTAACAGCATCCCAGATTCCCGGCTGCCTCACACTCATACTTTTGTTGCAGCCGTAAGTAAAAGGTTTCATACGTGGTTGGATGCCTGGAAAGATGATTTGGACGGACCGACGCACAGCCCTAAGCGTTATAAACAAGGAATGGCGATGAAAGTTCTGGTCACCGGCGGAGCCGGCTATATTGGCGGTACGGTGTGCCGCATCCTGCTGCAACAAGGGCACTTGGTCACCATTTACGACAACCTATGCCACAGCCGCCGAGAGGCGGTGGCTCCGGGTGCGGCGTACGTGGAGGGTGCGCTGGCGGACCGGCCGCTGCTCGAAAAGACGCTGTCCGAAGGTCAGTTCGACGGCATCCTGCACTTTGCCGCGCTGATTGAGGCAGGCGAGAGCATGAAGCAGCCGGAGATTTATTTCCGCAACAACACGGCCGGGACGCTCTCCCTGCTGGAGGCGATGCAGGCGACCGGGCACAACAAGATCGTCTTCAGCTCCACGGCAGCGTGCTACGGCGAGCCGGAGACGACGCCGATTCTGGAAGACGCGAAGCTGGCGCCGACGAATGTGTACGGCGAATCCAAGCTGCTGTCCGAGCACATGATGCGCTGGATGAACCTGTGTCATGGCCTGCGCTACGCAGCCCTGCGCTACTTCAACGTGGCCGGCGCGATTCCGGGGTATGGCGAGAATCATGAGCCGGAGTCCCACCTGATTCCGCTGCTGCTGGACGTGGCGCTGAACCTGCGCCCCAGCATCAAGATCTTCGGCAACGACTACCCGACGGCGGATGGGACGTGTGTGCGCGATTATGTCCACGTCGCCGACCTGGCGGACGCGCATATTCTGGCTTTGCAGGCGCTGAACGAGCGTCCGAAGATGATCTACAACCTGGGCAACGGGCAGGGTTTTACCGTGCTGGAGGTGATCGAATCCATCCGTCGGGTGACCAGCCATGCGATTCCGGTGGAGATGTTCCCGCGGCGGCCCGGCGATCCTGCGGTGCTGGTTGCAAGCTCCGAAAAGGCCAAGCAGGAGCTGGGCTGGACGCCGAAGTTTTCGGACTTGGATTCGATCATCCAGAGTGCGTGGGTGTGGCACCAGCAACTGCGTTCCAAATAACGAGTACGACGAGGTTCGACCGTGCAGCAGCAGACGATGGTCCAGAGTATGTTTCAGCTAGGCCTGCCGGTGGCGGAAAAGATCATCCGCCCCATAATCGTTTATCTGGTGCTGGTGGGCTTCCTGAGGCTCTTCGGGAAACGGGAGCTGGCGCAGCTGAATCCGTTTGACCTGGTGGTGCTGCTGAGCCTGTCGAATACGGTGCAGAACGCGATCATTGGAAATGATAATTCGGTCACGGGCGGCATCATTGGTGCGCTGTCGCTTCTGAGCGTGAACTGGCTGCTGACGCGGCTGCTGTATCGCAACCCCAAGCTGAACGCGGCGCTGGAGGGAACCGAGACGCTGCTGATCTTAGACGGCGAGATTGACCACAAGGCGCTGAAGGATGAGGCGCTCTCAGAGGAAGAGCTTCTCTCCGTCATCCACAAGAACAACTTCGACCACTTTGAAGACGTGGGCAAGTGCGTGCTGGAGCCGAATGGAACGTTTTATCTGGAGGCGAAGAAGCCTTCCGGGGACGATCTGGCCCGGCAGAAGCTGATGGAAGCGATCCAGAAGCTGACGCGAGAGGTGGAGGATCTGCGGGCGGAGTTGAAGGCCAGAATCTAAGCCAAGGTCTAGGCCTTGAGCTTGGTGAGCTCGCGGGAGAGGCGTTCCGGAGCCTGGGGCAGCGTTGAGTCCCTGACGGCGGCGCGGTAGCCGCCCATGTAAATGGAGTACATCACCGCCAGCGCACAGCCCACTCCAAAGACGAAGCCCAGGAAGAAGCCGATGACGACAGAGAGAGGGAAGGTCACGCTGTGAGTTTAGCAGCGTGACCTTCGCTTACTTCGCAGCGGGAGTTGCAGGTGCGGTCGCCGCCGGAGCCTTGGTGAAGATCTTCAGCGCGTTCTGGACGGTATAGGTCAAGCCCCAGGTGGTGGGGACAATGACGACGAGCCACGCGGCTGCGATGAGGAGCGCGGATGACTTCTTGATGGTGTCAGGCATGATGTCTCCTTGTTCAGGGGCTAGTGGCCGCCGCCGACGGGTTCGAGGTTCTGTTCCTTCATCCAGTACTTCTCGCTGACGGGGCGGACGAGCAGGTTGGCGACGAAGCCGACGACCAGCAGGCCGGTCATGATGTGCAGGATGAGCGGGTAGGCATCCAGCTTGGCGCGGTGGGTTGCGACATAGTGGTCCAAGATGCCGTTGACAATGAGCGGGCCGACGATGCCTGCCGTCGACCAAGCAGTGAGCAGCCGGCCATGAATGGCGGAGACGTTATAGCCGCCGAAGAGATCCTTCAGGTATGCGGGGATGGTGGCGAATCCGCCGCCGTACATGGAGATGACGACGAGTGCGATGCAGACGAAGAGCGGGACGGAGTTGAGGTGATCCTGGCGGGCGAGCGGGAGGATGAAGTACAGCACGGCGCCCAGGGTGAAGAAGACGAAGTACGTTCCCTTGCGCCCGATGAAGTCCGAGGTGGATGCCCAGAAGAAGCGGCCGGCCATGTTGAAGATGCTGAGCAGACCGACGAATCCAACCGCTGCAACCGCGCCGATGGTGCCCTTGAAGAAGTCCTGGATCATGGGCGCGGCCTGCTCCAGGATGCCGATGCCGGCGGTGACGTTGCAGAAGAGGATGATCCAGAGCAGGACGAACTGCGGCGTCTTCCAGGCCTCGGTCACAGCGACGTTGTGCGTGGAGATAAGCGCGGACGTTTTGTTGGTGCCGGACCAGCCCTCCGGCTTCCAGCCCGGACGCGGCACGCGGATGGTGAAGACGCCAAACATCATGAAGAGGAAGTACAGCACGCCCATGGTGATGAGGGTGTACGGGATGGAGGGCTGGCCCGCAGCCTTGAAGTGGGCCATCAACTGGCTGGCCAGCGGTCCGCCGATCATGGCACCGCCGCCAAAGCCCATGATGGCCAGGCCGGTTGCGAGGCCGGGACGGTCCGGGAACCACTTGATCAGCGTGGAGACGGGCGAGATGTAACCCAGGCCCAGGCCGATGCCGCCGATGACGCCGTAGCCGAGATAGATGAGCGCCAGCGAGTGTGCCTGCGCACCGGCCGCCGCCACCATGAATCCGCCGCCGAAGCAGAGGGCCGCGTAGAACATGGCGCGGCGCGGTCCGGCTTTTTCCAGCCACGCTCCAAAGAGCGCCGCCGAGATGCCCAGGAAGGCGATGGCAATGGAGAAGATGTAGCCGACGGATTTGAGGTCCCAGGCCTCGCCTCCCGCGCCATGGAGCGCCAGCAGAGGATTTTTGAAGACAGAAAAGGCATACACCTGCCCGATGGACAGGTGGATAGCCAAGGCAGCCGGGGGAACGAGCCAGCGGCTGTATCCCTCCGGTGCGACCGATCGATCGCGATCAAGGAAAGCAAGCATCTTGTACTCCGTAAATGACTAATCCCTCAATGAGATGCGGGGTTGGAGTGTTTGTACGCCAAGCGATTCACGTTTGAACAGCTTTCTTCGGTAATCGTTTTTTGGGTGACCACAATGCGGCGTCCGTTGCCCCATCGCCGACCCATAGCGTACCTTCTCCTCTAGCGTTCTCTGCGGCCGCATCAAGGCTGCGGAGCCGGATGGAGAAGACAATCGCGTGTCCAGCTTGACCCCTATTCCCACGGCGGCCCCGGCCCAGACCTCCAGCGTCCAATCGCTCCTACGCGAGGACCGCGTCTTTCCGCCGCCCGCGGAGTTTGCCGCCAAGGCCCACATCGGCTCGTTGACAGAGTATGAGGCGATGTATCGCCGCAGCGTGGAGGAGCCGGAGGCCTTCTGGACCGAAGCCGCAAATGAGTTGGAGTGGTTCACGCCGTTTACGTCGGTCGTCGAAGGCGAGATGGGCGCGGCGACGTGGTTCAACGGCGGCAAGCTGAACCTTTCGCACAACTGCGTGGACCGGCACGCCGCCGACCCAGCCCGGCGCGACAAGGTCGCCATCCTGTGGGAGGGGGAGCCCGGCGAGATCCGCCGTATCACCTACGCGGAGCTTGCCGAGCAAGTCCAGCGCGCGGCCAGCATGTTGAGGTCGCTGGGCGTGAAGAAGGGTGACCGCGTCGCCGTCTACATGGGCATGGCGCCGGAGCTTGCAATCGCCCTGCTGGCCTGCGCCCGCATCGGCGCGGTGCACAACGTCATCTTCGGGGGATTCGCCGCCCATGCGCTGGTGGACCGTATCAACGATTCGCAGTGCGTGGCCGTGCTGACGCAGGACATCAGCTATCGTCGCGGGTCGGAGGTCCAGCTCAAGTCCATCGTCGATGAGGCACTGGCGAAGTGCCCGTCGGTCCAGTCCGTGATCGTGTACCAGCGTTCAACGGTAGAAGGTGCACCTGCGACCAAGGCCACCGTCAACATGCAGGCCGGCCGCGACCACTGGTGGCATGATCTCTTCGCCCAAGCAAGTCCCACCTGCGCTGCCGAACCCATGGACTCCGAGGACCCGCTCTACATCCTCTACACCTCCGGCACCACGGGCAAGCCAAAGGGCCTGGTCCACACCACCGGCGGCTACTCCGTGGGCGCCTACCTGACCAGCAAGTACATCTTTGACCTCCGCGCGGATGACGTGTACTGGTGCACGGCGGACATCGGCTGGGTCACGGGCCACAGCTACGTCGTCTATGGCCCGCTGCAGAACGGCGCCACCGTGATGATGTACGAAGGCGCACCCAACCATCCCGAGCCGGACCGCTTCTGGAAGATCATCGACGCGCACAAGGTGACGGTCTTTTACACCGCGCCAACGGCAATCCGCGCCTTCATCAAGTGGGGCGAGCAGTGGCTTGCGCCGCACTCGCTCGCGTCCTTGCGGCTGCTGGGCACGGTGGGCGAGCCCATCAACCCAGAGAGCTGGATCTGGTACCACACCAAGATCGGCCATGAGCGCTGCCCCATCGTCGATACGTGGTGGCAGACCGAGACCGGCGCTATCATGATTTCGCCCATTCCCGGCGCGGTCGCCACCAAGCCCGGCTCAGCCACGCGGCCGTTCTTCGGGATTGTGCCTGAGATTGTTACAAAAGAAGGCGAGCCTGTCCCGGCCGGACATGGCGGGCTGCTGGTCATCCGCAAACCCTGGCCTTCGATGGCCCGCACTATTTGGGGCGACGCCGAGCGCTACCAGCAGGCGTACTTCTCCGAGGTTCCGGGAGCCTACTTCACCGGCGATGGCGCACGCCGCGACGCCGACGGCTACTACTGGCTCATGGGGCGCGTCGACGACGTCATCAACGTCAGCGGCCACCGCCTGGGCACCATGGAGATTGAGTCCGCGCTGGTCGCGCATCCCAAGGTGGCGGAGGCCGCCGTCGTGGGCCGGCCGGACGACCTCAAGGGCCAGGCCATCTCCGCCTTCATTTCGCTGGAAGAAGGCAACGAGCCCTCCGACGCGCTCAAGCAGGAGCTTCGCCAGTGGGTTGCGAAGGAGATTGGCGCGCTTGCCCGCCCGGACGACCTCCGCTTCACGCAATCGCTACCGAAGACCCGCTCGGGCAAGATCATGCGGCGTCTGCTGCGGGAGCTCGCCACCACCGGCACGGTTACCGGCGACACCACGACGCTCGAAGATTTCGCCGTCATCGCCAGCCTGCGCGAGAACGAGGAGTAACGACGAAACCTTAGCGCAGATGCCCGCTCGGCTGGGTGGGCAGCGTAAAGTGGAACGTCGCGCCTTCGCCCGGAGGGCTGCTGGCCCAGATCTTTCCCCCGTGCTGCGTGATGATGCTGCGGCAGATCGCCAGCCCAAGCCCAGTCCCGCCCATTGCGCGTGAGTCCGACGCATCAATCTGCTGGAAGCGCTCGAAGATGTTCTCCAAACGGTCTTCCGGAATTCCGCGTCCTTCATCATGCACGTCGAACTGCGCCTCGCCGTCGTGCAGTCGCCGCGCCGTCAGCGTGATGCGGCCATGCGGCGGAGAGAACTTAATCGCATTCGAAATTAGATTCGCCAGCGCCTGCAGAATACGATCCGGATCGCCCCACACCTGCACGCCGTTGCTGGAGATGGTGAACTTCAGGTGCGTCTTCAGGGCCGCTGCGTGCTGCAGTTCGGTGGCCCGGTTCAGCAGGTCGTCGGCGGAGCACATCATGGAGTGCAGCTCCGCGTTGCCGCTGCTGATGCGCTCGATATCGAGAATGTCATTGACTAGCCGGACCAGCCGGTCGGTGTTGCCAATTGCGATCTCGAGCATCTTCTTCATCTTCTCCGGCCGCGAGTTCAGCGCGCCGCCTGTGATCAGCCCCAGCGCCGCGCGCAGGCTGGTCAGCGGCGTCCGCAGCTCATGGCTGACGGTGGAGATGAACTCATCCTTCATGCGGTCCAGCGCCCTCCGCTCGGTGGTATCCGTGAATGCCACCACCACGCCGATCGCCTTCCCGCTGCGCCCCTCGCTGGTGTCGATCTGCGGCCGCGCCACGTAGTCGACCGGAAAGCTTGTCCCATCCTTCCGCCAGAAGACCTCGTTAGAAACCCGCATCGCATCCATGCGGTCGATCGACTTCATTACGGCGGAATCCTCCTCCAGATACGGCGTTCCATCCGCCCGCGTGTGCTGCGCCATGGGATGGATCTTGCGCCCCAGCAGCTCCTGCGGGCGATACCCCAGCATCTGTGCCGCGGCCGGATTCACCACCGTCACACGACCTTCAAGGTCCAGGCCATAGATGCCGTCGCCGACACTCTCCAGGATGGAGTTAGACTGGTTGATCAACGTCCGCAGACGATCCTCCGCCTGAACCTGCTCGGAGATGTCGACGCCGAAGCCCAGCACATACGGCTCACGTCCCGGCACCGTGATCAGCTTGTTGCGATACGCGATGATCCGCGCGCCATGCTCGCTGTGGTTCAGGTGCAGCCGCCCCTGCGCCTCGCCCGTTTCAAGAATCTCGCGCAGGTACCGTTGAAAGAGCTCGCCATACTGCGGCGGCATAAACTCCTGTAAATTCCGCCCCACCATCTCATCCACGGAGTGACCGATGCTGGCCGCGCCGTGCGTGTTCACGCTCAGCAGCACGCCTGTGGCGTCGTGCGTGCACACCATGCCCAGCGAGCCTTCAACGAGCTGCCTGTACTTCGCCTCGCTCTCCTGCAGTGTTGCCTCGGCCGCCCGTCGCACGGTCACGTCAATGCCGGTTGCGATGATGAAGTTCGTCTGTCCCTGCGGGTCCACCAGCGCCGTCGCCGACCACGCAATCCGCCGCAGCGTTCCGTCGCGATGCTTCCAGTAGTTCTCAAAGCTGGCTGGAAATCCGCCGGAGCGCAGCCGCTCAAAGTTCTCCTTCTCCGCCTGGATCGCCTCGTCGGGAATCAGCTTGTCCCAGATGTAGCGCCCCACCAGGCTGGAAAAGGCATAGCCGGAGACCGCCTCGCAGGTGCGGTTGAAGCGCACCACGCGCCCCGCCGTATCGAATACGGCCACCAGGGCGCCCACGGTATCCAGCACGGTGGAGACGAAGTTCCGCTCGACCGTCAGCGCGGACTCCACCCGCTGCCGCACCCGGCCGGCGCGGTCCATGTACCGGACGCGCGCGTTCAGCTCAAACCGCGTGATGACCTGCCGGGAGAGCACGGCCAGCGCCTGCTTCTGCGCCTGGGTCAGGGTATGGGGCACGGTGTCCTGCACAAACAGGCACCCGATGCTGATGCCCGCGGGCGTGGTCAGCGGCGCACCCGCATAAAACCGGTACGCCCGCCCGGAGATCATAATGCCGTCCGGCCGAAAGTCCGGATGGTAGCGCGCGTCGGGAATCTCATAGACGTTATCGCCCAGGATGGCCGTCTCGCACGGCCTTCCGCCGCGCGGCAGCTTCACCGGGCCGGGCCCCTGGCGCGATACAAAGTGGATCGCATCCGCGCCAATCAGCGACACGCCCGCGATGGGTGTCTTGCAGATCTCCTTCGCCAGAGCGGTGATCTCATCAATGGCCGGATCGGGCGCACTCCCGACAATCTCGTACTCCTCGAGAGCGTCGAGCCGAAGTGCCTCTTCTTTGGCCAGTGTATTTACCATTTCATCAAGAATGCTAGGCGATCCAGTTACCACTGGCTCTGACACGAAAGATGTACACGTACCTTATACAGACCGCAACCGTCCCACTGTGGGAAACGAGCTTAAGCCCGGAGTGGATTGCCCGGAAGCAGCCACCGCCGAAATGCCAAAAAGCGGGCTGACGCGAACTGCATTGTTAGATGCAACACATTACGGTTTTGAGAGCCGGGTAGAGCCGGCTTTCGCTACGGTTTGGGCAGTGCGCAGCACTCTCCCGCCGCGGCCGGCTCATTGGAGCTGGCATCCATCGCCACCTTCCACCCCGCACGCGTCTTCTTCCACACCGTCATATACCGCCCGGAGGTCACCACCGGCTGTCCACTGGCGTCCGTTGAGCGCCCCTCATAGTGCCCCCACGTAAATCCCATGTCGTTCGACGGCCCCATCTGCGCCCCCTGCGCCACCCACGTCAGCCGATACACCTTCGGATCCCACTGCGCCTGCCCCGCGATCGCTCCCCGCCCCAGCACCGCCGGTTTCCCGTTGTTCAGCACCACGGCATCATCGGCAAGCCACTCCACGAACGCCTTCCCCCCACCCGCGGCCACGGCCTCGGCGAACCTCCCCTCCAGCTCCATCAGCTCCACCACCCCTGGGGTCAGCGTCGGCTGCACCAGCGGGCTCACCATCCGATACCCGCCAGCACCCAGCCCGGGCAGCTCCCCCGCCGCACCCGTCGGCGGCACAATCCTCCCGTCGATCACCCCATTGATCGTCCCACCCTGCCCCGCAGGAGTCTGAGCTCCCGTGGCCTGGCCCGCCCCCACCCCGGCAGCCATCACCATCGCCCAAACCGTTATCAAGCCGCGTCCAAACATGCTTTGCATCCTAGCAAACCCGCGTCGGCAAAGGGCCGGGGCAGGGAATCGCCCGCCCCTTGCCCTTACTTCTTGTGATAGTTCGGGTACGCCGGACGAGTCGGCGCAGGCACCGGATTCTTCTGCAGCTCCTCCAACGCCAGCGCCACCGCCTTCTCCAACTGCGGATCATGCCCTTCGCTCACGGCTTTGGGATCCTGTTCCACCGCAAAGTCCGGCTCGACGCCCCGGTTCTCCACGTCCCACACGCCGCTCGGCGAAAACTGTCCAAAGCTCGGCGAAGTCACCGAGCCGCCATCCATCAACGGCGGAATCTGCCCAATGCCCACCAGCCCGCCCCAGGTCCGCTTGCCCACCAGCGGCCCCAGCTTCTGCTGCCGGAACAGGTACGGCATCGCGTCTCCGCCCGAGCCCGAAAACTCGTTCGTAATCATCACCTTCGCGCCCAGGATCGACGCGTTCGGCGTCCGGTCGATCGCCCCATACCGCGGCGACCAGTAGCTCAGCAGCGGCCGCTTCAGCGCCTCGATGATGTAGTCCGCCACCTGCCCGCCCCCGTTGAACCGCTCGTCGATCACCGCGCCCTGCTTGTTCGTCTGCGCAAAGTAGTAGCGATTGAAGTTCGTAAACCCGCCCTCGCCCGTGTCCGGCAGATACACGTACGCCAGCTTGCCCCCGGACATCTGGTCTACCTTCTTCTGGTTCGCCTCAATCCACTCCGTGTTCCGCAACGCGTACTCCGTCCGTATCGGAATCACCGTAATCTCCCGTCCGCCGTTTCCGTCCGCGCCGGCAATCCGCACCGTCACCGCGTGGCCCGCCGTCCCTTCCAGTGGCCGCTGGATGTCCTCGGCCGCCGTCACCTCCTTGCCGCCAATCGCCACAATGCAGTCGCCCACATGCACGTTCAGCCCCGGCTGCGTCAGCGGTCCGGCCTCGCCCGGATTCCAGTGCCCGCCGTCGTACAGCTTCGCAATGCAATACCGGTTGTTCTTCACCACATAGTCGGCGCCCAGCAGCCCGCCGGGGACCCGCTTCGCCTCCGGAATCGCCCCGCCGTTGCCGCGCAGGTGCCCCACGCTGAACCCGCTCAGCATCTCCTGGAACACATAGTTCAAATCCGTCCTGGATGCGATCGAAGCCACATACGGCTCAAACCGCTTCTCCTCTTCGGTCGTATTCACCCCGTGGAAGTGCGGATCGTAGAAGTAAGCCCGCTCCACCCGCCAAACCTCGTGGTACATCTGCCTCCACTCCGCCTTCGGGTCAATCCGAACCTGCATATCGCCCAGGTTCAGCGCGGTACTTTCCCCTCCCGCCGCCGGACGTCCTCCCACAGGCATCGGCGTCGCCGGAACAATGCTGTAACTCGGAGCCGCCCCGCGCCCCGGACCGCCGCCGTCTCCCATCTCGCCGCCGCGCATCTGCGCCAGCAGCACCTTCTCGCCATTGGCGGAAAGCGCATACGACCGCACCCGTTCGGCAATCGTCTCCGCCTTGCGCGTCTCCAGCGAGAAGCGCTTCAGCGTCGCGCCACCGCCGCCCCGCTCTCCGCGGTCCGGACGGTCCAGAAAGAAGAACCCGCCTGCCTTGCCTCCATCCAGTTCCCCATAGTTGCTCGCGGGCAGCGGCAAGGCGACAATCCGCCCTTCCAGCCCCGCCAGGTCCACCTTCGTCGGCTTCGTGTTCGGAGCCACCGGCATGGACGGCTTCTCCGCCGCCGCAGGATCGCCATCGGCCTTCGTCGCCCCGCCGCTGCCTGCATGGACCGCGGGCTCGTCGCCCATATCTTTGCTGTGTTCCTTCGCCGCCGCCAGCGTCTTCTCGTCGTCGCTCTCGGGAGCCAGCGGACTCGCTCCATCCGCCGCCAGCACCAGCGCGTAGACGCTCCGGTTGGTGCGCAGCAGGTCGCTCGTCATATCCAGCCCAAACGCCGTCCCGCCCTCGTTCGTGCCCGCCGTAAAGTACAGGTACTTGCCGTTCCGGTCGAACGCCGCAGACCGCGCATCCGCCATCTTCCCCGTAACCATCGTGCTCGCGCCCGTCACCGTGCTGTACAGATACATCGCGTTCAGGTGGTTGTCTTCCACCCTGGTGTAGGCCAGCCACTTGCTGTCCGGCGACCACGCGTAGTCCCGCTCAATATCGGAAAAGAAGTTGTTCTCCCCCACATGCGTCACCTTACCGCTGGTCACGTCCAGCATCCACAGGTTCAGCCGGTTGTCGTAAAACGCAATCTTCTTGCTGTCCGGAGACCACTTCGGCGTAAAGTAATACGCCGCGTCCGTCCCAAGCGCAAACTTCTTCACCGGCGCAGATCCATCCTGGCTCGCCACATGCAGCGCATACAGCCCGCTCTCGTCGCTGAAGTACGCAATCGATTGCCCATCCGGAGCCCACTCCGGCTCGCGCTCCATCACCCCCGGCGTGTTCGTCACATCGCGCGTCGGCCCCTTCTTCGCCGGCACCGTCAGCACCTCGCCATGCGCCTCAAAGACCGCCCGCACCCCGGTCGGCGAAATGCCCGCATGTTCAATTTCCGCGCTCACACTCGCAATCCGCTCCCGCACCTCCGGCAGGTCGCCGGTCACGTCGATCTCCACCTTGTGCGCCTTGCCGTTCTCCCACAGGTAGATCTCGCCCAGTTGGTCATACACCAGGCCACCCGGCCCGCTCGCCAGCGAGTGCAGATCGGGCCCTGTGTTCTTCATCACCTCCGTCACCGCCTTCGTGCCCGGGTCATAGGAGAACAGACTCACCGGACCGCTGCGGTCGCTCAGGAAGTACACCTTGCTCCCCATCCACACCGGAGAAAAATCGCTCGCCTTGTCATGCGGAATCGTCACGGTAGAAAGGTCCGCCTTGCTGGTGATATTCACCGTTCCGGCCCGTCCTCCGCGATAGTTCCCCCAGCTCACATAGCTTGTGTAGTTGAAGCCGAACGCCGGTGCCAGCGGCGAGTACGCAATGGACGAGCCGTCCTTCGAAAACTCCCCCTGGTACGCCATCGGCAGCGGCAGCAGCGTCGCCACGCCACCGTCGCGGGACACCTCGTACAACTGCACATACCGGCTGCTTGACTGCCGGTCGCTGCGGAAGATGATGTTCTTCCCGCTTGGCGTCCACGCCACCGGCACATCGGCGGAAGGGTGATACGTCACCCGCTTCGGCACGCCGCCCGTAATCGGGATCGTGTACACGTCCGTGTTCCCGTCATACTCGCCGGAAAAGGCAATCGTCTGCCCGTCCGGGCTCACAATCGGCGCCGTCTCCAGTCCCACCCCAATCGTCAGCCGGTTCGCCCGTCCACCCTTGCGGTCCACGCTCCACAGGTCTCCCGCGTAGTTGAAGACAATCGTCGTCTCCGTCAGCGCAGGCTTCTGCAGCAGATGCGGCTCCATCGGAGGAGGCGCAGCCAGGGCAAACGGAGCAACCACAAACGAAACCAACGACCCAAACAGAACCGGCAGAACCTTGCGCACGATACACCACTCCAGACAAAAGGGATTTGCAGATGATGTTACATCGCCCCCACGTGCTGTCCCTCACCCGCCATATCCACACCTTTCTCCACAACTTCACTCACATCCACCACCATCCGGAACCATGGTGAACGTCATGCGCTATCCTGTCCCCAGCATGAGCGCACGATCGCTAGCTCGACTGCTCCCGCTCCTCCTCGCCATCCCTTACGCCCTTTCGCAGCAACCCTCCTCGCAGCCTCCCACCCTCACCCTCCGCCCCGTCGTGCGCGAGGTTCAGTTGGATATCCTCGTCACCGACTCCAAGGGCCATCCCGTCAAAGGCCTCAAACCAAACGAGTTCACCCTTCTCGAAGACGGCGCACCCCAGCGCTTCAACCACTTTGAAGAGCACCACGCCATGACCCCGGACGAGGTCGCCAAGCTCGCCCCACCTGAAAAGCTCCCCACCAACACCTTCACCAACTACATTCCCGCCATCAACACCAACGCCTCCACCGTCATCCTGCTCGACGCCCTGGACACCCCCATTCAGGCCCAGATGTACATCCGCGACCAGGTTATCCAGTACATGAAGCAGGTCCCTGCCGGCACCTCCATCGCCATCTTCTCCTTAGACACCCGCATGTCGTTGATTCAAGGCTTTACCTCAGATCCGGAAGTCCTCCTCACCGCCGTAAAAAGCCACCGCGACGACCCAAAACTCCCCTTCCTCCTCGACAGCCACAACGAGGTCTACCGTCAATTCCGGTTAGATAGCCTCACCCAGGGCATGCAGATGCTCAGCCGCTACCTCGCCGGTTTTCCCGGTCGCAAAAACCTCATCTGGTTCACCGGAACCGTGCCACGCACCATGTATGACACCGGCGGCATCGGGAACCCCTTCCCCGATTCCTCCACCTTCCTCGACGACTACGCCAAAACCACGGACGAGCTCACCCTCAGCCGAGTCGCCGTTTACCCCATCGACGGCCGCGGCCTCGCCACCGACCCTGCCTTCAGCGCCGCCAATCGCGGCATCCCCTCGCCCCGCTCCACGTCTGAGTTCACCACCCGCCAGTTTTACCAGCACTCCGACCTCGACCTCGTCGCCCAGGCCACCGGCGGCAAGGCCTACTACAACACCAACGGCCTCAAGGGCGTCATCGCCGACATCGTCGACGCCGGCTCCAACTACTACTCCATCGCCTACACGCCCACCAACAGCAAATGGGACGGCCAATACCGCACCATCAAGGTCCAGACCTCCTACTCCGGCCTCAGCCTCCAGTACCGCAACGGCTACCGCGCCCGCAGCCGGGAGCAGATTGAAGCTAGCCACGCCGCCAACATCCAGAAGCGCCAGGCCTCCGGCCAGTTCGTTCCCACCTCAGAGCCTCAACCCCGCGACCCCCGCGTCGCTCTCGTCCGCCGCAACCCGCAGGAAAACGTCAAAGCCTCCATGCAGCTTGGCGCCATACCATCCACACAAATTGTCTTCAACGCCAGCCTCACCCTCAACCCAGCCGTGACCAAACTGGACAAGAAAACTCCGCTGCCAAAGGACAACTATCTCGCACCGGACTTCCACACCAAGCCCTTTCGCGACTACCGCATCCTCTATGCCCTCAGCCCTCGCAACATCATCTTCACCGCCACTCCGGACGGCCTCCATCACGGCCGCGTGGAGTTCATCGCCGTGCTCTTCAACCCGCAGGGCGAAGCCATCAACAGCATGATCACCACCTCGCAGATGGATCTCAAGGACGAGACCTATCGCCGCGTCATCCAAGGCGCCGCTCTCTCCATGAATCAGTCCATTGCCGTCCCGGTTAAAGGCAATTACTTCCTACGCCTCGGCGTACATGACGCCATCGCGGACCACGTTGGCGCGCTTGAAATTCCCGTGGATGAGATCAAGCCGGGCATCGCCGGAGCCGGCCAGACCCTCACGCCCTGATCCGCTCCAGCATTCCCCCCAGCATTGACTCCGCATCCTCCAGCGCACTCTTATCCCCCTCCAGCCGGCTGATCATCAACGCCCCTTCCAGCGTCGCGATCACCGTATTCGCCACCCGCCTCGGCTCCGTCCCGGCTTTGATCTCACGCCGTTCCAACCCAGCCTCCACAATCGAGCACAATCTCCTGCGCCAGTCGCGGATCCCCTGCAGTGCCAGCTTCCGCAGCACCGGATTTCCATCATCCGCGTCGATCGCGGTATTCATCAGCGGGCAGCCACCTTTAATCGCGGAGGGTGTCGCAACGAATCGTCGAATCACAAAGCGTAGCTTTTCAACGGTTCCCTCAATCTCTTCCAGATGCTCCGTCCGCGTCTTCACACTTTGCGCCAGCGCGTAGCGAAAAGCCTCCGCAGCCAGCTCCTCTTTATTCGCAAAATGCCGGTAAATCCCGCCTTTTTCAAGGCCGGTCGCCTCCATCAGCTCCGTCAGGGAGCAGGCCTCAAATCCGCGTTGATTGAAGATCGGAGCCGCCTCTTCAAGGATCCGCTGCCGTGTCGCCTCACCCTTCCGCATCGCCGGCTCCTGACAAAAAAAGATTGATCGGCCGCATCCTCCGCCCATCTTCTGAATCAGATGCTAAAAGAAACCAATCGGTCTCATTCCCGTTGCGTTTCCTGATCTGACTTCAAGAGGAACCCCATGGCCACGGCCGTCGCATCGCTTCCCGCACAATCCGTTGCCGCCCCACCTCGCCTCGCCATCAACCCCTGGGTCGTCGCTCTGACCGTCACCATCGCCACCTTCATGGAGCTGTTGGATACCTCCATCGCCAACGTCTCGCTGCCATACATCGCCGGCGGCCTCGGCCGCTCGTATGACGAAGTCACCTGGATCCTCACCACCTATCTCGTCGCCAACGCGGTCGTCCTGCCCATGTCTGCATGGCTCTCCCGCGTCTTTGGCCGCAAGAACTATTACATGGCCTGCGTCGCCCTCTTCACCATCACATCCTTGCTCTGCGGTCTCGCGCCGACACTCGGCATCATGCTCATGGCGCGCGTCCTCCAGGGCATCGGCGGCGGCGGCCTTGCACCCGTAGAACAAGCCATCCTCGTCGACACCTTTCCCCCCGCCAAGCGGGCCTCTGCCTTCGCCCTCTATACCGTCGCCATCGTGACCGCACCGGCCATCGGCCCCGTCCTCGGCGGCTGGATCACAGACAACTACAACTGGCGCTGGGTCTTCCTCATCAACATCCCCATCGGCATCGCGTCCCTGCTCCTCACCAGTCGCTTCGTGCATGACCCCGCGTCCTTTGAAGCCGAACGCAAGACCGTCCGCACCGATGGCAAACTCCGCGTCGATGGCATCGGTATCGCGCTCATCGGCATCGGCTCCGCGGCGTTGGAAATCCTGCTGGACCGCGGGCAGATCGACGATTGGTTCGGCTCCGTCTTCATCCGATGGTGCTTCGCCATCGGCGCCATCTGCCTCACCTCCGCCGTCTTCTGGGAGCTCCGCCAGCCGGACCCGCTTGTCGATTTCCGCCTGCTCAAAACCCGCAACTTCGCCATCTCCTGCGTCTTTTACTTCATCTTCGGCTTCGGTCTCTTCGGCACCACCACCATGATCCCGCAGCTCCTGCAATCGCTCTACGGCTATCGCGCCATCGATGCCGGCCTCGTCCTTGGACCCGGCGCCTTCGTCATCACGCTGCTCGCGCCCGTCGGCGCGCAGCTCGTGCAGCGCGGCATTATTCACCCGCGCATCCTGCTCTTCGGAGCGGTCATGGTCGTCGGCATCTCCATGATCCATTACAGCCACTTCAACCTGCAGACCGATTACACCCACTACGCGCTCGCCCGCGCCCTGCAGGGGTTTGGCTACGCCTTCTTCTTCGTTCCACTCTCGGTCCTCACCTATTCGCAACTGAGTCCGGCACAGAACAACCGTGCCTCGTCGCTCACCAACTTCTTCCGCAACTGGGGTGGCAGCTTCGGCATCGCCTTCATCACCACCATGAGCGAGCGCCGCCAGAACTTCCATCAGTCCATCGTCGGCGGAAACCTCACGGCGTCATCCCCAACGCTGCGCCAATCCGTCCAGCAGACAGCCGCCTACCTGCAATCCCATGGCTTCTCGGCCGTCGACGCCACCTCCGCGGCATACGCCCGCTTTTACAACCAGCTTGAGGCGCAGACCCGCCTGCTCGCCTTCATGGATTGCTTCCACATCATCGGTGTCGTCACTTTGGTCGCCGCTCCGCTCGTGCTGCTGACAAAGAACTTCAAAGTAGGAGGCAAGGCCCCGGAAGCCCACTAACGCCCCATCCAGCCATGCGAGATAATAGCCCTACGCATGCGCAAACCACTCCTCGCCCTGGCTGTCGCCGCCTTCGGCATCGGCACGTCTGAGTTCATCATCATGGGACTCCTGCCGGACCTCGCGCGTGACTTCAACGTCAGCATCCCCAAGGCCGGCATCCTCGTCTCGGCCTACGCCCTCAGCGTCACCCTCGGCTCCCCGCTCGTCGCCCTGGCCTTGACAAAACAGGACCGCAAGCAGGCCCTGCTCATCCTGATGGGCATCTTCACCGCGGGCAATATCCTCTGCGCCCTCGCGCCTACGTACGCCCTTTTACTCACCGCCCGCATCCTCACCGCACTCTGCCACGGAGCCTTCTTTGGCATCGGCAGCATCGTCGCCGCCAACCTCGTCCCCCGGTCGGAGCGAGCCCAGGCCATCGCCCTTATGTTCGCCGGCCTCACCCTTGCCAACGTCCTTGGCGTTCCCGCCGGCACCGCGCTCGGTCAACTCCTCGGCTGGCGATTCGCCTTCTGGGCCCTGGCTCCCATCGGCCTCCTCGCCATCGGCGGCCTGCTTTGGCTCGTGCCCTCGCAGCCCGCGCAGGCCATGCATCTCAAGCACGAGTTCCGCGCGGTCATCCGGCCGCAGGTCCAGGTCGTTCTCGCCCTCAGCACCCTCTCCTCCGTCTCCCTCTTCTGCGTCTTCACCTACATCGCCCCCATCCTCGAAAACGTCACCCACCTCTCCCCCCACGCCGTGACGCTCGTCCTCATCGTCTTCGGAGCCGGCATCACCATCGGCAACCTCGTCGGCGGCAAACTCAGCGATTGGAACCAGTTCGCCGTCCTCCTCGGCGGCTCGGCTGCTCTCATCGCCATCTTCCTCATCCTCCCCTTCGCCGAACCCCATCGCATCCCCGCCGCCATCATGGTCTTCATCTGGGGCCTCGTCCACTTTGCCGCCGGCGCCCCCCTGCAGGCCCGCATCGTCGATCAAGCCAAGGGCGCACCCAACCTTGCCTCCACCCTCAACCAAGGTGCCTTCAACTTCGGCAACGCGATGGGCGCCAGCCTCGGCGGCCTCGTCCTCACCGCCGGCTACGGCTACCGGCATCTCTCCTTCGTCAGCGCCATGGTCGCGACGTTAGGCCTGCTCATCGGCCTCCTCGCCTTCTGGATGCACCGCCGCAACCCTCTCCACCAGTCCGACCCGTTCCTCGCCCCGCAATCCTGACCAGGTACTCCTAAAAACTTAGTTGACAGCCACCCCATCGCCGTCCTAATCTCCTAACAACTTAGGAGATACGATGCCGGAACGCGATCCCGAAACCCTCACCAAGCTCGAACTCCAAATCATGCAGGCCATCTGGTCCCTCGGCGCCTCCACCGTGTCCGACGTCCAGGCCGCGCTCGAGCAGCAGCTCGCCTACACCACCGTCCAGACCATGCTCAATATCCTCGAGCGCAAGGGCAAGCTCAAGCGCAAGCTCCACGGTCGCGCCTTCGTCTACGCCGCCGCCGTCTCGGAAGACAAAGCCTCCGGCCACGCCCTCCGCGATCTCGTCGACCGCATGTTCGGCGGCTCGTCCGAAGAGCTCGTCATGAGCCTCGTCAAATCGCGCCAGCTTGACGCCAAAACCCTCGCCGCTATCAGCCGTCGCCTCGCCAAATCCGAAAAGCCGGAGGCCGAATGACCGTCATCCTTACCTACGCCCTTAACGCCCTCTGGCAGGTCCCCCTCATTACCCTCGCCGCGACTGTTGCCGCCCCTCTCGCCGCACGAGCCACCCCACTCAACCCTGCCACCACGCGCCATCGCATCTGGCTCATCGCCCTTCTGTTGGAGGTCATCCTCCCCGCCTGCACCTTCTCCATCCCCTCACTCCACCGTCACCTCCAACCCGAATCCACCAACATCCGCATCACCTTCGGCGCCGGCGCAGCCTCTCCCTTCCACCTCCCCCACGCCGTCCTCCTGGCCCTCACCTTTGCATACCTCGCCACCACCCTTTACTTCCTCCTCCGCCTCATTCATGGCCTCGTCAGGACCCACCTCATCCTTCGCGACGCCCACGACCTCCCCCTTCCCGTCGCTCTCAAACAAGTAACCGTATCGGTTGCAAACCTCCGGATCGCAACCTCTCCCGCCCTCCCCGGCCCCGTCACCCTCGGCATCCGCCGCCCCGTCCTCCTCCTCCCGCCCAACTTCCTCACCTCCACGCCACAGGCAGATCTCCTGGCCCTCTTTGCCCACGAGTTCGCCCACATCCGCCGCCACGACTTCGCCCTCAACCTCCTCTATACCGCTCTCGCCATCCCCATCGCCTTCCATCCCGCGCTTTGGTTCACGCGCACGCGCCTCGCGGAATCCCGCGAGATGATCTGCGACACCCTCGCCGCCCGCGCCCTCAACGGCCCCGAGCCCTACACCCAATCTCTCCTCCGCCTGGCCGCCTCGCTCGCACCCCGCCTTCCGGCCTCACCCCTCCACGCCATCGGATTCCTGGATGCCAACTCGTTTGAAAGGAGACTTATGCACCTCACCCAACTCACCGCCCAACCCATCATCGCCAGTCGCCTGCGCCGCACCCTGCTTGCCTCCGCGTGCGCAATCCTTGCCCTCGTCACCTGCGCCTCCGCCCTCGCGTTCCACATGGAAGCCCCATCCCCCGCGCCGCGCGCCGGTCAGTCCAGGGTCAGCCCCGGCGTCATGGCGGGCCAGGTCGTCTCCAAGGTCAACCCCATCTACCCCGCCGAAGCCAAGGCCAATCACGACACCCTCGATGGCTCCGTCGTCCTCGGCGCCGTCATCGGCAAGGATGGCACCATCGAAAACCTCACCGTCCTCCAGAGTCTCCGCCGCGACTACGACATCAGCGCCCTCGAAGCCGTCAAGCAGTGGATCTACAAGCCCTACCTCCTCAACGGCGAACCCGTCGAAGTCGAGACCACCATCACCGTCAACTACTCCACCGACCACTCCCACGAAAAAGAAGCAGACAAGCCCACAAAGTAAGCGTTGCACGAAGACCGCATATCTCATGGTGAGATATGCGGATCTTCCTCGCCTTTCAACTCCTGTCGTAACTCTCCCAAGGACAAGACCCTCAAAGGACCAGACGTCGTGCTGCCGGCATCTTCGCCGGGCAGGCCAATCCCGAGTCTTCTCAACGCGACTGCAAAACGAGTGCAGCGCGGGATAGTAGCACCTGGTCTGGATCGGTTTCAGTTCGCCTTGATCGGTGTTAAGCATTCTTCCGGGAGAGCCCCTCTGCTATCCTTCCCCACAATGCCCCCCTCACCCTCCAAGCCTTCCCCGCGCATGGAAGCCGCTCTCCTCGGCCTCGCTGCCGCCGTCTTTCTCATCGGCTGCCTCTGCGTCCATGCGCCGTTTCATCTTGGCGTCAGCCTGCGCTGGCTCGCCATCACCATGCTCGCCGTCTTCGCGCTAGGCCGCAGAACGCTCACTCCGTGGATCTTCGTCGCCATGGTCGCCGGCGCGGAACTCGGCTTCGATGCGCCGCACTTCGCCACCAACCTCCGCGTCTTCTCAGACATCTTCCTCCGCCTCATCAAGACCATCGTCGCCCCGCTCATCCTGGCCACGCTCATCACCGGCATCGCCGGCCACGGCGATCTCAAATCCGTAGGCCGCATGGGCATCAAAAGCCTCATCTACTTCGAGGTTCTCACCACCCTTGCCCTCGTCATCGGCCTCGCCGCCATCAACATCTCCAAGGCCGGCGTCGGCCTCACCATCCCCGTCGCCGCCGGGTCTGAGACCCTCGCCAAAGTCGCCCCCACCCACTGGGACGATTTCCTCCTGCACGTCTTCCCGGAGAACATCGCCAGGTCCATCGCAGAAGGCCAGATCCTTCAAGTCGCCGTCTTCGCCGTCTTCTTTGCCATCGCCCTCGCCTCGCTCAGTGAAGAAAAACGCGCCCCCGTCATGCGCCTCTGTGAGTCGCTCGCGGAAGTCATGTTCAAGTTCACCAACGTCGTCATGTACTTCGCGCCAATCGGCGTCGGCGCGGCCATGGCCTTCACCGTCGGCCACATGGGGCTTGGCGTCCTCGTCAACCTCGGCAAGCTCCTCCTCACGCTTTATGGAGCCCTCGTCGCCTTCGCCATCCTCGTCCTGCTCCCCACCGCGCTCATCGCCCGCGTGCCCGTCCTGCGCTTCCTCAAAGCCGTGGCCGAACCCGCCACCATCGCCTTCGCCACCGCCACCTCAGAGGCCGCGCTCCCCCGCGCCATGGAGGCCATGGAAGCCCTCGGCGTCCCCCGCCGCATCGTCTCCTTCGTCATTCCCGCCGGTTACAGCTTCAACCTGGACGGCTCCACCCTCTACCTTGCCCTCGCCGGCATCTTCGTCGCCCAGGCCGCCGGAATCCATATGTCATGGGGCGAGCAAGCCCTCATGATGGGCACCCTCATCCTCACCTCAAAGGGCGTCGCCGGCGTCCCCCGCGCCACCCTCGTCGTGCTCCTCGCCACCGCCTCCACCTTCCACCTTCCCACCGAACCCATCTTCGTCATCCTCGGCATCGACGCCCTCATGGACATGGGCCGCACCATGACCAACGTCGTTGGCAACTGCCTCGCCTCCGCCGTCATCGCCCGCTGGGAAGGCGAGTTCGCCACAGAACCAATCTCCCCCATCGTCCTCGAAGGCCTGGCAGACTAAGGGAGGCGGCGATGTGAATTGGCCTCCGCCACCGCACCGCGAGGGGTGCAACCCCGGCCATCCTCGTGCCGAAACCGGAATTCCAGCCAGGGATACGCCTCGCCATGCGTGAGTTGCTGTTCCTTAGCCACCTTAGCCATACCGTTTACCACGTGCTCACCATGCAAAACCGCATCCCGGTTCCTGGTCAAATTGCCAAGGTCGTATACTTAAGGTTTGGAATCTCGTCTCTTTAACAGAGGTTCCCAGCAGGTCAGATGAGCACAATCCTTGAGTCGATCAACTCGCCGGCTGACGTAAAAGCCCTGTCAATCCCGCAGTTGACGACGCTCGCCCAGGAAATCCGAGAGCGCCTGATCCTCTCCGTTGCCAAGACCGGCGGCCATATCGGCCCCAATCTCGGCGTCGTGGAACTCACCATCGCCATGCATTACGTCTTCGATACCCCCACCGACCACATCGTTATGGACGTAAGCCATCAAGCCTATGTCCATAAGTTGTTGACAGGACGGGAGAAGCGCTTCCACACCATCCGCCAGCCGGACGGCCTCAATGGCTTCATGCTCCGCACGGAAAGCCCCCATGACAGCTACGGAGCAGGCCACGCCGGCACCGCTTTAAGCGCCGCTCTGGGCATGGCCGTCGCCCGCGATATGTCCGGCGGAAACGAGCATGTTGTTGCATTGGCAGGAGATGCGGCCTTCACCAACGGCATCAGCTTCGAAGCCCTCAACAACATCGCCGCCCAGACCCGCCGCATGATCATCGTCCTCAACGACAACGAATGGTCCATCGACAAAAATGTCGGCGCCATAGCAGAATATTTCCACAAAATCGCCACCAACCCCACCTACAACTCCCTGCATGACCGCGCCGCGGACCTGGTGGAGCGCTTCGGCGGTAAGGCTGCACGGCACGTCGCGCGCAAGGCAGAGGAAGCAGCGAAAGGACTTGTAGGACGGGGCATCATCTTCGAGGAGTTTGGCCTTAGCTACTTCGGCCCGATCGACGGCCATAACCTTCCGCTGCTCATTGAGACCTTCAAGTTCCTCAAGCAACAAAATAAGCCCGTTGTCCTGCATGCGATCACCCAGAAAGGCCGCGGTTTTCAGCCTGCGCTGGAGGGGCAGAAAAAATTTCATGGTCTTGGTCCCTACGATCCAGAGACGGGCGAGACTAAGGTTCCCGGTCAGAAGACTTATTCGGAGATCTTTGCTGAGACGCTGACCAAGCTGGCCAATACGAACGAGAAAATTGTCGCCATTACGGCTGCGATGCCAAACGGTACCGCCCTTGATCTCTTCCGTCCGCATCATCCAAAACGCTACTTTGATGTGGGAATTGCCGAAGAGCATGCGGTCCTCTTTGCTGCGGGGATGGCGACCAAAGGCTATAAGCCGTTTTGCGCCATCTATTCCACCTTCCTGCAGCGCGCGTTTGATCAGATCGTTCATGATGTGGCGTTGCAGAATCTACCGGTAGTTTTCTGCATGGATCGTGGCGGCCTTAGCGGTGACGATGGCCCCACGCATCACGGACTCTTCGACATCAGCTACCTGCGCAGCGTGCCGAACCTGATCCACATGGTCGCCAGCAGCGAGGACCAACTTGCCGACATGATGTATACGGCGATGCTGCATGATGGTCCTGCGGCCATTCGTTATCCTCGCGGAACTGGCCCCGCGTCCGTGGTCAAGAGTCAGCCTGTGGCGCTGGAGATTGGCAAGGCCGAGGTTCTAGCTGACGGCGCGGACGTGGCAGTGTTTGCATTGGGCGCAATGTTGGGCGAGGGTGGGCGGCTTGCAACGATGCTGGAGGCGCAGGGGCTTTCGGTTGCGCTGATCGATCCACGGTTTGCGAAACCGATCGACCGCGAGTGCGTCGCGCTCTATGGCAACCGTTGCGGGCTATTGATCACACTCGAAGACCATGTCCTTGCTGGCGGGTTCGGATCTGCGGTGCTGGAGACAGCGAGCGAACTTGGACTCTCAGCGCCAATCGTGCGCGTGGGTTGGCCTGACGAATTCATCGAGCACGGGAAGCAGGATGATCTACGGCGCAAGTATGGGGTGACTGCCGAAGGTGCGATGAGCAAAGCCGAAAGTCATGTGCGCAAGCTTGTCGAGTCAAGACTGATTGCGCGCTGACGCTGCTTTTACCGGTCGAAGTAAGGGCACGAGTGCCGCGGTGCGCTGGTGGCGGAAGTTGAAGAGATAGCGGAATTGTCTCTCCACCAACTTCTGGCCGAACTCTCCCAAGCGGCCTAATGGAAGTTCATATTCAACGTGGTCATGGAGCAGGGTGCCGGGGACTTCGTTGCGAGCCTCAAGGGTGAGGCGATGGCAGTGACGCCAGTAGGCGAAGGGGCCTCGATGCTGGACGTCACAGAAGTGGCTATTCCAGACAAACTCCGTGATCTCCGCGTCCCAAGGCACACGAATCGGTGAGAGCGGGATGGGACGGAAGCTGAGGGTCATCCTTGTGCCGGCCCCCGCCGCCATGCCCGGATACACGGCATCGCTGGAGCGCTTGCGTGGCGGTGGAGCGAAGGAGGCTTCCTCGATGCGGGCCTTCTGCCATGAGGGCATCAGGCGTGGCAGGTTCTCCGGGTTGGCGAAGAAGGCGAAGACGTGGTCGACCGGAAAGGGAAGCCATTGCTCAGCCTGAAACGTGTGATGCATGACTCTGGTTATACAGGCAGGTTCCGAGCATGAAAACGCCTCCCGGAAAATTTCCGGGAGGCGGCGTGGGAAGTCCGATGAACAATCGGATTAGTTAGGCATCAGAACAGTGTCGATGACATGGATCACGCCGTTGGACTGGAAGACGTCCGCGGTGGTGACGGTGGCCATGCCGCCCTTGGCGTCCGTAATCATGATCTTGTCACCTGACATGGTGAAGGTGAGGGGCTCGCCCTGAACGGTCTTCAGGGTTGCAGTACCGCCGCCCTTCTTGATGTCCTTGGCGAGTTCCTTGGACGAGATGCGGCCCGGGACGACGTGGTAGGTGAGGATCTTCACCAGCGTGTCCTTGTTCTCCGGCTTCACGAGGGTGTCGACGGTGCCTGCGGGCAGCTTACCGAAGGCGTCATCGGTGGGCGCGAAGACGGTGAAAGGTCCCTTGGAGTTGAGGGTGTCGACTAGGCCGCCGGCCTTGACGGCAGCGACGAGGGTCTTGTGAATCGGGGAGTTAACCGCGTTCTCCACAATGGTCTTCGTGGGGTACATGGCAGCGCCGCCGACCATCGGGTCGGCCTTCTGGGCGGAGGCAGTCATGGACGTAGCCGCGAGCACGGCAACCGACATTGCAGCGAGGAAGCTTTTTTTCAGGTTCATGGGTGATTCATCCTTTATGGAATGTTTAAGGTTGAGAAGCGTTGATGCTTGAAAGTCTTGAGTTGCAGTTCTGTCACCGCCTTGTTCTTGGCGACTCAATCACATCTACGGGGCCGGGCGGCGTCTGGATTGCGGCTCAGACGCCGAAAATGGATGAAATCTGGTGCGCAGAGAAATGTATCCCATTTCCGTTGTGAACTGTGCGGGAGATGAAAGTGAAGCGTTGAATCGGTTGGTGACGTTGACATTTGGGAAGAGAGCCCGTCAACTGAAGGGGTCAGGCATGGGCACTGAGGTCACTCAAACCGAGCGGGGGACGGATACCGCGGCACCGGACCCAGTGGCGGGCCATGGTGAAGGTACGCCGGACCGTGGACTGCTGCTGATTGGCATCTTCAAGCTACTGAAGGCGGTCTTCTTCTGCTGTGTGGGATTTGGTGCGATCCATCTGATCCAGAAGAATCTGGGAAGTGAGCTGATGCGGCTGGTGGTGGCGCTGCGACGCGATCCGGAGGGGCGGCTGGTGCAGTTGATGTTGGAGAAGGCGGACCTGGTGGATGCACACCGACTGCGGCAGATTGGGTTTGGATCGTTTGCGTACTCGGCGCTGGCGCTGACTGAGGGCGTTGGGCTGATGCTCCAGAAGGTGTGGGCCGAGTATCTGACGCTGCTGCTGACGGTGTCTTTTCTGCCGTGGGAGCTGTTTGAGCTGGCGACACGGCCGAGCTGGATCCGGGTGGTGGTGTTGCTGACCAACCTGGCGGTGCTGGGATACCTGATCTGGCTGCTGCAGAGGAAGAAACAGCGGCAGGCCGGGGTGTAGCAGCTTGTGGTGAAACGGGTGCAGAACGTGGATTCTGGTGTGGTGGACGTGGTCAGGATGCAGTTGTGGCGATGGTGAACCCCGCGATTGGCGCGGGGTTCACCATCGCTGGGTAGTGTTTTATTCCGTATGGTGATGGAGCGGAGGCTGATCTGGCGCGGGGTTTTGAGTTTGGCCCGTCTCGTGCGTTTTCAAACAGCCACTTTTCCTGAGGGACGCTCTTCGAGCGACTTTCGCTTTTCGTTCGCTATCAGAGATCACCCAGGTGGGCAAGTAACCAAAATGTGCTGAATCAGAAAAGTGAGCCCAACCAGTAGATAAGTTCACCTGACTGACACAACTGGTTGTTTTTTCCACAATTGCTTCAACCGTATTCCACCCTTGACCCAAATTAGGGCTTTACAGCGGGTGGCGTCCCAATCATGATTGCGATGTGGGAAGAAGTGGTAAAAAGTAGAAAAAAAGGGTCAGCATGACGAGAAAAGCGGCTAATCTGACCAAAGTGTAGTCCTCCGGTGAACAAAACCGGGTTTCGAGCGGCAAGGCAGGATCGAAGTAGGCACTGAACGAGGCAAAAAGGATGTTCCGGGGAAGCTGCCCAACGCGCGTGGACGAGAAGGGCCGGTTGAAGGTTCCGGCCGACTACAAGCGCCTGCTGGACGACTCCGGAAAGCGGTTTTACATCACGAGCTCCGATGGAAGACAGGCCCAGGTTTATCCGTTGCGGATCTGGGAGGAGAAGGAAGCGGCGATGGGGAAGCTGGCGTCGACTGATCCGGCGCGGCAGAAGTTCCTCTCGCGGACGAGCTACTACGGCCAGGAGGTTGAGGCCGATCAGCAGGGCAGGTTGTTACTGCCGCAGGTGCTGCGGGAGGCTGCAAAGCTGACCGGAGACGTTCTGGTTCTGGGATCGCGAGAGATTCTGGAGATTGTGAATCTGGACGAGTTCAAGAAGCGGATGGAAGAAGACCCGATTACGACGGAAGAGCAGGCGAGGCTTTCGGCGGCAGGAATTTAGAGGCAGGGAAGAGCAGTACAAGGCAGGAAGAAGCAGGAAGTGCAAGAGGCCCCCAGGGGATGCACGAGAGGCGAGTGAGAGATGGAAAAGCCGCTTCATGTGCCGGTTCTTTTCGATGACGTTTTGGAGTATTTGAAGGTGCGGCCCGGTGGCACGTATGTGGATGCCACGCTGGGGCTGGCAGGACACTCTTCCGGGATTGCGAGAAAGCTGGGCGGAGCAGGGAAGTTGATCTGCTTTGACCGGGACCCGGAGGCGATGAGCAAAGCCAAGGTGCGGATGGAGGCGCTGGCAGCCGAGCTTGGACAGGAGATGCCGGAGGTTGTTTACGAGCCGAGGGCGTTTTCAGAAGCGCACGAGGTGATCGCAAAGGGCTCGTTGGACGGGCTGCTGGCGGACTTTGGCGTAAGCAGCCTGCAACTGGATGAGGCGCACCGGGGATTTAGTTTTCGGACCGATGGCCCGTTGGATATGCGCATGGATACGCGCACGGGGCGGACGGCCGAGCAAGTGGTAAATCAGGACGACGAGAACGTTTTGGCGGATCTGATTTACGAATTCGGAGAGGAAAGGAGGTCGCGGAGAATCGCCAGAGCCATTGTCAGGGCCCGGCCGATATCGACGACAGCGGAACTGGCTGGAGTGATTTCGGCCGCGGCCCCTCCAATGAAGGGCGACAAGATTCACGCGGCGACACGAACCTTTCAGGCGATCCGAATGGCAGTGAATGATGAGCTGGGCGAGATACGAACGCTGCTTGCGAGCGCGGGGTCTCTGCTGAAGCCGGGAGGACGGCTGGTGATGATCAGCTTCCACAGCCTGGAAGACCGGCTGGTGAAGGATGCGTTCAAGGACTGTGGACGCGAGAAGAAGTTTACGGTGCTGACCAAGAAACCGGTTATCGCCGTGGAGCAAGAGATGTTACGGAATCCGCGGTCGCGGAGTGCAAAGTTGAGGGCGGCGGAGAAGGTTTAGAAGCAAGCAGTACGGATTTGAGAAAAGTTTTGGCCATCCTGTGGAAAGATGCTTTTGCTGCACTGATATTGGTGCAATGATTAACAGCAATCACAGAGATGGCAAGAGACCGGGCCAGGGTTGTCCCACCGTGCTTTCAGGCGAAAGACAACTTGCAGCAAACAATCCCACCTCTTCCTAGCGACCCTGGCCCGGGTCACTTATAAGCAGGATGAGGCAGGGAGAGGCAGTACAAGGCAGTGAAGGGCAGTAAGACGAAAAAGTAAGGCGCAGGGGTAGACGAAGATGGCGACGATGACGGCGGGAATGGACATGATGACGACGCGACCGGTGAGAAACCGGGTGCAGTCGATCGCGGAGCGGAACCGGGAGCGGTTCGAGCTGCAGCGGGCGGCGCGGCGCGGTCCTACGCTGGAGGTCTTCTTCACCAAGCACATTGACAACAGCCGCATCGTGAAGGCGGATGACCCGGAGCGCCGGCGCGAGATGCGGATCTTCTCCGCGGTGATGACGGTGCTGTTCCTGTTTGTGATGGTGTATGTGTGGCAGCACTTTTCCGCGATCGAAGTGGGGTACAAGATTGAGGCGCAGAAGAGCCAGATGACGCAGCTGCGGGAGCAGAACCGTCAACTGCAACTGACTGAGGCACAATTGACGGAGCCTGGACGGATTGACAAGATTGCGCGGCAACTGGGCATGGATGCTCCCTCGCCGGGACAGGTGATTCGCAACGACGGTGTGACGGGCATGGAAGAGAATGCGCCGGTGCTGGCGGAGGCTGGTCGGGTTTCAGTGATGGCGCAGTAGCTGAGGGACAGGCAAAGAAGGTGGGAGACGTGATGAAACAGGCGCCACGGCAGACGGCAGTCGCTCCGTTACAGCGGAAGCGGTTTGCGTACGTGGCGCTGTTTTTCTGCTTCTGGATGGGTGCGATTGGGCTGCGGCTGGTGTGGCTGCAGGTGATCCAGAACAAGAAGTGGGTGGGGCTGGCGGCCAGGCAGCAGGAGAGCGCGTTTGAGGTGGCTCCGCGGCGCGGAGTGCTGTATGACCGCAACCTGAAAGAGCTGGCGATGACGGTGCTGGTGGACAGCGTGTACGCGGTGCCGACGGAGCTTGGCGATAACCGTGAAAACGATTCCCGGTTGCTGGCGAAGATTGTGCACGTGGACCCGACGGACCGGTTTACGTCGCAGGCGCAGATGAACGCGCGGTTCAATGCGTCGCGCGGGTTTGCGTGGGTGGCGCGGAAGGTTTCTCCGGAGACTTCGCAACGGATCAAAGAACTGAACCTGAAGGGTGTTTACATTCAGAAGGAGTTCAAACGCTTCTATCCGGACGGGCAACTGGCGGCGCAGGTGCTGGGTTATGTGGGCACGGATGACACGGGGCTGGGCGGGCTGGAACGGCAGTTCGATGAGGATATGCACGGGGTGCCGGGGCATATGCTGACGGCTCTGGATGCGAAGCGTCACGCGCTTGGAAGCAGGGAAGAAGAGCCGCAGCCGGGCGAGAACCTGGTGCTGTCGATCGATGCGCATATCCAGTTTATGGCCGAGAAGGCGCTGGACGAGCAGATGGCGAAGGTGAAGGCGGCGCATGGGACGGTCGTCGTTCAGGACCCGCATACGGGGCAGATCCTGGCGCTGGCAGTGAGCCCGAGATTCGATCCGAACGACTCCAAGCATATGGATGCGAGCGTGCTGCAGAACCTCGCGGTCAGCGATATCTATGAGCCGGGGTCGACGTTCAAGCTGGTGACGTATGCATCGGCGATTGATGGAGCTGGGGTGGAGCCGACGGATACGGTGGATTGCCAGGGCGGAGCCTGGACGATGTTTGGGCGGACGCTGCACGATGATAAATCCGACGGGCACATGGGCCGGGTGACGGTGCAGTATGCGCTGGAGCGGTCCAGTGATGTGGGCGCCGCGAAGATGGCGCAGAAGCTGGGCAACCAGAAGTTTTATGACTATATGAAGGCGTTCGGGTTTGGCGAGCGGAGTGGGATTGAACTGCCGAGCGAGACGCGCGGGATTTTGCGGGCGCCAAGGAAGTGGGGCGCGACGAGTTTCATGTCGCTGGCGATTGGGCAGGAGATTGGCGTGACGCCGGTGCAACTGGCGACGATGGTGTCGACGATTGCGAATGGCGGCGTGTACATGCCGCCGCATGTTCTACTGCAATCGACGGACAACATGAAGGGCGATCCGCGCTTGAAGCCGGCGGCGTTTCATCCGGCGAATCAGCTTCCGGCGACGCTGCCGGATGGCGCGCATCGCGTGATTAAGGAGATGACCGCGGCGAAGATGCGCGAGATGATGCGCGGCATCGTGGTGGAGGGGACGGGCAAGGCGGCGGCGCTGAATGGGTATAGCTCCGGCGGTAAGACGGGGACGGCGAACAAGATTGACGTGGCGACGCATACGTATAGCCACACCAAGCTGGTTGCGAGTTTTGCGGGGATGGCGCCGGTGAGTAATCCGGCCATTACCGTGGCGGTGGTGATCGATACGCCGACGGTGGGGAGTTTTTATGGTGCGGCGGTGAGTGCGCCGGTGTTCGCGGAGGTGGCGCAGCAGGTGCTGGAATACCTGGGCGTGCCGCACGACCAGCCGCTCAAGACGAAGAAGGAGATGCAGATCGCAGAGGCGAATGCGAGCGCGGAGATTGAGGGTGTGCCGGATGACAGCGGCGCGGACATCAATGCGCTGTTTGCCGAGGTGAACGATCTGCCCGCCGACGATCCGCTGAAGCAGAAACCTTCCAATCAGACGCAGCAGCCGGTGGCGAACGTGGCGGAGGCTGAGGATAAGACGTATGCCACGCCGAAGCGGCCGACGAAGGCTTCCGAGCTGGCGGGATTGCTGCCGCCCTCATTATTGAAGGCGTTCCATGCGGGTGGGGATACGACGTCCATGATTGCGGGCACGGGCAGCGATGCGGGCAAGCCGCTGCAGGCGCATGTGCAGCCGGTGGTCATGACAAAGGGCAATGGGGTAGTGGTCGATTCAGGGCAGCGGGTGGAGGTGCCCGGCTTTGTGGGTGCGCCGTTGCGCAGTGTGGTGGAGCGTGCCAGTTCGGCTGGACTGCGCGTGCAGCCCGTAGGGAGTGGGCTTGCGACGGAGCAGGCTCCGGCTCCGGGCACCATGGTGCCGATGGGGACGGAGATTGTGGTTCGGTTCGCTCGTTAATCGCAGAACAAAAAAAGGTAGGCCCGGATCGAACTCGATCCGGGCCTTTTTTCATGCGGCGTTATGCGGCGGCGCCAATGGAGTCCAGTCTGGTGAGCGTCTCCGAAGAGAGCTGCAGATCGGCGGCTGCGAGGTTCTCGCGTAGATGCTCCACCGAGGACGTGCCGGGGATTAAAAGGATGTTGGGGGAGCGATGCAGCAGCCACGCAAGAGCCACCTGCATGGGTGTCGCGCCAAGGTGCGTGGCAACCTCAGACAGCGTGGAGGACTGCAGCGGCGAGAAGCCGCCGAGGGGAAAGAAGGGCACATAGGCGATGCCCTTTGCGGCAAGCTCATCAACGAGTGCGTCATCGGTGCGCTGGGCCAGATTGTAGAGGTTCTGCACGCAGACGATGTTCACGATGGAAGAGGCCTGACGCACCTGCGCGGCGGTGGTGTTGCTGATGCCGAGGTGGCGGATGAGGCCCTGCTGCTGGAGTTTGGCGAGCACGGTGAACGGCTCTTCGACGGATCCTTCCGCCGGACCGTGACCGGCACCGCCTCCCCATAGACGCATGTTAACCACGTCGAGCGCGTCGACGTTGAGGTTGCGCAGGTTGTCTTGGACGGCGGAGATTAGCTCGTCTGGCGTTGCGGCTGGATGCCAAGAGGCATCAGCCTCCCGGCGGCCACCGACCTTGGTGACGATGGTGAGGTCTTTGGGATAGGGATGCAGGGCTTCTCGGATGATCTGGTTGGTGACATGCGGTCCGTAGAAGTCGCTGGTATCGATGTGATTCACGCCCGCGGCGATGGCCTCGCGCAGCACCGCGATCGCCGCACTACGGTCCTTGGGCGGCCCATAAATCTTTGGTCCGGTAAGCTGCATGGCGCCGTATCCCATGCGGTTGAGCGAGATGCTGGTGTGTGGCAGGCTGAAGACGCCCCCAGGATTCTGTGTGTTCGACATGCAAGTTCCTCCGCTGGCTCGACGCGAGCTGCATATGGTTAGATGAAGGTATCTTCAGTTTTGGAGTTCGCATTTGGCCACGGTTGCGAAGAAGACGTTAGCGCCGCGAAAGACGCCGGTTCAGGCGCGTTCCACCGCCACGGTGGATGCGATTCTGGAGGGTGCGATTCAGGTTCTGGTGGCGGTGGGTAAGGAACGGCTGACAACGACGCAGGTCGCGCTGCGGGCCGGGGTCTCAGTCGGAACGCTGTACCAGTATTTTCCAAACAAGAGCGCGCTACTGCAGGCGTGCCTGCGGCGGCATATGGATGGGGTGAGCGGCGCGCTGGAGCGAGTATGCGAGGAGTGCAAGGGCAGGCCGCTGCTGGAGATGGCTACGGCGCTGATCACCGCATATCTACAGGCGAAGATGAGCAACATCAAGGAGAGTACGACGCTCTATGCGGTGAGCTCGGACATTGACGGAGCGGCCATCAGTAAGGCGGTTGGACAACGCTCGCAGCGGGTACTGGCAGGCTTGTTTGCGACAGCGGAGGAAGGCCTGACGAAGGATCCGGAGATGGTGGCGGGGATGGTCTTCGCTGCGCTGAACGGCGTCTCGCGTAGGGTGCTGGAGGCGAAGTCACCGGAGCGCGAGGTGGGGCCGCTGCGCGACGAGGTGACGGCAATGATCCATGCATACCTGCGGACCTGTATGGCGGAGAAGGCTTAGGGCTTCCAGACGGGATCAAGCTGGAACCAGGTGGGAGTGACGCCAATGGCGCTGGGGGACGGACCGCAGACGACGGCGTTGAAGGGCGCGTGCAGGGTGGCGCCGCCGACCGTCACGGTGATCTGAAAGGGGGAAAGGCAGGCGCCGTGGTCGTACACCTGGCCAGTGACCCAGCGGAGGGTGCTGGTGGCTTCGGCACCAGGCGCGAGGGCAAGCGGAAGCATGACGGGACCGGGATGCATGCCGCGAACGGGGGCCAGGTTGGCGGAGATGGCGAGATCCTTGCCGAGAGAATCGATGAAGGCGATGGCGGGCGAGCGCGGAATCTGGCAGGCGTTGGGGCCAATGTTACGCAGCACAACAAGGATGCCGCTGTGGGAGGTGCTATCGAAGTTGCCGTCTTCCGCATCCAGGCCGAGCGAGAGGGCGTTGGCGGCGCAGGGTGGAAGCCGGCTGGCCTGCGCAAACGAGGCGGCGGGGAGGGCGGCTGCGAGGAGGAAGGCTGCGGTGCGAGGGGTCATCGTGCGGGGCTCCGTTGTCCTGACTACTCTACTCTGTGCGATGCGCAGGGCTGGATAGAATGGAGCGATGCGGATTGACGAGGCGTTGTCCGGGGTGCAGACGGAGGAGCGGAGCCGGAGCGAGGTGGAGGTGCGCGAGGTTCAGTATGACTCGCGGCGAGTGAAGGCCGGGGATGTGTTCGTCGCCATGCACGGGGGCAGCGTGGATGGCAATGACTTCATTGCAGGAGCGGTGGAGCGGGGCGCAAGCGCGATTGTGACGGACTCCCATGCCGTGTGGGAGAGGGAGCATGTGGCATTGCCGACGTTGCCGTTTTACCTGGTGGAGAATGGTCGGCGGGCGTTGTCGGAGATCGCCGCGAACCTGCTGGGTCATCCGGAGAAGGCGCTGGCGGTGTGTGCGGTGACCGGCACCAACGGCAAGACCACCACGGCTTTTCTGCTGGAGCAGATGCTGCGCAGCGTGGGCCGAACGTGCGTGCTGGTAGGGACGATTGAGACGCATGTGGGCGATGAGGTGAGGACGAGCGAGCATACGACGCCGGAGGCCTCGGACCTGCTGCGAACCTTTGCGGATGGCGTGGCCGCGGGCGCGACGGAGGCGGTGATGGAGATGTCCAGCCACGCGCTGGACCAGGAGCGCGTGTGGGGTGTGCCGGTGGATGTGGCGATGTTCACCAACCTGACGCAGGATCACCTGGACTACCACGGCACGATGGAGCGCTACTGGCAGGCGAAGGCGAAGCTGTTTGCGGGCGTGGGGGCAGAGCCGCCGCGGGTCTCGGTGGTGAATGAAGATGACGCAGCGGGCGTGTGGCTGCTGACACGAGAGCTTGGGCCGGAGGTGATGGCCTATGGGCTGAGCGCAGGCGAGTTTCGCGCGACGGAGGTGAAGCTTGCGGCGGGGCATACCTCGTTTACCTGGGAGACGCCGTATGGCGCGGTCGCGCTGGAGTCTCCGCTGACCGGAAAGGTGAACGTCTACAACCTGCTGGCTGCATCCTGCGCTGCGCTGGCGCGCGGGCTGACATTGGAGCAGATCGCGAACGCCGCAAGGGGGCTGAGGCAGGTGCCGGGACGCTTCCAAACCGTGGCGAATGCACGGGGAATTACGGTGGTCGTGGACTATGCGCACACGGATGATGCGCTGCGGAATCTGATTGGACTGGCTCGGGAGCTTGTGGGTCAGGGTCGGGTGATCACGGTGTTTGGGTGCGGTGGAGATCGTGACAAGACGAAGCGGCCCAAGATGGGGCGGGCGGCGGGGGAGGGAAGCGATCTCGTTGTGCTGACCAACGATAACCCCAGAACGGAGGATCCGGCCGTGATCTTGTCCGAGGCGCTGGCAGGCGTGCGGGAGACGAATACTGCGTGTGTTGTGGAGGCGGACAGGGCGGCCGCAATCTCTGTGGCGATCAAGGCGGCGAAGCGGGGGGATATTGTGCTGATAGCCGGTAAGGGGCATGAGAAGGTACAAATTGTCGGGCGACAGACGGTGCCCTTCGATGATGTAGAGGTTGCGGGGCGCGTATTACAGGAGATGGAATGAAGTTGACGTTGGGTCAGGTTGCAGATTGGATTCACGCCGAGGGTGATTTCACGACCTCGAGCGAGGTGACGGGGTACTCCATCGATTCGCGCACGATTGGCGCGAACGAGCTGTTCTTTGCGGTCACCGGCGAGCGCGTGGACGGGCACGATTATGTGCAGGCGGCCCTGGCGAACGGCGCGGCGGCGGCGGTCGTCAGCAACCGTTGGCTGGCCCCGGACGATGCGCGGCTAGTCGATCCTTGCAAGCTGCTGCGCGTGCCGGAAGGCGAAGATTGCGTGCTGAGCGCGATGCAGACGCTGGCGCATCGAGTGAGGCAAGCGTGGGGAAAGCGGGTGATCGGCGTGACCGGCTCCGCGGGCAAGACGACGACCAAGGAGATGGCCGCAACCGTGCTGGGTGCACGCTTCGAGGTGCTGAAGTCCGCGGGGAATCTGAACAATCATTTTGGAGTTCCACTCCAGTTGCTTCGGCTGGAGCCGCGGCATGAGGTTGCAGTCATTGAGATGGGGATGAATCACGCGGGCGAGATACGGCGGCTCGCGGAGATCGCCGTACCGGACTGGGGCGTGGTGAGCAATGTTGCGGCAGCCCATCTGGAATTCTTTCCGGAAGGCATTGCGGGCATTGCGGCCGCCAAGCGGGAGTTGATCGAAGCGTTGCCGCAGGATGGATTGGCGTTCCTCAATGCGGACGATGTGTGGGTCTCCACCTTCGGCCTGAAGTTGGGCGAACGCGCCGTGCTGTATGGGCTGGACGGTGCGGCTTCGGTGCGGGCGGAGGAGATTGCCGAGGCGGGAGCGGACGGGGTGCGGTTCACGGCGGTGGCCGGAGACGAGCAGGCACAGGTCAGTCTGGCGTTGCTGGGCCGGCACAACGTACACAACGCGCTGGCAGCGATTGCCGTCGGTTGGAAGAGTGGAATGTCCTTGGCTGAGTGTGCTGAGGCGCTGGCTGCGATGCGCGCGGATGAGAAGCGAGGATCCATCCTGCACTGGCGCGGAGCCACGCTGGTGAACGATTGTTACAACTCCAACCCGCGTGCGCTGGATGCCATGGTGGACGCGCTGCTGGCGATGCCGGTGGGCCAGGATGGCAGACGCATCGTCGTTGCGGGGGAGATGCTGGAGCTTGGTCCGGATGGGCCGGCGCTCCACCGCGCGTGTGGGGAGAGGATGCGGGAACGGGGCGTGGATCAGGTGATCGGGGTGCGTGGGCTGGCGGCGGAGTTGGTCTCTGCCGCGGGCGATGGTGCGCTCTTCGTTGAAAGCCCGGACACGGCTGGCGAATGGCTCGCGGCGAACCTGCGGCCGGGCGATGCTGTATTGCTGAAGGCCTCACGCGGAGTACGGTTGGAAGGTGCACTGCGGAGGCTTGAGGCGGGCAGCTAGTAGCGACGCAGGTGCGGCGCAATCTCTTGCGGAGCAGGACTGTTAAGATAACGGAAGGCCGCGTTTGAGCGCGTCCACGCGGAGACTCTCGCTTGCTCTATTGGCTGCTCTATCAGAAGCTCTTCCCTTACTTCCGTCTCTTTCGCATCTTCCGCTACCTGACCTTCCGGTGCGTCTTTGCGAGCCTGACGGCGCTGTTGATCGGGCTGCTGATCGGGCCGTTCGTGATCCAGCGGCTGCGCGAATTTCAGATCGGCCAGTACATCCGCGAGGAAGGCCCGCAGAGCCACCAGAAGAAGGGCGGCACACCCACCATGGGCGGCGTGCTGATCTGCATCTCCATCCTGGTGCCGACGCTGCTCTGGTCGGATCTATCCAATCCTTTCGTATGGGTGGTGATGCTTTCGACCATTGCGTTCGGCGCCATCGGTTTCGCGGATGACTACATCAAGGTGGTGCATCGCCGGAACCTGGGATTGACCGGACGGCAGAAGCTGGCATTGCAGTTCACCGCGAGCGGCGCGGTAGCCATAGCACTGCTCGCTCTGCAGAGTAGGGGAGACTACTCGACGCGTCTGGTCGTACCCTTCGCCAAGCGGCTGAGGCCGGACCTGGTGTGGGAGTGGATGGGCCATATCCCCCATCTTCACTGGCTCGCCTTCATCCCGTTTGTCGTGTTTGTGATGATCGTGATTGCCGGCGCTTCCAATGCCGTGAACCTGACGGACGGCCTCGACGGCCTTGCCATCGGTTGCACCATCATCGCGGCCGGAGCGCTGACCGTCCTGACGTATGTCTCGGGCCATGTCGTCTTCTCGGATTACCTGGAGCTGCAGCGGATGCCGATGGTCAGTGAACTCACGGTCTTCTGCGGCGCCATGGTGGGCGGTTCGATCGGCTTCCTCTGGTACAACGCGCATCCGGCGGAGATCTTCATGGGGGACGTTGGATCGCTGGCCCTCGGGGGCGCCATCGGGACAGTGGCCGTGGTCATCAAGCAGGAGCTGCTGCTGCCGTTTATCGGCGGCGTCTTTATCCTGGAAGCGGTGAGCGTGATGTTGCAGGTGGGCAGTTACAAGCTGCGAAATGGTAAGCGCATCTTCAAAATGGCGCCGCTGCACCATCACTTTGAGCTGCTGGGCTGGAGCGAGAGCAAGGTGATTGCGCGCTTCTGGATTCTGGCGCTGGTCTTTGCGCTGTTCGCGCTGACGACGCTGAAGCTGCGGTGACGCTGCAGCGCCGCCCCGGAATCCACAGCAACGGCATACAGACTCCACTTCCACCGGTCGCACCTAGTAAATTGGACGGATGGAACTGAAGAACAAACGGGTGTTGGTGGTTGGGTTGGGCAAGTCCGGGTTGGCGGCGGCAATGTTTCTGCGCGACCGCGGCGCGCGGGTGACGGTCTCAGATACGCGCTCCGCCAAGGAGCTGGCGACGCAGATTCCGGCTCTGCTGGAGGCGGGCATTATGGTCGAATCCGGCGGCCATGGGCTGCTGACCTTTCGCCGTCAGGACCTCATCGTGGTCTCTCCGGGCGTGCCGCTGGAGACGCCGGAGGTGGCGCAGGCCGCCGCCTTCGGCCTCACCGTCATCGGCGAGCTGGAGCTGGCGAGCCGCTTCCTGGACGGCTCGGTCGTCGCGGTGACAGGGTCAAATGGCAAGACCACCACGACCACGCTGATCGGCAAGATCTTCATGGATGCGGCTCTGCCGACGCAGGTGGGCGGCAACATCGGATTGCCGGTCATTGAGCTCATCCCACAGAGCCGCCCGGAGACCTGGAATGTGCTGGAAGTCTCCAGCTTTCAGCTTGAAACGGTGGTCGAGTTCAAGCCGAAGATCGCCTTGGTGCTGAACATTACGCCGGATCACCTGGATCGGCATGGCACCTTTGCAAACTATGCCGCGGCGAAGACGAAGATCACCGGCCAGCAGGACGAGGACGACTTCCTGATCCTGAACGCAGAGGACAAGAACGCGCAGATGGTCGCGGCCAAAACGAAGGCGCAGATCTTCTGGTTCAGCAATCGGCGTTCAGTCAAGCAGGGTGCATTTGTGCATGGGGAAAGCGTCTTGTTTCTCGCCAGGGAGGGCGGCAAGCCGGAGCCGGTGCTGCCTGTGGCGGAGATTCCGCTGAAGGGCGCGCACAACGTGGAGAACGTGCTGGCGGCCGTGTGCGCGGCGCGGTTGGCGGGCATCGATGCGGAGACGATTCGCGCGGCGGTAAGAACCTTCCAGGCAGTCGAGCACCGGCTGGAGCTGGTGCGCGTGCGGCGCGGCGTCGACTATTACAACGACTCCAAGGCCACCAACGTCGACGCCGCCGTGAAGGCGGTCGAATCGTTCTTAGGCAACATCCACCTCATCCTCGGCGGCAAAGATAAGAACTCGGACTACGCGCAGATGTCCGCGCTGCTCCAGGAACGGGTCAAGGTTGTTTACACCATTGGTTCAGCGGCGGAAAAGATTGAGCGCGAGCTTCAGGGAGTCGTGAAGATAGTCCAAGCGGGTACGCTGGACATGGCCGTAAAGCAGGCGGCCCAGGCGTCCATCGCTGGCGATACGGTGCTGCTCGCGCCGGCCTGTTCCAGCTTCGACCAGTTTGAAAACTATGAGCATCGCGGCCGCGTCTTTCGCGAGACCGTGCAGGGACTAGAGGATTGAAGTAGATGGCAAAGCGCGTCGGCGTGGATAAGTGGTTGTTCGGGGTCGTGCTTCTGCTGACGCTCTTTGGCTTGGTGATGGTCTTTTCAGCTTCGGCCGTCATCTCAACGGCGGAGTCCGGCTCTCCTTATAAGTATGTCGCGAAGCAGGGTGGATACGCGCTGGCAGGCATCTTTACGCTGATCATGCTGATGCGGGTGGACTACCGCAAGTACAACAACGCGCGGGTGGTCTTTCCGCTCATGGCCGTGACGACGCTGCTGCTGGTGGGCGTCTTCGGCATGCATGCGCTCAACAACACGCATCGATGGTTCAAGTTTGGCGGCTTCTTCACCTTTCAACCATCGGAGCTGGCCAAGCCGATGATCGTCCTGTTCCTCGCGTACTTTCTGCAGACGCGCATTCACAAAATGGACGACTGGAAGGGCACTGTCCTGCGTGCGGCGCTGCCTCCACTCGTCTTCGTCGCCCTCATCCTGAAGGAGCCGGACCTGGGAACGGCGATGGTCTGCGCCGCTGTAACGGTGTTGATGCTGTATCTTGCCGGGCTGGAGGTCAAGTGGATTGGTCTGGCCGCGCTGCTCAGCTCTCCCGTCCTCTACTGGATGCTCTGGCGCGTGGCATGGCGTCGCGCCCGTCTCATCGCTTTCATGAACCCGGAGGCGGATCCACTGGGCAAGGGCTTCCACATGATGCAGTCGCTCATCGCCGTGGGCACCGGCGGGGTACGTGGGCTGGGCCTGATGGAAGGACGCCAGAAGCTCTACTACCTTCCCGAGGCATGGACCGACTTCATCTTCGCCAATATCTCAGAAGAACTCGGCCTCATCGGCGCACTCATCCTCGTCGGCTTATTCGTGGCGCTCGGCTATCGCGGTCTGCGCGCGGCCTTTCTTTCCACCGACCCCTTCGCCCGCTTCCTCGCCTTCGGCATCACGACCGCCATCCTCATCCAGGCATTCTTCAACATGAGCGTCTCCTTGGCGCTGGTGCCCACCAAGGGCATCACGCTTCCCTTCATCTCCTTCGGCGGCACGTCGCTCTTCTTCACGCTCGCCGGCATGGGCGTGCTGCTCAATATCACGCGGGAGATCGACTAGCCCCGTGCAGGTATTGATTGCGGGTGGGGGCACCGGCGGCCACGTCATCCCTGCGTTGGCCATTGCGCGGCAGTTGCGCGATACCGCCGGAGCGGAGGTCCGCTTCGTCGGCACAGCGCGCGGCATTGAGACGAAGCTGGTTCCGGAGGCAGGCTTCCAACTGGAGTTGATCCACGTCGGCCAGTTGAAAAACGTCAGTCTGATGACGCGGCTCCGTACCCTGGGCGATCTTCCTTTGGGCGTCTTGCGCTGTATCAGGCTCTTGAAAGACTTCCGACCTGCCGTGGTCATCGGCGTAGGCGGCTATGCGTCCGGCCCGGCAATGATGGCCGCGCTGCTCCGGCGCATCCCCACCCTCGCTTATGAGCCCAACGCCGTACCCGGCCTGACGAATCGCATCGTCGGCCGCTTTGTAGACGCGGCCGCAGTCAGTTACCCCCAGACAACGCGCTACTTCCGCAACGCCACGGTGACGGGTGTGCCGGTCCGTCAGGCCATCTTCGATGTGCCGGCAAAGTCTCCCGCCAGCTCACCTCGTCTCCTGATCACAGCCGGCAGTCAGGGCGCAAAGGTCTTCAATGACACCATGCCCGCCATCGTCGAGCGCCTGCTCACGGCAGTTCCAGGTCTGACCATCCTTCATCAGGCGGGAAGCCGCCACCAGGACGCAACCCTTAACGCGTACGCAGCCAGCGGCGCGGATGAAAAGGGATGGGAGGTTCGTCCGTTCATTGACGACATGCCTCACCAGTACGCCCTCTGCAGCCTGGTCCTCGCGCGCTCGGGCAGCACTGTGTCGGAGCTTGCGGCGGCTGGCAGGCCATCACTGCTGGTCCCGTTCCCGCAGGCCGCAGACGATCATCAACGGCGCAACGCGGAGGTCCTCGTCGATGCAGGCGCGGCGGTGATGATCCTGCAGCCGGATCTAACCCCGGAGCGCCTCCTGGACGAGCTCACGACCCTGCTGCTGGATCGCGAGCGTCTTGCCGTCATGGGCGCAAACGCCAGAACGCTCGCCCGCCCGGGTGCCCTGGAGCGCATCGCGAAGATGGCACTCGAACTGGCTCGTTAAACCGCACGCCGTAAACACGAAACCCTGCTCGTAAGCAGGGTTTCGCAGGTTCCACGCAAGTAACTCTTAGCGATGACCGCCACCGCCGCCGCCATGGGATCCACCCCCGCCGCCAGACGGTGCACCTCCACCATGAAAGCCGCCGCCGCCACCAGCCGGTGCGCCGCCGCCATGGAAGCCTCCGCCGCCAGCCGGTGCGCTGTTGCCATGGAAGCCTCCGCCCTGCGATGCGCCGCCTCCGCTAAAGCCCCGTTGAGCCGGTGCGGACTGCCCGCCATAAGCCGGGTGACTGCCGCCGGCATTTCCCCCAAGCGTCTGCCGGTTGCCGTCAAACGCCGGACGTCCTCCCAGTCCGCGGTCGCCGAAGCCCTGTGACTGGAACCCCTGGCCTCCCCGAACCTGAGCCGGTCCGTGAAAGTTCTGCGCCCCGCCGTTGAAGCCCTGGCCGCCGCGGAAGGCGTCGCCTTGGCGATTGAAGCTGCCGCCACGTCCAAACCCCTCGCCGCGTCCGTTGACGCGGCTAAAGCTCACGCCGCCCGGATGCACCCCGCCAACCCCCGGATACCGGTAGTTGTAGAAGTTATGCACGTGGCCGCCATAGTTCCCGTAGGCGCGGTTGTAGAAGAAGCGTCCGCCGTTCCAATAGCCGCCATAGAAGCCACTGCCAAAGTAGCCGAAGCCGTAGTTGATGCCGCCATAGTAGCCAACGTTCGCCCCCCAGTATCCGGCGTTCCAGAAGTAGCCGTCATCGCCGTCGCCCCAATAGCCGGGAGTGTAAAGCGCGCCGGAGTACGGCGGCTCAACCCACGCGCCAGGAACCCAGGAATACCCCTGCGGCCCGTAAGCCCAGTAACCCGGCGTCCAGATGTAACCATCGCCAGGGCACGGGGGCTGATCGTAATCCTGCAACGGAGGCGGAGCCTGCTGCACATACTGCGGCTGCGCGTCATAGCCGCCTTGCTGCTGCGGATATGCCTGCTGACCCGCGTAGCCTTGCTGGCTATAGTCCTGCGCGTACCCTTGGCCCTGGTAGCCCTGCGCCTGAGGCGCATACTGCTGCGGCGGATAGACCTGCTGCGGATTCGGATACTGCGTGTTCTGCTGTTGCTGCGGATAGCCCTGGGTCGAGCCATTCTGCTGGTAGTAGTTCTGCGCAGCGGGCGCGCTGTAGTTGTTCGGGTCCTGGCTGTTGTACGGCTGCGGTGCCTGGTTATAGTACCCGGGCGTCTGCGCGAATGCGGCCAGGGGAGAGGCCGCAAGCACGCCGGCGAGCGCCAACCTGGTCAGTGAAAACTTTCTGAAGTATGCGACGTCCATGGTTCCCCTGCCTGACTCGGCCTCCTTCGCTGGCCCCTTTCGTCCGTGGGTTGCGAGGATCCGATGCCTGAGTCGTGTCCCGGAAAGTTGGGTACCAGCCTCAGTAAGTTAGACACCAATTGCAAGCTTTGGTTGCGCGGTCCTCACGCCGCACCCATGGGCCGTTCGGTCGTAAGCCGTTTCACTCCATCGCCTTATCGCGCAGGTGACGAAAACATGACCTTCGGGCACATCACATGGACCCCAACGCGCGGAAGATCAACCAACTGCGTAATATCCACGTCGCAGGCAACCGAAATCAGCGCATAGGCGTCCTCGCGCGAAAGCTTCGGGTGGTCCGGATTCTGCTCCGCCAAAAACGTGATCATGTTGCGCACCGCCATCTCGGTCGCCCGCTTCAAATCCTCGTGGAACCCCATGGCGATGTAGTGCGTCGGCGTCTCGCCCCGCGGCCACACCAGCCGGTTCGGGTCCGTCAGCGAGCCCTTATGCACGATGAACTGAAACGTCCCAGTCAACTGCGTCTCCAGCGCCGTAATATCCACCTCGCCGTTCCCCTGCCCGGCGTGCCCGTCGCCCACCTCAAAGTTCGCCCCGGCTGAGTTCACCGGAAGAAACAGCGTCGTCCCCGCCACCAGTTCCTTGTTATCCATGTTGCCCGCGTTCATCCACGGCGGAGCCGAATCCGTCTTCCCCGCAGGCGTCGCAATCCCCATGGACCCGAAGAACGGATGCAGCGGAATCTCTACCCCTGGCGCGAACTCCGCCAGCATCTTCTCGCGGTTCAACGGAATAATCTTCGTCCGCGCATACGGAAAATCGTCCGGCAGAAACCCGCGTCCCGCCCCAAAGGAGTTGCAAGCCCACGGCACGTCTAGGTTGATCTTCTGAATCCGAACCTCCAGCACATCGCCCGGCTGCGCCTCCGCAATGGCCACCGGCCCGGTCAGGATGTGTCCGCCCGGCCCCTTCTCGCTTGCCGGAAAGTTCTTGAAGATATCCGCAACGTACGGCGGAATATCTGCCGCCTTCACCCCCCGCGACTCCAGCACCTCCGGCGCACCACATGTGGACAGCGTCTGGATCGTCACCGTATCGCCAGAATGGACCGTCAGCGCCGGCTTCGCGCGCCCGTTGTAGTTGCCCCAGACAATGGTCTGCGGAGTAGCCAGCAGCGTTTGTGGAGCCTGTTGAGCGGACAGAGACACAGTAGCGAGCGAGATCGCGGAGAAAGCAGCAAGCAAAGTTGTACGCATGGTTCGGGTATAGCACACCCACCGTTGGCGACCGTGGTCCATCCTCACAAAAATCACAGCCCCTGGCCCTATGCTGGCGATACCTGCCGCTGAACGGACCCCACATGCCACCCCAAAGCACCACCCGCCTTCCGGGTCTCGACACGCTCCGTGCGCTCGCGATCCTGCTCGTCCTCGTCTATCACCTGGCCTACGCGCTACCTCCCAGCTTCTACGCCGTCGGCCAGTTCGGTTGGATGGGCGTCGATCTCTTCTTCGTCCTCAGTGGCTTTCTCATCGGCTCGCAGATGCTCCGCGAGCGCGTCCGCACCGGCCTCATCCACATCGGCTCCTTCTATCGCCGCCGCGCCTTCCGCATCCTGCCCGCATACCTCGTCGTGCTGGCCTTATATCTCTTCGTCCCGCAGTGGCGCGAGCAGCCCGGCCTCGCCCCTTGGTGGAAGTTCGTCACGTTTACCGAAAACCTCCTCTTCCACCCGCAGCAGCGCGCCTTCTCGCACGTCTGGTCGCTCTGCGTGGAAGAGCATTTCTACCTCGTCCTCCCCTGGCTCGTCGCCGCCCTGATGCGCCGCCCCTCCACCCGCCGCACCGCCACCTTCATCACCCTCATCGTCCTCGGCGGCATCGCCCTCCGAGCATGGGCGCTCTTCTCCGGCGTAGCCTTCATGGCCCGCGTCTATTACCCGACCTACATGCGCCTGGACGGCCTCATCATCGGCGTTACCCTGGCGGTCATCCGCACCTTCCGGCCACGCTGGTGGAGTCGCCTCTCCGAGCGCGGCCACGCCACCACGCTCACCGGCCTCGCGTTCATCGCGCCCGTCGTCTGGATGTTCCACGGCGATACCATGGGCGACACCACCGGCCCGGGCGCATGGGGCATGATCCTTGGCCTCCCCATCCTCGCGCTCGGCCTTGGCCTGCTCGTCGCATCCTCCGTCAGCCGCAATGGCATCCTCAGCCGATGGCGTATCCCCGGCGCGCAACCGGTCGCTCTCCTCGCCTTTGATCTCTATCTCACCCACAAAGCCGCTGCCCACGTCCTTGGCCTGCTCCTGCCCACCCTCGCCCGGGCCCGCGACGCCCAAGCCGTCGCCCTCCACACCGCCGCCTGCCTCACCGCCGCAACCATCCTGTACTTCTGCATCGAGCGGCCCTTCCTCACTCTCCGCGATCGCATGGATCAGCGCGAATACCGGCAAACGACCCTTGATGAGGATAAAATTCTTTCAGACAGCGCAGCTAACCCTTCTGGGAGGTGAGCCATGATGAACGAGACACACCAGATGTCACTGACGCCCCATGACTGGTCCGTTACTCCAGAGAAGACTGACGAAGCTGTGCGCCGCATCGTCGCCGCCGCCGACCCCCTCCAGATCATTATCTTCGGCTCTCGTGCCCGCGGCGACCACCGTCCCGAAAGCGACCTCGACCTCGCCGTCATCCTCGACGCTCCCCAGGAACGAGTTCACAAAATCCTTCCCTACTCCGTCCTCGCCGGGCTCAGAATGAGCGTCGACCTCATCGTCGCCTCCAAGGCAGAGTACGATTTACATCGGCCTTGGCTGAACAGTGTCTATAACTACATCGACCGCGAGGGAGTCATTGTCTATGACCGTTCAACTCCGCAATCCGCACATCAAAAAACTGCTGACCTTATCGGAACAGGATGCTTCGGTCCTAGAATTTCCGCTGCCTGACCCGATCTTCGGCTTCCACGCTCAACAGAGCGTCGAAAAGCTCCTGAAAGCATTTCTCAGCGCCCACGCCGTGCAATATCCATTTACCCACGACCCTTGAAGACTTGGCCGGGCTACTGCAGGCAAAGGGGGAAGCGCTTCCCCCTTTGCTCTTCGACCTGCTCTCTTTACAACGCTTCGCCGTCGAGCTTCGCTACGACCTCGGTCCCAACTTCGACGAAGAGGAGCGAGCGAGAATTCGTTTAGGCATCGCTCAATTACGCACTCACGCCCTTGCTCGAATGGTTATCTTGGACCAGGCCAGCTCTGAATCTTAATCCCGCCGCCGCCCGCCCAGCAACTGCAGCACCGCCAGAAAGATGTTGATCGCGTCCAGATAGATCGACAGTGATAGCGATACTGCCGACTGTCCATCCCCACCCGCCCGAATCCGTGCAAAGTCGCCGATCGTCAGCAACGTAAACACGCCCAGGATCATCCACGAGTACGTATCCGGCTGCAGGAAGTGAAGGAAGATGCTCACTATACCCAGCAGCACCACGCCCAGCAGTAGCGCGGACGCAATCCCCGTCAGCTTGCGGTAGTTAATGTTGAACAGGTAGGCCACGCAGCCCATCGCCGCCATACCCAGCCCCGTCGTCACCGCCGCCTGAAACACAATCGCCGGCCCAATGGTCCGCATATACCGGTGGATCAGCGGACCAATCTCCCAGCCCATAAAGTAGGTCAACACCAGGAACAGCCCCAGCGCGAGCCCTGCACTCTGCTTCCGCGCAAAGTTGATCGCGAAGATCAGCGCAAACACCGCGATCATCCCGACGAACGTGCCCCACACCGGCGCAGTCGCCACGCCGCCTGCCGTAACCAGAAATCCCAACGACGTGATGGCAAGCACCTTGGACAGCAGGGAGGCAGTCTCCTCCCGCGGCACATCGATAGTGGTCGACCAGGTCCCCGTCCTCGGGTCCATCTGGCGATTGACGTCGTAACTCATGGTAGTACTCCGTTTCGTGACTCTACCCACATTAGACGCGAACGCTAAGCGAACGACTCGCCCGCACGCAGAGCACTCCACAGCATCAGTGCAGCTACGACCGGGGTTCTAGCTTGGCGATCCGCACATCTTTGTCCGCATCGAGTCTGAGGAGCTGCTGCACGTCGCTGTGAAGCGTCTCCCGCAACCGGTCAACTTTTTCACCCAGACCGTCGACACGCCGCTCAAGGGCGGAGAACCGTGTCTCCATGCGGGCTTCCATACGGGCGTAATCCTGACGGTTGAAGAGAATCCCGAGCAAGGCCATCAAAGCTGGCACTGACACAATAATCCCGACCGGCAGAGCGTTCTTCAGCAGTTCGTTCATCCAATAACCTCATGTGGTGCGGCTACCACTGAGCTACGACTGATAGTTTACGCGCAAAGGACACCTGAATCGGCCTCGCATTTCTGGCTGTAGGAAATCAGTAGAATCACCCAGAGGTCTCTTCCCGCAGATGTTCGTTCCCGGCCATATCCTCTTCGCCCCTTCGCAGCGCGTGCATTTCATCGGAATCGGCGGCATCGGCATGAGCGGCATCGCCGAAATCCTCCTCACCATGGGTTACAGCGTCTCCGGCTCAGACCTCCGCACCTCCGCCGTCACCGACCGCCTCGCCACACTCGGCGCCACCATCTTCACCGGCCACACCGCCGCCAACGCCGCCGCGTCCGACGTCATCGTCACCAGCTCCGCCGTCAGCCCGGAGAACCCGGAGGTCCTCGAAGCCCGCTCGCGCAAAATCCCCGTCATCCAGCGCGCGGAGATGTTAGCCGAGCTCATGCGCCTCAAGTACGGCATCGCCGTCGCCGGCATGCACGGCAAGACCACCACCACCAGCATGATCGCCGCCGTCCTAGCCTCGCTCGACCCCACCGTCGTCGTCGGCGGCCGCGTAGACGCCCTCGGCTCCAACGCCCGCCTCGGCACCAGCCAGTACCTCGTCGCGGAAGCCGACGAAAGCGACAGGTCGTTCTTGAAATTGTCGCCCATCCTCGCCGTCGTCACCAACCTCGACCGCGAGCACATGGACTGCTACGCCAGCATGGACGACGTCGACGCCGCCTTCCTCCAGTTCATGGACGCCCTTCCCTTTTACGGCGCCACCACCGCCTGCATCGACAACCCCCGCCTCCGCGACCTCCTCCCCCGCGTCCGCCGCAAAGTCTACACTTACGGCGCGCACCCCGAAGCCGACTTCCGCCTCGAAATGCTCCCCAGCGCCCCAAACTGCCACTCCACCTTCGAGGTCAACTACCGCGGCCTCCTCCTCGGCCCCTTCCGCCTCCACGTTCCCGGCCGCCACAACGTCCTCAACGCCACCGCCGCCATCGCCATCGGCGTCCAGCTCGGCGTCACCCCCGCAGACATCGCCACCGGCCTCGAAACCTTCCGCGGCGTCGACCGCCGCTTCCAGCTCAAGGGCACCGTCAACGGCATCGCCGTCGTGGACGACTACGGCCACCACCCCACAGAAATCCTCGCCACCCTCCGCGCCGCCCGCGACTGCGGCTACACCCGCGTCCACGTCATCTTCCAACCCCACCGTTACACCCGCACCCGCGACCTCATGCCCGAGTTCGCCGCCGCCTTCACCGACGCCGACCTCGTCCAGATCCTCGACATCTACCCCGCCAGCGAGCAGCCCATCCCCGGCATCACCGGCCAAGCCCTCGCGCAGCAAATCGTCGCCCGCCACCCCGGCCGCGCCGCCTACGCCCCCTCCATCCAGCAGGCCATCGCCGCCCTCATCGCTCAGGCCAAGCCGGGCGACGTCCTCCTCACCCTTGGCGCCGGCAACGTCAGTCAGTTCGCCCCCAAGCTCCTCGAAGCCCTGGACGTCGCCCACAAAGTCCCGTCCTGACCACTCCCCCGCGCCGAACAGCGCTCGGACCCCCGCAGCCCGAACCGCCCCGTCCCAATCAAAGGTCACGAAGTGACCGCCGCCCGCGCAGAGCGCCCGTCCGGCAGGACAAACAGTTCCCTAGCAGGTACTCCCCTCACTTCACTCTTTTTCCCCAGCCTCCCCGAGTTATTCTGACCTTGGCGATTCCCGCGGCCTTGCTCAGGCTTGCGCGCAGTTTATCTGTTCTCGGAAGGTTGGCTCCCCGGTGCTTGAAGCGCCAGAGAAGACGTACGCGCCCGCATCCAGACCGGCCCCGGCCCCCAGCCTGACCCGGTCTACCCCGCGCCGCGCCTCCAAGCCCCCCGGCCCTCGCCGCGATACCTCCGACGACTTCGCCCGCCCCAACCCCGCCACGGAAACCGACCCCGACGGCTTCCCCCGTCCACGCGGCCTGCACTTTACCGGCCTGCGCTTCCGCCTCAAAGGCGGCGTCCCCCGCTCCATGGTTGGCCGCATCGTCGCCGGAGCCGTCGTGCTCGGCGGCCTCGCCGGCTTCACCGCCGTCCTGTGGGAGGCCCGCAGCGCGCTCCTGCATGACCCGCGCCTCGTCATTCCCTCGTCCTCCTCCATCCAGATCACCGGCAACCAGCACCTCACTCGCCCCCAGCTCCTCTCCGTCTTCGGCGACGACGTCGACCGCAACTCCCTCGCCGTCTCTCTCGAAGACCGCAAAGCCCAACTCGAGCAGCTCCCCTGGGTCGAGCACGCCACCGTCATGCGTCTGCTCCCCAACAAGCTCCGCGTTGCCATCGTCGAGCGCGTCCCCGTCGCTTACGTCCGCGTCGGCTCCCACATCGTCCTCGTCGACCACTCCGGCGTCCTCCTCGACATCTCCCCCGACGCCCCCGTCCGCACCAGCTACTCCTTCCCCGTCGTCACCGGCATCTCCCCGGACGACCCGCAGTCCACCCGCGCCGCTCGCATGGCCCTCTTCACCCGCTTCATGACCGACCTCGACGCCGGAACCCCGGGAAGCGTAGGAAACCAGGACGCCGGCAGCGCCACAAATATCTCCCAGACTATCTCCGAGGTCGATCTCTCCAGCCCCGAAGACGTCAAAGCCCTCATCCCCGCCAACGGCACCGGCATCCTCGTCCACTTCGGCGACGACGACTTCCTCGCCCGCTACCAGCGCTTCCAGCAGCGTTTGCCGGAGTGGAAGACCCAGTACCCCAAACTCGCCTCAGCCGACATGCGCTACGAACGCCAGGTCGTGCTCGAAATGGCCAAAGGCGCCGCCGTACCCGCCGCAGACGCCACCGCCCCGGCTGACGAGTCCGCCAGGCCCGCGCCCAAAGCCAAACCCATTCTCAAGGCCAGGCCCGCAGCCCACGCCGCCCAGAAACCCATCCATCCCCCGGCACGTACCCTCCCCAGGCAGGCCCCCAGATGACGCCAAAACCGGAAAACCTCATCACCGTTCTGGACGCCGGCAGCCAGAAGTCCTGTGTCCTCGTCGCGGAAGTCGCCGACGGCGTCCTGCGCTACCGCGGCCATGGCATTGAGCCCTCCCGCGGCATGCGCAAAGGCCTCATCGCAGAACTCGGCCCCGCAGCCGAAGCCATCAACCGCGCCGCCCTCACCGCGGAAAAAATCGCCCGTGCCACCATTGAGACCGCCGTCGTCGGCGTCGGCGGAACCCACGTCCGCGGCATCAACTCCCGCGGCGGCATCTCCATGGGCAGCCGCCTCCGCGAAATCACCCGCGAAGAGATCCGCGCTGCCGTCGACCGCGCCCGCTCCGTCCCCCTCCCGCCCGACCGCGAAGTCCTCCATCTCCTCCCACAGGAGTTCATCCTGGACGACCAGGGCGGCATCCACGACCCCATCGGCATGGTCGGCAACCGCCTGGAGGTCAACCTGCACCTCTCCACCTGCTCCGGCGGCATCGCCCAATCCGTCATCACCTGCGCCAACCGCGCCGGCCTTGAAGTCGAGGACACCGTCTACGAAGGCATCGCCGCCGCAGAAGCCGTCCTCTCCGCAGACGAGCGCGAACTCGGCACCTGCCTCGCCGATATCGGTGCCAGCACCACGGAGATCGCCGTCTTCTTTGAAGGCTCCATCGCCCACACCGCCGTCCTCCCCATCGGCGGCGACCACTTCACCAACGACCTCGCCGTTGGCCTCCACGTCTCCGTCGAAGAAGCCGAGCAGCTCAAGCGCCTCTACGGCAACTGCGTCGTCACCAGCGTCCCCCAGTCCGCCGAAATCGAGGTAGGTGGCACTCTCGCCGGGATCGGCGGCGGAGGCCAGGCGCCCCGCCTCGTCCGCCAGCGCTTCCTCGCGGAAATCCTGGAACCCCGCGCCCGCGAGCTCTGCACCATGCTCCGCGACAACCTCCGCCAGGGCGGTGTGCTGGAAGCCCTCGGCGCCGGCTGTGTCTTCACCGGCGGCGGCGCCCACCTCCTCGGCCTCCTGGATAATGCCGAATCCCTCCTCCGCGTCCCCGCCCGCATCGGCTTCCCCGTCCCCTTGAGCCGCATGCCCCCAGAGCTCGTCCAACCCGAGTTCGCCGCCGCCATCGGCATGCTCCTCTACACGCACCGTACCCAGATCCGCCGCGCCGGAGAAGAGCAGGGCCTCAAAGCCAAGCTAAGAAACATCTTCGCCGGCAGCTTTTAGCTGCTCGCCCACCCAGAAATCACATCATCCTGAGCGCAGCGAAGGACCCCTGTATTTGCTTTTGCTGTTGCCTGTTTTGGGTGCCCCATTCTTTCCGGCTTCATCGGAAAGGGTGGGGTATCGGGCGAAGCCCGACCGCTTTCCTCTGCCGGCCAAAAAATCGTCATCCTGAGCGAAGCGCAGCGAAGTCGAAGGACCCCGAGAAACTCGACGACCTATACGTTCCAGACCACTTCAACCAGAAAGCCGTAGCCAATGGAACGTGCCGAGCAACGCTCGGACCCCATCTCTCCATACCGGCTCAACCAGATCACCCGTCACGAAGTGACCGCCCCGCGCGTAGCGGACCCGTCCGGTAGGACAATGTCCTTATGCCTCAAGCAATCCGTTTAGTCCTCCTCGCCGCCTTCGAACCCGACTCCGGCCCCATCCCCGGCGAACTCACCCACTGGATTCAGAGCCACTCCTTAGATACCCGCCTCGACCTTCCCGCCGCCTACCGCCCCCTCTATACAGATAACGCCGGAATGTTAGCCCTCGTCACCGGCGTAGGCACCGCCCGAGCCGCCGCCTCCGTCATGGCCCTCGGTCTCGACCCCCGCTTCGACCTCACCCACGCAAACTTCCTTATCACCGGCGTAGCCGGAATAGCCCCACAGCAAGGCACCCTCGCCTCCGTCGTCCTCCCCGAGTACATCGTCGAAGGCACCCTCACCCACGAACTCGACGCAAGAGAGATTCCCCAGAACGATCTAGCCTGGCCCGACGGCTTCGTCCCCATCGGCAAATCCACCCCGTACGAACTCCCCCGCTCCTCCCGCTTCAACGGCGATGACGGCATCGTCTTCCGCCTCAACCCCGACCTCGTCGCATGGGCTCACACCCTCACCGCAGAAACCCCGCTGCTCGACACCCCCGAATTAGCCGCCCGCCGCGCCCAGTTCTTCCCCTTATCCCTCAACCCTGAAACCTTACCCCTCCCCCGCGTTCAACGCGGCGACGAACTTGCAAGTTCCACCTTCTTCCACGGTCGCCTCATGTCCGAACGTGCCACCCGCCATGTCGCCTATCAGACAGAAGGGAAGGGCACTTACACCATCACCGCCATGGAAGACTCCGGCATCCTCCAATCCCTCACCTGGTTAGCCGCCGCCGGGAAAGTCGATCTCAACCGCGTCCTCATCGTCCGCGGCGCCTCCAACTTCGACCAGCAGCGCCCCGGCCTCACCGCCGCCGAATCCCTCGCCGAGACCAAAGTCGCCACCTACTCCGCCTACCGCCCCGCCCTCGAGAACGCCCACCGCGTCGGCACCCGAATCGCAGAAGCCCTGCTCTCCAATCCGCCCAACCCAAGGTAACTTTCCCGAAGTGACGAAAGTAGGGTATTTCGCACCAACTCATATCAGTCTTAATACAAGCCTAAGTCACATGTTTTGAATATTTTGCGCAATACTGTACAGGGGAGGGGGTCTACTCCCCCACATAAGCCCGATCCCGCCACTTCACCGCCCCACCGGTTACCTTCCGCCCCAGCGCATACCACTGCACCGCCAGCAGCAGCAGTATCCCAAACGGATGCAGCAAGGCCCCCCGCCAATCCTGCCGGAACCGCCAAACTCCCACCCACCGGGGCCCCCAAGCCGCCACCAGAGCAACTCCAAAAAGAAGAAGCTCAATCGATCTTTCGATCGACTTGGTGAAATGCACATCCATTCCCATCGCGCCACCGAGCAGGACCATAAAGCGTGCTCCCGCGATCAATCCCAGCAGCACGATAAACGGCAGAACCTGTCCGAGCAACAGCATCACCGAAACCGGCACAATCCTCTTCGGATCGCCAAGCCCCTCAGTAGCATTCTTGGCCAGCCCACTCCAAACCTCGCTTGCACTCCTGTACATCCTGCAAGTCGCCAGCCCAGTCAGATCCGCCAGATCCGTCCTGAACCCAGCCTCCCGAAACAGCCTCGGCAGCCGTAGCCCATCATGCATCGTCTCCTTGATCCCCGAATGTCCGCCGCAGGCAAAGTAGCTCTCAGCCCGGACCATCATGAACTGCCCGCAACCCGCCGCAAACGCCGGATCCGTCCCCGCCCGCATCTTCCCCAGCGGCAGAAACCCCAGCAGCACGAAGTGGATCAGCGGCAGCAGCATCCACTCCATCCAGGTCCCCGTCTCCTGCCGGGGAAACCCACTCACCAGCCCGTTGCCCTGCTCCAGCAGCCCACACATCCGCGCCACACACTCCGGCCCCAGCCGCACATCCGCATCCACAAAGCACAGCACCGGGTACCTGGCCGTCTGCGCCAGCGCCCAGCAGGCATGCTGCTTCCCATTCCACCCGCCCGGAAGCGCCGAAGCCCGCTCCAGCCGCACCCGTCCATCCTCCGCCGCCAGCCGTGCCACCACCCCCCCCGTCCCATCCTCCGACGCATCATCCATCACCACAATCTCAAATAAACAGCTGATCGTAGCCAGTGCCGTCCGCACCGCCGCCTCAATTCCCGCCGCCTCATTCCGCGCCGGGATCAGGATCGAGACCGCCGGCAACCCGCCATGACTGGCCCGCGGCATAAGATACCGCCGAAGGTTGACGCAGAACAGCACCGCCGGAACCAGCGCGCACACCGCCGCGGAGAAAGCCACCCAGACCATCATCCGCGCTCGTCCCTTACCACCGCCGTATGCTCCGCCTGGTACCGCCGCCCCCTCACTCTCGCCCACACCCTCTGCCCCAGTTGGTAGACCCCCCCCGTCCCCACCCGTCCCTCGCGCAGCACCGTAAAATTCGCTGCATCCCGAGCCACAGCAAACCCCCGCAGCTCCTCCAGTGCGATCAGCAGCGCACCTTTCATCCGCTCCTCAATCTCCTGCGCCGTCTCTCCACGCACAGTCACAGACTGCCCAAAGTGCAGCAGTGTCTCCGGCAGCCGCTCATCCCAGAACGGATACTCGATCGCCAGCGGCAGCAACGTGCATCCGCCCTTCACCCTTGCCGCCAGCGCCGCCAGCCCCGGCTTGAACTCCAGCGGTCGCTCCCGCACATCCGCAAACCTCCCCTGCGGTGTCACCCACAGCACCCCACCCCCATCCACCACCCCGGTCCCCGTTCGCAGAAACTGCGCCGCCCCCCGCGGCGTCTTCATCTCCACCCCAAACACACCAATCTTTTTAAAGATTCCATAACGTTCAAGTGCCTTTGCATCCATCGGCGCATAGTGTCTCCTCTCCGGCATCAGCTCCGCCGCCAGCAACACCTGCACCATTGGATCCCACCACGAACTGTGATTCGCATACACGATCAGTGGTCGCCCCCCCATCCCCGCCGCCACAAACCGCTCCGCTCCACTCACCCGCACCGCACGGAAGTGCCGCCTGAAATACCCCCTCACAATCCGCCGAAAGAACGCGAGTACAAGCGGAGAGATGCGGGGCAAGATAGCGGCTGATGACATGTCCAGAAGCCTACCCTAAGCGCGCGCTGCCGCGAACACATTGTCCCTGGCATCCTGGTCCAGCGAGTCCGCCGCAATCCACCCCGACATCATCACCATCGGCATGCCCGGTCCTGGATGCGCCGCCCCTCCGGCCAGGTAGAGACCCTTCATTTCCTTCGAGCGATTCGCTGGCTTGAACGCACCACTGAACACGCCGTGGCTGGAGATGCCGTAGATCGCTCCATCCAGCACACGGTAACGCTCATGAATGTCCTGCGGCGTCAGGTGTGCCTCAAAGACGATTCTTTCCTCAAGGTCAGTCAGTCCTGCAGTCCGCTTGAGCTTATTCAAGATCACCTGACGATATCCCGGGAACATCTCGTTCCAGTCTTGGCCTGGCCGCAGGTAGGGCGTGTGAACCAGCACGTACAGAGCCTCTCCCCCGGCAGGGGCACTCTCAGGATCGGTTGCTGCTGTAACAGCCAGATAACAGGTTGGGTCAGGAGCCGGCACCCCTTGCTCGTAGATGGCGCGGAACTCTTCATGCGGATCGCGCGAGAAGACAAAATCATGGTGCGCCAGATGCTCATACCGCTTGTTGAGGCCAAGGTATAGCACAACGCCGGAGCATGCCGGCTCATAAGCTCGCTTATGCTCGAAGCTTCTCCAGACAGCGCCGCCAATCAACTCGCGATGCGTTCGCACCGCATCCTCGTTCGACACCACAGCGTCGAATCGGTAAGGAATGCCCTTGGTCGTGACTAGTCCTGTGACCCGTCCGCCGGATGATGTGATCTCCGCTACGTCCGTCTCCACATGGAACTCCACGCCAAGTTCGCCGGCCAGCTTCACTAGCCCCTCCGGCACGGCACGCGTTCCGCCCATCGGATACCAGATTCCCTCCTCCATCTGCATGTGCCCGATAGCGCAAAGAATTGCCGGTGACGCGTCGGGACTGGACCCCACGTACTGCACGAAGTGGTCCAGCATCTGCGCCGTATTGCCGTCGGGAATATTTTCCCGAATGACTTCCGCAACGGTCTTGCCGAGACGCATGCGCATCACGTCGCGCAACACCTTGAGATCAAATGCGCCTTTCATGTCCATGGTGTCGCGCATGGAGCCAATGGACCGCCAAAAGAAAAAGCGCTCAGAGATGGAGTGAAGCTGTTTACTCTCCTCCATCAGCTTCAAGTAGCCCACGCCCATCCTCGGCCAGATCGCCTCCAATTGAGCAGCCATCTCCGTTGCATCGTCTTTCAAATCGATCTGCTGGCCGTCCTCAAAAAAGCAACGCCACTGCGGATCGAGCCGCACCATTGGCACATAGTCCTCCATGCGCCGGCCCGCCTCTTCAAAGATCCTCTTCAGGACGGACGGTTGGATCAGGATTGTCGGACCCATGTCGAAGCGGAAGCCCTGCTCCCGTAATTGCGCGGCCTTACCCCCAAGCCAAGGGTTTTTCTCAAAGACGGTAACCTTGTGCCCACGCGCCGCCAGCGTACATGCCGCTGCCAATCCTGCCAATCCACTTCCGATGATGCCAACATTCATGCTTTCTCCCGCTGCAGTTTCTTTGCTCCGGCCAGCATCGTTCGCAGACCGTTGATCTTGCGTTGAAGGCCTCGTCCGTGCGTTAGCTCGGCGAGACCGCTAAAAATCGTCTCGTGAGTCTCGCCTGTCGGGTCGTAGTGCCAAGTCGCTTTGCCGCGCCGCACCAGTGTGGTCTTGGCGGCGGTCATCTCCAGCAGGCCTTCGGCGCCGCGCGTCGTGCCAAAGCCGGTCTGCCTACGTCCACCGAAGGGCACACGCGGGTCTACGGTGGGCACCATGAGGTCATTTATCACGACGGCACCCACCTTCATCTGTTGGCCGAGACTCAACGCCTCTTCCTCATCGCCAAAGATGGATGCAGTCAAGCCGAACGGGCACAATGCATCCGCCATCAACATCTCCTCTGAGTCTTTGGTCTGAATGACGGTCAGCACGGGCGCAAAGATATCTGACTGTGCAACCCGCATTTCAGCTCGGCCATTGAGAACGAGTAACGGCTTCATCCACACGGCGCGAAAGTCGCCGCATACTGTCGCCCCTTGAGCCACGGCGTCATCCATTAAGTCCTTCACCTGAGCGCGGACGGGTTCGCGGACCAGAACGCCTTCCATCTGTGCAAGACGATCCCGTAGAGAGGCGATCAATGCCTCATGCCCTGGACCAACAAGCAGTAGGCGTCGCGGAGCCATGCAAGTTGCGGAGCCATTCAACCGCATGCCAAACGAGAGCGCTGCCACCACGCGCTGAGGATCGGCCGTAGGCAGAACGACGACGGCATCGCATCCCGAGAGTTCAACTGTGACCGGCGTCGCCGAATCAACTGCTGCGTGAAGAACGGCATGGCCTGCACTGGCTGAGCCGGTGAAGAAGATCTTGTCCACGCCAGCCCATAATTCCTTCATGCCTTCCCCAGCTGATTCACCCGTGACTCGCAAAAGTCCGATTGGCAGTCCTGCATCGTTCAAAGCCTCAGCCACGATGCTTGCCACGGGAGCGCCACCCGTTCCGGGCTTCCAAACAACGGCGTTGCCGGCGGCTAATGCCTGCAAGACCTGAACACCGGGAAGATACAGCGGATAGTTCGAGGGGCCGATTACCAGTATTGTGCCGAAGGGAACGCGTTCGACTGAACTCTTGACGCCTGGCAGCCATAGTGGAAGACCGCTTCTGCCAAAGTGCTTCGTCCGCAGTATGGATGGCGCTTTACGCTCCAGAAATCTGCAAGCCACGAGTAGTGGAAGAACCTCCGAAGCCAGGGTGTCTGCACGATTTCTTGCGAGCGTAGAAGGTATTGCGTCGACCAAGGCAGCAGAACGCTCCGAGAGTAGATGCCTCACCCGCTTAAGGATGCGAAGACGGCTGGCGATAGGACGAGCTGCCCATTGCGCTTGTACGCCGGATTTTATTGCGCCCATAATACTTCCTGCGGCGGCGCTCGACGGGACCGCGAGGTCAGCCGCTGAGACGTTCATGCTAAGAGGGAGCCCCAACCAGCTCGCGGCTGATCGACGAACTGATTGAGCCAGCATCCCATTGCGGTTCCATCTTCAAGTCTTCCAGTAGGAGTCGGGATGTGATGCGTGCGGACTCAAAGATGACGGGCAGCCCGCTGCCCGGATGCGTGCCGCCTCCCACGAGGTACATCTGGCCCACGTCTTCGAAGCGGTTATGTGGACGCAGATGCAGCATTTGATCAAGGGAGTGGGCCATCGAGAAAGTGGCTCCCTTGTACAGATCGAACTCAGTGGTCCATCCCTGCGGAGTCATAACCTTCTCTGTTCGAATTCTCCGTTCGACGTCGTGAAGTCCAATCTTCTCCATCTGTTCAAGCGCCTTTGCGCGATATCGTGGCTGTTCCTTCGCCCAATCAATCGAGCCCGTATCATGGGTCACCGGGAGCAGGACATAAAGTGTACTGTGTCCTGCTGGAGCAAGCGAGTCATCGGTTACACAGGCGTTTTGCACGTAGAAGGACGGGTTCTCGCTCAGACGATGGCGTTCTTCGATGTCGCGCAAATTCTCTTTATAGTTCTCTGCAAGGTAGATGGTGTGGTGAGAGACATCATCGTATCGACCTTCAATGCCGAGATACATCATGAACGTGGAGCAGGAGTAATTCTTGCTGGCGATGCGGGTGTCCGTCCACTTACGCCGCTGCGCATTGGGAATCATGCGTCGCATCGCTCCGGCAAAATCGGCGTTGATGATGACCGCATCAGTTTCGATGAAATGGTTAGCTGTTTTAAGACCGGTTGCTTTGCCTTTGTCGATAATGACTTGTTCCACGGGTTCATCGAGCAATATCTCTACGCCGAGTTCGGTAGCAATGCGTGCCATCGCTTCTGTCACTGCGCCGCAACCGCCGGTAGGATGGAAGACTCCATGCTCATACTCAAGGAAGCTGAGGATAGAGAAAAGGCTTGGACAGCGGAAGGGACTCATACCCAGGTACTTGGATTGAAAGCTGAAACCGAGACGGATGCGCTCGTCCTTGAAGTGCACCTGCAGGTCATCATCAAGCGATTTCCAGGGAGCCAGAAGCGGCAGCAACTTCATCATCTCTGGCTTCAGCAGATCGCGCCAGCTCTCAAAAGAGCTTTGGAGAAAGGGTAAGAATTTCTCCAACTTATTACGGTTATGCGTGATGAAGTGGTGAAAACGCCTTGCATCATCCGGCGAGATGGCCGCAATCGCCCGTTCCATGCGTTCAACATTCGGCGTTGCAAGCAGCTCGCCGCCGCCCCCAAAGACAAGCCGATACTGTGGGTCCAGACGTGTCATCGGAACTTCCCGGTCCAGGTCATACCCAGCCGACGCAAAGATCTCGCGCAGCACGCTGGGATATAGGAAGAACGTTGGCCCCGTGTCAAACTTGAAACCATCCTGCTGGATAGTGGAGGTGCGGCCTCCTACCTGGGAGCGTTTCTCAACGACTTTGACCTTGACTCCGGACTTCGCCAGCAGCAAAGCAGCCGCGAGCCCTCCTGGTCCTGCGCCAACGATCACGACCTGCTTGGGTTGCTTCCTGATCAATGCGAATGCCCTCACTATGCTGGGTTGCGTCCACATACGATGCCAATTTGCCCGCACGGTGTTCCGATTATAAGGAGCGATCGATGTAATGCTATCCCTTCCTTCCGTGTGGTCAATCTTCCTTCCATCTCTTTTCACGGGGTGCCTGAGATCAGCTGAAAGTCGCGCGGAGACGCGGTATCGGCGTGCGATCGACGGAAAGCGAGACGGAGAGGCGGCGGAGGTGGAGATTGACACTGTTGGACGGTTCGCTTCAGCTAGGAGCCTCTCGCAGATTTCGTTAGAATCATGGGATTACCTGTAGAAAGAAAGATGTGCCATGCAGATCGGCGAGAAAAAGAAGGCGCTGACATTTCAGGAACTGCTGTTTACGCTGCAGCGTTTCTGGGCGGAGCGGGGATGTGTGCTGCAGCAGCCATATGACGTTGAGGTAGGAGCGGGGACAATGTCTCCGGATACCTTTCTGAGGGTGCTTGGACCCAAGCCGGTTAGGATAGCCTACGCGCAGCCCTCACGGCGTCCGGCGGACGGGCGGTACGGCGAAAATCCGAACCGGTTGTTCCGGCATACGCAGATGCAGGTGATTTTGAAGCCGCCACCGGTCAATGTGCAGGAACTATATCTGCAGTCGCTCGTCGCTATCGGGATCGACCTGCGCGAGCATGACCTTAAGTTTGAGGAAGACAACTGGGAGTGGCCGGTGGGTGGCGCCTGGGGCGTCGGCTGGCAGGTGATGCTGGACGGCCTCGAGATCACGCAGTTCACTTACTTCCAGCAGTGCGGTGGTATGGATCTAGACCCGATCTGCGGAGAGATCACGTATGGGCTGGAGCGGATCGCAGGATTTTTGCAGGATGTCGAATCGATCTACGACATCGTGTGGGCGGTGGAGCCCGATACCGGCCGCCAGGTGACGTACGGAGAAATGCGGCTGGCGGAAGAGGCGCAGTTCTCCAGTTACGGCTTCGATTACGCGGACGTGAGTTCACTCTGGAAACACCTGGGACTGTATGAGGCGGAGTGCCTGTCGCTCCTCGAGAAGGCTAAGGGATTTGCAGCGATGCCGTCGTTAGAGTTGAAGCGCTTTCCCGTGTTGGGGGCGTATGAGCTGGCCCTGAAGTGCTCGCAGTTATTCAACCTACTGGACGCTCGTGGTGCAATCTCGGTGACAGAACGTGTGGGTGTGATGGCTCGCATTCGCACGCTGGTCATCGGCGTCGCTAAGGCACATGCAGCGCAGGGTGAGGCGTTGGCAGCTCTCCACACAGAAGAGGCGGCCTAACTATGACAGATTTTTTATTCGAAATTGGATTAGAAGAAGTCCCGGCGCGGATGATTGCGCAGGCTGAGGCCGAGTTGTTGCGTAGGACGGTCTCGTTGTTGGAGCGAGAGCGGCTCGTTTCGGGCGTTGTTGAAGCGAGAAGCTACTCCACGCCCAGGCGGTTGGCTGTGTTAGTGAAGAACGTACTGGCAAAGCAGGAGGACGTCAGCGAAGAGATGCTGGGCCCCGCTTCGAAGATTGCCTTTAAAGATGGGCAGCCGGGGCCTGCGGCGATTGCATTTGCAAAAAAAGCTGGCGTAGATGTCGGCGCGCTACGTCTGATCACCAATGGGAAGGGTGAGTACGTTGCCGCGACTTCCATGAAGGCGGGCCGGATTGCGGCTGAGGTGATCGCCGAAGAACTGCCAAAGGAGATTGCCGGTATCTACTGGGCGAAGAATATGTACTGGCGCGCCGGGAGGCCGGAACGATTTGTGCGGCCGGTACGGTGGCTGGTGGCTTTGCTGGGAGACGAGGTGGTCCCGGTTTCATTCGGGGGGTATGAAGCTGGGCGCGTGACATACGGTCATCGGGTGCTGTTTGGTGATACGGCAATTGAGGTGAGGCCGGAGACATACGTTGAAGTGCTAGCGAATGCCTCAGTGTCGGCGGATGTCGAACTTCGGCGGCATACAATTCGGAAGGCATTGGATCGGGTGTGCAGGACGGCTGAGGGGACGCGGTGGCGGGAGGATCATGCGCTAGTCGATAAGATGACCCATATGACGGAATGGCCGTCGGTGATTTTGGGTGCGTTTGAGAGCGAGTATCTCGCTCTGCCGGAAGAGGTGTTGGTTACCGTGATGCGGGACCACCAAAATTATTTTGCCCTCGAGGACAAATCCGGCAAGCTGGCGTCTTACTTTCTGGCTGTTCTAAATACAGTTGCGGAGGAGAGGGGAGATGCCGTAATCCGGCATGGGAATGAGCGCGTCCTACGGGCGCGCTTCAACGATGCGCGGTTCTTCTGGCAGTTCGATCAGCGTATGCTGCTGGCGGACCGTGTGGCTCTGTTGAAGAACGTGACATTTCAAAAGGATTTGGGGAGCTACGCAGCGAAATCTCTGCGGGTTCAGCGGCTTTCGGCGGAGCTAGGTGTGTTGCTAAAGGACCGTCATGTGAACGTCGATCTCCCGGCGCTGGCAATGGCCGCAAGCCTGGCGAAGACTGACCTGACGACGGAGTTGGTAAAGGAGTTTACGGAATTGCAGGGAGTAGTTGGTGGCCTTTACGCGCGGGCTCAAGGCTTCTCTGAAGCGATATCATCAGCGATTTACGACCAGTACAAACCGGTCTCGATGGACGATGATGTTCCTAGGACCGTTGAAGGTGCTCTGCTTGCGATCGCAGACAAGACGGACACGATCGCGGGGATGTTTGGCTTAGGACTGGAACCGACGGGTTCAAAGGATCCGTTTGCGCTGCGGCGGGCCGCCAATGGGATTGTAAAGATTTTGGCGGAAAGCTCCGTCACCTTGGGGTTGGGAGAAGTTGCGCGGGCAGCGGCAGGATCCGACGAGGGGCTGGTACGGCGAATGGAGGTATTCTTCGCGGAGCGGCTTGAGTTCTACCTGCGCGAGGCAAAAGGGCAGGCGTATGACGTCGTCAAGGCTGTACTGGCCACAGGTGCCGACCAAGTAGAGGATGCGGTCGCGCGTGCGGAGGCGGTGACGGCGGTGCGTGGATCGGAAGATTTTGTGGCGGTCTCGGCGGCTTTCAAGCGGATGAAAAATATTCTGGTGCAGGCGGCGGAGAAGGGTGTCCTGACCGGTGGTGTACTGGATGTGGCGCTCCTCAAAGAAGGGGCAGAACTGGCACTGGCGGAGAAGGCAGCGGATGTAAAGCCTGATGTGGCAAAGTTCCGGGAAAACGGAAGCTACGTCAGGGCATTGGAGTTAATTGCGACGTTGAGACCGCAGGTGGATGGGTTTTTTGAGGCGGTTATGGTGATGGATCCAGATGAAGCGATCAGGGCGAATCGACTGGCGCTGCTGGGTAAAGTGCTGGGAGACTTTGGCGGGATAGCTGACTTCTCGGAGATCGTCGTGGCGGGGTGAACCGTTGCTGGGATCAAGACATCCTAAGGGAGGAGTTTTACGGAGGATGTCTTGAGCAAGTTGATGGAACCATTGCAAGTAGGGGCTTTGACGTTGCCGAACCGGGTGATTATGGCGCCGTTGACTCGATTACGTGGAACGGTGGATCACCTGCCGACTCAAATGATGGTGGAGTACTACCGGCAGCGGGCTAGTGCGGGGCTGATACTCACCGAGGGAACGCCGGTTTCGCCGATGGGCGTAGGGTATGCGCAGGTTCCGGGGATTTGGTCGGCGGAGCAGACGGAGCTTTGGAAGCCGGTCACCAAGGCGGTGCGGGAGGCGGGTGGGCGGATTTTTGCACAATTGTGGCACGTGGGGCGGGTGAGCGATCCGCTGTTTCTGGGTGGGAGGCAGCCGGTGGGGCCGAGTCCGATTGCTCCGGGTGGGACGGTGACGCTGGTGCGGCCGAAGAAGGAGTTTGAGACGCCGAGGCCATTAAGTGTTGGTGAGATTAAGGGAGTGATTGAAGAGTTTCGGAAGGGCGCGCAAAACGCTGAAACTGCAGGGTTTGATGGGGTGGAGATTCATGGGGCAAATGGGTATTTGCTGGACCAGTTTCTGCATTCGGGGTCGAATGAGCGGGATGATGAGTATGGAGGGGCGCTGGAGAACCGGGCTCGGCTGCATGTGGAGGTTGCGGAGGCGGTTAGCTCCGTGTTTGGGGCGGACCGGGTGGGAATGCACCTGGCTCCACGCGGGGACGTGATGAGTATGAGCGATGAGAATCCGCATGAGGCGTTTGTGTATCTTGCGGGGGAGTTGGGGAAGCGGGGGTTGGCGTTTCTGTGTGCGCGGGAGTACTTTGGCGACGACCGCATGGGGCCGGAGCTAAAGCGTGCGTTTGGAGGGGTTTACATTGCCAATGAAAAGTACACGCAGGCGCAGGCGGAGCAGGTGATTGAGGCGGGGGAGGCGGATGCGGTGGCGTTTGGGAAGCTGTTCATCGCGAATCCGGACCTGCCGGAGCGGTTTGCGAAGGGGGCTGCCTTGAACGAGCCGGTTGTCGAGACCTTCTACACCCATGAGAGCGAGGGGTACACGGACTACCCGGCGCTGGCGTGACCACGATTTCACCATGTGGTGGATGGTGTCCAACTTGTGGTGAAATGTATGGCTAACGTGGTCAAGAAGCAGCATGTGGCTATGGTGGAGGGTGCGTCTTTACTGGGGATTCGCATCTTTCACCATAAAAAGTTGTGTTGTGGTGAAGTTGCACCAAGAAGTGTGCAACGGGGTGGGACGAAATGGGGGGGGTGCAGTGTTCACGCGGTTGCGGGGCGGTGAGGCGCAGTGGACGGCGGTGGGGATGCAGTGAATGGTCATTGTGGAGCGGTGAAAGGGGAGTTTCTCTGGGCTCCTGGTTGGCGATGGTGTAAAGCGGGCGGGCTTTGCCCGATACCCGGCTGGGCGGAGAGTCTACGTCCCACTCATCGCGGTGAGGCTGCGATGAATGGGGCACCCGGAGATTTTGGGGTGGGCGGAGTGAGATGCGGCCGGGCTTTGCTCGATACCACGGCTGGGCGGAGAGTTTACGTCCCACTCATCGCGGTGAGGCTGCGATGAATGGGGCACCCGGAGATTTTGGGGTGGGCGGAGTGAGATGCGGTCGTGCTTTGCTCGATACCACGGCTGGGCGGAGAGTTTACGTCCCACTCAACGCGGTGAGGCTGCGATAAATGGGGCACCCGGAGATTTTGGGGTGGGCGGAGTGAGATGCGGTCGGGCTTTGCCCGATATCCACCCTATGGGGTCAGGTGAGGCGCTGGAGGCGTGCGATGAGCTTTTCGGCGAGGGGCTCGCCGGATTCGGTCCAGAGGAGGCGGCTGGAGATGTTGCAGTGCTTTTCGACGGAGAGGGTGAAGGCGAGGAGCATTTCAATGTTTTGCTTGATGTGTTTGGCGGCTTCGGCGCGGGATTCTTGATCGGCGAAGACGGGAATGGTGGGGTCTTCGGCGTCGGGTTCTTCGAGGACCCAGGGGGTGTCGAGGCCGAAGTCGATGCGGATGTGGCCGTTTTGTTCAAAGCTGGCGTCGTCAAAGGTGGGACCGAAGCCTAGGATGCGGACGGTGGTGTGGACGGGCTTCCAGAGGATGTCGAGCTCTGCGCCTTCAATCTGGTCTCCGGCTGCGGCTGGAGTTTCGGGGAGCCAGAGGGGCCACTTCATCTCGAATTCATAGGCGGTGTCTTCGTGGAGGAGTTCGGTGGCCTCTGCGACGGCGTTTTCGATGAGGGAGGCGGAGGTGTCTTCGCCTTCGGCGGCTCGGGGGTCGAGCACGAACTGGCGCTGATAGACGGGGGGCTGGGTGAAGCTGACGGGGTATGCGGCGGCGGAGGCGACCTTGGGGAGGCCGGAGACGCGGGCGAACTGGCGCATGACCGCGACGAGGGAGGCGGGGAGGGTGGCGAAACGGAAGTTGGGGAACCAAAGAGAGAGGTAGAGCTGATCGGCCATTTGAGGATTAGATGCGGGGGCGGAGGGGAGGGTGCGGTGTAGGGAGGACAACGGCAACCGCAAAGAACAGGGAATAGGGAGTAGGCAATAGGGAATAGCGAATTAAGGGCAACGGCAGGCGCAGGTTCGCAGCGGTATGACAAAGCAGAAAGGCAGATGCGAAAGCCGGGGGTTGGGGTGAGAAGATGGTGGGTAGAGGATCTACCGGCGTGCTGCGTAAGTTGCGGGTTGTGGTGGTGGTGGGGGCGGCGCTGCTGGTGGCGGTTGTGGTGGGGTTTGTCTGGTATGGACGGCTGAAGGCACTGCGGTTCAAGCTGGAGCTGCCGAAGAAGCTGGGGCTGAACATCTCGCAGGAGTCGCACCATGTGACGTTGTCCAGGAGTGTGAAGGGGAAGACCGTGTTTACGGTTCGGGCGGCGGACCAGGTGCAGCGGACGAACGGGATGATTGAGCTGCATGATGTGGGGATTGAGCTGTATGGACGGGCGGACGGGGGGACGGACCGGATCTCGGGGCAGGATTTTCTATTCGACCAGAAGAACGGAGTGATGACGGGGGTGGGGGAGGTGTTTATCGACCTGGCCGCGCCGGCGAAAGGGGCGAAGGCGGGGGACCGTACCGCTGCGGATGGGGCTAAGACCGTTCATGTGAAGACGAGCGGGCTGGTGTTCCAGCAGGCGGAGCAGACGGCGGTGACGGACAAGGGGATCGAATTTATGGCGGGAGGGATGACGGGGACGGCGGTGGGGGCGGAGTACGACGCGAAGAGCGGGACGGTGGAGCTGCGGAACCAGGTGCATGTGAGTGGGTTACAGGCGGGAACGCCCGTGGTGGTGACGGCGAACTGGGCGGAGCTGAAGCGGACGGAGAACGTGGTGCTGCTGACCGGGGCGAAGTACACGGAGGTGGGAGCCGGGGGAGGGGAATCGGTTGCGGCGGACCATGCGGAGGTGCATATTACGGCGGAGGGAACGCCGCAACGGGTGGACGGGCAGGGGCACGTGGTGCTGACGGGGCCGGAGCGGGGGACGATGACCGGGGACAGGATGGAGCTGGTCTTGACGGATGGGGGCAAGGCCAGGACGGGGCGGCTGTGGGGTGGGGTGAAGTATGGGTATGAGGGGAAGGGGAAGACGGCGCAGGGGACGGCGGCGGAGGTTCGGGTGGGGTTCGATGCGGGTGGCAATCCGGCGCGGGCGGAGGCGGTGGGTGGGGTTCGGTTTGACGAGAGGGTGGCGGGTGGAGCGAGGGGATTGACGGCAGAGAAGGTGGATCTGAACTTTGGGGCGGCTGGGAAGAGGAAGGCAGAGCTGAAGGATGCGGTGGCGACTGGAGGGGCGGTGATGCGGTCGGTTGCGGTTACGGCGAAGGGGACGGCGTCCACGGAGGTGCGGGGGGATGCGCTGACGGCGAAGTTTGTGCGGGTGGCGGGAAAGGATGCGGTGAGGACGCTCGACGGAACCGGGCATACGGTGGTGCACCAGGTGGCGGTGAATGGGGCGGATGAGACGAGTACGGGGGAGACGCTGGCGATTTCGTTCAAGGAGGGGGCTGGGGCGGCGCAGATTGAGCGGGCGGTGCAGCGTGGAGGGGTGAGGATTGTGCGGAGTACGCCGGCGATGACTCCTCCGGGGAAGAAGGCGGTGGCTGCTGGGATGGAGCGGGCGGCGGGGGATGAGGCGGTGTATGACGGCGTGGGGAACACGGTGACGGTGACGGGCGGGGCGCAGGTGTCGGATGCGGCGAGCGTGTTGCTGGCGGACAGGGTGGAGATGATGCGGGGGACGGGGGATGCGACGGCGGAGGGCAATGTTCGGGTGAGCTATGTGCAGGACGGGGGGAAGGGGGAGCCGGTGCACGTTACGGCTGCTCGGGCGGTGGAGAAGAAGGGGGCGGGGACGGCGGATTTCTTCGGCGGCGGGGGGAAGGATGCGCGGATGTGGCAGGAGGGGTCGCAGGTGCAGGCGGCGGTGATCAGTTTTTCGCAGGAGGGGAAGGATAAGGGATCGAGGAAGATGGTGGCGCATGGGGTGGGAGATGCGGATGGGGTGAGGGCGGTGCTGATCTCGGCGGGGAAGAAGGACGGGAGCGGTGGAGGGCCGGTGCGGATTACGGGCCGGGAGATGACGTACCTGGAGGGGGCGAAGACGGTGGAGTTTGCGGGGAAGGTCAGGGTGCAAAGCGCGGATGGGGGGATGAACGCGGCCAAGGCGGTGGCGTATCTGACTGACGCGAAGGCGGTGGCGCCGGTCGCGGCGGGAGGGTTGATGGGGGGGAAGGTGGAGAAGGTGGTGGCGACGGGAGCGGTGGAGGTCGAGCAGCCGGGCCGGAAGGGGACGGGAGCGATGCTGGTTTATACGGCGGTGGATCAGACATTTGTGCTGACCGGGGCGGCGGGGGATCCGCCGAAGGTGGTGGATGAGGCGAGGGGGACGACGACGGGGGCGGCTTTGCGGTTCCGGTCTGGGGATGATAGCGTCTTGATCTCTGGCGGCGGGGATGGGCAGAAGGTAAGGTCGGATACGAAGGTGAGGCAGTAACGGATGCGGATTCTGGCGACGGATGAGATTGGGAAGTCGTATGGCGGCCGGGATGTGGTGCGGGGGGTGAGTTTGTCGATCACTTCGGGTGAGGTGGTGGGCCTGCTGGGGCCGAATGGTGCGGGGAAGACGACGAGCTTTTATATGATCGTGGGGCTGGTGCGGCCGGACACGGGACGGGTGATTGTGGATGGGGTGGATATCACACGGCTGCCGATGTATCTGCGGGCGCGGAAGCACAGGATCAGCTATCTGCCGCAGGAGCCGAGTATCTTTCGGAAGCTGACGGTGGAGGAGAATATCCTGGCGGTGCTGGAGGCACAGGATTTGAATTGGGAGGCTCGGCGGACACGGACGGAGCGGCTGATTGAGCAGTTGAATCTGAGGCATGTGCGGAAGACGCGGGGGTACTCGCTGAGCGGCGGGGAGCGGCGGCGGGTGGAGATTGCGCGGTGTTTGTGTATTGAGCCGTCGTTTATTTTGCTGGACGAGCCGTTTTCGGGAATCGATCCCATTGCGGTGCTGGACCTGCAAGAGATTATCTTTGGGCTGAAGGATAGCGGGATTGGGGTTTTGATTACGGACCACAACGTGAGGGAGACGCTGAGCGTGACGGATCGGGCGTACATCATCAATGAAGGGAAGATCTTCCGGACGGGGACTCCGGGGGAGTTGGGGCGGGATCCAGAGGTGAAGCGGATTTATCTGGGGGAGAAGTTTTCCATGGATTGAGGTGCGATGGTGGGATCGCGGTTGCACGTGAAGGGAGGGTCGCTATGAACCGTCGTCAGTTTGCCGCTCAATCTTTGGCCGCTGTTGCGGGTGCGGCGCTTCCACAAGGGCGTGGCTTGGGTGCGGCACAACGCACGATGCTCGCGGCTCCGGGCGCCGTGTCCGATGCTGCGATCAAGGCGGCGCGGTTTCCTGAGGGATTTCTGTGGGGCGTCGCTACGGCTTCCTACCAGAACGAGGGGGCTTGGAACGAAGACGGCAAGGGTGAGTCGATCTGGGACCGGTTCACGCATACGCCGGGCAAGGTGAGGGGAGGGGTCACGGGCGACGTGGCGTGCGATCAGTATCACCGCTACCGAGAGGACATCGCTCTGGCGAAGCAGTTGAATGTGAAGAGCTACCGTTTTTCAGTCTCATGGCCTCGCATTCAACCGACGGGAGTTGGGGCGCCCAACACGAAAGGGCTGGATCACTACAGCCGCTTTGTGGATACATTGCTGGAGGCGGGAATCCGGCCGTGGTGCACGATGTATCACTGGGATCTTCCGCAGGGGCTGGAGGATCGCGGAGGCTGGCCGAACCGCGATCTGGCCGGGTACTTCGCGGATTATGCGGGGATCCTGGCGAAGCATCTGGGGGATCGCATTACGATGTGGGCTCCCTTCAACATGCCCTGGGCGATTGCGTTTATGGGCTATGCGGCCGGAGCATTTCCTCCTCAACGGACGAGCTTCAGCGATTTTCTGAAGGCGGCGCACACGCTGGCCCTGGCGCAGGGTGAGGCGCATCGCGCAGTCAAGGCTGCCTCTCCGAAGGCGACGGTGGGGAGCGCGTATGAGATGGCTCCGGCGTATCCAAAGACGGAGAGTGAAGGAGACCGTGCCGCGACGGCACGGTACCACGCGATGAACAACGTCTTCTTCCTGGAGGCGGCGATGCATGGCCGCTATCCGAAGGCCTTTGTGGGCGAACCGCCGCTGGATGCGATGGGCTTCAAGGCTGGCGACGAGAAGCTGCTGTATGCGCCGCTGGACTGGGTGGGCTTCCACTACTACACGCGCCGCGTGGTCTCCGATGCGAGCAAGGAGACGTTCCGAAGCGGAGGGAGTTTCAGCGGAACGGAGATCGAGAGCAACTCGCCGGGCGGGCGGGATCCGTATACGAGATTCCGGGCGTCGATGCCGACGGAGGGGCCGCTGACCGAGGCGGGGCTGGAGGTGTGGCCTCGCGGCATGTACGACCTGGTGACGAAGATCAGCCGCGACTACAACCACCCAATCATCGAGATTACGGAGAGCGGTTGCGGGTATCTCGACTCACCGAATGAAGAGCAGCAGGGGCGCGTGCCAGATGCAAGGCGCATCCTGTGGTATCGCGAGACGCTCGCCGAGCTGGCGCGGGCTATTGCCGATGGAGCGCGGGTGCGGGCATTCCATGCGTGGACGCTGCTCGATAACTTTCAGTGGGCGGAGGGGTATACGGAGCGGTATGGGCTGATCTACACCGATTTCCGCAACCAGAAGCGGACGGTTAAGGACTCCGGTCATTGGTACGGCCGGGTGGCCGCGTCAAACCGGCTGGATGGGTGAGTGCGTTCACTTTTGGCAGGTCATCGAAGAGGCGAGGAGTGAGGGCGGCGTGGATGAGCTGAGCGGCGAAGGGCAGGGCGGCCGTGCAGCACGGGGCGATATAGGGGAGGCGTATTGCCTGTAGTTTGATCGTCCGGGGTGCGACGTGTGTTGAGAGGGTGACCGGACGTTTGGCGGGTGCTGGAAGGGCTGATTCGGGAAGTTGGAAGGGTGGGTGGAAATGGTCCTGTGGGGCAGGGTCATGGGGCTTTCAGGGGAGAGCAGGAAGTTTCGAGGAAGTGTAGACTGAGGTCCAAGCCGGACCGTTCAGGGGAATCCAGGGCGCGAGTGGGTCGCGAGCCGGGGCCGGGATGGGCCGGGATTTGGAGAGGGCTCGCTTTGTATTTGCAACCCAAGCTGAACCTGAAGGTCTCGCAGCGGCAGGTGTTGACGCCTGGACTGGTGCAGATGGTCAGCGTTCTGGCGCTGAACAAGCTTGAGCTGAAGGACATGATCAACTCCGAGATGATTGAGAACCCTGTTCTCGAGGAGGTTGAGGAGTCGATTTCCACGCTGGAAGAACGGTCCGGGATGGAGGGTGACCGGGAGCGCTCCGCGCAGGAGGTGGCCGATGAACGGAAAGAGGCGACCGAGGCGAAGGACCCGTTCGACGAGATCGATTTTGGAAGCTATTTTCAGGATTATCTGGACCCTGGATATAAGACCGCCTCTAACTTTGAGGAGTACGACAAGCCCAGCTTTGAACACTTTCTTTCGCAGCCGAGCACGCTGAGCGATCATCTGCTGTGGCAGCTTGGAGCGTTGACGTTGAAGCCTGAGATTCGGGCGGCGGCGGAGTTGATTGTGGGGAACCTGGATGACAACGGGTACCTGATGTCCAGCGATGAAGAGCTGGCGGAGACGCTGGAGACGATGATGCGTCCGGTGGTGCTGCCGGAGCCGATTCCGTTTGAGCGTGCGAAGTCTCTGGGTGCGCCGGGGTTTGGGGGGGGCGCGAGGGCGTTCCGGACGAACCATGCGCTGGCGATGGCGGCGGAACCTGCCTCGGCGTGTGTTGAAGAGGCGCTAGCGCAGCCAGGAGTGATCCATGAGATTGCGGCGGGTGCGGCGGCGCAGGGGATTCATGCGCTGAATGGGCATGAATCGCCGGTAGGTAACGGTGCGCTGCGGGCTGAGATGAAAGCGGTGGTAGCGGCACGGATTGTGGTGAATCAACTGGACCCGGTGGGGGTGGGGGCAAGGGATCTGCGGGAGTGCCTGCTGATCCAGATTGAGGCGCAGAAGCGCGAGGCGAAGCTGGGGCTGGAGCGGCGGGTGGCCCCGGTGATGGAGTTTGCCGGGCTGGATGAGTATGAGGGTGAGGTGGAGGGGGATCGCGCAGCCGAGGTGAGGGCGAGCGATGTGTTTGAGACGGCGACGCATGTGGTGTGTAACTGCCTGGCGCTGCTGCAGAAGAAAGACATGCGGGAGCTGACCAAGAGCTGCGGGCGGACGCTGCCGGAGGTACAGGCGGCGGTGGAGTATATCCGGACGCTGGACCCGAGGCCGGGGCAGCGGTACAACGTGACGGAGACGCGGCTGATTGAGCCGGATGTGGCGTTTGTGAAGCGCGACGGCGAGTACGTGGTGCTGATGAACGAAGAGGATATGCCGACGCTGCGGCTGAACCAGGGCTATCGGCGGATGTTGAAGCAGAAGCAGACGGAGAAAGAAGTAAGGGAGTATGTGAAGGATCGGTACAAGAGTGCGATTCAATTGCTAAGGAATATCGAGCAGAGGAAGAACACGATTGTGCGGGTGTGCGAGGTGATCGTACGGCGGCAGGGGGAGTTCCTGGAGCGCGGGGAGAGTGCGCTGAAGCCGATGATGATCAAGGAGGTGGCGGAGGAGATTGGGGTGCATCCTTCTACCGTGAGCCGGGCGGTGGCGAACAAGTATGTGCATTCGTCGCAGGGTGTTTATGAGTTGCGGTTTTTCTTTTCTGAAGGGGTGAACGGGCCGGAGGGTGGGGATCTTCCGCTGGTGCTGCTGAAGCGGAAGGTGAAGAAGCTGATTGAGGATGAAGACCCGCGCAAGCCGCTGACGGACGATCAACTGGCGGCGGAGTTGAAGGCGCAGGGGATCAACGTGACTCGGCGGACGGTGGCGAAGTACCGGGAGGATCTGCAGATTCCCAGTACGCACCAGAGGCGTGTTCGCTGAGGGCTGTGGGCGAGACAGCGGCCGCGAAAAGGGGCTAAGATGCGGGAGTGTTGCGGAGGGATGACGACATCCCGACCGGAGCATGGGGCATCCTACGTGTGAGAAAGAGGTGTATGCATGAACGTTGAATCCACCGGACTGAATGTTGAATTTACGGGACGCGGAACCACGATCAATGTGAAACACAAGGCGCTGGCTCTGGGGGAGCTGGGGCGGATCGATAAGATGCTGGGCGGAGCCGTGAGCGCCCATGTGATCCTGACCGAGGACAAGTACAGGCAGATTGCGGAAGTCACGCTGATGACCGGCAATGAGACGCTGGTGGCGACGTGTGAGGGGACCGATATGCTGCAGGCGTTGCATGACGCTCTGCGGAAGATTGAGGTGCAGGCGGTAAAGCACAAAGAGCGGAAGATCACGGTGGAGCGGCACGCGAAGCCGGATTCGACGGTGCCGCTGGTGGAAGTGCTGGATGTGCCGGCGGCGGTTACCGCGGCCTAGTGAGACGGGGAGGGATGGGGGAATCCCCCTACCTCCCCCTGTTATTGCGCAAAATATTCAAAACAGGCGAGTTAGGCTTGTATCAAAGGTCGATGAGCAGGGCGTGAACCCTCTACTTTTGTAACGCTTTGGAAAGTTACTTCGAGGTGGGACGGATTGAGGGGGGGATCGTTGAAGAGAGCGGTGAGGAGCGGATGCTCCGCGCCGCTCTTTTGCTTTTGGCGGTCTGGTTCTGAATTGGGAGGGTGAAGGAAATTTGGGGTGTTTGGGGGTGACCCGAGCATTGTGGGGTGCGTCTGTCGCCGATAGAGTCGGATGAGGGATGGATGCATGAGCGGAGTTTTGGAGACGGCGGGGGCGGCGCTGGACGGAGCGGAGGTTCTGTTCGAAGAACTGCCGTGCATGGCGATCATCGAGCGGGACGGGATGATCGTGGCCCGGAATGCGCTGGCACGGACGCTGACTGGGTTTGGGTCAGAGCCGGTGACGGTGGATGAGGCGCTGCTGGGGGCGTATGACTTTGGGGCGCAGGAGCGGCGGTACCGGTTCGACTGCCTGGTGATACGGCGGCATGGGGCTCCGATGCAGGTGAGTGCGGCGGCGCAGGTGGGATGCTGGCAGGGCGAGACGTGCCGGCTGGTGGTGCTGATGGAACGGGCGGAGGGCTTTGCGGGGGCGAGCCAGACGGACGGGTGCTTTCTGGAAGACGTGCTGGATGCGACGGACGAGGCGACGGCGATTACGCATGAGGGCCGGGTGCTGCATGTGAACAAGCTGTTCAAGGATCTGTTTGGGTATACGACGGAGGAGTGCATTGGCGCGGAGCTGGATGCGCTGGTGCTGCCGGATGCGCGGGTGCAGGAGAAGGCGATGCTGCAGGCGGCGATCGAATCGCATGGGTATGCGGCGTTTGAGGCGGTGCGGCGGACGCGGGTGGGGGAGCGAATTGCGGTTTCGGTGACGACGACGAGGATACGGCTGGGGGGCGAGGCGTTTGGGATGTTTGTGACGTACCGGGACATACGGCACCAGAAGCAGCATGAGGCGAAGCTGCAACATGCGGCGCTGCATGACGGGCTGACGGGGCTGGCGAATCGGGCGCTGTTTCATGACCGGCTGACGTTGACGATGGCGCGGCTGCAACGACAGCCGGAGCGGAATTTCGCGGTGGTGTTTCTGGATCTGGACGGATTCAAGCGGGTGAATGACAGGATGGGTCATGCGGCGGGAGATTCCCTGCTGCAGCAGGTGGCGGCGCGGCTGGTGCAGAGCCTGAGGCCGCAGGATACGGTGGCCCGGTTTGGCGGGGATGAGTTTGCGCTGCTGCTGGATGAGACAGGCGATATGAACGACGTGAACCGGGTGATGGGACGGGTGCAGATGGCGTTTCAGCGGCCGATGAAGCTGAACGGGACCGAGGCGAGGGTTTCAGCGAGCATGGGGATTGCGTTTGGGCGGCCGGAGTATTCCTGCTCCGAAGAGATGCTGCATGATGCGGATGTGGCGATGTATGAGGCCAAGGCGAAGGGGAAGGGGATGTACGTGGTATTCGAGCGAAAGGCGCGCGCGACGATGCTGGGGGTGGAGACGGCGGAGGGGGAGTTGGGGGTGGTGGCGTAAGGGATACGTTGCCGGTGCTAGGATTTCAGCATGATTGGCAAGGGCGCGGGTAAGAAGGTGGCGGGGAAGAAGGCGGTTCGGGGTAAGGCTGCGAAGGTGGCCCGGGGGCTGCTGGACGGGGCGGATCGTGAACTGGTGATCCTGACGGGGATGAGTGGGGCGGGGAAGGCTTCAGCGCTGAAGGCTCTGGAGGATCTGGGGTATTACTCGGTCGATAATCTGCCGCTGGAGCTGATTCCGCGGTTTGCGGATCTGGTGGGGCAATCGGCTGAGATTACGCGGGCGGCGCTGGTGGTGGATGTGCGCGAAGGCAGCCGGCTGGACAAGTTTCCGGGGATTCTGAAGAAGGTTCGGAAGCAACTGGCGACGCGGGTGCTGTTTCTGGAGGCGACCGACGATGCGCTGGTGCGGCGGTTTTCCGAGACGCGGCGGCCGCATCCGATGGGCCGCGAGGAGATGGTGGCGGACTCGATCCGGGCGGAGCGGAAGCGGCTTGATCCGGTGCGGAATGTGGCGGATATCCTGCTGGATACGAGCAAGTTCAACGTGCACGAGCTGCGGGCGCACATCAACTCTCAGTTTGAGCAGCGGGGGCAGAGTGAGCGGAACCTGACGATCTCGTCGATGAGTTTTGGGTTTAAGAATGGGGTGCCGACGGAGGCGGACCTGGTGTTCGATGTGCGGTTTCTGCCGAATCCACACTTTGTGCCGGAGTTTCGGGAGCTGACGGGGAAGCATCCGAAGGTGGCGGCGTATGTGCAGGGATTTCCGCAGACAGAGGAGTTTCTGGATAAGACGACCGATATGCTGGAGTTTCTGCTGCCGCACTATATCAAGGAAGGCAAGAGCTATTTGACGGTGGCGTTTGGGTGCACGGGGGGGCAACACCGGAGCGTGTTTATTGCGGAGGAGATGAAGAGAAGGTTGGATGGGGCGGGGTATCGGGCGAAGGCGATGCATCGGGATATGCCGCGGTGAGGAATACCCCGAAAGTGGTATGAGGCTGGCTGGATTTTGACGCCGGGCCAGGTGGACGGCGGGCTATACTGTGGCCACCGCGACAACCCATTCGAATGTTTTGCAAGTCGATTCCAGCCGTCTGTCTGCTTTAACAGATGTCGGAACGTCTATTTGCGCGGAGATACCGGGGCCCCGAAGACGTTGGAGATCCACACCCTTCATATTGAGCATGTGGTGATGCTGGCGCTGTATGCGCTGCTGACCCTGATCAACTCTCTGCTGTATCGCGGGATGAAGGGAATCCATTGGTTTTCGCTGTATAACGTTTTTGCGCTGCTGGGCGCGACGGCGGTGGCGTTGCGGGGGCATGTTCCGGACTTCCTTTCGATTGTGGTGGGGAATCTGCTGGTGGTGATGGGGTACTGCCTGCTGTTCCGGTCGCTGGCGGCTCTGTTTGGGCTGAGGCGGCGGCACCTCTACTTCCAGGTGACGCTGATTGCGGTTGCGGTGTTGACGATGCTGGAGTGGGGTTGGGTGCGTCCGGATACGAAGATGCGGCTGCTGGCGTACAGCGTGGTGCTGGGGCTGCTGCAGGCGCAGACGGCATGGTTTGCGTTTCGGGAGCGTGGGGCTGGGGTTCGGCTGGCAGGGATTCCGATGGCGGTGATGCTGACGGGGTTGGCGCTGGCGAACGCGGTGCGGATTGCGGGGGTCTCGCTCCATGGGGCGCCGGCGAACTATTTAAATGCGGGGGCGTTTCTGGGGTGGATCGTGATTATCAACTCCGCGTTGCAGTGCGGGACGATGGTGTCCTATGTGTGGCTGACGGCGGCGCTGCTGCGGGCGGATCTGGAGCTGCAGGCTTCCACCGATCCGCTGACGGGGCTGCTGAACCGGCGGGCGTTTGTGCAGCGGACGGAGCGTGAGATTGCGGTGTGCCGGGCGACGGATGTTCCGGTGTCGGCGGTGACGATCGACCTGGACGGATTCAAGCAGGTGAACGACACGTATGGGCACAGTTGCGGGGATGCGATGCTGATGATGGTTGCGAAGTGCCTGCGGCAGAATACGCGGAGTACGGATCTGGTGGCGAGGCTGGGTGGGGATGAGTTTGCGATGCTGCTTCCGGGGACGTCGGTGGAGGGTGCCGGGGTGGTGGCGGAGGAGTTGCGGGAAGCGCTGGAGAGATTGAAGGTGGACGGCGGGAGCTTTGAGGCGAGGGTGACGGCGAGCTTTGGGCTGGCACAGATGGAGAAGGCGACGCTGAACTGGGAGCATCTGGTGGCGAACTGCGATCAGGCGTTGTACGCGGCGAAGCGGCGTGGGGGGAATCGGGTGATGCAGGAGGAAGGGGCGGGTTCGCGACAGACGGTGATGTTCTAAGTAGCGGCTGGTTGGAGCGCCCGGCGGTGGGTGATTGCGGCTTAGAATGATTGGGTGCTGAGAACGGTTTGCGGTTGCGGGGGGCGGGCTTGAGGCGGGTGTTGCGGTTGATGCGCTACATGCGGCCTTACGGCGTGCTGATTGTGTTGTCAACGCTGCTGATGGCGGTGGTGGGGGCGATGTCGGCGTTTCGGATTCTGCTGATCAAGCCGATTTTGGATAACGTGCTGAGCGCATCGATCTCGTTGCCGGACGAGGTGCTGCGGTTCAAGATTCCACACACATCGACCGAGATCAACCTGCAGCACTTTGTTCCGAGCCACTTTCGTAATGCGTGGGATATTGTGGCGGTCGCGCTGATTTTGTCTGCGCTGGTGAAGTCGGCTTGCGACTATGCGGGGACGCTGCTGGCGAACAAGGCGGGGTTCGCGATGATTACGGATTTGCGGAACGATCTGTATGACTCGTTGTTGAGAAGGAGTGTGGCGTTTTTTCAGAAGCATACGACGGGGGCATTGATCTCCACGTTGATCAATGACATTGAGCGGGTGCAGACGGCGATGTCCAGCGTGCTGAGCGATTTTCTGCAGCAGGTGTTCACGCTGATCTTTATGGTGGGCGCGGTGATTGTGGTGGGGGGCAAGCTGGCGTGGGTGCTGCTGCTGTTTCTGCCGGTGATTGTGTCGAGCGCGCGGCGGATTGGTGGGAGCGTGCGGAGGCGGACGCGGCGGGGGCAGGACAAACTGGCGGAGATTCAGAACATTCTGCAAGAGACGATTATGGGGAACGGCATCGTCAAGGCGTTTGGGATGGAGTTATGGGAGATGAACCGGTTTCGGCGGGCGGCGGACCGGCTGCTGAACGCGAATATGAAGTCGGTGGCGGTGCAATCGATTAGCAGTCCGCTGATGGATGCGCTGGGTGCGGTGGCGATTGCGCTGCTGCTGTACCTGGGGCGGCAGAGGATTGTGCATGGGGGGGATTCGGCTGGGTCGTTTATTACGTTTTTGGCGGCGGTGATGGTGCTGTATGACCCGGTGCGGAAGCTGCCAACGTTTTACAACAGCTTTCAGCAGGCAGTAGGGGCCAGCGAGGAGATCTTCCGGTTTATGGACGCGCAGGATGATGTGCGCGAGAAGAAAAAGGCGAAGGTGCTGAAGGGATTTGGGGAGGAGATCGCCTTCAGCGGCGTGGGGTTTGCGTATGAGGCGGAGGGGAAGCGGAAGCAGGTGTTACATGGGATTGAGCTGACCGTCGCGAGAGGCGAGGTGATTGCGTTTGTGGGGCCGAGCGGGGCGGGGAAGAGCTCGCTGGTGAATTTGATTCCGCGGTTCTTTGACGTGAACGAAGGGGCGATCACGATCGACGGGAACGACGTGCGGGATGTGACGATCGAAAGCCTGCGCAAGCAGATTGGCAAGGTGACGCAGGAGACGGTGTTGTTCAACGACACGGTGCGGAACAATATTGCGTATGGTCAGCCGGATGTGCCGCTGAAGCGGGTGGAAGAGGCGGCCAGGATGGCGTTGGCGCATGAATTTATTCTGCGGATGCCGGATGGGTATGACACGAAGATTGGTGAGAAGGGCGTAAGGCTGAGCGGCGGGGAGCGGCAGCGGCTGGCGATTGCGCGGGCGATTCTGAAGAATGCGCCGATCCTGATTTTGGACGAAGCGACGAGCGCGCTGGACACGGAGAGTGAGGCGTTTGTGCAGGCGGCGCTGGGAAATTTAATGGATGGACGGACGGTGTTTGTGATTGCGCACCGGCTTACGACGGTGCGGCGGGCGACTCGGATTGTGGTGCTGGAGAGCGGGCGAATTACGGAGATTGGAACGCATGAGGAGCTGCTGGCGCAGTCTGGGACGTACCGGCGGCTGTACGATTTGCAGTTTGCCGGGGATGCTCCGGCGGAGGCGGTGGAGGCGGATCTGGAGCTGGAGGGAACGGCTTGAGCGAGGCAAAATCGATGACGGGGTTTGCGAGCGTGGAGGGGACGCTGGCGGGTGGGCGGGGGTTTGGGGTGACGGTGAAGAGTGTGAATCATCGACATCTGGACTTGCAGGTGAGGGTGCCAGTGGGGTTCGATGGGTTGGAGGCGGGGCTGCGTAAGGTGTTGAAAGCAGGAGTGAAGCGAGGGCATGTGGAGGTGACGGTGTCGCTCGAAAAGGGGGCGGGCGTAGGGGTTGTGGCGGTGGATGAGGCGCTGCTGGGGGCGTATGTGGAGGCGCACCGGCGGGCGGCGGAGCGGTTTGGGGTGTCGGCTGAGATCGATCTGAATGGGTTGCTGCGGATGCCGGGGGTGATGAGTGCGGCGGCGGTGGTGGTGGATGTTGTTGAGGCTGAAGGGCCGGTGATGGAGGTGGCTTCACGGGCGGTGGAGCGACTGAACGAGGTGCGGGCGGCGGAGGGTGCGGCGCTGGTGGCGGAGCTGAAGGCTGGGATGGAGCGGGTGAGTGGGATGGCGGAGGAGGCGAGGGTTTTGCGGGAGGGGGTCAGGGCGGCGCAGGTGGAGCGGCTTCGGGGTAAGTTGATGGAAATGCTGGGGGAACAGTACGGGGTGAGCGATGAGCGGCTGCTGACGGAGGCGGCTTTGCTGGTGGAACGGGGGGATGTGGAGGAGGAGCTGGTGCGGCTGCGGACGCATGTGGAGCGGTTCAACGGGCTGCTGGAGGGCGGTGGGGAGGTGGGAAGGCAGTTGGATTTCCTGCTGCAGGAGTTGAATCGGGAGGCGAATACGATGCTTTCGAAGACGGGCGGGAGTGTGGGGCTTCGGCTGACGGAGCTGGGGTTGGCGATGAAGGTGGAGCTGGAGAGGGCGAGGGAGCAGGTTCAGAATCTGGAGTAGGGATGGTGGCCTGCGAACGCCGTGCGGTGCGAAATCTGTGTCCACGCATGGTGGGCAAAGTGTGGTTTTTGGTGTGGCTATCGTGGATAAGGGACTGCGAGTGGTGTGGTTGGGTGGAACAGGCAAGGGCGACAGTAACAGCAACAGCAGGTCCTCCCGCTTCGCGGAAGGATGACGACTGGATGGTGGGGGGCGGGTCACAACGGGGGGATGGGGAGCGGGTACACTGACTGGATACTATGGCTGGGATACTGTTTATCATTTCGGCTCCTTCGGGGTCGGGTAAGTCGACGCTGGTGAACCAGCTTCGGACGCTTGTGGAAGGGCTGGACTTTTCCATTTCGTATACGACGCGGTCGCCTCGGGGGTCTGAGGAGGACGGGCGGGAGTATCACTTTACGACCCGGGCGCGGTTTGAGGAGATGATTGGGGCGGGGGAGTTCCTGGAGTGGGCGGAGGTGTTTGGGAACTACTACGGGACGGCGCTGAGTGCGTTGGGCCATGCGAAGAGCGCGGGGAAGGACCTGCTGCTCGACATTGACGTGCAGGGGGCGATGCAGGTGATGGAGAAGCTGCCGGAGGCGGTTTCGATCTTCATTCTGCCGCCGAGTCCGCAGGTGCTGGAACGCCGGCTGAGGAACAGGAGTGAGGCGGAGCATGTGACGGTGGAGGCGATCATCGAGCGACGGCTGGCTGAGGCGAGGAAGGAGCTTGGGCTGGTGGATAAGTATAAGTACGCGCTGGTGAACGATGTGCTGGATGATGCGGTGGCGGAGATGAAGGCCGTGGTGCTGACGGAGCGGGGGGTGGCGGAGGATGGGGTGATGACGCTGGCGGAGAGTTGCCGGACGAGCGTGGGGTCGGAACGGTTGAGGCGGGCGCTGGGGAGCTTTGGGGAGTAGGGGTTTGGTTGGTGATTGGGGAGTTTACGTCCCACTCATCGCGGTGAGGCTGCGATGAATGGGGCACCCGATGTGGTGATCCACGATCCTTGTGGTGTCTGGTTTTCCACATGTGGCACAAATGTTGTATCAATGTGGGACGATATTTTTGCGGAAGTGGGTTACTGTTAAGGAAACGCACAACTGAATATTTCTTGGGGGTAACAGGTATGGCGATCGACAATGCTCTGTTCAACAAGTACAGCCTCGTCAAAGGTGCGGCCCGTCGTGCGCGTCAGCTTCAGGGTGGGGCTCCTCCGCTTTCGAACTCGAAGTCGATGAAGGCTTGCCGGGTGGCGCAGGATGAGATTCGCGCGGGGTTTGTGACGTTTGTGCTTCCGGAGAAGATGGTGAAGCCGACGCTGGATCACGTGGGACTGGAACGGCTGTAGGACGGGACGTGCGGGAAGGGCTCGGCCGGCTGTAAGCTTGAGGGATGGCGGTCAACGAGCAGGGGTCCCTGGAGGCGAGAGCGTATCTCGAATACTTCCGGGATATGGGGGTCTACGAGTTCTATCGCAACGGGGAACCGGCGGCGATGGAGGCTTTGGCGGTGACTCCTGTGGAGGAGGTCAAGGCTGGGTTGACGGCGGTGGTTGCGCCGGTCCGAGCCGAGGCTTCAGGCGTTCGGGTAGAAGCTCCGAAGGCTGCTCCTGCGCATGTGGCGACGCCTGAGATCAACGAGGCGGGTACGGCTATTCCGAAACTAATTAGCTTCAATGATTTGGCACCGATGCCGGGGTCGCGTGTGGCCGCGGGAGATCGTGCGGGTGCGCTGGCGGCGATCCGGGCGGATATTGGGGATTGCACGCGGTGCCCGCTGGCGTATGGCGGGCGCAGGAATATTGTGTTTGGGGATGGGGACCCGCATGCCCGGCTGATGTTTGTGGGGGAGGGTCCGGGGGCGGATGAGGACGCGCAGGGTGTGCCGTTTGTGGGCAAGAGTGGGCAGCTGCTGAACAACATGATAGCGGCGATGGGACTGGCGCGGGATCAGGTTTATATCGCAAATATTGTGAAGTGCCGGCCGCCGGCGAACCGGGCTCCGGAGTACGTGGAGGCGACGACGTGCACGCAGTTCCTGGTGCGGCAGATGGATGTGATTCAGCCGGAGTATGTGGTGGCGCTGGGGTCGACAGCGGCGACGTATCTGCTGGGGGTGAAGCAATCGCTGGCGAGTTTGAGGGGGCGGTTCCACGAGGTGCGGGGAGCGAAGACGGCGGTGACGTTCCATCCGGCGTTTTTGTTGAGGGATCCGCGGCAGAAGGTGGAGGCCTGGAAGGATCTGCAGATGGTGATGGCGGCGATGGGGTTGAAGGGGGCGAAGTAGTCGCCTTGTTGATGAAGGCTGGGAGTTTACGTCCCACTCATCGCGGTGAGGCTGCGATGAATGGGGCACTCGGGCTTGTGCGGCTGGGAGAGGAGAGCGGTCGGGCTTTCGCCCGATACCCCACCCTTTGACGATGAGACTGTCAAAGAATGGGGCACCCGATATGACGGGTTGGGTTTAGTGGGAGGGCTTGGGGAGGAGTTGGTCGAGGTGGGTGGGAGGGCCGAAGTTGGGGAGGCCGGAGGCGTCCCAGGTGAAGGGCTGGATGCGGGGGGAACGGAAGTTGCCGCAGCCTTCGCCGGGTTTGGGATTGGCGTGGTAGATGATCCAGTCCTGCTTGCCGTCTGGGGATTTGAAGAAGCCGTTGTGGCCGGGGGAGAAGGCGGGGGCGGCGGGGTCGGTGGAGAGGAAGGGGTGGTCGATTTTGGTCCAGGAGGCGGCGTCGAGCGGGTTGGCGCTGGTTTTGGCTTCAAGGGCTCCGAGGGTGTAGTTGTCCGTCCAGCAGCCGGAGGCGGAGAAGACGACGAACATTTTGTCGCCGTGGGAGATGAATTCGGGGCCTTCGTTGACGCTGACGTGGCGCCCGGGGAGGTCGCCGTGGAGCTCCCAGGGGAGGGTGGGTTTGGAGATGAGGGTGCGGGGGGAATCGATGGTCCAGGGGTTGGCCATGTGGGCGATGTAGAGATCCTGCTCGCCGTCGGTGTCGGCTTTCCAGCCGGACCAGACGAGGTAGTGCTGGCCTTTGAGTTCGAAGGTGGTGGCGTCGATGGCCCACTTGTCGGTGGAGTCGGCGATTTTGCCCTTGAGGGTCCAGGTGCCCTGGGTGGGGTCGTCGCTGGGGTTTTCTACGACGTAGATGCGGTGGGAGGCGTTGTCGCCGGCGTCGGCTGCGAAGTAGATGTACCACTTGTTGCCCCAGCGGTGGAGCTCGGGGGCCCAGAGCTCTTTGGACCAGGGGTGGCCGGATTCCGGGGTGAAGACGACGGTTTTGGGGGCGTCGCGGAGGTCCGTGATGTCGGCGGTTTTGCGGAGGGTGAGGTTGGCTCCGGTGGAGTTGGAGTAATAGTAGAAGCCTTTGTAAGTGACGACCCAGGGGTCGGGGCCGTTGTCTAGGAGGGGGTCGGTGAAGGTGCCGGTGGACTGGGCGAGGGCGGCGAACGGCGTTGCGGCGAGCAGAGCGGTAAGTAGGAAGGACTTGAGCGCCTTCATGGGGAATCTCCTGACGGAATTTTGGCAGGGATCAGTCTAGCGGAAGAGGGGAGGCATGGGCAGGACAGGGTGGGACTCTCGCGCGAGCCGGATGCGGTATGGGTGACAGGGGTTCGTCGGGGTCCTTCGACTGCGTCCATCGCAAAGCGCGCCGGACTTCGCTCAGGATGACGCTTCTGTTCTGGTCCGCTCAGGGAACGGCGGTCAGACGAGTTTGGCGCGGTTGCGGATGCGGCGGGCGTCGAGGGGGTGGTGGCTCTTGTCGAGGATGATGGCGTGGAGTTCGTAGGTTTCGCGGAGCTGGATCTTGTAGTTGGCAGTGCGGTCGGTTTTGGATTGGTCTGGGGCGGACTGGTCTGCGATGAGGGTGAGGAGAGTTTCTTCGGCGGCGGCGCAGTCCTGGGCGGCTCCGGGGAGTTCCCTGGCGAGGGAACGGGCCTCGCAGCGGGTGATGTAGGCGGTGGCGGCGGCGGGGGTGTGGGGGTGGTCGGTCGAGGCGACGAGGGAGACGGCTTCGTCGGCGACGAGGGCGGCTCCAGGGTAGGACTTCTGAGCGAGGAGGATGAGGACGAGGTCGTTGACGGCGGCGGCGCGGGCTTCAAGCGCGGCGGCTGGGGTGAAGCGGTGGGACATGGCGACGGCTTCGCGGCAGGCGGCGAGGGCTTCCGGGGTGCGTTCCTGGTCGGTGCCGGCGTCTACGAAGGACTGGCAGTGGGCCTGAAGGGGCTGGAAGGCGCGGTCGACGAGGAGGTCGGTGTCCGGGGGGAGTTCGTGGAGGGTGAAATCGACGGAGGTGGCGATCACGGCGGGGGTTGGGCGGCCGGAGGCGGGGTTGGTGAGGGGGGCGTAGGTGGCGCGGGAGTAGGCGTCGATGGCGGCCTGGCGGAGGGGGATGGGGCCGTCTAGGGCGCGGACGGCGGTGACGTGGCCGGTGGGGTCTACGGTGACTTCCAGGTGGACGGTGCCCTGGATGCGGGCGTGTTTGGCTTCGGCGGGGTAGACGATGGCGGGGAGGGTGAGGGGCTCGTCTTTGATGGGAGCGGCCGTGATGGGAGCGGCGGCGATGGGAGCGGTGGCGGGGGATTGGAAGGCGGCGAGGGTGAGGGCTAAGGCGAGGAAGAGGGGCATATGTGGTCTCCGGCTGGGACATGATAGCGGATGGGGATTTTGGGGAGATGAATGAGGCGGGTTGGGGCTAGAATGGCGGGGTCATCCGGAATGCGGGCCCGAACGTTGTGTGATTGAGGGGGATACGCGATGGGCACACCGGTGTTCGATACGGAGAAGAAGGCGGATACGGGGCCGACGCGGCAGGCGGCGACTGCGGCGGATCGTGGGGCTGAGACGCAGGCGAATGTTGGGAACCAGGCGATGCTGCGGCAGGGGGAGCCGGCGGCGGCGAAGAATCCGTTTGCGAATGTGCAGTTGAGGAAGGATTATCCGATCTCGTATGCGGAGAAGGATGCGTTTGTGTCAAGGCTGGTGCATGACACGTTCCTGGGATTTGAGCGAAAGAAGATTGTGGGGGACAAGTCTTACCGGCGGCTGACGGCTGGGGGGCTGCAGAGCTATTTGAAGGACATCGCGAAGGGGGATCTGACCTCGTTTGAGATGGCGTTTATCGCCAATGTGTGGGGGAAGGACGGGATGACGACGCTGATCCCGATCTATGCGCAGGGGCTGGGGCTGTTCGGGTACGAGATTGTGATGGGTGGGTCCGGGGACCGGGTGCACTCGATTGTGACGCGGCTGGGGGAGGAGCTGCAGGTATTCCACAGCGAGGCTGCGCTGGTGAGCGAGGGGCTAGGACCGATCGATTATGCGATTGCAGGGTGGGGCGCGTTGAGCGTGGGAAAGTTTCTGCTGAAGCGGGTGCTGGCGAGGGCAGCAGCCAAGGCCGCACTGCGAGACCTTGGCGAGGAGGGTGGGGAGCAGCTGGGAAGCGCGCTGGGTAAGGCTGCGGCGAAGAGCAGGTTTTCTCCGGCCGAGCAGGAGGCGATCGATACAATGGTGAAGGGTGGAGTGGACAAGGCGGCCGCGGAGGAGTTGATGATCGAGCAGCGGACCCTGGAGTGGGTGAAGGGGCCGCCGGGGACGAAGGGATGGAAGCCGTGGAAGCCGATGGGGGGCTGGTAGGGCTCAGGGTTTGAGGGGGAGGGGGATGGTCTTGCCGGTTTGAGCGGACTGGCGGGCGGCGTCGAGGATTTCTGCGACGAGGACGTTGTTTTTGAGGGAGGACATGTCGTTGGATTCCTGGATCTGGCCCGAGACGACGGCTTCGAGGTAGTGGAGGGGGTCGTCATACGGGGGCTGGAGGGGCTGGCCCTGGGTCTGCTCGGCGGCTTTGTCGTGCTCGCGGCGGACTTCGATGTGGGTGGGGTCGGTGGCCTTGGCGTAGCCGGTGGCGCCGTAGACGTCCATCTGCTTGAGGGCGAAGGGCCAGTCCCAGGAGCCTTCGACGACGGCGGTGGCGTTCTTGTAGTGGAGGATGATCTCGGCGTCGTCGGAGACCTTGGGGTAGAGGGCGGGCTGGAGGCGGTGAGTGGTGGCGGAGACGGAGAGGGGCGCTTCGCCGTGGAGGAGCCAGGTCATGAGGTTGGGGCCGTAGCAGCCGAAGTCGGTGAGGGCTCCGTCGCCGTCCTGAGCGGGGTCTACGAGGAGGGCGAGGAAGTCCGGGCCGACTCCGATCTTTGCGGGGCCCTGGTGGCCGTCACGGATAACGGTGCGAACGATGGGGCCGAGGTCGCCGTGCTGGACGAGGTTATAGGCCTCGGTGTTGGAGGTGTACCAGGCGGTTTCGAAGTCGACGAGGACGTGGATGTGGCCGCGGGTGGCGGCGCGCTGCATGGCGAGGGCGTCGGCGTAGGAGAAGGCGAGGGGTTTTTCCATGAGGACGTGGATGCCGAGGGCGGCGGACTCTTCGACGATGCGGCGGTGCTCGCTGGGGGCGGTGAAGACGAGAACGGACTGTGGGTGGGTCTTGGCGGCCATTTCGGCGATGGTGTTGAAGTGCATGGTCGCGGGGAGGTGGTACTTGGCGGCGTACTGGTCGAAGAGGCGCTGATTGGGCTCGACGATGCCGACGAGTTCGGCGTCGGGGCGGTGGAGGAGGCCGCCGGCGGGGGAGAGGGCGCTCTTGTTGAGGAAGCCGTCGATGTGGCCGTGGGTGAGGCCGACGACGGCGACCTTCATGGGGGTTTGGGCGAGGGCGGGGATGCAGGCGGCGAACGAGAGCAGGGCGGCGAGAAGGGTCTTGCGCATGGGGAGGATGGTAGTGGGTTGGGGGTGCGGGTGTCTAACGAAGATGTACTTGTTCGATGTACTTCTTGAATGACCTTGCTAAATGGACGTGCTGGATACACTTAGAGAGTGAGTGTTTATTGCGATGTTGCGCTGCCGGTGCCGCTGGACCGGATGTTTACGTATGCGGTGGGAGAGGTGACGCCAACGGTGGGGGCCAGGGTGCTGGTGCCGTTTGGGGGGCAGCGGCTGATGGGGGTGGTGGTTCGGGTGCATGAGGTTGCGCCGGCGGATGGGATTGACGTGAAGGCGGTGCAGACGGTGATGGATGTGGGGCCGCTGCTGGATGAGGCGATGCTGCGGTTGGCTTCCTGGGTGGCGGAGTACTACTGCGCGCCGCTGGGGGAGGTGCTGCGGGGGATGCTGCCGCTGGCGGCGGAGGTGAAGCGGCAGTGGATGTATCGGATTGGCGAGGCGGGGCGGAGGGTCCTGTATGAGGGGGCGGCGAAGGGGTCTTCACGGCGGAGCAGGCTGACGCCGGAGGAGCAGGATCGGGAGTACAAGGTGTTGAACTACCTGGAGGATGGGGAGGCGGCGAAGGTTGGGGCGCTGCGGAGTGCTACGGGGGCGGGGCGGGGGTTGCTCGAGGGGATGGTGAAGAAGAAGTGGCTGGTGCGGGAGGCGGTGGCGGAGGAGCGGGATGCGAAACGGGTGGTGCGAGTTGCAGTTCTCAGTTCTCAGTTCTCAGTTGTTCGTGAGGGCGTTGAGAGCGATGGGAAGAGGCTGCCTAAGCTGAATGAGAATCAGCTGCGGGTGATGGCGGAGTTGGCGGCGGTAGGGGGGCGGTTGGCGGTCAGGGATCTGCGGGTGAGGCTGGTGCGAGGTGGGGTGCCGGAGTCGTCGCTGGCGACGCTGGTGAAGCGGGGGCTGGTGGGGATTGAGGAGGAGGCGGAGGAGTTTGCGCTGGGTGGGGTGAGTGTCGCGGGGAAGAGGCATGCGCATGAACATGCATTGAATGAGGAGCAGATGGAGGCGGTGGCGACGATTGCGGCGGCGATGGAGAAGGGTGGGTTTCGGCCGCACCTGCTGTATGGGGTGACGGGGAGTGGGAAGACGGCGGTGTATGTTGCGGCGATGAAACGGGCGCTGGCGGCGGGCAAGAGTGCGTTGCTGCTGGTGCCTGAGATTGGGCTGACGCCGGCGATGGCGGGGCAGATGTTTGCGGCGTTTGGGGATGAGGTGGCGCTGCTGCATAGCGGGTTGACGCCGGATGAGCGGGCGGAGCAGTGGCATAGGATTCGGCGGGGGGATGCTCGGGTGGTGGTGGGGACCAGGAGTGCGGTGTTTGCGCCGGTGAGCGAGTTAGGGCTGTTTATCGTCGATGAGGAGCACGACCAGAGCTATAAGCAGGAGGAGACGCCGCGGTATAACGGGCGAGATGTGGCGGTGATGCGGGGGAAGCTGGTGGGAGCTTGTGTGGTGCTGGGATCGGCTACGCCGAGCCTCGAGAGCTGGGCGAATGCGGAACGGGGTCGGTATGGGTTGATTGAGATGAGGGGGCGGGTGATGGGGCGGGCGCTGCCGGCGGTGGAGCTGGTGGATATGCGGGAGGAATTCAAGGCGGTGGGCAAGGAAGAGATCTTTGCGAGGCGGCTGGTGGAGGAGACGCGGGCGGCGCTCGACCGGGGGGAGCAGGTGATTCTGCTGCTGAACCGGCGGGGGTATAGCAGCGTGGTGATGTGCAGGAGCTGCGGGGAGAAGGTGGAGTGTGAGAATTGCTCGTTGTCGATGACGTATCACCGGAAGGCGGGGCGTGAGGTGGAGGAGGGTGGGATCGCGGAGCCGGGGGAGCGGCTGGAGTGTCATTTTTGCGGGTTTCGGCGGACGGTGCCAAAGAGCTGTCCGAAGTGTGGGAGTGAGCACCTTTACTTCATGGGGGCGGGGTCGCAGCAGGGGGAGGAGAAGCTGCAGGAGCTGTTTCCGGAGGCTCGGATTGGGCGGATGGACCGGGATACGGTGCGGGGGAGGGGCGACATGGAGCGGCTGCTGGGGCGGCTGCATGCGGGGGAGATCAATCTGCTGGTGGGGACGCAGATGATCGCGAAGGGGCATGACATTCATGGGGTGACGCTGGTGGGGGTGGTGGGAGCGGACTATGCGCTGGGGCTGCCGGATTTTCGAGCGGCGGAGCGGGTGTTTCAGTTGCTGACACAGGTTTCAGGCAGGGCGGGGCGTGGGGAGCTGCCGGGAAAGGTGCTGGTGCAGACGTATTATCCGGACCACTACGCGGTGAAGTTTGCGGCGCAGCATGATTATCCTGGGTTTGTGGCGAAGGAGATGCAGTACCGGAGGAGTCTGCAGTATCCGCCGTTTTCCGTGCTGGCGAATGTGATTCTGGTGAGCGAGAAGATGGAGGAGGCGGCGGCGTGGTCGGCGGAGATTGGGCGGCACTTCAAGGATGCGCGGCCGGCGGGGGTGAAGGTGCTGGGGCCGGCGGCGGCGCCGATTATGCGGCTGAAACGGATCTATCGGTTCCACTTTGTGCTGAAGGCGGAGCGACGTGGAGCGCTGGGGGAGGCGCTGCGGGCGATGCTGGGGATGGCGGCGGAGAAGGGGATCCCGCGGAGGAACCTGGTGGTGGATGTGGATGCGATGAGCTTCGCTTAGAGGCCGAGGACATGCACGCCGCTAACCCATTCATCGCGATGGAGCTGCGATGAATGGGGCACCCGAAGCATTCCTTAGTCCAGGACGTGGAGGTCTTTGCCGGGCTTGAAGCGGACGGCTTTGCCGGGGGCGATGCTCACTTCGGCTCCGGTGCGGGGGTTTCGTCCGACTCCGGTTTTGCGGGGCTTGACGGTGAAGACGCCGAAGCCGCGGAGCTCGATGCGGTCGCCTTCGACGAGGCTTTGCTTCATGGATTCGAAGATGGCGTCTACGGCGGCTTCTGCCTTGGTGCGCACCAAGCCGGTGCGTTCTACGACTCGCTGAATAAGATCCTGTTTGATCAACTGTAGCCTCGTCTTCTGATGTGACGGTTCTTAATCGGGCCTGAGTACCAGCCCCTATGCAGTGAATGATGGGGAATCCCAAAAGTGCACGGCTGCGAGTGGTAGTTCGATGTTAGAAAGGGGGGTAGCGATTGTCAATGTCGCTGATGCGATGAGCAGTCGAGGATGGGGATTTTGGAGGCGTAGTAGGCATGTCGATTAAGAGCGATCGCTGGATTCGCGAGCAGGCGACCAAGCATGGAATGATCAAGCCCTTCAGCGAGAAGCAGGTGAAAGAGGGCGTGATCTCGTATGGTTTGTCTTCGTATGGATATGACCTGCGGGTCTCCGACGAGTTCAAGATTTTTACGAATGTAAACAGCGCGATTATCGATCCAAAAGCGTTCGACGAGCGGTCGTTTGTGACGGTGACGGCGGAGAGTGTGATCGTACCTCCGAACTCGTTTGCGCTGGCGCGATCGATTGAGTACTTCAAGATTCCGCGGGATGTGCTGACGATTTGCGTGGGCAAGAGCACGTATGCGCGGTGCGGGATCATCGTGAATGTGACGCCGTTCGAGCCGGAGTGGGAGGGGTTTGTGACGCTGGAGATCAGCAACACGACACCGCTGCCGGCGCGCATTTATGCGAACGAAGGTCTGTGCCAGATTCTATTTTTCCAGTCCGATGAGGTCTGCGAGGTCAGTTACGCGGATCGCAAAGGGAAGTACCAGAACCAGCAGGGCATCGTGCTGCCGAAGCTGTAACCGGCGGCGCGAACGGTAGCGAGCAAGACCCGAACAGCGACTCGAGCGGTACACGCAAGGACGGGACATGATGAGCGAGCAGAGAACGAACAGCCGAAAGAGGGTTGGTATCGTCTCGACGGATCCCCTGCGGGTTTTGGGGTTGACGTCGATCCTTGAAGAGAGCACAAACTTTGAGGCGATTTCCCTGACGGGGCCGAGCGCACTGAAGACTCTTGGGCTTGGGATTGTGCTGATTGATGAGAGTGCAACGGAGTATCTCTTCGAACTGATTGAAGGGTTTCGGCGAGAACGGCCGAACCTTCGGCTGGTGGTGATGGGACCGGAGCCGACCCAGGAGCGTGTCGAACGGGTGATTGCAGCGGGTGCGCGGGGCTACCTGAGCTACGCCGCGAGCGAAGGCGAGGTGCGTTTCGCGATCGAGTCTGTGGATGAGGGGTCGGTCTGGGCATCGCGTGAGGTTTTGACGCGGCTTCTGGATCGTCCGCACAGCACAGTGCAACGGGTGGCCATCCACGAGGTGCCGAAGTTTACCCCGCGGGAGCGCGAGGTGCTGCGGTTGCTGGTAATGGGGTACCCGAACCGGAACATCGGGCAGGCTTTGGGCGTGGATGAGGGGACGATCAAGGCGCACGTGGGGCGACTGATGAGGAAGGTGGGCGTGGTGAACCGGACGGCGCTCACGATGACGATGCTGGAGCGGCACTTGTGGTGAGGAGGTGATGAGGTAATTAACAGCACGGTTACGGAAGACTATAGACGTCGGTACTCTTGCCGGTGACGCAGGGGTGATGCAAAGTAACACCCAGCAAGTTCTGGGAGAGTGGGCTGCGACCATGGACGACGACCGCGCCGTCATGATGTTCGCAGCCCCCCTTTTTTCTGGGGTATTCAGCCATTGATGTCGGGGCATGTCAAGGCTTCAAAACCAACATGGTGCAACCCCACTGGAATGCTTTCCATCATACGAAGTGTTCCGCACATTGCTTCCGCCATGCGCGAAGTGGCGATGGACAGAGCAGTGCAGCGAAAAAAGTTTATGGAGGATGGACCGGTGATGAAACGTTTTGCAGCAATGATGACGACCGCAGCCTTGGTATCCGGGGCGGCGCAGATGGCCTTTGCAGAAGGCGATAAAGCGAAGTTGGATGAGCGTCTTGGCAATGCCAAGGCTGTGATTCAGGAGATTATGGGAACCCCGGACAAGGGTATTCCGACGAGCATTCTGGCTGGCGCTTCGTGCGTGGTCGTGATCCCAAGTTTTAAGAAGGGCGCGTTTGTGGTTGGCGCTCAGTATGGGCAGGGTGTGGCGACGTGCCGGACGCCGAAGGGCTGGAGTTCACCCGTGTTTGTTCAGCTTGCGGGCGGCAGCTTTGGATTCCAGATTGGCGGACAGGCGACCGACCTGGTGCTGGTTGCGATGAATCAGCAGGGTCTACAGGACATGCTGAAGAACAAGTTCAAGCTCGGCGCGGATGCCGCGGCCTCTGCGGGTCCGGTTGGTCGTAATGCGCAGGCTGGTACGGACTGGAAGCTGAACGCCGAGTTCCTGACCTACTCACGCTCCAAGGGTCTGTTTGCCGGGCTCGACCTGGATGGGACGGTTCTCTCGCAGAATCAGGATGATACCCGCGCTTACTACGGCTCGAACATCCCGTTTGAGTCTGTGCTGCACGGCAACGTGCCCACGCCGCCTTCGGCCCGCCCCTTTGTTGGGACCGTGGCGCGGTCCTTCGTGTCGTCTAAAGCTGATCACTAAACAGCAGGTGAATGAGAACGATCAGGGCGGCCTTCGGGTCGCCCTTGTCGCGTGTGGAGAGGAGCGGGGCGTTAGACTATGGGCTTGAAGCCTGAAGCACAGAACGTTCCAATTCGACCGGTCACGTTCAAAGAGCGAGCGGAGTTTGCTGTGGTTTGGGGTCTGGTTAGAGGGCTGGGCGCGGTGCCGCGTGGGGTGGCCCGGTGGGTTGGGACCGGAGTTGGGAATATCGCGTTTTGGACTGTAAAGCGTCTGCGTTGGGTGGGATTGCGGAATTTGGAACTAGGATATCCGGCGCAGGATGCGGCCTGGCGGGAGAAGACACTGCGGGGGGTGTATCGGAATCTGGGACTTCTGCTGGCGGAGTTCTGCCAGATGTCCGGTTATACCGCCGAACAGGCGTCGCAATTTGTTGTCTATGAAGGACTTAGGCATTATCTCGAGGCACGGGAGCGGGGGAAGGGAGTGCTAGTGCTGACGGGTCATTTGGGGGCTTGGGAGTTGTCGAGCTTTTATCACTCGATGGTGGGTTATCCGATGGGGCTGGTGATTCGACGGCTGGATAACCCGCTGGTGGATGCTTTTGTGAATCGAATCAGGTGTTTGCATGGGAATCGAGTGATTCATAAAGACGATTTTGCGCGGGGGCTGATCTCCGCCATGCGGCATGGTGAAACTGTGGGGATTTTGATGGATACGAATATGACGCCGCCGCAGGGGGTCTTTGTGCCGTACTTCGGGATACAGGCGTGTACGGCGTCCGGGCTGGCGAAGGTGGCGTTGAAGACGGATGCGGCGGTGCTGCCAGGATTTCTGCTTTGGAATGAAGAGGATAAGAAGTACAAGCTGTGCTTTGGGGAGAGGATGGAGTTGATCCGGACGGGGGATGCGGAGGACGATGTGGTGGCGAATACGGCGGCATTTACGGCGATGATTGAGCGGTATGTGCGGGCGAATCCGGAGCAGTGGCTGTGGATGCACCGGAGGTGGAAGACGAGACCGGTGGGCGAGGCGGGGGTGTACTGATGGCGGTGTCTGTGAGGGAAGTTATTGATCTGCTTGGGGTTGAGGCTGCGACGGGAGCCGAGCTGCAGCGGGAGGTGACGCGGGTCTCATCCATTCCTGGGGCGGATGAGGGGAGTGTTGTGTTCGCGATGGACGATGGGGCCATGGTGGAGGCTCTGGCGTCGCGGGCGGGGGTGATTCTGGGGCGGGTAGGGAGCAGCGGGGATGCGCGAGTCATTGAGGTCAAGGATCCAAAACTCGCTTTTTCAATGGTTTATGCGAGGTGGTTCGATGTGCGGGTCAGTGGGGTGCATCCCTCGGCGGTGGTTGAGGATGGGGTAGTGATGGGGGAGGGGTGCGTGATTGGGCCGCGCGTGGTGGTGCATGCGGGGACGACACTGGGGGCTCGGGTGAGGGTGCAGGCGGGGGCGGTGCTGGGGTCCGACGGATTTGGGTATGCACGTGGAAGGGGCGGATTCATTGGGTTTCCGCAGATTGGGACGCTGTGGATTGGCGACGATGTGGAGATTGGGGCGAATACGACGATCGACCGGGGCGCGCTGGGCGAGACGCGGATTGGGCGGGGGACGAAGATCGATAACCTGGTGCATATTGCCCATAATTGCAGGATTGGCGAGGATGTGATCATCGCGGCGCAGGTGGGGATGGCGGGGAGCTGCGTGATTGAGGATGGGGCGATGCTGGGCGGGCAGGTGGGGCTGGGGGAGAATGTGACGATTGGCGCGGGGGTGATGCTGGGTGGGCAGGGCGGGGTGTTGCCGGGAAAGAAGTTAGAGGGTTCAGGGCAGGTGTTTTGGGGGACTCCGGCGCGTCCGGTGAAGGAGTATCTGCGGGATCTGGCGCGTTTGAGACGACGGTAAATGGTGTCCAAGTTGTGGCTTTTGGTATGGCTAAGGTGGACGAGGAACAGCAACTAAGGATGGTGTGGCTTGGCGATTGTGGTGGTGGGGGGGCATACCCGGAATATCGGGAAGACGAGCGTGATGGCGGGGCTGATTGCGGCGCTTCCGGAGCGGCGGTGGACGGCGTTCAAGATTACGCAGTTTGGGCATGGGATGTGCTCGGCGAACGGCGAGCCGTGCGACTGCGAGACGGCGGAGCACACGATTGCGGTGAGCGAGGAGCGGGAGCGGGCGAGTGGGACGGACAGCTCACGCTACCTGGCTGCGGGGGCGGTCAGGAGCCTCTGGGTGCGGACGCGGCAGGGGCAACTGGCTGAGGCGATGCCGAGGATCCGGAAGGAGCTTGCGGGGGCGGAGAACGCGATGGTGGAGTCCAACAGCATTCTGCGGTTCCTGCAGCCGGACCTGTTTGTGAGTGTGCTGGACGCGGATACGGCAGACTTCAAGGAGAGCGCCAAGCGGTATCTGGACCGGGCGGATGCGGTGATTGTGACGGGTGGGGAGCTGGGACGGGCGAAGTGGAGTGGGGTTTCGCTGAAGCTGGTGGAGCGGGCGAGGAAGTTTGAGGGTTCGGCTCCGCGTTACTTTGGCGAGGACTTTTTGGAGTGGGTGCGGGGGCGGCTGGAGGAGAGCACAGGGTCCGGGAGTGGGATTCGGCTGGCGGGTGAAGAGATGCGAGTCCGTTTGAACGACGATGCGGATGTTCCTCCGCATCCGAGCCTGCGACGTTGATTCCGGCGAGGAGAAGATCCGGCGGGGATCTCGTTCGTGCAAGCGGGGTACTCTGAAAGAGAACGGAATGCCACTAAAGACGGAAGCAGCAACAAGGTTGATGGGTATTAAATGGCTTTAGCGACCGAGGAGAACTGGATGAAGCGCTTAGGGATTGCGGGGCTGTTTCTGGCCATGGCCGTGGGGGACGTATCGGCACAGGTGAATGCGGGTGAACAGAAGTCCGAGACGAACCTGCCATTCACGATGGTGCAGGTGACGACCTTGAATCTGCCGTGGAAGATTGCGTTCCTGCCGGATGGCCGGATGTTGATTACCGAGAAGGTGGGCGGTTTGCAACTGGTGACGCAGCAGGGGGCGAAGACGGCTGTGGCGAACGTGCCGGCGGTGGTGTGGAGAGGGCAGGGCGGGATGCTGGGCGTGTATCTTTCACCGCACTATGCCACGGATCATTTTGTGTACCTGACCTATTCCGAACCGGGTGACGGTGGGTCGAGTCTCGCGCTTGCGCGGGCGACGTTGAAGATGGGCCAAGGTACGGCCAGCCTTGAGGGGCTGCAGGTGATCTGGCGCGATGGAGAGCGGGGTGAAGGCGGACAGTTTGGCGCGGAGGTCGCGTTTTCGCCGGACAGCAAGTACCTGTTTCTCTCTGTTGGCGACCGGCAGCGGATGACGCCGGCGCAGGACCCCAACCAGCCTTTGGGGAAGATTCTGCGGTTGACGCTTGACGGGAAACCGGCTCCGGGGAATCCGATGGCCGGCAAGCGCGGCTCGGCCACGGTGCCGGTCATTGACCCGCCTGAGGATACGGAGACGGCGAAGACGGCTCCCGTGGTGCGGACGTATACGTTTCCCGGCCCTAACCTGACGCCGGCGGAGACGTGGTGCTCGGGAGTCCGTACGCCGTATGGTCTGGCGTTTGCGCCGGATGGACGGCTGTGGGAGCTTGAACATGGACCGCGGGGCGGGGATGAGTTGAACCTGATTGAACCGGGCAAAAATTACGGATGGCCGCTGGTTTCCTACGGACATAACTACAACGGGGTGCCTGTTCCGAGCCCCGACACGCGCCCGGACCTGGCGAAGCCGGTGATTTATTGGGTTCCGGTGATTGCGCCGGGGAATCTGATGTTTTACAAGGGCGCGCTATTCCCACAATGGAACGGCTCGGGGATCGCGAGCGGGCTGATTTCGAAGGCTTTGATCCGCATGACGTTCGATGGGAAGGGCGGTGCGAAGACTGCGGAGCGCTGGGATGTGGGTCGCCGGGTCCGGGATGTTGAGGTCGCTCCGGACGGTGCGTTGTGGATGATTGAGGATGCAAAGCCGGGCGGCTTGTTCCGGCTTGCGCCGAAATAAGGCTGGTGGGAGTGGAGGGGCGCTGACTTTGCGCTCGTCTATCCACTCTGAAAGGAGAGTTTGTTATGGATCGCACTCTGAGAATGCTGCCGGGGACCGTGTGCCTGCTCCTGGGCCTGCTTTGCTGCTCCGAACGAGCGTCTGGTCAGAATGCTCTGCCAGATGGCAAAGGGAAGGCAGAGTTTGTGCATAACTGCACTGCTTGTCATCGGGCAGACATGGTCACCAAGGTGAAGAAGACTCCGGAGGATTGGAGAAAGAGTGTCGACGAGATGGCGTCCCGGGGCACGGATGGGTCGAAGGAAGACCTGGACAATGCCTATTTGTACCTGGTCGCGAACTTTTCAAAGGACGGGTCTGGTGGGGCCTCGGCCAAGCCCGCAACGGCTCCTGCAACGTCAGGCGGAGAGGCGATGATGAGCTTCGCTGAAGTGGAACGCTTGAGGCGTGCCGGGGCCGGGGGGATTCAGCTTGCTCCTCTACGGGTGGAGCAGTTGAGAGTGAGCGTGTTTCCGGGCTGGTGAGCTTTCCTGCGGCTCAGGGTAGGCAGGGCGAGGTGGGGCGGGCGTACTGCCTTGGGGAGCATCCCATGACGCGGCGGAAGGCTTTGCCGAAGGCGCTTTCGGAGTCGTACCCGAGGGACTGGGCGATGGTGGAGAGGCCGTCCGAGGAGCTTTTGAGGCGGTCGGCGGCGAGGAGCATGCGCCAGCGGGTGAGGTACTCCATGGGGGTGGCGCCTACGGTGGCGCGGAAGCGAAGGGCGAAGACGGAGCGGGACATGCCGACGCGTTCGGCGAGGGATTGGAGGGTCCAGGGGTGGCCGGGGTCGTGGTGCATGCTGGTGATGGCGATGCTCATGTGCTTGTCGGCGAGGGCTGAGAGCCAGCCGGGGCCGGCGGTGGCGCTGTCTGTGAGGTGCAGGCGGAGGGCCTGGATGAGCATGGTATAGGCGAGCTGCTGGGCGATGAGGGAGGCGCCGGGCTGAGGGTCGCGGAGCTCCTCGCGGAGACGCTCGAGGGACCAGCGCATGGCGGCCTTGTCGCGCTCGCTGCGAATGTGGACGATGGGGGGAAGGGTGTCGAGGAGCATTGCGGCATGGGTTCCGGTGAGGGCGAAGTGGCCTCCGGCGATGTATCGTGCTCCGGGGGTGAGGCCTGGGGGTTCGCTGATCATGGCGAGCTGGGCTCGGGCGACGGAGTAGTGGACGGGTTCGAGCGCGAGGTTGGTGGTGAGGTGGAAGGGGAGGCCGCGGGGTAGGAGGAAGCAGTCGCCGGCCTGGAGGAGGACGGGTCCGGGGACGGTTTCGACGACGAGCCAGCACTGGCCGGAGAGCATGGCGTAACACTTGATGCCTTGATGCTGGGGGAATTGGATAGCGAGATCGCCCAGGACGGCGAAGCCACCGGCGACGTAGACGTGGGGCTTCATGAGGGCGAGGATCTCAGAGAGCGGGTCCATGTGTTGGCTGGACCCTGGGGCTGATGGTGGGACGATTGGACCGATCATACGGACTCTCAGTATAGTTCGTCCGGCAGGTTGGGCCATCTACTGATCAACGGCGCGGAATGGCGGCGTATCCGGAAGAACTCAAGGAGAGTTATCATGCGAATTTTTGTGACTGGGGCACCAGGATTTATTGGGTCGGCGCTTGTGCCGGAGTTGATGCAGGCAGGACATCAGGTGCTGGGGCTGACACGGTCGGAGGCTGGCGCGGAGACCCTGCGAGCTGCTGGAGCGGAGGTGAAGTACGGCAACATCGAGGACCTGAACAGCCTGCGCGAGGGCGTGGCGAACTCGGATGGCGTGATTCACCTGGCGTTCAACCATGACTTTTCACAGTTCCAGAAGAACGCCGAGGATGACCGGAAGGCGATTGAGGCGATGGGCGAGGCGCTGCTCGGTTCGGATCGGGCGTTTGTGGTGACCTCCGGGACGGCGATTGCGGCGAATGTGGATGGGAGGCCTTCAACGGAGGACGGGCCGACGGCTTCCTGGAATCCGCGTGCGGCGACTGAGGCGACGGTGAAGGAGTTGGTGGCGCGCGGGGTGAATCTTTCCGTGGTGCGGCTGCCGCAGGTTCATGACACGAGGAAGCAGGGGCTGGTGCCGTACTTTACGGCTGTGGCGCGTGAGAAGCGGGTTTCGGCGTACCTGGGGGATGGGAACAATCGCTGGCCGGCGGCGCATGTGTCGGATGTGGCGCGGCTGTATCGCCTGGCGTTTGAGAAGGCTGAGGCTGGGGCGATCTACCACGCTGTCGATGAGGAAGGGCTTTCGATGAAGGCGATCGCCGAGGCGTTGGGACGCGGGCTGAAGGTGCCGGTGGTCAGCATCAAGGCGGAGGAGTCGGAAGGGCATTTCGGCTGGCTGGCCCGGTTTGCGGGGCACGATATGCCGTCCTCGAGCGCCTTGACGCAGCAGAAGCTGGGGTGGAAACCGACGGGGCCGGGGTTGATCGCCGACCTGGACGGAATGGACTACACGCAGAGCTAGGTGCCTGGGCTGGGATGCACCGGCGGCGGTACAGGCTGGCGGTGCGTCTCGCTTGGAGGCTAGATGGAGGCTAGATGGAGGCTACGGGGAGGTGGAGGAGGTCTTCAACGAGGGCGACTTCTTTTTGGACGAAGGGCTCGGCGTAGCGGACCCCGGCGATGAGGCCGTAGTGGCGCGCGGTGGAGAAGGTGCGCTCACGGATCTCTTCTTCCGGGACGAAGAGACCGGCGCCCTGCTGCTGGTTTCCGTACTGGGAGCGGTAGGCGAGGAGGGACTGGAGGCGGGTTTCGATGTGGGGCGTGATGTCGACGACGAAGGTGGGGCGGACGTCGGCGTAGAGGGAGGCGTAGAGGATCTTGAAGGGGCGATGCGGGGGGAGGGGGGCGCCGGCGGCGTCGAGGAGGGAGAGCTTGGAGAGGCCGGCGGCGAAGCAGGCTTCGTAGCCGAGGGTGGCGGCGGTGTAGTGGTCGGGGTGTCGGCCTTGCCAGTAGGGGAGGATGACGACGCGGGGGCGGAGGCGGCGGAGGACGGCGGCTACTTTGTGACGGGACTCGAGCGTGTTCTGGACGGAGCCGTCGGGGAGGTCGAGGGCTTCGCGGTGAGAGACTTTGAGAATGGCGGCTGCGGCGTTAGCTTCGGACTCGCGCTCGGCGGCGGTGCCTCTTGTGCCGGATTCGCCCTGCGTGAGGTCGAGAATAGCGGTGGTGAAGCCGAGCGCGTGCTGGACCAGGAGAGTGCCGCCGCAGGTTTGCTCTACGTCATCTCTGTGGGCTGCGATAGCGAGAACGTCGCATGAGGAGGGACTAGGGACTAGGGAATAGGGAATCGTCATCACCTATAACTTACTTATCAGGCTGTTCAACATCTTCGAGACCTCGTGGATAAGGACTCGGCGTTCTTCAGTGACGCGGGATTGCCGAATCCAAGCTCGCGGGCGATGAAGAGTTGCGTCTGGACTTCCAGATTCGAACCGCGAGACATTCCGAGGAAGTGCTTATACTCTCCGGCAGAACTTCTTCCATAGCCCTCGGCAATGTTGCTGGCGACGGATACGCAGGCCCTGCGAAGCTGACTCGTCAACCCAAACAGCTCCTCCCTCGGAAAGGAGGAGGTTAGCCGATAGACTGCCACGGTCATCTCAATCGCTCTCTGCCAGACGAGTAGATCGCGATGAGATTCTATTGAGGCCATCTGCTCCTACTCTCCGCTAGTTGGCGGTGTTGGTGGCGGCGTCCATGTAGGCGACGTCGAGGGCGGTGCCCTGGACGGTGATGTTGGTGTTGTTGATCTCAGTGAGGGTGGCGGTGTTGAAGGCGTGGATCTGACCGCCGTATGCGGTGTAGACCTTGTGGAAGGTCTGGACCCAGCAGATGCCGGTCAATGAGCCGTAGTAGTAAAGGTTGTTGTCCTGATTGGGATACGGGAGCTGGTTGGCGACGGTGGTGGAGCCGGGAATGATGTTGGCCGGAACGATGGTGGCGGTCTTAGTGCTGGTGTTGAAGGCGGTGAGGCAGTTGTAATTGAGGCCCTGCTTGGCGCGTTCGCCGTTGGCGCAGTTCTGGGAGCCGACCCAGAGGGTGTTGTCATCCGCGAAGAGGAGCTTGGAGTGATTGCCGTCCGAGATGGGGGTGGCGGTGCCCACGGCGAGATTGGCGAGGGTGATGGGGGTCAGGAAGCCTTCAAAGAGGCCGTCCGGTTGGAGTGCCTGGCCGGCGACGTAGAGGGTGGTTCCGTCCGAGATGGCCGTGGTGGCTCCGCCGGGAACGGGAACGGTGTTGGTGACGACGGGGGGGTAGGGGGTCGCGGTGGGGATGAGGTCGACCGTGAGGTTGCCCTGGGGCAGGATGGAGACGCTGGCCCCGCCGGTGGATCCGCCGCCGCACTCGACGCCACAGTTGAGGATGTAGGCGGAGCTTCCGTCGGTGGCGAAGTAGGCGTTCTGGGGGCGGTCGAAGGTGCCGGGGACGGGGACGACGCAGTAGACCGGGAGGACGGTGGGTTCGCAATCGACCGCGCCCGGAGGGCTGACGCCTCCGTTGTTGAGCTTGATGATGCGGTAGATGGAGTTGGAGTTGCGGACCATGGCGAGGGCGACGGTGTCACCCTGGTTGGTGGCGACGCGGAAGACGTTGGGGAGGTTGAGGTTGAAGACGGCGCCGATCTGGTTGTCCTGCACGGCGACTACGCCGAGGGACTCCTCCGCGGAGTAGACACGCCGGAAGTCCGAGGCGGTGGCGAGCGAGGTGCTCTGGCCGGAGAAGCTGCCGCCGGAGCCGGAGGCGGCCTCCGTGCTGTAGTTGACGACGCTAACACCGAAGGGGCTCACGTTGGAGTAGACGTAACCGCGGAGCTGCTCCGGGAAGTTGAGGATGAGGTTGGGGTATCCGCCGGAGAAGCCCGAGATGCTGAAGCTGGCGATGGTGTTCTGGACGTTGTTGCGAATGTCGCGGAGGCCGTCAAGGATCTGCAGGGTGCCGGTGCTGCCGTTGATGGTGACGCCGACGAGGACGCGCTCCTGAAGCTGGCTGGGGGGGATGGGGCGGCCGGCGAAGGTGAACTCAGGGTGGGCGTAAATGTTCTGCCCGCAGGAGGAGAGCGCGAGCGTGGCAACGGACAGGGCTACGACGGCCGCGGCCGTGAGGGCGCGCTGGGTCCAGGCAGAGAGACTACGATTCTTCAACGTGAACGACTCCAAACTCTTCTTGCTACGGCGCTCAGTACAAGCGATGGCGCTGGGAGGAAACATGCTTCAAGGCTGCGCTGAGTATACCAAACGGTGTGGGGGTGAGACGGTTGCATGGGGCGGTTGGGAAGCGGGGCGGGAGCCATGGGTGGCTTAGGATGGAAGGATGAGCGAGGTTCGGGGACAGGAGTTGCGCGGCGGCGGGGTGGCGCGGCTGTTTACGGGTGGGACGGTGCTGTGCGATGGGGCGATGGGGTCCATGTTGTATGGGCGGGGGATCTTTATCAACCGGTGTTATGACGAACTGAACGTGTCTCAGCCGGACGTGGTGCGGGCGGTGCATGCCGAGTATCTGCAGGCCGGAGCGGTGGTAATTGAGACGAATACGTTTGGGGCGAACCGGGTGAGGCTGGAACGGTATGGGTTGGAGGGGCGGGTACGGGAGTTCAACCTGGCGGGGGTGAGGCTGGCCAGGGAGGCCGTGCGGCAGATGGAAGAGAAGCAGGCCTCTGAGGCGTTTGTGGCGGGGGCGATGGGGCCGCTGGGGGCGAAGGTCCCGGGCGAGGCGGCGGCGGAGGCGTTCCGGGAGCAGGCGGAGGCGCTGAAGGAGGGCGGGGCGGACCTGCTGGTGCTGGAGACGCTGATGAGCCTGGCGGAGGCGGAGGTTGCGATCAAGGCGGGAAAGGCCACGGGGCTGCCAGTGATCGCGATGGTGACGGTGGATGAGGAGGGGAAGTGCCTGGATGGGGCTTCAGCAGAGGAGGCCGTGCGAGTGATGGAGCAGGCTGGAGCGGACGCAGTAGGGTGCAACTGCAGCGACGGGCCGGCGACGGTGTTGGCGATGATCGAACGGATGCGGGCGGTGACGACGCTGCCGCTGGCGGCGATGCCGAATGCAGGGAACCCGAGGGTGATCGACGGGCGGCATATTTATATGACCTCGCCGGAGTACCTGGCGAGCTTCGCGAAGCGGTTCGTCAAGGCGGGGGCGACGTTTGTGGGCGGATGTTGCGGGACGACGCCGCAGCACATACGGGCGGTGCGGGGGGCGTTGCGGGCGCTGGAGGCGCAGGCTACCGGGGTGGAGGTGGTCGAGAGTGGGGGCGTGGCGGAGGATGCGAAGAAGCGGGGCGAGAGCAAGATTGTGCCGCCGCCGCTGGGGGAGCGGTCTCGGGTGGGGGCGAAGGTGGCGGCGGGGGAGTGGGTGACGATGGTGGAGATTGTGCCGCCGAAGGGGATCGACAGCACGAAGGAGCTGGAGGGGGCGGCGGAGCTGCACAAGCTGGGGGTGGACGCGATCAACGTGCCGGACAGCCCAAGGGCGAGTGCGCGGATGAGCGCGCTGAGCCTGTGCGTGCAGATTCAGCAGCGAGTAGGGATTGAGACGGTGCTGCACTACACGTGCCGGGATCGGAACCTGTTGAGCATCCAGAGCGACCTGCTGGGAGCGGCGTCGATTGGGCTGAAGAACATCCTGTGCCTGACGGGGGATCCGCCGAAGATGGGGAGCTATCCGGATGCGACGGCGGTCTTCGACGTGGATGCGATTGGGTTGACAAAGATTGTGCGGGATTTGAATTATGGGCTGGACCTGGGGGGGAACTCCGTGGGGGAGAGCTGCGGGTTTACGATTTCGGTGGCGGCGAATCCGGGGGTGCCGGATCTCGACAACGAGGTGCGGCGGTTTGCGGCGAAGGTGGAGGCGGGGGGGGAGTTCGGGATTACGCAGCCGGTGTTCGACCTGCGGCTGCTGGAGCAGTTCCTGCGGCGGATTGAGGGGTTCCGGATTCCGGTGATTGCGGGGATCTGGCCGCTGACGAGCGTCAAGAACGCGGAGTTTATGCGGGATCAACTGAAGGTGAGGATGCCGGAGGAGATTCTGGCGAGGATGGCGGGGGCGGGGTCTGGCGCTGGGGGGGCGGAAGCGGCGCGTGCGGAGGGGATTGCGATTGCGCAGGAGATGCTGCATGACGTGCGCGGGATGGTGCAGGGGGTGCAGGTAAGTGCGCCATTTGGAAAGTACAAGGCTGCGGCACAGGTGTTGGGGGTGGTTTAGGGCTACCCTCCCCCCGGGGTGTTGTGTGCAAAATATTCAAAGCAGGTCACTTAGCTTTGTATCTACTTTCGTAACCTAAACAAAGTTACTTGGAGGGTGGATGAATTGCATCCGCGGGGATGGGTTGCCTCGTATTAGGGAGCGAGGTGCTTTATGGGAAGTTACACAGCGGGTCAGTTGGTTACGCCGGTTCGCAGGATCCTGTTCAACGGAGCGGCGAGTGTTGGCGATCGGTTCCTGGTCGCCATCAACGGGATACGGATGACGTACACAGTGCAGGCGGGCGATCTTGACGCTCACAATTACGTTTTGCTGCAGTTCACGATCAATCTCGCCGCGATGATCAACGCCTCAACCTTCGTTGATCCGGTTTCGAATGTTGCGATCAACAAGGTGTTCTGTGCGGCGGGTGAGTCTGGCATTGGGGTGGGAGTCAAATCGTTCCTATGGCTGGCGGTGTCCACGCAGCCAGGGTATGACCATGCCTTCAACATCACGACAGAGTTTCTACCGAAGAATCCTGCGGAGCCCTCGCCCGCGGAGAACGTTCTATCCGTGACCCCGAACTATTTTGTAACCGTGACGGACACGATTGCCCCCGGCAGTGTGCTGAGCACGGTGGTGAATACGGTGACCGAGACCTATACCGTGGTGGCTGGGGACACTGCCGTGAGCATCGCCGGGCATGTGTCCCAGCAGATTATGTCCGCGCGGCCCCACCAGATCAACACGGTGATCAACGGTAGCCAGGTGGTGATCTTCAACGGGACATCCGCCGGGGTGCTGGGGGTGACCGCGAGTCTGACGCCGCCCCTGGGGACGGAGAAGCCGACACTGTATGTGAGTGGGCGGTTTCTGCATGACCGGCATGGAAACCAGGTGGTCCTGCGGGGTGTGGATTATCCGCTGGCTGATGACTATAACTTTCCCGGCAGCGATTACCTGAGCGAGGTTGCGCAGACGGGGGCGAATGCGGTTCGAATTCAGTGGTACATGACGTACGGCGATCCGAACCGTGCGCCACAACTGACGCCGGCGGTGCTGGGCGGATTTCTGGACAAGTGCATTGCGGCGAAGATTGTGCCGATTGTGATGATCTCCGACGACACGAGCGATGGCACGTCAGCGGACGTGAACGCCAACATCGTTCCGTGGTGGACGCGGGCGGATGTGAAGGCGGTGATGCTGGCGCGGCAGCAGTATTTGATTGTGAATATTGCGAATGAGCTTGGGTTTGTGCGGTGGACGGACGATCCGAATGCGTCCGCGGAGTACATCAGCGCGTATAAGACGGCGATATCGTCCATGCGGGCTGCGGGGTATACGTGCCCGCTGATGATCGACGCGCCGGACGACGGGACAGGCATCGATGAGTTCGCGTCACACGGGGCGGAACTGGTGGCGGCCGATGCGATGGCGAGGACTGATTCGGTGGGGAATATCCTGCTGAGCGTTCATGCGTACTGGGCGGGGTTCGATGGGCGGCCTTACATTCCGACCGCTGTCGCGGCGAATCTGCCGATTGTGTTTGGGGAGATTGCGAACTTTGAGGATGAGGTGGCTGCGGACGGGTCGCCGGAGTATGGGTACTATGCGCTGGATGGGACGGGGGTGCCGCATCCTCCGAACTCCAGCTTTACGTACCAGGGGCTGCTGACGACGTTGACGAGTGATCAGATTGGGTGGCTGGCGTGGAGCTGGTACAACGACTACTGCGCGGCTCGGCAGATGACGGAGACGGGGTTGTTCAGCGGGCTTTCGCCGTATGGAAACGACCTGGTCAACAACGCGACGTATGGGCTGAAGAAGACGGCAACGCCGATTGCGCCGTAGAGCTTGAAGCGCGGCCTTAGATCGCCGAGGTGAGGTTGTTGCCGACGGAGTTGAAGGAGGTGGCGATCTTGCTGGAAAGGCCGTGCATGGCTCCGACGGCGGCGAGGCCGACGAGTGCGGCTACGAGGGCGTACTCGATGAGGTCCTGACCGGATTCATCGTGCAGAAGCTGGGAGAGGGAAGGGCGGGCGGTTTGGGTCGAGGAATTTTGCATAAGGACTGGCAAGTGGATCAAGTGGGGCCTCCGTGCACCTTCAAGGATGGATGAAATGCGAGCCGGATGCCATGGCACGGAAGATGCAGGACGGGCCCCGGTTAGAGCGATGACGTGAGGCTGCTTCCTACGATATTGATGGCGCTGGAGACGGAGACCGCGACGCCGTGGGCCGAGGTGACGGCGGCGAGACCGATGAGCGAGGCGATGAGAGCGTACTCGACGAGGTCCTGCCCGGATTCATCGTGAAGCAACTGCGACCGCAATGCCAGACGGCGAAGACGTGAGAGCGGGTTCGAACTCTGCGGTTCGTTTGCTTGCGTGGACATCCGATATACCTCTGCTAAGCAAGGATCGGCGAAGAAGGGTGAAAGCATCAATCCCACCTAAGACGTATGGGCTTATTGCGGCGGGGGTTGAGGCTGGCCGCCGCCGGGATTGAAGAGGCGTTTGAAGAAGTTACGTTTTTTTGTGGGTGGTATGGCGGGGTCGCCGGAGTCCTGCGGGGGGCTGGAGGTGTCCGGGCTGGAGGTGGCGGGGTTGCCGGTGAGGATATCGACGACGCCCTGGGTGGAGTCCGACATGCGGGAGCAGGTGCCGCCGGGGATGGTGCCGTCCAGGAAGGCGACGGTGTAGCCGCCGGGGCAGGAAGAGTCCGAAGGCATGCCGGAGGCGCGGTCTACGAGGATGTTGGTGACGCCATCGGGTTTGGTGAAGTCGGTGACGTCCGAGTATTGGGGGAGGCGCATGGCGCGGTTCATGAACTCGGCCCACATGGGTGCGGCGGCGAGTGCGCCCTGGAGCTTGACGTCGGTGTAGTCGTCGTTGCCGATCCAGATGATGCAGATGAGGTTGGAGGTATAGCCGGCGAACCAGGCGTCATGCGAGGTGCCGGTTTTGCCGGCGGCGATGGCGTTGAAGCCGTACTTGTGGACGGAGGCGGCGGTGCCGCGGGCTATGACGCCCTGGAGGAGGGATTGGGTGAGGTAGGCGACGCGGGGATCGAGGATCTGGCTGGCGACGGGGGCGAAATCGGCGACGATATCGCCGTTGTTGTTGCGGGCGCTGGCGAGGAGCCAGGGGGTGATGTGGACGCCGGCGTTGGCGAAGACGGTGTAGGCGCCGGCCATGTCGATGGGGGTGGCGTTGTACGTGCCGATGGCGACGGACGGCGTGGCGCGGGCGTTGACGATGCCGGCGGAGCGGGCGAGCGCGGCGACGTTGCCGTAGCCGACCTTCTGGGCGAGGGCGATGGTGGCGATGTTGAGCGAGTGGGCGAGGGCGTCGGCGGCGGTGACCATACCGGGGAACTCGCCTTTTTCAAAGTTGCCGGGGGTGTAGGACTGGCCGTTGGTGCCGAAGTTCTGGGGGTCGTCATCCAGGCGGGTGAGGGCGGTGAAGGGGCCTGCGCCGAGGTTGGTTCCGGTTAGCGAGGTGTTGAAGGCGGTGGCGTAAACGAAGGGCTTGAAGATGGAGCCGGTGGGGCGCTGCGCCATGGCGTGATTGAGCTGGGAGGTGCCGTAGTTGCGGCCGCCGACCATGGCGAGGATCTGGCCGGTATGGGGGTTGAGGGCGACGAGCGCGACCTGGGGGTAGCCGGAACCGCCGGAGCGTCCGCGGGATTTGCGGACGAGCTCGTCTACGTTGCGCATGCCAACTTCGACGGCTTCGGAGGCGACGCGCTGGAGGTCGGGGTCGAGGGAGGTGTAGATGCGGAGGGACTGGTGGTTGAGGTCGTCGCCGAGGCGCTGGACGAGCTGCTCGTGGACGAGGTCGACGAAGTACGGGGCTTCGGAGGCGTCGACGTTGGGGGGTGCGAGGCCGAGGGGGGCGGCCTTGGCGGATTCGCCCTGGCCGGGGGTGATGGCGCCGGTCTCGACCATGGAATCGATGACGACGTTGCGGCGCTCCATGGCGCGCTCGGGGTGGCGGTAGGGGTTGCGGCCATTGGGGTTCTGGATGAGGCCGGCGATGAGGGCGCACTCGGGGATGTTGAGCTGGTTGAGGCTCTTGCCGAAGTAGGCCTGGGAGGCTTCGCCGATGCCGTTGATGGCGAAGGAGCCGCGCTGGCCGATGTTGATCTGGTTGGCGTACATCTCAAAGATCTGCTGCTTGTTGAAGCGGGACTCAAGCTGGAAGGTGATCATGATCTCGCGGAGCTTGCGCGAGTAGCGCTTTTCCGGCGAGAGGAAGAAACCGCGGGCGAGCTGCATGGTGAGGGTGGAGCCGCCGCACTCTTTCTTGTTTGAGGTGAAGTCCTGGAGGGCGCATTTGGCGATGCGGACGTAGTTGACGCCGCCGTGCTCGAAGAAGCGGCGATCCTCAATGGAGGTGATGGCCTGGACCATGCGCGGGGGGATCTCGTTGAAGGTGACGAGGCGGCGCTTGGTGCGGTTCTTGTCCTCTGAGAGCGCGGTGATGAGCTGGGGCTCAAGCTGGTAGGCGCGGAGGGCTGCGCCGCTGTCCGCGGTGATGGCGGAGATGGTGCCGCCCTGGGTGGAGATGGTGGCGCCATCGGTGGAGTGGTAGGACTGTGGGCCGGGGCGGATGGAGATGGAGGAGTCGCTGAGCTGGTAGGTGCCGAGCTGGGGGGAGATGTTATAGCCGGCGGAGCGGAGGTCGCGGGCGATCTCCTCCACCGTCAGGCGCTGGCCGGTGCGGATCTCGCGGGGGGCGGCGTAGATCTGCGCGACCGAGGCGAAGAGCGGGCCGGCGGCGAGGCGGTCGTCTACGACCTGCTGGTACTGGAAGTAGTAGTACGCGAAGATGCCGCCGCCTACGAGGACACAGAAGAGGGCGCAGACGAGGAGGAGACGCAGGAGGCCGGAGAAGAAGCCTCCGTTGGAACGACCGACTTTGAGGCGAACGGGCATAGGGGGAAGGTCTTCGTTCCTGGTTCTTGGTTGTTAGTTCTTGGTTCTTAGTTGGGCGGTTAGGGTGGCTACGACATCGGATACGGGGATGTCGGTGGTTTGGTTCTGGAGGCGGTCGAGGAGTTCGACCTGGCCTTCGGTGAGCTTTTTGCCGACGGCGATGCGGTAGGGAACGCCGGTTAGGTCGGCATCTTTGAATTTGACGCCGGCACGCTCATCGCGGTCGTCGAGGAGGACGTCGATGCCTGCGGCTTCGAGGTCGAGGGCGAGGGCTTCGCCGGCTTCCATCAGCGCGGCTTCCTTGATGTTGGTGATGGTGACGATGACCTGGAAGGGGGCGATGGCGGCGGGGAGGGTGTAGGACTCGCCCGCGGTTTTGGCGGCGGAGGTTTCGATGGCGGCGGTGAGGATGCGCTCGATGCCGATGCCGTAGCTGCCCATGATGGGGGTGACGGCTTTTCCATCACGGTCAAGGACCGTCGCGCCCATGGAGGTGGTGTACTTTTTGCCGAGCTTGAAGATGTGGCCAATCTCGACGGCCTTGCCGAGGCGCAGGGGCTGGCTGCAGAGGGGGTCGAGTTCGCCTTCAAGGATGTTGCGGATGTCGGCGGTGAGGGTGGGGGTGAAGTCGCGGCCGGGGGTGATGTTGCGGAAGTGGTAATCGAGCTTGTTGGCTCCGCCGACGAGGTTCTTGCGGCCTTCGAGGCCGAGGTCCATGATGACGATGGTCTTCAGGGTGTTGGCCGAGCCTTCGCGCAGGACGCCCTTCAGCTTGTCCAACGCTTTGCCGGAGTTGAGGCCGTTAAGCGAGCCCTGGGTCATGACTTCGGCGATGCCGACAGGCCCGAGGAAGCCGGCGGGGCCGCCGATGTAGAGCTCGAGTTCATTGGGGAGCATGGGGCGCAAAGCGGCGGTGCCGGCGAGGCCGTTGAGCTTGGTCTCGTTGACCTGGTGATCGCCGCGAAGAAAGGCGACGATGGGGCGGAGAGGCTCACCGGGCTTCTGGGCGATGGTCTCGCCCATGAAGGCGACGCACTTGATGTCCTGCGAGGCGTGGATTCCGAAGAAGGCGGTGACGTCCGCGATGGAGGCTTTGCCGGGAGTGTGGACGAGCTCGGGGAGGCCGTCGCCGGTGGCGGAAAGGTCTTCGACCGGGGTGAGCTTGCTGGTGGCCTTCTCCAGGTTGGCTGCGTAGCCGGAGGGGCTGCTGGCGATGAGGTCTTCGCCGGCTTCGGTGTAGACCATGAACTCCTGCGACTGCGAGCCGCCCATGGCGCCGGAGTCGGCATCCACGGCGACGTACTCCAGGCCGCAGCGGTCGAAGATGCGACGGTAGGTGGCGTCGTGGAGGTTGTAGGAGAGGTCGAGGCCGGCCTCGTCGATATCGAAGGAGTAGCTGTCCTTCATGATGAACTGGCGGACGCGAAGCAGGCCGGATTTGGGGCGGGGCTCGTCGCGGAACTTGGTCTGGATCTGGTACCAGATCTGGGGGAGCTGCTTGTAGCTGCGCAGCTCGGAACGGGCGATGGTGGTCATGATCTCTTCATGGGTCATGCCGAGGCAGAGCTCCGCGCCTTTGCGGTCGGTGAGGCGGAACATGTTCTGGCCCATGCCGGTCCAGCGGCCGGACTCTTCCCAGACTTCCTTTGGGTGGATGGTGGGAAGGAGGAACTCCTGGCCGATCGAGTCCATCTCCTGGCGAATGATGGCGACGATCTTGTTGATGGAACGGTTGCCGAGGAAGAGATACGAGTAAATTCCGGCGCCAAGCTGGCGGACATAACCGGCGCGCAGCAGGAGCTTATGGCTGGCGACTTCAGCGTCGGTGGGGGCTTCACGGAGGGTGGGGATAAAGAGTTTCGACCAGCGGTGCATGAGTTGGGCGCGTACCTTCCCGCTCTGGTTTGAGTGATGCGGAGCGAACTTCCATTCTACCGTTGCCGTGCCGCGGCGGTCGTAACGCGGGGGATAACCCCCGCTAAACAAGGGCTGAGTGTCTGCTACGCGACCGACTGAGAGGCGCAATACGAATAGCTTTTGTATAAGTCACGAACCGCGACGTCAGGGCATGCACAGTTCGTAATCATGCTGATGCGAGTGAAAAGGGTTGATTGTTGGAAGCAGAGCTTACGCTGACGTCGAATACGGGCCGCCCCCGCAACCTCATCCTCCAGCGGATGCCGGATGATCGCTACGAGGCGATTGCAAAGGCACTGGTGCCAGTCGACCTGCCCTCCGGACTACGGCTGAGTGAGCCGAATCAGGCCATCCGTTACGTGTACTTCCCGGTCAGTGGGCTGATCTCCGTCGATGCGCTGACGAAGAAAGGCGAGTCGGTGGAAGTTGGAGTTATTGGCCGCGAGGGCTTCGCCGGGCTGCCGGGCCTGCTCTGCGACCGGCAGATGGAGCACTCCGTGATTATGCAAGGTGCGGGAACGGGGCTGCGCATCCGAATGAATCTTATGCGGGATGAATTTCTGCACGGCGGTACGTTTACGGAGCTGGTGCACCAATTCATCTACCTGCAACTGGTGCAGACGTCGCAGAGCGCGCTGTGCAACCGGCTGCATCCGGTGGACGCAAGGATGGCGCGTTGGATGCTGACGGCGAGCGACCGGCTGGAATCGTCCACGCTGAACCTGACGCAGGAGTTTCTGGCGCAGATGCTGGGTTCGCGGCGATCCACGGTCACCGTGGCGGCGGGGAATCTGCAACGGCAGGGCGTGATCGACTATGCGCGGGGGCGGATCAAGATTTTGGATCGCGCGGGGCTGGAAGGTGTGGCCTGCGAGTGCTACGAGATTGTAAGGACGGCGTTTGAGCGGGTGCTGGGGAGCTACTAAAGCTGGATCTAAGGCTAGGGTTTGGGCTGGATTTGCCAGAGGTCGTGGAGGTGGACGACGCCCTGGACGGTGTGTTCTTCCGCGGTTTCTTCAAGGACAACGAGGGATGTGATCTTGCGCTCCTCCATGAGGGTGAGTGCGTCTGTGGCGAAGGCTTCGCCCGAGATGGTGAGGGGGCGCGGGTTCATGATGTCAGCGGCGGTTTGCTCCAGCGCTTTGGATCCGGCGCGCTCGAGCAGGCGGCGGAGGTCGCCGTCCGAGATGATGCCGGCGAGGGCGTGGGACGGGGTGAGGACGGTGGTCATGCCGAGCTTTTTGCGGGACATCTCGTAGATGACCTGGGGCATGGGGGTGGAGGGGGTGACGCGGGGGAGGGCGTCGCCGGAGTGCATGAGGTCGCGGACGCGGGAGAGGCGGAAGCCGAGGCGGCCGCCGGGGTGGAGGTCGGCAAAGTGGGCGGGCTGGAAGCCGCGGCGGCGGCTGAGTTCGAGCGCGAGGGCGTCGCCGAGGGCGAGCATGACGGTGGTGGAGGCGGTGGGGGCGAGGTTGAGGCTGCAGGCCTCGGCTGAGACGGAGACGTCCAGGGTGAGGGTGGCAGCGCGGGCGAGGGAGCTGGTGAGGCAGCCGCAGAGGGCGATGACGGGGACGGCGAGTCGCTCGAATGCGGGCAGGAGGCGGAGGAGCTCTTCGGTTTCGCCGGAGTAAGAGAGGGCGAGGGCGAGGTCGCCGGGGGAGACCATGCCGAGATCGCCGTGGAGGGCCTCAGCGGGGTGCAGGAAGTGGGCGGGGGTGCCGGTGGAGCGGAGGGTGGCGGCGATCTTGCGGGCGATGATCCCGGATTTGCCGATGCCGGTGAGGATGACGCGGTGGCCCTGGGCGGTGCAGGACTCGATGAGGGTGAGGGCGTGATGGACGTGCGGCTGCAGGTCGTGGTCCAGGCGGGCGGCCAGGGCAGCGAGGGCGGCGGCCTCGATGCGGACGAAGGCGGCGGGGCTTGCGGGTGGTTGGGATTCGGGGGAGTCTGGCATGGTTCGGGTCCGGATGTGATGCTAGCAGAGGGGGCGCGTCTAAGGAGTGGGGAGGCGGTAGACTTGAAGGTAGAACGAATGAAGGAAGAGGACGACGTGGAAGCTGGACAGACGGGCAATAAGGGACGGAGTGCGGCGGTTCTGGTGGCGATGGTGGCGGCGGTGACCTTGCTGATCTGGGCGGGGGTGCATAACGCCCGGGAGCGCCGGCTGGCGATGCAGCGGATGAACGACGCGAAGGCCAGCCAGGCGATGATGGTGAAGGGCGACTCGGCTGGCGGAGCGGCAGACCAGGGCATGGCTCCAAAGCTGCAAGGGAAGGTGGCGCCGGGATTCTCGCTGGTGGATCTGGAGGGGAAGAAGGTGGCGCTGGCGGACTACAAGGGGAAGCCGGTGCTGGTGAACTTCTGGGCGACGTGGTGTGCGCCGTGCAAGCTGGAGATGCCGTGGTTCGAGGAGTTTCACCAGAAGTATGCGGGGCAGGGGCTGGTGATTCTGGGGATTGCGGCGGATGAGGCTCCGAAGAAGGTGATTGGGGATAACGCGAAGAAGCTGGGGGTGACCTACCCGATCCTGCTGACAGATGACAAGGTTGCGGATGCGTATGGCGGGGTGGATTATCTGCCGGAGTCGTTCTACGTGGACCGGACGGGGAAGGTGCTGATTGAGACGGCCGGGATGAGCGATGGGCAGGGCGGCAAGGACGAGATTGAGGCGAATATCAAGAAGCTGCTGGCGGCGGGGGGGGAATGAAGACGGCGGTCTTGCTGCTGGCGTTGGCTCAGATCGGCGGGTTCGACCAGCCGGTGAAGGCGCGGCAGTATGTCAGCTATGTGGCGGAGTCGCAGACGATTCCGGCGGGGAAGCCGGTGGAGCTGGAGCTGCGGTTCCATGTCATGGATGGGTTTCATGTGAACTCGCACCGGCCGGCGAGCGATTTGTTGATTCCGACGGCGCTGGAGTTGCAGGCGGCGAGTGGGGTGCGGGTGGGGGAGGCGGTGTATCCCAGCGGCGTGCCGTACAAGGTTGGGGACGACACGCTTGACGTCTATACGGAGGACTTCACGGTGAGGTTACCTGTGACGGCGAGCGCGGGGGAGCACTCGGTTGACGGGGATTTGAAGTACCAGGCGTGTAATCGGGCGGCCTGTTATCCCGGGAAAACGCTGCATGTGAGGGTTTTGTTTACGGCGCGGTAGGCCCCCTCCCCCCCGGGGATATGTTTGCAAAATATTCAAAACAGGTGGCTTAGGCTTGTATCTACCTTCGTAACCTCGGGAAAGTTACCCCGGGGTGGAACGGATTGGAGTTTGTTCCGGCGATGGGCGAGAGGCTTAACACCGATGAACACAGATTGGACCGATCTTCACCGATACGACGAAGGCCGACCACGGATTTCACGGATGAACGCGGAACAAGGCGTGAGACGGATAAGGGCAAGAGCAAAGGCAAAGCAACAGCCAATGCCAATACGGAGTTCCGGCTTGGCCAGAATGACGGTTGTGGTGGGGGCGTGACCGTGATGGGGTCATGAGGGTACTGGTGGACGGCTTGGGCTGCTCGCCTCGGTGAGGTCGAATTTAGGTGAGGTCGAATTTAGGTGAGGTCGTCGGTGTCGAAGGCGGGGACTTTGCGGCCGAGGGCGGAGGTGTCGCGGACGTTGACGCCGACGACGAGGCTTTCGACGACTTCGTTGACGTCGTCGATATCGGCGGTGGCGGCGAGCTTGGCATCGCCCTCGCTGCCATCGAGGCTTTCGAGGAGGACGGTGGCGTAGGCCACGGCGACGCCATCCTGGTTGAGGCCTTCGGGGGTTTTGGCCTTGATGCCGACTTCCCCGGGTTTGATCTCGAGGAGTTCGGCGACGCGCTCGCGGAGTTCGTTGGCGATGGGGACGATCTTGGGGCGCATCATGACGAGGACGGTGTCGACGTTGACGATCTTGTAGCCGGCGGTGCGAATCTCGTCGAGCGCGGTGCGGAGGAAGAGGCTTGAGGCTGCGCCCTTCCAGCGGGGGTCGCTGGGGGGGAAGAAGGTGCCGATATCGCCGGCGGAGACTGCGCCGAGGAGGGCGTCGGTGAGGGCGTGGAGGAGGACGTCGCCGTCAGAGTGGCCGGCGAGGCCTTCGGTGTGGTCGATCTCCAGGCCGCCGATGACGAGTGGGACGCCTGGTTTGAAGGCGTGTGAGTCAAAACCGAAACCGATCCTCATGCTCATAACTGATCCCCCAAGAACTCGACCACGGAGGCACACGGATGGACACGGATTTTTTTCTTTCTTACGACTCCGATTCTCATGCTCATCGGCTCTCCCCTTCCAACTCGACCACGGAGACACACGGATCGACACGGATTGTCTTCTTTTCATTTTGAAGGACAAACCTCTTGAAATGCGGGCGCGGGCCAAAGTTCAGCAGCAGACCCACTTCGAATGTCGTTGCGCGCAGGTAATTGAGGATTTGCGCTTCATGCATTGAGTCAAGGCCGTTTACTGCCTTTAGCTCGAGTAAGACGCATCCGTTGACTGTCACGTCCGCCTTAAATTCACCAACGATGAGACCGCGATAGTGAACCGGGATCGGTACCTCAACTGCGACCTTCATTCCGGCATCCCGGAGAGCGACTTCCAGTGCGCGATGGTACACGCTTTCGATGAAACCGCCGCCGAGTTCGCGGTAGACGTCGTAAAAGCAGCGTAAGACGACGTCGCTGATCTCCGCGTGCAGGCCGGTGAAGGCGGACCTTTGCGTGATCTGATCCGCGGTCATCCGTGTTTGTCCGTGGTCGGCTTTGCGAGGTAGAAGGCGGCTAGTTCGAGGTCGCCGGGCTGGGTGATTTTGAAGTTGCGGGGGGAGCCGGGGACGACGTGGACTTCGACGTTGGCGCGCTCTAGGAGGCTGGCTTCGTCGGTTCCGGCGAAGCCGTCTGTGGCGGCTTCCTGGAAGGCGCGCTGCATGAGGGCGAAGCGGGCGCCCTGGGGGGTCTGGGCCTGGACGACGCGTTCGCGGGGGATGGTTGAGGTGATGATGGCGCCGTCGGCGGTGCGTTCGACCTGCTTGATGGTGTCGACGGCAGGGACGCCGACGATGGCTGCGCCGTAGCGGGCGATGGCGTCGATGGTGCGGTCGATGGTGGCGGGATCGATGAGGGGGCGGACGGCGTCGTGGACGAGGATGACGTCGTCCGGATCACAGTTGCCGGGGTTGGCGTCGAGGGCGGTGAGGGCGTTCGAAACGGAGCCCTGGCGGTGTTCGCCGCCTTCTACGACGCGGACTTTGGCTTGAAGGCCGTAGGAGGCGACGAGTTCGGCGACGCGGTCGATCTCTGCGGCGCGAACGGCGAGGAGGATCTGGGTGACGCGGGGGACGGCGAGGAAGGCTCGGAGGCAGTGGATGAGGACGGGGACGCCGGCGATGGTGAGGAACTGCTTGGCTTGAAGAGGCTTGTCCGGATTGGCGGAGGTTCCTGCCGACATCCTGGTGCCGATACCTGCTGCTGGAAGAATGACAAAGACGCGCATAGCCCAGCGAGTATACCAAGGCGGCTGGGATATGCTCGGATGGAGCGGGGATGCGGATGGCTGAGGTGAATCGGCGACGGTTTTTGACGGGGGCTGCGGCGGGGCTGGTGGCGGGTGGCGCGGGTGCGTTTGGGCAAGGGGGTGGGGCCCAGGCGGCTGCGGGGAGTGCGGTTCCGGCGCTGGTGGCGGCTACTCCCCGGTGGCGGGAGACGTGGGATGCGGCGCTGAAGGTGCTCGCAGGGAATGTTCATGTGACGCCGCACTACAACCGGCCTGTGCTGTTTGAGGGAGCGGTGTATGCGGGGATCTGGCAGGAGTGCGGACCGCACGAGAGCCTGGTGTATCAGTCGCTGAGCCAGTATGTGGCGGCGCAGGCGGGGCAGCCGACGCCGGCGGAGATTGCCCGGAACAGCCACATGGCGTTCTTTGCGCTGCAGCGGGAGGATGGGCAGTTGCCGGCTTCCGTGAAGCTGACTGAGGACGGGTTTGGGCAGATCCAGATGGTGGTGCCGATTGCGGCGACGGCGTGGCAACTGGCGCAGGCGACGGGGGATGATGAGCTGCTGGTGACGGCGTACAAGGCTTGCGCGCGGTGGGATGCGTGGCTGCGGCGGTACAGGGATACGAGGAAGACGGGGCTGGTGGAGGGGTTTTGCACGTACGACACGGGGCATGACAATTCACCGCGGTGGGCGGGGATTCCGAACCGGTGCCCGGATGCGGATGCGCGGAAGTGTCCGCCGATTGCGAGTCTGCCGCGGCTTTGTCCAGATTTATCGGCGACGGTGTATGGGGGGCGGGTGGCGCTGGCTGCGATGGCTCGGGAGCTGGGGCGGCCGGATGAGGCGGAGCGGTGGACGGCGGATGCGGAGACGATTCGTGGGCTGATTTTGACGAAGCTGTATGACGCGAAGGATGCGGCGTTTTATGACCTGGATGCGCAGGATAAGTTTGTGCGGGTGCGGGGGGATGCGATTTCTCGGGTGCTGGGGGAGCATGTGCTGAAGCTGCGGGAGGCGAAGGATAAGCAGATGTTTGCGGAGGTGTATGGGAGGCAGATTGCGAATCCGAAGGCGTTCTGGGCGCCGTATCCGCTGACCTCGATTGCGATGGATGATCCGACGTTTGTGCGGCCGATTCCAAGGAACTCGTGGGGTGGGGCGTCGCAGGCGCTGACGGCGCTGCGGGCGGCGCGGTGGATGCCGCACTATGGCAAGCAGGCGGACTTCGACCATCTGTGCAAGCAGTGGTGTGAGGCGATTGCGCGGCATACGGAGTTTCGGCAGCAGATGGATCCGATGACGGGCGACTTTACGCAGGCGGATCCGAGTGGGTACTCGCCGGCGGCGCTGGTGTTTTTGGATTGCGCGCGGCGGCTGGGGCGGTCGGCGTAAACGATGCTGATGTTGCCTCCAATGAGCGTGCGGGTGGGTGAGCGGGTTTGCTGTGCGGTTTCGGGTGGGGCGGACTCCGTGGCGCTGCTGCTGCTGGTGCATGCGGCGAACCATTTGGCGAAGGGGGCGCTGGGGGTTGGATTGAGTGCGGTGCATGTGAACCACGGGCTGCGGGGGGAGGAGTCGGCGGGAGATCAGGCGTTTGTGGAGGAGCTGTGCGGGTGGCTGGGGGTTCCGCTGGAGGTGCGGGGGGTGGATACGGCTGGGCGGGTTCAGGCGCAGGGGGAGACGGTCGAGGAGGCGGCCCGGAACCTGCGGTATGAGGTGTTTGGGGGGCTGGTGGCGGAGGGGCGGGCGGATGTGGTGTTGACGGCGCATACGCTGGACGATCAGGCGGAGACGGTGCTGATGAAGCTGCTGCGGGGGGCTTGGACGGAGGGGCTGGGGGGGATCTCGCCCGTTTTGGAACTGGGGCGGGGGAGGGTGGTGCGGCCGCTGCTGGGGGTGCGGCGGGGGGAGCTGCGGGAGTATTTGGAGGAGCGGAAGCAGGGGTGGCGGGAGGACTCGTCGAACGCGGATGAGGCGTTTACGCGGAACCGGATTCGGCATACGGTGTTGCCGGTGCTGCGGGAGGAGAATCCGAGTATCGACCGGACGCTGGCGAACCTGGCGGAGGTGGCGCGGGAGGAGGAGGCGAGGTGGACGGTGGAACTGGGGCGGGTGCTGCCGCAGCTGGTGCTGCCGGGGAAGCCGGTGCGGGGCGGGGGACGGGCGAACTCGACGGCAGTGGGGGCGGAGGCGCTGGCGCTGGAGATTGAGCGGCTGCGCGGGCTGGATGCGGCGATGCGGCGGCGGGTGGTGCGAGCGGCGGCGCGGCAGTTGGGGACGAGGTTGAGTTTCGAAGAGACGGAGCGGCTGCTGAGGCTGGCGGGGCTGGGGTCCGGGGCGCCGGATCCGACGGTGCCGACGAAGCCGGGGAGCCGGCTACAGCTTGCGAGCGGATTGGTGGCGGAGCGGAGTCCGCGGGAGTTGCGGCTGGCGCGGATTTTAGCGGGGTCGTGATCCGGCGGCGGAACTCTTGCAGCGTCAAGGGCGTACAACCTTCGTACCGCGGAAACGGTCTGCATTTCCCCCCTGAATCTTCGCGGGTCGGAGTAGAATCTAAGACAATTGACGCCAGAGCGCCGTCTACACCTTCCGGGACCCGCGCACGTCTAATCGCTGCAAGCCCCGGTTGCCGTTCCGGAGCTCCATTCGTCTCCCCTGTTACCACGAGGAAATAAACGCTTGAACTCGACCGTCAAACAACTTCTTCTTTGGGTCTCCCTCATCGCCTGCCTGCTGATTTTGTGGCAGTATGTCGCCAAGACGACTGGCGGCGGCAAGGAAGACCAGATCAGTCTTTCGCAGTTGCAGAACGACGCCGACGCCGGCAAGATTCAGGACATCACCGTCGATGCGAACCAGGTGACCGGTCATTATAAGGATAAGAAAGAGTCCTTCCACACCATCATTCCTTCGAACTATCCGGAGCTCTACAAGAGCCTTCGTGAGCACGGTGTGGGCATCACAATCAAGGATCAGACGCCGAGCGTGTGGATGAATGCGCTGATTGGGCTACTGCCGGTCGCGCTGCTGCTGGGCCTGTTCCTGTTCATGATGCGGCAGATGCAGTCCGGCGGGAACAAGGCGATGAGCTTCGGCAAGAGCCGTGCGCGTCTGCTTTCCATGCAACAGAAAAAGATCACCTTCAAGGACGTGGCCGGTGTGGATGAGGCCAAGGAAGAGCTGAAGGAGATCATTGAGTTCCTGCGCGAGGCGCAGAAGTTCCAGAAGCTGGGCGGGCGCATTCCGAAGGGCGTGCTGCTTGTCGGGCCTCCGGGAACGGGTAAGACCTTGCTGGCGCGGGCCGTGGCCGGCGAGGCGAATGTGCCGTTCTTCTCGATCTCCGGTTCGGACTTTGTGGAGATGTTTGTCGGCGTGGGTGCGAGCCGTGTGCGCGACCTGTTTGAGCAGGGCAAGAAGAATGCCCCGTGCATCATCTTCATCGACGAGATTGACGCTGTGGGCCGTCATCGTGGCGCAGGTCTGGGCGGCGGACACGATGAGCGCGAGCAGACGTTGAACCAACTGCTGGTTGAGATGGACGGGTTTGAGGCGAACGATGGGGTCATCCTGATCGCCGCGACGAACCGTCCTGACGTACTGGATCCGGCGCTGCTTCGTCCGGGCCGTTTTGATCGCCGCGTGATTGTCGATCGTCCGGACATCAAGGGCCGCGAAGAGGTGTTGCGCGTTCACTCCAAGAAGGTGCCGATGGCGGAGGACGTAAACTTGAACGTTCTGGCTCGCGGGACACCGGGATTCTCCGGCGCGGACCTGGCGAACATGGTGAACGAGGCTGCCCTTACGGCTGCCCGGTTCAACCGCAAGTCGGTTCACATGTTCGACTTCGAGACCGCCAAGGACAAGGTCCTGATGGGCGCGGAGCGCAAGTCCATGCTGCTCTCCGACGAGGAGAAGCGTGTGACCGCGTATCACGAGGCCGGCCATGTGCTGGTCGCTGCGCTACGCGATCATTCCGATCCACTCCACAAGGTCACCATCATCCCCCGCGGCATGGCCCTGGGTGTGACGATGCATCTGCCGACCGAGGATAAGCACACGGTGACGCGGGATTATCTTGAGACGCAGCTTGCCGTGTTCATGGGCGGACGCTGTGCGGAGGAGATCTTCCTGAAGCAGATGACGACCGGTGCGGGTAACGACATTCAGCGCTCCACGGCGCTGGCTCGCGCGATGGTGTGTGAGTATGGCATGTCGCGGCTGGGACCGATGACCTTCGGCAAGAAGGAGCAGGAGGTGTTCCTGGGACGTGAGATTGGCCAGGCACGCGACTTCTCCGACGACACCGCGAAGCAGATTGACGAGGAGGTTCGGATTTTTGTGGACGCCGGCTACAAGAGCGCCTATGAGATTCTGGACAACAACCACGACATCATGCACCGCATGTCGAACGCGCTACTGGAGCGCGAGACGCTGGATGCGGCTGAGATCAAGCTGATCATCGAAGGCAAGGATCTGCCGGAGGCGCGTTCGCCGCTCTCCGCAGTGGATCCTGGTCCCGGTGGCGACGTGCAGAAGGTATTGAAGCCGGAGAACGGCCGTAAGCCGGGTTTCAGCGAAGGTCAGCCCAGCCCTGCATAGACGCGGTCTGAGTCAGTAACGTCCGAGCGGCCTCCACACAGGAGGCCGCTTTTCATTGGGTCCGTGGGTGCGACAATAAAGGCAGCCCATGCGCTGCCTCCTCATCTTCGTGACGCTTTTACTTGCCGGTTGTGGCTACCACACGGTAGGCTCTGCGGCGCATCTTCCGGCGAACGTGCAGACGCTTGCCGTGCCGACCTTCACGACGCGGGCGCAGGCGTTTCATACGGAGTTTGCCTTTACGCAAGCGGTGGTGCGGGAACTGAATACGCGGACGAAGTATCAGATTCTGAACTCGGAAGGCCCCGCCGACGCGACCCTGACCGGCACGATCCTTTCGCAGACGGCCTCGCCGCTGACGTATGACTCAAGCTCCGGCCAGACGAGTTCTTACCTGGTCACCATCACGGCTCGCGTCGTGCTCACTGCACGTGACGGCAAGATCCTTTATCAGAACGATGCGCTAGCTTACCGTGAGCAATACCAGTCCACGCAGGACCTCTCCGGCTTTATCCAGGAGGACTCGCCTGCCGTGCGCCGTCTCGCTCGCGACTTCGCACAGTCGCTGGTCTCGAACATCCTGGAGTCGTTTTAAGTGCGGCGAGTTCCGGAGCTCGACGGCATCCGCGGCATCGCAGCGTTGCTTGTGTTCTTCCACCATGTTTGCAACACCACGGTGCAGGTGGACGGGGCGTCGTGGCCGCCGGTCATTCGCCTTTTATCGCGTTTTTTCTTCTTCGGCAATCGCGGGGTGGATCTCTTCTTCGTGCTCTCGGGCTATCTGATCACGTCCATCCTGCTGTCCGAGCGGCGCGCTACGCGTTATTACCAAGATTTTTACTGGAAGCGTTTTCTGCGCATCGGGCCGCTCTATCTTGTTTGCCTGGGCGCTGGGTTAGTGATGCATCAGTATGCCTACGTCGCGTTGTCCGCGTTCTTCCTCGCCAACTTCGCTTTGTTCTTGAACGTGTTTGGCAGTGGGCCTTTTTGGACTCTTGCCATTGAGGAGCAGTTCTATCTTCTGTGGCCAACCGTGGTTCGACGGAAGACGGTGGCACAGATTCGGAACTGGGCCTTCGCGCTGGGGCTCAGCGCCATTGTGCTGCGTTTCGCCTTTGCGTTGGGGGGGCACTATAACTACTTTCTGACGTTCCTGCGCTGCGATGGGCTCGCCTTCGGCGCACTGCTGGCTTGCCACTTTTATGTTGCGGCGGACGATACTCGCAGGCGGCAGTCGTGGGATCGTTTGCTGCTGATGACGTTTGCCGGGGGGCTGGGCTGCTGTTTGTTTGCGTATGGCAGGCACACGCCGGCGATGCATGAGGCCATCTTCCAGCTTGGGGTTGTGGGTGTCTCGGGCGCGGCGGTGGGGCTTGTGATCGCGCACTCCGGGGCAGCGTTTCTCGCGGTTTTCCGGTCTCCGGTGCTCGTCTTCTTCGGGCTGATCAGCTATGCCTTTTACATGGTGCACCTGTACGTTGTTTCGTATTACGACGCCCACGTGGGCGCGCTTGCTCCTGGATTTGTGAGCGGGTATTGCATGCGGCTCGGCGTCATCTTCGCCGGGACCTTGCTGCTCAGCCTGCTTAGCCGATATGTGATTGAACTGCCCGCGCTACGCATTCGCCGTTTCGTTCTTGCTCATCCCACTGCAGGCAGTGAAGAGGCTTACCCGCCGCTTCCGCTTGCTTCCCAATAACGCAACCTAAGCTCCGACCACGGACCTATGCCACCGCAAACATCGACTGCCAAGTCCACCGCCAATCCGATTCGGTCCTTCGCCAGCTCCGACCGTTTTCTTGCTGAGTTGCTCACACCGCAGCTTCGGCCCGGCTACGTTCTCGCTGGGGATGAGACGTTTCTTTACCAGCGCTGCCGCCAAGGCGTGCTGGATGCGCTTGCGCCACCGGACCAGCGCGACTTCTGTCTGCACGATCTGGACCTTGCCGATACGACCATCTTTGACGTGCTGGACCTGGCGCAGACGCCGTCGCTGATGGTGCCGTTTCAGATTATTTTTGTGCGTGGTCTGAAGGCGTTGTACACGCGGGGGGCGAAGAAGGAAGAATTCGCCGCCATTGACGCGTACTTCAGGCATCCGAACCCGGCGGCGCTGGTGCTGTTTGTGGCGGATCACCTGCATATTCCCACAGATTTGCGGCGGATGGATATGCAGGATAAAGAGCGGTATGAGCGCATTCGCGAGACGCTGGGCGAGTGGTGCGGGATGGTGGAGCTGGCGCGGGTGGAGGAGGGGGATGCGGTGCGGTGGCTGGTGGAAACGGCTCCGGGGCGCGGTGTGCGGGTGGAGGCGGATGCGGCAAGGGAGCTGGTGGATGCGCTGGGGGCGGATATGATGCTGATCGCCAGCGAGTTTGAGAAGCTTGCGCTGTACGCGCAAGGCAAGCAGATTCTTACACTTGCGGGGAAGCCGACGGTGGAGCTACCGGTGATTACGCTGGGGGATGTGGAGACGATGGTGCTGGCGGCGAAGCAGCGATCGCTGTACGAGCTGACGGATGCGATCAGCCGGCGGGACCGGCCCCAAGCGCTGGCGTTGCTGCATGGGCTGCTGAATGCGTCCGATGGGGGGGAGGATTCGGCGATTGGGCATTTATACATGCTGGCGCGGACGTTCCGGCAGATGCTGATTATTGTGGAGAAGAACGTCAGGGATTCGCGGGCGATCTGGGGGGTGCTGTGGCAGGGGTTCCGGATGCCTCCGTTTGCGGCGGATGATTTGATTCGGCAGGCTCGGCGGTATCCGTCTAAAGCACACTTAACAAAGGCTTTACGGCTGATTGCGCGGGCTGATCTGGAGATTCGAAGTTCACCGCCGGACAAGCGGCTGGTGCTGGAGCGGCTGATTCTGGCGCTGGCGAGCGATCCCAAGCCGCGGCAGTTTGAGCCGCTGACGCAGTTTGCGATTGAGCTTTGAGGGCTTTTTCGCAGATTTCCCAGCAAACCACCATACGACCATGTTTGTGGTGAATGAGGGTCAACTTGTGGTGCACGGTATGGCTAAGGTGGGTGAGGAACAGCAAGAGGGCGTGACGCTCAGGAGGGTTTCGTCTCCGGGTTGGCGCTGGTGCCGCCGAGCCAGTGCGGGTTCTGGGCGGTGCCGTCGAAGATGTTGGAGGTCTTGAAGGGCTCGTACTTGCCCATCATGGCGACTTCCTTGGTGCGGGCAAGCAGGTCGGTGCGCTGGGCTTCGGTCATGGGGGTGAAGTTGCGGGTGGCGGCCAGGGCCTGCTGGAGGATTTCAGGCTTATCGATGCCGGTGATGACAACCGAGACGCCGGGTACGGAGAGGCCGTAGTGCAGGGCTTCCGCGGGCTGGAAGGTGTTGGTCTTGAGGAGCCAGCCATCGCCGAAGGTCTTCATGGCGAGGACGCCGGTGCCGGCCTTGACTGCGACGGGGATGACGTTGTGGGTGAAGGAGCGGAAGTGTGCGTCGAGGACGTTGACGGGCATCTGGACGGTGTCGAATTTGAAGCCGTGCTGGGCGGCGATTTCAAACATGCGCAGGTGGATCTGCGGGTCCTTGTGGCCGGTGAAGCCGATGTAGCGGATTTTGCCGGCGGCGCGTGCGGCCATGGCGGCGTGGATGGCGCCGTCGTCCGCGAAGATGCGGTCGGGGTCTTCAAAGCGGAGGATCTCGTGGAACTGTACGAGGTCAATGACGTCCGTGTTGAGGCGTCCGAGGGACTGCTCAAGCTGCTTGTCGTAGTCCTTGGCGGTCCGGGCATCGAGCTTGGTCATGAGGAAGACCTTCTGACGGTAGCCGTCCTTGAGGGCTTGTCCCATGCGGACTTCCGAGATGCCGTCGTTGTAGTCCCAGCAGTTGTCCATGAAGGTGATGCCGGAGTCGATGGCGGAGCGCACGAGGTGAATGGCGTCGGGCTGGGGGATCTTGCCGTCTTTGTCGAGGTGGTAGCCGCCCATGCCGATGGCGGAGACGCGCTCGCCGGTGGTGCCGAGCTCGCGGTAGATCATGCCGGGCGCTTCAGCACGCTTGGCGGGGGCGTGGTCCGAGGTCTTGCCGGCCTGGGCTGTGCCGGTTGCGGATGATGCGGCTGCTACTCCGGCGGCTGCGGCTGCCTTCAAAAAGTCACGACGCTCCATCATGGGGAAATCCTCGCTTCAGAGCATGAGATGCGGCTGGACGGTGGCGCGTTCCTGCTGTGGGCGGAGTCGGGATTGTGAATCTGCCGGAGAGTGAAGATGTTTGTAATCTGCGACATCGTTCCCCCGTCAAAATGTGCGAAGAAGTTAAATTCAGGAACAATCCCCCTCCCGGAGACATGATGCCGAATCATCCTTTAGCTATCCGTTGCACCCTTGCGCCTGAAATGGAGCACGACGAAGACCATGGACATCCGGAGTGGTGTCCGCAGCTTGACCGGCGGGCGGCGCTGCGGCTGTTGAGCTTGAGTGCGCTTGCCGCAGCTGCGGGGTGCGGGACCTCCTCCACCGCTGCGACCACTACGGCTGCGGCTGCCGGCATAACCGCGACCACGACGACGCTGGCGGGCTCCGCGACGACCGCTGCGCAGGGAGCGAGCGTGACGCTGACGGCCAGCGTTTCTCCCGTAAGTGCTACCGGAACGGTTACGTTTTACGACGGGACAACGGTGCTGGGGAACGCGGTGCTTTCCTCCGGGGCGGCGACGCTGGCAACGAGCTTCAGCACTGCGGGGGCACGGACGCTTACGGCGACGTACGGGGGCAGCACGACGTATGCCTCCAGCACCTCCGCCGCGCTGAGCATGACCGTGACGGCGACGACGAGCTGCGGCGCAACGCTCGAAGGCGAGGAAGGGCCGTACTTTGTGGATGACAGCGCATCCGGGTATAACCGCCGCGATATTCTAAGCAACTTGGACGGGAGCGGCACGCAGACGGGTATTCCGTTGGCACTGACGCTGTATGTATTCGACAGCGAGAAGAGCTGCGCGCCGATGCAGGGGGTGCAGGTGGATATCTGGCACTGCAATGCGGCGGGGGTGTACTCGGCTGAGAGCAGCGAGAAGACGGTGGGGGAGAGCTGGCTGCGCGGGTATCAACTGACGGATGCGACGGGCAAGGTGCAGTTTACGACGATTATTCCGGGCTGGTACCAGGGTCGCACGACGCATATTCACCTGCGGCTACGGTCAACCTATGACGAGACGGATACGAGCGGGAGCAATACGGTGCAACTGTTCTTCGACCAGACGCTGGTGAACACGATCGATACAACGGTGGCGCCGTACTCGTCTGAGGGGAAGAACGGGACGACCAATGCGAGCGACCGGGTTTACACGCAGCAGGAGGCGGGGACGACACTGACGACCCTGAGCGGGAGCACGACGGCAGGGTATAGCGCGAGCTTCAATGTGTATCTGCCGATTTGAGGGGATGACTGTTCAGGTTAGGAACGCGAGACCTGAATAGCTGGAGAGCCGCCGGTCCAGGGTGACAAGTGTCAGTCGTTCGGCAATCGCCTGGGCTACCAGCATCCGGTCGAACGGGTCTTTGTGGTGAAGGGGCAGGGAAGCGGCAAGTTCACCATGATGGAGTGTAATGGGAAGCTCGCGAAAGCTCAGGCGAAGGACTGTTTGCGAGATTGACTCCGTGACGGAGAGCTTCCCGGCTGCAGTCTTGATGCTTAGTTCCCATGCGGTCGCTGCGCTCACAAAGACCTCGTTGACGGGATCGCTGATTGCCTTAAGCTGTGCGGGAGAGAGTCGCGCCGTGTCTTTGTTCCACCACAAGAGCACATGGGAGTCGAGCAGAAGGCGCACGACTTAGTAGCCCCAATCCTTCAACTCTTCCTCGGTCATGGGATCGTCGAAGTCCGGCGCAATGTAGGTGACGCCCATGAGATTCTGCCCGCCGACGCGCCATGCCTTTGTCTCTGGCGCAGCCGCTACCGGGATCAGCTTTGCGTCTGCGTGGCCGTCGCGTTCAATGACGATCTCTTCGCCGCGTTCGACACGGTCCAGTAGTTCCGGCAGATGTTGTTGCGCCTCACTCATCGCCACTGACGTTGCCATAGCCGCCTCCGTATGCTGCAAGTATAGTCCGCGGTGAGATTTTGCTTGATTGAAAGGGCTGCAGACGAGATGCTCAGGCATGGACAAAACTGTACGGACCTCCTCCCTCTCTCGCCGGGACTTTGCGCGGCTGTGTAGCCTGGCTGCTGTAGCCGTAAGCCTTCCTGCCGTGCCGGCCTGGGCTGCCGGCAAGGCGGATGCCAACGGCGATCTGACCGCGCTGACGCTGACGGAGGCTTCGGCGAAGATTCAGTCTCGGGCGGTGACCAGTGTGCAGTTGACGCGGGCGTTGCTGGATCGCATCCATGTGTACCAGCCAAAGGTGAATGCCTTCATCACGGTGATGGAGGAGCAGGCGCTGGCGCAGGCGGCGGCGCTGGACGCGGAGTTAAAGGCAGGGAAGTCGCGGGGGCCGCTGCATGGGTTGGCCATTGCGCTGAAGGACAACATCGACACGGCGGGGGTGAGGACGACGGCGGCGAGCCCGATGTTCAAGGACCGGATCCCAACGGAGGATGCGGCGATTGTGGAGCGGCTGAAGGCGGCGGGGGTGGTGCTGATCGGGAAGCTGAACCTGCATGAGTTTGCGGTGGGATGCACGGGGGACGTGAGCTACTTTGGGCCGACGCGGAATCCGTGGTCGCTGGACCGGGTGAGCGGAGGGTCGTCCGCGGGTTCGGGCGCGGCGGTGGCTACGGATCTGTGCTTCGCGGCGCTGGGGACGGATACGGGCGGGAGTATTCGGGTGCCGTCTTCGTGGTGCGGGATTGTGGGGCTGAAGCCGACGGTGGGGCTGGTTTCGATCCGTGGGATCATTCCATGCAGTGCACCGCTGGATCATTGCGGGCCGATGGCGAGGACGGTGGAGGATGCGGCGCTGATGCTGAACCACATGACGGGGTATGACCCGGAGGATATTTATTCGGTGCAGCGGCCGGGGTATGAGGGGCGAAGCGAGGACTATGTGAAGTCGATGAAGCAGCCGGTGAAGGGGTTCAAGCTGGGGCTGCCGCAGAGCTTTTATGACCACATCGACCCGGAGGTGGAGCCGGCGATTATGGCGGCGGTGGAGGTGCTGAAGGGGCTGACGGCGGGGGTGACGAGTCATGCGCCGCTGCTGACGATCCCTCCGGCGATTGGGGATCTGGGGGAGGCGGATGCGTACCATGCGGAGCTGGTGAAGGAGTATGGGAACAACTACATGCCGCCGACTCGGCGCCGAATGAACACGCCGGGGACGCCGGGGGCTACGCCGCCTTCGAGCGCGGCGGATAGCGGGAAGGCGCATGAGAACCTGGCGCATATTCGGCGGGTGATCGATGCGGGGTTTAAGGACTTTGACCTGGCGGTGGTGCCGACGGTGCGGTATCTGCCGCCGAAGATCAACTCGTCCCTGGCGCAGGAGATGGCGGGTGCGGGGCGGAAGATGAAGGTGTATGAGTTTTTCGAGGGGTCGTCCGCTTGCGGGAACACGTCGCCGTTTGATGGCTACGGGATTCCGGCGATTTCGATTCCGTGTGGGTTTTCAAAGGATGGGATGCCGATTGGGTTGATGATCTCCGGCCCGCACTTTGCCGAGGGGAAGGTGCTGGCGCTGGCGTATGCGTATCAGCAGGCGACCGAGTGGCACCGGAAGAAGCCGCCGGTGACGCCGGAGACGCCGGTGCCACCGATTGTGGAGACGCCGGAGCCGCCTGCGAAGGCTGCGTCTTAGGCTGATTCGGGATTGTTAGCCCCACCTCTGATGTCTGGGGGTGGGGATTTCTTTGCGCGTGTTTGACATGGCTTTACAATGTCAAGCATGCGCACCGCGAAGACTGTCTCGATTACCCTGCCGCCTGACCTCCTGCTGAAAGCGCAACAGTGTGCGGCGGAGGAGCACCGCACGATGAGTGAGTTGTTCCGCGAGGCGCTACGGCGGTATGTGGGGGCCGGTCCGCGCAAGTTTACGGCAGCTGAGAAGCAAGAGTGGGACGCTCTTCTCGAACAAACTCGTGCACACGGGGCCGCTTTGGGTATCACATCGGAAGAAGATGTTGATCGCATGATCCACGAATATCGCGCCAGTAAACGAGCATGAAGCGTATTGTGGTGGACACGAACATCCTCATTTCCGCGCTTCTTTTTGGCGGTCTGCCGCAGTCCTTCCTTGAATCCGCGCAGGATGGAAAGTTCATCATGCTCACGTCGCTTGATCTACTCGACGAACTTGACGAGACTCTGGCCCGAGCGAAGTTCAAACTTCCGCTTGATGGAATCCAGGCGATCCGCAACAAGATTGAAGTGTACGCGGAGATGATTAGCGTAAACCTCCGCCTTCAGGCTGTCATCGCAGACCCAGATGATGATCGGGTGTTGGAGTGCGCTGTGGCGGGTAGGGCCGATTACATCGTCACCGGCGATCGACACCTCCTCGATCTCGGCTCCTACAAGGCCATTCCCATTCGAACAATCCGCCAAGTCAACGACCGGCTGTTCCCGATGTCATAGCGCCTGCTCCTGCTACCATCAAGACAGCTCATGATTGCCCCGACTGACCCAAACTCCCCCTCTCCCATCCGCGTTCGTATTGCTCCCTCTCCCACTGGCGATCCTCATGTCGGTACGGCCTACATTGGCCTGCTGAACTACATCTATGCCAAGCAGCGCGGCGGCCAATTTGTGCTGCGCATTGAGGATACGGACCGCACGCGCTTCGTCGCCACGTCCGAGCAGGAGATCTTCGATTCGCTGCGATGGCTTGGCCTGGCGTGGGATGAGGGCCCGGACTGCGGTGGGCCGTATGGGCCGTACCGTCAGTCCGAGCGGACGGAGATTTATCGTGAGCACGTTCAGCTTCTGCTCGATAATGGCACCGCGTACAAGTCGTTTGAGACGGCGGAGGAGTTGGAGGCGATGCGCAAATCGCAGCTCGCGGCCAAGCTGCCGCCGCGGTACAACGGGGCGCACCGCGAACTCACCGCCGAGCAGATTGCCGCGTTCGAGGCTGAGGAGCGTCCTTACGTCATCCGTCTGAAGGTGCCTGTGGAAGGCGAGACGACCTTCCGCGATGAGCTTCGCGGCGCCATCAAGTTCACGCACAATAACGTGGACGACCAGGTCCTGATGAAGTCCGACGGCTTCCCCACGTACCACCTTGCGAACGTCGTTGACGACCACCTGATGCGCATCACGGACGTCATTCGCGCGGAGGAGTGGATCAGCTCCACCCCCAAGCACGTGCTGCTGTACAAGGCCTTTGGGTGGGAGTTGCCGAAGTTCTGGCACATGCCGCTGCTGCGCAATCTGGACAAGTCCAAGATATCCAAGCGCAAGAACCCGGTGTCGCTCATCTACTATCGCCAGTCCGGTTTTCTGCCTACTGCGATGCTGAACTTCCTGGGCCTGATGGGCGGCGGCATGCCCGCTCCGACGGAGAAGAACGATACCGCCGAGATCTTCGACCTGACGAAGATGCTTGCGCAGTTCGACTTTGAGAAGATCTCGCTGGGCGGGCCGGTCTTCGATCTCGTCAAGCTGAAGTGGCTCAATGGCGAGTACATCCGCACCCTCACGCCGGAGGCCTTCTTCGACAAACTCCGCGCTACTATTCTGTCCGACGATTACCTGCGCCGCATTGCGCCTCTGGTGCAGACGCGCATCGAGACCCTGAGCCAGTTCGGCGATCTCGCCGACTTCCTGCTCAAGGACGATGTTGTGCCGTCACGCGAGATCTTCGTGCCGAAGAAGCGCACGCTCGAGGACACCACAGCCTTCGCGGTCGAGCAGTTGGCCGCGCTGGAAGCCGCGGACTGGACCACCGACGCGCTCGACCTTGCACTCCGGACTGTCGGCACGGCCAAGGAGTGGAGCGTGAAGGAGAACTTCATGCTGCTTCGCGCCATCCTGACTGGAAGCACCACCAGCCCACCGCTGCTGGAAAGTTTGGTCGTCTTCGGCAAGGCTCGTTCGCTGGACCGTATGCGCCGTTTTCTGGAGACGCAGAAGAAGCTGGCGCAGGATGCTGCGCGCAAGGCTCCGGCTACTGCTTGAAGGATGTAACGGCCTGCAGTTCATCCCGATAGATATCCATCGTGGACCCGAGCCCGGTAATCTGCAGCAGGTCTTCCACTCTTGGGTTTGGGTGCAGCAGCTTGAACTCCGCGCCGCGGCTGCGCGCGAGCTTCTGCGCCGCGACCAGCTCGCCCACGCCCGTCGAATCCATATAGCCCACGTGCTGCAGGTCCAGGATCAGGTTGATTGCGCCCTCTTTCAGCGCCTGCTGCACGGCCTCATGCAGTACGGCTCCGCCCTCCCCCAGGCCGAAGCGTCCGCTCACCTCCAGGATGGTGACGACGTGCCGTGTGCTGAACTTCAGACTGCTCATTCGATGAAACCTCGGGGGAGTACGAGGACTGTTCTGCGGGCCGGTCTTAGCTGTTTTTGAAGGACGAGATGGCTTCCTTCTCATCGGTGTAGATGTCGAAGATGGTGGAGAGCTTTGTGATCTGCATCAAGTCGTCAATCTTCCGCGTCAGGTTCAGCAGCTTCAGCTCGCACTTGTGGTTCTTCGCGGAGGTATAGGCTCCGGTCAGCTCACCCACGCCGGTGGAATCCATGTATGAAACGCCGCCCAGGTCCAGGATCAGATTCTTCGCGCCCGCCTTCAGCGCTTCCAGGATGGCCTCGCGCAGGACCGGGCCGCCTTCGCCCATGGTGATGCGTCCGCTAACCTCAAGGATGGTGACGACGTGGCGGGTGTTGACCTTGGCAGACATGTGTATCTCCTATGTATCCGGGGAATGCTGGGGGAAGGGCTTGCCCCAAGAGTAAATGCTGGCCGGACCAGCGTAAAGGTCTGCACCCGGCCATGATATCGTCTGCCTAAATGCTCACCCCAGATGCGGCAGAAGAAGTGGGACGTTCGGCGCTGCGCAAGGCCTCCATGCGCCTGGTCCCGATGATCGCCTTCGGCTACGGCGCGGCGTACATGGACCGGGTCAACATCAGCTTCGCGTCCATCTCCATGAACCGCGACCTGCACTTCTCCGCGTCCATGTATGGCCTTGGCGCGGGCCTCTTCTTTGTCAGTTACGCCTTCTGCGAGATCCCCTCGAACCTCCTGCTGGTCCGGTTCGGCGCCCGCCGCTGGCTTGCCCGCATCATGCTTACGTGGGGTCTGCTGGCGATCGGCATGATGTTCGTCAGGACGCCCACGCAGTTTTACGTCATGCGCTTCCTGCTGGGCATGGCGGAGGCCGGCTTCTTCCCCGGCGTCGTTTACTACCTGACCGAGTGGTTCCCGCCCGAGTACCGCGCCCGCGCCATTAGCCGCTTTTACATCGCACTGCCCCTGAGTTCGACGGTGATGGGTTCGCTCGCGGGCACCCTGCTCGGCCTCAACGGCAAGCTCTCGCTGAGCGGGTGGCAGTGGCTGTTCCTCATCGAGGGCCTGCCGCCCCTGCTGCTCGCCGGCATCTTTTACGCCTATCTTCCGGACTCCCCGGCCGAGGCCACCTGGCTGACCACGCCGGAGCGCACCTGGCTCGTCGACCGCCTGCGTACCGCCTCCGCCGGCTCCACCGCAGCCAGCGGCCACGTCTGGCGAGACATTCGCACCGTCCTCGCCGACCCACGCATCCTGCTGATGGGCGCCTTCTTCCTCTGCATTCTGACCGTGCTGTACGGCTGGGCCTTCTCCGCCCCGGTCATCCTGCAGGAGCTCACCCACTGGACCATCGGCAGCGTCGGCGCGCTCATCGCGGAGATGGGACTGCTCGGCGCCATGGCCATGCTGATCGTCGCCCAGCATTCAGACCGCGCCCAGACGCACAACCCGGACCGCACCTGGCACATCGCCGCGCCGTGCCTGCTGATGGCCGGGGGCTTCGTGGTCGGCGGTCTGACGCGCATCCCCTTCATCGCCATCCCCGCCTTCGCGCTCACCGTCATCGGGTACAACGCCGCGCAGGGTCCCATCCTCAGCCTGCCGTCGACGTTCCTCACCGGCCGCACCTCCGCCATCGGCTACGCCGCCATCACCGGCATTGGCATCGGCGGCGGCGTGCTGGGGCCCATCTGGATGGGCCGCGCCCGCGACCTCACCGGCGACTACCAGCGCGGCCTGCTCACGCTTGCCCTGCCCAGCGCCGCCGCGGCCGTCATCGTCTTCATCCTGCGCCGCTGGCAGCCGAAGCCGAACCCAATCCTTGAGGCCCCGCTCCCCGATTGAGCCGGCCCATTTAGGATTACCTCATGGCCAAAATCACCACCGTCCAGCAGCACATCTCCCGCCAGTTCCCGGAGTTCTCAGAAGAAGGCGTCACCCTCGGCTGGCTGATGAGCGGCCTCACGCTCGCCACCAAGATGATTGAAGCCAAGATCCGCTCCGCCGGGCTCGGCGATGCCTACGGCGCAGCCGGCGCGGAGAACGTCCAGGGCGAGCAGCAGCAGAAGCTCGACGTCTTCGCCAACGATGCGCTCATGGACTCGCTCGGCGCACGCTCAAGCGTCGGCGCGCTCGTCAGCGAAGAAGACGAAGAGCCCGTCACCTTCGATGAGCGGCCGCTCGAAAAAGGGAAGTACATCATCGTCTTCGACCCCCTCGACGGCTCCTCCAACATCGATGTGAACGTCAACGTCGGCACCATCTTCAGCGTCCACCAGCGCCTCGCCACCGAGCACGGCGACATGAACGCCTCCATCCTGCAGCAGGGCACGAAGCAGGTTGCGGCTGGCTACGTCGTCTATGGCCCCTCCACGGTGCTCGTTTACACGACCGGCAACGGCGTCCACGGCTTCACGCTGGACCCCACCATCGGCGCCTTTATCCTGACGCAGGAGCGCATGGTCATGCCGGCCAAGGGCCCGTACTACAGCGTCAACGAGGCCAACGCCTCCACCTGGCCCGCAGGCTACGAGGAGTACGTCGCCGGCCTCCGCGCTGAAGGCTACAGCTCGCGCTACATCGGCTCGCTCGTGGCCGACTTTCACCGCACCCTGCTCAAGGGCGGCGTCTTCCTGTATCCCCCAACCAGGAAGCAGCCCGGCGGCAAACTCCGCCTGCTGTATGAGGCCAATCCCCTCGCCATGATCGCCGAGCAAGCCGGCGGCCAAGCCTCCAGCGGCACCGGCCGCATCCTCGACATCCAGCCCGGGAAGATCCACCAGCGCACCGCCTTCATGGTCGGCAGCACGTGGGAGATGGACCGCTTCGCCGCCGCGATGAAGGCCACATCATGACCGCGTCGAGCTTCGCCACTGTGGTCACAGACATCCGCCTGGAGTCCCAGACCGGCCTCGTCGGCATCTGGCTGATGGCCCTGGACCACACTGTTTTCGCCCCCGGCGACACCGGCAAGCTGGAGGCCGTCACCCGCACCGGCACACGGCTCGAAATTCCTGTCACCGCCGTCATGGTCGATAAGGAAGGCGTCGTCTGGCACACGGTAGAAAAGCCCCTCGCCGCCGGTACCGACGTCCAGGGCACCGTGACCGCGAAGTAGCCACGTCCGGGTGTCCCATTCTTTGCAGTCTCATCGCAAAGGGTAGGGAAGCGAGGGCAGCATGACCTCCCTCGCTTCCCAGCTTCCACAAGTTGAGCGTTCGCGCCGGGGCTGCTATAGTTGAAAAGGTTCGGCCGCCTTTCACGTCATGCGGCCTTGAGCCCGGTGTGGGGTTGTAGCTCAGTTGGGAGAGCGCCTCGTTCGCAACGAGGAGGTCAGCGGTTCGATCCCGCTCAACTCCACCATTCACACCCGTCTAGACCTTCTCCATCACAACCGCGTAGAAGCCGTCACAGGCATCCACTCCCGGCAACGTCCGCAGTGCGCCATCCCGCACCATCCCGGCCTGAACCTGCGCCACGCCAAGCTGATCCACCGGCACCTGCCGCCAGCCCTCTCCGGCCACCGCATCTACCACCGCCTCATTCTCCTCCGGCTCCAGCGAGCATGTCGAGTACACCAGCCGCCCGCCAACCCGAACCCGCTTCATCGCGGCCGCCAGAATCTCCCGCTGCCGCTGCGCCTGCCGCGTCAGTTCCTCCACCTTCAGCCGCTGCCGAATCTCCGGGTTCCGCGCCAAGGTTCCCGTGCCGCTGCACGGCACATCGCACAGCACCAGATCGAACTCCCCAGCCTCGCGCGGCAGCTTCGCCGCATCCGCCACCTCGCACGTGATCGCGCCGGCATACGCAAAGCGCCGCAGACGAGCCTCCATCTGCCCCAGCCGCCGTGAACTTACGTCCGTCGCCAGCAACTCCGCCCCGCCGAGCCGCTTCGCCAGCACCAGCGTCTTTCCGCCCGGCGCCGCACAGCAATCCCACACTCGCACCGCGTCCCCAGCCGGCGCTGCCGCAGCGGTAATCTCCGCGACCAGCCGGGATCCATCGTCCACCTGCGGCAGTCCTTCTTCCTCCGTGAACAGCCCGCCGCCATCCGGCTCCTGCTGACCCGCCTCGCAGATCTTTATCGCCGCATCCCGGCCATACTGCGCAACCCACCGCTCCACCAGCCACACCGGATGCCCCAGCCGCTCGGCAAAGGCAGCCGTCGTCTCAAAGACCTTTGGCCCGGGCTTCTTCGCCGTGGCCACCTTGCGCAAGATCGCGTTCACCATCCCCGTCGCATGAGGCTGCCCCGCCGCGCGGCACAGCTCCACGCTCTCGCTCAGCGCGGCGTGCGCGGGGATCCGATCCATATGCAGCAACTGAAATGCCCCCAGCCGCAGCGCCAGCGCCACCGGCTCCGCCAGCCGCTGGTCTGGCCGCTCCAGATACCTGCGAACCTGTGCGTCCAGCGCAATCTCCCACCGCAGCACACCCATCACCAGCGCCGTGGCCAGGTTCCGGTCCGCCTCGGACAGGGCATCCGTGGCCTGCCCATGCAGCAGCTCATCGCTATGCCCCTTGCCCTCGCCCACGCGGCCAAGAATCTCAAACGCCGCCCGCCGCGCCGGCGTCACCTTCGCCAGCGCATCCGCCATCCCCATCGTGGGCCCCGCGCTCACCGGACGAGCCTTGGCAAACTTCTTCGGCACCCTTCCACCCGCCGCAAGCACCCGCGCCGCCGCCTCCAAGCCGTCCGGATCTGCGGTCTTCCGCACCGGTCCTTTTTGGTTGTCATTCCGCAGCGAAGCGGAGGAATCTGCAGTCGCTTTCCTGACCCCTGCACCCTTACCCCTGACCCCTGCTTTCACAGCCCCACCCGCTCACCCGTCTTCACCTGAAACCCGCGCAAAAACTCACTCGCCAACATCCTCTTCTTGCCTTCCATCTGCACTTCCTCAAGCTCCAGTAAACTCCCCGTGCAACCGACGAACAGCCGCCCATCCTCCACCTTCACCACCCCACACTCGCCCTCGCCGCCGCACACCTTCATCTTGTGGACGATCAGCTTCTTTCCCCGCAGCATGGTCCAGGCTCCCGGCCACGGCTGAAACCCACGCCACCGGTCCAGACACTGTTTCGCCGACCGCGTAAAGTCCATCCGCCCATCCTCCCGCGTCAGGATGGGAGCCAGCGTAGCCGCCTCATGGTTCTGCGGAATCGCATCCAGACAAGCCGCCTCCAGCTCCGTCAGCGTCCGCACCATCAGCCGCGCCCCCACCTCCGCCAGGCTCTCGAACAGGTCCTCCGCCGTCTCCTCCGGCGCAATCGGTTCCACCTGCGCCAGCAGCATCGGCCCCGTGTCGAGCCCCGCCTCCAGCCGCATCGTCGTCACCCCCGTCAGCGTCTCCCCATTCGCCACCGCCCACTGAATCGGCGCGGCCCCCCTGTACTTCGGCAGCAGCGACCCATGCAGGTTGATGCACCCATATCGCGGCAAATTGAGCATCCACTGCGGAATAATCCTCCCATACGCCACCACCAGAATCGCGTCTAAACCACCGGGCTCCGCAGCAATCCCTTCCAGCCGCTCCCGAAACTCCACATTGTTCTTGATCTTCTCCGGCTGCACCACCTTCAACCCGAGCCGCAGCGCCGCCGCCTTCACCGCCCCCACCTGCGTCTCCATCCCCCGCCCCGCCGCCCGATCCGGCTGCGTCACCACCAGACACACCTCATGCCCCGCCTCAAGCACCGCCTCCAACGTCCCCACCGCAAACTCCGGCGTCCCACAAAACACCAGCCTCATACCCTCACCACTCATGATTGCGCTGCAGCTTCTTGATCTTCCTTAGCACCAACTCCCGCTTCAGCCGGCTGATCCGGTCGATAAACAGCACCCCATCCAGATGATCGATCTCATGCTGCAAAGCCCGAGCCAGCAGCTCCTCCCCCTCCACCTCGAACCACTCGCCCTTAACATCCTGCGCCCGAACCTTCACCCACGCCGCCCGCTGCACCTTCTCCCGAATATCCGGCAGGCTCAGACACCCTTCCTCCTCCGTCTGCTTGCCCGTCATCTCAACGATCTCCGGGTTGATCAGCGCAATCTTATCCTCCGGATTCTTATTGAAGCTCACGTCGATCACCGTGATCCGCTCCGAAATCCCAATCTGCGGCGCCGCCAGCCCAATCCCTTGCGCCTCATACATGCTCTCGAACATCTCATCCACCAGCGTCCCCAGCCGCGCGTCGAACGCCGTCACCGCCGCGCCCTTCTGCGCCAGCACCGCGTCCGGCCACTTCAGCACCGCATGCGTCCGCACCTTCTTCTGCCGCCCAACACTCTTCTTCACCGCCACGTCCTTCTCCCTCCCCTAACCCAAATAGACCAACCTAAAACCGCCGTATCTGGTCACAATATCCCGCAAAGTTCCGCTTCAACTCTCCCAGCGAATCCCCGCCAAACTTATCCACCACCAGCCGCGCCACCGTCAGCGCGACCATCGCCTCCGCAGCCACCCCCGCCGCCGGAACCACACACACATCGCTCCGTTCATACGCCGCCTTCGTCTCTGACCTGTTTCCATCCGGCCCGACCGCAAACGACACACTCCCCAGCGGCCGCCGCAGCGTCGAAATCGGCTTCAAATACCCCCGTACCACCACATCCTCCCCATTCGAGATCCCCCCCTCGATCCCCCCCGCATTATTCTTCTCCCGCGTAAACCTCGTAAACTGCGGCCCGCCAAACTTCTCCCCCCCATCCTCCGGCTCTAACGAATCAATCTCCCTCGGAGACCCCGCCGGAGCCGCAGCATACCCAATCGCATCATGCACCGCACTCCCAACCGACGAAGCCGCCGTCACCCCCCGACCCAGCTCCACCGCCTTCACCGCCTGCAGGCTCATCACCGCCTGCGCCAGCAGCCCATCCATCCGCTCATCCCAGTTCACATGAGTCCCCACACCCGGCGGCAGCCCATGCACCACCACCTCAAACACCCCGCCAATCGTGTCCCCCGTCCGCAGCGCCTTATCCACCTCGCCCTTCATGCGAGCCTCAGCCTCCGCATCCACACAATTCAGCAGCACCTCTTCCCGCGCACAGCTCGCCGCAATCTCCGCCCACGAAGCATCCCGCCCCAGCTCCTGCTCCCCCACCCGGATCGTATGACTCCCAACCTCAACCCCCAGCTCCCCCAGCAACATCTTCGCCAGAGCCCCGCACGCCACCCTGGCCGCGCTCTCCCGCGCACTCGCCCGCTCCAGCACGTACCGCGCATCCGGAAAGTCGTACTTCAGACTCCCCGCCAGGTCCGCATGGCCCGGCCTCGGGCTCGCGACAGCCTTATGCTTGCCCGCGTCCCCCGTCTCCACCGGCAGAATCTCTTCCCAGTTCTTCCAATCCTTGTTGGCCAGCGTCATCGCCACGGGGCTGCCAATCGTCTTGCCATGCCGCACCCCGCTCAGGAGATGCGCCGTATCCCGCTCGATCCGCATCCGCCCGCCGCGCCCATACCCCTGCTGCCGACGCCAAAGCTCGCGGTCAAGCCGCACCTGATCCACCGGCACCCCTGCCGGCAACCCGCTCACCAACGCCACCAGCGCCTCGCCGTGACTCTCTCCCGCCGTCGAAAACCTCAACACTCAACCCTCATCGCATGCGCCGCAATCCAGACCAACGCCAAACCCCATTGTACCAACCGAGGGTACTGAGCCGAGTACATCAGAGGGAGTAAAGTCGCTTGCGTTCTGCTTGGTTGGAGGAATAGCTAGAAGAGAGCGTTATAGGTTCGGTCTCAGGAACTATCGACGTTTCAGAGATGTCGGCGACACTTGCGAAAGTAAGGCGGTTGGAACATCGACTGGCGGGCTTGTCGATAGATGGATGAGGTGATGTGGCATCGATACCCCATTCTGCAGGGCGCAGCACTTTTTGTACTTCTTCCTGGATCCGCAAGGGCAAGCCTCATTTCGCCCAATGTGTCGGTAATAAGTATGTGGCCAAAGCTTAGTGGTCAACTCCACTGACCACGGCTGAAAAGGTTCGAGAATCACTGACCGCGCATACTGTACGAGAGAATAGTTGTAGTGATCAGTTTTTTCCTTAGACTTCGGATCGATGATGAATGCAACTGAGTACTTCTGCACCGGATTTTCTACAATGCTGATACTGATTGGCTCCATTTGAGTGACGATGTGACAACACATTGTCCCGGCATAGATATCGCCAAGCCTATGCTTGCAACCGGTCCTTGGTCGAACGAGCTCACCACATATCGAACATTTCTTTTCGATCTCTATAATTTCAGGGCTAAAAAAAACCTTATACGGGAAAAGGGACTGCCATTTCTTTACAGATTCACCGATAAAGTTCAGCCCGAAAGAAACCCAACGAGCCGTTTCGTGTCTTTCAAGAAATCCTAAAGTGATCTCACATTGCTCGAAAATGCACCAAGCATCGTAGAACGCTTTGTCGCCTAGATAGCCGAATGCTTTTAGGTATTGTGACTGTGCCAGGAGGGTTGTTTCTAATATCCAAAGCTCTTTCGCTTCCGTCTCGAGTCCTTTCGAGACCGCGTCCGTTTTCAATAGGATGATCTCTTTCCTAAAGTCAACTGCGTCGGGAACTGCCCCCCGAGTCTTGTACGCCCTCAGCAGTCTGCTAACTTCATCGACGGTCATCAATCCCTGTGTTCCTCAGACTGATCCATCCCAACCATCTTGGCCAGATCCCCCTTTACCGTCTCCTCAAACGCATGAGCCGGACCTTTATAGTCAAGCTGAAAAGCTCGGCGGCCATGAGAATTGTTACGTTCAACGATGAGGGAAGCCTCAACTTCCGCCTTATCAATACGGGAACCTAGCTTATCTCTCAGGTATTCCGCAACCCATGCAGCGACCAACGGAAGGATTGCCCACTCGACGACCATCATGGGGAGTCTTATCACGTCGAAGTGAAGTGCTATTTCCTGGTAATGCTCGTCTTCCGCAGCAATTTCCACATTCACTTCAGCCGATGCCCGCTCTTGAAGCATATTAAAGAAGTCTGTCGTGCCAACCGGAAAGAGGATTTTTGCTTCCTCACGAAAGTTCTCATGCGGAACTACGACGATAGACGCTCTCTTGATCGCATCGCGAGTTTCCTCTGTTAGGAAGTCACGAGTCGCCCAATAATCGGTTCCTTGGTCAGTTGGAGAAATTGAGGAATACTCTTCGTGGTCTGTAGGCATAAAGATATTCTAGGCCCAGCAGCACCGTAAACGATATTGCAATTTGACTGTCACATGTATCAGTAAGGCCGCCTTAAAGCTCAACCGCTTCCAGTGGCTGGTCGCGCCCGTCGCCCTCATAGCACTGATCTGGCACGAGCGCCCTAGCCCCTGACCACCCCTGCGAATCGCCGGCGCGCTCCTCTGCCTCACCTCCTTCGCCCCGGTCTCCCTCGCCCGCTACCAAATCGGCCGCGCCTTTGCTTCTGGGTACCCCGAGGCTTGGGAGGGCGGTGAAAAGTCCGTTCTGCTTAAGAGCACGCCTTCAGGCGTGCCGTAAACAGCTTGCAATGAATCCGGCTTTAGCCGCTGAGGTACGCTTTCGTCAATGCCGATGACTTCTTCATCACCCTTTTCAGCCTCGGGTCTCACACCCGCCACGGAACCGGGCTTCAGCCCCTAGGGTACGCCTTCGCTGACACTCCCCGCATTCCCAATCCGGAGTCCAAATCACGACAAATCTTCCTTTTCCACCCGCAAAACACCCTCAAAAACACCAGCAAATCCGCATGTCAAGCCCCCAAACCACCTAACCCACTCATTCCAAACGGAATAGAGCTGTCACATTCACCCCTGCCAATCCCGTAGAATGGAATCACACCCCAAAATCAGTCAGAAACACCTAGGTGTAAAGCTCGCTGGACACCACCCAGAGAAACTCATGGTGAAAACAACAAGACCCGCGCCAATCGCGGGCCTCACCATACGGAGTTGCTGTTCCTTAGCCACGTTAGCCATACCGTTCACCACGGTTTGGACACCATCCACCACACCGTGGATGGACGTGGACAGGACGGCTAGGGTCAGCCCTTCAGCCAACGCTCCGAATCGAACAGCGGACGCTCCATACTCCGAACCCACTCCGTCGTCTCATCCGCCCCCTTGCCCGCCTCCTGCGCCCCCGCGAACTCGCGCCGCATCGCAGCGAACTTCGCCTCCAGATCATCCATTGCACTCAACAACATAGCCTCCGGCGTCATCGGCAGCTTCGGAGACCCAAACTCATACCGCCCATGGTGGCTCAGGATCATGTGCTCCACCAGCACCCTCAGCTTCTCCGGGAAGTCCTTTAGTTCCTTCACCTTCTCCCGCAACATCCCCTGCGCAATCGAGATGTGCCCAATCATCTGCCCCTCCAGCGTATAGCTGAAGTTCCGCTTCCAGCTCAGCTCCCTCACCTTCCCAATGTCATGCAGAATCGCCCCCGTAATCAGCAGATCCCGATTCACCTCCGGATAGAACGCGGAGGTCGCATACAACACCCTCACCAGCAAGAGCACATGCTCTAAAAGCCCGTGAATCCACGCATGATGCAGCCGCGCCGCCGCCGGCGCCTCCCTGAAAGCCGGCCCAATCTCCGCATCATCCAGAAACGAAAGCACCAATCGCTTCAGATCCGCATCGGCAAATCCATCCACAATCCCCCGCAGTTCGCGGTCCATCTCCTCCACCGGAAACGCTGAAACCGGCACGAAATCAGCAACTTCCACCTCGTTCTCCGCGGCAGAGCGCATCTTCGTCAGCGTAATCTGGAGCTTGCCCTGGTACTTGGAGATCTGCCCCTGCGCCTTGACGTAGCACCCTTCGCCGCAGGTTTTGAAGGATTCGGCAAACTCCTCCCACATCCGCGCCTCAAAGGAGCCGGTTTTATCGCTCAGCGTCAGCGCCAGATACTGCCCGCCGGAGCCCTTCCGCTCCCGCAAAGAGACCTGCGACAGACAGAAGTAGCTCGTCACCACCTGATTTTCAAACTGCGCCGCATCCCTGACGAAAAAATCCTTCATGCCTAAACCGAAGGAGGAGTCGCCGGAGCCGGGGTCTTCTCCCGGCCCGTCGGAGTCGCGGACGTAGGCGCAAGCGCCGGACTTGCCGTCGGCGCAACCTCTGCGGGAGCAACCACAGCCGGAGCTTTTTTGTCCTCCAACCGCGTCTTCGCCGGCTTCTTTTCTCCCTTGGCTCGCTTCACCTTTTTTGGCTTCTTCGGCGCGGTGTCGCCGGAGAGACCCAGCGGAGCGGCTTGCGTCTGCTGCGCCGCCTTCTCGTCGCTGTTGGCCGCGACCGGGGTGGCCGCAATTTTTTCCCTCTCCTTGGCACTAACCGTTGCGACCTTCGCTTCCTTATGCTCTGCACTTCGAGCCGCAAACCGCGTCTTTTTTCCGACTGGAGCCACGGGGTCCAGCGGGTTAACGTCAGGGTTTGTCTCTGCCCCGCTGCTGGAGGTGATGGCCGTTGCTGCTGGTGCGCTTGCGGTTGCTGCGGCTGTTGACGTTGCTCCCGCGGCCGGCGTGGCAGTCTCGGGTGTGGTCGACGCCTCTTCCGTCGCGCCTGAGAGCGCGTTGCGCGGAGCCTGGCCAAACCGAACCTTTTCCCGCTTCGGAGCCTTGACCTTCTTACCATTCGCAACCGCTTTGGGGGTGGCCGGCATGACTGCTAGACCGGTCTTCGAGTCCACCACCGGGGCTGCATCCGCGCCTGTTAATGTCCGCGTGCCCGTCGTATCCGGAGACGCGACCACAACCGGCTTCTTGGCTGCCGCGACTGTCGTATACCGGCCGCCGCTGCGGTCGAAGCGTGCCTTATCCTTTGCCTTTTTCTTCTTCACGACCGGCGGAGCGTACGCCGTGAAGACCGGCTTTGTCTCCTTCGCGCTTGCGCCAGAGTCCACAAAGCCCGGCTGGATATCGACGTACGCATTCTCCCGCAGCTTGGTGAGGTAGGCGCGCAACGCGGGCTGCATCTGCTGCATGTACATCGCCTCTTCCACCTGCGGCTCGACATTCTTCAGCGGAGCAGGTCCGGGTGCCACATGCTCATTCAGCTTCAAGATCACAAAGCCCTGCCGTGTCCGGATAGGCTGCGTACTCTCCCCCGCCTTCAGCTCGAACGTCTGATCTTCCAGCACCTTCGCCAGCGCACCGCGCTTGAAGAGTCCTAACTCGCCACCCTGAGACGCCGTCGGTCCGCCAGAGCTCTTCTTCGCCAGCTCCGCAAAGTCCGTGCCCTGCATCACCTGGCTTTTTAGGTCATTCGCCTTGCGTTCTGCCTGGACAATTTCCGCAGGGGTTGCATTCTCCGGCAGCGGCACCAGAATCTCGCTCAGCCGAACCTGCTCCGGCTGCTCGAAATCCTTCTGGTGAGCGGTGTAGTACTTCAGCCGGTCCGCGCTCGTAACCTGCAGGCGCCGTCCTACTTCGTCGCGCACGACCATCTGGGTCAACGTCTGATCGCGAATCTGCGCTTTGAAGTCTTCGAAGCTGATCCCTTGCTGCCGCGCAGCCTTCTCCAGGTCGTCCAGCGAGTCCATCTTGTACTGCTTACGAATCTCATCGAGCCGTCGAATCACTTCGGCGTCTGCATTGAGGCCCAGCTCCTTCGCTTTCGAAAGCAGAAGCTGCTGGTCGATCATGTCGCGCAGCATATCGTGCTGACGAGCCATCAGGTCAGACGGCGGCAGGTTCTGCTGTGCGGCCTCCTGCTCCAACTGACCCTCGGAGCGCTCCACATCGCTGCGGCTGATGATCTGGTCATTCACCCGGACGACGACGTCCTCGACGACCTTGCCGTTTGGGGTTTTGGCCGCGGGCAGCGGCGGCAGATTGAGCTGCGGTACCGGAGCGTTGACGGAGTCGGATCCGGACCCCTGGTATCTTGGCGCCTTAACCATTTGTGCGCGGCCTTCACTCCACGCCGCTGCCACCGCAAATACCGCCACAAGCCCAGCCGCACGCAGTGCGCGCGTCCGCACCTTGCCATCCCAACCCGGAATCATCTCGTTCAAAGTCAAAGCTCGCTTCCCTTAGAAAACCTATAGCCGCGCATGGCGGCCGGACCTTCGCCACGGGTTGGACTTACACTTCCGCCCAGACGATATCCAATATCGTTCAATTCTACCCGCACCGGCTGCGCCGCACCGGCGGTTTGCCCCTGATGCCTTGGCTAACCCCCTCCTGATATACTCCGTCCAACAGCGGACGGCCTAAAAGCCCTCGCAAGAGGCCTGCTCACAGCAGGCCAGTCGTACCCTGAGGACCCCTCACCCGATGGCCATCAATCCACGTCGTGCTGTTCTTCCCGTCGCCGCCTTCCTCATCTCCTGTGGTCTCGCCGGATCTTTTATCCTGCCTCAGGTCGCCGCCCAGTCCGCGACGGATGAGTCCACCCTGCGCGACTCCTTGAAGTCGTTCACCAGCGTCTACTCCATCGTCGAAGCCAACTACGCTGAAAAGATGGACACCGACCATACGGACAAGGCCATCTACGATGGCGCCATCCCGGGCATGCTTCACACGCTGGATCCGCACTCTAATTTCTACGATCCCAAGGCGTACGCGCAGATGCGCGAAGATCAGCATGGCCGTTATTACGGTGTCGGCATGACCATTCAGCCGCAATTGGTGGATGGCACGATGAAGATCTTCGTTCTCTTCCCGTTTGAGGGCACACCATCGTTCAAGGTGGGCATTCGGCCTGGCGATCAGATTCTCTCCGTCGACGGCAAGCCGACAGACGGCCTCGATTCGACCGCCGTTGCTTCCATGCTCAAAGGGCCTCGCGGCACGCACGTCCTTGTCACTATGAGCCGTGAGGGACGTGACAAGCCCATGTCGTTCGACCTCGTCCGCGACGAGATTCCTCGCCCCTCAGTCGATCTGGCCTTCATGATCCAGCCCGGCATCGGATACATGCACGTCACCAACTTCCAGGAGACCACCGGCCGCGAGGTCGGCGAAGCGCTGGACAACTTCCAGACCACTCCCAACGGCCTTAAGGGTCTTGTGATCGATCTCCGTGGGAACCCCGGCGGTCTCCTCAATCAAGCCGTCGATATGTCCGACAAGTTCTTGAAGAAGGGGCAGATCGTCGTCTCCCAACGCGGCCGTATCGCGCAGGATCACGTTGAAACGGTCTCACGCGGCGAGCAGGGACCGAAGTACCCGGTCGTCGTCCTCGTCAACCGCAACACAGCCTCCGCCGCTGAGATCGTATCCGGAGCCCTGCAGGATCACGACCGTGCCTTGATCGTTGGTGAAACTACCTTCGGAAAAGGCTTGGTCCAGACCGTCTTCAATGTCAGCCAGAACACCGGCTTGGCGCTGACGACCTTCCACTACTACACGCCCTCCGGCCGTTTGATCCAGCGCCCGTACGATCATATGTCGCTTTACGACTACTACTACGTACGCGACGCCTCCAATCCCAAGGACAACGTCAACCGCGAGGTCAAGCTGACAGACGCCGGCCGTACCGTTTACGGCGGCGGCGGCATCACGCCGGACGAGCACATCGATCAAGTCAAGAGCAATCACTTTGAAGAGTCGATGGTCCAGCATTATGCCTTTTTCGATTTTTCCAAGCGTTACCTTTCCAATCACACCGTCACCAAGGATTATCAGGTCGATGACGCCACCCTGGGCCTCTTCAAGTCTTTCCTGAAGTCTAAGTCCATTGACTACACCGATCAGGACATTGCCACCAATATCGATTGGGTGAAAGAGATGATTAAGAGCGAACTGTTTACCTCGCAGTTTGGTCAGTTGGAAGGCCTTAAGGTGCGCGCTGGCTGGGATCCACAGATCCAGAAGGCCCTTACCTTTGTTCCGCAGGCCCAGGCTCTGCTCGATCACCCGAACGCGAAACCCGTTACTACCGCCAGCCGTTAGGGTCTACATCTGAAATGAACAAAGCCGACTCGGTGAATCCGAGTCGGCTTTATTTGCGTTACTTAGCAACTCTAGGCCGAAGAATGGAGCGGGAGACCGGGATCGAACCGGCGACATTCAGCTTGGGAAGCTGACGTTCTGCCACTGAACTACTCCCGCAACGTACCGAGGGCTGGAGGCCTTGTCCCTCGAGTTCCGATATTACCAGACTGAGGACGGTAAGCAAAAACTCCGAGGGGCGGGGCTCAACCCAGAAAATCTCTTGGAATGGGAACGCGGGTTATCGCCTGTCGAGAGCAAGCAGTGCCGTCACAAAAGAATGGAACCATGGCTAATGAAAGTCATGCGAACGAATCTCAATCGCAGTAGCTTGCAACAACTCCAGCGATTCAGCCTTCACATGAACGATGCCCTCTTGATTCTGGAGCTTGCCATATACCTTGAGAAATCGCCCGCGGGTCACTAAGACCCGCTCTCGCTCATAGAGGTCCGGATGGATGACCACGTTGGCGATGCCGGTTTCGTCCTCCATTGAAAGGAAGATGAAGCCAAGAGCCGTTCCAGGTCGTTGGCGAGCGATGACACACCCGGCAGCGCAGACGTATCTTCCATCCGGCTTGGCTTGCAACTCAAGCGCGGAGAGCACGCCCTCTCGCCGGAGTTCGTTACGCCGGTATGCCATTGGGTGCGGCCCCGTTGTAAGGCCTGTACCGGCGTAGTCGGCCATCAGGCGTTCTTCGGTTTCCATGCGCCGCAGCGGAGATGCTGCAGAATCTTCTGAAGCCTGAGCCGATGCGTTGCGCAGGAGCGGCCCAACCGGACGGCTCACTTGCTCTATTTGCCAGACTGCATCACGGCGATGCACGACTCCGCCAAGGCCATTGAGCGCCCCAATCCGTGCCAGTTGACCCAGATCGCCCCGGTTCAGCGCGGGTACACGCAAGGCAAGGTCTTCAACGCTCTGGAATGGTCCATCCGAGATGCGGGCTGCTACAAGCTGCGAGGCGGTCGTAGCTTTGATGGTGCGGGCATAGTTGAGACCAAGCCGAAGCGACAGGACATCAAATGCCTCATGCTCCACCGTGCAAGATGTATTTGAGACCTGCACATCGACCGGGAGTACCCTCAAGCCGTGACGCTGGGCATCCTTGACGAGAACGGCGGCAGTATAGAAACCCATAGGCTGATTGTTGAGCATGGCGCAGGTGAACGCGGCGAGGTACTTTACCTTGAAATAGGCCGAGGCGTATGCGATGAGCGCGAAGCTCGCGGCGTGAGACTCAGGGAAGCCGTACAGCGCGAAAGACTGGATACTCTGGACGATGATCTCCTGAGTCTCTACTGCGATATTGTTTTCCCCCATGCCTTTGCGGAGCTTCACCATCAGCTCTTCCATACGCTTCCATGTGCGGCGCATTCCCACAGCCTTGCGTAACTCTTCCGCCTCTGTGCCGGTAAAGTTGCCCACAATCATCGCCATGCGGAGGAGTTGCTCTTGAAAGAGAGGCACACCGAGGGTCCGTTCAAGGACGGGCTTGAGCGAATCCACGGGATAAGAGACAGGCTCCTTCTTCTGGCGGCGACGCATATAGGGGTGCATCGTTTTTCCGACGATAGGACCTGGACGGATGATGGCCACCTGAACCACAAGGTCGTAGAACTTTTCAGGTCCGTTGCGGGGAATTGAGGCCATCTGAGCGCGGCTCTCAACTTGGAACATCCCCACGGTGTCGGCTCGACGAAGTGTCGCATAAACCTCGGGGTCGTCCTCTGGAAGCTGAGCGAGATCAATAGGATCACCATAATGTTCCGGAATGAGGGTGAGGCAATCCTTCATTACGGCCATCATGCCGAGACCGAGCAGGTCAATTTTGACGAGGCCAAGGTCGGCGCAATCTTCTTTATCCCATTGGACGACACTGCGGTTCGGCATGGAGGCCCGTTCCAGCGGGACTACTTTATTGAGGCTGCCCTGACAAATGACCATGCCCCCGGAGTGTTGGCCCAGGTGTCGCGGGAGGTCTTGCATACGCTCGCAAAGTTCAACATATTTGGCGATACGCCAATGGGCAAGGTCGAACCCGGCGTGGCGAAAGTTATCGCCAAGGGTCTCATCTTTCTTGCGCCATTCCCAATGGCCGATGAGACCTGAGAGCCGCCCCAGCGTCTCTTCATCGAAGCCGAGAGCTTTGCCGACCTCACGGGCAGCGGATTTGCCCCGGTAGGTAATGACGTTGGCCGTCATGGCCGCGCCGAGTTCACCGTAGCGCTTGTAAACATATTGGATGGCCTGCTCGCGTTTGTCGCCGGAGGGAAGGTCCAGGTCTACATCGGGCCATTCATGGCGATCCTCACTGAGAAATCGCTCGAAGAGCAGGTCCATACCGATAGGATCAATGGCCGTAATTTCGAGTGCGTAGCAGACCACGGAATTCGCTGCGCTGCCCCGCCCTTGAATAAGGATGCCGTTCTTTTTACAAAAGCAAACGATGTCCCAAACGATGAGAAAGTATCCCGCAAAGCCGAGCTTTTCAATAAGCGTAAGTTCACGCTCAGCTTGCGTTTTAGCTTTCTCGTAGAGATCAGGTTTACGCTTTAGCGCATAGCGGTTCTCAATGCCTTCAAAGACGCGCTTACGGAGGAATACCTCCATCGGTTCGCCGGTTGGTGTGTCGAAGCGAGGAAACTCATAGCCCAAATCGTTTAGCTCAAACTCCAGACGTTGTGAGACGAGCAAGGTATTTTCGATGGCTTCCGGAAGGTCTTGAAAAAGGCGGCGCATCGTGTGTGCGCTTCGGACTTGCCGCTGCGAGTTGGCTTGCAGGAGCCGCCCCGCTCGATCCAGCGATGTGTGATGGCGGATGGAGGTGAAGATATCAAGTATCTCCCGCTCGTATTGCGTGGCGTAGCGGACACCGTTGGTTGCGAGGATCGGTAATCGCAGGGTTTCCGCGATGCGGAGTGCGGCTTGGTTACGGACCTCCCCGGCTCGATCCCCGTGACGCTGTAGTTCGACGTAGACATTGCCGTGGCCGAAGGTTGCAGCGAGTTGCTTCACACACTCCCTTCCGGCGTCTTCTCCTCCGGTGTTCAGGGCCGCGGCGAGAGGGCCTTCGTCTCCGCCCGTAAGGCAGATGAGACCCGCAGAAAACTCTGCGAGATCTGACATCGAGGCGCTCCCTTCGCATTTATTCGGCTCCCGCATCTTGAAGCGTGTGATGAGTTGGCAAAGATTCTGGTACCCGACACGTGATGTGCAAAGCAGGGGAAGGCGAACCTGCTCCGGCGTGTGCTGGTTCGGCAACCACAGTGGAGGGCGGATGCGTTCTCCAAGATCAGTCACCGCGATCTCCGCGCCAATGTGGGCTCGGATGCCATTGTCCTTCGCTGAAGCATGAAATCGTGGTGCTCCATAAAAGCCGTTACGGTCCAGCAAAGCCATAGCAGGCATCTCGGTTTCAACGGCAGCACGGATCAGCCCCTCCGGTGGAGAGGCCCCTTCAAGAAAGCTAAATGCGCTGGCGGCATGAAGTTCGATGTACCCGGGCTTGTCAGTCATACAAAGCTTCTAACTGCCAGCGACGCCTTAGAAGGTCATGAGTCATAAGACAAAGCAAAGTTTCGTCAGTCTGGACAGCCTTGGCGGCTACATCCCACTCTTCGCACGACCACACTCCAGATGACCACCACTCTCCGCTCTTACGCCAGGGGCCATAGGCTTCCTGTACCGAGTAGCGTTTGCCTTCCAGAAGGAAAGAGACGAGACGCTGCTCTTCCTGTTTGACCGAAAGTGTCAGTGGCGGCCTGTACCGGCGCAGAGCCAAGGCATACCTCAACTCTGTTTTTTTTACGGTTGTGGGCGGGACAGTAAAGCGTTCCATGATGAAGCCGTCGTGAGCGTGTGTATCTCTTAGCCGCGCCCTTCCTACGCGGTCCTCCCCGACGAGAGCGCCAATCCGTGCAAGCGTTACGTCCAGCCGGAGCGCCTCGGGCATCTGCGGGGCGAAGAGGCCAAGCTGGACTTTGCTGCGGTCACCCGGCTCTGCGTGGAGATGAATGCTCATGACCCCGGTTGCCGGTGGGTTGCCCTGGATGTCTAAGTGCAGGAGTTTCAAAAGCACATCCCGTTGCAACACGGGGAGCGCCGGCTTGATTGTGCGCTCGTGTTCGCCTCCTCCATCCAGGCCGAGCTTGACCGTTACACTTGCCAGCGCTAAAGCTCGGTTCTGGGCACGGGCCAGGAGCTGGTCCAGCATTGGGCCAAGCACAAACAGAAGTGACTCCATCAACTCTACGGGCGCATCAAACGGGACAAACTCTTCCAGGGTGAAGACCGGCTCTTCCGGAACCATGAGATGCGGATGCTCTCCACGGGCGAGAAGGCAAAGACGTTTGCCTTCTTGCCCCAACCGAGCTATTAAATCCACCTCCGGCAATGTGGCAAGCTCGCCAAGGGTACGCAATCCCCATAACGCCATCGTTTCGGCTTGCTGCGGCGTGAGTTGGAGTGCACACAAGGGAAGCGAACTTAAATGGATTGCCTCAGAGCCTTGCGAGACGATAACCGGAATGTGATGAGCCGAGGGCGCAATGCAGAGAGCGGTTTGGAAGTTGGCACTAGCCGCAATCCGTCCAACGAACCGCAGCGATGTGAGAGCGCGTGCGATGGCCTTGAGCGATTGCTGAGGAGAGCCAAAGATGAGCGTCGTTCCGGTCATGTCCAGCACCATCGCGAACGCTGGAGGGCTAACCGCCTGCATCTCTACCCGAGGAGTGAAAGCTCCTGCCAGTTCCAGGAGAGCAGCACGTGCGCCGCGCTCTTCCGCCTCTGACCGGCGGAGCAGGGTGAGACCGGTGAAGCCATCCAACTCCGCACGGGTCATTCCTTGCGACACCCCGAGCCGCAAGGCATGGTCATTGGTGCTGCAAACTTCTTCAAGCGGCGGATCGCCTGCCAGGATGGCCACGGCCGAACTCGTCAGATTGGGCCGCAGGCGCAAGAGCGCCTGTGCAGCAAAGTCCGGCACATAAACGCAGATATACAGAGGTTCGTTCATCCGGATTGCGCCCAGGTTGCGGTGCACCTCCACTGACCCGGTCTTTCGGGCTGAGGCGACTTGCGGATGGGGACAACGCGGGAATCTTGCTGCGACCGGCTGCGTTCGGTGGTGGCCCGGTAGCGGATGCCGGTCATGACATTGCCTTCGGTCTCCATGGTTCCGGCCTCCAGCCGGACAACAAGCTCGGCGCTGCTACGGGCGCATGGGTGCCGCGTTAAAAGCAAGAGGCTCACGCGGGTGCGTTCACACGCAGCGCGAAACCGGAACCACGTCGCCAAAGGGATTCGCCACGCAGCCTCGGAGGATGTAGCTCCAAGGTCCAGGACGATGACGCTGAAGCCGCCCCCTTGAAGCAGCAAGTCCGTTGCACGCAGGGCCTGGTCGATTGCGGCCCACTGCGGGCGGCCGGATGCTGCAGGTTCTGGTGGCTTTGGCTTCATGGGCATTTGCTCGTCCGAAGGCAGGCTTGTAGCGCGGCGAGGTTGGGCCTCGGCACGGCGGGGAGCGAGTCTTAAGTTGTCTCCACGGCGAGCAGGGAGCCGGTCGGAGTTGACCTGCTCTTCCCGGTTCACAGAACGGTTGCCAAGGGGCCGATTCGGCACCCCTGGAGTTCCTATGGTTTTCTTCTCACGCCGGACATGCCGGTCGTAAAGACCGCCATGAGCGCGGAGCATGACTTGAATTGCCTCCGGCATATCCCGGCCCTCAGAGCGAGGGTGGGGACTGCCACCGCCAGTATGCCGGGGTGGCTGAACCCCGGAAACACTCAATGCACTTGAGGGAGTTGCAAGGCTCTGCCGTGCTCCTTCCCCTTGGGCTGCTCGTCCCTGTGATCCACAACGTATCCACAACAGCCGTTCTAAATCGACTCCGTTGGCTGCGGCAGATTCCGGGGCCAACCTGTCGGCAACATCAACCCAGGCACAGACGCTGCCGGCGCGCGTGACGGCAGCCGCATAGGCCAGCGCCATCGTAGTGCGCCCGGAACACTCCACCCCCACAAACTCTGTGAGCATTCCTAAGGCGAGACCCCCGTCCAGCAATCCATCAAAAGCAGCGATGGCGCATGAAATTCGCTCTGGTTCCACCCGCAAACGCGGTGAAAGAGCGGCCGGAAATCTGGCGCTGAGTGAAGTTTGAAGTTGATTACGTAAACTGGCAGCGCTGGACAAAGCAATTTCCTCTTCGCCTTATATTCGCCTTTTTGCGGCGCGCTGGCAACCGTGTTGCACGCAACTTTCATGAAGTTTGGTGGAAATCGAACCGATAAGCGGGAAGTAGGACCCTACATTGCATTTGAGATGGTTTGACGGGGACCTTACTCAGACACGGTCAGCGCTGGTGTCTCACGACAGTTCCCATGCCTTCTGTCATGTTGAAGACTCCGTCCACCCCAGGTTGTTTGACGATCTCGACAAGTCCGCTCGGCCAGTGAATCTCAATCCTGGCAATCGTCGTAGACTTGCCCAGCCCGAAGTGCGGTCGCGGATCGGAAGATGACGCATAGCTTCCGCCGCTGAGCACATCCGCGCGCTGGGTGTATCCGTTTGCTGTCATGTAAATGGTGGCGCCTACGGCGTCGCGCGGACTCTTAGGGCCGCCAATCAGCTTCAGTTCAATCCAGTGATTGTTGTCGCGGCTTACGTTGCGAAATAAGGAAGGTCCCTCGTCCATATTGTTTACGACTACGTCGATGTGTCCGTCATTGAACAGGTCTCCATAGGCCATGCCGCGGGCTGACGCCACCTTCGCCAGACCGCTCCCCTCCACCGGCGGTACCACTGTTAGCTTGCCCGCGTTGTTGTGAAAAAGCAGCAGCCGCTGCTTCCAGCTCGTACCCCAATTGGTGCCGTCCACAGCGGGATAAACATGCCCATTCACACTCATCAGATCGAGCCACCCATCGTTGTCATAATCGATGAAGCCCGTGCCCCATCCCAGAAATGGGATCGTCGGTTCCGCAACGCCGTACTGATAGCTCACATCGGTAAAGTTTCCTTCGCCATCGTTTCGATAGAGCGGCTTATAGTCGTCTGAGAACGTGGTATTGAATAGATCGATCAGCCCGTTGTGCAGCATATCGCCCGCGGCGATTCCCATGGAAGCCGTCTCTCGTCCGCTCTCGTTGAGCGCGTATCCGGACGCAAAGCTCGCATCTTCAAATGTTCCATCGCCCTTGTTGATATAGAGGTAGTTTGGGGTTGAGTCATCTGCGACCAGCAGGTCTGGCCGGCCATCGTTATTCACATCCACAAAGAGCGAGGCCAGTCCGTAGTAAGCAGCCTTCTGGTCCGATACTCCCGTTTTGACGCTCACATCGGTAAAGGTTCCATCTCCGTTATTGTGGAACAGGTGGTCCGGTTCACCTTTCAGACCGCGTGGGCCGCACATCACACTGACTCCGCGAAAGTCACATTGGCCCTCCGCAGCGGGACTTCCGGCAGCTGGCGGTGGATGCTCCAAGTCATAATGCAGATACCCCGGAACAAAAAGGTCAAGACGACCGTCCCCGTCGTAATCCCCCCATGTGGCCCCGGTTGAAAGATTCCCTAATTCAACTCCGGCCGCCTTCGCGACATCGGTGAACGTTCCGTCATGATTATTGTGAAACAGCCTGTTCTTCCCGAAGTTTGTCACGTAGATATCTGGCCAGCCATCGTTGTCATAGTCCGCCACAACGGCGCCGATTCCCCAATGCCCATTTCCCACCCCTGCCTTCGCGGTTACATCGGTAAACGTTCCATCATGATTGTTATGGAAGAGTGCAGCTTGAGGCGGTTCGGCTTTTCCTGCCATTGCCTCGTACGTGCTGCCGTTTACCAGATAGATATCCAGCCACCCATCGTTGTCATAGTCCAGCAGCGCCACACCCGAGCCCAAAGTCTCAATGATGTACTTTTTGTCTGGTGTTCCCATCCGATGCTGCCACTTGGACAATCCGGCTTGAACGGCTACGTCATCGAAGACGTGCGGACCGGAGCTTACAAAGCCTCCAGCAGTAATCGGGCGCCGTTTTTCATCCAGAATCGCCGCGTGTGCGCCACCAGTTGTCACGCTCATCGTTCCCGGCTTCTGGGATGTATCCGGTTGAACCTGAGCATGTCCCTGGGAAACACACAGCCAAAGAAACAGCACAACAATCAGGCGATTCTCGTATAGAGGCTGATGCACCATCATCTCCGCAAGTCTAATCCGTTAATCTCATCCGGCAGTGGCTCACAGATCCCGTGTAGGGCTTTTTGCGACTAAGCCGCGGTATTCACCGTCAATCCCTAGTATCAAGTGCCTGGCTAAAAGTCTTCACGACGTCTCTTGCCTGAAACCCAATCTACTTTTCCCGAGGATGTGTCATGTCAGTTTGTTCCCGTGCGCTTTCAGGCTCATCTTGCAAACTTAAGATTCAGTTCTAAGATGTGGATGTAACCGCGTACACGACCGTGTCAAAAATATCAGAATTCCCGGCTTCATAACGACCGAACCGAGATACAACCCATGAATATCAAAGCTGTCGCCAAGCGCGCCAACGTCTCCACCGCCACCGTCTCCCGCACGATCAACGGATCCGATAAGGTGAGCCCTGAGACGGCTGCGAGAGTGCATCAGGCGATCGGCGACCTCAATTTCATCCCCAACACCAATGCTCGCGCACTTGGCTCAGGTCGCAGCAGCCTGCTGGGACTCATCATCTCGGACATCACCAACCCCTTTTTTCCAGAACTGGTCAAGGCGTTTGAAGACGTTGCCATCGGGCAGGGGCAGGAGGTCCTGATCGCCAACACCAACTACGATCCTCATCGCACCTTGCACTGCGTAACCCGGATGCTGCAACGCAAGGTGGATGGCGTCGCCATCATGACTTCTGAGATGGATGAACATCTCATCGACTTTTTTCGTCGCAGCCAGATTCCCGTCGTCTTTCTTGACCTCGGCACTGCGAGACCTGGCATTAGCTGCGTTCACATCGACTACTCCGCGGGAGTCGAGATGGCGATGAGCCACCTCGTCGGCATGGGTCATAAACGTATCGCCTTCATCAGCGGCCCCATGAGCCTGGTTTCCGCGAGAACGCGCTACCGCGCGTTCATGGAAAGCAGCGCCCGCGATCATCTCAATGCCAGCCCAGACCTGGTGCAGGAAGGGAATCACCGGCCCGATGGAGGATATGAAGCGATGCGTCGCATCCTGGCGCTGAAGACCCGGCCGACCGCAGTTCTTACCTCCAATGACCTTACGGCAATCGGCGCGCTCGGCGCCATCTTTGAGCACGGGCTGCGCGTACCGGAAGATATCTCCATCATCGGCTTCGACGATATCCAGTTGAGCGCCTACACCGCGCCGCCCCTCACCACCGTGCGCGTGCCGCATGGAGAGATCGCCAAGGCCGCGGTGCATGCTCTGTTGAGCACCAAGCAAGAGACGGGCACAAAGCCGCTGCAAGGCGAGCAACACCTCATCCGCCCCACCTTCCTCCAGCGTCACTCGACCGCCCCCGTTTCAAAGCGCAGGCTATAACGAAGGCCTCCCAGCCTCAACGACCCAGCCTTACCCCACAGATCCTTTCAGTTTTCCACGATGAGAGGGTTCCATGAAGTGTAGATAATTCGCCGACCGTGCACACGCCTCGCGCGATGAGTGTAAACGGTTGCATGATCGTGTATGGTGTTGTGGTTGCCATCCACCACTTACGGCTCTATTCTCTCCGAAAGGCGAATTCATGAAGTTCCGCAATCTTGTCCCGCTCGCTCTCTCCGCCATAACTTTCTGCGCTCCGATGATTCACGCCCAGGAACCCACTCGCTGGCCGGAGCAGAAGGCGAATGACTGGTACGCAGCGCAGCCGTGGCTTGTGGGCGCGAACTTTATTCCTTCAAATGCCATCAACGAACTGGAGATGTTCCAGTCGGCAACCTTCGATCCGGAAAAGAATGACCACGAACTTGGTCTTGCCGAATCGATTGGCATGAATACCGTCCGCGTCTTCCTGCAGGATCAGCTCTGGCAGCAGGACTCCGCAGGATTCAGCAAGCGCCTCGATACCTTCCTCACCATCGCCGTCAAGCATCATATCCGCCCTCTCCTCGTACTCTTTGATTCTTGCTGGGAGACCAATCCCCATCTTGGCCCGCAGCATCCGCCCATTCCTGGGATCCACAACTCCGGCTGGGTTCAGAGTCCTGGAAAGACTCGTCTCCTCGCTCCAGAAGCGGAGCCTGAGCTTAAAGCGTACATCGTGGGGATCGTAGGAGCTTTTGCCAAGGACCCACGCATTTTGGGCTGGGATGTCTGGAATGAACCGGACAACGGTGGCGGCGACAAAGCAGAGGATGTCCCCGCCAAAGTGCGCCGTGTCAATGAGCTTCTCCCTAAAGCATTCGCATGGGCACGGTCCGCCCATCCCACGCAGCCGCTCACCAGCGGCGTCTGGACAGGAGACTGGTCTGACCCGGCCAAGGAGAGCGAAACCACAAAAATCCAGCTTGCCGAATCCGACGTCATTTCATTCCACAACTACGATTGGCCAGAGGGCTTTGAAGCTCGCATCAAGGAGCTGCAGCCACTTCATCGCCCCCTGCTCTGCACGGAGTATATGGCTCGTGGGGCCGGCTCCACCTTTGACGGCAGCCTCCCCATCGCCAAGCAGTATCATGTCGCTGCTATCAATTGGGGACTCGTCGCTGGGAAGACACAGACGTACCTGCCGTGGGACTCCTGGCAGCGGCCGTATGTGTCGGCTCAGCCCACGGTCTGGTTTCATGAGGTCTTTCGTAACGACGGAACACCGTACCGGCAGCACGAAGTCGATCTGATTCGCCAATTGACCGGGCGCGGTACGGCCTCTTTGTCCGCTTCGTCGGCTGGTGGAGCTACTCGATGAAAGCCGGAAGCGGATGGCTGCGGAGCAGCTTTCTTCTCATGGGGCTACAGCTCCCAGCGATCGCTCAAACAGCGGCGGTGTCTCCTCTCAAGCCAGCTCCTTCATCGACTTCCGCCGTTCCTGGCATGTTCGTGGACATGGCTTCGAAACTTGGCCTTTCTTTCAAAGGCTTTGCCCAGCACACGCCCACGAAATACCTCATTGAAACGATGGGGTCTGGTGTCGCCACCTTCGATTACGACAACGATGGCCTTCTGGATATCTTTCTGGTCAATGGAGCCACCGTTCCCGATCCCGCTCCCAAGGGCACAGTTCCAACCAAAACAGGACCGGCGGAATGGAACCGCCTCTACCATCAGCGCAAGGATGGAACCTTCGAAGATGTAACGGAGAAGGCTGGACTGCAAGGGGTCGGTTACGGCATGGGCGTTGCCGTCGGCGACTACGACAATGACGGCTTCGAAGATATGTTCGTTACCTCATATGGAGGCAACCATCTGTACCACAACAACGGAAATGGCACCTTTACCGATGTAACAGAGCCATCAGGCACGGGAGGTCCGACGACGCCGGGCCAAACCTGGTCCACCTCTGCTGCATGGGTTGATCTCGACAACGATGGACTGCTTGATCTTGTCGTCCTCCGCTACGTCAAGTGGGATTGGGAAGACGTGTGGTGCGGCGAGTATCGCGAAGGCTACCGAGCCTTTTGCCACCCCGATATCTTCCCTGCAATCGCGCCTTTGGTGTACCACAATGACGGCAAGGGCCACTTCACGGAGGTGAGCGCAAAGGTTGGCTTCAACCTGCCGGGCAAGGGCTTGGGCATTGCCCTCGCAGACTTTGATCGGGACGGAAAGATTGACGTCGCGGTCGCAAATGATTCCATGCCTGAGTTCCTCTATCACAACAAAGGCGGCGGCCAGTTTGAAGAATCGGGAATGCTGGCTGAGATCGCCGTAGATGGCGATGGCCGAACCTACGCCGGCATGGGCATCGATGCTCAGGACTATAACAACGATGGACTGCCTGACCTGGTCATCACCAATCTCGCGAATCAGAAATACGCCCTCTATCGCAACAACGGCGACGGATCCTTCACCTACGACACCTACCTGACCGGCCTTGCCCGCATGACGCTTCTCCACTCAGGCTGGGGCATTCATTTCCTCGACTACGATAACGATGGCCGGAAAGATCTTCTTGTCGCTCAGGGTCATGATCTTGACACGGTTGAATTGAACTACCCGCAACTGCACTACAAGGAACCCATGCTGCTTGCGCACAACTCCGGCAAAGGCTTTGTGGATGTCTCCAAGGCATCGGGAGCCGTTTTCACAGAAGCTTGGGTAGGTCGAGGCATGGCCGTTGGCGATCTTGACAACGATGGCCGCCTGGACGCGGTCGTCTCCACTAACGGAGGGCCCGCTCACATCCTGCATAATGAGACGAAGACCAACAATCACTGGTTGATCCTCAATCTGGTAGGTCACACCTCAAACCGTGACGCCATCGGCGCTGAGATTGAGCTGACCACCTCCACCGCCAAGCAGACGGTCATTGTCTCCACCTCCGGGAGCTACCTCTCTTCCAATGACAAGCGAGCCCACTTCGGCCTCGGACCGGATACAACCGCCAAAGCCATCAAGATTCGCTGGCCCAGCGGCATCGTCCAGACGCTTGAGAACGTGGCTGGCGATCGGATCCTCAAGGTAGACGAGCCCGCACGCACCCTGCCTCCGCCATCTCCTCAATGACCTCGGGACGATCAAACTGGGTCGCATTATTGCTTTTCTTGGCCACCCTTTGCTCTGCTAAGGCCGTCGCCCAAAACCTGCCGACTCCATCCCTTACCGCGGCTCAGCAGAGCTTCTCCGCAAAGCGTTACAAAGAAGCATCCACGCAGGCCGGGTGGCTTGCGCAGCACGCGGCCGATCCGCAGCTTCGTCTGGCCGCCCTTTTCCTTGAGGCGAAGTCTCTCATCAATCTCTCGGACTTTCCGGCAGCCGAGTCTACCCTCGACCAATACATTGGAGCCAAACCAGAATCGGCGGAGGCTCTTTACCTCCTCGGCTTCGTGCTGCAACGGGAAAACAAGCCCAGGGACTCTCTCGCCATCTACACCCGGGCCGCGGCTCTCAGACCCCCCCAGCCGAACGACCTGAAGCTTGTCGCCCTCAATTATGTCCTTCTCAACGACTATCCTGACGCCGTTACTTGGCTCAAGCGATCGTTGGACGGAGATCCTGCAAATGCGGAAGCCTGGTACTTTCTCGGCCGTGCCCACATGCAAGGCGGCGATTTCGTTGAAGCTGAGAAGGACTTCCGCCATACTTTAGCCCTTGCTCCCGGCGATCCTAAAGCACTCGACAATCTAGGCCTCTCGTTGGGCGCTCAGAACCGGAATGAAGACGCGGCCCAGGCATATAGGAATGCGATTGCCGGCCAGTCGGGCGGCCGCACGCAGTCCGAGCAGCCCTTCCTGAATCTGGGCACTTTATTGAACGACGAAAATCGTTCCTCGGACGCACTCCCGCTTCTCAGGCGTGCAGCGGAGATCGCGCCAGACAACGTGCATTGCCTTGAGGAGATCTCCCGCGCATACGCCGCCACCGGTCACCAGCCGGAGGCAATCCTTTCCATGCAGCGCGCAGTGACCCTGGATGAAGCCAATCCCAGCCTTCATTTTCGGCTCGGGCAGTTGTATCGCAAGGCGGGAATGGCAGAAAAGGCCACTGCCGAGATCCAGCTCAGCTCCCGCCTCTATGGCACTCATTCCACAGAACAACCGCACTAAAGAATCCGATCATCGCCCATCGCCCCCACTCCATCGAATGGTGGAATTGGCTCTCCACCCATGCTCACAAAAACGTGTTGACAAAGCAGGTGGCAACCCCCTAATATCCCGGCTGTCCGTAAATGCAACCGGTTACATAATTTGAATCGGTGAAGCTCTACCTTCGCGACTGTTCTACGTCGGAAAGAAGCTCACCAACATGGAATTCCAAGGATGACTTCAATCCTGTGGGATCCGCGATCAAGAAGCAGTCTTTTTGGAGGAGTGAAGTGAGAAATTATCTGGGTGTTTTCAAATTCGTGGCAGCGGTGGCCCTGCTTTGTCTGGGTGTCTTTTCTCTCGGTGGACAGACCAACCAGGGCGTCATCGCCGGAAATGTGCTTGACTCCACCGGTGCGGCGTTGCCCAACGTAGTCATTACCGCAAAGAGCGACGACACCGGATCCAGCTATGAGACAAAGTCTACGAGCGCCGGCAGCTACCGCTTCCCGTCCATCCAGCTCGGTCGTTACACCATCACTGCGAATGCACCCGGATTCAAGCCGTCCGTCAGCACAGGCGTTGAAGTTCGCGTTGGAACCGTGACGTCGCTTGACATCAGTATCACCGCAGGCGGCGCGAATGAGACCGTGACGGTCGCCGCCGACTCACCGCAAGTAGAAACCCAGTCCTCGGACGTGGGCGGCACGGTCACCACGCAGCAGATTATTGAGCTGCCTCTTGCCCTTGGCGGAGTCGGTGCCCTCCGTTCTCCGGAAGCCTTCGTCTTTCTTATTCCCGGAACCGCTGGTCCTGGCACGGGCAATAGCCCTAACGGCATCTTCATCTCTAAAATCGGCGGCGGCCAGAACTTCGGCAACGAGGTTCTCCTCGACGGCGCCTCCCAAACCCGCTCTGAAAACGGCTCTTCCTTTGACGAAGAAGCTCCCTCAGTAGAAGCCATCTCAGAGTTCAAGGTCACCACCAGCACCCCCAGCGCCGAGTTTGGCCGCACCTCAGGCGGTATTGAAAATTTTGTGACCAAACAGGGTACCAACAAGGTTCACGGCACCGTCTTCGACATCTTCCGGAATGAAGACCTCAACGCCAACGGTTGGTTCAATAACGGCTTCAAGGCGTATTACCAATCGCAGGGCAATCCGGTGGAAGGCACGTACAACCGGGGCAACGACAAGCAGAATGACTACGGCGGCAGCTTTGGCGGACCGGTCAAGATACCTCATATCTACGACGGTAAGGATCGCAGCTTCTTCTTTTTTTCGTGGGAGCAGTATCGTCACACTCTCGGCGGTCCTATCACCAGCACCGTCCTCACCACTGCTGAACGAGGCGGCGACTTCAGCGACCAGCTCGGCGCGCCGAAGCTCGACAATAATAAAAATCCGATCCTGAACCCTTGCGATGGCACCCAGCTTTACAACGGGGAAATCTTCGACCCACTCACGACGAGGACCGTCAACGGGGTTCCGTGCCGGACAGCTTTTGCCGCTGGCGGCAAGCTCAACGCCATCCCAGCATCGCGACTCAACCCGACCACGGCCAAGATTCTGGCTTATTACCCTCTGCCTACTTCTCCCGGTGTTTCCAACAACTACGTACTCAACACCTCAAGCCCACTGACAAATACCACGTACAGCCTGCGTGTCGATCAGAGTCTCGGCCCGAACGATAAGATCTTCGGGTCTTACAGCACACGCGAGAACACCCGTAACAGTCCCCAGAACTTTCAGCTTCCGGCGCCCGTCACCCCGAACGTGCAGACGCAGGACTTCATCACACACTTCGGACGTGGCGGCTGGGATCATATCTTCACTCCTAACCTGCTCAATCACCTCAACCTGGGCTATAACCGGTCCAACTCCATCAACGGTTCCATTGAGTCCAGCACTGGCACGAACTACGGCAACCAGCTTGGGATTCCGAACGTGTTCGCTGGGTTCCCAGTCATTAACGTGAGTGGCTATGTTTCATTGAGCCGTAATCAGAACGACGACAACATCGATAACGGCATCCGCTTTAACGATTCCGTGAGCTGGCAGAAGGGCCGCAACAGCTTCAAGTTTGGCGTCGACTACCGCTATCAGCAGTACTCCAACATCGCTCATGACTCTGAGAATGGTTACTTCAACTTCAACGGCAATCAGACGAAAGCCGCCAAGCTAAGTCCGTTTCAGGATGGTACCGGTCTCGGAGGAGCAAGCTTCTTCCTTGGTGACTTTGACTCCGCAGGTGCCACCATCAACACGCATCAGCCCCGTTGGATCTCCAGCTACTGGGCTGGTTTCATCCAGGATGACTTCAAGGTGTCCAAAGACTTGGTCCTCAACATCGGCATACGTTATGACGTGGATCAGCCCCGCAAGGAGGCCACGAACTCTACGTCTAACTTCAGCCCAACCGCCATCGATCCACACAGCGGCCTGCCTGGCGCACTGGTCTTCGGCACCACCTGCACCAAGTGCAACACGCGCTGGGCGGACACTTGGTACAAAGACATCGCTCCTCGCGTCGGCTTTGCCTATTCGCCTTCATCGTGGAACGGCAAGCTCTCCGTGCGCGGCGGCTTCGCTACTCTGTACGCTCCACTTCAGTACAGCGACTTTGGAGGCAGTGAGACCGCAGGTTACTCCCTTCCTATCCAGCAGAACAGCGATGGATTCACCAATGCTTACTCCATCGATAACGGTTTGAATGCATACACCATTAAGCCGAACCTCGATCCCGGTCTCTTCAGCAACGGAAACTCCGCGGCTCCGGCAAACTTCAGCAACTACATCAAGCCGTCCTACGGCCGCCCTGCTCAAGTGAATCAGTGGAACCTTCAGGTGCAGCAGGAAGTTGCGAAGGACCTGATCGCAACGATCGGTTACATCGGTTCAGCGGGCGCCCACTTAAAATCGGGCATTGAGAACGTCAACAATATCCCCACTTCAACCTTCGGATTGGGCGATATCCTCAATCGGCCATTTTCCACGTACGCTCCAGTGGTCGGCGCAAAATCTCCTTACCCCACCTTCAACACAGGCGCCAATTACTTCCAAGCCCTCCGCCCATTCCCACAGTATGACTTCATCGCGACAGACTGCTGCTTGCAGAACGTGGGCCATTCTTCCTATGAAGCCATGATCGCGACTCTTGAACGGCGCTTTTCTCAGGGACTTAACCTGCAGGCCTCGTACACCTGGTCCAAGTCCATCACCAGCGCTGACTCCGCTCTTCCCGGAACGAACGCCGGCGTTAACCAGGAGCAGGACCCCTCGGACCCCAAGAGCATCAAGGCTCTCTCCATCCAGGACATCCCGCATACCTTCGTCATCAGCTATATCTACGAGCTTCCTTTCGGCAAAGGAAAGATGTTCGGGAACTTCAGCAACTCCTTCCTGCGCTCTGCCGTAAGCGGCTTCAAGATTGGTGCCGTTCAGCGGTACCAATCCGGCCAACCGACCTCCTTTGGCTGCGCGAATGGCATCCCTGGCTATCAGAATTGCATCGCGTTCAGCCGTGTTCCTGGTTCGAAGCTCAAGAGCCCGGCCTTCAATCACATCGACCCATTCAGAGCGCTACGTGCAGGTAATCCGCCCAACTTTGCTTCGGATCCGAATGTCGATAGCGAATACAACGGGCTCACGAACACTGGCGACAGCAACTATTCGAAGTTCCAGAATGCCCCTGCCATCTATGATCAGAACAACAGTTTCAACCGGATCACTCGGGCCGTTCAGGCTGGAACTTGCGCAACCTGTGACAACGGTGGTTTCGCATTCGGAAACATCCCCCGAGTCACGGCAGAACTTCGCAACTACAAGTACCTCAACGAGGACTTTAGCTTCCTGAAGGAGACCCCGTTCGGCGAAGGTGCCAACTTCATACTCAAGGTGGAGCTCCTCAATGCCTTCAACCGCCACGTCTTCGGCACACCCGATACGCAGCCCTATGACTACACCTTTGGCGTCCCGACCTACACCATCAACGGGCCGCGCCAGATACAGCTCACGGGCCGTATCCAGTTCTAGAACAGCCGTCCGGTTTGAATCATGCCATGTGGTACCTCGGTGGAAGCGCAGATCAACGTGCTTCCACCGTCTCTTTTGTGCCATGACGCCTCTCCGTCACGTGTTCCTCATCGCCGCGATCACCCTGCTACTCCCATCGGCAAGTGGTTTGCCGGTCTCCTCATGGCAATCATCGAGTGCGTCCTCTCAATCTCTCGTGACGCTCCTTGCCGAAGCTCGCTCTGAATCGGCTGAGGGCAACAAAGATACCGCCCAGCGGCTTCTAACGGAAGCTCTCCAGCTAAGCCCAAGCTCGGTGGAGGCTAACCTCGCTCTCGCAGACCTGATGCTCGACGGTCATCGTTACCCGGAAGCCATGGAGCGCTTCGAAGCTGCTCTCGCCATCGATCCTCGCTCCGCCCCGGCTCGTCAGGGCGAACGCTCTGCCGCAACCGCGCTGGCGCTTGAAGCACGCCGTGCCGGCAATCAGGAAGCGGCCCTCCTCTGCCTTCGCCATGCAAGCGAGACCGTTCCCAACGACCCGCTGCTCCTGCATCATCTCGGCATCCAGCTTTACGACATGCATCAACTAGTCCCCGCAGCCGAAGCGCTCTCGCAGGCCGTCGCTCTTGCTCCGCAGGATCCCGAGAACCGTTACGCGCTCGCTCGCGTCGAGCTCGACCAACAATCCTTCCCTGCAGCCGAGCGTGATTTCAACGCCTACCTTGCCGCCCGCCCCAGCGACGCTTCGGCCCACTATGGACTTGGCCACCTCCTCCAGATGCAGCAGCGTACGGACGAAGCCTCAGCCCAGTTCAACGAATCCATCCGGCTTCAGCCGCTTCAAACAGAGTCCTACTACCAACTTGGCCAGATGGCATTGGACGACCACCGCGATGCTGCTGCACGCCCCCTCTTTGAACACACCCTCGCTCGCGCTCCCAATCATGGAGGAGCCCTCACCGGTCTCGGCATCCTGGCATATCGTGCCAAGGACTATCCAGCCGCCGTCGTATCGCTCGAACAGGCGACCCACGTATCGCCCGACTATCAGCCCGCCCATTATTATCTCGGCCTCACCCTCGCCCGCCTCAACGACAAAGATGCCTCAGCCCAGGAACTCAAGATAGCCGCTGATCTTGCCATCAAACAGCAGGGCAAAGCCGCTCCAATCTCTACACAACACATCCCTTGATCGAGTCTCTATAAAACCCTCGTTCTGCCAATGACAAACGTGAATGAAACCGGTTACACTGCCGCAAAGCCGGGATATCACTGCATCCGCTGGAGAGTTGTCTTATGTCGCTGAAGCCCTCAAACGTCAGTTATCTCTGCTTGATCCCCACACTCCTCCTGGCTGGATTCTGCCCCATAACCCACGCTCAGATCACCGAATCCATCCCCGTTCCCACCGGCCCAGTTCACATCAAGGTCACCCGGCCTGCCCACCCGCAGATCATCCCGGACACGCTGTTCGGCAGCTTCCTCGAACCCATACGCCAATCCACCTATGGCGGTCTGTGGGCTGACGCCGTAGAGAATCCATCCTTTGAAGATGGCCTCTGGTCCTCAAACAACATCGCGCAGATGCTGCACGAGCGCCCGGAGCTGCGCCGCGGCTCAGAGGTCGGCCTGCCCCTCCCATGGGAGCCGCTGGAGCGCAGCCAGGGCAGCCGCTACTCCCCCATTCGCGGAGACGCCGCAAACTCATTCCAATCCATCCTCCTCATGTCCCTTCCTGGCAAGGAGGTCGGCATTCTGCAGCGCGTGTACCTGCCCGTCCAGCGCGAACTCACCTACAAGGGCAGCATCTGGATCAAGCACGTAGAAGGCCCGGAAGCTATCTCCATCTCGCTGCGCCGCAGAGATCGCCACGATCAAATCCTAGCCTCCGCGGAGATCGTCGCCACATCCGGAGCCTGGACCAAGTACTCCTTCACCCTTACGCTCAAGCCGCTGCAGGTCCCTCCCTTGGACCCGCTCGATCTCGTCATCTCGCTCTCCAACGATGCCCGCGCCCAGGTGGACAACATATCCCTGGTTCCCGCCGACGCGATCGAAGGCATGGACCCCGATGTCCTCGCTCTTGCCCGCGAGCTTCACTCCTCCCTCGTCCGCTTCGGCGGAAACTTCACCTCGCACTACGATTGGCATGACGGCATGGGTCCGGCTGACAAGCGCATCTCCAAGCTCAATCTCTCCTGGGGCATCCCGGAGTACAACACCTTCGGCACGGATGAATTTCTCGCCTTCTGCCGCCTCATCGACGCCCAGCCCCAGATCGCGCTCAACCTCGGCACCGGCCATCCTCAGGATGCAGCCGACTGGGTCCGCTACGTCGACGAACATTGGGGCGATCACAAAGGCGGCAATCTCTGGGAGCTCGGCAACGAGCTCTGGGGAGACTTCCAGGTCGGCTATCCCTCCATGGAGCGCGTCGCCGCAAAGACGCTCGCCACCAGCCAGGCCATCCGCGCCGTCGACCCCCACGCACGCCTCATCGCAACCGGCGCCGATGAAGATTTCTTCCACGACTGGGATGCCCAGCAGCTCTCCACCCCAAAGGATACCTTCGACTTTCTCTCCACCCACTTCGTCGTCAGTGACAACGTCCAACTCCCCCACGCAAGCGATGACTTCCGAACGCAAGCCGCGCTGGCTCTCCCCTGGGGCCTCGCTGACCGCATGCAGGCCATCAAAAAACAGATCGTTGAATCCGGCCGCCCGGACGTCAAGGTCGCCTTCACGGAGTGGCTCATGATCTCCGACTCCCACACCGGCCCGCACTTTTCCAATCTCGGCGGCGCCCTCTTCGCAGGCGGCTTCCTCAACATGGTCATGCGCAACTCAGACGCGGTCGGCGTCTCGGATATGACTGGCATCCTTGACTTCGCAGGCATCGTCAAAAAGCACGGCCAGGCTTACGGAACCCCCGCATACTGGGTGCTCCGTTCGTATAGCAGCACCCATCCGCACCAGTTGCTGGACGTCCAGTCAGACACGCCCACATATAGCGTCAGCCACGGCGTGCAACGCCTGCCTGAGATCCCCAAAGTCCCTTACCTTGACGTCATCGCAACGGAGTCCGCTGACGGTAAGAGCTTCGTCCTCTTCTGCGTCAACCGTCATCTCACCCACGCAGCCACTGCGGAGGTGGACCTCGCATCCCTCGGCCTCAAGGCGGGAACAGCGCACATCTCCACCCTCACGGGTGAAAGCATCCTCGTGGAAAACGATGAGGTCAACCCCAATGCAGTCGCCCCCATCGTGCGCTCAGAGCCCTTCACCTCAAAGCTCACTCACATTTTCCCCAGCCGAAGCATCACCGTCATTCAGATTCCGAAGGCAGCATCGAAGTAAACTCTTCGGCAGCATCCACCAGAGCGAGAGGACAGGTTCTTCCATATGCGCTTTCTGTTATCGGCCTATCTTTTCGTCATCCTCGCCGCGAACGTCTTGCCGGCCCAAACGTTAAGATCCATCCCCGTCACCGGTGACGTGCAGGGAACTCATGACCCATCCATCGCGCACGAAGGCAACACCTGGTACGTCTTCGCCACGGGCAAGGCGCCGGAAGGTGGACAGTTCGCGGTCCGTTGCTCCAACGATCTTGAGCACTGGAAACGGTGTGGCCAGGTCTTCGATTCCATTCCTGCCTGGATCGCAACCCGCAGCCCCGGCACGAAGGACCTCTGGGCTCCGGACGTGTCCTTCGTTCATGGAGAGTATCGCCTGTACTACTCCTATTCGCTCTTCGGCAAGAACACCTCGGGCGTCGCCTTGGTCGTCAACAAGACCCTCGACAAGGCAAGCCCGAATTACAAGTGGGAGGATCGCGGCCTGGTCTTTGAGTCGCATGCCTCTGACAACTACAACGCCATCGACCCCAACTACATCGCGGATAAGCAAGGTCATAGCTGGCTCGCCTTCGGCAGCTTCTGGGACGGAATCAAGATGTGGCGTCTTGATGACAATACCGGCCTGCTCTCAAAGACAGACACTCGCCTGTACGATCTCGCCCGCCGCAAACAGCCTGCCGACGCAGCGCCCGCGCCTCCCGGCCTGCCTCCCAACTGGCAGGCCGTCGAAGCCCCATTCGTCGTTCGTCACGGGGACTTCTATTACCTCTTCACCTCGTGGGACCTCTGTTGCCGCGGCCTTAAAAGCACCTATAAAACCATGGTGGGTCGCGCCTCGTCCATCACCGGCCCGTACCTCGACCGCGACGGCGTACCGCTCTTGAACGGCGGAGGGTCCGCGGTCCTTCTGCCGAATAAGACCTGGCTCGGTCCGGGAGGCGAAAGCATCCTGATGAACTCCTCCGGCAAAGATCTCATGGTCTTTCACGCCTACGACGCAAAGGACGGCAAGCCGGCCATGCAGCTCTCCACCATCGATTGGTCCGGCGGTTGGCCCTCCGTTGCGCTCTCCAACTGATCCCATCCACTCATAACCAACCGGTCAGGACATCCCATGAAAACCCATCTCCGCCTTTGCATCGCCGCCTGCTCCCTGGCCACTCCTCTCCTGTCTGCACAAACCCCCACGCTGACCATTGACGCGACAAAGCCCGTAGCCGCCGTCAGCCCCACCCTATACGGCTTGATGACGGAGGAGATCAACTACTCCTATGACGGTGGCCTCTATGCGGAGATGGTCCGCAACCGCACCTTCGACGACCATTGGCCCGCCTTTGATCACTGGGGCGTCATCGCTCAGAAGACCGCCACGGCTCAGCTCAAATACGGCGCGACTGGCCCAAGTGTCGCACTGCCCAAAAGCCTGCAACTGACCATCGCGAACGCCGCCCCCGGCAATGAGGCTGGCATCTCAAACCCCGGCTACTGGGGCATGGCCGTGCAGCCGTCAACCACCTACAAAGGCTCGTTCTACGCCAAACTCGACGAACCCAACGTAGCTCACGCGCGTCTCATCGCCAATCAATCCGGGAAGGTCGTCGCAGAAGCAGCCATCGTGCTGCCGGCAGGGAACTGGAAGCGCTTTGAATACACGCTCCACACCCCTTCCGCACTCGTAGCTTCCTCCGCCAACCACCTCGAGCTCACCTTTGAACACTCCGGCGTCGTCAATCTGCAGCTCATCTCCCTCTTCCCGCCCACCTTTCACGACACGCCCAACGGCAACCGTCCGGACCTCATGAAGCTGATGGCCGCCATGAATCCCAAGTTCCTCCGCATGCCCGGAGGCAATTACCTCGAAGGCGATTACATCAACGAACGCTTCGAATGGAAGAAAACCATCGGCCCGCTCGTAGACCGCCCCACCCACCGCAGCCCCTGGAACTACCAGTCGACCGATGGCATGGGCCTGCTGGAGTTCCTCAAGTGGTGTGAAGACCTCAAGATTGAACCCGTATTGGCGGTCTATGCCGGCTACTCGCTCAAGGGCGACCACGTCCAGCCCGGAAAGGATCTTGAGCCCTTCGTCCTCGACGCCCTCGACGAAATTGAATTCGTCACCGGAGACGCCTCCACCAAGTGGGGAGCTGAACGAGCGAAGCTGGGTCACCCCGCGCCCTTCCCCCTGCACTACATCGAGGTCGGCAACGAGGACTGGTTCGACAAATCCCACAGCTACGACGCTCGCTTCGAGCAATTCGCCTCCGCCATCCGCAAGGCTTACCCCGCGTATAAGCTGATCGCCACCGCCCCCGTAACCCGTGGCGCTCCGGACGTCATTGACGATCACTTCTATCTCACTCCGGATGAGTTCTTCGCCCCCGACCAAAACCAGAAGTACGACAAGATGGATCGCAAGGGTCCAAAGATCTTCGTCGGCGAATGGGCCACACGCACCGGCTCTCCCACCCCGGACTTCGGCGCCGCCCTCGGAGACGCCTCCTGGATGACCAGCATGGAGCGCAACAGCGACCTCATCGTCATGGCCAGTTACGCCCCCCTCTTCACCAACGTCAACCCCGGCGGCATGCAGTGGGACACGGACCTCATCGGCTACGACGCACTCCACTCCTACGGCTCCCCCAGCTACTGGGCGCAAGTCCTCTTCGCTGCCCATCTTGGCGATCACACCGTTCAAACCTCCGCCCAGTCCCTGGACCCGCGATTCTTCTGGTCCGCAACCACCTCCGAACAACACCACATGCTGTACCTCAAGCTCGTCAACGCCTCCGCCCAGCCCCAGGCGATCACGGTCACCCTAAGCGGCGTTCACGGCGGTTCCGCTCAAATGTCCAGCCTGCACGCCGCCACCCGCTGGGCCACAAACTCCATCCAAACCCCGGACGCCATCAAGCCCGTCCAATCCACCGTCCACGTCGTGGAAGGCCCATGGAAGCACACCATCCCCGCAAACTCCATTGAGGTCCTCGACATTCCGCTCAAGTGAGCGCCCCCCGGTTTTCCAATCCTATGTTCCCTCCTCTATAGTTACCGGGTTCATTGGATGTCCACTTCAGGAGACTGTAACCAGATGACGCGCACCTTCAATCGCAGAACGTTCCTCCACTCGGCTGCAAAGACGGCGGCTCTTGCCGGAACCGTCTCTCACCTGCGCCCCCTCTTCGCCCAGACCGCAACCCGCTCTCCCAACGACAACATCCAGCTCGCCCTCATCGGCGCGGGCATCCAGGGTCAGGGCGATACCAAGACCGCCATCCAGGTCCCCGGCGTCAAGCTCGTCGCCGTAGCCGATTGCTACGACGGCCGCCTCACCCACGCCAAGGAGCTCTGGGGCGCGGACATCTTCACCACCCGCGACTACCGCGAAATCCTCGCCCGCAAGGACGTCGACGCCGTCCTCATCGCCACCCCCGACCACTGGCACAAGCAGGCCGCGGTCGACGCCATGCACGCCGGCAAGGACGTCTACCTCGAAAAGCCGATGATCCACCTCTACTCCGACGGCCCCCAGATCATCGAGGCCGCGCAATCCACCAATCGCATCCTCCAGGTCGGCAGCCAGCGCGTCAGCAACATCCTCTACGCCAAAGCCAAGGAGCTCCTCGCCTCCGGAGCCATCGGCAAGCTCAACATGGTCACCGCCCGCTGGGATCGCAACTCGTCCACCGGCGCCTGGAACTACTCCATCCCCCTTGATGCCTCGCCCCAAACCTGCGACTGGCCCCGCTTCCTCGGCTCCGCGCCCAAGATCCCCTTCAACGCAGAGCGCTTTTTCCAGTGGCGCAAATGGAAGGACTACGGCTCCGGCGTCGCCGGCGATCTCTTCGTCCATCTCTTCAGCGGCACCCACTTCATCACCGGCTCACACGGCCCCACCCGCGCCATCGCCACCGGCGGCCTGCGCTACTGGAAAGACGGCCGTGACGTCAACGACGTGCTCCTCGGCCTCCTCGACTATCCCGAAGGCTTCAACCTCAGCCTCCGCGTCAACTTCGTCGATGGCGGCGAAGAGAGTGAAGGCTTCCTCTTCACCGGCTCGGAAGGCCAGATGGAGATCACCCCCAAGTCCGTCACCGTCACCCGCAGCCCCATCCCCAAGGAGCCCGGCTACACCGTCTCCACCTTCGCGGACGCCATGCAGAAGCAGTACCTTGAGGAGTACCGTAAGAAGTATCCGCTCCCGCATCCGGACGGCCCGCCGCCGCGCAACGTGGAAACCTACGCCGTACCCGATGGCTACCTGGACAGCTACGACCACTTCCACAACTTCTTCAACTCCGTCCGCACTCGCAAGCCTGTCGTGGAAGACGCCACCTTCGGCTTCCGCGCCGCCGGTGCCGCTCTGCTCTGCAACCTCAGTGCCGAACGCGACAGCGTCGTGCATTGGAACCCGGAAGCGATGAAGCTCGTCTAGCCCGCAACCCCATGGAGTTGACCGTGAAAGTTTCGCTCAAGCACCTCGTGCTCTTGTTGCCCATCTTTGCCCTGCAAACGGCCCGGGCGCAGGACCCCGCGCACGCCACAGAGTTCCGCATGCAGCATCCAGGAAACGGCCCGGGCGGTCAGCCCGGCGTTACCTTCCTTGTGCATCGTCTTGGCACCGATCATGCCGAAGGCATCTCCGTCCTCGACATGAACGGCGATGGCTTCGACGATCTCCTCAGCGGTGCCTACTGGTACCAGAACCCCGGCGCAAACGGCGGCGAATGGCAGCAGCACCAGTTCCGCGCCGTAGGCACCCACAGCGAGTTCGTCAGCGACTGCGGTGAATGGATCGTTGATGTCGACCACGACGGCCTTCCGGACCTCGTCACCACCGGTTGGATCACCAACGGCCTCTGGTGGTTCCGCAATCCCGGCCCCAAAGCCGTCGCCGCAGGCGAGCAGTGGAAGGCGGAAAAGATCACCGACAGCTTCGACACTGAAGGCGGCGCATTCGCGGACATCAACGGCGATGGCAAGCCGGACGTAGCCCTCGCGCATTACAACCACTCCGGCGTCCTCTGGGTAGACTTCAGCGGCGCCAAACCCCGCGTCCATCATCTCGGCGGGACCGAGCAGGATGGCCACGGCATCGGCATCGCGGACATCAACGGCGACGGCAAGCCGGACGTCCTCACGCCCCACGGCTGGTTTGAACAGATCGACGCCAATAACGACAAATGGACCTGGCACCCCGACTGGAACCTCGGCGACGCCGGCTTCCCCATCCTCGGCTACGACGTCAACCACGATGGCAAGCTTGACCTCATCTACGGCCAGGGTCACGGTTACGGCCTCTACTGGCTGGAGCAGGCCGGAACCCCCACGCACCGCCTCTGGATCCGCCACACCATCGACGAATCCTTCTCACAATCCCACGCCCTCGCGCTCGTGGATATCGATGGCGATGGATCGCCGGAACTCATCACCGGCAAGCGTTATCGCGGGCACTCCGGCGCAGATCCCGGCTCGTACGATCCCGTCGTCGTCTACGCCTACAAGCTCCCGGCCGCCTCGTCCTTCTCCGCCTCCAAGGCGAAGCGGAAGCAACCCGCCGCCGCCTCGGCGCAGAAGTCCGCCGTCGACACCATGCGCATCGCGGACACCGCGGATGATCCTCTCTTCACCCGCATGACCCTCTCCATCAACGGCACAGCCAGCGCGGGGACGCAGTTCGTCATGGGTGACTTTGACCATGACGGAGACATCGATCTCGCAAGCGCAGGCAAGCTCGGCGTCCACGTCTTTGAGAACCTCAAAATCAACAAGGTTCCAAAGCAGGTGCGCGAAGAGATGCAGCCCCTGAACCGCAAATGGCCCTTCCCCGGCGAAGGCAAGGAAGTTGAACAGGAAGAAGGCCCCAAGCCCTAACCGGCCCTCAAACACGCAATCCCGGATAAGAGGCATCGTAGACTTTTGCATATGGTCGCAGATGCCTCTTTTTCTCCCTCAATCCAGGCGCTCCTCAATCGCTACCGCGCCGCGACGGCTGACCCCGTAGCGACGCTGGAAGCCGCCTTCCATCGCTCCAACTCGAACGCAGGGAAGAACGTCTATCTTGTGCAGGACCGCGCCTGGTCCATGCAGGAAGCGGACCACCTGCGTCCAGACCACCTGCGTCCAGACCGGCTGGAGGCACAGCCGCTCTGGGGCATCCCCGTCTCCTTGAAGGATTGCTTCGATCTCAAGGGCTTCATCACCAGTTGCGGCTCAAAGTCGCTCCGCCAGCAGCGAACTCCCGCAACGCAGGATTCGGCCGTCGCCTCCAGACTGCGCACCTGCGGCGCGGTCATCGTCGGCAAGACCCACATGCACCAGCTCGCATACGGCATCACCGGAGAAAACCAGGACTTCGGCGACTGCCTTCAGCCCGGAGACCCCGGCCGGCTCACCGGAGGCTCTTCAAGCGGCGCGGCCGCAAGCATCCTGGAAGGCTCCGCCCTCGCAGCCATCGGAACCGACACCGGCGGCTCCATCCGTGTGCCCGCCGCGCTCTGCGGCATCTCCGGATACCGCGCCTCCATCACCCTGGGTGCTGACCTCTGGGCCGGCGGCGAGCATCTGGCCACCACCTTCGACACTCTGGGATGGCTCTACCGTCATGCCGCCGATGGCCCTCTGCTCTGCGCAGCCCTCTTCGGCCTCCCCATCGTTCAAGCCAAGGTAAACGGCCTCCGCGTAGGCGTCCCGGAAGCCTCCTTCATGCAGGACTGCGAGCCCCAGGTCCTTGCAACCCTCGCCCGCTGGATCCTCACCCTTCAGGCCTCAGGCGCAATCGTAGAACGCTTCGACGCCGGCCTCTGGCAGGACTCCATGGAGATCTTCGCCCCCATCCAGGCAAGCGAGGCCGCCACCCTGCACCCCGAACCCAGAGACGCCTTCGAGCCCACCATCGCCGCGCGCCTCCGTTGGGGAGCCTCCCTAAGCCCAGGCGACCTGAAGCGCCTTCACGAGCGTCTGGAGGCCTTCAGAAGGCGCAGTGAGCAGCATCTGGCCGCCTTCGATCTCCTCCTGGTCCCCAACACCCCTGTAGCGGCTCTCAGGGCCGGAGAAGACCACTCCGGCGCACGTGCCGTCATCCTCCGCTACACCACGCCCATCAGCCTCTTGGGCTGGCCCGTCGTCACCCTTCCCGGCGGCGCGGGAGCCCCGCAACTCATCGGCAAAATGGGGACCGATGCCCAACTCCTGGCGCTCAGCGCGGAACTCGCCGGCTCACCATCATGAGTGGCTGCTTCTTAGCCACCTTACCCATACCGTTGACCACAAGTTGGACGCAATCCACCACACGCTGCCCCATGGTCTTCAGGCGTGTTTCTCCCGAAACCGGCGATACCGGTTCAGCAGGGAAGCCGGCCCGCGTACCCGCAAAAACACAAGATTTCCCTCAAACCGTTTGTTTTCAATGATCGCCCCTCCCTCGAGCGATGCCAGAATCGCCCCTTCAGACTGCGGCAGCCGAAAGTTGGACTCCACCACCGGATCCGCCACCAGCGCCGCATCGATCGCAGCCAGAAGCTCATCCAGCCCCGTCCGTTGCAGCGAAGACACGGAAATAGCCCCACGATCCCCGGAAAACCGCTCCACGTCCTGCGCCGGCACCAGGTCGATCTTGTTCAGCACCTGGATCACCGGCTTACTGGAGGCTCCAAGCTCCGCCAGCACCTTCTCCACCTGCATTTTTTGTTCCTCGCGAATCCCGCTACTCGCATCCTGAACATGCAGCAGGATCTCCGCCCGCTCCACCTCTTCCAACGTCGCGCGAAAGCTCGTGACCAGCGTATGTGGAAGATTGCGGATAAAACCGACCGTATCGGACAGCAGGATCTTGCGGCGGGAAGGAAGCTGCAGTTGCCGCAGCTTCGGGTCCAGCGTCGCGAACATGCGCGCCGATTCCAGCACTCCCGCGTCGGTAATCGCGTTGAATAGCGTGCTTTTACCCGCGTTGGTATACCCCACCAGCGCCACGACTGGGACCGGCACCGCCTCGCGCCGCTGCCTCTGTTGATGCCGGATACGCCGCACGGAGTCGAGCTGCGCCTTGATATGGTCCACCCGCAAATTAATCTTCCGCCGGTCCGTCTCCAACTGCGTCTCGCCCGGGCCCCGCGTTCCAATGCCGCCGCCAAGCTGTGACATGGCGCGGCCGCGTCCCGCCAGCCGTGGAAGCTGGTATTCCAGTTGTGCAAGCTCCACCTGGAGCTGTCCTTCGCGCGTCTTCGCATGACGCGCAAAGATGTCGAGGATCAGCTGAGAGCGATCAATGACATGGCAGGGAAGTCTCGCTTCGATTGTCCGAAGCTGCGAAGGCGTCAGGTCGTGATCGAACAAAACCAGCGAAGCATTGGTACTGGCTACAACGCCCACAATCTCATCGAGCTTCCCCTCGCCCACCAGGCTTGACGGGTCCGGCTTCTGCCGACGCTGCACCAGCGTTGCCGCAATCGTCGCCCCGGCAGACCGTGCCAGCTCCTCAAACTCTGCGCGGGTCGCATCGAAGTCGATCGTCGCGGCGCCATGGTCCACAACATCTTCCTCGCCAGCCACCACCGCCGCCGCCGTGCGGGCCAGTCGAGCGGCTGCCGTCAATTGCTTCCGCTTCCGCAACTCGCCGGTAAACTCGACCACCACAAGAACTGCGACCTCCTGCTGCGTCTGCGAGGTGCGGAGTTCGCGTGCAAGCAGCGCCGCGTCCTGCGCCGCGCTTGCCTCAACAAGGCCGCGTCGAACGGTCTTCCCGCGATTGCGGCGTGTCTTCGGCTGGTCCGGAGTCGCTTCCTGCGAAGCTTTTTTGCTGGTCAAAGTCGTCTCAATCCGCGCCGGATGTTTCAAGCGCCTGTCCTGATGATACTGAACATGGGACCTTTCCATCCCGTCGGTCCGAGTCGTTCGTCCCAGGCTTCACCGCGCACACCGCCAGGGCGTCCCCCGGCAAGAAGCGTCACAGCCCGCCCAGGCAGTCCCTTCCGTTACTCTTACCCGGGGACGTTCTGCATCCAATCAACCAAACGAACCACCCACGGAGAAAATATGATCACGCTCAAAGACGCACGCACCATCATCGCCGCCGCGGAAGCCAAGGCCGCAGAGATCGGCCAGCCCATGAACATCGCGGTCGCAGACGCCGGCGGAAACCTCGTCGCGCACGTCCGCATGGACGGAGCCTGGCTCGGCAGCATCGATATCTCCATCAAAAAAGCCTATACCTCCCGCGCCTTTGACATCACTACCAAGGACCTCGCCACCCACTCCCAGTCCGGCGGCCAGTTCTTCGGCATCCACGCCTCCAATGACGGCAAGATCATGATCTTCGCCGGCGGCATCCCCCTCAAGCAGGGCGGCAAAGTCGTCGGAGCCATCGGCGTCAGCGGCGGCACGGGAGACCAGGACCACGCCGTTGCAGAGGCCGGAGCAGCCGCCTTCACCGCCTGACAACCTGCCACCGGACAGTCGCGTCGCGTAGCCGAAGATAGGTCCCGATATAGCCGTAGTACACTCGGGTCGCCATGAAATCTTCTCTCCGCTATGCGGCTGTCTGCCTTTTTGTCTGCATGCCCTTCGCCTCCCAGGCCCAGGCGCATCTGCTCGTCGCTAACCAGAAAGACCATACCGTCCAGATCTTCGATCCCGCCACGGCGAAGCAGACCGCCGTCGTCGTCGAAAGCGGCGTAACCGGTCACGAAATCGCCATCTCCCCGGACGGCCGCATCGCCTACGTCCCCATCTATGGCGACTCCGGAGTTGGCAAGCCCGGCACGAACGGCGATCACATCGATATCATCGACCTCGCCTCCGCCACCGTCACCGGGTCCATCCCATTCTCCCACGGCGTCCGTCCCCACTGCATTATCTTTGACCGCCACACCGGCATGTTGCTCGTCACCACGGAGCTGGATAAGGCGGTCGTCATCATCGACCCCAAAACCCGCGCCATCGTCGCCTCCATCCCCACCGGCCAGGAGCAGTCGCACATGATCGTCCTCTCCCCGGACGGATCGCGACTCTACTCTGCCAACGTCGGCCCCGGCACCGTCTCCGTTATGGACGTCCCCAACCGCAAGCTGCTTAAAATCATTCCCGTCTCCGGAAGCACGCAGCGCATCTCCATCAGCCGCGACGGAGCCACCGTCTTCACCGCCGACCAGACCAAACCCGAACTCGTCGCCATCGATACCGCCTCCGCGACCGTTCGGCAGCGCATCCCCATCCCCGCCGTCGCGTACGGCACCTCCGCCACGCTGGATGGCAAGTACCTCCTCGTCGCCATGCAGGGCGTGGACCGCATGGCCGTCATTGACATCAAGACCCTGCAGCCCGCCCACAGCTTCGCCATTCCCAAAGGCGTCTATGAGATCGTTCTCAACCCGAACGGGAAGACCGCATACGCCTCCATCCCCTCTGCCAACCAGGTCGCCGTCATCGACCTCGAGCACTTCGCCGTCTCCACCCTTATCCCCGCGGGCAGCTTCCCCGACGGACTGGCCTGGGCCGCCTCCACCCGGTAGCCGGGAGCGCACGCTCAAGCTGCTTTTGTGCAGAAATTTCCTCCGCCTGAGCGGTATCATGGCCCCACGGGGTTATGCATGGGGTCGAAGGTACGGCGTAAACAGCATTCCATCTTCGGGGCAATCCCTATTTTGGGCCATTTTTGCTTGTCAGTGCACAGGCTAGGCTCAAAAACGTCGTTCAATAATGCTCTCAACGCGCTTCCGCGCACGGAGAGACATCATGAACAATCGCCTGACCCTCACCCTCATCGCCTCCACCCTGGCCCTCGGTTTCGTCGGTGCGGCAGCCGCCACCCAGCGCATCTCCGGAAACTCCTCCCCCATGACCGCCCAGCAGGCCGGCTTCATGCCCACGCCACTCTGCCCGCTCTCCACCCCTGTCTGCCCGGCCGGCGGCCCTCCGGACAAGCCCAGCGTTCGCTAGTCATCCCCTCGGTTGATTGCGCGGCATCCACTCCAAACAGGGGGGGGTGCCGTGCAATTTGACTGGTGGCTCTCCGCTCTTACCCTGCTGGAAGTGCTCGCGCCCATGGTCGCGCTGGCCGTTCTGCTGGCTCGCCGCCTCGCCCCGCTCTGGCCCTCTCTGACGTTGGCCCTCGCCGTTGAAGTGCTGGTTGATGTCTCGCTCTACGTGCTCCTCCACGTCCCGCACCAGTACGCCACGTACTACTCCCTCTTCTGGATCGCCTCCAGCATTCAGGCCATCCTCCGGCTCTGGATCACCGCGGATATCGTCCGCGCCATCCCGGGCATCGGCTTCTTTCCGCGCACGGCGTACCTCTTTGTCGGCGTGCTGGGCCTGGTCATGGCAGTCGCCGCGGCCGCGTACACCTGGCAGGATCCCGTCAGCGTCAAAGACCACCTCGTCTTCTCGACCCTCCTCTTCAATCGCGCCGTCAATATCGCCTGGGTTGCCTTCTTCCTCACCATGCTGGCCCTGCTCAAGCTTCTTCGCATTGGCTGGAACCCGCTCGGCGCGTGTGTCACCACCGGCGTCGTGCTCCGCATCTGCGCCTGCGCCATTGCGGCGGAGCTCTACACCCGCCCTTCGCACACCATCCGCCTCTTCGCCAACGGGCTGGAATCCGTCATCACCATCGCCGTCCTCGGCTTCTGGGCCTACGCCTTCTCTGCATCGTCCTCGCACGCCGTTCAGGCACTCCCGGAAGACGAAGACTCGGACGACATCCGCTTCACCCTCCGCCTGCTTGAGCAGGCAATCCCACACAGGGAGCGATGACATCGATGCCCAGCCTCGCTCTCTCCATCCTTGTCATCTCCGTGCTCTTCCTGATCCCGCGCCGGCGAGACTTCGTCGCCCGTTGTGAGCACCTCGTCGCCCGCCTCCCCAACCACCTCCTCGAGCCCACCTCCCCTTACGTCGGCCTTCTCCTCCTCGGCCGCCACGATCGCGCCTTCTGGAACGCCTCCGGCGGCCTCCGCGGCCAACTCCGCCGCCTTTCCATCATGTTCATCTTCCTGCAGCTCATCCAGATCCACTTCCGCGACCACCGCATCTCCGCCCACGACGCCCTCTCCATCTGGAAGCGTGTCGCCTTGCAGCTCGCCTTCTCCCTCCTCGCCCTCCCGGAGGCCTTCATCTCCTACCTCATCCCCCAGGTCCCCCATATCGCCGCCCGCAAGTCCGCCGATTTCTTCCACGATCTCGTCCTCCTTACCCAAACACTCTGCACCACCTCGCGCGCTCCCGCCTGCATCCTGCACGTCCGCGAACTCCTCTAGCTCCAACCCTATCCGCCTCCAAACAAACCCCTTGCCCTCGCAAGTCGACTCCCTGTACAGTTGGCCCGCCCAATCCGCCGGGCTTTTCCAACCGCACACCGGAGGCCCGACCATCAACCCCCTCGCCTGGATTCATCGCCCGTTCACCCTGCGTTCACACCGTCGTCGGAATCCCTCCGCTAATCTGCCCCTTATGCAAACGTTTTCATCTTCCTCTCGCAGCCGAGCGCTGCTGTGCGCCGTCGTGTTCTCCTCCGCCTCTGCCCTCGCCCAGTTCGATACCGGCTCCTTCGTCGGCACCGTCCATGACAGCACCGGCGCCGTCATCCCCGGAGCCTCCGTCACCGTCACCAATCCCCAGACCGGTATCTCCGTCACCCGCGTCACGGACGCCTCCGGCGCCTGGGAAGTCCCCTCCCTCCACACCGGCGCTTACACCGTCAGCATCTCCCACGCCGGCTTCGCCAACGCCTCCGCCCGCGATCTCACCCTCTCCGTCGGCGCCCGCCAGCGTGTCGATCTCACGCTCGCCCCCGCCGGCACCGCGGAAACCGTCGAGGTCTCCGGCGTAGCCCTCCAAATCGAAACCGAATCCTCCGAGCGCGGCCAGGTCATCACCGGATACGAATCCGCCGCCCTCCCCCTCGTCAGTCGCAACTACTCCGACCTCCTCGGCCTCGTCGCCGGCTCCCGCCAGGCCCCCACCGCCGCCACCACCAGCTCCATCAACTCCCTCGTCCGCGCCGGCTCGTACAACATCAACGGCGAGCGCAGCATGTTCAACAACTTCCTCCTGGACGGCCTCGACAACAACGCCTACGGTGAATCCAACCAGGGCTTCGACAACCAGATCATCGCCGTCCCCCCGGACTCCGTCGCCCAGTTCCAGGTCGTCACCAATAACGAATCAGCCGAGTACGGCCGCTCCTCCGGCGCCACCATCAACGTCGCCACCAACTCCGGCACCAACAAATTCCACGCACTCGCATACGAGTTCATCCGCAACACCGACCTCAACGCCACCGGCTTCTTCAAGCCCACCCAGACCGGCTCCTCCGGCATCGTCGTCCCCTTCAAAAAGCCCACTTTCAACCGCAACCAGTACGGCATCAACTTCGGCGGACCCATCCTCAAAGACCGCTTCTTCTTCTTCCTGGACTATGAAGGCTTCCGCCAGGTCCTCAAACCCCTCTCCGTCCTCACCCTCCCCACCCAGAACGAGCTCAACGGCATCCTCGTCGTCCCCGTCAAAAACCCCCTCACCGGCAAAACCTACGCCGCCGGCCAGCAGATTCCCACTTCGGACATCAACCCCGTCTCCCTCGCCATCATCAGCGCCTTCCGCCAGGTCCCCGGCCTTCCCAATACGGGCGCTCCCACAACGGGCCTCGCCCAGTTTGACTACGCCGTTCAGGTCCCATTTACGGACAACGCCGACAAGGGCGATCTCCGCCTCGACTACCAGCAGAACCCAGCCACCTCCTGGTTCCTCCGCGTCTCGGACCGCAAGGAAAACGCCCTCAACGCCCCCGCCCTGCCGCTCCCGCTCGACGGCCAGACCAACGGCAAAATCCGCGTCCTCGACCAGCAGGTCACCCTCGGCTTCACCCGCCTCTTCGGCACGGATAAAGTCCTTGACGCCCGCGTCGGCCTCTCCCGCACCAAGGCCGGCAAGTTCTCCACCTCCATCGGCAGCACCGCCTTCGCCATCCCCGGCCTGCCCACCAATGCCTCCGTCGCCGGCGGCCTCCCCACGACCACCATCACTGGCTTCACCGGCTTCGGCCGCCAGTCCACCAACCCCCAGTTCCAGAACCCCGCACTCCTGGACCCCAAGGTCAACTTCACCCTCGTCAAAGGCCACCACTCCCTCAAGTTTGGGTATGAATACGAGCACGTCTGGATGGCCGTCTCGGACAACAACCCGCTCTACGGCTCCTTCACCTACGGCGGCGGTTACTCCAACAACGGCGGCGCCACCGTCTCCGATACCTACTGGGCGGACTTCCTCTTCGGCACCACCAGCGGCTACTCCGCCGCCAACGTCTTCACCGCGCACCTCCGCCAGACCTTCCACAACGTCTACGCCCAGGATGACTGGAAGGCGACCCCCAAGCTCACCATCAATGCCGGCCTGCGCTGGGAGTTCGGCTCGCCCTACTCGGAGCAGAACAACTTCATCTCTAACTTCGACCCCATCACCCAGACCGTCCTCACCACCACCCCCGGAGCCTCCGGCCCCAACATCACCCCCGTCAGCCCCTCCGGCGGTTACTACAACCACACCCTCATCAACCCGGACCTCAACGACTTCGCCCCGCGCATCGGCTTCTCCTACGCGCCGGACGCCAAGACCGCCCTCCGCGGCGGCTTCGGCACCAGCTACGTCCATTACACCCGCGCCGGCTCCGGGGACATCCAGGCCATCAACGCGCCGCAGGCCCTCTTCGTCGCCGTCAACCAGAACAACCTCAAGCCCACCACCACCAACCGCTGCGTAGGCACCCCCACTGTCGCGCAGATCGGCACCTGCTACGTCAGTGAGGATCAGGGCTTCCCAACCGGCCTCACCACCACCTTCAACCCCCTCACGGACAACATCACGTACGTCCCCCGCAACACCCGCGATAGCTACGTCGAAAGCTACTTCCTCAGCGTCCAGCGCGAGCTCGCCAAGAACACCCGGCTGGACATCGCGTACGTCGGCAACCACGGCCTCAAGCTGCAGGGCTTCGTCAACGCCAACCAGCTCAACCCCGCCATCGGCTTCGCCCAGGCCAACCGTCCCTTCCCCAGGTTCTCGGACATCACGGAAGCCCTCAACGAGTTCGGCTCCAACTACAACTCCCTCCAGGTCAAATACGAGCAGCAGTTCGTCGGCGGCCTCACCCTGCTCAACTCCTTCACCTGGGGCCACGCGCTCGACCAGACCAGCGCCTCGCTGGAAGGCAACACCCCCTCCATCCAGGACATCAACAACCCCCGCGCGGACTACGGCCAGTCGGACTACAACCTCCCCATCGCCAACGTCACCTCCATCGTCTATGAGCTCCCCATCGGCCATGGCCGCCGCTTCCTCTCCAACTCCAATGGCCTCGTAGATTCGGTTCTCGGCGGCTGGCAGGTCTCGGTCATCAACACCATGCAGTCCGGCACCCCCTTCAACCTCACCTATACCCCGGCCTCCACCAACCAGGTCTCCCCGACCATCGCCAACAGCTTCCGCGGCGCCAACCTCTACCGCCCCAACATCATCCCCGGAGTCAAACCCAAGCTCAACACCCAGATCACCTCCGGTTCGAACGCCGGCTACATCCAGTACGTCAACCCCGCTGCCTTCGCCCTGCCCGCCACCAGCGGCAGCCCCTTCGGCAACGCCCCCCGCAACTACCTCCGCAACCCGGCCTTCTATCAGTCGGACCTCTCCCTCAACAAGCGCTTCTCCACCCCCCTCGAAGGCCTGAAGGTTGAGTTCCGCTCCGAGTTCTACAACATCCTCAACCACACCAATCTCTACCTCCCCGCCACCATCGGCGGCACCAACGGAGCCACCGCCTCCACCGGCGGCCTCATCACCAGCACCTTCGAACCCCGCATCATCCAGTTCGGCCTCAAAGTCCTGTACTAAACGCCCGCAGCCCGCTCCAAAAGACGGGACTCACTGCAGTCAGGAGTCTCTTCAAAGCAGGGAAGAGACCGGTCTTTACAACCAGGAACGTGCCCGTCTCTGCAGCAGGAATGTGCACTGTCTCTACAGCCGGGAATGTGCCGTGTCTTTACAGCCGGAAATGTGTCCTGTCTTGCTTAAGGGCACGGGTTTACCCGTGCCGTCCGTCACTAGCAATCCATCCGGCTTTAGCCGCTGAGGTACGCCGTTGCCGTTGCCGTTGCAGTTGCAGTTGCAGTGCAGTGCCGTTGCCGTTGCAGTTGCAGCGCAAATGCACTGCGGTTGCCCTTGCTCCCCGCTCCGAAGCTTCAGCCTCTCACTGACTTCATTTGCCGTTGCTTCTAGGTACCCCGAGGCTTCAGCCTCGGGTTTCCCAGCCTGCCACGGAACCGGGCTTTAGCCCCTGGGGTATGCCCTTGTCGTTGCCGTTGCATCGAGCCCTCGTCCCTAAAACCCGCTGTCCCTCTCCCACGTTAGCCATACCAAAAGCCACAACTTCAACACAAAACACCATCGGCAAGAACAGAGTTCTCGCCGATGGTGTTTCCCTATCCCCCTTAATCCAAACTACTTAGGCGGCTGCAATCCTCTCACCACAGCGAACAGGTCCTCTCCCACTGTCCGCGTCTTCGCAATCGCATCCTCCAATGGAATGTGAGAGATAGCCGTCCCCTTCAACACCACCAGCCTCCCAAACGCCCCCTCGTGCACCAGGTCGATCGCCGCAATCCCATACCGCGTCGCCAGCATCCGGTCATACGCCGTCGGCGTCCCTCCTCGCTGCGTATGCCCCAGATTGACGGAGCGCGTCTCGTAACCGGTTCTCTTTTCAATCTCTTCCGCCAGCATCTGCCCAATCCCGCTCAGCCGCACGTGCCCAAACGAGTCCAGCTTCGTGCCCACGGAAGCCTGTTCCGTCTGCTCCGGAAACCGCGCTCCCTCCGCCACAACCACCACCGCAAACCGCTTCCCGGACGCCCACCGAGCCCTCAGCAGCCGCTCCACCTCGTCCATATCGATCGGAATCTCAGGCACCAGCGTCACGTCCGCGCCCCCCGCAATACCCGCCGTCACCGCAATCCAACCGGCGTCTCGCCCCATCACTTCAACAACTTGCACCCGGCTATGCGCCTCCGTCGTCGAGTGCAGCCGGTCCACCGCCTCGGTCGCAATCGTCACCGCCGTATCGAACCCAAAGCACGCATCCGTCCCGCTCAGGTCGTTATCGATCGTCTTCGGCACCCCCACGCACTTCACGCCACGTTTCGCGAGTTCCACGGAGATCGATTGCGTATCGTCCCCCCCCATGGCAATCAGCGCATCCAGCTTATGACCTTGGATCACCTCTAAACACCGCTCGAATCCACCCTCAATCTTCTTCACGTTCGTCCGGGACGACCGCAGAATGGTCCCGCCACGGTGCAGAATCCCGCTCGTGGTCTGAAGGTCCAGCGCCATGGTGCGGTCATCCAGAACCCCCCGCCACCCCTCCATAAACCCAATGAAATCATCACCATAGTGCAGAATCCCCTTCCGCACCACAGACCGTATCACCGCATTCAGCCCCGGGCAATCGCCCCCGCCAGTCAGCATCCCAATACGCATCGTCAAAATCCTCCCGTCTCAAGACGAGAACATCCTACGCCTGTTCAGCCCTCAAGTGCCTCCCGCAGTGCAGCCTGCTGAATCACCCCCAGCTCACGAATCCCACCCTCCGCCAGGTCCAGCAGACGATCCAGCTCCATCCGTGAAAAAAAATCTTTCTCCGCCGTAGCCTGCGTCTCCACCAATCCCCCAGAAGCCAACATGACCACATTCATGTCCACCGTGGCGCGCGAGTCCTCCTCATAGCAAAGGTCCAGCAGAAAATTTCCATCAACAATCCCAACAGATGTCGCCGTGATCATCTCCTTCAACGGAGAGACCTTCAGCGTTCCAGCCTGCACCAACTTGCCCAGCGCAATAGCCAGTGCCACCGACGCCCCTGTAATGGCCGCCGTGCGCGTTCCACCATCTGCCTGCAGGACATCGCAGTCAAGGATGATTGTTCGCTCCCCCAGCAGTCGCATATCTACAATTCCGCGTAGTGACCGGCCAATCAGCCGCTGGATCTCATGCGTCCGCCCACCCACCTTGCCCCGCTCAGACTCCCGCGGCGAGCGCGTCAGGGTGGCCCGCGGCAGCATTCCGTATTCAGCAGTCACCCACCCCTTACCGGAGTTCCGCATCCAGCCCGGTACGCCCGTCTCGACGGTGGCATTGCACAAAACCCGCGTGTTGCCAGCCTCAATCAGTACGGAACCCTCTGCGGTTGATACGTAACCAGCTGTGATGCGGGTGGCTCGAAGTTGATCGGGCTGGCGGTTATCGGGACGAAAAGCCATTTGTGGAGCGTTAGGTGTGACCGACATTCATCGATTATAAGTCCGGCTCCCCGTCTCAAAAGTTGGTCGCATCGCGCAGCGTCTCTCCCGAATGAGGTGCGTAGGCTGGGATATGTCAACCCCTAAAGTTATAAAATAGTGCAGAATCGACCCTGACGAAAGTAACCCTTTTCCCGTTTTGGGCATAATGTCTGGTGAGGAATGCAATTACCGCACAGACATTACGATTTCTCAGTACTGTGATGGGAACGGCGACATAATGAACTTCGTCGTCGAACAGAAAACGGAACGGGACCTGAGGTCCTGTGCGAGGAAAGCGAACTATGCGTGCCACTCTGAGTCTTTCGGCAGCGTTTCGAACAAACAACCGAATTGAGGCCCTCTCCTACCCGACAATGCAGGTTCGCATCGCGGGAGGCGCCCATGTTTAGGCCGCGCCAGAGCGACGCAAATCACCTGCCTCAAACGCCTCCCGTAAAGGCACCAGAGCCGTCCGCTCCCAAAAAGAGCCAGGTTACCCAAGCCCGGGAAGGCTCCAGCATTCCTGGTTACTCGTCAACGGTAACCATTCCCAAAGTGGTGGGTGGCGAGGCGTTACCGGTCTTGCATCTTCTCGTCGTCGATGAGGATGTTGCGGTGCGTCATGCCTGCTTGGAAATTGCCTCCAAGATGGGATTCGTGGTAGTTGGCGCGGCTGATACGGCCGGAGCCCGAGCCATCCTGAAGCATCAAAAAATAGACGTGATGTTGCTTGACCTCAAGGTTCCGGGCGCGGGCGGCCTCGCCCTGCTGGAAGAGGTGAAGACCCTTCATCCCGATACCTCCGTCGTCGTCATGACTGCCTTCGCTACCGTTTCAAGCGCCGTGGAGGCTATGCGAATCGGCGCGGGAGACTACCTTACCAAGCCCTTCGCGCTGGAGGAGATAACCTCAATCCTCGAGCATGCCGGCGAACGCAAGCAATTCGATCTGGAGAGCCGCAGGCTGCGGGAGCGGCTCAGAAACCAGCGCGGTGCCGGCCAGCTCATCGGACGTTCGCCGGAGATGGAGAACCTGTACCGCATCCTCTCCAAGGTCGCGCGGTCGACCCACCCCGTCCTGATTCTTGGAGAAGCGGGAAGCGGCAAGGAACTCGTTGCCCGGGCCATTCACTTCAACGGGCCAAATGCGCAGAAACCTTTCGTGCCGGTAGACTGCGGAAGCTTGGTTCCTACGCTCATCGAGAGTGAACTTTTCGGATACGTGAAAGGAGCCTTCGCCGGGGCGCATCGCAGCAAGGAAGGTCTGCTCGCCGCGGCGGACGGTGGAACCGTCTTTCTGGACGAGATCAGCGAGCTTCCGCTCGAGCTGCAGGCGAAGCTCTTGCGTGCCTTGCAGGATCGGGAAGTGCGCCCGGAGGGCTCAAATGATCCCGTTCCGATTTCGGCTCGCATCCTCGCCGCTTCCAATCGAAATCTCGTCCAGATGGTGGAACAGGGCCGATTCAGGAAGGACCTGTACTTCCGCCTGAATGTTGTCAACCTTCGTATCCCGCCCCTACGCGACCGGCGTGAAGACATCGGTCTGCTTGCGATGCACTTCTTGGAGCGTATCCAGAAGGAGACGGGTAAGACTCACATCCTCTCCGACGACGCGCTCCGCGTCTTGACGCAGTTCGATTGGCCAGGCAACGTGCGTGAGCTCGAAAATGCGATTGAACGAGCCTGTGCGCTCAGCTCCGGTCCAACCCTCCACATGGGGGACCTTCCCACTCAATTGCAGGACTTCCGTCTTCACGGCAAAATACAGCAGCGTGAGAAGGAGGAAGGAGTGAGTGTAGAGGGAGAGAGCGCAAAGGATCGCATCGTTTCCATCGCGGAGATGGAGCGTCAGGCGATTCTTGGTACGGTGCGGATACTCAAGGGTGACAAATTGATGGCGGCGAAGCTGCTCGGCATCGGCAAAACGACTCTTTATCGGAAGCTGAAGGAATACGGCATTACCGATGGCATGACTCTCTCCGACTAACGCATCGGCGGCGTTCCACTTGTGCGGAGGCTCGTCCCAAAATGAGCCTTTTGAATAAAGGAGTAAACCCGTTCCTTCAAGGCTCCGGGAGCCAGGAGGTTCCACAGAAGTTCATACTACCTAGCACGATGCAGAATTCCTACCCCGCTTGAGCACGGGATAGGGAAGTTCGCTCGCTCCGCCAAGATGCGGAATCCATAGGCGCTGACACTTGAGCAGGAGACAGGCCAATGAAGAGCAACGATGTGTTGGTGATCAGCGCGATTGAAGGCGCTGAAAACCTGGCAACAGTTCTGGCGCGACACGTCGAGTCGCGGGTTGAGATCGTCACGACGCGAAGGGCGGGGTTGGCGAGTCTGCGCCACGGCGATTTTGCGGTGGTTGTGGTGGATGAGAGCCTGGTGGAGGCGGACCCGGAGTGGGCGGACCAGCTCTGGGAGGCTGCGGGCCTTGCGATTCCCATCCAAGTCAACTTTGCCATCTCTGGCGGCGCTCGTCTGGGCCGTGAGGTGCGGTCCGCGCTGATCAGGCGGGATGCGGAGTTTGCCATGGCGCGCAAGGCCGCGGCGACGGAGATGGAGAATGAGCTGAAAGGCTCACTGACCGGGCTTTTGCTTCAGTCGGAGCTTGCGCTGCGCGAACCTGCCGGATCCGATGCGCTAAGCCTCAAGCTGAAGCTGATGGTTGAGCTTGCGGAGGATATACGGCATCGTTTTGAGCGCAAGCTGCCCTGAGCGTGTCTCTCCGCTGGTGTACGCTAACCAGCGGAGGTGCCGCGCGATGCAGTGTGAGCACATGAGCGAGATTCAGCCGGGCGTGAAGCGCTCCGGCAAGGGCTGCGTGGAGTGTCTGGAGCAGGGCATGCATTGGGTTCACCTGCGCGAGTGCCTGATCTGCGGGCATGTGGGGTGCTGCGACTCGAGCGTTGGCAAGCATGCGACCAAGCATTTCAAGGCCTCGAAGCACCCTGTGATGAAGAGCATCGAGCCGGGGGAGCGCTGGGGCTGGTGCTACGTGGACCAGGCGATGCTGGAGCTCTGAGCCACGCGCGACCATGCGGCGGGCTGCTGGTGGATGGCGTGCAGAACGTGGTTCCATGCACCACAAACGTGGTCGAGTGACCGCCACCACGCATGGTGAGGGGTGCGTCTTTGTTGGGTATTTCGATTTATGACCGTAAAAAATTGAGTTATGGTGAAAGTGCACCAAGAAGTGTGCACCTGCCTGGGACGAATCGGTAAGTGGCTTCTTTCCGGCGAGTTGCAGGTGAGAGTTTGGCTGACACCATCGGCGTGTGGTGAAGTTGATCATTGAGTTAACCCCGAACGTTGCCAGCCTTGAGGGTATGCTGGTCCTACGGGAAAACCCCAGGGAGAAGCAGTGATGGCGGAAGAGTTGTTGAGCGGGTCAGAAGGCAGTGCGGCGGGGCAGGCAGCGGCGCCTGCGGTGAAGATTACGGTACGGCCCAACGGCCCGTTCCGGGTGGAAGGACCCATTTCGCTCGTCGATGTGAACGGGCAGGAGTGGGATCTAACGGGTAAGCCGGCGATTTCGCTGTGCCGTTGCGGGCTGAGCTCCAAGCGTCCGTTTTGCGACGGAACCCACGGACGCGAGGGCTGGAAGTGCGACGCGAGCCCCATTCCGGCGGAGCCGGTTGCGCAGGGTTAAGCGTGCGACGACTTCTCTTTATCTGCTCCAGAAATCGCCTCCGCAGTCCCACTGCGGAGGCGCTGTTTGGAGCGATGGATGGGATTGAGGTCAGCTCAGCCGGAACTGCCCCCGATGCGGAGTGTCCGGTGAGCTCCGATCTGATGGAATGGGCCAGTGACCTTATTGTGATGGAGCCGGTACATCGGCGGTTGTTGCAGAAGCGGTTTGGACCTGCGATGCGTGACAAGCGGGTGATTTGTCTTGGGATCGCAGACGAGTTTGGGTACATGCAAGCGGAGTTGGTGGAGCTGCTGAAGATGAAAGTTTTGCCCTTGATTGGGGAGAGTGAGACGCGATGACGGCAGTGTGGCGTGTTGGCGGGTCGGTTGCGGGCGTGGTTCTGGCGGTTGCTGTGAGCTGTGGCGCGGCGGCACAGGATGCCGGGACGCAGGCGTATGTGGGGCAGTATCGGCTGGGGGCCAACGGCGAAGAGACGGTCTCCGTCTACCTGGAAGGCGGCCACCTGTATGAGGAGACCGCGCGGGATCCGCGCCATGAACTTCGGGCGGAGGCTGCCAAGGACACGTTCGTCATGACGGACGTGCCGCTGCAACTGAGCTTTTCCCGCGACCCCAAGGGCGTTGTCTCGGGCGTGAAGGTCCTTCGCAAGGACAACGCGCAGACCATCGTCGAGGGTGTCCGCGTAAGCACGGAAGGCAAGCGCCTGAACCACCTGTTCGAGTACGTCAAGACCGACGCCATGATCCCCATGCGCGACGGCGCGAAGCTGCATGCGGTGATCTTCCGGCCCGGCCACGACATGGGCGCGCTGCCCATCCTGATGCAGCGAACGCCCTATGGCGTGGACAACTACGCCTCCAACTCGATCAACTCCTCCAAGCCGGAACTGGCGGAGAGCGGCTACATCTTTGTGTACGAGGATATTCGCGGGCGCTACGGGTCCGAGGGGAAGTTTGTGATGAACCGGCCCATCGTGGCGCACACCGCGAAGACGGACGTGGACGAGACGACGGACACGCACGACACGATCGACTGGCTGCTGAAGAACGTGCCGCAGAACACCGGAGCAGTGGGGGTGTATGGCGTTTCGTATCCCGGCTTTCTGGCCATGATGGCCGGCATCGACGCACATCCTGCGGTGAAGGCGATCAGCCCGCAGGCTCCCATGACCGACATCTGGATGGGCGACGACTTCTTCCACAACGGCGCCTTCCGCCAGAGCTACGGCTTCGACTATGTGCAACAGTTGGAGGCACAAAAGACGGACGAGCGGGTGCAGAGCAAGGAGGACACGTTCGACTTCTTCCTGAAGCATGTGAACTTTGCCGGAGCCGCGAAGAGCGCGGGGATGGAGAAGCTGCCCACGGCGGCGCATTTCCTGAGCGAGCCGGCTTATGTGAAGTTCTGGCGGGATATGGCGGTGGAGAATCACCTGACCAAGGTGGAGGTTCCGACGCTGGAGGTGGGTGGGTACTGGGACCAGGAAGACATGTGGGGGACGCAGGAGGAGTACGAGAAGCTCCATGCGCATGACGACAAGCACCAGGCCTTTATGGTGCTGGGGCCTTGGAACCATGGTGGCTGGGGTGGGTCAGGCAGGGAACTGGGCGGCGACTTCGGCAAGGTCAGCTTCGGCGAGCCGACGGGTGACGAGTATCGGAAGAACTTTGAGGCGCCGTTCTTTGAGAAGTATCTGAAGGGCAAGGCGGGGTACGATCTGGCCGGTGTTGCGAGCTTCCGGACTGGAGCTAACAAGTGGGAGCGGTATGAGGCGTGGCCGCCTAAGAGTGGGTTTGGAGCGAGGTCGCTGTTCCTGGAGCAGGGAGGTGGCCTGCAAACGGAAGACAAGCGAGTTGCCGGGAAAGTCGGAGCGTTTCCGCTGGAGGTCGCGAGCTATGTGGCCGATCCGGCGAATCCCATCCCGTACCGCCATCGTCCCATCCAGGCGACCTATGGGGATGGCTCCAAGTGGCGCACCTGGCTTGTGGAAGACCAGCGCTTCGTCGATGGCCGCAAGGACCTTGCCGAGTTCAAGACGCCGGTGCTGGACAAGGACGTGACCGTGACCGGCGATGTGAAGGCGGACCTCTTCGCTTCCACCACAGGCTCCGATGCCGACTGGATCGTCAAGCTGATCGACGTTGCGCCGGACGGTACACAGACGATGATTGTGGATGAGATCTTTCGCGGCCGTTACCGCGAGAGCTTCGAGACGCCGCATGCGATCACGCCGGGCAAGGTGGAGGAGTATAAGTGGTCTTTGCATGGCGCGGACCATACGTTTCTGAAGGGGCATCGCATGATGGTGGAGGTGCAGTCGAGCTGGTTCCCGCTGTACGATCGGAATCCGCAGACGTATGTGCCCAATATTATGAGCGCGCCGGCCGAGGCTTATAAGGCGCAGACGGTGAAGATTATGGGTGGCAGCCGGCTTGAGTTTGAGTCGCCGGTGAACTAAAGACAGAAGCGCCCTCATCGCGGGCGGCGACCGCTTCGCGGGGATTTGGATACTTCGCATAAAGGCCGGGAGAGGAGAGACGTGTCGATCAAAACGATCAGCTCACGCGAGGTCTATCGCAACGCCTGGACGTCGGTGCGTGAGGATGTCATCGAACGCTCGAACGGCGTTCGCGGCCTGTATGGCGTGATCGATAAGGACCCCGCCTGCATCATCGTGCCGCTGGAGCGTACGGCTGACGGGGAGTTTGTGTACCTGGTCGAGCAGTATCGCTACACGGTGCAGCGGAGGGCGCTCGAGTTCCCACAGGGCGGCTGGGAGCAGGCGAAGGTGGATCCGGAAAAACTGGCGCGGGGCGAGCTGCAGGAAGAGACCGGCTTGCTCGCAGCGACCATGACGCCGATCACGATGCTGCAGATTGCGTACGGGGTGATGAACCAGAAGCACTTCATCTTTCTGGCGGAGGGGCTGACCCACGGCGAGAAGCGCCCCGACCCGGAGGAGCACGATCTTGTGCTGCATCGCGTGCCGGTGCGGGAGTTTGAGACGATGCTGCTCGACGGGCGCATCGTGGATAACTGCACGGCCGCGGCTTGGGGGGTGTACCGCATCTGGCGCGAGCGAAGCATCCAGACTTCGGCCCCGCTCGTACCCTAAGTGCTAGAATCTTAGCCCGATAGCAAACAGAACGACGCCGTGTCGTCCGCCGCAAGGGGGCGAGTGCTGCGCCGCCGCCTTGGGATGGGCTCGTCATGCATCGTCTCCACGCCGATCAGAAGATCAGGCATCGCCCGCTGAATGAGTCGGAACTCGCCCTGCTGGGCGAAGAGATTGCCGCCTCCGCCCGTGCCACGGTCATCGTGTTCATCGACCTGACGGACTCCACGCTGATGAAGTACCAGAAGCCGGTAGAGGAGTGGATCGGGCTGGTGTACGAGTTCATCAAGCGCTGCGACCACCTGGCGCAGCAGCGTGGGGGTACGGTCGTGAAACACATTGGCGATGAGGTGATGGTCACCTTCCCGGACGTCGCCGCGGCGGAGGTCTTCCTGTTGTGCATGCTGGAGGATGAGACGCTGATTCGCTACCGGTATAAGGCGGCGGTGGACTTTGGGGATGCATACTTCTTGCACTCGCACCACGCGGATACGCTGCCGGCAAGCTACTGTCCTTGGCCCGCGCCGCAGGATCCGTATGGGAAGGTGGTGGATCGCTGCGCGCGTATTGCGGCGCTGGCGCCTTCAGGATGCATCCTGTGCAGCGAGGACTACAAGCTGGCGCTGGACCGGGAGTTTCCGCTGGCTGGGACTCGCATGCTGAAAGGCATCAACGATCCCTGTCACATCTACTACCGGCACCTGCCGACCCTCAACGGCGGATGCATGATGCATCAGGAGGAAGGGCCGGCCGGCTTTGTTCCAGGGGTTGGCGCTTAGTTGGTGTCGTCGCTGCCGTAGTCGGAGCTGTCTGAGCCGTCGTCGCCGCCGGAGGTGTCGTCGGAGCCGTAGTCTGAGTTGCCGTCGTCGCTGGTGTCGTTTACGGAGGTGTCGGCGAAGTTGCCGCGCGAGTCGTCGCGGCGGTCTTCGAGGTCAGGGGAGAGATGATCCTGCCGCTCCGCGCGCTCGCCGATGCCGGAATCCCCGTAGTAGTTGTTGTTGATGATCTCCTCCGGCCGGCCCTGGTTGCCGAAGTTTCCCATGCCCTCGCCGCCGTAGCCGGCGTGGTGCTCGAAGCCGTGCATCAGGCTTTCGATGCCCTCAAACGCAACAGCACCGGCCGCGACGCCTGCGGCGGTGGTCATGGCTGAGCGCAGGAAGCCACCGCCCTGCGAGGGTGGCGCACCGTAACCGGGCTGCTGATATTGCGGCTGACCGTAGGGAGCTTGGCCGTACTGCGGCTGTCCGTATTGGGGCTGACCGTACTGCGGCGGGGGCGGTGCATAGTTGGATACGGGTGCGTACTGAGGCTGCCCGTACTGCACTGGCGGAGGCGGCGGAGGGGGCGGTGTGCGATCCTCCGTTCCCAGCAGGCTGCCCAGGAAGCTGGTGTGCTTCTGCGGCTGTTGGCGGGCCTGGTCCAGTTGCTGGCTCAAGTCCTGCACCTGATTCTGCGCATCGCCCAGTTGCTGTTTGGCGTCGTCGAGCTGCTTCTTCGCCTGGTCCAGTGCATACTGCTGCACCAGCAGCGTCTGCGAAAGGATGTACAGCGCATCCGGGTTGCGTCCCAGCGTCTGCGCCAGGAAGCGCTCCGCGTCCGGATCCTTCTCGTTCAGCTTCGTCTGGTTGACCCGATCGGTCAGGCCCTGCAGCAGCTCTTGTTCTTGCGGTGTCATCGATTCCCTCGTCTGTTGCAATCCCTAAGTAAGACGCAATCCGTCGTCGAAAGGTACGAAGGCCGCAACCTTTCGGTTCCCTTCACCGGCCTAGTTGATCGTCTTCATCCGCCGGCTCATGAAGTCCATCAGCAGGTAGTTGCCCAGCGTCTCCGGTGTGGTGAAGTACGCCTTGCCGCGACACATCGCGCTCACCTGCTGCACAAACTGCACCAACTGGAAGTCGCTTGCCAGCATAAACGTGTTGATCATGATGTTCGACCGCTTACACCGGCTGACCTCCTTCAAGGTCTCCTCGATGACGAGCGGGTCCAGCCCAAACGCATTCTTGTAGATGCGCCCGTCGGGAAGCGTCAGGGCGCTAGGCTTGCCGTCCGTGATCATGACGATCTGCTTCATGTCCTTGTTGGAGCGCTGCAGAATTCGCTGCGCTACCCGCAGCCCTTCGCGGGTGTTGGTGTAATGCGGCCCGACTTTCACGCGCGGCAGTTGCCCCACCGGAATATGCTCCGCCGAATCATGAAACAGCACCAGGTCGATCGTGTCCCCTGGGAACTGCGTGCGGATGAGATGACTCAGCGCCATGGCCACACGCTTGGCCGGCGTAAACCGGTCCTCGCCATACAGGATCATGCTGTGCGAGCAGTCCAGCAGCACCACGGTCGCGCAAGAGCTTTGGAAGTCCGCCTGCTGCACCTGCAGGTCGGAGTACTCCAGGTTCAGCTTGCCGCCATGCTGGTTGAAGTCCGTCCCCTCCCGCGCAAAAACGTTCGACAGCGTCGCCGTAATATCCAGGTTCAGCGAGTCCCCAAACTCATACGGCTTGGACGACCCATTCGTCTCCACTCCGGCGGCCTCATACCGCGTGTCATGCCGTCCGATGCTCGCCTTCCCCAGCGGCCCCAGCAGCTCCCGCAGCGCCTTGTACCCGAGGAAGTCCATGCCTTTGTCCGTGACCTCAAACCGCGCGGACTCGCCGTCACCTTCCTCGCCCTGCCCCTGCTGCGGCGCCTCGGCGTTGATGAAGTTCTGCTCCTGCATCTTCTGGATGATCTGGTCGATCAGCTCTTCCACCTGATCCTCATCCAGCGCCTCATACTTCTCCTGCGTCTCCTCGTCGAAGAGTTCGCCGGATTCGAGCGCCTGCCGAACCGCCTCACGCAGATTCTCCATCGTCTGCTCACCATCGAGCGACTGAAACCGGCTCATCGGATCGTTGAAGCCGGAGTCCAGCAGGAAGTCGGAGAGCGCCTGCATCAGGTCCTCCAGCCCAAAGGAGGAGGAGAGATCGCCGGTGAACTTGGTATAGCGTGTGCGCTTCATGGATTGCCCTTACTTACGTTGCTAAAAGTGGACGACGAGCCCGGTATTCACGGTTACGAACGAGGCGTTCCGTGAATCGAAGCCAATGCCTTGGCCGCCGCCAATCTCGATAAGGCGAACGTCTATGAAATGGATGAGTGGGTAATCGACGCCCCCGAGTACCTCGTACGCAAGGTATTTGTTATCGAAGGTGCTGCTGGTTGCGCCTGTCGAAACATTATTCGTGCGTGTGTTCAGATACCCGACGGAGACCTGGACATACGGCTTGAAAGGAATCACGTGAGGATGGACCGCAAGCTGTAAGCCCAACAGTGCAGAGTCCACGCCCTTGGTGCCGGGTCTCGTGGACCCGCGCAGATCCATGTTCAGTGCGACCACCGGAAGATGCAGCACCGGCAGGGTCACCCCACCACCAACTCCGGACGACCAGTATGAGGTCGTCGCCTCCGAAAAGCCGCCCGCGGAGCTGATCGCCCCCGTCTCCACATTGGAAAAATGTGCGGGCGAGTACGTGAGGTACGCGGAGACCTGTGCGCGAGCAGCAGCCGGCAGCGCCATGGACAACAGAAGAAGCGTGAACCTCAAGCGAAACGTTGTGACCATGCAACTCTCCAGTCGACGCAATGCTCCGTGCGCTAGTTGAACCCTCGGCGGCTGCGGTTCCGCGGGCTATCCTCAAACTCCCGCTCCCGAACCCGTTCCGCGAAGTTGGCCGCATCCGCGTTGCGCTGCTTCTTCTCCGCTGCTGTAAACGTGCGCTCCTCGCTGCGGCTGATGCGCTTGTGCGCGGTCATGCCTTCCAGCAGAAACTCCGCCGCAGATACTGCCGTCTCCGCCTGGCTTTTCGCCGTAATGTGGAACGGCGCCAGCTTTTCAAACAGCCCCTGAATCTGCTTCAGCGAAGCAAGCACCGACGCCGAGGACTGCGTGTCGTCAAACTGCACCGCACCGCCCAGGTTGAACCACTGCTCAATTTGCTGCGTGTTCTGGTCCTTGAAGTACAGGTCGAAGACGGAGGCGACGGAGGCGCGGATAATCTCCCGCACGACCGTATCCGCGCCGCGCATCTCGCCCTCATACTCGAGTTCAATCTTGCCCGTGATGCCCGGCAGCGCCGCCAGGATATCTCCCACGCGCGGCACCACAACGCTTTCGCCATGCAGCAGCGCACGCCGTTCCGCGTTACTCACCACCAGCTCCATCGTGGAGATCGGCAGCCGCTGTGAGACGCCGCTGCGCTTATCGACCTTCTTATCCTCACGCGCGGAAAACGCAATCTGCTCCACAATCTGGCGGATGTAGTGCGGAATCTCAATCGTCTGGATGGCGTCATTGCCCGGCGCATAGGAGCGCGCCGTCCACGCCTCCTGCTCGGTAATCGCAATCGCCTCGTCAATCGACTCCGGATAGTGCGTCCGGATCTCCGACCCGATACGATCCTTCAACGGCGTCACAATCTTGCCGCGAGCCGTGTAATCCTCGGGGTTCGCGGAGAAGACGATCGCAACATCCAGCTCCAGCCGCACCGGATAGCCCTTAATCTGGACGTCGCCTTCCTGCATGATGTTGAACAACGCGACCTGGATCTTGCCCGCAAGGTCCGGCACCTCGTTGATCGCGAAGATGCCCCGATTCGCCCGAGGCAGCAGGCCGTAGTGCATCGTCAGCTCAGATCCAAGCTCCTGGCCGCTCCGCGCCGCCTTGATGGGGTCCACGTCGCCGATGAGGTCGGCCACCGTCACATCCGGCGTCGCCAGCTTCTCGACGTAACGCTCCTGCGGCGTCATCCACGCAATGGGCGTGTCGTCCCCCTGCTCCGCGATCAGGTTCTTCGAAAAGCGTGATAGCGGCGCATACGGATTGTCGCGCAGCTCAGACCCCGCCACGTAAGGGCTGAACGGATCGAGCAGCGTCGTCAGCGCGCGCAGGATGCGGCTCTTCGCCTGCCCGCGCAGGCCCAGCAGGATAAAGTTATGGCGTGAAAGCACCGCATTCACAATCTGAGGGATCACCGTGTCGTCATAGCCAACGATGCCCGGGAATAGCGGCGCCTTCGTCTTCGCCGCATCGCGCAGCCGTACGATCAGGTTGTCGCGAAGCTCATCTTTGACGGAGCGGCTGACGCGCTCAGGAGTGTATTCAGACTTGCGAAGCTGGCCGAGGGTGCTGGGAAGTGCGGAATTCGCCATGTGTGAAGTATAGATGTTCCCCCGCGCGATAAGTTGCGCCTGCGCCGCGGCCGTGCGTCCCGCGCTGCGTCTATTTCACCCTCTCAACAGTCTCTGGCAGAGAGGACCCGCTTTCCCTCAACGCGACCGTCCGTTCCTGAAACACTTTCGTCACACTTACATACTTTTTATGCGCCCACAGGCTAACCTTTTTCTGAGACATGGGTTAGAGCGAAACATACCCCTCAAAAGGACGTGCAGTTGAAATCATTCTCTGGAACGATGCAGCCCACCATGCAGACCAGACAGCCTGCCTTGGCGACGCTCCGCTCCCTCGCCGGCTGTTCGCTTCTGCTTTCGCTGGCGCTCACAGGCTGCAAAGGCAAGGAGCAGGCGGACCCCGCCAAGGAAGCCCCGCCAGCCTCGCCGCAGGTGGTGGAAAGCGGCTCCGGCACGGACACCCTTCACATTGAGCGAGCGGAGCGCTTCCCGCTCGTCGCCGCCGTCGCAAAACAGGTCACCGGCCAGTTGAACGTCACTGGCTCCGTCAGCCCGGACGTCTCGCGTGAAATTCCGGTGCTTTCGCTCGCCAACGGCCGCGTCACCGCGCTTCACGTGCAGCTTGGCCAGGCCGTGCACAAGGGCCAGGTCGTCATGGAGGTCCAAAGCCCGGACGTCACCTCCGCCTTCGATAGCTACCTGAAGCAGGTCAACGACGAGCACCTGACCGCCGTCGTGCTGGAGCGCGACAAGCTCCTCTACGACAAGGGCGCTATCGCGAAATCGCAGTTAGAGATCGCCGAAAACGGCGAGGCCGACGCCAAGGCTGACCTCGCCGCCTCCGAGCAGCAGCTTCGCATCCTCGGCGTGGACAAGAACCATCCCGGTGACAGCGTCAAGGTCTATGCTCCCGCCTCCGGCGTCGTCATCTCGCAGAACGTCACTGCCGCCGGAGCCGCCGGCATCACCTACGCCGGCGCGCAGGGCTCGCTGACCATCGCCGACCTCTCGCACGTCTGGGTGCTCTGCGACGTCTACGAAAACGACCTCGCCACCGTCCACCTCGGCCAGCACGCGGACATCCGCCTCAGCGCCTTCCCCGGCAAGGTCTTCGCCGGAACCATCTCCGATATCGGCGCGGCGCTGGACCCCGGCCTCCGCACCGCCAAGGTCCGCATCCAGGTCCAGAACCCCAACGCGCAGCTTCGCCTCGGCATGTTCGCCACCGCCACGCTGCTGGCCTCGCACGCCACCACCGCCACCGCCATCCCCGCCGCCGCCATCCTGCACCTGCATGACCGCGCCTTCGTCTTCGAGCCCACCGTCAACTCCGGCGGTTTCAAGCGAGTGGAGGTCAAAACCGGCAACTCCCTGGAAGGCAACATGGTGGAAGTCGTCGGAGGTCTCCAGCCCGGACAGCAGGTCGTCGCCAACGCACTGGACCTGCAGAACACGGCTGACCAGCAATGATCGCAAAGCTCGTCGACTTCGCGCTCAACAACCGCTTCATCATCATCGTCGTCGCCCTCCTGCTCTTCGGATGGGGCGCCATCTCCTTCCACAATCTCCCCGTGGAAGCCTACCCCGACGTTGCCAACAACTACGTCACCGTCATCACCCAGTGGCCCGGTCGCGCCGCGGAAGAAGTCGAGCAGCAGGTCACCGTGCCCTTGGAAATCGGCATGGCCGGCATCCCGCACATGGAGCATCTCCGCTCCACCTCGCTCGCCGGCCTCTCCAGCGTCACCATGATCTTCGACGATGAGAGCGAGAACGACTGGAACCGCGAGAAGGTCCTTGAACGCCTCTCGCAAGTCACCCTCCCCACCGGCCTCCAGCCGCAGATCGGCACAGACTGGAGCCCGGTCGGCCAGATCTACTGGTACACCGTCAAGTCCTCCAACCCCGAGTACGACACCATGGCCCTCAAGAGCCTGGAAGACTGGACGCTCGAAAAGCAGTTCCGCAGCGTCCCCGGCGTCGTGGACGTCTCCAGCTTCGGCGGCGTCACGCGCGAGTACCAGGTGACCGTCGACCCCGAAAAACTTATCGCTTACGGCCTCACCCTCCAGAACGTGCAGCAGCAGCTCGCCAGCAACAACGTCAATGCCGGCGGCAGCTTCATCGAGCAGGGCCAGCAGCAGATCAACGTCCGCGAGGTCGGCCTCTTCACCACCGTCCACGACATCGAGCAGACCGTTCTCAAAGCCGCCAACGGCACCGCCCTCCGCGTCTCGGACATCGCCCACGTGGCCCAAGGCCCGAAGATCCGCCTCGGCCAGATCGGCAAAACCTTCCGCGCCAAGGACGGCAAACTCATCGACGACGGCGACGTCGTCGAAGGCGTCCTCCTCCTCCAGAAGGGCGAAAACTCCGACCAGACCCTCGAGCGCATCCACGCCAAGGTTGCCGAGCTCAACGACCACGTCCTCCCCAAAGGCGTCAAGATCGTCCCCTTCCTCGACCGCAGCACCCTCCTCAAGCTCACCACCTCCACCGTCCTCGACAACCTGACCAAGGGCATCATCCTGGTCGCCATCATCCTCTTCATCTTCCTCGGCAACCTGCGCGGCGCGCTCATCGTCGCCATCACCATCCCGTTCTCGCTCCTCTTCGCCTCCATCTGTCTCGATCTCCGCCACATCCCCGCCAACCTTCTCTCGCTCGGCGCGCTGGACTTCGGCATGGTCGTGGAAGGCGCCGTCGTGATGATTGAAAACATCGTCCGCCGCCTCAGCCACAAGCATGAAGGCACCAGCTCCATTGACGAGATCCGCCACGCTGCCCACGAAGTCCAGCGCCCCGTCTTCTACTCCATCGCCATCATCATCACCGCGTATCTCCCCATCTTCACGCTGCAATCGGTCGAAGGCCGACTCTTCAAGCCCATGGCCTGGACGGTCGCCTTCGCGCTCCTGGGCGCGCTCATCTTCTCCATGATCCTCGCGCCCGTGCTCGCCAGCTTCATCTTCCCCGGCGGTGCCAGCGAGTGGGAAAACCCCCTCATGCATTGGCTCACCGAGCGCTACCGCAGCTCCGTCGGCTGGGCCATCGACCACAAGTTCGTCCCCATGACCATCGCCGCGGGTCTCCTCGCCCTCAGCGCGTTTCTCGCCTTTTCCGGCGTCGTCGGCTCAGAGTTCCTGCCCCATCTGGACGAGGGCGCCATCTGGGTGCGCGGCTCGCTCGCCCCCAGCACCGGCCCCACGGAAAGCCGCCAGATCGCCGACAAGACCCGCGTCATCCTCGCCTCCTTCCCGGAGGTTACCCAGGTCATCAGCCAGATCGGCCGCCCGGACGACGGAACCGACACCACCGGCTTCTTCAACACCGAATACTTCACCGACCTGAAGCCCAAAAAAGAGTGGCGTCCCGTCTTCCACGAAAACAAGGAAGCCCTCATCGCCGCCATGGATCGCGAGCTCGAAAAGCAGCCCGGCGTCACCTGGAACTTCTCCCAGCCCATCTCAGACAACGTCGAAGAAGCCGTCTCCGGCGTCAAAGGTGAGCTCGCCGTCAAGCTCTACGGCACCGACCTCAAAACCCTCGAGCAAAAGGGCGATCAGATCGTCGGAGTCATGTCCTCCATCAAAGGCGTCGCCGACCTCGGCCTCTTCCGCGTCATCGGCCAGCCCAACCTCAACTACGAAGTCGACCGCGACGCCGCCGCCCGTTACGGCATCAACGTCTCAGACATCCAGTCCGCCATTGAAGGCGCAGTCGGAGGCACCATCGCCGGCGCCCCCGTCACCCAGGTCCTGGACGGAGAAGCCCGTTACGACGTCACCGTCCGCTACGACCCCATGTACCGCACCACGCCGGACGAAATCTCCAACATCCGCCTCCTTGCCCCCAACGGCGAGCGCGTCTCGCTCGCCCAGGTCACCCACGTCAAATTCGTCGACGGAGCCGAATCCATCTCCCGCGAAAACAGCACCCGTTACGTCGCCATCAAGTACAGCGTCCGCGACCGCGACCTCGGCAACACCGTCCAGGAAGCCATCGACAAGGTCTCGAAACAGGTCGCCCTCCCCGCGGGCTACCGCATCGATTGGGCCGGCGAGTACGAGTCGCAAAAACGCAGCTCCCGCCGCCTCATGATCGTCTGCCCCCTCACCATCATGCTCATCTTCATCATCCTGTACGGCATGTTCGGCTCGTTCAAATGGGCCGCGCTCGTCCTGGCCAATGTCGCCATCGCACCCCTCGGCGGCCTGCTCGCCCTCGCCCTCACCGGCACCCACTTCAGCGTCTCGTCGGGCGTCGGCTTCCTCGCGCTCTTCGGCGTCTCCGTCCAGACCGGCATCATCATGCTGGAGTGCATCAACCAGATGCGCTCCACCGGCCTTTCCATCCGAGACTCCGCCCTCCACGGGGCCGTCCTGCGCCTTCGCCCCATCCTCATGACCATGCTCGTCGCCACCCTTGGCCTCCTCCCCGCCGCCCTCTCGCATGAGATCGGTTCCGACTCCCAGCGTCCCTTCGCCATCGTCATCGTCGGCGGCCTCGTCGGCGCGCTCGTCATGGGCGTCTTCCTCCTGCCCACCCTCTACGTCTGGATCGCCCGCCCCTCCGACCACCTCCCCGAACCCAACCCGGAGGCCACCCATTGAGCCTCACCATCATGCCCGTGTCTGACCTCCGTGTGACCCACCACGAAGCTCAGGTGGTCCACCTCAGCCCTTCACCAGCCCCGACGGGTGCCCCATCCTTTTCGGCGGCTTTATCGCCGAATAGGGTGGGGTATCGAGCGCAGCTCGACCGCCTTTGTTTTTCTTCTTTGATCAACAAAAAAAATGTCATCCTGAGCGAAGTAAGTCGCGCTCTTTGCGACTTACGCAGTCGAAGGACCCCGATGAGGCTCGTCTCACTTCAATCCTTAGCAGGCTCGCGCGGGAATCTCAAAGCCGTCGGAACGACATGCAGCGTCGCTTTGGCCGCATTGCTCCTTCCGTCTCTCGCCCTGGCCCAGGCCGCCGGCCCCGCAGGTCCCGCCGGAGGCACCGGAGCCCCCGCCCCCACCGCGCCTACCTCCCAGCAGGGAAGCGCGAACCCCACCGCACCAACCCCAGCCCAAACCTACGCCGCCCAGGCCACCGCAGCCCCAGACCCCCGAACCCCCCCACACTCCCGCCCCGGCGCACTAACCCTGGCCCAGGCCGTCGACGCAGCCCGCACCAAAAACCCCACCCTCCTCGCCGCCGAACAAAACCTCCGCGCCGTCCGCGCCCAGGAGCTCCAGGCCGGCGTCCGCGCCAACCCCAACCTCACCCTCTACGGCCAGGACGTCACCCTCCCCGCCACCGGCGCGGCCAACCCCTATACCTACAGCGCCCAGGTCTCCCGCCTCTTCGAGCGCGGCCAAAAACGCCGTTTCCGCCTGGACGACGCCCGCGCCACCTCTGCCCAGACGCAGTCCCAACTGGAGGACACCGTCCGCCAGACCATCCTCTCCGTCAAACAAGCCTTCACCCACATGCTCATCGCCAAGGAAGCCCTGGAGCTCGCCTCCGCCAGCCTGAAGGACTTCCGCCACGAGATCGAAATCTCCAACAACCGTTACAAAGCCGGCGACCTCGGCAAACTCGACTTCGAACGCCTCGACCTCCAGCTCGGCTCCATTGAATCCGACGAGTCCAACGACATCGTCGCCCTCCGTCAGGCCTCCGACCAGCTCCAGACCCTCATCGGCATCGAAACCCCCACCCCGGACTTCGACATCGCCGGCGATATCGTCCCTCCCATCGTCACCCAGACCCAGGCCATCCTCATCCAGTCCGGCCTCACCCTCCGCCCGGACTTGGCCGCCACGCGCTTCGCCATCACGGCGGCTGAAGCCAACGCCCGCCTCGCCATCGCCAACGGCACCGCGGACCCCACCCTCGAAGCCGAGTACGACCGCGCCGGCACCGACAACTCCGCTGGCTTCTCCGTCAACATCCCCCTCCGCATCTTCGACAAAAACCAGGGCAACAAGGAGACCGCTCGTCTCCAGACCGAATCCGCCAGCCTCACCGCCGCCGCCGCCCACAACCAGGTCCTCTCGGACATCGACCAGGCCTACATCGGCTACACCCAGGCCAAGCGCCTCTCAGACCGCTTCGGCGAGCACTATCTCGACGAGTCTAAGGATGTCCTGAGCATCGCCCAGTTCGCCTTCGAGCACGGCGGCCTCAACCTCATCGACTACCTCGACGCCCTCCGCGGCGCCCGCACCAGCACCTCAGACGCCCTCAACGCCTACCAGCAAACCTGGCTCGCCATCCACGCCCTCTCCTCCGCCGCCGCCACCGAACTCACCCCCTGACCTCCCTTCTCCGTTCGAAGCACCAAGACGGGTGCCCCATTCTTTGACAGTTTCATCGTCAAAGGGGGGTGGGGTATCGGGCGAAGCCCGACCGCTTTCCTTTCCCGGAGCACACTCCTGATTTCGTCCCACCCCCCCATCAACCCCAAAACCCCAGGTCCACCCCTAAAGTCTCTGTTTCGAAGACTTTGCACACATCACCCCGGGGGCAAGTCACGCCTCGATTACCCTACACTCATGCCCTCCGCCTGGACTCCCGAACTCACAGCCCGCATCCATCGAGCGGCCCTCGAGTCCGGATTCGCCCTCGCCGGAGTCGCGCCCGCCCATTCCGCCACCTCCCCCGAAGGCTCCCAAACCGCCTCCCGTTTCACCGATTGGATCGACCAGAACCGAGCCGGCGAGATGAACTACCTCAAACGCCGCACAGAGACCGGCGAGCTCCTCCGCACCTCCGCCCAGACCGCCATCCCCTGGGCTCGCTCCATCCTCGTCTGCGCCCTCAACTACGCCTCCGCCGTCCCGCCCTCCATCGCCGCCGCTCCGTCCAACACCGGCTGGATCGCCCGCTACGCCCAGTCCGGCGACGCCACCGGCCGCCCCGTCGACTACCACGACGACATGCTCCGCCGTCTCCGCCAGGTCGAATCCGTTCTCCAGGCTGACACCCCCTGCGAAACCCGCTGCTATGTGGATACCGGCCCCCTCCTCGAACGCGACTTCGCCGCCCGCGCCGGCATCGGCTGGACCGGCAAAAACACCTGCATCCTCAACCAGGACCTCGGCTCCTGGCTCCTCCTCGGCGTTATCGTCACCTCGCTCCCGGTCCCCGTCGAAGCCCAAGCCATCCTCGCCCCAGATCGCTGCGGCTCCTGCACCCGCTGCATCGACGCCTGCCCCACGGACGCCCTCATCGCCCCCCGCCAGATGGACGCCAGCCTCTGCATCGCCTACCTCACCATCGAGAAGAAGGGAAGTATCCCGGAAGACCTCCGCCCCCATATGGGCCGTCAGGTCTTCGGCTGCGACATCTGCCAGGACGTTTGCCCCTGGAATCAATCAGGGAACCGCAGAGCCCCCGCAGCCCACCACGAAAACTTCACTCCCCGCCCCGCACTCATCAATCCCGCCCTCTCCTGGCTCGCGCAGATGGATCAATCAGAATTTCGCCAGTGGTTCAAAGGCTCCCCACTCGAGCGCACCAGGCGCCACCGCCTCCGTCGCAACGTAGCCATCGCCATGGGCAACAGCGCGGACCCCACCTTCCTCCCCCAACTCAACCTCTGGTCCCACTCCGAAGACCCCATCCTCGCCGAATCCGCCCAGTGGGCTCTCGCCCGCCTTCACGCTGGTAGCATCAAGGAGGAGCCTCAAACCGGCTCCGGAGCCGACGCAAACCATGGCTTTCCTCTCAATCAACCCGAAGCCTGATCCCGCACCGGCACCCGAACCCACCTCCCAAGCCAAGCCCATCCAGGCTGTCCCCCCCGTCGTCCCCCAAGACGGCTGGTGGCCCCAGCTCCGCGCCCTCGCCAAATACATGGCCTCCACGGAGGTCCACACCTACGCCTTCTCCGTCGCCGCCAACGTCATCCTCTCGCTCTTCCCCTTCATCGTCCTGCTCCTCACGCTCGCGCAGAAGCTCTTCCACTCCGCGACCATGGTCACCGTCATCGGCGACATGCTCCGCACCATCCTGCCCAACAATCAGGACTTCATCGTCCGCAACATGACCGCTCTGGTCCACCCCCACTCGGGCACCAAGATCTTCTCCGTCGTCATGCTCCTCATCACCTCCACCGGCGTCTTCCTCCCGCTCGAGGTCGCCCTCAACAACGTCTGGGGCGTCAAGGAAAACCGCAACTACCTCGAAAATCAAGTCGTCTCGCTCGGCCTCGCAGCCGCGGTCGGCGCGCTTGCCCTAGGCTCCGTCGCTCTCGCCGCCGGCCAGCAGCGAGCCACCGGCTGGATCTTCTTTGGCCACACCAACAACATCGCCTTCAGCTTCATCGCCGGCGCCGTGCTCAAGCTCTTCGCCGTCACCATGAGCATCCTGCTCTTCTTCCTCATCTACTGGATCCTGCCCCACCGCAAGATCCCCGCCATGGCCGTGCTCCCCACCGCCATCGTCGTCGGCATCACCTGGGAGGTCGCCAAGTACCTGTACGTCCTCCTCCTCCCGCGGCTCGACTTCGAATCCGTCTACGGACCCTTTCGCGTCTCCGTCGGCCTCATGATGTGGGCCTTCATCTCCGGCCTCATCCTGCTCGCCGGGGCCCACTTCTCTGCGACGCGCTACACCCTGCGCATCGCCCGCGAAGCCGCCGCCGAGGAAGCCGTCAAAACCGCATAGCCCACGCAGCAGCCGCGCTTACTCGACGAAGTACCCAATATCCGTCAGCACCCGCTCACTCAGCTCCACGGCCAAAATCCGAGCGCTCATGAACCGCATCAGGTTGTCCCGAAACTTCTGCAGCACGGACTGCGGCAGGCTCGTCTCCGCCTTCAGCAGGCGCAGCAGCGCAGCGCTGTCGGTTGGGTACAGGTAGTCGCCAGGAACGCCGCAGGACGGCTTGATCAGCAGCGAAACAGGCATGTTGGTGGTGCCAGGAATAAACGACGTAGCGGACGATTGGGCAATCAGGTTGACTCTCATGCCGTGAGGTTGCCATCGGCATCCGTCCCCCTCAATCACTCCTCCGGGTCATCCCCGCACACGCCCGTGTCACCCCGTATCCCACCCTGTTAAGGCTGCGTCTGCATCGCCTTCACCGCAAGCGCCACCGGCGCACCGCCCGCCGGCAGAATCGTCAGCAACGCAGGCCCCAGCTTCGTCTGCGTCCGGATCACCGCCACGTCGCCTGACCGGGCATCCGCCGCCAGCAACAGGTGCTGATCCGCGGAGAACGCCAGCGCCACCGGCGCACTCCCCGTCCGCAGGCTCGACACAAACTTCCCGTCATCGATGCTGTACAACGAGATCGTATCCGTCCCCGTCGCCGCCACCCACAGCGCGCTTCCATCGCCGCTCACCAGCCCATACGCCGGCTTGTTCCCAATCGGATACGTGCTGCCCACCTCATTCGTCGTCGCCGCAATCTCGCTCACCGTATCCGAGTCCTGATTCACCGCAAACACCTCGCCGCTATCCGGCTTCACTGCCAGGTGCATCGGCCTCTGCCCCACATCCATCAGCGCCAGCACCCGATCCTTCATCGCCTTCGCATCCTGCTTCGCCGCCCAGCTCTCCGCCGCCTGCGCCAGCCCAATCGACAACACCTGATGCCCGCCCGAGCACGCCACAAACACCTTCGACGCATCCGGCAGGATCGCCGGGCTCGTCGCCCCCGCACACCCGTTGAACGTCGCCCGCAATGTCAGCGCAGCCCCCTGGCTCGAGCCCATCCCCTCATCCGCACCCGGTGAAAACACGCTCACCGTCCCGCTTCCGCCATTCGTCACCACCAGCGACCGTCCATCCGCCGCCATCGCCACCCCATTCGGCCGCTCTCCCGTGGCTGCGGAGGCAATCGCCCGCCGCGCCTTCAGGTCAATCACGCTCACCGTGTTCGACTCCGCATTCGTCACGTATGCCCGCAGCCCCTGCGGGTCCACCGCAATCGCGCCCGGCGCACGATGCACCGGCACCGTCGCCACCACCTCATTGCGCGCCGCGTCCACCACAGACACCGAACCCGCACCCTCCCCTGGCTGCGTATTCACCACGTACACCTCATCCAGCTTCGGGTTCACCGCCAGCGCACTCGGGCCCGCCCCCACGCTCAGCGTCCGGTCCTGCCGCAGGTACACCAGATCCAGCACCGTCACGGAGTTACCCGCGCTGTTCGCCACATACGCAAACTCGCGATACCCCTCCGGATACACCGGCATCCCATTGTTTCTGCAACCCGCCGTCAGCACCAACGCACAGCACCAACCCACAGCGACGCCGCGCATCGCCCGACGACCCATCAACCTGCACCTGGAAAAGGAAACGGAAAAGGACACTCCTGCGAGTCTAGCCACCCCAGACCGCTACGGCAACACACCCCACTTTTCCACAAAACTAATCTCTTGAACAAGGGTTTGCTTTAACTGTGAGTGGAAGCACCTTCTGAAGAAGGGCGCGCCATTCCATCTGCGAAACTCCTCGGACAACGAAGTCGGCGGGCTAAATCCGGCTTCGTTGCTTTTTCCGCCCAGCCGCATTCTTGCGCCCGAGCCGCATCCTTGCTCGTAATTAGCTTCTGCGCCTACTACCCCTCATTGCCCCCGCCACCTCTTCGGTTGTCATCCTTCCGCAAAGTGGGAGGACCTGCTTCTGCTGTTGCTTCTGCGTTTGCTGTTGCTCTTGCTGTTGCTCTTGGGATTAGCGTGGGGCTTCAGCCCCACGAATAAGCCACAAGAGAAAAGGGGGCTTCAGCCCCGGGCCCTAGCTTTTGTCATTGCCTGTTCCGGGTGCCTATCCTCAACCGGCAGTTTCATCGTTGGGCAGGGTGGGTATCGAGCGCAGCTCGACCGTCTTCTCTCAAAGAACTGACACTCTCTCAGCTCTTACCGCCTTATTCAGCTCCATTAATTTCAGACCACCGCCACAGGGACCCAACCTGCACCTAAAACCTCGGTCAATATGCAAACACGAAGGCGAAGGAACTTCCTTCTTTTGGCCATTGTTCTACCGAACAACTGAGAACTATGAACTAAGAACGAAGACCTCCGCCTTACGCCTCCCCCGCCTTGTTCAACTTCCACCAGTTCCAGACCATCCACCCCACATACCCACCCTGCACCGCAAACACCGCTCCATACGCAAACACCAGGTGCCGTCCCGCCTGCGTTCCCATCAACTCACTAATATGCATTGTTCGCCCCCGGTCCCTGCTGCCCGTTCAAATTCAAATCCACATCATGCAGCGTGGCCTCAAGCTGGTGCAGCGTAGCCTCCTGCTCCGCCCTCTGCCGTCGCCGCTCCAGCGCATACCGAACGGCTACAAGAAACACTCCCCACATGCCCCACGCCAGGATGTTCCACAGAAACGCCACCTTCATCGCCGGGTCCAGCTCGCCATCCCCCGTCAGCACCGGTGCCGGATGCTGCGTCCGCCACCACTGGATCGAGTAGTACACAATCGGCACGTCGATCGCCGCAAACACTGCTAGCACCGCCCCCAGCGTAGACGTCTGCCCCGTCTTGGAAAGCCGCCGAGTCATCAGGTACGCCACGTACAGCAGCCAGAGCAGCAGGAACGTCGTCAGCCGCGCATCCCACGTCCACCAGATGCCCCACGCCACCCGCCCCCACAGCATCCCCGTCGCCAGCCCCACAGTCGCATACACGACCGTCACCTCGGCCGCCGCCACCGCAAACGCATCCGCCGTCAGCGCCGCCAGCGGGTTCCGCCGCCGCAGGTACAGGAACGCCACAGACCCAGCCAGATTCAGGTACGGAAAGATCAGCGCCCAGATCGCATGAGGTACATGGTAGTAGAAGATCCGCTGCACATTGCCCATCGTCGCTTCTGTCGGAGCGAGGAAGATCGCCTGCCGGAAGCCCACCACCATCACGATCAGCGTCACCGCCAGCCACGCCAGTCCAAGCAGCCTGGCGGGCGTCACGTTTGTGGGTTGGACGGCAGAGACACTGCGCTGCGATCCGGGCTCGGGAAGGGAAGGGTTACGTTGCGCCATGCCCGTTATTTTAGCTCCTCGGCCCGGCTCAGGACCTCAACAGTTCGGACGATCTGATCCAGTCCCCGCCACACCACGGTTCATGCAGTCTCTTTGCCACGTTAGCCATACATTTCGCCACAACTTCACCATCAAAAACCACATCATTCCGCGTTCAAAACCGTCTCAAAGAGCATCACGCAGGCCACCGTGAAGATGATGTCGTACCCCACCAGCAGCTTGATCCACAGCCCTGGGTCCGATTCCCCGGTCAAAATCCCCGTCGTAGCCTGCACCATCGCCAGCAGGGCAGGGATGGAGATCGGAAACAGCACCAGCGGCAACATCAGCTCCCGGTTCCGCGTCCGCAGTCCCAGCGCCGCGAAAAAGGTTCCATTGGACACCAGCGCCCACGTCCCCAGCGGCATCACCAGCAGCAGCAGCCACCCCTGGCCCAGCGCGTGTAAGTTGAACAAAACAGTGAACAATGGAGCCAAAACCAGTTCGACGCCGGTTACAAAAATCATGTTCGCCAGCGCCTTCCCGACAAACAGGCTGGACGCCGCCGCCGGAGCCATCCGGTGCGCATCCAGAACATGGTTTCGCAGCTCCCGCGTCCACGATTGGTTCAGCGTATTCACGCTTGCAAACAGCAGGATCATCCACACAATTCCCCCGGCAACCTGCCGCGAAACCGCCGCCGTAGGCTCAAACGCCATGGAAAAAACCACCACCACCAGCAAAGAAAAAAACAACATGGCAGTCACCGCATCCCGCGACCGCCACTCCAGTCTCAGGTCCTTCCGCAGGTGAACCATGACAAACTTCAGGTAATTCAACGCAAACCTCGCACCACATCGGACAAGATTCCCCCTGTCGCTCGCAGGTAGTCCGTGGGAGACAGCAGGAGTTGAGTGCCGCGGATCCCCGCAGACACCGAGATCACTTGGAAGAGCTCTATCGTTTCATCCGCATAGGCAGGGAAGGGCTTTTTGGCCGCCAGCACCGTGACTCCGCCTCTGACGTAGCCAGTGAGGGGCTCCACCTCCTTGAACGAGGTCAACTCGACTTTCTTCATTCCCGCGGCCTGAGCCACCTTCTTCAGATCCAATTCGGCGTCACCGGGAATGACTGCGAAGAGGTGGCCTCCGCTGCTGGTGTCCAGCAGGAGGGTTTTGAAGACCTGCTCCGGTGGAAGGCCGATCTTGTGGGCCACGTTGATGGCTGAGAGGTCTTCAAGGTCCACCTCATACGTTCGCAGTTCGTACGAGATGGCGAGTGCGTCCAAGGCTCGTACTGCGTTCGTTTTTGATGGGGTGGCGGTCTTCATGCGGCGGCTCCGCGGGGTTGGAGGGAGGCCACCCCCCCGGCTCGCATGGTGAGGGTGAGGTCTGCCAGGGGGGCGGCCAGGTGGGCCTGGTGGGTGGTGAGGAGGATGGTGCGGGCTCCGGAGGGGTGGGACCAGGTGAGGAAGTCGGCCAGGAGGTCTACCATCTGGTGGGCGCTGCCGACGTCCAGGTTGGAGAAGGGCTCGTCCAGGAGGAGGAGTTCGGGGTCGGTCTGGATGACCCGGGCGAGGGAGGTGCGCTGGCGCATGCCCTGGGAGTACTGGCCGACGGGGCGCTTGAGGGCGGGGTCCAGGCCGACGGCACGGAGGGCCATCTCCGGGGAACCGGCAGAGCAGGCGCACATGCCTCCCAGGGTGTGGAGGGAAGAGAAGTAGGTGAGGTTCTCCATGGCGGAGAGCTCGTCGTAAAGCATGGGGGCGTGGCTCATGTAGGCGATGCGGCCACGGTGGAGTTCGGGGGGGGTGCCTAGGACACTCACGGTGCCCTGGGTGGGTTCGGTGAGGCCGGCGAGGAGGCGGAGGAGGGTGGACTTGCCGGCGCCGTTCTCGCCCAGGATCACCGTTGCGGTTCCGGCGGGAATCTCCAGGGTGAGGTTGCGGACGGCGGTGAAGGCGCCGTAGACCTTGGAGACGGATTGGAGGGAGACTGCGGGACGGGTCTGCATCAGGGTGCCTCTGCGAGTATAGGGCGGCCTTGCGGAGAGGCTATTGCGCTTTTGCAGCAGAGACGGGGGGGAGTACCGTGGCGGCGGAGGTTCCGGCGGGGCGGGAGCCGGGGGCGGGGGCGTACTTGGAGGCGCACTTGGCCTGGAGGGCGGTGGCGTGGAAGACGCCATCGCGGCCATAGGTTCCGATGGCGAGGGCCTGGGCGTCGTCCTTGAAGGCATCCGGGGGCGGCTCGACGCCCTGGTAGGCGACCTGGAGGACCTTGCCCTGCTCCAGGAGCTCAAAGTGGGCGTTGGTTCCGACGCGCTGGATGCTGCCGGGCTTGACGTTACCGGCGACGCGGAGGTGGCGGGTGTAGGCCTTATTGCCCATGCCCTGGAGCTCCGAGATGGTGACGTAGTAGCTCTTGTTCGCGTTGGCGCCGGAGACGGCGAGCCAGGCGATGACCGCGAGGACGATGACGGAGGCGACGATGATGCGGATCGGGCTCTTCTGCGGCATGGCTGTGTGGTCTTTCTTGCGGTGAAGGTACCCCTCCACCCCCGTACAATGTGTGCAAAGTCTTCTATCCAGAGGGTTTAGGTCTGGACCTTGGATCGGCCGGGCGAAAAAGTCCCAAAAAGTGCCTGGGATGCTCCTAAAGTCCTGGAAGGATTGAGCTTAGCAGTCTCCTTGAGAGCCGGTGGAGTGTCTTACTCCTCTTCTACGCTTCTTTTATTCTAACGGATTGAACAGGGTAGTTACGCCACTTTTCTTTTTGAGCTAAGTGGCTGATTGTGGGTGAGTTGTGACGACTGTTTACTCAGAAGGGACTTGACAACCTCTTCAAGGCGTTCGGCGGTAGTGCTTTGAGTGGTTGAGGTGTCACGTCCCACTCATCCCGCGATGAGGCTGCGGGATGAATGGGTCACCCGTGCGTTGTGGGCTGGGAGAAGAAGTCTTACGTCCCACTCATCCCGCGATGAGGCTGCGGGATGAATGGGTCACCCGTGCGTTGTGGGCTGGGAGAAGAGGGCGGACAAGGAGGGGATGAAGCTTGGACTAGAGGGCGGCTTTGCGGGCTCGCTTTTGCTCGTACATGAGGGCGTCTGCGCGGGTGAGGATCTCCTCAATGGGCATGGCGCCGAGGGTGGAGTCGCAGGAGATGACGCCGACGCTGAGGGCGAGGGCGGGCGCGTTTGGGTGCTTCTCATTGGCGTGTTTGATGGCGGTGGCGATGCGCTCCTCGAGGACGGGGCGGGACTGCTCATTGGCCTCGACGGCTGCGACGGCGAACTCATCGCCGCCGAGGCGGCCGATGATGTCTGCCTTGCGGAAGATGCCGCGGAGGATGTCGGCTACGGTCTGGAGGGCGAGGTCTCCGGCTTTGTGGCCCCGGGTGTCGTTGATCTCCTTGAAGCGGTCCAGGTCCATGTAAAAGAGCATGAGCGGGGTGTTGCGGCGCTGGGCGAGCTGCCACTGCTGCTGGGCGAGGAGGAGGAAGCCGCGGCGGTTATAGAGGCCGGTGAGGGCGTCCGTGACGGCGAGGGCGCGGAGCTTGTCCTGGCGGCGGACGATGGCGAGCCAGGCGTAGTTGAGGAGGACGAGCACGGCGAGGACGCAGACGGTCCATTCGGCGTGGGTGGGGGTCCACCAGGGGGCGCGTTTGAGGACGGTGACGTCCGCCGAGCTGCGCAGGAGGATTTCAAAGTTGCGGACCTCATGGGCGTCGTCTGTGTTGGCGGCGCAGACGCCGGTGACGCTGAGGACGCTGCCGACGACGGGCGGAGCCTGGTTGGCTTTGGCGCGGGGGAGGCGGGCGGTGAAGATGACGGGACCGTCCTGGAGGAGGAGGAGGTCTTCTTCCGTGCGGGGGATCTGCTCAATGAGTTTGCCCTGGACCTGGACAAGGGAGGAGTCCAGCGGTGCGTTGGCGAAGCCGTCATTGGTGACGATCATCTCCGAGGCGGAACGGTGGAGCGGGCCGATGGCGGGACCGTTGCCGACGATGCGGAAGACGGCGTCTTCCAGTTTGGGGGAGTAACGTCCGACGGCGGGGTATCCGACGGCTTCGACCTGGTATCCGTCCGGGACGGGGGTGGTCTGGGCGCTTTCGATGTAAAGGCCGTTGACGCCGTCCTGGATGTAAAGCCCGACTCCGAGGCGGGCGTAGGTGACGGTGCCGTGGACTTTGACCTGGGCGACGGCACCGGTGTGGTCGTTGAAGTGGAGGAGGGCGTCCAGGGGGCGGAGGGGAGCGTCGAAGGTCTGCTGGGGGGCGGAGTGCTCGATGACGACGTCGGAGAGGTTATCTACGAAGAGGCGAAGGCCGAGGAACTGGCGTTTGCCGTTGAAGATGGTGCCGCAGACGCCGCGGATGAGGACCCGTGCGGCGGGGAGGCGGGCGAGGTCCTGCTGGGAGAAGGTGTACACGCGGGCGGTGATGAGGCTGTGGTCGCCGAGATCGATTTTGAGGAAGAGGACGGAGCGGCCCCAGCTTGGTTTGATCTGGGCAGAGCGGACGATGCCGCGGACGGAGAGCCACTGGCTGTCCTCGCGGCCTTCAGCGAGTTCCGTGGGGGTGCGGAGGGGGGCGGCGGGAAGAACTTTGCCGGTGCCGAGGACGGTGACGTGCTGGGCAATGACGATGGGGGCGAAGAGGCCAGGGCCGGTGATGCCGCGGACTTCGATCTCATCGCCGGGTTGGAGGGCGGGAGCTTCGTCGAGGCGGTCTACGGAGATGCCGGAGGTGGCGTCCTGAAGGAAGAAGGAGTTTTTCCAACCGGAGAGGACGGTGACGACGCCGCGAAGCAGAACGGGGTGGGCGGCGGCTTGCTCCGGGGTGAAGGCGCGAATCTGCTGGATGCTGGTGGCGGGTTGCGGAGACTGGGCAGTGAGCGGGAAGGAGGCGAGGGCGAGGATGAGCAGGAGAGCGAGGCGCGGGAGGAGGCGCAGGGTGCCCGAGTTTCGGTGCGGCATGACGCGATCTCCGTACGTGCCGGGTGGCTCGGTGTGGCGCGGCACAAGAACCAAGGTACAGGATGGGATGGGGTGGTGGGGAGAAGGAGGAGATGGGGGCGGGGTATACTTTTCCCTATTCAAGACGGACCGAGTCGATCCGGATGAAGTCAAATTCACACAGAGAAGGCAGGGTTTGAATGAGGTTAAGGTTGTTGGGGATTTTTGGGCTTCTGGTTGGTGTGGGTGCGGTGGGGCAGGCGCAGGTTGGGGTCTACGGAAAGTTTGATTTTATTCATTCCTCTACCGATACGAGCGGGCAGACGAGTCACTCGCTGCGTGGCGGTGGGGTGGGGATCTACGACGATTTTGCGGGAGCGGGTCCGGTGCGTCTGGGTGTGGACCTGCGCGGGGATTTTGCGGGCGGCGATCATGTGAAGTTTCGGTCCATTCTTGGCGGGGTGCGGGTTGCGGTGCGGGTTCCGGTGGTTGGGGTTCGACCGTATGTGCAGGGATCAATTGGGGTGGGCGGCAGCCGGGCCGACGGGCCGTACGCTGCCGGGATCGGCGATGCTCCTTACAGCAACCGGATTACGTATGAAGGGCTGGCCGGGGTGGATGTGCGGATCCTGCCGCATGTGGATTTCCGGGCTCTGGAGTTGGGGGTGGGGCGCCAGCCGCAAAACGGGGGCGGGACGGCTACGTTGTTTTCCGCCAGCACGGGGGTTGTGGTTTCGGTTCTGAGGTTGGAGGCGGATGGTGGTCAGGTACCCCCTTGCCGGGGGCGGGGTATACTTTTCCCTATTCAAGACGAAAGTCCGGCAGGGGGATTTAACGGTGAGCATGGCGACCAATGGGAATGGGCACTCGAATGGGAATGGACACGCGCAGAACGGGAACGGCGCGGGTGTGGGGAACGATTATGCGGTGCCGGTGGGGCGGCGGGAGTGGATCGTCAAGCGGAAGGCGGAGGCAGAACGGACGGGCGACACGAATATGTCGCAGATGCACTTTGCGCGCAAGGGCTTGATCACGGAGGAGATGGCTTACGTCGCGCAGAAGGAGAAGATCTCTGCGGAGCTGGTGCGGAGCGAGATCGCAAAGGGGACGATGATTATTCCGGCGAACATCAACCATCCGGAGCTGGAGCCGATGGCGATCGGGGTGGAGTCGCTGTGCAAGATCAATGCGAATATCGGGAACTCGGCGCTGACGAGCAATGTGGATGAGGAGCTGCGGAAGCTGCATACGGCGGTGCATTATGGGGCCGATACGGTGATGGATCTTAGCACGGGTGGGGATATTCCGATGATTCGGGAGGCGATTCTGCGACATAGCCCGGTGCCGATTGGCACGGTGCCGCTGTACGAGGCGCTGAACCGGGTGAAGCGGCTGGAGGATTTGAATATCGATGTGTACCTTGAGGTGATTGAGGAGCAGGCCAAGCAGGGGGTGGACTACTTCACGATCCATGCGGGCGTGCTGGTGCAGTACATTCCGCTGGTGGCGAAGAGGATCACGGGGATTGTGAGCCGGGGCGGCGCGATTATGGCGCAGTGGATGACGCATCACCACAAGCAGAACTTTTTGTACGAGAATTTTGATCGGATCACGGCGTTGATGGCGAAGTATGACGTGAGCTATTCGCTGGGCGATGGGTTACGGCCGGGGTGTCTGGCGGATGCGAGCGATGAGGCTCAGTTTGCGGAGCTGAAGACGCTGGGTGAGTTGACTCGGCAGGCGTGGAAGAGCGATGTGCAGGTGATGATCGAGGGGCCGGGGCATATTCCGATGGACCAGATCAAGCTGCAGGTGGATAAGGAAGTGGAGCTGTGCGATGGGGCTCCGTTCTACGTGCTGGGGCCGCTGGTGACGGATATTGCGCCGGGCTATGACCACATTACGAGCGCGATTGGGGCGGCGATGATCGGGTGGCATGGCGCGGCGATGCTGTGCTATGTCACGCCCAAGGAGCACCTGGGGCTGCCGAATGAGAAGGATGTGAAGGACGGGATCATCGCTTATAAGATTGCGGCGCATGCGGCGGATGTGGCGAGGCACCGGCCGGGGGCGCGGGATCGGGATGATGCGATTTCACATGCGCGGTACACGTTCGACTGGGATAAGCAGTTTGCGTTGTCGCTTGACCCGGAGACGGCTCGGAGCATGCACGATGAGACGCTGCCGGACGACTACTACAAGGAAGCGGCGTTCTGCAGCATGTGCGGGCCGAAGTTCTGCAGCATGAACTGGTCGAGCAAGGTGGATAAGTTCAATGAGTCGGAGTTTGGTCTGAAGAAGCCGGATCTGACGCAGATTATGACGGAGCAGATGGCACTTCGTGCCGTGTAGGACGCTTCGCGGGTATCGTGGCGAAGCCGAGACTTTACGCGGCACGTTGTGCCGTCGTCTGGCTGCATGTCCCGGAAAGGCGAAGGCTTGGATGTAACGGCAGGGCCAAAGGCTCTGCCGTTTGCTTTTGTGGCGAGGATGGTTGGGGTGTGGGCTATACTTCGACGAAGCTCAGCCTACAACTTGATAGGAATTGCGGGGATCGTCAATGCTTAAGGGATTTCGTGATTTTATTTTGCGCGGGAACGTAGTGGATCTCGCGGTGGCCGTCATTATTGGGGCGGCGTTTGGTGCGATTACGGCGTCGATGACGACAAATGTGATCACGCCTTTGATCTCGGCGATTGTGGGCGCGCCCAATTTTGAGAGCCTAGTGATTCATGTTCCGGTGCTGCACCAGGTGGCTGCGCCGAACCCGCTGCCGGCTGGATATGTACCGCCGGGTGAGATTCAGATTGGCAAGTTCCTGAATGCGGCGATCGACTTTGTGATCAAGGCTGCGGTGATTTATTTCCTGATTGTGCTGCCGATGCAGAAGCTGCTGGCAAGGATCAACGGGCCGGCGGCGGTGACGACGAAGGCTTGTCCGCAGTGCTTGTCTGACGTGCCGCTGGGGGCTACGCGGTGCAAGTTCTGTACACAGCCGGTCTAGCCAGGAATCGGTATGGAGGAGCGGGGCGGTAGCCGACCTGAGTAAGGCCCGCTACCGCCCCGTTTCCACGTGACGCGAAGGTGGGATGGGCAACGGGTGGCAGCGGCGGGAGGATGATTGCGCGTGGAGGGCTGTGATGTCTCCGTGCGAAGGAGCTCTCCCATGTTTCTGGATGTTGGGGTAACGCTGAGCGTTTTGATCCTGGTAACGGCGTCCGCAATGATGGCGCTGCGGCGCATGGTTTAGATTAACGCTTGCCGAAGACGTCTCCCATGCGGCGGATCTGGGCGCCGACGCCGCGGAGCTTTTCTTCGATGCGCTCGTAGCCGCGGTCCATGTGGTAGACGCGGTCGAGGATGGATTCGCCGTCCGCGACGAGGGCGGCGAGGACGAGCGATGCCGAGGCGCGGAGGTCCGAGCACATGACGGCGGCGGACTGGAGCGGGGTGGCCCCGCGGACGGTGGCGGTGCGGCCCTGCACGGTGATGTTGGCTCCCATGCGGTTGAGTTCCTGGACGTGCATGAAGCGGTTTTCGAAGATGTTTTCCGTGACGGTGGTGGTGCCTTCGCACTGGGTGGCGAGGGCCATGAACTGGGCCTGCATGTCGGTGGGGAAGCCGGGGTACTCTTCGGTGGAGATGTCTGCGGCTTTGAGCGGACCGCCGCCGGAGCGGACCCGGACGTTGTCTGTGCCGACGTCGAGGCGGACGCCGAGCTGCTCGAGTTTGGCGATGAGCGAGCCGAGGTGGGCTGGGTTGCAGCAATCGACGTTGAGATCTCCGCCGGTGATGGCTCCCGCCATGAGGAAGGTGCCGGCCTCAATGCGGTCGGGATTGATCTTATGGCGGGCTCCGTGGAGTTTGGCCTTGCCCTGGATGGTGATGGTGGAGGTGCCTGCGCCGGAGATGTCGGCTCCCATGGCCTGGAGGAGGGCGGCGAGGTCGGTGACCTCGGGCTCACGGGCACAGTTTTCAAGGATGGTTTCGCCTTCGGCGAGGACGGCTGCCATGAGGATGTCTTCGGTGCCGGTGACGGTGATTTTGTCGAAGACGATGTGCGCGCCGTGGAGGCGTGCTTGTCCATTTTGAGGCGCGCGGGCTTCAAGGTAGCCGTGGTCCTGGGTGATGGTGGCGCCCATCGCTTCGAGGGCCTTGAGGTGGAGGTCGATGGGGCGGCCGCCGATGGCGCAGCCGCCGGGCATAGCGACGCGGGCGATGCCGGTGCGGGCGATGAGCGGGCCGAGGACGAGCGAGGAGGCTCGCATGGTTTTGACGATTTCGTACTTGGCGACGGGGTCTGAGAGGATGGCGCACTTGATGTGGGTGCGGTGCTGGGCGCGGCCGTAGCCGAGCTGGACTTCGGCGCCCATGGAGACGAGGAGCTTGCGCTCGGTTTCGATGTCCTGGACCTGGGGGATGTTTTCGAGGATGACCTCGTCTTCTGTGAGGATGGCGGCGGCCATGCAGGGGAGCGCGGAGTTCTTTGCGCCTGAGACTTTGATGGTGCCGAGAAGAGGGTTGCCGCCGCGTACTACGAACTTGTCCATAGATACATTTTACGGAGATTCAGGCTGTTGAAAGATGGCGAGACGGATACGGGAAGACGGTCCTGCCGGACGGGCCGCCTGCGCGGCGAGCGGTCACTTCGTGACGTGTGTTGAGCTTTGCTTGGTCCGGGCGTTGCCCGGCATGGGAAGTGTCAGCGGGATTGCAGATCTTCGCGGAGGGCTTCCATTTCGGCGAGGGCGTGCTGATTGTTGGTGCGGTTGGCGGTGGCTATGCCTTGGTGCAGGCGCTCGATGGCCTGCGGGGTCATGTTGTTGGCGGCCATGGTCTGGGCGGACATCTGGTAGGCGGGGACGTAGTCGGGGTTGAGGGCGATGAGGGTGTCGAAGGCGGCGAGGCCTTCCGGGATGCGGGACTGGGCGACGTACTCCATGGCGAGGCCGTAACGGGCGAAGGCGTCTGAGGGGTTCTGGGTGAGGATCTGGGAGAGCATTGCGAGCTTGTCCATGAATCTAGGGTAAAGGAACTCTCCGGCAAGAGTTCAGGTGACGGTTTGGGGTGGGACGGCATCCATGTGGTGAAAGGAGTTTCTTTATGCGAAAGCTGATTTTCTGGACGACCGTTGTTTCCGGTGCTGTGGCTGCTTATCTGCTGTTCAAGCGCGGGGTGCCCGCGGGCACGATTGCGTCCGAGGTGATTGCTCATCCGATCAGCACGCTGGTGCATGAGCTGACGCCGAACGCGCCAGCGGCGAACCTTAGCTAGGGCATGGCGATGAGGGCGGCCATGGTTTCAATGCCGTCCCAGAGGTTTTGCAGGCGGAGGTTTTCGTTGGCGGCGTGCTGGTTGTCGTCGTGATTGGCGATGGGGATGGAGATGGTGCGGGTCTGGGCGGCGCGCTCCATGGCGTCAAGTGGGACGGTGCCGCCCGAGGTTGGGAGGAGGATGACGGGGCCGCGGGCGGACTCGACGGCGTGGATGACGGCTGTGGCGATGGGGAGGTCCATGGGGGTGCGGGAGGCGTCTTCTCCCTGATCTAGTTTGATGAAGGCCACGCGTGGGTGTGAGGCGAGTTGGTCAGGGGTGGGCTCGGCCGAGGTGATGAAGTAGCCCTGGCTGGCGACGTAGTCGATGACGCGCTGCTGCTGGGTGCGCCAGGGGATGCCGACGACGAGGCGGAGGTCGAGGTTGGCAGTGGCGGTGGGGGGGATGGAGTTGGTGGAGCGGGCGCCGGTCTGGCCGGAGGAGATGCCGTTGATGTTGAGGGTGGGGAGGTTGAGGAGGTCGAGGAGGTGCTGGTTGGGGGCGCCTTCGGTGTGGCCGAGGGAGAGCTCTTTGCGGAGGAGGTCGTCATTGACGGGGGCGGCGGCGAGGGCGCGGCGCTCGATGGGCCCGAGGGGGACGATGCCATCGTAAAAGTGGGGGATGAGGACGTGGCCGGTGGGGTCCTTCATGCCGGCGAGGAGCTGGACGAGCATGAGGGCGGGGTTGGGGGCCCAGTTGCCGTAATGGCCGGAGTGGAGGGAGCGGTTGGGGCCGTAAAGGGTGATCTGGACGTGGGCGTCACCGCGTGCGCCGAAGGTGATGAGCTGCTGGCGGGTCTGGTCTACGGGGCCGTCGCAGACGAGCCAGATGTCGCCGTGGATGAGGGCGCGGTTGGCCATGAGGATCTGTTCGAGGTGGGCGGAGCCTGCTTCTTCTTCGCCCTCCCAGACGAAGCGGATGTTGGCTTTGAGGGGGATGTGGGCGGCCTGGAGGGCGCTGAGGGCGGTGAGCTGGGCAAAGATGGCGGCCTTGTCGTCGCCGGCTCCGCGAGCGTAGACGCGGGGTTCGCCGGCGACCTGCTTGACGACGGGGGTGAAGGGTTGGCCGGCGTCCCACTCGGATGGGGTGACGGGCTGGCCGTCATAGTGGGCGTAGAAGACGACGGTGCGGGTTGCGCCGGGGGTGAGGAGCTCGCCGAAGACGATGGGCGGGGTGGCGGCGGGGAGGGTGGGGTCGGTGAGGAGGCGGGCGGTTGCGCCGCGTTCCTTGAGTTGGGTGAGGAGGAAGTCGGCGTTGGCGCGGAGGTTGGCGGGGTCGGCGGCGACGTTGGGGATGGAGAGGAAGTGCTCGTATTGGGCGAGGAGTTCGGGTTGGCGGGCAGTGACGTAGGCCTTGGCGGCGGCGGGTGGGGTGGTCTGGGCGATGGCGGGCAGGGCTGTCGCAGCGGCGAGCAGGAGGGTGAGGCGGATGGGGGGCATGGGGGTAAGCTACCACGGCACTCCGTGCTGTGTTGGGCTTCACGTGGCCGGGCGCTGCCCGGCACGGGATTTCGTGGCGACCAGCGGGAGAACCACGCGAAGCGGTCTATGGCACGAGGTGCGAGTTAGACTTGAGGGATGAGTGATGTGGTGGTGACGCGGAAGGTGAGTGAGTCGCAGTCGGAACGGAGCGAGATTGTGTTTCCGGCGGATGCGAATGCGCTGGGGAATCTGTTTGGCGGGCGGTTGATGCAGTACATCGACCTGGTGGGGGCGATGGCGGCGAGCCGTCATGCGCGGGCGATTACGGTGACGGCGAGCATGGATCATCTGGACTTTGTGGCGCCGGTGAAGGTGGGGGATTTGTTGATTCTGAGGGCGAGTGTGAACCGGGCTTTCAAGACATCCATGGAAGTGGGCGTGAAGGCGATGGTGGAGGATGTGGTGCAGCAGCGGTTTCGGCATGTGAGCTCGGCTTACCTGACGTATGTGGCGGTGGATATGAAGGGGCATGGGTTGGTGGTGCCGCAACTAGAGTTGGTGAGCGATCATGAGAAGCGGCGATGGGAGGATGCGGGGCGCAGGCGGGAGATGCGGGCGGGGGAGACGCTGCGGAAGAAGAGGTTGCGGGAAGAGCTTGGGGCAGAGTGGCATGTTTGAAGTGGAGCGGTGTCTTAGGAGGAGAGATTGGCTTCTCGAAAGTGGACATGTGAGGCTGTAGGAAATCTCCAGGTGATTGGACGGACTACACTGTCAAAGACAAGAGTTTCGGGAGTGGCGAGGGCACATCTGAAGAAGAGGCGTGTCGTGAAGCCAAGAGGGATGCTGTCAGGAAAGCTCCACCGGGAACGTACGCAAGACATCTTCGGTGCAAGGGGTGCTCGCAATGAGACGATGCGTTAAGACCGGCGTGATGTTCTCTATGATGGAGATGCTCACTGGGGATCGGGAGCGGGCGGTCGAGGCTGCGAAGCAGTTGATCGCAGTGCCGTCCGAGATCGATCCCGAGTTTCTGACGAGGATTGTTCGTGACCCTGAGTACAAGCTCTGGTCGAAGGTGATGGCTTTGTATGTGCTTGGTTTCCTCCCTCCTTTGGAGGCCGACGGGCACTACCAGGTTCTACGGGAGACGCTTGCTGATCGTGGAATGAATGTACAGCTTCGCAGTCATGCCGCAGAGGCTCTCGGGAACCTTCAGGACAAGGAGTCCACTGCTGTTTTGCGAGAGAGGTTGCTGGATGAGTATGAGTTGAAGAGTGTTCGTAAGTGGTGCATCTACGCTTTGGGAGAGGTCGGTTCGGCAGAGGCTATGGATACCCTAAAGAGCTTTGCTAAGACACGCCCGCGGGGTGTGCTGGCTCAGGAATTGGCGTCGGCAGGAATTTAAGTTTTCGAAGGAGATGTGAGGCGAGATGGGGCATTCAGCGCAGGTTACGCAGCAAGGGCCGAGTCCGCTGCCTGGGATTTCACATGTGGTGGCGGTGGGGAGCGGCAAGGGTGGGGTGGGGAAGACGACGGTGGCGGTGAACCTGGCGGTGTCGCTGGGGAAGATGGGGTACAAGGTTGGGCTGATCGACGCGGATATTTATGGGCCGAATGTGCCGACGATGCTAGGGGTGACGCGGCAGCCGAACATCATTGGCGACAATCAGATTGAGCCGATTACGTCGCATGGGGTGAAGTTTATTTCGGTGGGATTGATCTCGCCGGGTGACAAGCCGATGGTGATGCGGGGGCCGATGCTGCACCAGATTATCCGGCAGTTTCTGCAGCAGGTGGACTGGGGGATTCTGGACTTCTTGATCATCGACCTGCCGCCGGGTACGGGGGATGTGGTGATCTCGCTGGTGCAGACGGTGCCGCTGACGGGGGCGGTGGTGGTGTCTACGGGGTCCAGCGTGGCGTTGCAGGATGCGCGGAAGGCGTTGGAGATGTTCCACCAGGTGAAGGTGGAGGTGCTGGGGCTGGTTGAGAATATGTCGCAGATGAAGATGCCGGATGGATCGCTGCTGGACGTGTTTGGGGCAGGCGGGACGAAGCGGACGGCGGAGCAGTTTGGGCTGGAGTTTCTGGGATCAGTGGATCTTGATCCGGAGATCCGCAAGGGCGGGGATAACGGGCTGCCGGTCTCGCTGGCGGGACAGGGGAGTGCGCTGGGCGGGTCGTTTTACGAGATTGCGAAGAAGGTGGTGGAGTTGGCGGAGAAGATCGATTCGCAGGACACGAATGTGCTGGAGATCAGCTAGGAGCCGGTGCCGTCATTTCAATGGGGGAGATATTCCTGGTTGATTCGGGGTATGCTCTCAGGCATGACTTCTAACGGTATGGCGCGTCGTGAACTTTTGAGGCTGGGTGGTGTGGGCCTGGCTGCTTCTTCGTTGTCGGCAGTGGCGGTGGGACAAGCTCAGACGCGGGTTGCGTCCGGAGTCCCGCTGCTGTTCGATGTGCGGAGCTTTGGCGCGAAGGGCGATGGCAAGGCGGTGGATTCGCCGGGGATCAACGCGGCGATCAACGAGGCGGAGGCTGCGGGCGGCGGTACGGTGGTGGTGCCGGCCGGCAAGTACCTATGCTTTTCCGTGCGAATGAAGAGCCGGGTGGAGCTGGTGCTGGCTCAGGGGGCAGAGTTGATCGCGGCGGATTCGCCGAAGCCGGGCGAGACGACGGGGTATATGGGGGGCACGTACGACGCGGCGGAGCCGAAGACGGCCTACGATGCGTTCCAGGATTATGGGCATAATCATTGGCATAACTCGCTGATATGGGCGGAGGACTGCCACGATATGGCGATTACGGGGCCGGGTCTGATCTTCGGGAAGGGGCTGAGCTTTGGGATTGGGCCGGTGCCGGTTCCGGTTGCGGCGGGTGGGTCTGAGGCGAAGGAGAAGGAGCCGACGACGAGGCGGAAGTTTACGCCCCGTGGGGATTACCAGATGTTCCTGGCGGAGCAGGCTGGGGTGGGGAATAAGGCGATTGCGATGAAGAACTGCCGCAATGTGCTGTTCAAGGATTTTTCGATTTTGAAGGGCGGGCACTTTGGGCTGCTGCTGACGGGCGTGGATAACCTCACGATCGACAATTTGAAGATCGATACGGACCGCGATGGGATGGATATCGATTGCTGCAAGAATGTGCGGGTGTCGAACTGCACGGTGAACTCGCCGTGGGATGACGGGATCTGTCCGAAGTCTTCGTTCGCTCTGGGCTATAACCGGGCGACGGAGAATGTGACGATTACGAACTGCTTTGTGTCTGGCGCGTACCGGCTGGGAACTGTGCTGGATGGGACGTTCAAGAAGTTTGACGGGTCGGCTGGGGACTTTGGGAAGATTGGCGGGACGGGACGGATCAAGTGTGGGACGGAATCGAATGGAGGGTTCAAGAACATTACGATTTCGAACTGCGTGTTCGAGGGGTGCCAGGGGTTGGCGCTTGAGACGGTGGATGGGGCGCTGCTCGAGGACATTACGGTGACGAATATAACGATGCGGGATGTGATTTCGTGCCCAATCTTTTTGCGGTTGGGGGCGAGGCTGCGGGGGCCGCGGGGGACGGGGGATCAATCGACTGTGGTGGGAACGCTGCGGCGGGTGCTGATCTCGAATGTGACGAGTTCGAACACGGCTGGGAAGTTTGGGTCGCATGTGACGGGGGTTCCGGGGTATGCGGTGGAGGATCTGAAGATCGCCGACGTGTTCGTGGAGACGGTGGGCGGCGGAACGAGTGAGCAGGCGGGGATGGAGGTTCCGGAGAAGGCGGATGCGTATCCGGAGCCAGGAATGTTTGGCGCGCTGCCAGCGTATGGGTTCTACTTCCGGCATGTGAAGCGACTGGAGATGAGTCATGTGGAGATGGTTCCCAAGGCGGCGGAGGGCCGGCCGGCGATTGTGACGGATGATGTGCAGCGGGCGGATTTCTTCGCGATTACGGCCCCGAAGACGCCTGCGGCGTTTGCGTTTCATAAGACGAGCGATGTAAGGGTGATGATGAGCCGGGCGGCGGCGGATCTGGTGATGCCGTAGAGGGGTGGGTTGACGGGAGGCGTAGACTTGAAGCATGGCTGAAGAGCGGGTCACGGCGCGGCAGCGGGCGATCCTGATGACGGTGGTGGAGCGGTATATCGCCACGGGCGAGCCGGTGGGGTCGGGGACGATTGCTGCTTCGATTGGGGCTGCGAATGTGAGTTCGGCGACGGTGCGAAATGAGATGGTGGCACTGGCGGAGGCGGGCCTGCTGGAGCAGCCGCATACGTCCGCGGGGCGGATTCCGACGGCGCGGGCGTTCCGGATGTTTGTGGATGGGCTGGGGGCGGCTTCGGGACGGGAGCAGGTGGGGCTTGCGCTGCAGCAGAAGGCTCGGGAAGAGATTGATGCGCGGTTTTCGGATGTGGCGGGGACGCAGGCGGTGCTGGAGCGGACGAGCCATGTGCTGGCAACGCTTTCAAGCGGCGTGGGCGTGGCGATTGCGGCGATGCCGGGCGGGGATCAGCTGGAGCATGTACATTTTTCCCGGTTAGCGGCGAAGCGTGTGCTGGCGGTGGTGGTGACGCGGGGCGGGATGGTTCGGGACCGGGTGCTGGCGCTGGATGCGGATTTATCGCTGAGCGAGCTGGAGACGGCGGCGAAGTTTTTGAATGAGAACTTTCGTGGGTGGGAGATTGAGCGGGTTCGGGCTGAACTGCGGCTGCGGGTGGAGCGCGAGCGCAGCGAGGTTCATCAGCTGATGAACGCGGTGGAGCAGCTTTGGGTGAAGGCGGTTCCGGAGGCTGCGGCGGCAGGACAGACGGTGTATGTGGAGGGGGTCGCGAACCTGGTGGCGGCACGGCCGATGGGTGGGGCAGATGACCGGGAGCGGCTGCGGGAGATGCTGGGGGCTTTGGAGGCGAAGCAGCGGCTGGTGGAGCTGCTGAATGCGTATATCGATGCGCGGCAGGAGAGTGTGAGGGTAGTGTTCGACTTGGAGGAGCAGGCGCCGGAGATGGCTGGGCTGGTGCTGATTGCGGCACCGGCTCGGTTTGGCGGGGAGACGCTGGGGACGGTGGGGGTGATTGGGCCGACGCGGATGCAGTATCAGCGGACGATGCATGCGGTGGGGTATATCGCGCAGGTACTTGGAAGACAGGGATCAGGGATTAGGGACTAGGGGTCAGGACCAGAGAGGATTGCTTGTATGGCGGGTGGATGGGACAGGGTGGCACGGTGGGCCGGAATGACGAATAATAGAGAAGAAGATTTATCCAACAGGAGTGTCGCAGAGATGCAAGACGAGTACAGAGGGCAAGACGAATTGACGCCGAACGAGGCGAGCGGGCCGGTGATGGTCGAAGACCAGGTGGACCAGGTTGAGGCAGAGCTGGCGCAGGTGAAGGGCGAGCGGGACGTGCTGATCGACCGGCTGGCGCGGCTGCAGGCGGAGTTTGACAACGCGCGGAAGCGCGAGGCAAAGGAGCGCACGGATGCGCGGGAGTACACGGTTGGGGCGACGGTTGAGCCGTTCCTGAGTGTGATGGACAACTTCCAACTGGCGCTGAAGTCGGATGGGTCCGCAGAGCAGTTGCGGAGCGGCGTGGAGTTGATTCTGAAGCAGATGGGCGAGGCTCTGAAGGGATTGCAGGTGGTTCCGGTGGAGACGGTGGGGTCGCAGTTCGACCCGCGAGTCCATGAGGCGCTGGGAAGCATCGAAACGCTGGAGTTTCCGGACCACCAGGTGGTGGAGGAGATTCGTCGTGGATATAAGATTCGCGAGAAGCTGCTGCGTCCGGCGATGGTCAAGATTGCCGTCAATCCGGCGCAGGTGAACGATTGAGGCAGTAAGGCGCAGTAAAGGGTAGTGACGGGCAGTGTGGGGCAGCCGCTTCGCGTGATGTTGAGATGGAGAGATTAGAGAAACGATGGCTACGGCAGACGTGACTAAGGTTGATTTTTACGAAGTGCTGAGTGTGTCGAAGGATGCGAGCGATCAGGAGCTGAAGACGGCCTATCGCAAGCTGGCGATGCAGTATCACCCGGACCGCAACCCGGATAATCCGGCTGCGGAGGCGAAGTTTAAGGAGTGTAGCGAAGCGTACTCCGTGCTGAGCGACGGCGATAAGCGGGCAGCCTACGACCGTTACGGTCATGCTGCGTTTCAAGGTGGCGGACCGAGTGCGGGTAATCCGTTCCAGGGCGGCGGGTTTGGCGGCGGCCAGGACATGGGGGACATCTTCGGCGATATCTTCGGCGAGATGTTCAACATGGGCGGCACGCGAAAGGCTTCGCGTGTGCAACGTGGGCGCGACCTGCGCTTCGACATGGGCTTGGCGTTTGAGGAAGCCGTCTTCGGCGTGGAGAGGGAGATTACGGTGAAGCGGGCGGAGATCTGCGAGGACTGTTCAGGCTCCGGCGCGGCCAAGGGCAAGCAGGCGCAGACATGCGGTCAGTGCAAGGGCGCGGGGCAGGTCCGGTTCCAGCAAGGGTTCTTTTCAGTCGCGAGGACGTGTCCGCATTGCGGCGGGACCGGGACGATCATCAGCGATCCGTGCCGGACGTGCGGCGGGCGGACGACGATGGATCGCGAACACAAGCTGCTGGTGAAGGTGCCGGCGGGGGTGGAGGAAGGGACTCGGATCCGGTACCAGGGCGAGGGCGATGCGGGGAAGTACGGCGGGCCTTCGGGTGATCTGTATGTCGTGCTGAGTGTGAAGAAGCACAAGTTCTTCGAGCGCGATGGCGACGATCTGCACTGCGTCATGCCAGTATCGTTTCCGCAGGCCGCGCTGGGGACCGAGTTGGAGATTGAGACGCTGGAAGGGCCGGAGACGATCAAGATTCCTGAGGGAACGCAGAGCGGGAAGGCGTTCCGGCTGCGCGGGAAGGGCGTGCCGCACCTGAACGAACGCGGGAAGGGCGACCTGATCGTGGAGGTGATGGTGGCGACGCCGACGAAGTTGACCAAGCAGCAGCGGGAGCTGATGAAGCAGTTGAGCGAGACGATGATCGTGGAGAATGCGCCGCACTCGCGCGGGCTGTTTGAGAAGGTGAAGGATATCTTCGGGTAGTACGAAGGTTTGAGGGGAAGCGCGGCGGCCTTTGGCTGCCGCGTTTTTCGTTATGAGAGGAAAGTGCCGGCGATTGCGACGGCGGCGATGGCGGCGGTTTCGGCGCGAAGGATGCGGGGGCCGAGGGTGACGTGAGTCCATTGGTGCTGGGTGAAGAGGGACATTTCGTCGGCGGTCCAGCCGCCCTCGGGGCCGATGGCCAGAGCCATGTCGTACTGGGAGGACGCTGAGAGGGCCTGGGAGAGTGTGCGGGTTTGCTCGGTTTCGCTGAGGAGGATGCGGAGGGGGGCGGAGTCCTGGTCGAGGGCGGGCTTGAGGGGGGTGGGGTCGGCGATGAGGGGGACGGAGGTGCGGCGGCTTTGCTGGGAGGCCTCGTGGGCGATGCGGCGCCAGCGCTCGACGCGCTTGACGGAGGCTTGGGCGAGGTGTTTTTCGGTGCGGCGGGCGAGGATGGGGGTGATGCGGGCGACGCCGAGTTCGGTGGCTTTCTCGATGGCCCACTCGAGGTGGTCGAACTTGAAGACGGCGAGGTAGAGGTGGAGGGGGAGGGCTGAGTCGGACTCGAGCTCTTCGTGGAGGACGAAGTCGACGCGGTCGGGGGTGACGGCGGTGATTTCGGCGCGGTGGAGGAAGCCTGCGGCGACCACGTCGAAGACCTGGCCGGGGGTGGCGCGGAGGACGCGGGCGAGGTGGGCGGCCTGATCTCCGGTGAGGGAGGCGTGGGTGGGGTGACCCGTTTCGGGGGAGTAGAGGTCGGCGATCCAGCGGCGGCGGGTCATAAGGGCAGGGGTCAGGTCTCAGGGGTAAGGGATCAGCTAGGACTTGGGGATGTCGACGTAGAGATGCTGGCCGTGGTAGATGTCGACCTGGATGGTGGCGGATTTGCGAGCGTCCCACTGCTCTTTGGTGAAGGGGAAGCTGAGGAGGATGGTGCCGGATGCTGATTTTCCGGGGTCGATGCTGAGGTCGCGGCGGAGGGGGGTGGCCATGAGGGGCTTGATGGCGGGGAAGCTGGTCTGCTGGGCGGCGAGGTCGGAGTTGGTGGAGGCTTTGACGGTGAGGACGGCGCCGGTGGGGTCGGTGAAGGTGCAGGAGAAGTCGTCCAGGGTGATGGGGATGCGGAGCTTGTTGTCCACGCGGATGGTGGAGGCGACGAAGAGCACGTCCGATGTCTGCGGGGGGCCGAGGACGATGGAGTTGGACTTAAAGACCGTGTGGGTGGGGAGGAGGGTGGTGTTGAGGTGGGCGATGTCGACGGTGGTGGCGGGGTAAAAGTGGATGGCGAAGCCCGCGGCCGCGGCGAGGAGGGCGACGGCGAGGAGGATGGGGACGAGGAAGGAGCGGCGCTCTGGAGGGGCGAAGGTTGGGTCGGACATCGAGTAGTAAGGATAACAAGTTGGGGCGCCGGGGCACCCCTCCCCCCTGGGGTATGTGTGCAAAATATTCAAAACAGGTGGGTTAGGTTTGTATCGACTTTTGTAACCTCTGGAAAGTTACCTGGAGGTGGGACGAATTGGGGGCGGTGGTTGGGGAGAGCGGTCGGGTTCCGCCCGATACCCCACCCTTGAGGATGAGACTGTCAAAGAAGGGCACCCGACACGGAATGGGGCACCCGACTCGGCTGATGGAAATTTAGCTGCGGTTGACGGCGTATTCGTCCAAGAGGACAGAGATGAGGGCGGCGGTGGGGACGGCGACGAGGGCTCCTACGATGCCGGCGAGGGCGGTGCCGAGGAGGAGGGCTACGAGGACGGTGAGGCCCATGAGATTGACGGAGGAACGCATGATGCGGGGGGTGAGGAAGGCGTTCTCCACGTTGACGTAGATGGCGTAGAAGATGAGGACGCCGGCCATCTTGGTCCAGGAGTCAATGGCGGCGACTCCGGCTACGGCGGCGATGGTGATGACGCCTCCGGCGATGGGGATGATATTGAGCAGGCCCATGAGAACGCCGAAGAGGATGAAGTACCGGACGTGCAGGGCCCAGAAGACGATGGTGCTGCAGACGCCGAGGGTGAGCATGAGCAGGCCTTGGCCAAGGAGCCACTTGCTCATCTTGAGCTCGGCCTTTTTAAGGGTGATATCGAGGCGGCGGCGCTCGCTGGAGGGGAAGATGGAGAGGAAGAAGTTGTAGGCGTGCTCGCCTTCCAGCATGAAGTAGATGCAGAGGAAGACGGCGGTGAGGATATCGAAGATGTGGGAGAGCCAGGCGGGGAGCGCGGTGACGAGGTAGCTGCCGAATTCTCCGGCTACGGTCTGGGCTTTGGCGGCGATGTCATCTACGCCGAACTTATCCGCCATAGGGAGGTGCTTGATGTGGGCGACGGCGACGGGGATGCGCTGGGGCAGGTCGCCGAGGAAGTTTTTGAGGTCGCGCAGGACGGGGGGCACGGCGATGGTCCCGAAGATACCGAGGACGAGGATGGTTGTCGCCATGAGGAGGACGATGGCGACGGCGCGGCCGGGCTTGTAGCCGCGGATGCCGTGCTCCGTGATCCAGACGACGGAGGGCATGAGGACGACGGCGAAGAGGGCGCTGACGTAAAGGATTTCAAGCTCTTTGAGGAGCTTGTACGCGATGCAGAGGAGGAGGCAGACGCCGAAGAAGAAGAGGATGTTGGCGCGGGTGGCGGAGCGCTTTTCCGCGATGGCCGCTGTGAGGGGCGGCGTGGTGGAGGGTGGGTACGGGCTTTGGATTTGCGGTGTGGTGGACAGGGGAGTGCTCCTTGAATCGCTTCCGTAAGTGCTTGAAACGGGGGGCTTGTCCGGTTTGATGCGGGATTCTTTGGCGCGGGGGTTCGAGGGTCGTTTTTTGAGTGGCTATCGGGCTATTCGGGACGCTGACGTGGCGGAACGGAGGGGATTCACGCGCGAGCCGGTTGGAACTGGTGGGTAGACCAGCTTCTTCGGGGTCCTTCGACTGCGTTGATCGCAAAAAACGCGATCAACTTCGCTCAGGATGACACATCCGTTCTTCGCGGGAAGAGAGCTTTGGGGTCCTTCGACTGCGTACGTCGCAAGGGACGCGATCAACTTCGCTCAGTATGACGCATTAGGCTTGATCCAAAGTGTACCAATGGCTAGTTGAACGGGCGGAGGGTGGTGAGGGAGGCGAGGAGGGAGCGGGAGGTTTCAGCGGGGGAGAGGTTTGCGGTGGGGATGGTGAGGCGGGCGAGGCGGCGGTAGAGGGGCTGGCGGGCGGCGAAGCGGGCTTCTGCCTGGGCGGGCGAGGCGAGGTTGGGGCGGATGTGGGTGGGGGATTCAATGGACTGCATCATGCAGCGGTCGTAAAGGGTGGGGAAGGGGGCGTCGAGGAAGATGACGGCGGTGCCGGGGGTCTGCTCGAGGAGGAGGCGGTTGGTGAGTTGCTCCGGAACGCCGCCGCCGAGGGCGATGACGGTGTGGGTGTGGTGGAGGGCGTTGGCGAGGGCGGAAGATTCGAGACGGCGGAAGTGGGGTTCGCCGTGGAGAGCGAAGAGGTCCGCGATGCAGGCCTGGGCGCGGGTTTCGAGGTGGGCGTCGAGGTCAAGGAAGTTCCAGCCGAGGGCCTGGGCTAGGAGGCGGCCGACGGTGGTTTTGCCGGCGCCCATGAAGCCGGTGAGAACGATGCGGGTAAGACCAGGGGGGAGGGCGGGGGCGGGTTCGGAGGAGGCGGCTGCGAGACTGGCTTCGATTTTGGCTTCGATTTTTTCGGCGGTCATGACGTTCTCCGGTGCGGTTGCGGTTTGGATTGGAGCGTTGGGGCAAAAGGAAAGCCGCGACCTTGGGGGTCGCGGCTCAGGGATGGGGTGAAATCTCTTGGGTGTTGCTAAGAGGTACACGCGAATCCGACCTGAGCCGCAGCAAGCCACCAATAGCCACGGTAGCTAAATCGCTGGGAGGTCGGGATGGAGAACGTGTTCATTTCTGAGGATGAGAGTACACCTGGGGCAGGTGGGTTGCAAGAAAGTTCTTTGGGCGATGGTTTTAGAATGGGTGGCGAGGTGTTGGGTTATGGGATTGAGCGACGAGGTATTTGAGGTGATGTGCCCGGATTGCGGGGCGATGATGAAGATTGATCCGGTGACAAGGAGCGTGATTGCGCATACGGCGGCTCCGCGGAAGAAGATGTTCGAGGACTTTGCGGATGCGGGGCGGGCGCTGAAGGAGGCGGATGCGCGGCGGGATTCGATTTTTGCGCAGAGTGTGGAAGCGCAGAAGAACAAGGACGACGTGCTGGCGAAGAAGTTTGCGGAGGCGGTGAAGAAGGCGAAGGAGAGTCCGGTGACGGAGAGGCCGTTTCGGGAGTTTGATTTGGATTGACGTGGCTGTGGGGAGGAAGGCTTGGCACCGATCAAGGCGGATTGGACCGATTTTTATGAGGCGAGTTGGGGATGGCGGCTCGCCTTTCGGATTGGGGGCGAGTCTTGGCTTTGAGGTGCGTTATGCGCGGAATAGTCTGGGCGGTGGTGTTGGGTGGGGTGATGGTGGAGAATGCCTGGGGGCAGGGTGCGGCGTCCAAGGCGGTGCTGGTGGAGTTGTTTACGTCTGAGGGGTGCTCGAGTTGTCCGCCGGCAGATGCGGTGCTGGCGCGGCTGGAGGGGATGCGAGTGGGAGATGGGGTGCTGGTGGTGGGGCTGAGTGAGCATGTGACGTACTGGAACCGGCTGGGGTGGGCGGACCCGTTTTCGCAGGAGCTGTTTACGGAACGGCAGAATGGGTATGGGTATCGGTTTACGCTGGACAGCATTTATACGCCGCAGGTGGTGGTGGGCGGGGTGAAGGAGATGTCGGGTGGGGATGAGGCGGGGATTCGGCGGGCGGTGGTGGAGGCGGCGAAGGGGACGGGGATGGAGTTGCGGGTGACGTCGGCGGAGGTTGTGGGGAAGGGGTTGAGGGTGGGGTTTGAGGTGAGCGGGGCGGTGCCGGGAGAGGCGGAGGTGTTTGCGGTGGTGGCGCAGGATCGGGCGACGACCGCGGTGAAGCGTGGGGAGAATGAGGGACGGACGCTGACGCATGTGGCGGTGGCGAGGAGTCTGGTGCGGGTGGGGAAGTTGGGGGCGGAGCGTACGTTCGAGGTGCCGGTGCCGGAGGGGATTGGCGGGGGGCGGCATGTGGTGGTGTTTGTGCAGGAGAAGGGGATGCGGCGGGTGTTGGCGGTGGGGGCGAAGGGGTTCTGAGGCCGCGGCCTCACGATCAGCGCTGAATGTGGAGCTGATTGAGATGGTCGTTCAGGGCGTCAACGCAACTGGAGAGGCCGGTGGCATCGAGGGTTTGGCGATCTTTGCTGCAGCGTTGGGAGGTGGAGTCGGCTGCGTAGATTTGGGAGGTGATCTCTGGCCGGAGCGAGCTGCCGGGAGGCATATGAGCCTTGACGTTTTCCCAGTAGGATTTTTCCGCGGCGAGGCGGCCTTGTGCGTCGTCGAGACGGGAGAGGAGTTCGGGGTCAAGCGAGGCCAGCTTTGACGGTATTTGTGTGACTGGGCTTGCCGTTGCTGCTACCGGAGGTGAGGACGGAGGTTGTACGTGCGCCGGCAGACTATTCAAGTTGTTGTTGTTGATCGCGATCTGTATTGGGGCCGCGGGGGGCGGTTTGCGCGTGCTGAGGTTTGCACCCGATGCCACGACGAGGGGGTTGATCTTGGTCGATAATTCCTGGGCTACCGAGGTTGCAGCTTTATCAACGAGTTTGCGGAGCCCCTCGTCGAGGCTTTTGCGAGAGTCCGAGGTGCTCATGGACTTGCCCATAAAAGAGCCCTTGTAATCGGATGCGAGAATATCCTTCATGTCCTTGTCCGCATCCGGTGCGAGGAGGATGGAACCTTTCTCCACGCTGATGAGGTTCGCCCTGATCTTTAGGCTCACGACCCCCGTGATCGTATGCTTTCCCATGACTCCGAATCCGGTGCTTGATTCCTCAGTATTTGCGTTGAACGCCGCCACCTGACCGGAGATGACGATATCCACCGTACCCATGAGACCGCTCTTAGCGGCTGACGCGGAGTCATAGTTGGGGTCGTACTTGAGGTTTTTTTCCTTGGAGAAGACGGTCGACATGGTTCCGGTCATAGACGATGAAGTTGCTGTTGGTGGCGAGCTTGGCGATGATCTCGTCCGCGACCTTGGTGCCGATGTTCATGTCCTTGTTGGCGGTGGTCCGGTCATCGAATGGAAAGACGGCGATCCGGGGCTTTGCCCGTTCGTGCACTTGGATTGGGGACGGGGCTCCCTGGCTGTGTGCTTTTGAAAGTGTTGGGAGGAACAGCAAAGCGCACAAGAGAAGAGACGTGAAACGGCGGGGTTCGCGTTCGATGCGGGAATCAGAGGTAAGTGGCCGGGGGGCCTGGTTGATGCAAGGAAGAAGGGTGCTCATGAAATACGTCTCCTCTGGAGTGAATACGTGTAACTGGAATCTGTGGATGGAGGGGGTGCTGGATGGTCCAGTAGGACTGGATCTGGTAACCGCTTGATCGGCAATCTTGCTGACGCTGTGCGATGGAAGGACATCCCGAGAAGGGCACATGGGTCGATAAGGAGCTTGCAGCAGGACAATTGTCAGGGCTAATTGCGTAGCCATCCTACTGCGCTTCGAGTGCGCCAGCAATTACTTTTAATTTAGAAAAAATAAAGCTTAGGTGAAAACGGGTTATCGCAGGGCAAGGCGGCAGGAGAGTATGGCTTCCTGAGGTTCAGTGAGGGTGAATGGGATTGAGGGGCCGGAGACGGTAGACTGGGGTATGCCTCCTATTTTGAATGCCCAGGGTGTTTCGAAACGCTTTGGGGCTGTGCCGCTTTTTGATGAGATTGCTTTTACTGTGTCCGATGGAGATCGGATTGGATTGATTGGGCCCAATGGGGCGGGGAAGTCCACGCTGCTGAAGGTGCTGGCGGGGGATGAGGATCCGGACGCGGGCGAGGTGGCGATGCGCAAGCGGGCGCGCATTGGGTATGTGCGGCAGGAGAGCACGTTTGCGGCTGGGTTGACGATCAGGGATGTGCTGGAGAAGGCGTTGATCGCGGGCGGAGTGCCCGAAGGCGAGCGCGAAGGACGGCTGCGGGAGACGGGTGGGCGGGTTGGATTTCCGGACACGAATGCGGAGGCGGCGACGCTGAGCGGAGGGTGGCGCAAGCGGCTGGCGATTGCGGAGGCGATGGTAACGGGGCCGGATGTGCTGCTGCTCGATGAGCCGACGAACCATCTGGATCTGGCGGGGATTGCGTGGCTGGAAGAGACGCTGAGCCAGGCGAGCTTTGCGTGTGTGATGGTGAGCCATGATCGGTACTTTCTGGAGAATGTGGCGACCGAGATTGTGGAGCTGAACCGGGTGTATGCGGATGGGCTGCTGCGGGTTTCGGGGACGTATACGCAGTTTTTGGAGGGGAAAGAACAGTATTTGGAGGCTCAGAGCAAGCTGCAGGATGCGCTGAAGAATCGGGTGAAGATTGAGACGGAGTGGCTGCGGCGTGGGCCGAAGGCTCGAACGACGAAGTCGAAGGCTCGCATCGATAGTGCGAACGATCTGATTGGGCAGTTGAAGGAAGTGAACCAGCGGGTGCAGACTTCGAGCGCGGGGATTGATTTTTCCGCGACGGAGCGGCAGACGAAGCGGCTGGTGGAGTTCGACCACGTGTCCTGCGTGCTGGGCGAGGGGGCGACGGCGAAGACGATTGTTGAGGACCTGAGCTTCCTGATTACGAATGGGGTTCGGGTGGGACTGGTGGGGCCGAACGGGAGCGGGAAGACGACGCTGCTGCGGCTGCTGACGGAAGAGCTTCAGCCGACGAAGGGGGAGATCAAGAAGGCGGCGTTTCTGAAGACGGTTTATTTTTCGCAGACACGGGAGCTGGATGAGGCGGTGACGCTGCGGCGTGCGCTGGCGCCGGATTCGGACTCGGTGGTGTACCAGGGGCGGGTGGTGCATGTGGCGAGCTATGCGGATAAGTTTCTGTTTACGAGTGAGCAACTGAACCAGCCGGTGGAGCGGCTGAGCGGAGGCGAGCGGGCTCGGGTGCTGATTGCGAAGCTGATGCTGGAGCCGGCGGATTTGCTGCTGCTCGACGAGCCGACGAACGATCTGGATATCCAGACGCTGGAGATCCTGGAGGCGAGCCTGCTGGAGTACACGGGGGCGCTGGTGCTGGTGACGCATGACCGGTTCATGCTGGATCGGGTGTCGACCGTGGTGCTGGGGTTGGATGGGAAGGGCGGGTCGGAACGGTTTGGGGATTACTCGCAGTGGGAGCAGTGGCAGAGACAAGGGAGTAGGGAAGAGGGAATAGGGAAGAGCGAACCGAAGGTCGCGGGTGGGGATGACGGGAAGGGCTCTGGGAAGAAGAAGCTGAGCTATCTTGAGGCTCGGGAGTACGCGGGGATTGAGGCGAAGGTGGATGCGGCGGAGGAGCGGTTGAATGCGGCGCGGGACGTGCTCGATGATCCGAGCGTGGCGACGAATGCGGAGGCACTGACGAAGGCGCTGCATGAGATGGAGAAGGCGCAGGAGGATGCGGATGCGCTGTACCAGAGGTGGGCGGAGTTGACGGAAAAGGCTGGTTAGTTGTTCGTTCTTCGTTGTTGGTGAGCGATTGGCTAGCTCGCTGCTTTCTTTGCTGACTTCTTGGCAGCCGATTTTTTGGCTGAGCCTTTCTTGGCTAGTTCGGATGATGATGTTGAGGACATGTCCACGCCTAGCTTCTTTGCGGCTGTCTTGATCTTCTTGAAGGCGGTCTTCTTCTCTGCCGGGGAGACGCCTTTGACCTGGTCGAAGCGGGCGATGGCGTTGCGGACGTGGGAGGCGTTGTTGAGGGGCTCCTTACGCTCGTTGGGGAAGGCGTAGGTGGTGTCGGACATGTTGTTGCGTTCGCCGGCGGAGAGGGTGTCGGAGGACTTTTTCTTCGTGGCCATGGGCTTTCTCCTTCGGCGATTGGATGCCGGCGGCGGCGGGTGGGGTATGCTGCTTGCACGATGACAAATTGGAAGGGTCTGGCGGCAGTGGCGGTGGTTGGTATGGGCGGGTGTGCGTGGGCGCAGAGAGCGGATGCGGGCGCGAAGACGGCGTATGTGCTGAAGGCGGCGCGGATGCTGGATGTGAGGGCGGGGAAGGTGGTTTCGCCGGGTGAGGTGGTGGTGGAGGGGGATCGGATTGTGTCGGTTGGGGCTGGGCATGAGCCTGCGGGTGCGGAGGTGATTGAGCTGGGCGATGTGACGTTGATGCCGGGGTTGATCGACGCGCATGTGCACCTGTTTCTGCATGTGGGGGCAGAGGATCTGCAGACGGTGCAGGAGGGTGTGCCGCAGAGGACGCTGATCGCGATGGGGGCGGCTAAAGACGACCTGATGGCCGGGTTTACCGCAGAGCGCGACATGGGGACGGAGGGCGCGGGTGCGGCAGATACGGCGGTGCGGAATGCGATCGACAGCGGGCTGTTTCCGGGGCCGCGGATGAGGATGAGCGGCAACGCGATCGACCTGACGGGCGGGCATGAGGACGCAATTGGGTATAACCCGGCGCAGCATGTGCTTTCAAACGCGGACTATGCGGATTCGGCGGACGAGATTGTGAAGGCAATGCGGGAGCAGCGCAAGCTGGGCGCGGACTTCACGAAGATCTATGAGACGGGCCGGGACCGGTATGCGGATGGCGTGTTTACGACGCCGTACCAGTACACAGAGGCGCAGTTGAGGGCGGCTGTCGAGGAGGCGGAGCGAATGGGCAAGGGGCCGGGGCATGGGGTGGCTGTCCATGCCACGGGCGAGCCGGGGACGGGGTATGCGGTAGCGGCGGGGGTGGCGTCGGTGGACCATGCGTACAACCTGAGCGCGGCGACGATGGCGATGATGAAGAAGAAGGGGATTCCGGCGGTGCCGACGTTTGCGATCAGCGAGTTTTTTGCGGAGCATGCGGCGAGCCCGGAGGCGGCGGCACATCGGCGGGAGGAAAATGCGTTTCATGCGGCGGAGTTCAAGAAGCAGCTTGCGGCTGGAGTCCCGATGGCGGTGGGGAGCGATGTCGGGCCGTTTCCGCATGGGACGCAGGCGCGGGAGATGGTGTTGATGGTGCAGCACGGGATGTCCGCGCCGGACGTGCTGAAGGCGGACCTGCTGACCAATGCGAAGCTGCTGGGGTGGGAGGGGAAGATCGGCGAACTGAAGCCGGGGTTCTGGGCGGATGTGATCGCGGTGAAGGGGGACCCGGTGGGAGATATTTCGGCTACGACGCGGGTGGGGTTTGTAATGAAGGGCGGGGTGGTTTATCGGAGATAGGAATTGACGTAACAGCAAAGAGGAAGGCCCCGGCTGATCGCCGGGGCCTTCGCTGTTTGGTGCGTGCTGCGTGGGGGCTTAGTACATGCCGTCCATGCCGCCGCCGCCGTGGTTGTGTCCGCCGCCCGCCGCTTCCTTCTTCTCCGGGATTTCGGAGATCATGGCTTCGGTGGTGAGCATGAGGCCAGAGATGGAGGCCGCGTTCTGCAGAGCAGTGCGGGTCACCTTGGTGGGGTCGATGACACCGGCAGCGACCAGGTCCTCGTAGGCGCCGGTTCCGGCGTTGTAGCCGAAGTTGGCTTCCTTGGAGTCGTGGATCTTGCCGATGACAACCGCACCCTCTTCGCCGGCGTTCATGACGATCATGCGAAGGGGCTCCTCGATGGCGCGGCGGATGATCGTTGCACCGATCTTCTCGTCGCCTTCGAGGGTCTTGATGAGGTCATCGACGGCAGCCGAGCAACGGATGAGAGCGACGCCGCCGCCGGGGACGATGCCTTCTTCCACTGCAGCGCGGGTGGCGTGCATGGCGTCTTCAACGCGGGCCTTCTTCTCCTTCATCTCGGTCTCGGTTGCAGCTCCGACCTTGATGACGGCGACGCCGCCAACGAGCTTGGCGAGACGCTCCTGGAGCTTCTCACGGTCGTAGTCGGAGGTGGTCTTTTCGACCTGGGCGCGGATTTCCTTGACGCGACCGGCAATCTTCTCATCCTCACCGCCGCCATCGACGATGGTGGTGTTGTCTTTGTCGATGGTGACGCGCTTGGCGGTGCCGAGATCTTCGATCTTGACGCCTTCGAGCTTGATGCCGAGGTCTTCCGTGATGGCCTTGCCGCCCGTAAGGGTGGCGATGTCTTCGAGCATCGCCTTGCGGCGATCGCCGAAGCCGGGCGCCTTGACGGCGGCGACGTTCAGGGTCCCACGCAGCTTGTTGACGACGAGCGTTGCAAGGGCCTCCCCGTCCACATCCTCGGCGATGATGACGAGGGGCTTGGCGGTGCGGGCGATCTGCTCGAGGAGCGGGAGCAGATCCTTCATGGACGAGATCTTCTTCTCGTAGATGAGGATGTAGGGGTTTTCGAGGGCGGCTTCCATGCGCTCGGCGTCCGTGACGAAGTACGGGGAGAGGTAGCCACGGTCAAACTGCATGCCCTCGACGACGTCCAGCTGGGTCTCCATGGTGCGGGACTCTTCGACGGTGATGACGCCATCCTTGCCGACTTTATTCATGGCTGCGGCGATGATGGTGCCGATCTGTGCGTCGGAGTTGGCGGAGATGGTGCCGACCTGGGCGATCATGTCGCCGGAGACAGGCTTGGAGAACTTGCTGAGGGCTCCGCCCTGGACGACGCCGTGCTCGTCGCGCTTGCCGATGATGGCCTCGACGGCCTTATCGATGCCACGCTTGAGGGCCATGGGATTTGCGCCGGCGGCAACGGTCTTGACGCCTTCGCGGTAGATGGCCTGGGCGAGGACGGTGGCGGTGGTGGTCCCGTCGCCGGCGACGTCAGAGGTCTTGGAGGCTACTTCGCGGACCATCTGCGCGCCCATGTTTTCGAGGGCGTTTTCGAGCTCAATTTCCTTGGCTACGGTGACGCCGTCCTTGGTGATGGTGGGGGAGCCGAATTTCTTTTCGATGACGACGTTGCGGCCCTTGGGGCCGAGGGTCACCTTGACGGCGTTGGCCAGGATGTTGACGCCGCGCAGGATCGCCTGGCGGGAATCTTCTCCATGCAGAATCTGTTTTGCCATGATGCTTTACTCCTAATGTCTGGTGTTCGTTGTAAGTGCTTGCGAATAAGTTACTTCTTGACGATTCCGAGGACTTCTTCCTCGCGCATGATGAGGAACTCTTCGCCATCGAGCTTGATTTCAGTGCCGCTGTACTTGCCGAAGAGGATGGTGTCACCGGCTTTGACATCGAGCGGGAAGGTCTTGCCTTCGTCGTTGGACTTACCCTTGCCGACGGAGACGACTTCACCCTGCTGGGGCTTCTCTTTGGCGGAGTCTGGGATGATGATGCCGCCGCGCATGGTCTCGCCTTCTTCGGTACGGCGGACAAGAATGCGATCGTGCAATGGCGTAAAGGTCGTTGATGCCATAACTTACATCTCCTTGTGAAACTTTCGCTTGATATGTTGAAGCGGGGCTGGCGGCCAACTCTTAGCAGTCGTCCCCTTCGATTGCTAACGATATGCCTGTGCGGTTGGGGATGTCAACCTGTGGATTGTGAAATGTGAGTGAAAGGGACGCAGGTTTGACCATGTGCCTTTGTGATGGTGGATTGTGGTCAACGTGTGGAGCAATGTATGGATAGGGTGGATGAGGAGCAGCCACTCTTCATGGCGCGGCGGCCCGAAGTGAACACGTGAGGAGGAGGTGAAGGTGAGCCTCCGATGAGAGTTGGGAAGAGGTTTCGGTTAGGGCAGGCCTCTAAGGAGCGCATCGGGAGTGCATCGACCGGGGCGCGGGAAACGGCGTAGAATACCGGTTATGCACCTGCTTCGCAAGACTGCCTGTTTCGTTACGTTTACGCTTGCCGCCGGGACGCTGGCCGGTTCTGCCGCCGCGCAGGAGACCTCCAAACGCGGCCGCAAGTACAAGTCGCCGCCTGCGACTTCTCATATTGAGGTTCAGGTGACGAAGGGGACCAACCCGAAGCCGGTGGTGAACGCGGCGGTGATCTTCCACGCCGTGAAGGACGGCAAGGACGAGGGGAATCTTGAGGTCAAGACGAACGAAGACGGGAAGGCAATCATCGACATCATCGCGACGGGCTCTGCGGTGGATGTGCAGGTGATTGCTCAGGGATTTGCGACGTTTGCGGGGCAGTACCAGGTGGATGAACCGTCGCGGGAGATCCAGATCACGATGGTTCCACCGCGGGCGCAGGTTTCGGCGTACCAGGACAACAGCGGCAAGGCGTCCGATCGGCAGTGGGGAGTGCAGGAACCGAATCGTCCTACGACGGCGCCGGTGGTGCAGACGCCGAAGCCGACGAACCATACGAGCGACCCGAACCCGCGAGCGCCGGTGTCGTCGACACCTCCCCTTTAGGCTGGTGGGTGTGACTTACACAGAGACGCTCCCGAGGGGAGCAAGGCCGCTTGCGGGCCGGACGGCGCTGGTAACCGGTGCGGCCAAACGGATTGGGCTGGCGATTGGGCTGGCGCTTGCGGATGCGGGCGCGGATGTTGCGATTACGTACCGGAGCTCCAAAAGCGAGGCTGCGGAGGCGCTGCTTGCGCTGGGGGCGCATGGGGTTCGTGCGACGGCCCATGCGTGCGACCTGGACGATCCGGCTGCGATTACGGCGGCGATGGGCGCCGTGATTGGAGAGTATGGGCGGCTGGATCTGCTGGTGAACAATGCAGGGACGTTTGCCTCGGCGGCGCTCGAAGAGATTACGGCGGCGGAGTGGGATGGGATGTTCGCGGCGAATACGCGGGGGCCGTTCCTGATGGCGCAGGCGGCGCATCCGCATCTGAAGGCGGCGCGGGGGCGCATCATCAATATCGGGAGCCTGGGCGGGGTGCAGGCGTGGGCGACGCATGGTCACTACTGCACGTCCAAGGCAGCGCTGCATATGTTGTCAAAGACGATGGCCAAGGCGTGGGCGCCGGAGATCAGCGTCAATTGCGTTGCGCCGGGGATGATCGTGCAGGGTGAGGTGGGGGCGGCGTACCAGCACTTTGCGGATAAGACTCCCATGAAGCGGAATGGGACGAGCGCGGATGTGGCGGCAGCGGTGCTGTTTTTTGCGGCAGGGCCGCACTTTATTACGGGGCAGATGCTGGTGGTGGATGGTGGGCTGGGGCTTTAGGGCTTCCGGGCATTTTGCATTAAGCTGGCACAAGAAGGGCTATATTGGGTCAATAGTCCTGACTGAGCGGTTCGGAGAGCAATATGAATGAGCTGTGGAAGAGCGCAGTTCCCGCCGTGCTGCCGGCATTGATGGTCCTTGTTGGAATTCTGCTGAACAAGAGCGATATCAACCGGCTCGACGCTCAGATGGGTAAGCTGAACGACACGATGGATGCCATGCGCGACTCATTGAACGGCAAGATGGATGCCATGAAGGATTCGTTGCACGGCGACATTCTGATGCTGGTCCAGCGGGACGGCGACAAAGACACGCGGCTGATGCGATTGGAAGAGCGGTCGAACCCCTCTCAATCCTCTTAGCGTCCGACTATTGGAAGAGGCGCTTCCACCAAGGGGTGTCTTTGAATTCCTCGTAGAGGCCGAGGGGGTCGGCGACGGGGTTGAAGCGGGTGCCTTCATAGACGGCGCGGGGGTTGGTTTCTACAAGGCTTTGGGCGTAGTCGTGGCCGTATTTCTTGGCGACGAGATCGCGGGCGTGGCTGAGGCGCGGGGGGCGGCGGGTATCGCTGTGCGCGTCTGTGGCAAGGAAGTGGACCCAGCGCTTGGCGAGGAGGTCATGCGCCATCTTCTCCGCGGCCTTGCCCATCTTGCCGGTGACGGAATCTCCGGTGACCTGGACGAGGACACCGCCGCGCATCCAGTCGGCGAGGCGCGCCTGGTCCTTCTGGAGGGTGGGGTTCCGTTCCGGGTGGGTGAGGATGGGGGTGAGGCCTGCGAGCTGGAGCTCGTAGAAGGTCTCCGTGAGATTGGGCGGGATGCCGTAGTCGGGAATCTCGACGAGGAGATAGCTGAGGCTGTTGATGCTGTATCGGGTGGGGTTCGCGCGGGCGTCGACGATGTTGTCGTAGGAGAGGTGGAAGTCGCAGCCGAGGCCGACGGTGAGGGGGATCCGCTCAGCGTCGAGGCGGGCCTGGAGCTCCGCGGCTTTGGCGCGGTTGATCTCAGGATTGAAGGTGTATCGACCGTTGGCGTGCGGGGTGCAGACGATGTGGGTCACGCCATCGGCAGCGGATGCCTTGGCCATGGCGAAGGAGATGTCAAAGTCTTTCGCGCCGTCGTCCAGGCCCCAGAGCAGGTGGTGATGAATGTCAACCATACAGGTGTTAAGAGTAACAGTTTACGGGGGGTTAGACGGCGGCGCCGGCGAGGGAGTGGGCGATGGAGCGGAAGATCTTGAGGCCGTCGGAGGAGCCGAGGAGGGACTCGCTGGAGCGATCCGGGTGGGGCATCATGCCGAGGACGTTGCGCCCTTCGCTGAGGACGCCGGCGATGTTTTCCAGCGAGCCGTTGGCGTTCCAGGCGGCGTCGGTTGAGCCTTCAGCGTTGGCGTAGCGGAAGGCGATGCGGTCGTTTTTCTTGAGGTCTGCGAGGGTGGACTCGTCGCAGAAGTAGTTGCCTTCCATGTGGCCGACGGGCATTTTGACGATGGTGCCGCGGGGGAGCTCGCGGGTGAAGGGGCTGTCTGCCGTTTCAGTGCGGAGGTGGACCTGCTTGCAGAGGTAGCGCTGATGAGAGTTGCGCATGAGCGCGCCGGGGAGGAGGCCGGCTTCGGCAAGGATCTGGAAGCCATTGCAGATGCCGAGGACGAGGCCACCGGAGGCAGCAAACTTTTTGACCGGCTGCATGATGGGCGCGAACTTGGCGATGGCCCCGGTGCGGAGGTAATCGCCGTACGCGAAGCCGCCGGGGACGAGGATGGCGTCGCAGGACTGGAGGTCGGTGGACTCATGCCAGAGCATGACGGCGTCCGCGCCGAGGACGTTGGCGGCGACGTTGTAGGTGTCGTGATCGCAGTTGGAGCCGGGGAAGACGAGGACGCCGAATTTCATGGGTTTAGGGTAGCAGAGAGTGGTGCTGACTCGCATCGATGCTGGACCACCTCAAGGATGCTGTTTTGAAGGTTGCGCATGACTGCGTCGGACCAGAGGGTGGCGTAGGCGTTGAAGTCTGTGGAGAGGCGCTGCTGGCTGCTGAGGTGGAGGAGGATGTCGCCGTTGGCGAGGGGTTCGAGGCGGTACTCGCCGTTGAGGACGTCGAAGTACCGGCCGCCGATGGTGACGTGTTCGTCGAGCGTGGTGGGCGGAATGTGGGCGGTGTCGGCGGCGATGGTGAAGGCGATGCGGCGGTTGGTCTCCCATGCGGTGATGGTTTCGATGAAGAGGAGGCCGTGCTCGAAGGAGGCGTGGCGGATGCCGCCGATGCCTTCGTGGTCCAGGGTGGCTTCTACGGGGAGGGGGAAGCCGATGCGGTGGGTCCAGGTGGGACGGAGTTCGGAGGGAGCGATGGCGGGGACGCGCTCGATGTTGTGGAAGACGGTGGCGGCGGGGGCGTGGATGAGGATGGAGGTTTGGGTGGTGTGGAGGTGGACGGGGCCGGAGGACTGCATCTCGGCAGCCGCGAGAAAGATGGGGAATACGGCGATGCAAAGGGTTGTTGTGCCGCGATGCAGGAAGCGGTTACGGGCGACGAGGCCGCCGGCTACGCCGCCGAGTGACGAGAAGACGAGGGTGATCGGGATGGCGAAGATGACGCAGATGACGCCTTCAATTCCTGTGACTAAAGCGCAAAGGACGGTGAGAGCGACGGCGAACCAGGGAGTGAAGATCCAGCGGCTCCAATGGTAGTCGCGGTCCGGCGTGGCGGCGGCGGAGGTGATCCAGCCCACGGCGAAGGGAACGCAGATGAGGAAGCCGGCGGTCATGACCCAGAGGTCCGTGGGGTAGAAGTGACTGAACCATTGCGTGCCAGTCGTTGCACCCCCCATCTGATGGAACATGAGGCGGAGGGAGAGTCCATAGAGGAGGCCCGCTGTGATGGCAATGGCGTAGGGTCGGTTGGAGTTGGCGAGAGTCATGGCTGGCCTCATAAGTGAACGTGTTCAAATACTGTTCCTGTCCCTGCTGCCTGTCAAGATAAATTTGAACGGGTTCAATACTATGTTGAGATTCGAATGCGCATCCTACTGGCGAGGAGCAAGACATATGAGCACACCACCACCGCCGATGTTGGGAAACGAGCCTTCGCAAATTCCATCCCACCTGCGGACGGCGGGTGGGGCTTTGGCGAACTGGTGGCGGGCGGTGACGCTGGATGCGCTGATCGTGGGGGTGATCTGGCTGATTGGGCTGGAGATTTTGCATGTTCCTTGGGCTCCTTTCTGGGCGCTGTTGGGTGGGGTGTTTCAGTTTGTGCCGGGGGTGGGGGGGATGCTGGCGGTAGCGGGGCCGGCGATTGCGGCGGGCCTTTCCGGTGGGGAGGACAGGCTGTTCCGGGTGTGTATGGTGCTGGGGCTGTATGGGGTGATTGCGGTGCTGGAGGGGCTGGTGATCAGTCCGATGGTCCTGCACCGGACGACGATGGTGCCGTGGTGGGCGGCGTTTCTGGGGCCGATTGTGCTGGGGATCCTGATTCCGCCTTGGGGGGTTCTGATTGCGCCTCCGCTGCTGGCGGTGATCTTTGCGTTCCGGCGAAAGCGGACGACCGGATGAATTTGAGGCGAGCGCATTGGGCGTTGCGGGTGTTGTTTTTTGTGAACGGGGCGGTGGTGGGGTGCTGGGTGCCTTATATTCCGGACCGGGCGCACTCGTTAGGGCTCGATGCGGCGGGGCTGGGTACGACGTTGCTGGCGGCGGGGCTGGGCTGCGTGGTGGCGATGCCGTTCGCGGCGGGGCTGATCCGGCGGTTTGGGAGTCAGGGCGTCAGTGTGGCGGGTGGGACGATGTTTCCGGTGATGATGGCTGCTTGTGTGCTGGCTCCGAACCGGGTGGTGGCGATGGCGGCGCTGTTTTTTCTGGGCTACTTTGGCGCGTCCATGGATATTGCGATGAACGCGCAGGGGGTGCTGGTGGAGGAGCGGCTGGGGGAGCGGGTGATCTCCGGGCTGCACGGGACGTTCAGCCTGGGTGGGGTGGTGGGGTCGCTGGCGACGAGTGCGGCGCTGGCGCGGGGGGCTCAAGCGGGAGGGCTGGTGGCGGTGACGGCGGGGGTGCTGGCAGTGATGACGCTGGGGGTGCGGGGATGGCTGCTGCCGAAGGAGACGGAGGCGGTGAAGGAGGAGGCGAAGGCGGGAAGGCCGAATGCGAGGCTGCTGGCCCTGGGGGCGCTGGTGTTCGCCGCGATGATCTGCGAGGGGGCGATTGCGGACTGGAGCGCGGTGTTTCTGCGGGATGTGCGTGGACTTGGGGCGGGGGTGGTGGGGTATGGGTTTGCGGCGTTTTCCGCGGCGATGCTGGTGGGGCGGATGACGGGGGATACGGTGGTGGCGAGGCTGGGTGAGACGGCGGCGCTGCAGGTGGGCGGGGCGCTGGGGGCCGCGGGTGTGGCGATTGTGCTGCTGGGGCGCGGGCTGCCGATGGCGATGGTGGGGTTCAGCGTGCTGGGGCTTGGGGTGGCGAACTCGTCTCCGGTGCTGTACCGGGCGGCGGGGCGGGTGCCGGGGATTGCGTCCGGCGTGGGGCTGGCGACGGCGGTGGGGATTGGGTACGCGGGGCTGCTGGTTGGGCCGCCGATGCTGGGGTTCGCGGGGCAGGGTTTTGGGCTGGGGAGCATTTTTGTGATTGTGGGCGGGTTATGTGGGCTGCTGGCGGTGGCGGCGAGGCCGATGTTGAGGGCGTAGGGGGTGGGGCTGCTAGTTTGATCGGCGAGGGCCTGGATGCGCGGCACGGGTGCGTCGTTGGAGTCGCCCGGGTCTTCATTCCAGGGGAAGATTGGGGCTTCGGCTTGAGTTTGAGCATCGGCCTGGCGGCGGTGGTATTCTTCGTCGCGAGCCCAGTCTTCCATGAGGATCTGTTCGAGGTCTTTCGGCTGTTTTCCGGTGCGGGTGCGGTTTGAGAACTCGATTTGGGGGGCGAGGGGGCCCTGTTCGGGGTCGATGGTGATGTCTTCCACGGTGGGCTGGATGGGGGTGCTTTCGGTGATGGCGGGCTCTTTGGGAAGGGAGATGACGGCGATCTGGAGGCCGTAAAGGAGGAGTCCGGCGCGGCGTGGGTCGACTTCATTGGTGGAGATGCGGGTGATGATTTCGGAGATGGCGCGGAGGATGGAGGCGCGGTCTTCGATGAGGGGGAGGTCGAAGGTGGAGCGGCGGCCTTTGCGCTCGCGGGCGTTCCGAATGGGGACGCGGGTGCTGTGGTGGAAGTAACAAAAATTTTCGTTGCGGAGCGAGACGGAGCCGCATTGGCGTCCGTCGGCGTGGATGTGGCGGCATTGGAAGCGTGTGGGTGCTGCTGTGGTGGTGATGGAAGTGTCCTGCATGGGTGTGTCCCCCTACCCGGGTTTGTTGTGCAAAATATTCAAACGATAGGACTTGAGCCTGCATCAACACGCTCGAAGGCCGGACGGAACGCTGAGAGTTTGGGGAAGAGCGGCTACCCTGCCGGATCTTTATTCCCCTTACTCTATTATAGTGTGGGTGTCAAGGGGCGGGAGGGTTGGTTTGGGTTCGTCGGGTCCTGACGGTTACCGAACCCCGGACAAGTCCACTCGATCCTGCGTTGAGATCGCATTTCGACTGCGTTCGTCGGTGAAGCCGACGGACTTCGCTCAGGATAACGATTTTTTCTGGTGTAAGGGCAAAGCTGTTGGTGGGACTTTCCTCGGATTATGTGTGATCGCAGCTTGAGCATTCTCGTCGAGCAGGTCGAACGGTATGGGTGAGTTGGGTTCTTCGGGGTCCTTCGACTGCGTCCGTCGCGATGAGGCCGCGACGGACTTCGCTCAGGATGACGCTTTGTTTCCGGGTTCGAGCAGGGGATTGTCTTTGATGGATTGGGCAGGGCCGAGGCGCTGGGCGTACCAGTGCTCGGCGAGATCGCGGAAGGTGGGGTTCAGTTTATTGATGAAGGTGATCTTTTTGGGCCGGGTCCAGCCTTTGAGTTGTTTCTCGCGGGCGATGGCCTGGGTGATGGTGGGGAAGGGCTCAACGTACAGGAGGCGGGTGCAGCGGTGCCGGTGGGCGAAGCCGGAGAGGACTCCGGCGCGATGCTGGGCGATGCGGAGGTGGAGTTCGCTGGTGACGCCGATGTAGAGGGTGCCGGTGTGGCTGCCGAGGATGTAGACGTGACCCGTGGGCATGGCGGGATTATAGGGCGGCGGACATTCGGGGTGAAGTGGATTGGAGGGTATGGGCGAGTTTGGGTTCTTCGGGGTCCTTCGACTGCGTCCGTCGATGAAGCTGACGGACTTCGCTCAGGATGACGGTTCGTTTGGAAGACCATAAGAAAGCAAAGGCAAGGACAAAGGCAGATTCTCGCGCGAGCCTGCTGGGGGTATGGGTGAGTTTAGGTTCTTCGGGGTCCTTCGACTGCGTCCGTCGATGAAGCTGACGGACTTCGCTCA
>CAXSZW010000003.1:419962-459716 GCA_964242025.1 uncultured Acidobacteriaceae bacterium
GGATGACGATTCGTTTGTTGGCAAAGAAAAACGCTCAGGATGACGATTTTGTTCTACGAGTGGGGAAGTAGGATGTCGTATCCGATTGTTATGCGGCGAGTTTGTAGCGGGTTTCGGCTAGGCGGTAGAGGGGGCGCCAGAGGAGGCGGTTGGTGGTGACGACCATGAGGGAGATGAGGATGGTGCCGAGGAGGAGGATGGGGAACTGGCCGCTCTCGGTGGCGGCGGAGATTTGTGCGCCAAGGCCGACGGTGGTGAGGGTTTGGTTGTTGAGGCGGAAGTATTCGGCGATGATGCTGGCGTTCCAGGCACCGCCTGAGGCCGTGACCATGCCGGTGATGAGGAAGGGGAAGATGCCGGGGAGGATGACGGTGCGCCAGCGCTGGAGGGTGGAGAAGTGGAAGAGGGTGGCGACTTCCTTAAGGTCGGTGGGGATGGCGAGGGCGCCGGCGATGACGTTGAAGAGGATGTACCACTGGGTGCCGAGGAGCATGAGGGCGATGGAGCCGATGCCGAGCCCGCCGCCGAAGCGGACGAGGGCGAGTAGGATGACGGGGAAGAGGGCGGTGGCGGGGACGGAGGCGGCGATCTGCGCAAGGGGCTGGGCGAGCTTGGCGAGGCGCGGGTGGAAGCCGATGGCGACGCCAGCAGGGATGGTCCAGGCGGCGGCGAGGGCGAGGGAGAGATTGACGCGGAGGAAGGTGGCGAGGGCTCCTTTGAGGAGGTCGAGATACTGGTGGCTGCTGACGGGGCGGATGAGGATGATGGTCTGCCAGGCGAGGATGAGGACGATGATGGCGGCCAGGGTGATGAGGGCGTAGGCGAGGTAGGGGGTGTTGGGAGAGGAGGGCGCGGGGGTGGCGGCGCGGAGTTTGACGCGCTGTTCGCGGCGGCGGGCGAGGGCGGCGTAGACCTTTTCGCCGAGGGGCTCCGAGGTGTGTTCTTTGAGGCTTTGCAGGGCGTTGGACTGGGTGAGGAGGGCGAGGATGGGGGAGGCGACGCGCTTGGAGGATTCGACCTGCTCGAACTTGAACTTGTCGCTCCAGGCGATGAGGGGGCGCCAGATGAGCTGGTCGGTGGCGACGATGATGGCGACCATGGTGAGGAGGCCCCAGAGGATGGCGTGGCCGTTGCCCTGGTCGGCTGCGGTTTGGAGGTAAGAGCCTAGGCCGGGGAGGCGGAAGTCGCGCGCGCCGAGGTGGAACATCTCGCAGGCCATGAGGAAGAACCATGCTCCGGCGACGGACATGATGGAGTTCCAGAGGAGGCCGATGGCGGCGTAGGGGAGTTCGAGCTGGATGAGGCGCTGGAGGCGGGAGTAGCGGTAGATGCGGGTGGCTTCGAGGAGCTCGCGGGGGATGGATTTGAGCGAGGAGTAAAAGGAGAAGGCCATGTTCCAGACTGCGCCGGTGAAGATGAGGATGATCGCGCCGAGTTCGACGCCGATGTGGCGGGTGGGGAAGAGGCCGACCATGGCGAGCATGACGCCGGGAAGGAAGCTGAGGACGGGGATGGATTGGAGGATGTCGAGGACGGCGATGAGGAAGGGTTCGACGCGGGTGGAGTAGGCGGCGAGGTAGCCGTAGGCGACGGCGAAGATGAGGGAGAGGACGTAGGCGAGGAAGATGCGGACGATGGAGTAAAAGGCGTAGAGGGGGAGGGCTCGGGGAGAGAGGGAGACGACCATCTGGACGTTTGGGGGGCCGGCCCAGAACTTGGCGATGAGGACGATGCAGTAAAAACAGGCAAGACCGATGGCGGCGACGGCGAGATCCATGACGAAGGGCCAGGAGCGGCGGAGGGCCTGGGAACGGGCGAGGGTTTCGCGGGTGGGGAGGTTGGTGAGAGTGATCACTCGCCGGACTCCGCGTCGACGGTGGCTTCTTCCTGAGTTTCATCCAGGGTTTCGCCGAGGTGGTTGACGCGCTCGGGCTGCATAAAGCGGCGGCGGGCGGCGTCGAAGTCGAAGAGTTCGGCGTAGCGGCCCCAGGAGATGGCGGTTTCCAGCTGGCGGAGGGTTTCTTCTTCGCTGAACTGCTCGTCGAGGACGTCGTGGAAGAACTCTTCGGCGACTTCGCCGTCGCTTTTGTTGTCCAAGGCGCGGACGATCTGGCGGAGGAGGAGGACGTGCTCGACGGCGGCTTTGCGGAAGACTTCTTTCTGATGGAGGATTTCTGAGTTGGCGAACTCGGAGCCGGCGAGGGTGATGGCGGCGTCGCCTTCATTGACGGTGAGGAAGCCGAGGAGCTGGGCGGCGTCGACAATGGGGAGGAGGTCGTCGATTTCGAAGGCGAGATCGTCGGCGAGCTTGTAGATGTCGTCCTTGCCGTTGTGGTCGATGAGGATTTCGAGCAGGCCGGCGATGCCGCCGGGGCGGGCGTGGGGGAGCATCTCGTAGTGGGTGCGGGTGTTGGCGGCGCGGCCGGCGGCGGTGGGGAGCTGGGGGGGCTTGGCGTCGGGCTGGGTGAGGACTTTATAGACGTAGTCCACGAGCTGGGTGAAGGCCATGGACTTGCGGTCGCGGGGGTGCATGAGGCCGACTTTGAAGTCGGTGCGGACGCGGCCGGGGTTGCGGCCGAGAACGATGATGCGGTCGGCGAGGAGGACGGCTTCTTCAATGTTGTGGGTGACGATGAAGATGGACTGGGTGGGGATGGTCTTCTTCTGCCAGAGTTCTAGGAGTTCGGAGCGGAGATTTTCGGCGGTGAGGACGTCGAGGGCGGAGAAGGGCTCGTCCATGAAGAGGACTTCGGGTTCGACGACGAGGGCGCGGGCAAAGCCGACGCGCTGGCGCATGCCGCCGGAGAGCTCCTTGGGGTAAGCGGCCTGGAATCCGTCGAGGCCGACGGTATCGAGCATCTTCTGGGATTTGCGGCGGCGCTCGTTGGGCTCCATGCCGCGGGCTTTGAGGACGGCTTCTACGTTTTCAAGGACGGTGAGCCAGGGGAAGAGGGCGAAGCTTTGGAAGACGATGGAGACGTTGACGTCTGAGGTGGCGATGGGCTGCTCGTGCCAGAGGACCTTACCGGCGGAGGGGGCGGAGAGGCCGGTCATCATGCGCATGAGGGTGGATTTTCCGGAGCCGGAGGGGCCGAGGAGCGCGACGATTTCACCCTTGACGATGGAGAGGTCCGTCGGCGCGATGACCTGGATTCGGTTGTCGCTCGACTGCGCGTAATATTTCTCCACGCTCTCCGCGCGTATGATGACTTCCGACATGACTGGATCTCGAACTTTCCATTTAGGGGCCCGGGTGGCCGGGCGGAAGACTAGCCTACCATCACTTTACTGATATAACGGTAAAGCGGGTTGAAGCGGAACATGGCGGACACAGCACGCCGCGAGCACGTAAAAACAAGGCAGCAAGACTCCCTGGGGATAAACACGTATGTCTGATGCAACGTCTGCAGCACCTTCGAAACCTCGCGTCCTCGTCGCCGACGATGAACAGGTCATTGCCAATACTCTGGCCATCATCCTCAATCAGGCAGGGTTTGAAGCGCGCGCGGTGTATAGCGGAGAGAAGGCGATCGAGAGCCTGGAAACGTTTCAGCCGGATATGCTGATTTCCGACGTGATCATGACCGGGATGACCGGCATTGAGGCGGCGATTGCGACGCGGGCGAAGCTGCCAAGCTGCAAGATTCTGCTGTTTTCCGGCCAGGCGGCCACGGCGGACCTGCTGGAGAAGGCGCGGGCGCAGGGCCATGAGTTCGAGATTCTGGCCAAGCCTGTGCATCCGACGGATCTGCTGGCGAAGCTGCGCCGGCAGTCGTAAACAAACAATTCGCTGAATTCTTATTGGTGACGCCTGCGTTCCTTGATGGGGATCGCGGGCGAACCTGCGTAGACGGTCCAGGGCTTTAGGTCGCGGGTGGCGACGGAGGCGAGGCCGAGGACGGCGCCTTCTCCGATGTTGACGCCGGGGGCGACCGAGGCGCGGGCACAGACCCAGGCGTAGGGGCCGATCTCCATGGCGTAGGTGAGGAGAGGGAAGGCGGGGTCGTTGAAGTCATGCGTGGCGCCGCAGAGGTATGCACCCTGGGAGAGGATGACGTGGGAGCCGAGGCGCAGGGGGGCGGGGTTGTAGATTTCGACGCCGTCGGCCGCGGCGACGCTGTCCGCGCAGGTGAGGTTCCAGGGGGAGTGGACTTTAGAGGCGGGGTAGAAGTGGCAGTTTGGGCCGAGGGTGGCTCCGAAGGCTTTCAAGAGCAGGGCGCGCCAGGCGTGGAAGGGGCGGGGGGAGAGGCGGTAGAAGAGGGCCCAGCAGAGGTTCCAGAGGAGACGGCGGAGGCGGTTGGAGCGGGAGAAGGCGGGGCGCTGATAGGGGTCGGCCGCGGTGGCGGGGATGTGGTCTGCGGCGTTGTAGTGGGGGGTGGGCATGGGGATGATGGAAGCAACGGCAGGAACGAAAGCAGAAGCAACGGCAAGAACATACCCCAGGGGCTAAAGCCCGGGGTCTTGGCGGGCTGTGAGACCCGAGGCTAAAGCCTCGGGGTACCTAGAAGCAACAGCAAGAGCAAGAGCAACGGCAACGGCAACTGCAACTGCAACTGCAAGAGCAAGAGCAAGAGCAAGAGCAAGAGCAACTGTAACTGCAAGAGCAACTGCAACGGCAACGGCAACGGCAAGAGCAACGGCAGCTGCAAGGGCAAGAACAACTGCAACTGCAACTGCAACTGCAACTGCAAGAACAAGTGCAACTGCAACAGCAACGGCAGCTACTGAGGTTCTTCGCTTCGCTCAGAATGACCCTTGTGAGGGTCGTCGAAGATGCGGAGGATGGTGGCGGCGTTGGTGCGCATGTCGTAACGGGTGGTGAAGGTTTGCAGGGCTCGTTGGCTCATGGTGCGGCGGGCTTCGGCGGGCATGGCGATCCAGCGTTGGAGGAGGTGATCGGTGCCTTCGGGGGTGTCGGGTTCGATGAGGCCGGCGCCGTCCTGGGCGATCTCCGGGGCGATGTTGACCCGGTCTGAGAGCAGGACGGGGCGGGCGCAGGCGAGGGCTTCGGCGACGGCGATGCCGAAGTTTTCCTGGTGGGATGGCAGGATGAAGGCCTCGGAGGCGAAGAAGGCGCCCCATTTGGCGTCGCCGGTGATCATGCCGGGCCAGTGGACGCGGTGCTTCAGGTTGGCGATTGCGGCCATCTCTTTAAGGACGCTGCTCCAGCCGTGCTGGTCCGGGCCGGCGAGGACCAGGTGCAGGGCGGGGTCGCGGGCGGCGTGCCTGATGAAGGAGGAGACGAGCATATCGCAGCCTTTTTTGTGGTGGATGCGGCCGAGGAAGAGGAGGAAGCGCTGGCCGCGGAGCTCTGGGCAGTGGGCGAAGAAGGTTTGCTCCATGGCGGAGGGAGAGCCGATGGGCGGGGTGGCTCCGATGGAGGTGACCATGGGGGTCCAGCGGTGGAGCCAGAAGCTTTGGCGGGCGAGGCGGCTTTCTTCGGCGGTGGTGAAGCAGACGCGGTGGGCGTCGCGGAGGACCCAGTAGTCAGAGAGGAGCCAGTATAGCCACTTCTGGACGTGCTTGAGGGGAAAGCGGCGTTTGAAGTAGGGGTCCAACATGCCGTGGGGGAAGACGATGTACGGCTTTTTGCGGCGGAGGGCGCGCCAGGTGGCGAAGGAGACGTATCGCCAGAGACCGTGGACCATGGCGCCGTCAAAGCGGGAGCGGTTGGCGCGGAGCCAGCGGCTGAGGGGGCGGCTGTAGCCCAGGGCGGTGCGGCCTTTGCCGAGGGCGTGGACGGGGAAGGGGAGTGTGGCGAGGAAGGGGCTGGCGGGGTGGTCGAGGGTGACGACCTCGCCGGTATAGCCGGGGGGGGCGAGTGCGAAGAGGCTGCGGACGGTTTCAGAGGGGCCGCCGGCGGCGGGGTCGATGGTTTCAATGACGTGCAGGATGTGTCTGGGTTTGGTGGCGGGGCTCATGCGCGCTCCGAACGGGTGGGACGGAGGCGGGTGACGTGGGTGAGGGCTTGTTTGAGGCCGATGATGTCTTCTTCGAAGCTCCAGCTGTTGATGCGGCGGAGAGCGGCCTGGCCCATGGCGGCGGCGTTGGATGGGGTGGCGAGGACGCGGTGGAGGGCTTCGGTGAGGGCGGCGATCTCGCGGACGGGGTAGACGAAGCCTTCGACGCCGTGGGTGATGAGGTCGGGGTGGCAGCCGGTGTCGTCTGAGAGGATGACGGGGACTGCGGCGTTCATGACTTCGTTGACGATGAGGCCCCAGGGCTCGTGCTGGGAGGGGAGGACGAAGACGGTGGCGAGGGCGAAGAAGCGGGGGAGTTCGGATTGGTTGCGGAAGCCGCAGAAGCGTATGCCGGGGAGCCCGGTGGCGGCGGCCTGGGCTTCCAGGGCGGGGCGTTGTTCGCCATCGCCGACGAGGAGGAGGTATGGCTGGGGGGTGAGGGTGGGGGCGAGACGGGCGTAGGCGGCGATGAGGTCGTCGCAGTGCTTGCGGGGCTGGAACTTGGAGGCGAAGAGGATGACGGGGCGGTTGGGTTCGAGGTGAAGCTCGGCGAGGAGGGCGGGGCGGGTGGCGGCGGCTTCAAGGGAACGGGCCTGGAACCAGGCGTTATCGACGGCGTAGGGGAGGAGGAAGAGGGGGGCTTCGGGGCCGAGGTAGTGACGCCAGTAGTCCATGTTCCAGGTGCCGGAGACGAGGACGCCCGAGACGAGGCGGCGGAGGACGTGGAAGAAGAGGGATTTGAGGGCGAGCTTGAGGGGGCCGCGGGGGCGGTCGCGGAGGGAGGAGTCGGAGCGGAGGAGGACGGGGATGCCGAGGGCGTTGGCGGTGAGGATGCCGAGCATCTGGTTGACGGTGGCGTAGCCGTGGACCCAGAGGGCGTCGAAGCGGGGCTTGCCGCTGGGGCCGATGAGGCGGGCGATGAGGCCGCGGCTGATGGGGGTGAAGACGCCTTCGGTGCCGGTGTCGCGGAGGGTGGGGAGGAACTCGTGGCGGTAGCCTTCGAGGAGGGGGATGTCCCATTGGACGGGGACGCCGAAGCCCTCGTCGCGGTAGGACTTGAGGGAGAAGTCCGAGCCGAAGAAGACGGTGAGCTCGATGCCGGGCTCGCGGGCGATGCGGCGCAGCAGCGGTGCCTGATATTGGATGGGGTGGCTGACGAGATAGGCGAGGCGAACGGCCATCAGTTTCGGGACTGCAGCGCGATGATGAGCAGGGAGACGATGTTCGAGACCGTCCCGATGCCGCCGGATTTGATGGCGGCCTTGAGCGCGTTCGAGGGGAGGAAGACGATGTCGTCGGCTTGAAGGACGGGGTCCGGAGCGGATCCGCGCAGGACGTGCTTGATGTCGGTTTTGATCATCTTGCGCTCCAGCCCGACGGTACGGATGATGCGGAGGTCTTCATACCGGCCTTCAAAGCCGGCGCCGCCGCTGAGGGAGGTCGCTTGCATGAGCGTCAGGGGCGAGTTTTGATCGAGGGGGATTGCTCCCTGCCTGAGGAAGGCTCCGAGGATGTAAACGACGCCCACGCGGGAGATGAGGATGGTGTCGCGGGGGAGGATCTGGATATTGGCTTGGGCGGCCTGGGTGGGGTCCGTGCCAAGGTCTACGATGATGGGGTTGTCCTGCCCCGGCCGAAGGATGGTGACGACGTGGCTGGCGTTAATGGGCAGCGGGCCGGCCGCGGCGAGGACCTCAAAGAGGCGGCGGCTGCCAGCGAGGGGGACGACGGCGTGCAGCTCGCCGGAGACGGTGGCGAACTGGCCGGCGGGTTCGGTGACCTGTACGGAGACCTGCGGATCGAGATACATGCCGGCGTCTTTGAGGCGCTTTGCGATGAGGTCTTCCGCCTGGGCGTTGGTCAGGCCTGCGACCTTGACCGGGCCGATGAGCGGGAGCTGCACGTTGCCGCTGCTGCCGACGCGGAAGAGCGGGGCGAAGTCCGTGGTGCCGAAGATTTTGACGGTGACGAGATCGCCTGAGGTGAGGGTGCGGTCCGGGTCCTGCGGATTGAGGATGGAAGGATCCGTGGTGGGCGTCTGGGTGCCGTTTGCCTGTGCGGGGATGCGCAGGGCAGGTCCGCTGAACTGTGCCTGCAGTGCGCCTGCGGCGGCACAGAGAAAGGCGACTGCCAGGGTACGGGCCGCGAGCGCCTTCCAGCTTGAGATTACGCTATCCCTCATCGGTCTTCCTTGTTGCGGCGCTTGCCGGAGGCTTTGCTGTCGGTGCCCTTGGCGTCCCAGCCGGCGGTGTCCAGGCTGGAGTAGGAGTAACCCGAGTAGCCGTAATAGCCGTAGTACTCGGGCGAGTTGAGGTCCACCGCGTTCAACACGATGCCGGCGAGAGGAGCCGAGGAGCGGTAGAGGAGGTCGCGCGCCCGCCGCACGATGTGCTTGCTGCTTTTGCCATGGCGGACGACGAGGACGACGGCGTCCGCCTCGCGGGCGAGGATGACGCCATCCGTGACGGAGAGGATGGGCGGGGAGTCGATGACGATGTGGGAGTAAAGGGTGCCGGCGTGACGAAGAAGCTCCGTCATGATGGGCGAGCTTAACATCTCCGTGGGGAAGGGGGGGACCGGGCCGCTAGCCAGGATGTCCAGCCCGGGGACCTCGGCCACCTTTTGGACGGATTCTTCCAGCGTGGACTGCCCGCTGAGGATGGTGCTGAGACCCAGCTTACCGTTGAGGCCGAAGCGATGGTGAACGTTGGGGCGGCGGAGGTCGGCGTCGATGAGCAGGGTGCGGGTGCCGCGCTGCGAGAGGATGACGGCGAGGTTGCTGGTAGCAGTGGTCTTTCCTTCAGACGGCGTGGCGCTGGTGAAGAGGATGTACTTGGGCTCGCGGCCGGTGGGGGAGAGCAAGAGCGCCGTGCGCAGGGAGCGGAAGGCCTCTGTAAACTGCGACTTTGGCTGGGTAAGGACGTTGATGTTGCGTTCCACGACGGACATGGCCGCGATGGCCTCCGGCGAGGCGCGGCGGGCACGCGGGACGATGGCCAGCGAAGGGAGTTCGGTGATGGCTTCGATCTCCGCGACGCTGCGCAGGCCGGTGTCGAGCGTTTCCAGCACGTATGCGATGACGCCGCCGAGGATGAGGCCGAGGAAGGTGTACAGCAGCGCGAGGGAAGACTTGGACCGGAGCAGCGGGGAGACGGGGGGCAGGGCCTGGTCGACGACGTCAATCTCGAGCGACTCCAGTCCGGCTTCCACCTCGGCGGTGCGAAGCTTCTGCATCAGCCCGTCGTACAGCATCTTGTTCGATTCAAACTCACGGAGGGCAAGCGTGTACTGCACCTGCAGGCCGCCGAGCTTGTACGCGTCCTGCTTTTCCTGCTCCAGCGCGCCGGCTGTCTTTTCTTCATTGGCCCTGGCGATGGCAAAGGTTTCTTTTGCCTGGGCCAACAGCCGGGCCTGCTCCTGACTGACCTCACGCTGCAGGGCTTCAATCTGCGCCCGGGCGATTTTGATGTTTGGGTGACTGGGGCCGAGGGTCGCGGTCAACTCGGCGTAGTTTGCCTTGGCCGTGGCGAGGGTGTTGCGCAAGGTGGTCAGGCTGCCGGTCTGGCCGGAGCCCGGGGCTGAATCGAAGGTGCTCTCAATGGTGTTCGGGTCCATGCCGCTGAGCTGCCGGTATCGCGACTCCGCGATGATCCGGTTGAGCTTGGCTGCGCCCGTTGCACGGGCCAGGTCATCGAGCACGGTGGCGGTCTGACTATTTTTACTGTCGAAGCCGAGGGTTCCGAGCTTTTCCTGCAGCTTCAGCACCGAGTCCTGGGAGGCTTCCACCTGCTGCTTCAGTTCCTCCAACTGGCTTCCGAGCCACTTGGAGACCTGCTGGGTGGCGGTATAGCGTGTCTGATAGCTGCGCTGGATGTAATCGGAGATGAGGTGGTTGACGATGTCGGCGGAGAGTTTGGGGTTGAGGCAGCTAAAGCTGATCCGGATGATGTCCGTCTTGGGCACCATCGTGACCTTCAGGCCACCCATGAGCTGGCCGACGATCTCCTGCCGGACCCTGGGATCGTCCATGGAGCGGTGTGGGACTGGTCCTTTGGCGCCGAGGAAGTCCGGGTTGTTGGCAAGATTCATCTCTCGCCCGACGGTGGCGAGGAGGGTTTCGCTGGTGATGATGGCGATTTCCGTCTGGGTCTTGCGCTGGGGGTCGTCATCGCCGAAGCCGAAGCTGGGCGCGAGTTTGAACTCGTTGGACGCGCCTTCACGAATCTGGATCCGTCCGATGGATTCGTACAGGCGAATCTGCGTGACGCCTTTATAGAGGCCGTACGCAAGGCCCAGCAGCACGGCCACGATGAGCACCAGACGATGCTTCCGGAGGACAACCAGCATCTCGGAGAGCGTGGTATCGCCCTGGGGGGACGCAAAGCCGGAATGCTGCGGTGGCGGCATTGCACCTAACCCGGGCGTGGCCTGGGAATTGTCCAAACTCATGTGTTCTCCAGTCTACGTGAGCGAGGAAGGCTTGCGAAGAATCTTGCCGATCGTGTGCGCAGACCTTTGAATGGGATAGCGCGCAGTGCCAAAATGGGAAAAGGGCGGCGCATTGTGTCCTACCGTTGAGGCTTCGATTAGTCCGTTTGCCTCAAGGCCTTCCTTCCCGTTGGCAAGCGGTAGACTGAAACGTAGTCTTGACCCAGATCAAAGCCACCCGGCTACTCCTGGAGACACTGTTCCAATTGAATATTATGACTGAACCTTTGAAAATCGCCGTCGTTGGCTCCGGATACGTGGGCCTTGTAGCAGCAGTCTGTTTCGCAGAGATGGGCCATGAGGTCATCTGCGTCGATAACGACGAGCGCAAGGTCGCAGCCCTTCAAGGCGGCGACACCCTCATCCACGAAGATCATCTTCCCGAGTTGCTGAACCGCTATCGCAACACCCGGGTGCGCTTTATGACGGACCTAGGCGAGGCCACGCGGGAGTGCCAGGCCATCTTCATCGCCGTGGGCACGCCGCAGTCCGAGACCGGCGACGCCGATCTGTCCTACGTTGAGGCGGTTGCGTGCGAGATTGCGCGCTCCATCACCAGCTATAAGGTGATCGTGGAGAAATCCACGGTTCCGGTCTATACCAACGAGTGGATTCGCCGCACCATGGAACGCAATGGCGTTGCGCGGGAGCTCTTCGATGTGGTCTCCAACCCGGAGTTTCTGCGTGAGGGTACGGCGGTCACCGACTTCCTGCACCCGGACCGGATTGTGGTGGGCTCCGAGACGGCCCGCGCCGCGGCTGTGTTGTCTTCCATCTACGCGCCGCTGACGACGGGCGACTATTACACGCGGCCGGACCATATTGCCGGCGTCTGCTCGGTCAACGAGCCGCCGCCGCTGCTGGATACCTCCACCAAGTCGGCGGAGATTATCAAGCATGCCTCAAACGCCTTTCTGGCGCTGAAGATCTCCTTTATCAACGCGGTGTCCAACCTGTGCGAGGCGACCGACGCCGATGTGGAACAGGTGGCGCGGGGGATGGGGCTGGATCGTCGCATCGGCGGCCGTTTTCTGCGGCCCGGCATTGGGTATGGAGGCTCCTGCTTCCCCAAGGATGTCGCAGCCTTCCGCTCCGTTGCGGAGAACCTTGGCATTGATTTCTCGCTGCTGACCGAGGTGGAGAAGATCAACGTCGCGCAGAAGAAGCGCTTCCTTGGCAAGGTGCGCTCCGCGTTGTGGACACTGCGGGGCAAGAAGCTCGCCGTGCTCGGACTGGCGTTCAAAGGCGAGACGGACGACATTCGCGAGTCTCCGGCGATCGACCTGGTGGAGATGCTGCTTGCTGAAGGTTGCTCGGTGACGGCCTATGATCCGGCTGGGATGGCACGAGCCAAGGAGGTTATGCCGGCGAGTGCTTCGCTGTCGTACGCGGAGTCTGCCTACGACGCCGCGGCCGACGCCGATGCGTTGCTGATCCTGACGGATTGGCAGGAGTTTGCGACGCTGGACCTGGCGCGCATGCACCGCACGCTGCGCTACCCCATCCTGATCGACGGCCGCAACCTGTATGACCCACAGGTGGCGCTGCAGCACGGTTTCACGTACCTCAGCGTTGGCCGTCCGGCTGTTCATCCTGTCGGCGAGCGCCGCGGGCAGCAGAAACCGGCTCTCGTCTAATGCTGCCGGGGCGGGTCGCTTTGCGGCCACGCCCCTGCTGCTTGCTCGGTACTCTCTACGCTGCCCACCGGCCACGCACCTCGATAAGAAAGATTGCCGCACATGCCTGAATCCGTTTCCCAGACCATCCTTGTTACCGGAGCCGCGGGCTTCCTCGGTTCGCACCTGACGGACGCACTGCTGGCCCAGGGCCACACCGTTCTGGGCGTCGACAACCTCTGCACCGGCAACCCCGCGAATCTGGCGCACCTCGCCTCCGAGACCCGCTTCACATTGACCGAGCACGACATCTGCAAGCCGTTCGACCTGGGGCATGTGGACTATGTCTACAATCTGGCGTCTCCTGCGAGTCCTGTGGATTATCACCGGCTCGGGGTCGAGACGCTGATGGTGGGCTCTGCCGGCACGATGAACACGCTGGACATCGCTCGCAGATACAACGCCGGCTATCTCCAGGCCTCGACCTCAGAGTGCTATGGCGATCCCCTTGTGCATCCGCAGGTGGAGTCCTACTGGGGCAACGTGAATCCAGTGGGTCCGCGCAGCGTCTATGACGAGGCCAAGCGCTTCTCTGAGGCGGCGGTGACGGCGTACAACCGCTACTACGGGCTGAACACGCACCTCGTTCGGATCTTCAACACGTACGGTCCGCGCCTGCAGGCGAACGACGGCCGCGTCATCTCCAACTTCATGATGCAGGCGCTGCGTGGCGAGTCGCTGACGATCTACGGCGACGGCATGCAGACGCGCAGCTTCTGCTTCTGCTCGGATCTGGTTGAAGGCATCGTGCGGCTCGCCGCGTCCGAGGAGCACACACCGGTCAACATCGGGAACCCCACCGAGTTCACCATGCTGGAGTGCGCGGAAGAGGTTCTGGCCGTGACGGGCTCCAAGTCTTCGCTGATCTTCCAGCCGCTGCCGCAGGACGACCCCACCCGCCGTCGCCCGGACATTACGCGGGCAAAGGCTTTGCTTGGATGGGAGCCGAAGATTCCCCTGCGCGAAGGGCTTGAGCGGTCCCTGGCTTACTTCAAGGCCTGTGTTGGGGCGGAGACCACTGTCTCCGCCTAGTTCCTAGTAGCTCTTAGTTCAGTTTCGTTTTCAGGCCTGGGTAGAAGGTGAACTGCACCGCCGTGACGGTGTCGTTCCGCGGCCCGGTCAGGTAGATGGGCGCCTTCCAGCGCTCGTACTGGAAGTAGGCGTTCATCTCCAGGTTGTCGTGCAGGAAGCGCTTGGTGATGGTGGCCTTGAACTGATTCTGCGTGGTGCCGTTGGCGATAAAGTCGTTGTCGTTTTTCTTGTTCAAGTACTCAAGCCCAACGGACTCGTTGCCGGAGAGGTGATAGGTCAGCCACGCATGGCCGCCTTTGCCCTCGCGTCCGATGGGGTCGCCAAAGAGGAAGCCTTTGTTGGTGTATCCCTGCACCTGGACCCCCTCAAAGTAGTAGAAATAGCCGTTCGTGCATCGGGCGGTGCGGCAGTCGGTGGAGGCCGCTTCTACTCGCATGTCGAGCTTGGGGAGGGGCTTGAAGTGTGAGATATAAACGCCGGTGCGGAAGGCCGCCCGTCGCGGAGCGCTGATGGGTGTGACGTCGTCATGCGAAAAGGAGTCGACGTAGAAGCTGGCATACTTCCGGACGAATGGAAGCCGGTAGTTGACACTGAAGTCAGTAAACCTGGCGCCAGGATCGCGGGCATCGTACTTTGTGTCCAAGGAATGTTCCGTGTCGCTCAACGAGAAGAAGCTGCGCAGGAAGGTATGCAGTGTGACCGGCACGTGTCCCTCACCGCCGAAGATGACGGTGCGTTGGAAGGCGAACTCAAAGTTACTGGTCGGCTTGAACGCGAACATCTCGGAGTGGACGTACGGGCTGTTTGGGTCGGTGTGGCCCTTCAGGCTGCCGTAGTAGAACTCATAACGCACCGGGCCCAGGACGGCGGAAAGATAGGGGATGTGCAGCGGTTCCACGCGATCGATCTTGAACGAGTAGATATTCTCCGCGTTGTTCGACCATGCGAGTGCGCCACCGCGTGACGCGCCCTGCCAGTTGTCGGACTTGCCGCCGGAGATCTCATGCCCCAGCAGATGGAAGGAGACCGTCGCCTCGACGATGCGGAACGGGTTCTGCGCCGCGATGGGTCCCGCCGGAATGGTCGCCTGATTCAGGTTGAAGCCGGAGTAGGGAACGGCATCGAGATTGGAAAGCTGCGCGGCAAGCGCCTGCGAATAACCCGCCGCGGAAGGGGAATGCTGATACTCGCCGCGGAAGTAAAACGAGAACCGTCCCTTCTCCGCAATGGTGGAGAAGCCGGTCAAGTTGTTGAAGCCGGACTGATACGGCCGGCCGTAGTCGTTCTCGATCGTTTGACCGATGTGGTAGCTGTCGCGCAGCGACGTGCCGGAGATGCCCATGACCCGCGTGTACAGCGACTCCGGTCCATAGACCGATCCGCGATCCATTGGGCCCGCGGGCATCTCTCCGCGCAACTCCTTGTACATCGCCGCCAGAATCTGCTGGGCCTCCTCGCTGTCTCCGGTCTGGATATCGTTCGCGGACGCGTCCAGCATGTGCAGAACGCTCTGCCGGGTCCAGGGCCGCATCGTTAGAAACATCGTATTGACGTAGCCTAGCCCCTGCAGCCGCGTCATCGCTGGATAGACCCAGCTATCGACAGGGATGTAGGTGGATCCGTACGGATGCTGCTTGGCATCCTTGCTGACGGGCGCGGGCACAGGCGTCTGGTCGTACGGGGGCATGCCGCTGTACGGGGGCTGAGGGGTAGATGTCACCGGAACCGGGGCAGCCTGCGTCTGAGTGGGCGTGGTCCCATAGGCCGGGCGGGACGAGACGTCGCCCTGGCTCAGCGGCGTTGGCGCGGGAGCCGCCGGAGTACTCTGCTGCAAGGTGGGCGCCTCAGGAGCGAGAGCCGCCTGCGAGCTATCCTGCGTCTGTGCCAGGCCGGAGGAGACAGTCAACGCAGCGAGACTCACAACTGGAACGAGAAATCTTAGGTGCACTCTAAACCTCTGAGGAAGCAAGGGATTGCTGCTCTCAGTGTAACCCGGCACTCACCTTGCCAGCCTTGCGCGGACCTTCTGCTCCAAGCCAAGGGTCCAGGCCTCCGTCGCTACCCGCCGCGCCACGAGCTGCCGACGCAGCAACGCCGTTGCATCGCTCGCGCCCGGGAAGCGCACGCCCTCAATCAACGCCGGGCCGCCGCCTGCGCGTGCGCGGCCGATCGACTCCTGCGCCACGCGGTACATGGCCACCGCGTCGTACGCATCCACCGGGATGCCCGGTACGCCGCACTTGGTTGCGAGCTCCGCGACTCCCGGTTCATCGCCCTTCGCCGGGATGGCGATGAAGACGACCGGCAACTCCATCCGCCGCGCCTCACCCAGGAGCGACTTCCACTGCGCCGCGCTGAGCTCCCCTGTCCCGGCGTACACCAGCGCGACCGTCTTGATCCCGGCCATGCGCGAGGCCGCTCCCAAGGCAAACCAGATGCGCTCCAGCGGGGTGAGAGCATCGCCGGCCAGCCGCTTTGGCGAGCGTCCGCCGCGCGTTGCGGCCTTTGACCCAAGGCCGAGCACGAGGTCCAGCACCGGGCCGACGGCACCCGCGCTGGCGAGGTCTCCTTCCACATCCCGCAGGCCGATGGCCGACCCCACCCAGCACGCCTCCGACCCCGGCGCAAACCCGCGCACCTTTCCCCGCCGCATGGTCTCGCCGAGCACCGTCGACTCCACCATTGCCGTGTACATCTCCCGCAGCCGCTTGTTGCTCAGCAGCGGATTCTCATACGCCTTCGTCCCCATGCGCCCCCGTCGATGTTATCTGCCAACAAATCAAGAGGCCACCGCCGGACTCCAACGGTGACCTCGGTCTGACTGAAAGTGCCTCAGGCTCGCGCCGGATCCTTGGCTTCTGCGTCGAGTCCAAGCTCCACCATTGCCTTCTGCGCCTTCTTCGCGTCGAAGCTGCCATCGCGGGCCAGCCGCGAGAGGGTTGCGCCAACGATAGCTTCCGCGCTGACCTCAAAGTGCCGCCGCAGGTGCTCGCGATTGTCGCTGCGGCCGAAGCCGTCCGTGCCCAGCGTGACGAGGCGTGCGCCGAGCCAGGGTGAGAGACCATCCGGCACCGACTTCATGTAGTCGCTGGCCGCGATGATCGGACCCTTGGTGCCTTCGAGCAGCGTCTCCACGTACGCCTTCTTCTCAGGCTGAGCGGGATGCAGACGATTCCAGCGCTCGACGGCAAGCGCCTCACGCCGGACTTCCACGTAGCTGGTGACGCTCCACACATCCGCCTGCAGGTTGTACTTTTCAGCAAGCATCGTCTGGGCCTTCAGCACCTCGTTCAGGATGGGCCCGGAGCCGAAGAGCTGCAGCGTCGCCGCACCTTTCGGTGCCGCCTTCAGCTTGTACATGCCCTTGACGATCCCCTCCGCCGCACCCTCCGGCATCGGCGGCTGGACGTAGTCCTCGTTGTACATGGTCACGTAGTAGAAGCAGTCTTCGCCATCGGCATACATGCGCTTGATGCCGTCCTGGATAACGACGGCAAGCTCATAGACGAAGGCCGGGTCATACGTGCGGCAGGTGGGCACGGTGCTCGAAAGCACGATGCTGTGTCCGTCCTGATGCTGCAGGCCTTCGCCGAGCATGGTGGTGCGGCCCGCCGTGCCACCCATCAGGAAGCCCTTGCCGCGTGAGTCCGCGAACGCCCAGGCCATGTCGCCGATGCGCTGAAAGCCGAACATGGAGTAGTACATGTAGAAGGGAATGGAGGGCACACCGTAGTTCGAGTACGCCGTACCGGCGGCGGTAAACGAGGCCATGGAGCCGGCTTCGGTGATGCCTTCCTCGAGGATCTGGCCGTCCTTGTTTTCGCGATAGCTCAGCAGCATATCCGCGTCATGCGGCACGTACTTCTGGCCCTCTGGAGCATAGATTCCGACCTGCTTGATCGAAGACTCGAGGCCGAAGGTGCGCCCTTCATCCGGCACGATTGGGACGACCCACTTGCCGATGGCCTTGTCCTTCATCAGCGCGTTGAGCAGGTTGACGAAGCCCATGGTCGTTGAGATCGTCCGGCCGTTCGAGCCCGCCGTCCAGTTCTTGAAGAAGTCCAGCTCCGGCGTCTTGAACTCCGGGGCGCGGTCGGCCAGCTTCGGCACCGCGCGCACCGGCAGATAGCCGCCCAGTTCCTTACGGCGAGCCTGCATATACGCGATCTCCGGCGCATCCTGCTCCGGACGGTAGAACGCTCCGTCCTTCGCGGCCTGTTCGGGAATCGGGATATCGAAGCGCTTCACAAACGCTGCCAGGGCATCGTCCGCGAGCTTCTTCTCGCTGTGGGTCGCGTTGCGAGCCTGAGCCGAGCCCAGCCCGTACCCCTTGACCGTCTTGGCCAGGATGACGGTCGGACCGCCCTTGTGCTCGGTTGCGCGCTTGTAGGCGTTATAAACCTTGGCGGGGTCATGCCCGCCGCGATGCAGCAGGCCAAGCTGCTCGTCGGTGTAATCCTTGACCAGGTACAGCAGCTCCGGGTATTTGCCGAAGAACTCCTTACGCAGGAACGCGCCGTCCTTGGCCTTGAAGCTCTGGAAATCGCCATCCACGCACTCTTCCATGCGCTTCAGCAGCAGGCCGCTCTGGTCCTTGGCAAACAGCTCATCCCAGTCCGAGCCCCAGATGACCTTGATCACATTCCAGCCCGCGCCGCGGAACATCCCTTCCAGCTCGTCGATAATGCGCTTGTTACCGCGCACGGGACCGTCCAGCCGCTGCAGGTTGCAGTTGACGACGAAGATGAGGTTATCCAGCTTCTCCCGCGCTCCCAGGGAGATGGCGCCGAGCGTATCGACTTCGTCCGATTCCCCATCGCCGATGAACGCCCAGACCTTGCGCTCCGTCTTCTGGATCAGGCCGCGATTTTCGAGGTACCGCATGAACCGCGCCTGGTAAATCGCATTCAGCGGCCCGATGCCCATGGAGACCGTGGGGAAGTTCCAAAACTCCGGCATCAGCCAGGGATGCGGGTAGCTGGAAAGACCGGGCTCGCCGCGCAGCTCATGGCGGAAGTTTTTGAGGCGCGATTCCTCAAAGCGGCCTTCCAGAAACGCCCGCGCGTAAACGCCAGGGGAGGCGTGCCCCTGGAAGTAGATGAAGTCGCCCGGCTCAGTGCCGTAGGTGCCATGGAAGAAGTGATTGAAGCCAACCTCAAGCAGTGTTGCCAGCGAGGAATACGTGGAGATATGCCCGCCGATGCCCGCATCCTGCTTGTTCTGCTTGTGCACCATCGCCATCGCGTTCCAGCGCAGCAAGGCCTCCACCCGGCGCTCGAGGCCACGGTCGCCCGGATAGGGGACCTCCTCTTCCGGCCGGATTGTGTTCCAGTACGGCGTCGTCACCCCACCGACGGTCGCCACGCCGGTCTCGCCGGCGCGCTGGCGCAGCGCCTCCAGCAGCTCCGCACCCTGCTCCCGGTCCGCCGCCACCACCTGGTCGAAGGCCTCAACCCACTCCGCAACCTCCGCGGCCAAATCCTGCGTTACTGCTTCGTCTTCAAGTTTCATCGTCATAGGATTTCCTGGTCTTGTATTGATGCGTTCAAGCGATCAGATGCGCAATGATTACGACGCTGAGCCACTTTCAGGTTAGCTGAAAGAGGGTTATCTCAGGCATCGGAAAGTCCTTTACGTTCGTCGTGGCCAAGATCGTGTTGTGTTCCAATGCGGTCGCAGCCACCAGCATATCGGGCAGAGTCAAGGTTCGTCCTTTTTTTGACCACTCCCGGATGAAGGTGCCGGCCATTGCCGCGATCGTTTTCGTCACAGGTAAGACCTCCAGGCTGCTCAAGAGTACGTTAGCCCGTGCTTCTTCGCCTGAACGCAGGCCGGCGTGAACTTCTGCAACGTTGACTGCGGAGGTGACCAGCTCCGATCTGGATTGAGCCGCACTTTGAACCATTGCGACTCCGTCTCCTCTACCTCTTAGCAAATCGATCAGCACGGTCGTATCGAGGAGAATTTTCACTCTGCGCTTCGCCTCGCCTCCTGATCCTCCAGACGTGCCTGCCATCCCGTACGCAGCTTGCGCACCCATTCTCCGGATCCCTCCGAAAGCTCTGGATGATCTTCTTCCTTCATCACCGGATTCGTCTTGCTCTCTTCCAGGAAGGCCAGCAAGCGCATTCTGCGTAACTCTGCCTCGGCGACCTGGGTCAGAAAGGCACTTCGTTTCCTGGGCCCAACCGCCTCATCGATTTGTGCGATCAATTCAGAGGGTAAAACGATGTGTGCTCGATGTGTGCTCATGAAATCCCCACTCGTAGTGTGTCATGCCAAAGGATGCTACGTCGAGTAATCCGCGTTGATCCGCACGTACTCCTCCGTCAGGTCGCAGGTGAGGAACGTGCAGTGTGCGTCCCCCCCGCCCAGGTCGAGCGTGATCGTGTACTCCCGCGCCAGCATCACCTGGTGCGCGGCCTCCTTGTCGAACAGCGCCGCCCGTCCACCCTGCTCAAACACCACCTGATCCCCAATCGACACCCGCAGCCGTGCCGGGTCAAACGCCACGCCGGAGTACCCCGCCGCCGCGATCAGCCGGCCCCAGTTCGGGTCCGCGCTGGACCAAGCCGTCTTGTTCAGCGGGCTGTGCGCAATCGCCTTGGCCACGGTCCGAGCCTCCGCATGCGAGGCCGCTCCGTTGATCTGCAGCGTCACAACATGGCCCACGCCCTCGCCATCATCCACGATCTGGTGTGCCAGGCTGCCGCACACCAGCTTCAGCGCATTCAAAAACGCCTCTCCCACCCGCTCGTCCAGCTTTACACCGCTCGCGCCGCTGGCCAGCAGCAGCACCGTGTCGTTGGTGGAGGTGTCCCCGTCGATGGAGATCGAGTTGAAGCTCCGCTCCACCGCCGGTTCCAGCAGCGCGCCCAGTTCACTGGCCTCGGCGGCAAGGTCTGTGAAGAGATACACCAGCATCGTCGCGTGCGGCGGCCCGGGGAGGAACTCCACCGCCGGCCCAAGCTGCGGATGAATCATGCCCGCGCCCTTGGCGACGCCGAAGATCCGCACCTCCGCCCCATCCACATCCACCACCGCCCGAGCCACCTTCGGCCTGGTGTCGGTCGTCATAATCGCCGCTGCAAACAGCTCCGCGTGGCTCACCGTGTCGCCCAGAGAGGCCACCGCCGCGGGCATGGCCGCGATTAGCTTTTCTACCGGCAACGGAACCCCGATAATCCCGGTCGAGGAAGGGAAGACCTCGTCAAAGATGCACCCGAACGCCTCCGCCGCAACCCGGCAGCTCTCCACGCAAGCCTTCACTCCCGCCTCGCCCGTGGCGCAGTTGGCGTTGCCGGCGTTCACCAGCAGCGCGCCCACGCGGCCGCCCGTCGACCCCAGATGCTTGCGCCCCACCGTCACCGGCCCGGCCACCACCAGGTTCCGCGTGAACATCGCCGTCGCGTTCGCTCCCTTGGGCGCCCACGCCACCGCCACATCCAGATTGCCGCTTGCCTTGATCCCCGCCTTCACCGCGCCCCACTGAAACCCCAGCGGCAGCCCTCCGGACTTCACTGCATCATCCATCGTCATCCTTTATCCCGTGCTCCGTTACTTTGGCTCATCCTTCGGCGAATCGTTCCTGGGCGTCAGGCGCAAGGCCTTCCCCACATGGGTCGCCGTCATCCCGAGCGCATGCTTTGTATGGTTATAGCTCTTTTGCAGCGCATTTCCAGTCGAGTCGCTCGCCACCGAGATCGCCGACGTCGTATTCGCGCCGCTGTCGGCCAGCTTCCCCTCCGTCGCCGCGCTGATGGAGATGATCTGCTGCGCCGGATGCCGGCCCGGATTGAACCACGCAATATCCGTCTCCGGCAGTGCGTTCAGCCGAGCCACCGGCTCCGCGGGGAAGTTCGTATGCGTCATCTTCGCCTCCAGCGGCCACGCTGCCGACGCCACAAAAAGCGACTCGTTCATGGGATGATCCCGTTCGCCCAGGTTGATGATCTTCCCCTTCGGCAGCTCGATCATCTCCTCGCACCGGTCCGCGCCGCATCCCCGCCGGCACAGCGTCTCGTTCAGGTAGGACGCATGTTTTCCCGGCGAGATCCAGACCTTCGCCCCTTGCTCCTCCGCATGCAGCGTCTTCGCGCGGGCAATCTGGCTCACATCGCAAACCGTGTTTTCATGCGCCGCCGCATACCAGTACACCGCCTTCCACTTCGCATCGGCCGCGGCCCCGCCGGACCCCTCCACCAGAGCCGAGACATGCTCCGTATCCAGCGGATGCCCATGTCCGCCGCAGTCCCGCCGCCACAGGTGATAGTAGTGAATCTCCACCAGCGGACGCGCCGCCGTTGAGCCCTTCGCCGGGAAGACCTGCCCGTAGATGGTCCCGTTCTCCGCCAGCACCGTAGGCGTCTTGTGCTCCGGCAAAAACTCCGCCGGAATGTTCGAGCAGTCATGCTGCCCGGTCAGGAACGTCGGCGCAAACTGCACCAGCAGCGCCTGCTCGGCGGCGTCGCTCAACCCATCCGCATCGGAGTCCACCCCACCCGCCTGCGCCCCCGCAGACGAGATCATCCCACAGACCAACCCTGTAGCCAATACCAGCCGAAGAAACCTCATGCTTGTAAGATGCAAGTCCGAAGGAATCAGGTCGACAGGAATCATTGACGCACCGTTGGGCTAGGCCTAATGTTGAGGAATGACAGTCGAACTCAACGCGGCGCTCCAGCAGGAACTGCACCACCTCGCCGCCGAGCGCGGCATCTCCGTCGATGACCTGGCGCAACATGCCATCGAGAGTTTCGTGCGCCAGGAGCGCGACCTGAGTGCAGCCGTTCAGCGCGGAGACGAAGATATTGCCGCAGGACGTCTGCTGCAACACGACAATGTCGTTTCGCGGATCAACCGGCTCCTCACGGCTCAGTAAGTGAAGCTCATCTGGACGGTGGGGGCGGCAGACGATCTGGAAGAGATCGTTCTGTATATCCGAGAGGATAGCGAGGCCGCTGCACAGCGCGTCGCGAGCACCATCTTTGCTGCCATAGAAAGCCTGCCATCTCTCCCGTTTCGCGGGCGAAAGCGTTCCGCGGACGACTCTCGAGAAATGGTGATCCCTTCGCTTCCGTATATCGTTCTCTATCAAGTCGTCGGCGAAGGCATCTTCATCAAGGCCATTCGCCACGCCGCTCGCGCCTGAGCTAGAACGTTACGCTGCGCCCTTCCCTGGAGCTGTTCCGCGCCAGCTCCAGCGCACGGATCGTCTCAAAGCCCGCCTCCGCGCTGACCTCCAACTCCGCCGCGCCGTTGATCGCGTCCCGCACATTCGCGTAGTACAGCCGGTAGTCGCCGGGCTCGGTCTCCACCAAGGACTTCTCCACCTTCGCCGGATCATCCGGCACCGGCGCGATCGCCAGCGTGCCCCACAAGCTCTGATCTTCGCCCAGCCACACTTCTGCCGAACCCAACCGCGGCACCTTGCCCCCTGCGATCAGCGCGGGCTCCTGCGGGTCCAGCCCATACTTCCGAAAGCTTCCGCCCGTCCCATGCAGCAGGAATCGCGGCGCCGCATCGCACGCCACCATGGTCGACCGGCACCACACCGTCAGCCCGTCGTATCCCAGGCAGATATCGAACGCATCCTCAATCTCGCTTCCTTCGCGATCCGTCCGGACGCTGGCCGTGATCGTCTTCGGCGATCCAAACAGCGCCATCGCCTGATCCACCAGGTGCGGCCCCAAATCCCACAGCAGCCCGTTGGCCGGATTGCCGGCCTCCTTCCACGTGCCCTCGCGCGGAAGCGGCCGGAAGCGGTCGTAGTGCGACTCAAAGCTGACCAGACGTCCCAGCTTGCCGCCCGCCAGCACCTTCTTCACCGTCAGGAAGTCCCCGTCCCAGCGCCGGTTGTGGAACGGCGCCAGCACCAGGCCCATCTCCTGTGCCAGCTCAATCAGCGTTCTCGCCTCCGCGCTGGTGCCCGCGAAGGGCTTGTCGATAACGACGTGCTTGCCCGCCTCCAGCGCCTGTTTCGCCAGCGTAAAGTGGGTCTCGTTGGGAGTCCCCACCACCACCAGCGCAACGTCCTTCCTCGCCAGCAACTCTTCCACGAACCGCACCGTATCCGCCTCCGGGTACGCGGCCTTCGCCTCATCGCCCTTGCGCTGCACAATCGCCGTCAGCTTCAGCCCGGGCACCGCGCTCACAAAGGGGCAGTGGAACACCCGCGCCGCCAGCCCAAACCCAATCACCCCAACCCCAATCTCCGTCATTCCTTCCTCCCTACGGCACGCAGCGCCGGATAAATCTTTCTGTACTCAGCGTAAGCCCTTTCCATCGCCGCCGCGTGGATTGGTTGAATCGTTTCTGCCACCCGGATGGTCGCCGCACAGGCCGCCTCGACGCTCGGCCACGCACCCACGCCGGTCCCGGCCAGCAACGCCGCGCCAAACGCGCCGCCTTCTTCAGCCTCCAGCCGCTCGACCGGCATCCCGTATACATCCGCCTGGATCTGCCGCCACAACGCCCCGCGCGACCCGCCCCCGCCCAGCCGGATCGATTCCACCGGAATCCCAAGCTCCGCGAACAGCGTAAACGTGTCCTTCAGTGAGAACGCCACGCCCTCCATCACCGCCCGCACAAAGTGCCCCCGCGTCGTCGAGGCACTGATCCCCACAAACGCCGCCCGAGCCTGCGCGTCCAGGTGCGGCGTCCGCTCGCCAAACAGATACGGCGTCCACAGCAGCCCATCGCATCCAGGCGGCACCAGCGCCGCCTCCGCGCTCATCTGGTCGTAGCTTACGCCGGGCATGAAGGTGTCCCGCAGCCAGCGCAGCGAGAGTCCCGCCCCGTTCGTCACCCCCATGACATGCCAGATGCCCGGAGCGGCATGGCAGAACGTATGCAGCCGCCCCAGCCGGTCCATCGTCGGCTTATCCGTCGCCGCAAAGACCACGCCGCTGGTCCCGATCGTCGCCGAGACCGCCCCCGGTCGCATGACTCCCATCCCCACAGCCCCAGCCCCCTGGTCTCCGGCTCCCGCGACCACCGGCGTCCCCGCCGCAATCCCCGTCGCCTTTGCTCCCGCATCGGTGACCCGTCCACACACCTCCGGCCCTTCGAACAGCTCCGGCAGCCATTCCAGCGGAATCCCCGCGGCCTCCGCCACCTCCTTACTCCAGGCCCGGTGCGCAACATCCAGCAGCAGCGTCCCGCTCGCCTCCTGCATATCGATCGCGTAGACGCCCGTCATGCGCAGCCGCACAAAATCCTTGGGGCACAACACATGCCGGATCTTCGCGAAGATCTCCGGCTGATGCGTCTTCACCCACAGCAGCTTGGTCAGGGTAAAGTTCGGCAGCGCCGGGTTCTGCACCAGCTCAATCAGCCTCTCGCGCCCAATCGTCGCCTCCAGCCAGTCGCACTCCGGCTGCGTCCGCTGGTCGCACCAGATCAGCGCCGGACGCAGCACCTGGCCATCCGCATCCAGCATCACGCATCCATGCATCTGCCCGGTCAGCCCCACGGCCTCAACCGTCCCCACCTCCCGCATCACCGCGCCGATCGCCGCCTGCGCCGCCCGCCACCAGTCCTCCGGGTCCTGCTCCGCCCAGCCCACTCGCTCGCTGTGGATGGCCGCATGCTCTTCCGCGTACGACGCCACCACCGCCCCCTCGTGATTCACCGCTACCGCCCGCGTCCCACCCGTCCCAACGTCCACACCCAGAAACATTGCGCCCATCAACATAGTCCACCTCTCAAACAAAGTCGTTCACCGCCTCAGAAGTGTACCCGCTTCCCACAGCTTCCGGAACCGTCCGAATCCGCGACCCCGTTTTTTTGCACACTTCCTCCTGCGTGCCGCATCTCAATAAGGGTCAGGCAGTTCCGCTCTTTTCTGGATCTCCCCTGGCGACCTCGCACACCATCCCCAGGACCCGGTACCATTAGAGATATGACCAAAAGCAAAGCAGTGCCCGCACTGAGGCCGGCGCACCTCGCGCTCACCTTCTGCCTCCTGGCTGGCTCTGCCACCCTCCCCTCGCAGGCCTCGGCCCAGGGAACCCAGCAGCCCGGCGCCCAGGGCAGCGGAAGCGCCGCCAACTCCGGCGTCAGCGCACAGACCATCCAGGCCGGCCAGACCCAGCTGTACAACGCCAGCGGATCGAACGGCGCGCAGGTCACCCAGGACAGCTACAAAGGCTCCGTGATCTCCGGCAAAAACACCGGCGCCCTCCTCGACCTCACACTCGAAGACTCCATCCAGCGCGGCCTGCGCCAGAACCTCGGCGTCATCCTGCAGGAGTCCTCGGTCAAATCCGCCAACGGCGAACGCCTCGAGCAGCTCCAGGCCCTGCTCCCCACGGTCACCGCCGGCGCCTCCATCCAGATCCAGCAGGTCAACCTCGCCGCCTACGGCCTGAAGTTTCCCGGCATCAACCCCATCATCGGCCCCTTCCAGGTCATCGATTTCCGCGCCTACCTGACCCAGAACCTCCTCAACATCGCCGCGCTGCAAAGCTACATCGCCGCAAAGCACAACTTCGCCGCCTCCAAGCTGACCGCGCAGGACGCCCGCGACCTTGTCGTCCTCACCGTCGGCAACGCCTACCTCCTCTGCATCGCGGACCAGGCCCGCATCGACGCCGTCAACGCCGAGCTCGCCACCTCCAAGGTCACCCTCGACCAGGCCATCGCCGGCCACGACGCCGGCACCAACCCCCGTCTCGACGTCCTCCGCGCCCAAGTCGACTACCAGAACGAGCAGCAGTCGCTCATCTCCACCACCAACACGCTCGCCAAGGATAAGCTCGCCCTCGCCCGCGTCATCGGCCTGCCGCTCGACCAGCTCTTCCGCCTCGTCGACGCTGCCCCCTTCAAGCCGCTCGACAACCTGGACCCGCAAATCTCCTTCGAGCAGGCCCTCCAGACCCGCAAAGACCTCCAGGCCAGCACCGAGCAGGTCCACGCCGGCGAGGCCCAGCGCAAAGCCGCCATCGCCGACCAGTACCCCACCATCGCGGCCTCCGGCGACTTCGGCGATCTCGGCACCACCCCCGGCCACTCCCACGGCACCTATACCGCCACCGGGACCCTCTCCGTGCCCATCCTGCAGCTCGCCAAAACCCGCGGCGAGCGCGACGTCGCAGACGCCTCCCTCATGCAGTCCAAGGCGCGCCTCTCCGACCAGATTCAGCAGGTCAACGCAGACGTCCGCGACTCCATCCTCGACATCCAGTCCGCCGCCAAGCTCGTCGACGCCACCAAATCCAACGTCGATCTCGCCCAGGAAGAGCTCTCGGAAGCCCAGCAGCGCTTCCACGCCGGCATCTCGGACAACCTTCCCGTCTCGCAGGCCCAGTCGCAGTTTGAGCAGGCCAACGACCAATACATCAGCGCGCTCTACCAGCACAACGTAGCCAAGCTCTCCCTGGCGCGTGCGCTCGGCGTCGCGCAGACCAACTACAAAGACTATCTCGGAGGCAAATAACCATGCCAGCTACGGAAACTCAGGAAACCAATCAGCAGGACCAGCAACAGCAGCAGGGAAGTGAGCAGGGTAAGACCCCGGCCAGCAGCTCCAGCGCGTCGGATGAGTCCCCAGCCAAAAAAACCGGACGCAAGGTCATCCTCTTCGCCGTCGTCCTCATCCTTATCCTCGGCGCAGGCTTCTGGTACTGGCGCTCCACCTTCACGGAGGATACCGACGACGCCCAGGTCGACGGCGACATCTACCAGATCAGCGCCCGCATCTCCGGCCAGGTCACCAAGGTCTACGTCCAGGACAACACCAAGGTCAACAAGGGCGATCTCCTGATTGAGATCGATCCCAAGGACCAGCAGGTCGCGCTGGAGCAGGCCCAGGCCGGGCTCGCCAGCGCCCAGGCCGACTACAACCAGGCTACGGTCAACGTGCCCATCACCAGCACCAATAGCAGCACCCAGGTCCGCACCTCGGGCTCAGACGTTGTCTCCGCGCAGTCCGGTATCGTGCAGGCCCAGAAGCAGGCCGCCGCCGCCGCCGCCCGCGTCGATCAGGCTCAGGCCAACGCCATCAAGTCCCAGAAGGACGTTGAGCGCTACACCCCGCTGGTGGAAAAGGACGTCATCAGCCGCCAGCAGTATGACGGCGCCATCGCCGCGGCCCGCGCCAATACCGCCGCCGTGCTGGAGGCGGAACAGACCCTCGTCGCGCAGCAGTCCGCCATCACCGCCGCCCAGCAGAAGCTGGACCAGGCCCGCGCCAATGCCGCCCAGGCGGAAAAGAACGGTCCGGAACAGGTTCGCGCCCAGCAGGCTCGCGCCGCCAGCATGCTGGCCCAGGTCAAGACCGCCCAGGCCCGTGTCGATCAGGCCATGCTCAACCTCTCCTATACCCGCGTCGTCGCCCCCTCTTCTGGCGTCATCAACAAGAAGAACGTGGAAGCCGGCGCGTACATCGCGGGCGGCCAGGACCTCCTCACCATCGTTCCGCTGGATGAGCTCTGGGTCACGGCCAACTTCAAGGAGACGCAGTTGAAGGGCATGCACCGCTGCCAGGACGTTGAAATCAAGGTTGATGCCCTCGGCGGACGCAAGTTCTCCGGCAAAATCACCCAGATCGGCGGTGCCACCGGCTCCCGCCTCTCGCTCTTCCCGCCGGAAAACGCCACCGGCAACTACGTCAAGGTCGTTCAGCGCATTCCCGTCCGCATTGACTTCACCAACCTGAAGCAGGAAAACGGCGACTACGCCCTCCGCCCCGGCTTCTCCGTCACCCCGGACGTCGCCGTCAAGGGCACCGGCGACAACAAGAACGAACAGAACTGCGAAGCCGGCCTCCCGGAAAAGCAGAACCAGTAACCCTCCACACCCGCACAAGAAAAGGCCCGGCCGCTCCCAAGCAGCCGGGCCTTTCCATGGATCTCGCCGCTCTTCTTCTCTCGGCCGGCAACTCACGCCCGGGTGCCCCATTCATCGCAGCCTCACCGCGATGAGTGGGACGTAAGACTCCCGCCCCGCCCGTCAGGTGTCCCGTCCTTCTGACAGTCTCGTCGTCAAAGAATGGGGTATCGTGCAGCCGACCGCCTTCCCCGCAACACCCCACATCCCACCCTCCAATCAGCGAGGACCGGTATGAGGCTTGTCGACCACGCCAACCTGCTGCTCCTCTCCCACCTTATCCATACATCAATCCACAACTTAAGCTCAATCCACCACAAGCCAAAACCATGGACGTCCCACAAACAGAAAGGCGCCCCAATGGTCCGGACCGCCTCAACGTGCTCATTCAAAATGCGTTACTGATTCCCACCACCACTACTGGTCGTAGTCACACCCGTCCCACCGGCCCGCTTGATCGCCACCGGCTTCATCGCCAGCGGTTCACTCGGAGGCCCATCGGCCACGGTGTATAACTCCCCTGCCCTCAAATACATACGCTGCATCTCCTCGCCGTTCAAAGGCCGCGCCCCCCGCCGTCCAAACACGGTCAACTGGTTGCCGCTCTCATCCACGGCCCGGTCGCGGTCCACGCCCTTCGAGATCATCAGCGCCGGCTCCTTCATCCGTTTGGTTGCAATGAGTTGCGGAATTGGCTGTGGGCTGAAGCCGTAAAATGCCTTTTGCGATTTGGACGAGAAGAGCTGCACAATCCGCATCCCATTCTTTCCATCCGCCACGAAGGCGAACTGGCTGGAGCTCACCATCCCGATCTTGATGTCGTTGACATCATTGATGTTACCGCCCGCGCTGTACATCAGGTTCAGCTTCGGCTGCTCCGGCTTCTCCACGTCCACAATCGCAATCCCATTGCGCCCTGCGGAGATGTAGGCGTAGGTCCTTGCCACATAGACGTTCCTGGCATCGTCTACCTTCAGCATCCCGCCGGTCGGCTTCGGCTTGTCTAAGTGTGTGACATCAAGTACTTTAAGTCCGTCCTTGTCGGTCACAAAGGCATACCGGAACTGCACGGAAAGTCCCGTCGGCTCATTCAGAACCGGCGCACCAATCTCCGCGGTGATCTTCGGATGCAGCGGGTCCGCGAGATCCACCACTACCAGCCCACGGTCGCACAGAATGTACGCATACGTCCCGGCGATGGTGATCCGCCGCGCCCCATTCAGCTTGCCCTCCGGGTTCCACGTCAGTGCTCGGCCCAGGAAGTTGTTGCGCGGATCGCCATCGAGCAGCGTTCCCACACCTTTCTTCGGATCTCCAACGACGATCAAACCCTCATATTTATCAGTGACATACAGGAACGCATAGAGCGGCGCAATCTTGCCCTCTTCATTCTCCGGGATCTGCTCCCGCAGCGGATCGAGCGCCAGGGTCGAAGGCGACGCAACCGCCGTCGCATACTTCGTCTTCACGTAGAACCTCTGCCCCAGCGGCGAAACCGGCGCATTCGTCACCCGTTCCGACACGTCCTTGACGTCGATATTGGCCACGTCGAAGATGCGGAAACCCTGTTTGCCCAGCGCCGCGTACGCATATTCCCCGCGAAGCTGCACATCCAGCACATCCCCTTCCTTCTCATAGGAGGTCTTCAGGAACCGGCCACTCTTCACAAACTTGTCATACAAGGCCGGATACGCCAGTTGGTGCAGATCGGAGCCCAGAATCGCCGGCGGCTCCGTCCCTTCGGCCACCGGAACCGCCTGCAGACCACCCTCACCATCCGCCACGTAGATGTATTTGCCCATGAAATTCAGGAAGTTCGTCCCCTGAACCAGCAGCTGCGCCATCCACGCGTTGTTGTCGCCGTTTTTCGCGGCGTGACAGTCGGTGCAGCCCTTGGTCTCGGTCGCCCGCACCGTGTGCGGCACATACGTGCTGAACGCCTGCCCGCTGAACCCGGGCGCGGAGATCGTCTGCTGCTGCTGATACAGCCAGTTGCGGTTCGCATTCTGCGAGCTCACCACCACCGCGCAGGCACTTCGAACCGGCGCAATCTTATTCCCCGTAACCGTCCCATCGACGCCCAGCATGTAGACGTCGTCCCGCAGCACCATAAAATTATAGTTGGTGTAGTTCCTGGTCGTCTGCCCTTCGTTGTGCAGCATGGGCATCTTCTGGTTGGCGGTCATCGAAAGATGGCACCCAAAGCAGCTCGTCGTCCAGGACGAGTGGCAGCTATAGCAGGTCATCCGCGAGTCCTGATGCGCCAGCACGCTCTTACCGGAGGGCAGCATATCCGGCACATTGCCCCACGTCATGCCATCCTTCTGGATCGTCTTCGCCAGCCGTGACTTCTCGCTGTAGTGCTCGTTGCCCGGCGTGATCGAATCGATCACCTGCACAACCTCCCACTTGCGATCCTTCACCACATTCGACCGCTGATACAGCTTGCCCTCGGACCAGAAGAACCGCGACTCCTTGAACGGCGTCCGCATCCGCAGCAGGTTGCTGCTGGCGTCATTCGCGCTGGCCGGCCCGCTCGTCTTCAGCAGCGCCTTGCTGTAGATGGTGCCGTGACAGTCCTGGCAGCCAATCTCGATCGCATTCCGCGTCTCGCCGTACAGCTTGCCGTTGCCATGCACGTCCTGGGTAAAGTGGCAGTCCGCGCAGGCCATCCCCTTCTCCAGGTGGATGTCCATCAGGTGAACGCTCTTGCCCAACGTCACATCTTCCGTCGGCAGCTTCGCGCCTTCCTTATCCAGCAGGTTCCCGTGACGATCACGCTTGTACACCGCGCGGAAGACCCACCCATGCGAGTGGAAGTCCCCAAACTGCGTATCCTTCAGATCCTTGTTGAACTCCGGCGTGCCAATCGTCTCCAGGAACTTCGGGTCGCTCCAGTTGCCGCGCGGAGCCGTCCCTTCGGGATTGCGAAGCTGCACATCATGAATCTTGTTCAGGCTCGGATCCTTCACCTTGGCCGAGTACATCTTGTCGCCGTCTGCTTCGTTATCCCACCACGTCATGCCGTAGTAGGTCGTCACCATGTTCGTGCCCGGATGCATATGGCACGTCATGCACTGGCTGGACGGAATCGCCTTGCTGAAGACATGCCGCAGCGGGTGGCCACTCTCGTCCTTGTTCACGGTCGGGTCGTCGCTCTGGCTCTTGCCGGTGTTGCCGTACTGCGAGGTCTGCTCCCCATGCTTCGGGTCGCGATCATTCGCATACAGCACGTGGCAGCCGGAGCATCCGCTCGACCGATAATCTCCCGCCTGATCGTTCGTCCCTGGAAATGAAAGCAGCGGGTCCAGCAGGCGCGTCTTCTGCAGCCCCAGGAACACCGGATCCGTCCGCAGGCTTGTCCCCAGGCCGCGGTCGCTCAGCTTCAAATCCGGATCGCCCGGCTCTTCCATCGTCTCCGGGTTGCCGATCTCCGGCCGCTTCTCGCCGCCCTTTTCAAACACCCGCAGAATATTGCCCGGCTGCGAGTACTCCCACCGCTGCAGCGGATCCAGATACTCCAGCACACCCTTCGTCCGCGTCTCTTCAGCCGACGGCGGCGGAAACGTCCGCAGACGCTCCGGCTTGCCATTGATGTCATACGCCTCGCCGAAGTGTGGATTCTTCAGCGGATACGCGCCATTGTTGTACAGCGCCGCGCCCCACAGCATCGCGCCATGGGTCATCATGCTGGACTTCACATTCCGCGTCTCAGCCGCGTGGCAGCGACCGCAGGTCTGCGGCGCAATCCGCAGATCGCCCGGGTTCACAAAGCGAACAAACTCCGCGCTCTCCTTGATCCAATCCGTATACGCCCGCACCGGGTGCCCGCCACGAGCCGCATTGGCTGCCAGCTTCGGCTCCACGTGCGCCTTGCGCTCCATCGCCGCATACGCCTTCGAGCCCTTCACCCCATCGGCGATCACACTCGGGTCGCCGCCATGGCAATCCGCGCACCCCAGCACCACCGTGCTCTCCTGGTGCATATTCTCGTGCTCAATGCCCGTATGGCAGGACATGCATCCCACGGACGCGGCCTTCGCCTGCTCCTCCGTCTCCCCGTACTTCGGCAGCCGGATCGGGAACCGTGACTTCTTCTCCTCAACCGGAGGAGGAAGCGGCACCGGCATGGCCGCGCCGCCGTTCTGCTGCGCCTGCTGCTTCAGCCCCAGTTTGGCCTGCACCGTCGCCATCCCGGTTCCGTTGGCGAACACGAAGCTGCACGCCACCACGGCAGAGGCACACATCCCCGCGGCGACCGTGCGCCGATGCAGTAGTTGGCGAAGCATGACCCGTATTTTAGGCACATCCATCAAAGTTGCGAACCCCTAACTCAGAACTGAAACCGCATCGTTGCAAAGACGGAAAAAAGTGTTTGCGAGGTATAAAAGTCCCGCAGCCCGCGGCCCGGTACCAGAACCGCCGCACCCCCGCTGAAAACCACATTGTCGGACAGGAACGGCCGGTAGATCGCGCCAATGCTCGCATCCGTTCCAATCGTTCTGCGAATCCCATTCTGTTGCAGGATAAAGACCAGCGGCTGCGTGTGGGCAAACTGCAAAAAGTTGACGTTGCCCACCAGCTTAAGAGATTGCGTCAGCTTCGCATCGGCCCCGGCGTTGTACACATACAGCCCGGGATTGGTGAAGTTTGACTGCCCCTCATCCTTGCTGGATCGCAGATCCGGCAGGAAGCTGTCGCCCGGCGTCAGCGCCAGCCCCGTTCCGGTCAGCCGGATGCTCTCGCGGTTGAAGAACGAAAACTCCCCGCCGGCAAACGCCTCCGCATCCACAATGGAGTCGAACCCCGTTGCCCGGCCATCCCGAGGGTTGTTATCGCCGGAAGCAAACAGGAACGACCCGCGGAACCTCATGTACGAGTAATCCCGGGAGACCTCAACCGCCGCCAGTTGCGCGTTGATGTCCACCTTGCGCCCCGCCACCTGGTCAAACGTATCGTCGCCGCGGACTTCATAGAAGGCATTGGTGATGTTGTACGCCCCGATGTGCCCATCGCCGGTAAAGCCGAAGTAGTTCACGTCCGTGCGGTGCCGCGCAATCGAACCCAGCGGCGCCGGCCGGACCAGGAAGCCGTTATCGTCGTAGTGCATCCGCCCGTTGTCGCGGACGAAGTGATAGCTCACCTGGGCCGTGTAGCCCTTTGCAAAGAAATCCTGCATAAACAAGTTCGCGATGATCACATCGCGGCCTCGCCGCCGAAACGTGTTCAGTCCGCTGTTGGAGTCTTTCTCCATCAGATCGAACGCCGCCAGGTTGTACTGGTAGCGGTTGCTGCGCAGGTTGCCGAAGATGCGTGCGCCCGGCTGTTCATCGGCATAGATGAACCCGCGGAAGTCGCTGACAAACTGCTGGATGCCCAGCCTCACGTTGACGAAGTCGTAGTTCGGTCCCAGGTCCTTCAGCTTTACCTCGCCGAAGGCCTCCTGCAGGCTGGCGTGGTAATCGAAGCGCGTCGTCCCAAACCGTACATCCGGGCTCACAATCTGGTTCTCGCGCGTCAGCAGGTAGTTCAGGTTCACCGCCGGGGTCACGCGGATGCGCCAGTCCACTGGCCGAAACGCCGTCGTATCCCCATGGAACAGGTCGAACGTCATTCGAAACGTCTGCGCCGTAAAGAACTGTCCGCCGCGTCCAAAAAATCCCGGCGAGTTCACCTCATCGGTCGACTGCCCGGACTTCACCGGCAGCCGCCGGCCATCCATCACCGTGATGCTGTCGCCCGTGAACTGGAAGAACGTCTTGCCGAACAGCGGCTTATCGCCCTTCAGCTCATTCCGGTTGAACGGGTCATACCAGTGCCCCAGCACATACGGCACTTCGAGCGCGGGATAGCGCCGATAGCCCTCCGCATCCGGCACCCCCATGTACCATCGATCCGGCAGCGGCTGGAACAGGTAGTTCTCCTGCGGCAGGCGGCCTTCCTTCGGCACCACAATCTCGCCGTTCGCATCCGGCCGCCGGTTCAGCTCCGTATAGTCGCCGCCCGTCTCCTCCATCGGAGTCTGCGGCAGCGGCATCCCTGGCTGGGGCGGCTCAAAGCCGGCCAGGCTTTTGATCTCGACAGACAGCACCTCACCCGGGTTCACCTTGATCCCGCTCTTGCGGTACGGAGCTCGTCCGCTCGCCGGCGTTAGCACCAGGTCATACGTGCCCGGCACCACGTTCAGCAGCCGGAAGATTCCGTCGCCTTCGGTTGCCGTATTGCGGGAGCCAGCCTTGTTGCCGTCGGTCGGCACCAGCTGTACGCCAATCGCGGGCAACGGCTGTCCGGCCTCGTTGTACAGAATGCCCTGAAACGCGCCGTAACGCGCCTTCGCCTGTTGAGGGATCCTCTGCTCCGGCGCGGGCGTCGTCTGGATCTGCTGCGAAGGCTGCCCCTGCGGAGATTGCGGCTGCGGGCCAGGCACCTCTTGCGACAGACAGCGGGTCCCGCTCGCCGCTGTAAGCGCCACCGTCGCCAATCCACCAAGGACAGATGTTCGAAAGAAATTCATCAGAAGGTTTAATGTACCGGCCCAGCCTATAGTCCCCGCGCTCATGGAGCAATCTCTTTCTGCGCTGTGCTAGACTCCGCTCCATACCGGGGGACAATTTGTCGCATTTCAAGGAAATCTTTGAGCTCAGCAGCCGCCTGCAATTTCTCTATAACGCCGTCGAAGATACACAGAACACCATTCGCTTCATCGATACCAAGGCCGCCTTCTGCGTCACCCTGCTCTCCGGTATGACCGCCGGCGCCCTGCAGGGGACGCATCCCCGTCACCCCATCCTGCATGACATCGTCTTCACCGTTTTCCTTTGCGCCGTAGGCCTGTGCCTGCTCATCTGCATGCGCGTCATCTTCCCCGTCATCAAGCCCCACAGCGCGCCCTCCCCGCATCCGCACCGCCCGCTTCCCAAATTCTTCATCCATCAGAGCCGCAGCCACCACTGGCTGCGCCACACCTTCTCGAACTCCGTCCACGACGTCCTCTGCGATACCCACAGCTCGTATGTCGCTGCCGTTACAGCCTCGTCCGATGAAGACCTCGTCACCGCCATGTGCGACGAGCTCCTCATGGTCTCGCTCATCCGCCAGATCAAGTCCGATCGCCTGCATACCGCGATGTACTCCCTTGTCCTTGGAATCTTTCTCTTCGTGGCCGTCATGGTGACCTAAACCCTAAGGCTGCTGCGCCAGCGCCTTATCGATCATCACCAGGTACTTCTTGCTCCGCCCCGCCTCATCCGTGTCCGGCCCAATCGCCACCACCTCGGAAAAATGCGTCTTCGCCGCAGCCAGCAACCCCACCGAGTGCTGCTGGTTGAACTCCTGCGTGTACACCAGCCCCAGCCGGTAGTTCGCATACATATCCTTCGGGATATACGTCAGCGCCTGCTGGCACAGATGGATCGCCGGATCGTACTTCTTCTGCATCCACGCGCAGTCGCACAGCCCCACGTTCGCCAGGCCCCGCATCTCGCGCCAGATGTCCGTCTGCGCCGCCCGCTTCTTGCTTCCCATCCCAATCAAAAACCCCGCCGCATAGTAGTTCAGCTTCCCGCCAAACCCCGAATCGAAGTTACTCAACGCGAGGTACTGCGCATACTCCGCCTCCGCCGCCGCCGGCTCGTTCAGCAGCCGCAGGTTCTCCGCCAGCCAGAAGTGCGCCTCGGCGTTCTTCGGAGCCTTTGCGATCGCCTGCTGCCCGGCCTCCTTGCCGTGCACGTAGTCGCCCTTGCGCCGATACGCCTCCGTCAGCAGGTACCAGCCCATCGCATTCTCCGGCGCCCGCTGCGTCACCACATTCAATTGCCGGATCGATTCATCCATATCCCCCGAATCCAGCAGCGCACCCGCATAGCTCGACCGAGCCTCCACATAATCCGGATCCGTCTCAATCGCCAGCTTGAACGACTTCAGCGACTCCTCATCCAGGTACAGCGCATTGTCCACCCGCCCCAGGTACAGCGCCGCCTGGCTATACTTCGGGTCCAGCCTTAGCGCCTCCCGAAAGTTATCCGCCGCCTTCTTGTAGTTCTCCGTGTTGCCCTTGTTGTAGTCCTCAATCCCCTTATCGAACTTCTCCACCGCCGCATGGTTATGCTGCCGCGCGATCAGGATCCTGATACTCACCGTCGTATCCTGTCCCGGATACACCTGCTCCTCGCGTGGCCCGTCCGGCTCATACCCCAGCCGAACCGCCTTCACCGTATGCGCTCCAGGCTGGATACCCGGCAACCGCAGCGGGGTCCCCTTGTTCACCACGCCCGCGCTCTTGCCGTCGATGAACACCTCCGTGTTGTCCATGTTCGTCTCGACCACCAGGTTCCCAAACGCTGGCGGCGGCAGGTTCGCGCCCTTCACCCGGGTCGGGTTGTACGCCAGCACCATGTTCGGGTCGAAGCTCCCGCGGTCGTACGTCGGGTTCTGCGCAGCCTGCGTCGCCAGCCTCACCTGCGTGTGCACATACTCGCCCAGTTCGTCGGCCGAAACCACCCCATCCCCGTCCGTATCCGCCTCGCCCTGCATCCCCTTGATCACGTAGTACGTGAACACCCCATGCCCACCGCCAAACTGATCGCTCTCAAAGCTCTGTTCGCGATCCCGGCTCGCCGTAATCGAAAACAAACTCTTCTGCAGGTCCAGCAACGTCGACGCCACCTGCGCCCGGTCGCTCTCCGGCGTAATCGCGCCCGAGTGGCACGCATCCGTCACCAGCACCTTCCATTTGCCCTTGATCTTGCCGCCAATCTGTTCGCCCATCTGCTGCATCGGATACGCCGTGTTCGCAATGTCCTTCAGGCTCACGTCGTACGTCGCCATATACCCTTTGCCGCCCGAGATAAACCCGTGCCCCGCAAAGTAAATCAGCACCCGGTCATCGTCCTTGGTCACGCTCGGCAGCCACACCTCCAGCTCATGCCGCACGTTGGCAATCGTCGCCTTATCGTCGATCAGCTTGTGCACGTTCTCGGCAGGGAACTGCCCACCCTCCGCCGAAATCAGCGTCGTGTACACATCCTCCGCATCGCGGTTCGGAAACGAAAGCTGCGCCCCCTCCGGCAGATTCTTGTACTTCGCAATCCCCACCACCAGCGCATAGCTGCGCGGAATCGAAACCGTAGCCTTCTTCGCGCTCAGGTCCACCGTCTTCAAATCCCGCGTCTCGCTCTGCGGCGCAGCCGGCGCTGCAGGAGCCGTCTGCCCCAAAGCCAAACCGAACCCCGCAGCCATCATCACCGCAGCCACACCGCCCTTCACCGCCTTACCGACCCATCCAAACATCCCCAATCTCCTGAGCGCACTTCCTGACAACTAAGAACCAACAACGAACGACTAATTGTGTGCCATCTTGAACGTATAAATCACCGGCGCCGTCCTGTTCCCGCTGGACCCAACCTGCACTCCGCCCTGCTTCTTGACCACCGTAATATCCCGGCTGGCCATACTTGCAATCGGCTCCAGCGGCGCCGGCAGCGGCGCATCCTTAGGCAGCGGAGCCGGCCCCGCATTCATATCCGTGCACTCCCCCCGAGCCTTGAACACCGCATCGTTGCACCGCGGTTTCAAGGAGCTCACCGGCCCCGGAGCCACAAACGCAGAGGCCGGCGGCGTCGCAATTGCTTCCGGCGAAAGTAGGAAGTACAGTACGTCGAACCCCGCCGGCCCCGAGATCTCAAACCAGCTCTCGTCAATCGACGGAATCGAAAACATCTGCCCCTGGCTCACGCGGTTGTTCGACCCCGCCTCCATGCTCGGAAACACGGACGCAAACCGGCCTGAAGTCCCCTGGTCCATCACATACAGAAAGCCGTCAAAATCGCTCTGCAGCTTGAAGTGCACCGTGTCGCCCTGCTCAAACACATGGTCGGAGCTCACCGCCTGGATCTTTCCATCCGGCGTCTTCCTCTCCAGCGTAATCCGCAGCGCCGGCCGGTTGGTCGTCGCCGCAGCCTTGGCCGGGGCGGCCGCCGGTGTCGCGGGTTTGCTTGCATTCTGTGCTCCCGCCAGCAGAAAGGCCATCATGCATGTCGTTCGAATCACAAACACCTCACAAAGAAAACAGAAGCTCAACCTCTCCCATCTCTCCTTCAATCGCTCAAGGATGGGTTGATTCGGGGCCCACTTCCCACTCGCAACAATACGCGCCGCGGAGAGGTTTCACACGCAGAAAATCGCGTCCCATTCCGGACCACAAACCGGGCCCGTTTCTCTGCTTGACCTGCCGTCACGGCGGGCGTAACTTCGTTCGCACAGAACAAAATAAAGACGTTCGCCAGCTCTTTCCGGATTCTTTCGAGGCCCCCCGTTTCAGCGGTTTTCAAGGTCCATCCAACCCGTCGCGTCAGCCGTACTCATTGCACGCGCCGCACGGCTTCCATCCCCTTGAATCGCGCCCGCACCTTCCTCGCCGTATCCAGGAACTGCGAGCCGCACCTCACTGACCCGGACCGCAGCACGGCGCACGATTTCAGCAACGGTGACTTTGAATGATGAGCAATTGCAACCCTGGCGTACCCCCTCGCACCCTCAACATCTGGAAGCGGCACTCCCTGGCCTTCGGCCTCTCCACGCTCCTCTTCGTTCAGCCCGCCCTCGCCCTCAGCGCCCCCTTCCCGGCGGCCCCAGGCTACGCAGAGGGACCCGGTTACTCCTCCTCGCTCGGCAACGCCCTGCCGGACGCCCCCCTGCCGGAGTCTGAAGGCCTCACCATCGAAATCCTCGACGGCGAAGGCGCACTCAACAACATCCGCCAGCGCACCGCCCGCGAGCCCATCGTCCAGGTCGAGGATAAGAACCACAAACCCGTCGCCGGAGCCCTCGTCCTCTTCGCCATCCAGAGCGGTCCCGGGGGAGCCAGCGGCTCCGTCGCCGGCGCAGCCTCCTTCAGCGTCCGCACCGGCGCGGACGGCAAGGCCCAGCTCAAAGGCCTCAAGCCCAACAATCTTTCAGGCGAGTTCACCATCACGGTCACCGCCACCGTCGGCGCCCTCGTCGCCACCGCCATCATCCATCAGCGGAACGAAACCGGCGTCGGGGGCGGAAACACCTCCTCCCCCACCAGCACTTCCACCACCAGCACCTCCTCCACGGGCGAGGTGGTCCGGCACAACCACCACTACCTCCTCAAGGGAACCATCGTCGGCGGCGTCCTCGTCACCGGTCTCGTCATCGGCCTCGTCGTAAGCCAGAAGAGCGGCGGCGCCACCATCACCGCCGGCAACGGCACCGTCTCCCCTCCGTAACGTCACGCTGAACAAGCGTCTCCCCGCAATCTCAGCCTCGATCCCTCGACCCACCCGAAGATCGTCTCCCGCCCCGGCGGGTGCCCCATTCTTTGACAGTCTCATCGCCAAAGAGTGGGGTATCGTTTGCGGGAGCAAACGACCGCTGTTACGCCAACCTCCCCCACTCTAAATACCCCAGGCCACCCGAAGCCTCGCCGCGGCCACAACGCAGGTCCGCCTCCGCCCAACCGCGCTGTCCAGAAATCCGCCTTCTGCCTTCCGCTGCTTCTGACCGTTCCCCTCGGTGAAGATCGGTGTTAATCCTTTCGTAAACCTCACCACAGCCGCATGGTGAGCCGCGAAACCCCAACCGCATCCCCAAGCAAACAGGCGGCTTACCAATCCGTCCCACCCCGTTGCACACTTCCTGGTGCAACTTCACCACGTCAAGACTTTTCCATGGTCGAAACCGCGAATCCCCAGTAAAGACGCACCCCTGACCATAGCCACACGCTGTCACTCAGCCACGTTAGCCACA
>CAXSZW010000004.1:0-335864 GCA_964242025.1 uncultured Acidobacteriaceae bacterium
GTCGGCATCGCCTTCTCCGGCGGCCTCGACACCTCCGCCGCCCTCCACTGGATGAAGCAGAAAGGCGCCCTCCCCTACGCCTACACCGCCAACCTTGGACAACCAGACGAATCCGACTACGACGAAATCCCCCGCAAGGCCCTCGAGTACGGCGCCGTCAAAGCCCGCCTCATCGATTGCCGCCTCCCCCTCGTCCGCGAAGGCCTCGCCGCCCTCCAGGCCGGAGCCTTCCACATCACCACCGCCGGCGTCACCTACTTCAACACCACCCCCATCGGCCGGGCTGTAACCGGGACGATGTTAGTCACGGCGATGAAGGAAGACGAGGTCAACATCTGGGGCGACGGCTCCACCTTCAAGGGCAACGACATCGAGCGCTTCTACCGCTACGGCCTCCTCGTCAACCCCGACCTCAAGGTCTACAAGCCCTGGCTCGACCCGACCTTCATCGACGAGCTCGGCGGCCGCGCCGAGATGTCCGCCTTCATGCAAAAGTCCGGTTTCGGTTACAAAATGTCCGCCGAAAAAGCCTACTCCACCGACTCCAACATCCTCGGCGCCACCCACGAAGCCAAAGACCTCGAACTCCTCTCCACCTCCATGAAGATCGTCGCCCCCATCATGGGCGCCGCCTTCTGGAGCGACGACACCCCCATCAAAAAAGAAGAAGTAACCATCCGCTTTGAAGAAGGCTTCCCCGTAGCCCTCAACGGCCAGAACTTCCCCGACCCCGTCGCCCTCATGCTCGAAGCCAACCGCATCGGCGGCCGCCACGGCCTCGGCATGAGCGACCAGATCGAAAACCGCATCATCGAAGCCAAATCCCGCGGCATCTACGAGTCCCCCGGCCTCGCCCTCCTCTTCATCGCCTACGAGCGCCTCATCACCGGCATCCACAACGAGGACACCATCGAGCAGTACCGCGACAGCGGTCGCAAGCTGGGCCGTCTCCTCTACCAGGGCCGTTGGTTCGACCCCCAGGCCATCATGCTCCGCGAAGCCGCCCAGCGCTGGGTCGCCAAACCTGTAACCGGTTCAGTCACAATTGAACTCCGCCGCGGCAACGACTACAGCATCCTCAACACCGACTCGCCCAACCTCACCTTCTCCCCCGAGCGCCTGAGCATGGAAAAAACCGAATCCACCTTCTCCCCCCGCGACCGCATCGGCCAGCTCACCATGCGCAACCTCGACATCACCGACACCCGCGCCAAGCTCCTCACCTACGCCCAAACCGGCCTCCTCACCCTCAGCAAAGGCTCAGAGATGCCCCACCTCACCACCTCCAAGGACAACGACTAATCTCAACTTGACGGCCCGCAAAGCCGATCTGATATCGTAAGTGCGACGGAGGCAAGCATCCGATGATCAACCTGCAGCTCCTTCTCTCCATCGGAATCCCCAGCCTCCTCATCGCCCTCTCCATCTTCCAGAACAACGCTCGGTTCACAGCTTTGGAGAAGCGGCTCGACGGCATCGATACCCGTTTCACTAAATCCGAAGCCGCCACCGACGCCCGCTTCAACAAGGCAGAAGCAGACCTCCGAGCGTTCCGCACCGAGCATCACCAAGATCTGGCCGCCATACACGCCGACCTCAAGCAGTTCTACGGTATGACCACCAAGCTCGAAGGCCGCATGGACGAAATCTCCAAACGATAACCATCCGGGAATCAGAAACCACAACGGGTGCCCCATCCTTTCAGCCTCATCGAAAGGATGGTTTATCGAGCCAAGCTCGACCGCCTTTGCACTTGTTTCTGAGATAGGTTGGGGCTTCAGCCCGGACATCACGCGCACCAGCCGTACCACCCTACTGAGCGGACCCCTTACGAGTACCTCTCTTCGAATCTAAGCATTGAACTCGGTATCGAACTACCGATCAGAGCCACACATTATGAGACTTGCGACTGCCTTGTTCCTCATTCTGCCATTTGCCACCTCCGCTCACGCACAAACTGCGCCCATTACGCCTCCACAAGCGCAGGTGACCTTCTATTCACGGCCCCGAAATGCAGGCTATCCCTTCCACCAGTTGCAAGGATTCATGGGAACCCTCTTCAAAGAAGATCAAAAGCTTGCATCATTCAAGCCTGGCCATTTCATCACCTTTCAACTTCCAGCCGGAACTTATGTATTCACTGGAACGTTATCGCCTAGTAAGAATGTCAAAGCAGGAGACCACCTCTCATTGACGCTTAACGACGGTGACCACCGTTTCGTCGAAATGCTCGTCTTTTCTGGTGGCGTACTCAGCGTGAGGCCTCTTCTCAAGGAAGTCACCTGTGAAGGTGCAGTGCAGGACAATGTAAAGAATCGCCAGCTCGACCAGAAGTACCTTAGCGCGAATCCTGCCGCTGTCCCGATTATGCAAACGGCGCTACCAACTTGCACTCAACAATCCACGCCCTAGAAAGCCATCCCTAACTTATGTCCGATCAGCAACCCACCAAAATGTGGTCCGGCCGCTTCCGCGAGCCCCTCAACAAAGCCTTCGAATCCTGGCAGCGTTCCTTCCCCTTCGACTTCCGCCTCTACCAAGTCGAAGTCCGCGCCTCCATCGCCCACGCCCGCGCCATCGCCGCCGCCGGCATCCTCACGCCGGACGAACTCACCCAAACCATCGCCGGCCTCGAGTCCGTAGCCGCCCTCACCCTCAACCCCGCCACCCTCCCCGAAGAACCCGAAGACGTCCACCACTTCGTCGAGCTAGCCCTCACCAAGGCCATCGGACCCCTCGCCCTCAAACTCCACACCGGCCGTTCCCGCAACGAGCAGATCGCCACCGACATGCGTCTCTTCGTCCGCGACGCCATCGACCAAATCCTCACCGGCCTCCAGCAATGGCAACTCGCCCTCGTCACCCTTGCCGAAGCCTCCGCAGACCAGGTCATGCCCAGCTACACCCACCTCCAGCGCGCCGAACCCGTCACCATCGCCCACTGGCTCCTCGCCTACGTAGAAATGCTCTTCCGTGACGCGTCAAGATTCCAAGACGCCCGCAAACGCATGAACCTCTGCCCCCTCGGCTCCGGAGCCATCGCCGGCGCAACCCTCGCCCTCGACCGCACCATCGCCGCCCGCGAACTCGCCTTCGACGCCCCCACCCCCAACTCCATGGACGCCACCTCCGACCGCGACTTCATGCTTGACTTCACCCAGGCCTGCAGCACTCTCGGCCTGCACATCAGCCGCTTCGCGGAAGAACTCACCCTCCACGCCACGGCAGAGTTCGGCTTCCTCGACCTCCCCGAAGCCTTCTCCACCGGCTCCAGCGCCATGCCCCAGAAGAAAAACCCAGACCTCACCGAACTCATCCGCGGCAAATCCGGCCGCCTGCACGGCGCAGCCTCCACCCTCGCCATGATCGTCAAGGGCCTCCCCCTCGCCTACAACAAGGACCTCCAGGAAGGCCAGGAGCCCATCTTCGACGCAGCCGACACCGTTACTGGCATGTTGGCCCTCCTCCCCGCCTTCACTACCGCCCTCAAATTCCGCCCCGCCCGCCTCACCGAGGCCGCCCAATCCGGTTACCTCAACGCCATGGCCGGCGCCACCTACCTCTCGAACAAGGGCGTCCCCTTCCGTAAAGCGCACGAGATCATCGGCAACGCCGTCCGCCTCGGCCTCGAATCCGCCCGCGAGTTGGATGCCCTGACCCTCCCCGAACTCCAAACCCTCAGCCCCGCCTTCGCGGAAGACTTCTACCAAGCCATCACCCTGGAAGCCACCCTGGACTGCCACGACGTCGTAGGCGGCACCGCCCGCCACCGCGTCGCCAAAGCCCTCGCCGCCGCCCGTCAACGCCTTACTTCCACTCCGTAGCGAAAGGTTTTCATTCTGGCGAAGCCAGAACCTCCATATTGGCTGTTGTCCTTGCCGTTGCTTTCCTCAGCGTCCTTCGCGTTTTTTCCTCTGTGTCCTCTGCGCTTTGCTTTGGCTTGTTCTTATCCTCCCAGATGTTTACGCAAAATAATTTCGCGAGAAATGGGCCAAACTCGCGTGTCAAGCCCCAAAGTGACCTAACCCATTCATTCCAAAGCAAATAGAGTTGGCGTAACGACCCTGCCGAAACCGGTAAAATAGAACGAGTGAAGACGTGCTGTCTTTGGGTCGTAAATTCGCATCGCCGCAAAGATGATTTTCATCCAAATCCTTTCGTTGGAAGACTTTGCACCCAACAAGCGCGAAATTTGGGACTTTTTCTCTCCTCCAAACCAAGGTCCAGAACTAAATTCAATCGTTTGAATACTTTGCACACATAATACCCCGGGGGGAGTACCCAGCACGACGCAAGAATGACCACCACCCTCAACATCACGGCACCCCTCGAGCCCATCAGCGACTCGACCTCCACCACCTCCTCCCGCCCCCGGGTCGTCGGCGGAGCCGCCGTCCGCAATGCCCGCCTCCAGGACGCGCAGAACATCTACGATCTCGTCAACTCCCTCTCCGGAGACGGCACCCTCCTCCGCCGCAACTACGCCGAGATCTGCGAAAACGTCCGCGACTTCCACGTCGCCGAATCGCCTGTCTCTGACGGAATGGGCGGAGTCTTCCTCGGCTGCGGAGCCCTCCACCTTTACGGCCCCCACCTCGCCGAGGTCCGCTCCATCGTCGTCAAGCCGGAGGCCAAAGGCCAGGGCGCAGGCGGCAAGCTCCTCCGCGCCCTCCTCACGGAAGCCGAGTACCAGGGGGTCACCAGCGTCTGCCTCTTCACCCGCATCCCGGACTTCTTCTTCCACTTCGGCTTCCGCATCTCAGACCGCACCGCCCTGCCGGACAAGATCTACAAGGACTGCCAGACCTGCCCCCGCCTCTACGCCTGCGACGAGGTCGCCATGGTCCGCGGCCCCCTCCCCCGCATCGCCGTCCTCGGCCCCCGCACCATCCCCCAGCCGGAACTGGTCAAGCTCCAGACCGGCGTCATCCACCACGACTGATCACCAGGCGTGAAAAAATCCTTCATGCTCGGCCATGTGAACCTGCGTTCCAAATAGCTCACTCAGCTTCGCCGCCGTCAGCAGCTCATTCCGATCCCCATCCGCAAGAATCCGCCCCTCGCGCATCATCACCACGCGCTCCATCGCCGGAATAATGTCGCCGATGTGATGCGTGATGTGCAGCAGCGTCGTCCCACGCTCCGCCAGCGTCACCAGCAGCTCCCGCAGATCCCGCTGCGCGCTCAGGTCCAGCGCGTTACTCGGCTCATCCAGCAGCAGACACTCGCTGGACGCAACCAGCGCCCGCCCAATCAGCACCCGCCTCTGCTGCCCCGCCGACATCTCCCCCAGCAAACGCCCACGCAAGGACGTGGCCGCAACCAGCTCCATCACCTCATCCGCCCGCTCCCGCATCGCCCGCGTCACCACCAGGTTCGGCCACAGCGTGGAGCTGGAGAAGAACCCCGTCAGCACCGCATCCAGCCCCGTACACTCCAGAATCGGCTTCCCCGGCAATTCAGCCTGTACCACCCCCAGCCGCTTCTTCAGCTCCGTCAGATCCCACCGCTCCCGCCCGAAGATCCGCACCCGCGTCTCCTCCTTGGCCAGCGGATACAGCTCGCACGTCATGGTCTTGATCAGCGTGGACTTCCCACACCCATTCGGCCCCAGGATCGCAATCCGCTCCCCCCGCTCCACCCGCAGGTTGATGTCATGCAGCACGGTCCGTCCACCCCGCACCACCTCCACCCCCGCCAGCTCAAGAATCGCCTCACTCATGCGGCCACATCATCGGCTGCAGCAGCTTCCGCTCCAGGATCTTCTGGTCTGCATCGAACTCCGGAATCTGCTGGATCCACGCCGCCTCCGCGGCATACGCATCCTGCGGAATAAGCCCTATCAGCTCCCCTTCGGCAATCGTCGTCCCATGCTGCCGAGCCAGTTCCTCTACGTTGGCATGAACCCGAGGCACCGGCGTCAGCCGGAAATCCACGATGTTCATACTCACCTGCGCCCGCCCATTCGCCAGCACCCCAATCGCCTTCACCCCCTGCATCCCGCCAGACGACGCGCGAATATCCCGCGCTATGGCCCGCGCATGGCTGATCTCGGCCGTCGGACCAAGGTAGATGTTGTAAGCAATCAGGAAGCTCCGTGCCCCAACAACACTGGCTCCCGCCGTCTCATGCAGTTCCGGCCCGCCGATATCCGGCCTCCGCGCAGTATCCTTCAGAGCCGCCTCGCGCAGCCCCTCAAACTGTCCCCGTCGCACGTCCTCAAGCTGCACCCGGTCCGGTCTCGCCGCCGCCGCCCCATAGAAGTAGACCGGCACCCCATACCGCCGCCAAATCTGTAGCCCAGCCTGCCGCGCCAGCATCGCCGCCTCCGCTACGGACACGCCGGAGACCGGCACGAACGGGATGACATCCGCCGCGCCAATTCGTGGATGGACCCCGGTCTGCCGAGTCAGGTCAATCAACTCCGCCGCCTTACCCGCCGCTCGCACCGCCGCTTCCATCACCTGCGCCGGCACCCCTGCAATCGTCACCACCGACCGGTTGTGGTCCGTATCCAGCGAGTAGTCCAGCAGGCGCACCCCATCCACTTCCATCGCGCGAACGATCTGCCGGACAAGATCCGGGTCGTTGCCCTCGGAAAAATTGGGGACGCATTCGATGATGGAATCGGAGTTCATCAATCAGCTTGCCAGCAGCTCCTGCCTGGCTCTTATGCTACTTCCACCATGTATAACCCAGCGTGAATTGCACGCTCGCATTCACACCAGGATTGCGGTCTCCCAGTGACGCCGACGAGATGTGCTCTCCAATGGCGCTGAAGTCGATGGAACGATCATGCCGCGTAAAGTAGTGCAGACCAATCCCGCCCTGCGGCGTAAAGTTGAACACGCTCGCATCGCCATTGGGTCCGTTGGTGGTAATGTTTGCCGTCGCATTTCCATACGCCGGATACTTGTGATTGGTCCAAAGCAGGCCGCCCGCCGCCTGCACCCACGGCACAACCTTACCGTGACGCGCAAAGTTCCAGCGCAGGATAATGGGCGTCACGCTGGCGCCTGTGTACGTCCCGCCCACCGTGTAAGGCTGCGAGCAGTTGATGATTGCCGTCCCCGCCGCCTGGGTGCAGTTGACCTTCTGAAACTTCGGCGTGAACGACTGCCAGTAAGGAAACAGCTCCACGGCATACTCAAAGTTCCCATGCAGGAAGCCCGGGCCGAAGTTGTTCGTCAGAACCCGTCCCGCATGTACGCCCGCAGCCAGGAAGTGGAAGCCATTCCGCATATCGGTGATGCCGTTGCCGCCCTGGATCAGGGCGCCGTACTCCGTGGGTTGGTGCGTGGAAGCCGATTCAAGCGGATTGTCCGGCCGCTGCCCGCTGGCTGAGACGCAGGTAAGAACGACGGCGGCGAGCGCTGGGAGGAAGATCTTCATAGGTGTCTGATTGTCATGCTAGCAGCCTCGGCGCATGGGCCGAGGCTGTCTCATCCTGCCGGGTGGAAGACGCCGGTTACCCGGCCATCTGCGCTTCGTCAAAGTCGAAGTTACTGTACACATTCTGCGTGTCGTCCAGATCCTCAATCGTCTCCAGCAGACGCATCATGGAGGCGGCTTGCGCACCTTCCAGCTTGGTGTACGTGCTGGCGATCTTGGTCACCTGCGCAGTTTCGGTCGGGATCTTCGCCGCCTTCAAAGCTTCGGTCACCGCCTCAAAGTCTTTCGGATCGCAAAGGATCTCCCAGTGCTCGCCTTCGTCATTCAGGTCTTCGGCACCGGACTCCAGGACGATCTCCATCAGCCTGTCCTCACCCGCCGCATCCTTCGCAATGGAGATGACGCCCTTCTTCGAGAACATCCAGGCCACCGCGCCCTCCGCGCCCAGGTTGCCGCCATTCTTTGAAAACGCATGGCGCACCTCGCTGACAGCCCGGTTCTTGTTATCGGTCAGCACGTCGATGATCATCGCGACGCCGCCAGGACCGTAGCCCTCATACGTGATCTCCTCATAGGAGACGCCTTCCAGCTCCCCGGTACCGCGCTGAATCGCCCGCTTGATGTTATCGGCCGGCATATTCTCCGCCTTGGCCGCGGCAATAGCGCCACGCAGACGAGGATTGCCGTCCGGATCGCCGCCGCCCGACTTCGCCGCGATGGTGATCTCCTTGATCAGGCGCGTGAAGATCTTGCCACGCTTGGCGTCCGTTGCGCCCTTCTTATGCTTGATGGTTGCCCATTTACTGTGGCCGGACATGCTCGTACCTCGAATCGAAATTGCGCTGGGTGGACCCCGCGCGACCTTCGGATTTTAGCAGGAATGCAGGTCCTACGGCAGTTCCGTGGCAAACAGGTCCTTGTACGTCTCCCGCCGCCGAATCAACCGGCTCTCCGCTCCATCCACCAGCACCTCCGCCGGGCGGGGACGGGTGTTGTAGTTCGAGGCCTGCGTCATTCCATACGCTCCCGCATCCAGAATCGCCAGCAGGTCCCCCGCCTTTACTGCAGGCAGCGCACGGTCGCGAGCGAAGAAGTCGCCCGACTCGCACACCGGTCCCACAATGTCCACCGGCACGGCAGCCGCTGCGGTCTGCTCGACCGGCAAAATCTGATGATGCGCCTGGTAAAGCGCCGGACGAATCAGATCGTTCATCCCCGCGTCCGTAATGACAAACGTCTTGTCGCCATTCCTCTTGACGTTCAAAACCTCGGTCACCAGCGCACCCGCCTGCGCAACCAGAAACCGTCCCGGCTCCAGCAGCAGATGCAGATCGAGATGAGCCGTGGCGTCCAGCACCTGCTTCGCATAGGCCGCAACGGCTGCGGCAGGGCTAAAGGGCCTGTCCTCATACTCAATGCCCAACCCGCCACCCGCGTCGATATGCGTCAGCTGAATCCCATCCCCCCTCAACTGCTGAATCAGCGTCGTGACCCGCTCCAGCGCCGCACCAAACGGGTCCACCGCCCGTATCTGCGAGCCGATGTGAACGCTAACCCCCGTCGCCACCAGGTGCTTCGACCTCGCAGCCTTGCGGTAGATCCCGCGCGCCGCGTTGATGTCGATGCCGAACTTATGCGCACTCAGCCCGGTCGAGATATAAGGATGTGTCTGCGCGAACACGTCCGGGTTCACCCGCAGCGAAAACCTCGCCGGAATCCCTAGAAGCTCCGCCCGCGCGCCCAGCAGCGCCAACTCCGACTCTGACTCCACATTGAACAGCAGTATCCCCGCCTTCAGCGCCGCGTCGATCTCCGCAACCTGCTTCCCCACGCCCGCAAATACTGTCTTCTTCAGCGCCGGCTTGGCAGCCTTAGCCACCCGCGCAAGCTCCCCGCCGGACACGATATCGAACCCCGCCCCATGCGCCGCCAGCACCTTCAAAATCGCCAGCGCGGAGTTCGCCTTGATGGCATAGCAAACCGTATGCGCCCGCGCGGCAAACGCCTGCTGGAACATCGCAAGCCGCCCCAGAATATGCTCCTGCGAGTACACATACAGCGGCGTCCCATGCTCCACCGCCAGCGCGGCAAGTGAGCTCTGATCGCAGGAAAGTGTGCGGTTGCGGTAGGCGAAGGGACGAGGATTCGCCCCGCTCTTCAATAAACTCAAACGCTGGTCCCCGGGCTGGAATACGGACCGGCCTGGCCCGCGGGCGGCGTCGCATACGGCGGCGGGTACCCGGCCACGGCGGGCAGCGCATACGGAGCCTCAGGCAAAATAATCCATGCGGCGAGGTAGCACAGGATGCCCAGCCCGGAGGTCAGTACCGTGAACACGGAAAGCACAATCCGCACAACCGAAAGATCCCACCCAAAGTGAATCGCGAAGCCGGAGCAGACGCCCGCCACCATGCGCGGATACCGCGGCCGAACGATCCGGCTCTGGTTATAGGGCGGCATCACCGGCACAAAGGCCGTTCCGCAGGCGGAGCAGAAGTTGGCGGGAGTCGGAAACTCTTTGCCGCAATGTTGGCAGTACATGGGTCCCTCCGGTGCATCTAGTGTGCCACAAGCAAGCTGGCTGGAGTGCTGTACGCAACCGGGCCGCAGCCGGTTCCATGCTGGGGTCGCCCGCAAGAAAGATCCCCTCGCCCGGCGCCGGGAAGGAGTAGGCTTTTGGGTGATGGCGAACTACGTAGTCGAGGCGCTAAAGAAGATTGAGGAGTTCGAGGGGTCGGTCCCGTGGATGTACCGGGACGCCGCCGGACACGTGACAGCGGGCGTCGGCCTGCTGCTGGCAGACGCAGACGCGGCAGCTCGGCTTCCCTTCCTCGTCGGCAGTAACCCGGCAACACCCGGCCAACTCGCCGCCGAGTTCACCCGCGTGAACGCCCTTCCCGCCGGTCGTCCCGCCCAGTTCTACCGTCAGCAAGGCGGCCCGGAGCTCTCTGCGACCGCCATGGACGCCCTCCTCCGCACCGTCGTGGAAGGCATGGCCGACGAGCTCGCCGCCCGCGTCAAAAACTTCGACGCCATGCCTGAATTCGCCAGGACCGCGCTCCTGGACATCGCCTATAACCTCGGCGTAGAGGGCCTTCTCCAAACCTGCCCAGACCTCGTCCATGCCGCTGAAACCGGTGCATGGCGCACGGCTGCAGCCCGCAGCTTCCGCGCCGGAGCCGTCCTGGGCCGCAATCAGTGGACCCGCACCATGCTCCTCCAGGCCGCTCCCGGAGCCACCGGCGACAGCGGCATCAAACGCCTCGGATATGGCGTTCTGGGAATGGTCGCCAGCTGGTTCGCCAAATGATCGCCACCGCCGCGTAGACTTACCCGTCTGCGAAACGTCCCTGTAAGAGTCGATACAGTAGAAAAGTCATGTGGAGGATCGTTTGGACGTTCGTTTAAGCTGGATGAAGGTGCTCGGCACATGCGTCATCGCAGGCGCCGTGCTGGCAGGAGCAACACAGGCCCTCGCACAGGATCTCGCAAGCTTTGAGAAGCGCACCACCGTCAAGGTGCTGCCCAACGGCCTCACGCTCATCGTCTGTGAGCGCCCCGAAGCCCCCGTCTTCAGCTTTTACACCCTCGTCGACGCAGGCTCCGCAGACGATCCCGGCGGCCAGAGCGGCCTCGCCCATATGTTTGAGCACATGGCCTTCAAGGGCACGGATGAGATCGGCACCACCAACTACCCCGCCGAAAAACTCGCCCTTGCCAAGGTTGAACTCACCTACGCCGCATACGACGCCGAGTTCCGCAAGCGGGTCGGCGCGGACCCGGCCAAACTTGCCAAACTCAAGCAAGTCTTCGACGACGCCCAGGCCGCCGCTGAGCAATACGTCATCCCCAACGCCTTCCCGCAGCTCGCCGAACAAAACGGCGCGGAGGGCCTCAACGCCTCCACCGAGGAAGACTCCACCCAGTACTTCTGGAGCATGCCTTCCAATCGCCTGGAGCTCTGGGCCTACATGGAAAGCGGCCGCATCGGCCGTCCCGTTGAGCGCGAGTTCTACAAAGAGCGCGACGTCGTCCAGGAAGAGCGCCGCATGCGCATCGACTCCAACCCCACCGGCCGCCTCGTCGAGCAGATGCTCGCCACCGCCTACGTCGCCCACCCCTACGGGCGCAGCGGCGTCGGCTGGGAAAGCGAGATCAGCCAGGTCTCCGCCACCGAGGCCGAAGCCTTCCACAAAAAGTATTACGTCCCAGGCAACATCGTCATCGCCGTCGTCGGCGACCTCAAAGCCTCCACCGCCATCCCTCTGCTTGAGCGCTACTTCGACAAGATCCCCGCCGGCCCCAGGCCGGAGCCCATGACCACCGTGGAGCCCGTGCAGGCCGCGGAAAAGTCCGTCGTCATCAAGGAAGCGACCCAGCCCTTCTACCTCGAGGGCTACCACCGCCCCGACTACCGCGACCCCGACGACTCCGTCTATGACGCCATCACAGACATCGCCTCGGACGGCCGCACCTCGCGCCTCTACCGCGCCTTGGTGCGCGATCAGAAAATAGCCGCCGCAGCCCAGGGCTTCAGCGGCTTCCCAGGCCAGAAGTATCCCGGCCTCTTCGCCTTCTATGCCGTTCCCCTTCCCGGCCATACCCCCATGGAGATGCGTGAGGCCGTGCATAAGGAGCTCGAACGCCTGAAGACGGAGGATGTCAGTGATGCCGAACTGGAGCGCTACAAGGCGCGCACCAAAGCCGACAAACTCCGCGGTCTTGCAGACAACATGGGCTTGGCCGAGCAGTTGGCCGAGTATCAAACCCGCTACGGAGATTGGCGAGAGATGTTCCGGGAGACAGCCAAGGTGGATGCAGTGACCAAGGCGGATATTCGCCGCGTAGCCAACAAGACCTTCGTCGCAAGCAATCGCACCACAGCCGAGATCGACTTCGTGGCCCCAACCTCCGCGCCTGAAAAACCTACGGCTGAAAAAACCGGAGGTGCCCAGTGAACCTTATCCAACGCACCCTCACCATCGCCGCCCTAAGCACCGTCACCCTCTTCAGCGCGTCGGCGCAAACCAAACACACCTCCACGCAAGCCGAGCCCTGGACCAAAATCCCCATCCCCCCGCTCCATGACTTCAAACCCGTTCAGCCCAAACGCATTGAACTTTCAAACGGCATGGTCTTCTTCCTCCAGGTAGACCACGAGCTTCCCTTCATCAACGGCTTCGTCCTCATCCGTGGCGGCAGCCGTGATGAGCCCGCGTCGAAGGTCGGCCTCGTCAGTCTCTACGGCCAGACCTGGCGCACCAGCGGCACCACCACGGAGACGGGCGAGCAGCTCGACGATCAGCTCGCCCTCAAAGCCGCAACCATTGAAACCACAGGCGGCACCGCCACCACCTCCGTCCACTGGTCCAGCTTCGCCAAGGACTTCGACACCGTCTTCGCCCAGGCCGTGGACGTCCTCCTTCATCCCGCATTCAAAGCGGACAAATTCGCCATGGCCAAGCGCCAGACGGAGTCAGGCATCGCCCGCCGCAACGACGATGCCAGCGAAATCGCCGGCCGCGAAGCCTCCTTTCTCGCCTACGGCAAGGCAAGCCCATACGCCCGCCAGGTGGAGTACGCCACGGTCGACGCCGTCCAGCTCAGCGACCTCGCGGCGTGGCACCAGCGCACCGTCGCGCCCAACAACATGATCCTCGCCGTCTCCGGCGACTTTGACCCCACAGCCATGGAGGCCAAGCTCCGTGCAACCTTTGAACCCCTGAAGCAGGGCTCCACCACACCCAAACTCGACACCACCTTCACCGATCCCAAGCCTGGCGTTTACTTCGTCAACAAGACGGACGTAGACCAGTCGAACGTCTACATCGTTGGCCTCGGCACGGAGCGCAACAACCCGGATTACTACGCCCTCAGCGTCATGAACCAGGTCTTCTCCGGTGGCTTCGGCTCGCGCGTCTTCCAAAGCGTCCGCACCAAAATGGGCCTCGCATACAGCGTCGGCGGAAGCTACGGCGCGTCTTACGATCACCCCGGCACCTTCACCGTTGCCGCCGCCACCAAGAGCGCCAGCACCGTCGCCGCAACCCGCGCCATGCTCGACGAAATTGGCCGCCTGAAGACCCTGCCGCCCACATCAGCCGAGCTGAAGAGCGCCAAGGACCAGGTCCTCAACTCCTTCATCTTCAACTACGATTCCCCCGATAAAACCCTTAGCGAACAGGTCGTCCTCGCCCTCTACGGCTACCCCTCGGACTTCCTTGACAAGTACAAAACCGGCATCGAAAAAGTCACCGCCGCGGACGTCACCCGCGTCGCCAACAAGTACATCGACGTGAGCAAATTAGCCATCGTAGTCGTCGGCAACCAGAGCGAGTTCGGCACCCCCCTCACCCCTCTCGGCCCCGTCACCACCCTGGACATCACCATCCCACCCCCACCCGAAGCCGCCAAGCCAGCCGTGCAGTAGAGCAAGGCTCAACGTGAATCGCCTGGAGGTGCGCCTTCAACGATCAAGCGTACGAAACGACTGCTCGAGATCGAGACTGATCTTCGTTCCGGGCAGGATGAGGATTCCAGAGCGAAACTCTTGGTCTCCTCCCGCTGAGCACACCGTTGCAGTTCGTGTCTGCGGATCGAAGATCCAGACTTGCTGAGTTCCCATCTTCAGGTAGTCATCGATCCGGATTCGCATGCGCTTGAACGAGTCTCTAGGCGAAAGAATTTCGATGCAAAGGAGTGGAGCGGTCCGAATGATCCGCTCCCTCGGCGTAGTGGCATCGTTGACGCAAACGTCGGGCAGGCGAAAATTTTGCGGACCGACCTGCACGCGGGTTTCCGTGACCACCCGAACGTTCCACTCCACATCGTGAATGCGAAGAAGCATTGAGATCGCTGACTGCAGATCCCCATGGTCAAACTCTCCCACATTGCGCTCCTCGATATGACCGTCGACGTAATCCACGTCGGGACGGTATGTGGTCTTCAGGTACTCCTCAACCGAAAGATAGGAAGTGGTTGCGGTCGCCATCAGTCGTCGCCTCCAAAGGTAGTATGCTCCTTCTGCCTTATGGAGCGGAACTGCTAACTTTAGTACGAGGGTTTTCTGCATGCGGAACGGTTTTGCAATCGCAATCATGGCAGCGGGCAAGGGCACTCGCCTTAAGAGCAAACGCCCCAAGGTCCTTCACGAGATCGGCGGCCAGGCCCTGCTCCTCCACGTCATCGCCGCGGCCAAAACCGTCGTACCCGCCAACGGAATTTACTGCATCGTCGGCCACGAAGCTGACCGCGTACAGCGTGCCGTCGAGCACACCGGCGTGCAATTCGTCCTGCAAGCCGAGCAAAAAGGAACAGGCCATGCCATCCAGATGCTCAAGGCCCACCTGACATCAGGCAACACCTTACTTCCCGAAAACCTCCTCGTCCTCTCCGGCGACGTCCCCCTCATCCGCCCCGAAACCCTGGACGCCATCTGCGACGCGCACCTCCGCGAGCACGCCGCCATGACCATCCTCACCGCCGTCCCGCCCGACCCCACCGGCTACGGCCGCGTCCTCCGCGCCTCCCCCTCCGGCCCGGAGGTCACCGCCATCGTCGAGCAGAAATCCCTCTCCCCCGCTCAACTCTCCGCCCCAGAGATCAACTCCGGCATCTACTGCTTCCGCACCGCCGCCCTCTTCGCCCAGCTCGATTCCCTCTCCACCGACAACGCCCACGGCGAGTTCTACCTCACCGACGTCGCCTCCAAGCTCGTCGCCGCCGGAGACCGCGTCGTCGCCGTCCAGGCCGAAAGCGTCGACGAGGTCCTCGGCGCCAACACCATTGCCGAAATGATGCACCTGGACGCCGCCATGCGCACCGCCGCCGCTCGCCGCCTCATGGCCCAGGGCGTCACCATCTTCCGCCCGGACACCTGCGTCATCGATTCCTCCGTCACCGTCGGCCCGGACACCGTCATCGAGCCCTTCGTCCAGCTCCTCGGCGCCACCCACATCGGCTCCGAATGCCGCATCCGCTCCTACTCCGTCCTCCAGAACTCCACCCTCGGCGACGGCGTCCTCGTCCGCAACGGCTGCATCATGGACTCCGCTGAAATCGCCTCTGACGCCGTCCTCGGCCCCTACGCCCACCTCCGCCCGGAGAGCCGCATCGGCGAAGGCGCCCACGTCGGCAACTTCGTCGAAACCAAAAAACTCACCCTCGGCAAGGGTTCCAAAGCCAACCACCTCAACTACCTCGGCGACGCCGTCATCGGAGCCCACGTCAACATCGGTGCCGGAGCCATCACCTGCAATTATGACGGCGTCCACAAACACCTCACCACCATCGCGGACGGCGTCTTCGTCGGCTCGGACTCCACCCTCGTCGCCCCCGTCACCCTCGGCGAAGGCTCTTACGTAGCCGCCGGCTCCTGCGTCACCAAGGACGTCCCCCCCGGTGCCCTCGCCCTTGGCCGCTCGCGTCAGGTCAACAAGGAAGGCTGGGCCGCCCGCAAGAAGGCGGAGCGACAGGGCTGTTGAGCCTCGCCGGGTTGCCGATAAGACGGTTTGAGCAACAAACAGGCCCCCTGTTTCGGCGAACGGAACGGACGGAGGCCAGCCCAAGCCGCAATGCAACCCTTGAAGCGAGGACCGACCCTGATGCCGCAGGAAAAAATTCTGGTTGTGGATGACGAAGTCTCGGTCACCGGGCTCATGTGCGCCCTCTTGGAACTCAACGGATACGCCACCACCACCGCCAGCCGCCCCGAACAAGCCCTCACCCTCCTCGACGGCTCAGACGACTTCGACCTCGTCCTCTCAGACGTCATGATGGCCGAAGCCGACGGCTTCTCCCTCCTGGACCGCATCGGCGTCGAACACCCCGGTATGCCCGTCGTCATGGTCACTGCCGTCCATGACATCCACGTCGCCACGAACGCCTTCCGCCGCGGCGCAATCGATTACCTCCTCAAGCCCTTCGGCCGCACCCAACTCCTCTCCGTCGTCGAGCGCGCCATCGAACACGGCCGCCTCCGAAAGCAGAACCTCATCTACCGCCAGTCGCTCGAAGAGATGGTCGCCGCACGCACCTCCCGCCTCCGTGAAACCATGCAGGACCTCGAGCGCAGTTACGACATCACCCTGGAAGCCATGGGCGACGCCCTCGACCTCCGCGACGCCGAAACCGAGGGCCACTCCAAGCGCGTCACCGCATACACCACCGCGCTCGCCCGGGAGATGGGCATGAACGCCGAAGACCTCCGCACCATCGCCCGCGGAGCCTTCCTGCATGACATCGGCAAGATCGCCACCCCGGACGCCGTCCTCCTCAAACCCGGCAAGCTCGACGCTGCCGAAACCGCCATCATGCGCGAGCACTGTGAGCAGGGCTACGCCATCGTCTGCAAAATCCCCTTCCTCAAACAGGCCAGCGAGATCGTCCTCACCCACCAGGAAAGCTTTGACGGCGGCGGCTACCCCCGCGGCCTCAAGGGCCAGGATATCCCCCTCGGAGCCCGCATCTTCGCCATCGCGGATACGTTGGACGCCATCACCAGCGATCGCCCCTACCGTAAGGGAGCCAGCTTTGAAGCGGCTTGCCAGGAGATCAAACGCTGCTCCGGCCGCCAGTTCGACCCCGAAATCGTCGACATCTTCATGAACGTCCCCGTCCAAACCTGGCGCGACCTCTGTGAGCAAACCCGCATGATGGCCCACGCCGGAGCCTCCGCCGCCCTCTGCCGCCCCGCCTTCGCCTAACCGACGACACCAACGCTTTTGTTGGTAAGAAGAATTCGTCATCCTGAGCGAAGTCTGGCGCGTAGTTTGCGCCAGACGCAGTCGAAGGACCCGACGAAGCCGAGCGAACTCCGTTCACATCCAATCTCGCGCGATGATCTCCTGCGGTGGGGGCTCTTTCAAATACCATCCCATCAGAGCCATTCCATGCCCATCCTCACTGCCCCAGAACTCACCACCGCCCTCGAACGCCTCCCCCACTGGACCATCGCCGCCGGCAAACTCACCCGCGAATGGACCTTCGCCACCTTCACGGATGCAATCCGCTTCGTCAATCAGGTCGCCGAGCTCGCTGAACTCCTCGATCACCACCCGGATATTGATATTCGGTATAAACACGTGCAGCTATCCCTAATCTCATATGACGCCGATGGCCTCACACGTCGCGATCTCCGTTTCGCGGAGCGCATCAGTATCGATCCCATTCAAACCACTCATAAATAGGCATTTAGCCCAAAGAACCAGCCCGGAAGACCGCCATCTGCTTCCTTCCCAGAAGCACCTCAAACGGCTTCCTTGCCGCTCCCGCGCAACTATCTTGGTGAGAAAGGGTATATTTCAACAAGAGAAATATGAATAGTAGTAGATTTCTTCACCCGTTAGTGCTATTGTCATCTCAGTCGAGCGACAGACACACTGCTCGCAAAGTTTTTCAGCCACCCGGGAACGGATCCGGTGAACAAAGGCTGAAGCAAGTTGCGTCACTGGCCTCCCGCCATGAACAAATCACCGTTCATGGCGCCTTTTTTTGCTTAAATCCAAGCCCCGTAGGAAGGTTTATCATGTTGCCTATGAAGAAGCTGATTGGGTGTGTCGCACTCGGACTCGTTGCCCTCGCCGCCTCCGCCCAGTGGTCGAACCCCGCGGAGGACATCCCCTCCTACAACGCCGCTGCTCCCACCCGGCCGCTCCCCCCGGTTCTCAGCGGCGCACAGTTGACCGGCCCTTACTTCTCCCATGCCTACCAGCAGACCGCCTATAAGATGGCCGCAAAGATTCCCGGCGTCCTCCACCAGCAGCCCTGCTACTGCCGCTGTGACCGAGAGATGAACCACAACTCCCTGCATAGCTGCTTTGAAGGCACCCACGGCGCAGCCTGCTCCACCTGCATGAAGGAAGCCGTCTACAGCTACGAGCAGACCAAAAAGGGCCGCACCCCCGCCCAGATTCGCAGCGCCATCGAACGTGGCGAGTGGATGAACGTCGACCTCGAGAAGGCCACCCTCTAGCCCCCAATCCGTCCTACCCCGTTGCACACTCTTTGGTGCAATCGAAAAACAGGTCCGGACCTAAAGTCCCTGTTTCGAAGACTTTGCACACATTGCCGGGAGGGGCAGTTCAGCCTCGTCTCCCCTCACCTACTTCACTGTCTTCATCAAATAAGGGCCCAGCGGATCGTCCGGCAAAGCCTCCAAACCCGCCCTCAACGAAGCCCCGCTCGCCAGGTCCACAAACGGCACCCGCTGCTCCGTCGCAATGGCCTTCGTCCAGTCCGCAGCCGCCGGTTCGGCCGCAGTCGCCCCAATTGCCGCCGTCTGCGTCACCCCCGGCGGCGAGCACAGGATCGGACTCGCCCCATGGTTGATCGTATCCACGACCATCCGCCGCAGGTACCACCCGTAGCTATGCACCAGCTCCACCTTCTGCGTCCCCGGGTCCAGGTAGTCGAACGTCCCATCCCCAATCCCCTGGAGCGTCCGCGTAGCCGCCGCCTTGTCCGCCTCCGGTAGTGTCGCCGGGGCGAACTCCAGCAGCACCACATCCCCCGGCTTCACCTGCCCCAGCACCTTATCCCACTCCCCGGAGTTGATATACCCCCGCGTCGTCCGCCCACCGGACGCACTCGCCACCACGTTCAGGTGCCCCGTATCGAACACCCCCGCCACCCCCACCACATCCCCCACCACAAAAACCGTCGGCAGCTTCGGATTTGGAGCCGCCTGCTGCGCCGGCAGAACCCCAGCGGCAAACACACTTGAAGCCACGGCCATCAGCCGCCAGTTGCGAAAGGTCATAGCTTTGGTCTACCGGGATGCGCCAGCCAAGTCAAGCCAGCAGCTCATTCTATGATGGTCCCATGGGATGGCTCGGCTGGGCACTGCTTTCGGCGGTCTTCGCGGCAGCGACAGCGCTGCTCGCCAAGGTCGGCATCAAGGGAATCGACTCCAACCTCGCCACGGCCATCCGCACCACGGTCGTGCTCGTCTTCACCTGGGCCATCGCCATCGGCCTGGAAAAGCACCAGGGCCTGGGTGATATCAGCCGCCGAAGCTGGCTCTTCCTCGTCTTATCCGGCATGGCCACCGGTCTCTCCTGGCTCTGCTACTTCCGCGCCCTCCAGCTCGGCCCCGCCTCAAGCGTAGCCCCGGTGGACAAGCTCTCGGTCGTCCTGGTCATCCTCTTTGCCTGGCTCTTCCTGGGCGAGACTCTCACCCCCATGAAGACCCTGGGGGGCGCCCTCATCACCGCCGGAGCCATCGTCATAGCCTTCGCATAACGCGCTATACTAGGAGAAGTTCTTTGAGTGCCAATGCAATGTTGGTGCCAGCTCCACATGGGGGCGTCACGGCTTCGACGGGATTGCTAGCGGCAGAGAGGCATGCCGGGGTGGGTACACCCGTAATCGCGCCCAAAACTATAAGTGCCGAACCTCAGTTCGCTCTTGCTGCCTAATTAGTTAGACAGCCGATCGCTCCAGCTTCGCCTACGGGCCGGTACCGATCGTCGCACAGTAGGCTGGTCCAATCTGCTCCGTCTGAGCGGAAAGGACGAGATCGATCAGACTGGTCGTCATCGTTTCTTCGCCCGTTCCTAGCGATGATGACGAGACAAATCAGAACGCGGAAAAGCATGAAAGCTCTCTGTTGAAGGTAGTTTCGGACGTGGGTTCGACTCCCACCGCCTCCACCATTTTATCTTCTTTTACTCCTACAATTTCATTGGCCTATACTGCGGCTCATGAAAATCTCCCGACGCAGTCTGCTCGCCGGGGCTAGCGCCTTGGGCGGCACCGCGCTGCTCGACTCACCTCGTCTTCTGTCCCTTGCGCCAGTTTCTGGCCAAACCGGTGCGAAAGCCGGAGCCGTGGATGCGTTCGCGCTACCCAAGCCTGATCTTGCCGGTCCGGTGCAGCCCACGTGGTTGTCCCTGCGTGATCACTATAAGGATCCCTCCTGGTTCCGCGACGCCAAGATCGGCATCTTCGTTCATTGGGGTCTGTATGCCGTGCCCGCTCATCACAGTGAGTGGTACTCCCGCTTCATGTACACGACCGACGCGCAGTGGCACACGGAGCACTACGGGCCTCCCGATAAGTTCGGCTACAAGGACTTCATCCCCATGTTCAAGGCGGAGCGATTCCAACCTGAGGAATGGGTCAGGCTTTTCCAGCGGGCGGGTGCGCGATATATGTGTCCGGTGGGTGAGCACTCGGACGGCTTCGCCATGTGGGATAGCGACCTCACCCCGTGGTGCGCCGGCAAGATGGGACCAAAGCGCGACATCCTGGGCGACCTGGCAAAAGCCGCGCGGAAGCAGAACATGATCTTCGGCACCTCCACGCATCGCATGGAGCACCATAACTTTGAGTACCCCTCACCCGGCGTGCCAAATGACGAATTTGATCCGCGATACGCCGGCTTCTATGGACCTCCGATTCCCGGGAGCGACATGAACGCCGGCGATGCAAGCGAGGCATTTCAACTTGACTGGCTCGCCCGCGTGCAGGAGATGATCGACAAGTATCGTCCAGAGATCCTGTACATGGACAACGGCGTCAATCCCCGCGCCTACGATCCGGTCAAGCTGCGCGCCGCCGCCTACCTCTACAATCGCGCTCACGAGCAAGGCTACGAGACGACGGTTGCAACCAAGCAGTGGGCTTATCTCTTTGGCAACATCCAGGCCTTCGAGACAGCAGGCGGATCTCCTAAATGGCCTTATCCCGGCGCATGGCAGTGCGACACGCCCATCGGCAACTCATGGGGATACATCAAGGATCTCAAGGTCCGCAAAGGGGCTGACCTGCTCCAGCAGATGATCGCCATCGTGAGCTGCGGCGGAAACTACATGCTCAACGTCTCTCCCATGGCGGACGGAACCATTCCGCAGGATCAACAAGACGCATTGCTTATCATGGGCACTTGGCTCAAGCGCAACGGCGAGGCAATCTACGGCTCAACTGCATGGATGAAGCCAGGTGAGGGGCCGGGCGTTCCGCCTGCCCCTCCAGGCGACTGGCGGGGATGGCCAACGGGCATGGGACTTCCGCCGATGAACCGCGGTGTCTACCCCACACCGCCCACTCCGGCTGACTTCCGCTTCACCGTCAACGGCGGCAGCCTATACGCCATTGGCCTTACACATCCGGAGGGCGCCCACACAGCGAGGCTTACTAGCTTCCGCAAAGCTAGTTGCCGCGTGGAGCGAGTCACCCTGCTCGACGGCAAGAAGCCAGTAACGTTCGAGCAGACCTCCGATGCTCTTGTGTGCACCCTGCCGCCGCGCGAGGCAAACAGTGCCAACCTCCCATATGTTCTAAAGCTGGAAGGCTCCATGCAGAGCTTCGCGAGTTAGGCGAAGCACCGCCGAGGATGATGTGCGTTCTCAGTAGGTTTCTGACGAAGTGGAAGAGGTCCCGCTTTTATGCACGTAGATACTTCTTTGCGTTTAGATCACACGTTCATTGACCTTCAAAGAAGCAAACAGGCACGTCGTACCACGACACCGGAGGCGACGAAATGAGCACCCCGCTTCTCGGTGCACTGGGGAGACGCTCGTTTCTCAAGCTGGCAGGCTCAGCGCTCGCGAGCACCGCAACGGACCCGGCACCCAATACTCAGACCTCAATCCGCAGAGTTGCTATCGTGATCGATCACAACGATGCGCTTGTAGGAGCCTCGCCGGTGCAGGCAGCCATCCGTCAATTACGCAAGGCGCTCACGGATAAGCAAGTGGAAGTCACGACTCCACACGCCGCGCAATTCTCGCTGGTGATTGCTTCCCCTCACTCACGTCTGGCAGAGAAGCTTTCCTCGGAAACGCCATCTTCTATCCCGGAAACGCTACGAATCACGCCGGCGCGAATACAGGGCAAACCCGCTCTATGGCTTTCAGGTTCCGACATCAATGGGTTGGCGTACGCCATCTTAGAGCTGGCAGATCGAGTGGAATTCTGCCGAGACATAACATCTGCACTGGCTTTTGAAGTAACTCTTGAAGAATCACCTAAGAATCGCGTGCGCAGCATCGCGCGCTCGTATGTCAGTGATGTGGAGGACCCCTCCTGGTTTTACGATAAGTCCTTTTGGCCTGGCTATCTCGATATGCTCATTGCGAGTCGCTTCAATCGATTCGCATTGACCTTCGGACTTAATTACGATTTTCCAAAAGGAGTTACAGAGGATTACTTCCATTTCCTCTATCCCTACTTATTCGACGTACCCGGCTACAACGTGCAGGTGCGGCCCGGCCTCGCTCCCGGAGAGCAAAAACGCAATCTGGAGACCATTCAATACATTGCCCAGCAAACGGCACAACGTGGGCTGCAGTTCCAATTAGGCCTGTGGAGTCACGGCTATGTTTGGGTAGATAGTCCGAACGCACAGCATTCCATTGAGGGACTTACACCAACGAATCATCCGGCCTACTGCCGCGATGCCCTGGCCATGCTTCTCAAAGAGTGTCCTGAGATTAGCGGGCTGACCTTCCGCATTCATGAAGAGAGTGGTATCCCGCAAGGTGAATATAACTTCTGGGGAGTCTTGTTCGACGCGATCAAGCACTGTGGACGAAGGGTTGAAGTGGACTTGCACGCAAAGTCATTGAAGCAGCCCTTGATGGATCTGGCTGTTGGCACCGGTCAGCCGCTCAAAGTCTCACCCAAGTACGCCGCTGAGCATGTTGCTTTTGGCTATCACCAGGCCGCCATCCGCGATCTTGAGATGTCAAAGACCTACAACGTCAACCACACTGGCAAGTTCGACCTTGGCAACGAGATTCGTGGCTTTCTGCGCTATGGATACGGCGATCTCATCCAGGAGGGCCGACCCTATGAGTTGTTGTACCGCGTCTGGCCCGGTACCCAGCGGCATCTGCTCTGGGGAGACCCCGGCATGGCGGCAGGATGGAGCCGGGCAGCCGCCTTTTGCGGGGGTGCCGGCATGGAGCTCTTTGAGCCGCTCGCCTTCAAAGGCCGCGAGGGTTCTGGAATACCCGGTGGGCGTAACGCCTATGCCGATTCCTCGCTGGAACCGGAACACGGCGATTGGCGCAAGTTCGAATACACCTATCGCGTTCTAGGCCGTTCGCTTTACAACCCTCGCATCCCTGCTGAAACATGGCATCGATACCTGCGCCGCGATTTCGGCCCCGGGGCGGAGCACGTGGAGGTAGCGCTCAGTGAGGCGGGGCGTCTGCTGCCAACGGTCACTCAGGCCTATCTGCCTTCTGCGGCAAATCAGTGGTACTGGCCGGAGCTGTATACGCACATGCAGCTTGTTCCCGGCAATCCAGCCCCCTATTACGACTCCCCAGAACCGTTGAGCTTCGGCACGGCCGACCCCCTGGATCCGCAACTCTTTACAACTGCGGCGGAACATGCGCGTGAGCTCCTGAACGGTAGGCCGAGCGGGAAGTACACACAACTTGAGGCTGCGGTCTGGTTGGAAGCTTCGGCTCTGCGTTCGGGAGAAGCACTGGATGCTGCGCGGAAGCTCGTGCCCGATGCTACGTCACCCGCCTACCGTCGTCTTGAGGAAGACGTGCTCATCCAGAACAGCCTGGGACTGTTCTTTGCCGCCAAGTTCAGAGCGGGTCTTCTGTATGAAATTTGCCAGCAGACGGGTGATATTGCCGCCGGACAAAGGGCAATGACGCAGCTTCGCAAAGCGCGTGACACCTGGGCAGCCATGGCCCAACGGGCGACAACGGTCTATCGCCCGAACATAGCGTATGGAGATAAGTTCGACCGGCGCGGCCACTGGACGGATCGACTGCCTGCTATCGAAGATGATCTGAAAGCAATGGAAGCAAAGCTGGATGCCGCAAAGTCGATTGAGCCCAGGCGCGACGCAGCAGCCGCACTCGCAATCGTGTCCAACCCGCCTCAGCGAATCGCGGTGAACTGCATACATCGGCAACCCGCATCGTTCCAGGCAGGTCGAGAGCTGATGGTGACGCTCGACCTGAGCAGCGTTTCAAAAGCAGACCGTCCTGCTGCTGTCACACTGTTCTACAGGCATGTCAACCAGGCGGAACACTGGAAATCAATAGACGCAGCATTGGCTGGCAGCAAATACACCGCCACCATTTCCAGTGATTACACCGACTCACCATTTCCTCTTCAATATTATTGGCGCCTTTATCGTGCATCGTCGGCATGGCTCTATCCCGCGCTTGATGCCTCCTTCAGCAATCAGCCGTACTTCGTCGTCCAGAGGATGTAACGCACCCGTGTGTAAGAGCTCACCACCCCTTGATCTGAGAAAATTCGTTTGGAGGCATCATTCACATTAAGCGTTTCGTGGAAGCGGTGCCCGGCGGAATGATGGTAGTTCCGCTTTGCTGCGGAGCTGTTCTGGTGACCGTCTTTCCTGGCTGCGGAGCCTTCTTCGGCTCATTTACCGGGGCGCTTTTCACGGGAGCGCTGCCCATCCTCGCAGTCTTCTATACCTGCATCGGAAGCACCATCGATGTGCGTTCGCTGCCGCGCGTGCTCCGCAGGGGCGGCGCTCTGTTCGCAACCAAGATCGCCTTGGGCATCGTCGCCGCCATGATACTCGGTCATTTCCTGGGCACACAAACAGTACATCATGGCTGGCTCTCAGGCCTCTCAGCGCTTGCCGTTGTCGTCGCATTCAACGACACCAATGGAGGCATGTACATGGCGCTCATGACACAGTACGGCCGTACAGAAGATGCCGCCGCCTACTCGGTCATGGCCCTTGAATCTGGGCCATTTCTCACCATGATGACGCTCGGTATCGCCGGTCTTTCCAGCTTTCCATGGCAAACCGTGTTGGGTGCTGTCCTGCCACTGATCGTAGGCATGGTTCTTGGAAATCTCGACTCGGAGTTACGCGCGTTCTTGTCGCAAGGCGTAGCCGTCGTGATTCCCTTCTTTGCCTTTGCACTTGGCGCAACATTGAATTTGCATCAGATCGCGCAGGCGGGACTCCTTGGAATCGCACTTGGGCTGCTGGTGTTATTCGTTTCAGCAGCCTGCCTGATCCTCGTGCATCGCCTCATGGGAGGCGACGGCACGGCAGGCGTAGCGGCCGCGACCACTGCCGGCAATGCAGCCGCCGTCCCCACCCTTGTTGCTGCGGTCAATGCTGCGGTCAATCCCGCTTACGCCCAAGCAGCAGCGCCCGCGACGGCACTGGTTGCTGCCAGCGTCATCATCACCACCTTGCTGGCGCCACTCCTCACGGCTTGGTGGCACCGCAGAGTGCAACAACAACTGAAACAGAATCCAGATCCTGCCAATCGTTTAGATGACGGAGCCGTCTAGACACCGGAAACAGCGCCGGGCATGATCTAGACCTACTCCTCATCGGCCACCTGAAAGGTCCTTCCGGTACCCATAAGCATCCCGGTTCTCGTCGTAGAAAGCCGAATGAAGCTGCACGCGCTCATACCCCACCCGCTCATAGAACCGGATCGCCGCGCCATTCTCTGTCCAGACATGCAGCCCCATGGAGACCCCACCCCGCGTCGCAGTCTCACCCTCCGCCGCCTCCAGCAGCAAACGAGCCACTCCCTGCCGCCGCCATTTCTCAGCCACGTCCAGCGTTACGATGTACCCTTCGCTGACCCCACGCAGCAACCCCATCTGCACCACGATGAACCCGACGACCCCTCCGTCCGCCGCCTCCGCAACGAGACTGAATGCCCCAGCCGCCTGCGTAAAGCGCCGCATTGCAGCCCGCGAGAACCGGAACGGCGACTGAAAACAAGCCACATCCAGCTGGTACATTGCGTCCAGATCGCCCGCCGTCCCAGCCCTGACACGAAAATCCAGACCCAACCCCGCCGTCATCAAGCCGAAACAGTAAACGTGTCTTCCGTCCGCGTCACCTCGTGGTACAGCGTGTCGCGCTCCACTGGAATCCGCCCCGCCTCCATAATCAGCCGCATCAAGTCGGCCCGGCGCATCCCCTGCGGCGTCGTCGCCCCCGCATCGTGATAAATCTTCTCTTCCACCACCGTACCGTCGATATCGTCAGCCCCGAACCGCAGCGAAATCTGCGCCATCTTCGGCGTCACCATCTGCCAGTAGCTCTTGATGTGCGCAAAGTTGTCCAGCATCAGCCGTCCCACCGCAATCTGCCGCACATCCAGCATTCCGCTCGTCTTCGGAATGTGCGAAAGCGCCGTGTTGTCCGGATGAAAGGACAGCGGAATAAACGTCTGGAAGCCGCCCGTCTCATCCTGCACCGCCCGCAGCCTCACCAGGTGATCCACGCGGTCCTCGTCATACTCCACGTGACCGTACAGCATCGTGGCGTTGGACCGGAACCCGGTCTGGTGCGCCAGCTTCGCCGTCTCCAGCCACTCACCGCCATCGATCTTGTGATCGCAGATGATATGCCTCACCCGGTCTGCGAAGATCTCCGCCCCACCCCCCGGCATCGAATCCACACCCGCCTCCTTCATCCGCAGCAGCGTCTCCGCAATCGTCAGCTTCGCCCGCTTGGCCAGAAACGAGATCTCCACCATCGTGAACGCCTTGATGTGCACCTTCGGGAACCGAACCTTGAGCCCCTTCACCAGGTCCATAAAGTATTCCAGCGGCAAGTCCGGATGCAGCCCACCCACAATATGAAACTCCGTCACCGCGTCCGTATACCCCGTAGCCGCCGTCGCCCACGCCTCTTCGAGCGCCATCGTATAGGTCCCGGCCTCGCCCTTCTTACGCCCGAACGCACAGAGCCTGCATGAGGCTACACACACATTAGTCGGGTTGATGTGCCGGTTGACGTTGAAGTACGTCACATCGCCGTGCAGCCGCTCGCGCACCAGGTTCGCCAGCCACCCCACCGCAAGAATGTCACCGCTGCGGTACAGGGTGACGCCATCCTCAAACGAGAGCCGCTCCCCAGCCTGCACCTTGTCGGCGATCGGCAGCAACGCCCGGTCGTCCGTTTGAAATCCGTGACGCGGCTTGAATGTCTTCTGGGAGGTTGCGGCCATCGCTGTCATATCTCGATTCTAGTCCTTCTCTGCCCGCCCTAGCGCGACGCTGTCTCGGACGCAGCCGGCATGTTCACCATCTTTGGCTGAATCACGATGCCATCAAAGAAGGTCGCCCCCACCAGGTGGTCACCCACCGGGCGCACGAACCGCAGATTCCATCCCGTATCCGCGTATGTCACCGTCTTCGTCGGAAGCTGAACAAAGAAAGCCACATTGTTCGCGCCAGACGCGGTCACCAGCACTCGGTTGGAAGCATCGTCGTAATAGATACTCGTGACGGTATTCACAAACAGGTTCTTGGGCGTCGTCCAGGCGATTCCCCCATTTGAGGAAACATACACCCCCTCGCGTCCCCCCACCCACATCTCGCCGGAGGGCTCCACCGCAATGGCCGCAATCTGTGAAAGCTCATGCGGAACCGGCACAGAAATCCAGGTTGCGCCGGAGTCGCTGGAAAAGTGCATCGTTCGCAGCGTCGCTGCTACAACGTTGGACTTCGCTGCAGCCAGGTACCGCCAATCCTCGGAGCCTGCGGGCCCGGCAAGCTGCCAGTTCATTCCGTTGTCGCTGCTCATCAGCAGCCCGGCGGAAGTCGTCGCCAGCACCACATTCTCAGACGTCACCAGCGAAGAGACGCTTCCATCGAACGACTTCGGCGCGGCCGGCGCAGCTGGCGCAACCACCGTCGCCACATGCGTCAGGACCGTCGGTGCCGGCTTCCGTTTCACCGGCTGCTGCTGTACGCTGCGCATACCCGGCCTGACCGGAGTGCCACGCTTCTTCGCGGCCAGCATCTGTGCCTTCGTCTGTGCGACCGGCCTCTTCGCCGAGCTTTTTGCAGTCATCGGTCTTCTTGCAGCCGTCGGCCTCTTCCCAGTTGAGGTCATCCGCGACCTCGCAGCCTGCGCTGGCGTGAACCTCTGCTTTGGAGAGACAGCCGAAGAATTCGGCTGCCCCGTCCGCTTTGTAAACTCATTTCGAACCACCGGAACCGGGGGCCGCGCCTCAAGGACTGAAGTCTGCGCACTCTCATCCGGTAGTCCCGTCGGAGCATTCTCCACCCGGCTCCAGATTCCCGCACTCGTGTCCAGCCGGAACACCCCATGCGCCGTCCCGGCGATCATCGTCCCGTCAGGCGCCTGCCCCAGCGAGAACACATCCCGCCCATCCAGGCCGTTGCTGCGCTGCGTCCAGTTCACCCCACCGTTATCGCTCTGGAAGATTCCCCCGTACTCCTTATCGTTCACCACGCCCACATACAGCGTTGCCGGATGTGCCGAATCCCGCTTCATCGCCGTAATCTGCCGCGCAGAAAACCCGTTATTCGACGCATGAAAGGTGTCGCCACCGTCCTCGGACGAAAGGATCCCGCCGCGATCCGTCGCCAGCAGTACATGCTTGGAATCCGTTCGATCCACGAAGACGTCGTTCACAATCACGCCAGGATCGGTCGTCCGGTTCCACCCCTTGCCCGCGTCCTCAGACCGAAAGAGCCCCTCCGTCGTCCCCGCAAAGACCGTCGCCAGATTCTTCGGATCCTGCAGCAGCACCCGCGTCCTTCGCGCAGAGGACGGAATCCCCTGCACCTTCCTGAACTTCTCCCCCGCATCCTCACTCTTGTAGATCCCGGAGCACGCACTCGCGTAAACCACTTGCGGCGCGTCCGGATCAACGATGATCGAGAACACATCCGAGTCCTCGATGATCCCTTCCTTAATATTCGCCCAGTTCTCCCCCGCATCCGTCGTCTTCCACGGCAGGTGCCACGTGCCCGCGTAGATCACACTCGGATCCTTCGGATCGATTGCCACGGACTGCACATTATGTATCTCCGTACTGTCCGGTGGACTGATCTGCTTCCATCGCTGCCCGCCATCGGTCGAGCGATAGACTCCCCGCAACGTTCCCGCCACCAGGATCTTCGGATCACTCGGCGCAGAGGTCAGTGACAATATCGCCTGCCCACGCATCTCCGCCTGCTCCAGCCAGGTATGCCCGCCGTCGGTAGTGATAAAAATCCCACCATCCCGAGATCCCAGCACCCAAGCCCCGACCACCAAATGCTTCGCATCCGTGGGATCGACAAAGATCCCGTCCAGCACCAGGTCATCCCGCTTCGCCAGCCGGCTCAGCCTCGCCCAGTTCGTCCCGCCGTTGTGCGATTCATACAGCCAGCCATTCGCCGTTCCCAGATAAATGTGTGCAGGATCATGCGGGTCGAGCGCAAACCTGCGCGCATCTCCGCCGTCCGGTCCAAAGGGGAGCCAAGGCGCACCAAACATCGCAGGTGTCCAAAGGAAACACACAATCAGAAGTGTGACAAGTGCAGTACGAAAAATTGCCGTGCGAGAGATCAAACCGTCTCCATCCATGTATTCAGTCTAAGAGATGAGACGCCAAAAGCCGACGCTATGATCATCCGCCTCAAACAAAACGAAGGCTGACTGAGCGAAATGCCCAGTCAGCCTCCGTCCTTACTGCGCTTACGTTACTTCTTGTGGTGGTGCTTCTTCGCCTTCTTGGTCACCAGAGCCGTGCGGGGCTGAGCCTTGACAGCCGTCTCATCCACAGGGGTGAGCCCGTCCATCGTTAGCGTTGCACCGGTCGGAACCAGGGTGGTGGAGACCGTCTTGGCATCCTGCGTTCCGGTATAAACCATCACGCGGGATCCATCGATGCCCTTCTCCTTCACCAGGTAATCCTTGGTGTTGACGGCGCGCTCGCCGGCAAGCATCGGACCCTTCTTCTCGCTGCTGCCGGCGTTACCGACAATCGCGAGCTTCGAATCCGTGGTGCGCTGCAGGTTCAGTGCCAGGTCATCGAGGCAAGCCTTGCCCTCGTTGTCTACGCGGGTCGGACGCTTCGTGTCGCGGTCGAAGCTCACAGAGCATAGGCTCTGCGTCTGGACCACCGGCGGCGGAGCAGGTGCAACCACCGTCACCGTCGTCATCTGGGTTGCGGTCTGGCCCTTATCGTCAACCACGTTGCAGGTGACGGTAATCGTGCCAGGCGCGGCGCCCGTGGTGGAAAGCGTTGCGGTATTCGTGCTGCCGCTCACCGAACCAGCCGACGTGCTGTAGCTATAGGTCAGAGGACGATTCTGCGGGCTCACGCCGTTGGAAGTAATCGTCGAGGAGTCGCCAGGGCTCACGGTTGAAGGATTCGCCGAGCAACCAATGGTCGGCGGCTCAAACGCCTTCACGGTGAAGTCAGCCGAGCAATCCGCCATCATTCCAGGCTTAGCACCCTCGGACACATGACCCTTGACCGTGTAGGACCCGGCCGAAAGGCTCTTCGTATCGATGTTGCCCGTGCTGCTGGTCCCGCTCACCGTGGCGCCATTGCTGGCCGTCCAGGTGTAGGTCGCCGTCTTCTTCGGGTTCAGGTTGCCCGCCGTGCCGGTTACCGTCACAGGGTCGCCCGGGTAAACCGTCGTCGGCGAAACCGCGCAGGAATAGGTCACAGGAGGAGGGGGAATGATGTGGCCAAAGTGCGTCACGATACCGGTGCTCAGGTCAACGCCACTCAGATTCGCGCGTCCACCCAGCACACCGCCGGTCGGAACCGTTGTCGACGGACCATAGTTCACATGCAGGTAACGGTAGTCGGCCTCAAACAGCCGCAGGGAGAAGCGGTTGTTGAAGAACGGAAGATCGTAGTCCATGCCGCCGCCAGCCGTCAGCGTCGCGCCCCACATGTAGGGCTCGTGCTCCAACGTCGCCGGGAACTCATTGTTCGGTCCGCCCAGGCGAGCGCCGCCCACCAAGCCATGCGCAAACAGCGTGAAGTTCTGCATCGGAGCGCGGACGATCAGACCGCCACTCGACGAATAGAGCCCGTCGTTCGCTCCATCCGGGTGCGCCACCAGATTGACCTCAGCACCGACATACTTGTTGAAGTAGTAGGCGGCGCTGCCAATCGCGCCCTCGTTGATCGACGAGTAGTTGATCCCGGCAGGCTTAACCTGGCCGTGAGCACCAAAGTAGGAGAACCCCGTGAAGATGTCCACACGCGAAGGGTTCGGCCCCACTGGGGCGGTGGTGCTGGGTGCAGTTTGTGCACTCAGGCTCGCAACTCCAAGGCTGACTGCACATGCAGCCAGTCCGAACCGGCCAAGACTACGTAAAGGGCGATAAACCATTCGACTTCCTCCGCTGAAATAAAACCTAAAATATTGATGAGCTTCGTGACGCCCATTCCTCTTTATCAAAGTCTGACAAAGTTTACCGCGTTTGCTTCAAGTAGCCACAAGAAAAATCTCGCATACTGCCACGTGAGAGCAATTTACCAGCGACCTACGCCAACGCTTCAACGTATTTCGCCCGGAACCTGTGGAGTAATCGCCGTACAGCCATGAAATCCCAACGCGGAATCCATCACACCGGCCTTCTCTTTCAACTCCGTCAACTCAAATTCAATGTTCGCTTTACCGTGCCGCGTTCGCTCTGGATCTTCTCCTGGAGCAGCGTAATCGCGTAAAGCAACTGCTCCGGCCGGGGTGGGCAGCCTGGAACATAAATGTCCACTGGAATAATCTGGTTTACACCCTGCAGCAGCGCATAATTATTGAACACGCCGCCGGACGTCGCACACGCACCCATGGAGATCACCCACTTCGGCTCCGGCATCTGCTCGTACAGCCTCCGAATCACCGGCGCCATCTTCTGCGAGACCCGGCCCGCAATAATCATCAGGTCGCTCTGACGCGGAGAGGGACGAAAGACTTCAGCCCCAAATCGGGCGATGTCATACCGGGACCCGCCCATGGACATCATCTCGATCGCGCAGCACGCCAATCCAAACGTCATCGGCCATACAGAATTCTTCCGAACCCAGTTGATCGCCGCATCGAGGGATGCCAGTACAATCCCTTCCGGCTGATCGTAACCCCAGCTCACCTCCTGCAGCTTCTCCTGATTCTTCGCAAAACTGTCCAATGTGCCGAAGAAATACCGGTCATTCTTCTGCGGAGTCTCCGTGGGGCGGCCGCTGCTCGTCGTCTCTTGTGCTGGAAGGGTCATGGCTCAATCATATAGGCCGAAACGAGTCTCGTGGGTTTTGACGCCTCCCTCCTCTCATCCCGGAAGGTAACTGCATCAACACGTCTACTCAAGTTCACTCTTGGCCGTCATGACAAATGGATGCAGCAAAAAGGGGGCAGGTTGGTTTCTCTCCAGCCATACCGGAAATTTCTTCCGCTCACAGCGAATGTTCTCCCACTCCGTCTCTAGTGCAGCCCACAAGCCTTCGCCTCAACCTTCAACCGCCCGGCTGGCGCAAACGATTGCGGCACATTCAGTTCCACCTCGAAACGCAGCCAAACCAGCTTCCCAAGGGAACTTTCCCGGCCATCCGTAGGTTGTTCCAGCGTGTGAGCCGTCGTCGTAAAGTGGGAGGCCACCGCCCCGGCCTGCACCCACTGATCCGCCGTCCCCGGGACCAGCCGCGCATCCAGAATGCGGAACGTACCCTCGTATGCCTGCGCCACCAGCTTCGCCATCACCTGCTGCGCGGACGCCGGTGGATTCGTTCCGGCGGCCATCATCGTTGTATAAGCCTCCTGGAGCCGCTGAAACGCCGCCTGATCCGCGGCAAATCGAAAGCCCCTCGGATTCCAACCCACCGCATCCTGCGCCCGAAAGCTGAAGTCCGTCGAGATGGAAAGCGGGGTTACCGAATTATAAGGAGGCGTCGCCAGCTCCGCATAGTCGTGCTCCGCCAGCCCGCTACCCACCGGCCGGACCCGCAGAATCCATCCGGACTTGATCGGCTGCAGATAAACCTCAAGCCCATTCCCAATCGTCTGCTCAAACGCTGCGCCGTACTTCACCTCACCCGGCACCGTAATGTGCTTGCAAGCCCCCCCACCCTGCGCCAACCCGCTCCCCATTCCAAGCACCAGCACAAGTAAAGATCTACCGCGCATTGGCCTCAATCGCCTCCATCAGGGACCGCCGCAGCGATTCCTGAAATCTGTTCCCCAACTTCTCCCGGTTCCGCGTCACATAAAACACGTCAATCGCCATCTCACCCTCGGTATCCACCAGTGCCACTTCGATATTGCATCCCCGCGCCGCCAGCGTCAGCGTCAACGCCCGCAGCAACCCGGCCGTATCCTGCGCCACCACCTCAATCAGCGTGCTCACCATGCTGGCCGCATCGTCAAACTGAATCCTCGTCGTCACGTCTGTCTTCTGCGCCTTCTTCCTTCCACGCCGCCGGGCTGCGAGCATCGTCTCCGCCGGAGTCGTGCCGGTCATAATCTCGCGCACACTCCCCACAAACCGCTCCCGCTCAGACTCGTTCAGCTCAAGCGTTCGAAAGGTGTCCGTAAACCGGAACGTATCGACCACAACATGGTGCGCATTGGAAAACGCATCCGCCGTCACGATATTCATCCCCCACGCCGCCAGCGCCCCGGCCATATTCGCAAACAGCATCTCCCGGTCCCGGCTTACCAGCGTCAACTCACTCCGCTCCGGCGCATACTGAAAGCTCAACTGCACCTCCTCATCCGCCAGCACCGGGCCCGTTCCATCCGAGGCCACCCCGTTCGCCGCAATCCGAAGCTCCCCCTCCGGAAGCCGCCTCGCCATCTCGAAGTGCGCCTTGATCTCCCCCCTCGACCGCGTCAGCAGATACCGCTGCGGCAGCCCCGCTAGGAACCCATCCAGCTCCGCCGTCCGTCCTGGAACCAGCGCAGCCACCCGGTGAATCACCTCTGCTGCATCCTTCTCCGTCGTCGCCCCAATCCGGTCCTCATCCACGTTCCGATCCAGATAATGCGCTGCCGCCACATACAGATGGTGCAGGTTCTCCGCCTTCCACGGCGTCAGCGCATCCGGATGTACCGCGGAGATATCCGCATAAGTAAACACCGTCAGCATCCGCAGCGCCTCAGGCGTCGGCACCCTGGACGCAAACGACTTGATCGTCTCCACCGCAAACACATCCCGCCGCAGCGTCGCCGACATCTCCAGGTGATTCCTGATCAGCCCCAGCACCAGCCCAGACTCATACGTATCCAGCTCCAGCCGCCGCACCACGCTCTCCGCCATCCGCACCGACTCCCCCGCATGACCCGTTGCGCTGTGCCCCTTCCCCGTGTCATGCATCAGCGCAGCCAAAAACAGCAGCCCCGGATGCGGCAGATCCCGCAGAATCACCCCAAACCGCGACGCCCAAACCTCCATCCCCGTCGCCTTCGCGTCCACCGGCCCCGCCGCCGTCAGCCCATGCAGCGTATCGATCAGCACAAACGTGTGCTCATCCACCGTGTACCGGTGATACGCATCCCGTATCACCAGCGCGTCGATCGCATGAAACTCCGGCAGCAGCAGCTCCAGCACTCCAATCGCGTGCATCGTCCGCAGTGCCAGCCCCGCGTGGATCCCCGTCAGGATCGCCTCCAACTGCCGCCAAAGCCCCGGCCCATCCTCCAGATGCATGGACAGATACGGCACCGCACCCTCCAGCCTCGCCTCGGTCGCCGGAGCCAGCCTTGCCCCCGTCCCCGCCACCACCGCAAACAACGCCAGCATCACCTCCGGGTCATGCGCCGGATCGTACCCATCCACCGCCGGCAGCTTCAACATCACCGACCCCTGCAGCACCTCAAACCCGACATACGCAGTCTCGAACTTCCCCAGCCGCTTCAACACCCCCAACCCCATCCGCGAAGCCGCCTTCAACGGCGCCGCCAACTCCATCACCTGCGCCGCCGCCCGCTCTAGGCTCCGCGCGTTCCGAAAATAAAGCCGCATCCAATATGCCGCATCCCCCACCACCTCTCCCGCCAGCCCAAGCGACACCGCAGCCGCCTCGTCCTGCGCCTGCCAGTCCAGCGTGTTGTCATCCCGCTGCCGCCGAAAGTGCAGAAACGTCCTCACCAGCAGCACAAACTCCCGCGCCCGCTTGAACCCCTCCGTCGTCTCCTCCTCTCCCCCAACTCCCAACCGCCCCAGCCATGCACAAAGATGCGCATCCCGCAGCCCGCCCGGACAATCCTTAATATTCGGCTCCAGGTGAAACAGCGTATCCCCATACTTCCGGTGCCGAACCCGCGTCACCTCCGCCACCCGTGCCACAATCTTCTTCTGTTCCTTCGCGATCAGCCGTGGCAGCCCTCGCCCCACCAGCCGCTCAAACAACTCCCGCTCCCCATCCAGCCAACGCGCATCCAGCAGCGCCAGCGTAAACTCCACATTCTCCGGGTTGAACCGTTCACACTCCGTCAGCGTCCGCGTCATCGGCGAAAGCCTCAGCCCAACATCCCACAACTGTTGATTCAGCCCCCGGATCGCGTCCTTCACATCCTTCTCCGCCAGCTTCGGATCCAGCAGAAACATCACATCCACGTCGGAGAACGGAAACAGCTCACTCCGCCCGTACCCACCCACCGCCACCAGCGCCACCCGCGTCCGCAGCACCACGGACCGCTCCTGCGCCTCTGCCCACAACGTCCGGATCAGCTCATCCACCAGCGCCGCCCGCGACGCCACCGCCACCGTCCCCGCCTCAGCCGCACGCGGATTCGCCTCAAACGCACCGCGAATCTCGAGCATCGCCTGCTCGTATCGCGGCCGCAACTCTCCCGCCCGTTCCCCGCGTACCCGCTCGTTGTGTGAAGGTGCGCTGTCTCTCATACCCGCCTGAGGTCCTGCGCGTTTTCTTCCGTCATCCTTCGTTTACAGGGCGATCTCGCCCCGCTCATCGTTCCGTATCCGGATCGCCTCGTCAATCTTCGATACAAAGATCTTGCCATCCCCAATCTTTCCCGTCCGCGCCGCCGTAATAATCGCCTGGATCGCCGGTTCCACCATCGCGTCCGCCACCACCAGCTCCAGCTTCACCTTCGGCAGCAGGTCCACCGCGTACTCGCGCCCGCGATAAAACTCCGTGTGCCCCTTCTGCCGCCCATGCCCGCGAGCCTCCAGCACCGTAATCCCCGCCACACCAATCTCGATCAGTGCGTCCTTTACTTCGTCCAGCTTCGACGGCTGAATAATAGCCTCAATCTTCTGCATCCCCAATCCTTCCCGGTTCAACCCACCGCGATCGAAAACTGACCCCTGAAACCTTAAACCCGATCCCTTGCCCTAGTGCGCCAGATCATAGCCCTCTTCATTATGTTGCGAAAGATCGAGCCCCATCTCTTCGTCCTCTGCGCTCACCCGAAGACCAAGCGTCTTATCCACCACCAAAAGTATCACCAGCGTCCCTACGATGGATAAAGCCCAGGCAATCGCCACCCCGGTCACCTGGTTTAGCAACTGATGCACATTGCCCTCCAACGCCCCAGTCGCCTTCCCCGCCCCAAAGATCGGATTGATGACAGAGTTCGCGAACACGCCAGTCAAAATCGCGCCCATCGTCCCGCCGGCACCATGCACGCCAAAGGCGTCCAGCGAGTCGTCATACCCGAACATCGCCTTCACGCTCACCACCATGAAGAAGCAGAACACCCCCACAATCAACCCAATCCAAAGCGCTGAAATCGGCGTCACAAACCCCGCCGCCGGCGTAATCCCCACCAGCCCTGCCACCGCCCCGGAGATCGCTCCCAGCGCGGAAGGCTTGCCGTTCTTGATCCACTCCGCCGCGCTCCAGCCAATCGCCGCCGCCGCCGCGCCAAAGTGAGTCGCTACAAACGCGCTCGTCGCCAGCGTCCCCGCGCTCAGCGCAGACCCCGCGTTGAACCCGAACCAGCCCACCCAAAGCAGCGCCGCGCCCACAAAGCTCAGCACCACGCTGTGCGGAGGCATCGGTATCTTCGGATAGCCCACCCGCTTGCCCAGGTAAAGACACGTCACCAACGCACTCACGCCGGAAGTGACATGCACCACCGTTCCACCGGCAAAGTCCAGGCACGGAAACTTCCCGCCCAGCGCCGCGTTCAACAAACCGCCTTTACCCCAGACCATGTGCGCCATCGGGCTGTACACAAAAAACGCCCACAGCACCATAAACACCAGCATCGCGGAAAACTTCACCCGCTCCGCAAATGCCCCGGTAATCAGCGCCGGCGTGATAATGGCGAACATCAACTGATACACCATGAACGTCTGCAGCGGGATCGTCGCCGCATAGGCCGGATCCGGTGCCAGCCCCACCCCCCGCAGCAAGACATTCTGGAACCCGCCAATAAACGCGCTGCCAGTCCCAAATGCCAGCGAGTACGTCACCAGCGCCCACAGCACCGTGATCACCGCCATCATGGCAAACGTCTGCATCATCGTGCCCAGAATGTTCTTCTTCCGCACCAGCCCGCCGTAGAACAGCGCCAGCCCCGGCGCGGACATCATCAGCACCAGCGCCGCGCTTACCAGCATCCAGCCGTTGTCGCCGGCAGTCTGCGCCGCGGCCACAGCCGTCGCATTCGCCGCCACCTGCTTCTCCAGCTCTGCAATCTTCGCCGCCTGCGGCCCCGTATCTCCAGCCGAAGCCGCCGTCATCGCTGGAGCAGCCGCCGTCTGCGCCCGCATCGACCCCGGAGCCGCCATCGCCAGCAGCATCCCCAAAATCATGGCGAAACCCGCCGCCCTAAGCCCGGTACACATTCTCAAACGCATCGAAGATTCGCCCTCAAAACCCGTAAAGGTGAAGAAAGAAGGACACCGGTCCCCAGGGGAAAGACACGCCAACCCCGAAGTCGGAAAGGAAGCCCAAAAGTAGCTCTTGTTTCGCTTACTCTACACAAGCAGCCCCGCATCACAAAGCGGTAAATCGCAGCCAAAGGATTCCCTATGACGCAACCCGTTGAAACCAAAGCAGCCGTCACCAAGTACAGTTGGGACCAGGTCCCCTCAGAAGCCATGAGCCCCCTGCTCGACCGCCAGTACATCTCCGGCGCCCAGTCCATGCTCGCCCGCATCTTCCTCAAAAAGGGCTGCGTCGTCCCCACCCACAGCCACCCCAATGAGCAGATCTCCTACATCCTCAGCGGAGCCCTGGAGATGAACGCAGAAGGCGTCATCCACATCATCCGCGCCGGCGACGTCCTCGTCATCCCCAGCGGCATCCCCCACTCCGCCCGCGCCCTCGAAGACACCATCAACCTCGACCTCTTCGCCCCCCCACGCCAGGACTGGATCGACAACGACGACGCCTACATGCGCCAACTTCCCACAGAATAAAGCCACTCACCACCCAATTCGTCCACCCCCCGCCGGTCAGGATAAGTTCAATGAATGCAAGACTTTGCAGACACTAAGGGTTGAAAACAAAGACTTTACCTCCGCAAAACGTGGAGGTCCACCTATAACTTCAATGGTTTGAAGACTTTACACACATTCGGGGTGGAGGGCGGGGGTGCTACGGTGCCCCCATGTACCCTCTGGCCCTCATCCACGTCGCCACCAGATCCGGCCACCCCTTCAGGTCCGGAAAGCCCGGAGCCAGCCCCACGCCATGCGGCCCCTGCTGAAAAATATGCAGCTCCGCCGGAACCTTCTTCTCCACCAAAGCCGAGTAGAACATCACGCTGTTCATCACCGGAACCGTCTTATCGTCGGTGGTCGTGAACAGGAACGTCGGCGGCGCATCGCTCGTCACCCGCTTCTCCAGGGACATCTCCTCCACCAGCGCCGCCGGAGCCGGAATCCCCAGCAGGTTGTCCCGTGAGCCCGTATGCACGAAAGGCTCCTCCATCGTGATCACCGGATACCCCAGCACCAGGAAGTCCGGCCGGCAGCTCTCCCGCTCCACCGCATCCGCCGCCCCCGCCTTCCCCCCGTCCCACATCGTCCCCACAGACGCCGCCAGGTGCCCCCCAGCCGAGAACCCCCACACCCCCACCTGCCTCACTCCATACCCCCCACCCCTCACCACCCTCACCGCCCGCTGCGCATCCCCCAATTCGATCGGATGGTGATACTTCGGCCCCAGCCGGTACTTCAGCACAAATGCCGCCACCCCCCGCGCATTCAGCCACCGCGCCACATCCGTCCCTTCCTTGTCGAACGCCAGATGCTGGTACCCCCCACCCGGAAGCCCCCCCCCCCCCCCCCCCCTCGGGTTCGCCCCCCGCAGAAAAACCCGCAGCGGCGGGTTATTGATATCCTCCCCCCCCCCCCCCCCCCGCTCCCCACCCGCCCAAAGCAAAACCACCGGATTCATCGAGCCAGCTGTCGCAACAGAATGTGCCGAAGTGGGAGCCACTTGGGCTTGAACCCCTCCCCGCGTAAGAGTCGGAACCAGACACAACACCGCCAGCGCAAGAACGACGCTCATTTTCCCCGCTCGCGTAACCCTCTCGCCTAAGGAACACATCCAAGTCATTGCATCACCCAGTCAGCCGTAGAGCCAAAACAGAATTTTTGCCGATGGATACGACTCAAGTTGCAGCGTGTACCCGTTGACTCCTCCTATACTAAGTCAGCCGCGAATACGCTCGTCTCGCGGAGCCGAGTAGATCCTAGAGAGTCTCAGCATGACAGGAGCGCACCGACCATGAACACACGCGAACGCAAGATGCTCGAACTGTTGAAGATTGGCCGCGACAAATTCGGCTACGTTGCCGTCAAAGCTGAATTTGAAGCCGAAGGGACCCGCGTGGATGAGCTCCTCCGCCTCGTCGAGATCTGCCGAAAAGCCAACCTCAAGCTCGGCCTCAAGATCGGCGGCTGTGAGGCCATGCGCGACCTCATTGAAAGCAAGCAGATCGGCGTCGACTACATCATCGCCCCCATGATCGAGAGCACCTACGCCCTCACCAAGTTTGCCGAGGCCGTCGGCAAGGTCTACTCCGAAGAGGAGCAGGAGGAGACGGACTTTCTCTTCAATCTGGAAACCATCACCGCCTTCGAACACATGCATGCACTCGCCGCGGAGACCAAGCGCGCTAAGGAACTAGCCGGCATCGTCTTCGGCCGCGTCGACTTCTCCATGTCCGCCGCTCTGGGCCGTGAGTCCATCAACGGGGAAGAGGTCACCAGTCACGTCCTCGAAACCTGCCATGTCTGCAAGGACAATGGCCTCGACCTGGTCGTCGGCGGAGGCGTCTCCTCGGATTCCATTCCCGTCCTCAAGCGCATGGCGGATGTCCACCTCACCCGCTTTGAGACCCGCAAGGTCATCTTCGACGGTCAGGCCGTACAGCAGAAAGGTATCGAGGAAGGCCTCCTCAACGCTGTCCACTTTGAGCTCCTCTGGCTGCTCAATAAGCGTGACTACTACGGCGCTATCCAGCAGGAAGATGCCAAACGCATCGACATGCTGGAGCAGCGCTGGGCAGTCCTCAACCGCTGATGCCGACGGAAACGCAACCCGAGCACCTGCTTGTCTTTGGTGCCAGCGGAGCGATCGGCCAGTCTATCTGCGCCATGGCGCTTGCCCGCGGCTGGCAAGTCACCGGCGTAGCCCGGAATATGCCCCCCACCCCCGGCATCCACCCCATCTCCCTCGATCCGCTAAACCAAAATTTCAGCGTCGAATCACTCGCAGAAAGAGCGCCCTTCACCGCAATCTGCTGGGCGCAGGGCGCCAATTGCAACGACTCCGTTTACGACGTGCAAGCTGAGCCACATCTTGAACTCTACCGCGCGAACGTTCTCTACATCCTGATCACCATGCAGGCTCTGCTCAAGGCGTCCCTCCTTACCTCCCCGGCCCGTCTTTGCGTCATCAGCTCCATCTGGCAGCGTCTTGCCCGTCAGTCCAAACTCTCTTACTGCATCACTAAATCCGCCTTGCACGGCCTCATCCTCTCAGCCGCTGCAGACCTCGCCAAAGACGGCCACCTTATCAATGCTGTCCTCCCCGGCGCCCTTGAGACTCCCATGACCCGCCGCAACCTGACCCCGGATCAGCTCGCCACCATTTCAAACGCCACCGGCTTCTCTCGCCTCACCTCCCTTGAAGATGTCGCGTCCCTTGTGGGCTATCTCTGCTCCGTCGCGAATACCGGCATCACCGGTCAATTTATCTCCGCAGACCTTGGGTTCAGCGATGTCCGCCTCGTTTAGCGTTACCTCATCCACCGGCACGTATGACGTGGCCATCTCCGCCGGCCTCTTCGCGCAGGCCGCCGAGTGGCCGGCCAACTCCATGATCCTCGCAGACGAGTTCCTCGCCCCTCACCTTCCCACGCTCACCCGCGCCCCCATCCTCATCCCCGCCCTCGAATCAAACAAATCGCTCGAGCGACTTCCAGCCCTCATCGAACACTTGCGCATCGCAGGCGTAGATCGCGGCACCACCCTCATCGCAGTCGGCGGCGGCATCATCCAGGACATAGCCGCCTTCGCCGCTTCGGTCTATATGCGCGGTCTCGACTGGGTCTACGTCCCCACCACCGTTCTCGCCATGGTCGACTCCTGCATTGGTGGCAAGTCCAGCATCAACGTTGGCCCATACAAAAACCTCGTTGGCACCTTCCACCCTCCGCGGCACATCCGCATCGACCCGCTCCTCGCCTCCACGCTACACCCTGAGCACTTTGCTGGCGGCCTCGTTGAAGCCGCCAAGATCTGCTTCTGCCGCGGTCCCGAATCCTTCAACCGCTACCTCTCGCACACCCCTGCCCCAGAGATCTCCCCCACGGCCCTCGAAGAGGTAATCCTCGAAAGCCTGCAAGCAAAACAGCACTTCATCGAAATCGACGAGTTCGACCAGAAAGAACGCCTTCTCCTGAACTTCGGCCACACCTTTGGCCACGCCTTGGAAGGAGCCTCCAACTACGGCATCCCCCATGGCATGGCCGTCGGACTGGGCATCCTGTGTTCCCTCGCTTTTCAGCAAGAACGCGGAATCCCTGTCCAAGCCATCCAGAGCGTCATGGAGCTCAAAACACATCTCGATGAACTCGTCCGCACGTTGCCACATCTCAACAGACAGCTCGATACCATCAATATGGATGAAGTCCTAAATCGCTTCCGCTCTGATAAGAAGCATCGCGGCGAGACCTTCAGTCTCATCCTCATCTCAGCTGAGGGCACCGTCCAGCTTGAGCGGCATCCCCGAACCCCCGACGTAGAGCGCAGTATCCTCCGCGCTTTCGAAACCGTTAGAGAGATCTACACAAAATGATGAAGTACTCGGACCTTCTTGCGGACTGGCTAGTTTCACTCGAATACACTCACTGCTTCTTCGTGGCGGGCGGCAACATCATGCACCTGCTGGAATCCTGCAGCCAGCGCATGAAGTGCATTCCCGTGGTGCATGAGGTCGCCGCGGGCATCGCCGCGGAATATTTCAATGAAGTCCATCTTGCTGGCAATGGCTCGCACAAGGCCTTCGCCCTGGTCACCGCCGGCCCCGGACTCACGAACATCATCACCGCGATTGCCGGCGCTTATCTCGAGTCGCGAGAGTTGCTGGTCATCGGCGGCCAAGTCAAAGTACCGGACCTCTCCCACTCTCTGCTGCGCCAGCGCGGCATCCAGGAAATCGACGGCGTTGCCATCGCCACGCCCATCACCGTCCGCTCGGAGCGCATAGAAACGGCCATCGACCACGCCACGTTCGCGGCTATGACCCGCACTAATCCTCTTGGCCGCAAAGGGCCCGTATTTCTGGAAATTCCGCTGGACGTTCAGGGCGCGCAAGTCAACGAGCATCTGTTGAGCACCATAACGGACCATACTCACCCGATCTTCGCGCCCGTTGCCTCCGCTGTGTTCACGTCACTCGTCGAGCGCATCCGCTCGTCAGAACGACCTGTCATATTGCTTGGCGCGGGCGTCGATCGCCAGACATCTGCGGCGTTGCAGCAGCAACTTGCCCAAGCCGGCATCCCAATCATGCTGACCTGGAACGCCATGGACCGCGTCAGCGCGGATCATCCCATGTACTTCGGCCGCCCCAACACATGGGGGATGCGATACTCCAACGCCCTCATCCAGCAGGCTGATCTACTGCTCGCGCTCGGCACAAGACTTTCTTTGCAGCAGAGCGGCTTCAACTGGCAGCGGTTTTTAGCGCATGGCGAGATCGTGCAGGTAGACTGCGACCCGGCCGAACTGGAAAAAGGTCACCCCGTAATTGCAACACCTCTCTGCGCCGATGCCAATGAAGTGCTCAAAGCGTTGATGTCACAGAATCTCGGCGATCACTCGCAATGGGTCGACTTCTGCCGCGAAGTCAAAGCAGAGCTTCCACTCATCGAGCCAGGAAATCACACAGGCCCAGGCTATCTGAGTCCTTACGTCTTCGCCTCAACACTCTCGGACCTCTGCGTCACTGACGACTTGATCATTCCCTGCTCCAGCGGCAGCGCGTTTACCGTGATGATGCAGACTTTCGCACAACAGGATGGACAACGAGTCGTCACGAACAAGGGTCTTGCCTCCATGGGATACGGTCTCAGCGGAGCGATCGGTGCTGCATTCGCGGGCAACGGAAGACGAACGATTTTGGTCGAGGGCGATGGCGGTTTCACGCAGAATCTGCAGGAACTCGGTACAGTCGCAGCGAATAAGCTGAATCTAAAGATCTTTATCTTCGACGATAACGGCTATGCATCGATTCGTATGACACAGCGCAATTACTTCGGCGGACGCTATGTGGGCTGCGACCTTGAGACCGGCCTCGGCCTGCCGGACTGGACAAAACTCTTTGCCGCATATGGGATTGCAAGCATAAGCCTTGGACCAGAGTTCGAAACGGATACGACGTTCCAATCCGCGTTCAACTCCATCGGACCTGCGGCCTTTCTCGTTCGCGTGGATCCTACCCAGACCTACTTCCCGAAGATCAGCTCTCGGATGACTTCCTCCGGCTCCATGGAATCAAATCCTCTTCACAAGATGACACCGGATCTTGAAGAGAGCGTGGCAGCCCGCGTCTTTCGCTTCTTTCCTGTCGAGGAGCAATGACGAAGACAGGTTTCAGCCCGCAGCCATCGGCGAAATCTCCGATTTTGCCCCTAACCTCAGTGCGCATCTTCGCGGCTCTTTACGTCGTTCTACTTCACTGCTTCTACTGGACGCGCGGCTTTGACGTCACCACGTGGTTTGGGCGATTCATCCGCAATGGCTACACTGCAGTAGGCTTCTTCTTCACACTCTCCGGCTACATCCTCGCACACGTATACCTGGACACGGATCGACCCTTGAATCGCCGCTCTTTCTGGACGTCGCGATTCGCGCGCGTGTACCCTCTGCTATTTGCATCCCTGCTTCTGGACGTGCCGCGTAGTCTCTTTGTCGGGATTCCCCACCATAGCCTGCCAATTAACTTGCGTGGTACCGTCTTCGGACTCATTACCGAATCTATGCTGCTTCAGTCTTGGAGCGGCCTATTCCGAGGCCTGAACGCTCCTTCGTGGTCCCTCTCGGCAGAAGCGTTCTTCTACGCTCTTTTCCCGCTCCTTGCCTTTCGGATCTGGCGTCACAAAGCAGGTAAAGCGATCTTAGTATTTGTTCTACTCTGGCTGGCTGCGATGCTCGTACCAACCCTCGCGACGCTCCGGCAGCCGGCGTTGTTTACGGAGCCTGCTGGAGGTTCGCTGTTGCAGCAGGCCATTGAACTCGTTCCCATCTTTCGCATCTTCGAGTTTCTCGCGGGTGTCGCTCTGTGTGCTGTTCAACACTCACTCGTCATGCGCCTAGCTCCTACAACGAGAAGTCGCTTTGGATATGCAGCACTCACAGCGGCCGTGCTACTTTTCGTAATTGTTATTCAGTTCGCGAATCGTGTTCCGCTGCTGGTAATGAGCGACGGATTCCTAATTCCCATTGACGGTCTTGCCATTCTCGGACTAACTAATCTCAGCGGTTGGCTCCGGATGATTCTCTCGCACAAGGCCTTTGTAACACTGGGGGAGGCCAGTTACGCAGTCTACCTTTTACACCTTCCGTTGCTGTTCTACTTCCAGTACTTCCTCGCTATGGCGAGCGCAGCCGAGTGGATCTTTTACTTCTCAACTGTGCTTGGTCTGAGCCTGGCAAGCTTCTTTCTGCTTGAGCGTCCGTTCCGTAAAGCGATTCTCGCCTTCGCTGCGGTCCGGCCCTCCATCACTCTGAACCAGGAAAAGGTCAGCCCTGGTTAGTCAAATGCACTCAGCGAGACGCCCTTGAAACTCTCTCCTCTTCCTCTTATCGTCGAGCAGGATCTGGCCGACATCACTTCAGCTCCGTTGAACTGGGACGCCTTCGCCGGGTCCACCGTGCTCGTCACCGGGGCGGCTGGTTTCTTGCCTGCGTACATGGTCGAGACCATGCTTTATCTCAATCGTTCGAGGCTCAGCAAAGCGGTGAAAGTTGTTGCGCTTGTGCGCAACGCCAAGCGTGCACAGGAACGCTTCGCTATGCATTTGAGCAACCCTCAATTTGAGTTCCTGGTGCAGGATGTCTCCTCACCTCTGCCCGAAACACAGACGTTTCATTTCATCGTTCATGCGGCCAGCCAGGCCAGTCCTATCTACTACCGCACGGACCCCGTCGGCACGCTCTTGGCTAATACGCAAGGAACCTACCACCTGCTCGAACTGGGACGGAGACAGGGCACGCGCGGCTTTCTGTTCTTCAGCAGTGGTGAGGTCTATGGCATCGTGCCGCCGGGGAGTGGAGACATCAGCGAAGATGCCGGAGGCTGGCTCAATCCAACCGACGTACGCTCCTGTTACGGAGAGAGCAAACGAATGGGTGAGACCATGTGCGCGGCCTGGGCGCAGCAATATTCGGTGCCTGCCTGTATTGCTCGCCCGTTTCACACGTATGGGCCGGGTATGCGGTTGGATGATGGCCGTGTTTTCGCCGATTTTGTGCGTGACATCCTGCATGACGGGCCCATCGTACTGAACAGCGATGGAAGCGCACGGCGCAGCTTCTGCTATCTTGCCGATGCAACGCTCGGCTTCTTCACTGTCTTACTCAAAGGGGCACCGGGGGAGGCATACAACATCGCCAACCCAGGCGGCGAGTGCAGTATCGCGGAGCTAGCGGATCGATTGGCGGCGGTGTATGCCGACCGAGGCGTTACGGTTGAGCGGCGGGCTCGTACGGACGCTGCGTACATGCCGAGTCCCATCCTATCCACCAAGCCTGACATTGCGAAGGCGGAAGCGCTGGGATGGCGCCCGCGCTACGGCATAGAAGAAGGCTTCCAACGGACCGTGGAGAGCTACCGATGAGCAAGCTGATCAGTATCGTGACCGCCTGCTTCAATGAAGAGGAGAACGTCCAAGCCGTGTATGAGCGGGTGCGGGATGTCATGGCGCTCGAACCCGAGTACCGCTATGAGCATCTCTTCATCGACAATGCGTCACGCGACTCGACGGTGGCGATTCTGAAACGAATTGCTGCGTCCGATCCTGCCGTCAAGATCATTGTGAACGCGCGAAACTTCGGCACCATCCGATCGCCGACGCATGGGCTCTTCCAGGCCCAGGGGGATGCCGTTATCAGCCTGGTGGCTGACCTGCAGGACCCCCCGGAGATGATTCCGCAGCTGCTGCGTGAGTGGGAGAATGGCTTCTTCATGGTGCTGTGCATCAAGCGAACCAGCCAGGAGAACGGCCTGATGTTCTGGCTGCGGACACGCTATTACAAACTGGCTGAACGGCTGTCGTCCATCGAGACGATACAAAACTTCACCGGCTTCGGCCTCTTCGACCGCCGGGTAATGAACGTTGCAAAATCATTCGGAGACCCCTATCCATTCTTTCGTGGGATGCTGGCGGAGATTGGGCTACCATCCACGAGAATTTATTACGACCAGCCGGTACGGTGGCGCGGCATCACCAAGCACAACTGGTACATGCTGTACGACATTGGCATTTTGGGGATTATCAATCATTCCAAGGTGCCTCTTCGGCTGGCTGTGTTCGCCGGGGCGGTGGGGGCGGCGTTCTCGTTCCTGGTGGCGATGGGGTACCTGATTGCCAAGCTGCTGTTCTGGAGTACGTTCAGCCTGGGACTGGCACCCATCGTGATTGGCGTGTACTTTGTGGCGTCGCTGCAACTGGTGTTTCTGGGGGTGCTGGGGGAGTATGTGGGGGCGATCTTTACGCAGGTGCAGAAGCGTCCCTATGTGACGGAGTTGGAGCGCATAAACTTCGGCTCGGATGAGGACAAGTGATCGTCGTTCTGGCTTGGGCGGAGCCGCGTAGAATAACCTTAACAAGTTATGGAATCTGAGATCTTGACGAGTTCCGCCGCCACGCCCATAACACCCGCTCATGGTCCGTTCGCCGCGCTTCGCCGGGCGCTACCCGCGGGCGAGGTGATCCGTTTCCTGATGGTCGGCGTGTGGAATACGGCGTTCGCGCTGGTGTTGTCGACCGTGCTGGTGGCACTTTACTCGCATGTGCTGCCGCAGAAGCTGATCCTGTTCACGGCCGACTTCGCGTCCATCACGTCCAAGCCGCTTGCCATTACGATGGCGTTTCTCTGCTATAAACACTTCGTCTTCCGGACGAAAGGCAATTACCTGAAAGAATGGCTGCGGTGCTTTGCGGTGTATGGTGTGGGGACGCTGCCGGAGTTGATTGCTCTGCCGTTCGTCACCAAGTTCTGGCTGCTGTTTCCACTTCACTTCCTGACGCCGGTGTTTACACGGCTGCACATCCTGCATCCGGCGCCCGTGCTTGCGATTATCGTGGTGGCGGTGTTTACAGCCATTTATAGCTACTTTGCGCATAAGAAGTTCTCCTTCCGCCAATAAATCTCTCCCGGAGCTTGCTGAGATGAAGGACATTGTTCGCCGGCAGCTTGCCCAGTCGATTGCAACTTTGCAGGCCGTGCAGGCGAGCCCGGAAATTCATGAGACGATGCTGGAGATTGGGCGGGTGACCGCCGCCTCCCTGCAGAATGGGGGGAAGCTGCTGGTGGCGGGGAATGGGGGATCTGCGGCGGATGCGCAGCACCTGGTGGCGGAGTTTGTGGTGCGGCTTACCGTCAACCGGCCGGCTCTGCGGGCGGTGGCGCTGACGACCGATACGTCCATTCTGACGGCGGCGGGGAACGACTATGGGTATGACCATGTGTTCCGCCGGCAGGTGGAGGCGCTGGGGCAGAAGGGCGACGTGTTCCTGGGGATCTCGACGAGCGGGAGCTCGGCCAACGTGCTGCTGGCGGTGGAGACGGCCAGGAAGCTGGGACTGACGACGATCGGGTTTACGGGGAATGGCGGCGGGGCGATGAAGGCGGTTTGCGACTACACGATTGTGGTTCCGTCGGATGTGACGATGAATATCCAGGAGTCGCATCTGGCGCTGGAACACATCTTTTGTATGCTCGTCGAGCGGTTTACGTTTGGGATCGATTTCGATCAGGCGGAGCAGTTTCTGAGGGAGTAAGGCGTACCCACCCTCCCCCGCGCCTGTGTGCAAAGTCTTCAAAACAGGGACTTTAGGTCTGGACCTTCGACTTTTGGCGAGGTAAAGTCTCTGTTTTCAATAGGCGGTGGCTGCAAAGTCTTCAGAACATGGGACTTATCCTCACCAGCGCACGCACTTTTTTCCTGGTTAGCAGAAAGGGCTTAACACCGATCTGCACCGATTGGACCGATCCAAAGCAAGCAGATCAATCCTTGAGGATAGGGATTTTGGTCCTCGATTGGGTGGCGAAGGATTTGAGGGTGGTGGCGATGTAGTCGAGCATGGGGTCGGTGAGGCCGGGGTAGACGCCGAGCCAGAAGACCTGGTTCATGACGAAGTCCGTGTTGGCGAGATCGCCGACGACGCGGTGCTCGATGCCAGCGTAGGCGGGTTGGCGGAGGAGGTTGCCGGCGAACATGAGGCGGGTGCCGATTTTGGCGGCGTCGCAGGCGCGGGTGAGCTGGTCGCGGGTGAAGGGGGCCTCCGGGCGGACGGCGATGGGAAAGCCGAACCAGCTTGGGTCGGCGTGTTCAGAGGATGGTTCGGGGAGGGTGAGCACGTCTGAGAGGGGCTGGAGCGCGGCCTTGAGGTAGGCGAAGTTGTGCTTGCGACGGGCGATGAACTCCGGCAGTTTGGCGATCTGGGAGACGCCGAGGGCGGCCTGCATATCGGTCGCCTTGAGGTTATAGCCGACGTGGGAGTAGGTGTACTTGTGGTCGTAGCCGCAGGGGAGGGTACCGAGCTGCCAGTCGAAGCGCTTGCCGCAGGTGTTGTCGACGCCGGGCTCGCACCAGCAGTCGCGGCCCCAGTCGCGCCAGCTTTCGATGAGGACCTTGAGTGCAGGCTTGTCGGTCAGGACGGCGCCGCCTTCGCCGGTGGTGATGTGGTGGGCGGGGTAGAAGGAGATGGTGGCGATATCGCCGAAGGTGCCGACGTGTTGGCCGCGCCAGGTGCTGCCGAGGGCGTCGCAGCAGTCTTCCACAAGCCAGAGGTTGTGCTGCTTGCAAAAGGCGGTGACGGCGTCGAGATCGAAGACGTTACCGAGGGTGTGGGCGATCATGACGGCCTTGACCCTGGGGCTGTAGGCGGCCTCCAACTGCGAGGCGTCGATCTCATAGGACGGGAGAGTGACGTCCAGGAAGACGGGGACGAGGCGGTTCTGGAGGATGGGATTGACGGTGGTGGGGAAACCGGCGGCGACGGTGATGATCTCATCTCCGGGCTTGAGCTGGCGCGCGCCGAGGGACGGGGAGCAAAGCGCGCTGAGCGCGACGAGGTTGGCGGAGGAGCCGGAGTTGACGAGCGAGGCCGAGCGGACACCGACGAAGCGGGCGAGTTTGCGCTCGAAGTCTTTGGCCCAGCGGCCGGTGGTGAACCAGGCGTCGAGGGCGGAGTCTACGACGTTGGCGATGTCATCCGCGTCAATGACTTTGCCGGAGACGGGGACGCCGGAGGCGCCGGGGGTGAAGTCGCGCGGGGGGAAGGCCTCCGCGTGGTACTGGCGGGTGAGGGCTAGGATCTGTTCGCGAAGGGCAGCGGCTTTTTCGGTCGACATCAGAAGATAAGGATACAAGGCCCGCTGCGCGCGGGGCGGTCACTTCGTGACTTGTATTGGGCTTCGCTTGGTCCGGGCGTTGCCCGGAATGGGATTCTTGAGATAACGCTGATAGGTTCGGTGAGGAGGTGCGGTACGACTTATGATGATCGGATGAAAGCAGTGATACTTGCGGGTGGGTTGGGGACTCGGTTAAGCGAGGAGACAACCGTGCGGCCCAAGCCAATGGTGGAGATTGGCGGGCGGCCGATTCTTTGGCACATCTTGAAGATCTATTCGCAGCATGGGATCAACGATTTTGTGATCTGCTGCGGGTACAAGGGGTACATGATCAAGGAGTTCTTCGCGAACTACTTTCTGCATACCTCGGATGTGACGTTCGATATGAGCGCGAATCAGATGACGGTGCATAACTCGATTGCAGAGCCCTGGCGGGTTACGCTGGTGGATACGGGGGACGATACGGGGACGGGGGGGCGGCTGCGGCGGGTGCGGAAGTATTTGGAGCCGGGCGAGACGTTCTGCATGACGTATGGCGATGGGCTGGCGGACGTGGATGTGCCGGCGGCGATCCTGTTCCATAAGGAGCATGGCAAGGCGGTGACGCTGACGAGCGTGCAGCCGATGGCTCGGTTTGGAGCGCTGGGGATCAAGAATACGCAGATTTACTCGTTCCAGGAGAAGCCGCCGGATGAAGGCGGATGGATCAATGGGGGGTTCTTTGTGCTGGAGCCAGAGGCGATCGACGCAGTGACGGACGATGGGCAGATGTTTGAGCGGGAGCCGATTGAGGCGCTGGTGGCGCGCGACGAGGTTCATGCGTATCTGCACCGGGGCTTCTGGCAGGCGATGGATACGCTGCGAGATAAGACGCAGCTGGAGGAGATGTGGGCGGCGGGAAAGGCTCCGTGGAAGACGTGGTAACGGATCAGTTTGCGGTGGGGCGGTCGAGGCGGTCTACGACGAGGGTGCTGATGGGGCCGTGGGTGGGTTCCAGCTTGAGGCCTAGTTGTTCCTGAAGGGCGACGAAGAGGGGTGGATCGTTGGGGGCGGTGGCGGGGGCGGGGATCTGGCCGCCGAACTGAGAGTCATCCGGCGCCCAGGCGAGGTCGAAGTCGTACCGGGCGGTGAGGTTGGTGGCGTCGACGACGGGGCGATCGAAGACGGCGCGCTGGAACATGAGGGTGACGTCATGGAGGGTGACGTTGCGGGCGGGGAGGAGGATGTGGTCGGGGTAAACGGTGCAGACGACGTTGGAGGGGGCTGTGGGGGAGTCGGCTGCGGTGGGCTTGAGCAGGGGTTTGGGGCCGTTTTTGGCGACGGTGAGGAGATAGATGGAAAAGTCTTTCGGCGCGCGGTGGAAGGTGAGGTGGAGGCGGGAGACGAGGAGATCGCGGAGCATGGCCATCTGCTGGTCGCGGGTGGGGCGGGTGGAGCCGGGAGTGAGGGCTTCGATGTCGAACTTGTCGGAGTCTGCCCAGGGGGGCTCGCCGGAGATGGCTCTGGGGTTGAGGTCGTATGCGGCTGCGATGAGGAGGTTGACGGGGAAGTTGCGGGCGACGAAGTGGTGATCGTTTTCCATGCGGAGGAAGCGGCCGGCGGCGGCTGGGTGATCGGGGTCGATCTGCTTGATGGTGGCGACTTCAAAGGTGGGCTGCTGAGCGAGGGCGGGGGCGGCGAGGAGGGTGGCGGCGAGGAGGACGGCGGGGAGGCGTGAGGGGATGGGCATGATGGCTCCTGCTGGATTCGATTATGCTGCAAGGATGGCGGCTGGGGCGAGAGCGTGGGCGGGGCGGCGGGTGTTTCTGACCGGGCATACGGGGTTCAAGGGTGGGTGGCTGGCGCTTTGGCTGACACGGATGGGCGCGGAGGTGCGGGGGTATGCGCTGGATCCGGCGACGGAGCCGAGTCTGTTTGGGGTGGCTCGGGTGGGAGAGCTGGTGGAGGATGTGAGGGGGGATCTGAAGGATGGGGCTCGGCTGGAAGGTGCGCTGCGGGAGTTTGCGCCGGAGGTGGTGTTTCACCTGGCCGCGCAGCCGCTGGTGAGGGCGTCTTATGCGGACCCGATTGGGACGTATGAGACGAATGTGATGGGCACGGCGCGGGTGCTGGACGCGGTGAGGCGGACGCCTGCGATGAGGGCGGTGGTATGCGTGACGACGGATAAGTGCTATGAGAATCGCGAGTGGGAGTGGGGGTATCGCGAGACGGATGCGCTGGGGGGGTATGACCCGTATTCGAGTTCGAAGGCATGTGCGGAGGTGGTTGCGGCAGCGTTTCGGCAGTCTTACTTTTCCGGGGGCGGGGCGAAGATTGCGACGGCGCGGGCGGGAAATGTGATTGGCGGGGGGGATTGGTCGGAGGACCGGCTGATTCCGGATTTGGTGCGGGGGTTTGCGTCGGGGGAGGCGGTGAAGATTCGGAGGCCGAGGGCGATCCGGCCGTGGCAGCATGTGCTGGAGCCGCTGGGGGGGTATATCGCGCTGGCGGAGCGGTTGCTGGGGGACGATGCGGGCCGGTATGCGACGGCGTATAACTTCGGCCCGGCGGAGGATGATGTTCGGCCGGTGAGCTGGATTGCGGAGCGGATGGCGAGAGAGTGGGGGGATGGGGCTTCGTGGGTGCTGGACGATGACGAGGGGGTGCATGAGGCGGGGTATCTGAAGCTGGATGCGAGCCGAGCGAGGGGGGAACTGGGGTGGAGGCCGAAGCTGAGGCTGGGCGAGACGCTGGATTGGGTGGTGCGGTGGTACAGGGCGGAGCAGCGGGGGGAGGATATGCGGGCGGTTTCGTTGCGTGAGATTGCGGCGTATGAGGCACTTGGGGACGGGGGGGAGTAAAGTCTTCCGCGGGGGCGGACACCGTGGGGGGCTTTCCTGGCATCTATCGGAAGGACCATTACAGTTTGTGTAACTGTGCGGAATCCTGAACTTTTAGTGAGTGTGCATGTCGAAGCTTCTTCCTGGCCGTCCGTATCCGCTTGGCGCGAAAACGTCTTCCAAAGGTACCAACTTTGCCCTTTACTCCGAGTGTGCGACGGGAGTGGAGGTGTGCCTGTTCGATGATGATGGCAACCAGACGGAGTGCATCGCGCTGAAGGAGCGCACGGCTTATGTGTGGCACGGACTAGTCCTTGGCGTGAAGCCGGGGCAGCTGTATGGGTATCGCGTGGACGGGCCGTGGGCCCCGGAGAAGGGGCATCGCTTCAACAAGGCGAAGCTGCTGGTGGACCCGTATGCCGAAGCGATTCACGGCGATGTGGATTGGAAGGCACCGATTTTTCCGTACAACATCACCTCCGGTAATGATATGGAGATCGACACGCAGGACTCGGCTGCGGGCGTGCCAAAATCGGTGGTGGTGGAGCATAAGTTCGACTGGGGCAATGACTGTCTGCCCGATACGCCGCTGGCAGATTCGGTGATCTATGAAGTGCATGTGAAGGGGTACTCCGAGCGCAACCCGATGGTGCCTGAAGAGCTGCGCGGTACGTATGCGGGTCTTGCCCATCCGTCCAGCATCAACTACCTGAAGAAGCTGAATGTGACCGCGGTGGAGTTGCTGCCGGTGCATCACTTCATCGACGACGGCCACCTGCTGGACAAGGGGCTGGTGAACTACTGGGGCTACAACACGCTGGGCTACTTTGCGCCGATGTCGCGGTACAGCTCCAGCGGCGATAAGGGCGGTCAGGTCCACGAGTTCAAGCAGATGGTGAAGGATCTGCACGCGGCCGGGCTGGAGGTCATTCTGGACGTGGTTTACAACCACACCTGCGAAGGCAACGAGAAGGGGCCTATGCTCTCCTTCAAGGGCGTGTGCAACACGACCTATTACCGTACCGTGCCGGATAAGCCACAGTTTTATATGGACTACACGGGCACGGGTAACACCTTCAACGTGTACAACCCGCAGGTGTTGAAGCTGCTGATGGATTCGCTGCGGTACTGGGTGACGGAGATGCACGTGGACGGCTTCCGGTTCGACCTGGCAGCTACATTGGCGCGCGAACTGCATGATGTGTCCAAGCTGTCCGCGTTCTTCGATACCATCCACCAGGACCCGGTGCTTGCTGACGTGAAGCTGATTGCTGAGCCCTGGGACGTGGGCGATGGCGGCTACCAAGTGGGGCAGTTTCCTGTGCTTTGGGCGGAGTGGAATGGTAAGTACCGCGACACCGTGCGGAAGTTTTGGAAGGGCGATGAAGGACAGCTTTCGGACTTCGCGTATCGCCTGACGGGATCGTCCGACCTGTACCAGTACGACGGCCGCAAACCTTACGCGAGCATCAATTTCATTACCGCGCATGACGGCTTCACGCTGTGCGACCTGGTGAGCTACAACGAGAAGCACAACGAGGCTAACGGCGAGGACGGCAACGACGGCGCCAGCGATAATGAGAGCTGGAACATGGGCTCCGAAGGGCCAACCGACGATGAGGGCATCAACCTGCTGCGGGAGCGCCAGACGAGGAACTTCCTGGCAACGCTGATGTTGTCGCAGGGCGTGCCGATGCTGACCGGCGGCGATGAGGTGGGGCGGTCGCAGAGGGGCAACAACAATGCCTATTGCCAGGACAACGAGCTGACCTGGTATGACTGGGACCTGGACGCGCCGCGCAAGCGCCTGAAAGAGTTTACGGCGTGCCTGATCGAGATGCGCTTGAAGCATCCGAACCTGCACCGGCGTAAGTTCTTCCAGGACCGACCGATTAAAGGCAAGAAGGACCAGGTGGAGCGCGATATCGCCTGGTACAGCACGAATGGTGAGGAGTTCAGCGAAGAAAGCTGGAATGAGCCGTGGAATCGGTCGCTCGCTCTGATGTTGAACGGCAATACGCTTCAGGCCTCCGATGAAGACGGCAATCCGTTGAAGGACGACTCGTTCCTGATGGTGATCAACGCTTTCCACGAGGGTGTGGAGTTTACGTTGCCAACTTCACCCAGCAAGCGACCCTGGAAGTACGTGTTGAATACGGAGAATCTTGACAACCCGTTTGCAGAGGGACCAGCAGGCGACAAGATCATCGCGGGCGGACGCACCTTTGTGCTGATGAGCGATGGACAGGCCAAGAACGGCGCGGCCAAGGAGGACCCGAAGAAACAGTAAAAGCGGCAGGTGGAGGGCGGCTTTCCCGGTTGGGGAGGCCGCCCTTTTTGCGGCTGTACGCGGAAAAGCGTGGGCGGGTAAAATGATGGGGTGGATACCCCCAACACTTCCCTCCCCTCCCCCGCCGAGCTCGAAGAGCCCCTTGAGACGCAAGACTTTGCCGCGCTGCTGCGTGAGAATGACCTGGCCAGAGCCACTGCGGTGGACCGCACGGGCGGGTCCAAGCAGATTGACGCGACCGTGGTTGCGGTCTCAAATGACGCGGTGTTTCTCGACATTGGATACAAGACCGAGGGGATTCTTCCGCTGACGGCGTTTGCCAAGGATGAGAAGGCCGTGGAACCGGGTGACCGGGTTCGCGTGACCGTGAAGGGCCGCGACCTGGACGGCTACTACGAGTTGACGCGGCAGCGGACGGCTGTGGTGAAGGACTTTACGTCGCTGGAAGAGGCGTTTGAGGCCAAGGGCACGGTGCTGGGGACGGTGACCGGCGTGGTCAAGGGCGGGCTGACGGTGGATATTGGGATGCGGGCGTTTATGCCCTCTTCACGCACCGGTACGCGTGATGCCGCGGAGATGGAGAAGCTGGTGGGGCAGGAGATTCGGGTGCGGATCACGCAGCTTGATCTCGAAGGCGGCGAGAACGGGCGGCCGGATGCGATTGTGGACCGGCGCAGCGTGGTGGAGGAAGAGGCACGGGCGGGGGCGGATGCTCGGTTTGCGGAGCTGGCCGAAGGCGATGTGGTGAGTGGGACGGTCCGGTCGCTGACGGACTATGGGGCGTTTGTGGACCTGAGCGGGGCAGATGCGCTGCTGCATATCTCAGACATGGCGTGGCACCGGATTGCGAACCCGGCGGATGTATTGAGCGTAGGCGACACGATTGAGGCGAAGATCCTGAAGATCGACGCGACTGACCCGGCCAAGCGGCGGATTGCGATTGGGCTGAAGCAGCTTCAGCCGCATCCGTGGGATAAGGTGCCGGAGCAGTTCAAGCTGGGTGAGAAGGTCAGGGGCATCGTCACACGCGAGATGGATTTTGGGGCGTTTGTGGAGCTGGCGCCGGGGGTGGAGGGGCTGATCCACATCAGCGAGATGGCGTGGGGGAAGAAGGTGCGGAAGCCGTCGGACATCGTCAAGGTGGGGGATGCGGTGGAGGCGGTAATCCTGGGGATCGACATGGAGCAGCGGCGGATGAGTCTGGGGCTGAAGCAGGCGCTGGGCGATCCGTGGGTGGAGTTGGCGAAGACGGTGCATGTGGGCTCGACCGTGGAAGGCCCGGTGTCCAGCATGACGAAGTTTGGGGCGTTTGTGACGGTGGCGGAGGGAATTGAGGGGCTGGTGCATATCTCCGAGATTACGGCGGAGAAGCGGCTGAATCACCCGTCTGACGTGCTGCGCGTGGGCGAGGTGGTGAAGGCGCAGGTGCTGGAGCTGGACCGGGAGAAGCGGCAGGTGCGGCTTTCGATCAAGCAGCTGGTGCCTACGGGGCTGGATGACTTTATTGCCGAGCACAAGGTGGGAGATGTGGTGACGGGGCGGGTGATTGAGATCGATACGGCGTCCGATACGGCTCGGGTGGAGCTGGGTGAGGGGATTGTGACGACGTGCAAGGTGCCTGCGCCTGATCCAACCGAGGCGGGAGCCATACCTCCAACGAGCGGCGGGCCGGTGGATCTGTCACAGCTTGGGGCGCTGCTGGGGGCGAAGTGGAAGACGTCGCTTGCGCCGGCGAAGGCTGCTCCGGCTTTTGTTGTGGCAGATGAGAAGGACGTGAAGGCGGGGCAGGTGCGGAGTTTCCGGCTGACGATGCTGGACGTTGAAGCGAAGAAGTTAGGGGTGGAGCTGGCTTAGGCCGGCCCTCCCCCCGGGTGATTGTGTGCAAAATATTCAAAACAGATGACTTAGGCTTGTATCGACTTTTGTTACCTGCGCGGTAACCTGGGAAAGTTACTCACTGGTAACCCGAACGGCTAGCCGCGCTCGTAGTGGAAGAGGAGTTCCTGCTCGCTGGCGACGGGGACTCCGTCGCGGGTGGCGGGCTTGAAGGTCCAGGTCTGAATGGTGGCGAGGACGGTCTGGTCGACGGTGGCGCCGAGGCTTTGAGCGACCTTGGTGTCGGTGATTTTGCCGGTGGCGTCGATGATGATGTCGACGACGACGTCGCCGCGGGTGTGGGCGGGGAGATCGGATAAGTTGGGTGCGGGGCGAGGGAAGAAGGTGGCGAGGGCTACGGTGACGTTGCCGTTGCCGAGGGCATCGGTTCCCTGCGCTGCGGTGGAGTTGGAGGAGCCGGGCGAGGTGGAGGTGGCGGCCAGCGGAGCGGCTTTGGCGGTGTGGATGGGGCTGATGGTCGCGGGGGTGGGACGCGGAGGCAGGGGTGTCGCGATGGAAGCTTGCGGGGCGGCGCGGCCGGGAACGTAGGTGAGGGTGAGGCGGTGGCCATGGTCGTCGCCGGGGAGCTTCATAGGGGAGACTGAGATGGGGTGGTGGAAGAGGATTGCGGCGAGAAAGGCGGCGTGGGCGAGGAGGGACGCGGTGGCCCAGGGGCTGGGGCGGCGGTCGCTCGGGTTGGGGGTGAAGAGGGTCATGAAGAAGCTGGCTCGATTTTAGAGCAAGTTAGCGAATGGCGCAGAACGAACAACGGCAAGACAAAGCAGATACGGAGGTTCTGGCTTGGCCAGAATGACGGCTCCTACGCAGGCAAGATTCCGTACTTTTCCGCGATGAAGGTGGCGAGTGGGCGGGGGAGGGTGGGGGCGAGTTCCTGCCAGGTGAGGAGGCGGAGGCGGGACTGGAGATCGTAACTGCGGACGGCGCGGAGGACGGTATACCACTGGTCGATGAGGTCTGGGCGGCGGGCATCGCAGAGGACGCAGAAGCTGGCGGAGAGGGCGTGGGCGGCAAGGACGCCGCGGATGAGTTGGTAGCCCGGAATCTCCGGGGTGAGGTGGAAGGCGGTGCGGTCGAAGACCGCGTCGAAGTCGCGGTAGCGTTCGAGCTTGCGGAGGGGGGCGGATTGAAAGTTGGATTCGGTGAGTTTGGCTTCGATGAGGAGAGGACCGAGTTTGAGGTCGATTTCGGTGGTGTCCGTCCATTCCCGGCCAGAGCGGTTACGGAGGAGCGGGATGCGTGGGCGGAAGCCGAAGACAGGGTCGACTGCGCGATTGACGCCGAGGAGGGCGGGGAGTGGGGCTTGGGCGAGGACGCGGGGGAAGCAAAAGATATTCATGAGGAGGGCGTCTGAGCTGGTGGCGGCGTCGAGTTCGCACCAAGGGGTGCTGCGGTTGGTGGTGAGGAGGGCCTGGCGCTTGGAGGTGTGGGCTTTTTTCAGGCGCGCTCGCCAGGTTGGGTTGGCGAGGATGCGGCGGTAGCTGGCGTCGATGAAGTTGCCGTGGGTGGTGGGCTGGGGGGAGTAAATGATGGAGGAACGGGTGAGCTCGTGGGGGTGGGTGCGGGCGCGGAGGAGGTTGCGGGTGGTGAGGGCGTGGCGGAGTGGGGAGGCGAAGGAGCGGGGACGTGGCTGGGGAATGGGGTTGGGGACATCGCGGAGTTCTTCTTCGGACCACATTGAGACGGCCTCGTGTGACTAAGGGTATTTTCTCTTTTTTTTCGCTTACAGCAAAATGGGTGGATGCATAATGGCTGTGGAGGGACCTGAACGATGGCTGCTGCGATCCAGACCGTTCCCGATCTGCTGACGATGGAAGAGTATCTGCACACGAGCTATCAGCCCGATTGCGACTTTGTGGACGACCATATTGAGGAGCGGAACGTGGGTGAGTTTGAGCACGGGTTATTGCAGATGGAGTTTGGCTTCTGGTTCCGCTCTCACCGGGGGGAATGGAAGGTTCGGGTCGTCAGCGAACATCGTACCCGTGTGAGTGGGAAGAGGGTACGGATTCCGGATGTATCCGTAGTGTGGGAGGATGAGGCACTGCGGGAGAAGGTGCGGGTGACACCGCCGCTGATTGCGATTGAGATTTTGTCATCGGAGGACCGGATGCCTCGAGTGTTGGTGCGGCTGAACGACTTCCTGGCAATGGGCGTGGAGCATGTGTGGGTGTTCGATCCGCTGGAGCGGGTGGCTTATACGTATACGCGGGATGGGTTGAAGCTGGTGGAGAGTGGCCGGCTGACCGTGGCGGAGACGCCGATTTACGTGGATCTCGCGGAGTTGTTTTCGGCTCTGGATTAGGCGAGCAAGGCTTGTCCTGCCGGACGGGCCCACTGCGCGTGGGGCGGGTACTTCGTACCGTGTGATCTGGTCGGGGTGAGGTGAAGGCTTAGGTCCGACCGTTGGTCGGGTTAAGAATTGGCCTATTCTTCGCGAAGGACTTCCAGGGGCTTTTGGCCCAGGATGCGATGGCTGGCAATCCAGCCGGTGGCGACCGTCAGAGCGGCGGTGATGAGCAGGCCGCCGAGACTCCAGGTCCACTCGATCTGATTGGGGACGGTGAGGACGCGGAGCAGGCCGTGGACGACGACGTTGGCGAAGACGATGCCGACGAGGCCGGCGACGAGGCCGAGGACGGCAAACTCGATGGAGAAGATGCCGGCGATGCGAGCGCGGGTGGCTCCGAGGGTTTTGAGGACGACGACCTCCCGGATGCGGCGGTAACGGGTGCCGGCGATAGAGCTGGCGAGGATGACGATGCCGGCGAAGATGCTGAAGGCGGCGAGGAACTGGACGACGTAGATGATCTGGATGACGACGCCGCGGATGGTTTCAAGCGCCTGGGCGACGTTGATAACGGTGACGGTGGGGAATTTGGAATAGAGGGCGCGCTGGAGAGAGGAGACGTGGGCGGGGTCGACGTGGACGCCGCCGTACCAGATGGTGGGGAGGCCGGCGAGGGATTTGGGGGGGAGGATGAACTCGGCGCGGGAGTAGGCGTGCTGTCCGTCGGCGTGAGTGAAGGCGGCGACGGTGGCCTGGAACTGCTTGTCCTGCGCGGCGAAGGTGATGGTGGAGCCGAGTTTGAGGCCGAGGCGCGTGGCCTGGAAGTCGGCTACGGCGACTAAGGGGTGCTGGGCTGCGGAGGCGGATTGGGCGGGGGTCCACCAGGCTCCTTTGGCAAGTTTGGCTCCGGGGGGGACCTGCTCGGAGTAGGTGAGCTGGATGGAGCGGAGCATGTGCTTGGGGAAGTTTTTGGTTTTGATGTCGTTGGCGGGGACGCCGTCAATGGCGAGGATGCGGGAGGCGACGACGGGGAGGAGCTCGGGTGGGGCGGTGACGCCGGGGGCTGAGGTGAGGAGCTGGCGCATGCCCTCGACTTCGGAGTTGGCGATATCGATGAGGAAGAGGTTGGGGAGGTTGGGGGCGGAGGAGATTTGGAGCTGGCGGACGACGGCGTGCTGCATGAGGAAGACCATCATGATCTGCATGACGCCCATGCCGAGGGCTGCAAGGAGGGCGGAGGAGGGGTTGCCGGGGCGGTAAAGATTGGCGAGGCCGTGGCGGAGGACGGAGGGGAGATGCAGGCGGGTTCGGGAGAGGAAGAACTTGAGGGCTTTAAGGACGGCGAAGCTGGCGATGAGGAGAACGATGAGGACGCTGACCAGGCCGAGGGTGAACCATTTGCCGACGGAGGCGGAGTCTGAGACGCGGGAGGCGATGAAGGCGAGGCCGGCGAGGATGAGGACGAAGGCGACGATCTGACTGCGGCTCTTGAGGAGGAGACGAGTGAGTTTTTGGACGAGCGGGAGGTCTTCTTCGTCGACGGCGCGGCGGAGGATGAGGATGGGGCGGATGCCGCGGATATCGAGGAGCGGCGGGAGGGTGAAGAGGAGGGTGGTGAGGACGCCAGCGCCGAGGCCGGCGAGGATGGCGCGGAGGTCGAGGTGGAGGTCTGGGCGGACGTTGATGAGGGATTCGAGGAGGTACGGGAAGGCGAGCTGGACGCCGATGCCGAGGAGGACTCCGAGGACGCCGCCGGCGAAGCCAAGGAGGAGGGTTTGGATGAGGTAGATCTTGATGATTTGGGAGGAGTTTGCGCCGAGAGACTTCATGATGGCAATGGTGTCGAGGCGCTGAGCCAGGTGAGCGCGCATGGCCATGGCGACGCCGACGGCTCCGAGGACGAGGGCGACGAGGGACATGAGGGAGAGGAGGCTGGTGGCCTGGTCGAGACCGGCGGTGAGGGCGGGGTTGGTCTCGCGGTAGTCGGTGACCTGAGACTCGGGGAGGAGCTTGATGAGGCGGGTTTTGAGGTCGGCGACGGCGGAGTCTGAGACGGGGGCGCCGTTGGTGGGGAGGGGCATTTTGAAGAGGTAACGCTGGCCGGCGTGGCTGCCGGGAGCGAGGAGGCCGGAGTCCTCGAGGCCCTGGCGGGAGATGAGGACGCGGGGGCCGGCGGCGAAGGAGCTGGAGAGGCGGTCGGGCTCATTGGTGACGACGGAGGCGATGCGGAAGAGCTTGTTGCCGATTTTGAGCTGGTCGCCGACGGCTAGGTGGAGGCGGACGAGGAGGTCGTCTGCGACGACGACGGTGTCGGGGGTGAGGACGGCCGAGAGCTGGCCGGCGGGTTCGAGGTCGACGGTGCCGTAGAAGGGGTATTGGGCGGGGTCGACGGCTTTGAGGGAGATGAGGAGGGGGTCCATGGTGCGGGGGGCGGAGGCCATGGAGAGGAGCTCGGTGACGGGGGTCATGCGGACGCCCTGGGCGGTGATGGCGGCGAGGCCGGCGGACTCGGTGGAGGTGGGCTGCTGGTTGGTGCGGGCGGAGAGGTCGCCGGCGAGGATGGAACGGGCGCGGAGGAGGAGGGTGGTGCGGAAAGAGTTCGAGAAGCCGCGGACGCCGGTGAGCGCGGCGACGCCGATGGCGACGGAGAGGATGACGAAGAAGAACTTGCCACGGGAGGAACGCATCTCGCGGGCGGCGATGCGGGAGGCGGTGCGATAGGAGAGGCTGGGCATTCTGATCTAAAGCTAGCAGAGGGGACGGGGACTAGGTTACTTCCCAGGGATTGAGGAGGGGGACGTCAAGGTCGGCGAAGTCCTTGGTGTTGCGGGTGACGAGGATGAGGTTGTGTTCGAGGGCGGTGACGGCGATGAGGCCGTCGGCCATGGCGAGCGGCGTCCCTTTGAGCTTGCGATGGGCGCTGAGGACGCCCCGGCGATCCACAGTGGTCTGGGTTATTGGCAAGATGCGGCCTGCGAACATTGGCAGCAAAAATTGATCGAACCACTGCTCCAATTGCCGTCGTCGCTTGCTGGGAGGAAAGAGGGCAAAACCTTGCGGAGTTCACCCATGGTGATAACTCACATGAAGGTCTTCCTGAGACTCAACCCACGCGGTGACACGAGGCTCGGGTTGCGGCTTGGCGAATTCCGACGCAACGTTGGTGTCAATGAGATAAGGGCTGCTCACGACAGGTCGATTACACGATCGGGGGAGTGATCGCGGCTGAAATCGACATCATCGGCGAGGCCTCTGATCATTGCGAAGGTCGCGATGAGAGGCTTGCCAAAGGGCTCTTGGGCCCCACCGGCCACGGTGGGAGGGGGGCAGACTTGGAGCACCTCTTCGAGCAAGGAAGCGGCATAGATTTCCGGAGCGCGGCCAGTGATGGCGGCCTGACGAGACAGTTCGGTCTGAGTTTCGGGTGTGATCTCAAGCGTGATGGTCATGGCGGCCGACCTCTCTTTGAAGTATGGGAACTGGGCCGATGGGTGTCAATTGGATCTGAAGAGGCGGCGGAAGAGGGTGAGGTGGCAGAGGAGGACGGCGGGGAAGAGGAAGGCGGGGAGGAGGACGAACGGGAAGTACAGGATGGCGATGGTGGGCTGGTCGAAGGCGAGATGCTGGAAGCGGAAGGGAGCAGAGAGCATGGCGCGGACCAAGGCGTTGAGGACGCTGAGGAGGGCGAGGGTGTTCCAGAGGAGGAGGCCGCGGCGGGTGAGGTGGCGCTTGCTGTACGCCCACCAGATGATGGGGGCGGAGAGGCCGATGAGAATGTCGACGTTGTTGCCTTCAAAGGTCATGAGGCGAGGGACTTGTTTGTAAAGGAAGAGGGCGTAGAGATTGATCTCGACGAAGATGCGGATGGAGTGAAGGAGGATGAGCCACTTGAGGCTCATGGCGTCCAGGAAGCGGCGGCCGGCGGGGATAGCGAAGAGGGCTGCGATGACGAGGAGGGGTGGAAGGATGGCGAGGAAGAGGTGTGGGGGTAGGGTGTTGGTGACTAAGTAGAAGCCGCGGAGGGCGATTGCGGATTGGAGGGCGATCCAGGCCAGGATGATGGTGAGGGCGGTGCGGGAGTCGGACGCGGCTTTGGCGAAGAGGATGAAGCCGGCGAGGACCGTGAAGAGGAAGAAGAGGAGGAGCGGCAGCGGGAGAGGGCTCATGGGTGTGCCTTTCTGGTGCCGGATTTGTCCCGCCGGACGGGCCCGCTGCGCGCGGAGCGGTCACTTCGTGACTTTTTATTTTCTAAAGGCTTGCAGGATTCAAGTTCATGGTGTCGGAGATGATGAGGCCGTCGCGGAGGGTGATGACGCGGTCGGCGTAGGCGGCGAGGACGGGGTCGTGGGTGACGAGGACGAGGGTGGTGCCCTCGGTCTTGTTGAGGTTGAGGAGGAGTTCGAGGATGTGGGCGCCGTTGGCGGTATCAAGGTTGCCGGTGGGCTCATCCGCGAGGACGATGGGGGGGCGGAGGACGAAGGCGCGGGCGAGGGCGACGCGCTGCTGCTCGCCGCCGGAGAGCTGGACGGGGTAGTGATCGAGACGGTCGCCGAGGCCGACGGAGGTGAGGAGGGTGCGTGCGCGGGTGAGGCCGTCGGATTTGGAGGCGTCGGCGTTGAGCTCGTGGGGGAGGAGGACGTTTTCGAGAGCGGTCAACGTTGGGATGAGCTGGTAGGACTGGAAGACGAAACCGATGGTCCGGCCGCGGACCTGGGCGAGTTTGTCTTCCGGGAGATAGGAGATGGGGGTGTTATCGAGGATGACGTCGCCGGAGGTGGGGGTGTCGAGGCCGGCGAGGAGGCCGAGGAGGGTGGACTTGCCGGAGCCGGAGGTGCCCATGATGGCGACGAACTGGCCGTGGGGGACGGCGAAGTCGATGCCTTTGAGGATGTCTACGGTGCGGGGGCCGTTGCGGATGGACTTGCGGAGGGCGCGGACCTGGATGGTCTGGGCGATGGTTGATGCGGTGGCTGGGAGATCGGTCTGGAGTTCAGGGGTAAGCGGCATGGATCTCCGAGGTGCAGCGGATGGTTTGGTATCTTTGACGTATGGGCAAGGTTTTTCCCTTTTTGATTTTAGCGGGTCTGGCTGTTGGGCAGGGTGGGTGTAAGGCGGATGCGGGGTCTCGGGCTTCCTCGCAGATGGATGAGGCGTCTGGCGCGGCGAAGACGATGGAGGCTCCGAGCGCCGGAGCTTCCGCAGCGGACGCGGTGCCTGCAAAGATCGACAACCGGCCGCTGATTGTTTGTTTTGGAGACAGCCTGACGGCGGGGTATGGAGCCGATGATGGCGCGAGCTATCCGGATTTTCTGCAGAAGGAGCTGGATAAGGCGGGGTACCGGTATCGGGTGGTGAATGAAGGGGTGAGCGGGAATACGACCAAGGATGGTGTGGACCGGCTGGCTGGGGTGGTGGCGATGAAGCCCGCGATCGTGGTGCTGGAGTTTGGCGGCAACGACGGGCTGCGGGGGTTCAAGACGGCGACGACCAAGGCGAACCTGGCTGCGATGATCGAGGGGCTGCAGAAGGGTGGGGCGAAGGTGGTGCTGGCGGGAATTACGCTGCCGCCGGATTATGGGGCGGATTATGTGTCGACATTTACGGCGAACTATCCGCAACTGGCGAAGAAGTACAACGTGCCGGTGCTGCCGTTTCTGCTGAAGGATGTGTATGGGGTGGATGGGATGATGCAGGCGGATCGGACGCATGCGACGGATAAGGGGAATGAGATTGTCGCGAGGAATGTGCTGCCGCTGGTTGAGCCGCTTTTGCGGCGGTGACGTGGGTGGGGGGGGGTAGCAATGCGTGCAAAGTCTTCAGAACATTGGGGTTAGGAGGGGACTTGCACGATTTATGACTGTAAAGTCTCTGGAATTAACGGGTGGTGGCTGCAAAGTATTCATTCGTGTGGAGATAGGCTCACCAGCGGTCACTGCCGGATGGGGGGCTAGCCAAGGATGACGTGGGGTTGCATGAGGGTGCCGGCTATGCGGCGGGTGATGCCGAGGAGGTCGGTGGGGGTGGTGAAGACTTTGATGAGGGGGGCGTTCGAGAAGTCGGGGAGGTTGACGGCCATGCCGTTGCGGAGGCGTCCGGCGAGGTGCTCGTCCACGGTCACGGCGGGGAGTTCCGGGAGCAGGGTGCGGGGGTGGGGGATGAGGGTGGCGATCTCTTCCGAGGTGGATTGCTTGAGTTGGTCGATGGTGATGGCGTGGGCGAGGGTGAAGGCCCCAGCGCGGGTGCGGCGGAGGGTGGCGAGGTGGGCTCCGCAGCCGGCGAGCTGGCCGAGCTCATGGGCGACGGAACGGACGTAGCCTCCGGCGGAGACGGTGAGGGTGAACTCGGCGAGGTCGTTTTCTAGCGATAGAAGTTCGAAGTTGTGGATGTGGATGCGGGCGGGTTTGACGGGGACGGGGAGGCCGGCTCGGGCTAGCTTGTGAGCCGGCACGCCGTTGAGTTTTTTAGCGGAGAAGATGGGGGGGAGTTGGTCGATTTCGCCGTGGAAGGGGGCGGCTAGCGTGCGGAGTTCTTCCAGGGTGTGGGTGAAGGGGAGCGGGCCGGCTTGGGGGGTGCCTTCGGCGTCGTAGGTGTCGGTAGCAAAGCCGAAGCGGATGTGGCCGGTGTACTGCTTTTCTGCCTGGCCGAAGAACTGGGCGAGGCGGGTGAAACGGCCGAGGAGCAAGGGGAGGACGCCGGTCGCCATGGGGTCCAGGGTGCCGAGATGGCCGATGGACTTTTCGCCGGTGGCTCGGCGGACGAGGGCTACGACGTCGTGGGAGGTAAGGCCGGCGGGTTTATCGAGGATGAGAAGGCCGTTCAAGAGTGTGCAGGGTCCTAAGAGAAACCTTAACACCGATGAAGGCGGATTGGACCGATCAGAGGCAAAACGAGTACGACCGCGGAGGAACGCGGATAGAGACAAGGGAAACGACGGATAGAAGCAGGAACAGGAGCAAGACGAGGCTTAACAGGGAATGAACGGAAAAGCGGGAAAGGCAGAGACAAGAGCGGGTTAGGAACAACCGCAAAAGCAGGAGCAGCGGCAAATACAGGGGTCATTCGCTTGCGCTCAGGATGACGTGCTATTTGGGTAGCGCGAGAGGTGGTTACTTGCCGATGTAGGGGGTCTTTAGGAGTTTGCGGGCCTGGTCGGATTGGGATTGGTCACCGCCGGGGGCGGAGGCGCGCTGGTATTGGATGAGGGCGGCGGGGCGGTCGTGGAGGAGGTCGAGCATCTGGCCGGCGTTGAGTTGGGCGCGTTTGCGGAGCCAGTCGGAGTTGTCGGGCTGGTCGGCGGATTGGAGGTAGTGTTTGGCGGCGGAGGCGATGTCGTTCTGGCCGCGTTCGGTGTCGGCTAGGCCGAAGTAGGCCATCTGCAGGCGGGGGTCGACGAAGTAGCCGGGGCGGGCGGCGTCGGCGATGACCTGTTTGTAGATGGCGATGGCGGCGGGGCCGTCGCCCTTATCCTTGGTGAGGTTGGCTTCTTCGAGGCGGAAGAGGTAGTCGTGCGGGTACTGGACGGCGAGGGAGTGCTGGACGGCGAGGGCTTCGGGGTAGCGGCCGTCGTGGCGGAGGAAGAGGGAGAGGGTGGTGCGGGATTCAACGGAGGTGGCGGTGCCGTGTTCGGCGGAGATTTTGAGGAGGTCCAGGCCATGCTGCTTGTTGCCGCCGACGCCGGCGATGCCGACCATCATGCGGACGAAGCGGGGGAGGCTGGCGACGGCGAACTGCTGGATGCCGATGGCCATGTTGGCGTCGGCGTAGTCCTTGTCGAGCTTGAGGGCGGCTTCGGAGTCGTTGCGGGCGGCGAGGCCCTGGCGGGCGGCGGCGAAGTAGGAGTGGTCGGCGAGGGTGATGAAGGCGGCGTGGAGGCCGCGGACGTATCCGCGGGCGAAGAAGAGGTTTTTGGCGTCGGGGTCGTTGGGGTTGGCCTTGAGGCGCTGGTCGACTTCGTCCTGGACCTGGGTGAGGAGGGATTCGATGCGCTGGCGGGTGGCGGGGGGGATTTCGACTTTGCGCTGGGTGGTGAGGAAGGAGTCGTGGGCGTAGTAGGTGGTGTCGAGGAGGTCCTGGTGGTAGAGCTCGCGGAAGATGGTGACCATGAGGACGTAGCCGGCGGCCATGGGGTCCTGGGGGTGGGCTTTTAGGACCTGGTCGAAGCGGGCGAGGGCGCCGTCGTAGTCGAGGTTATAGAAGTGGGTGTAGGCGTCGCGGACGGCGGGGTCGAGGTTGAGGGGGTCGGTGTGGAGGGGCTGCTGGGCTGCGGCTGTGGTGGAGAGGGCGAGTGCGAGGAGGGTGGAGCGGAGTGTGGTCAAGGTTTGGGGTCCGGGGTTGGATGGTGGCGATGCGCTGCGGGGTTAGGGTGCAAGGCTGCCGTTACAGGGCCATGATACGCTGTGCGGGTCTGCGGATGGCGATGGGAGCGGGGCTGGATGACACGGGTTGAGCTGCTGCAGTTGCTGGTGGGACACGCGAGGGCAAATGGGTTCGAGTTCCGGCGGTGGTATGTGCGGACGCTGGGGTTGAGCTGGGTGGATGGAAAGACGGCGGTGGAGATGCTGGGGTGTGAGCGTCGGTACTATGCGCTGTTGTTCAGCCACGAGTTTGCTCAGAGCTTCTGGAAGGCCGGGCAGAAGATTACGTTCCTGGTGCCGACGGCGACGTTTCAGCGGAAGATGGCGGATGGAAAGATTGGGACGGTGAGCCGGAAGGGGTATACGCGGCGGAGCGGGCGGCAGGATGCGTGGAAGTATCACCTGAAAGAGATGGCTCTGGCGGAGGAGCCGCTGCGATATATGAGGCGGTACCTGCCGATTGAGGAGGAGTTGGAGGAGGCGGGCTAGTTGGCTGGATGGGCTTTGAGGATGGCCTGGATTTGTTTGAGGTGGTGGAGGCCGTGGACGAGGTGGAAGCGGGTCCATTGGCGGGAGGTGAGGGGGCCGAGGTTCTGGTGGGAGATGGCCTGCGTGTCGGGGCCGAAGAGGGTTTCGGCGTGGGCGATGAGGGTGTCCATGCGGGTGAGGGTTTCAGTGAGGAGGGCGGCGAGGGTGGGGCCGTCGGAAGGGGTGATGGGGGTGTTGGGTGGGCAGACGCGGTGTGGGGCTTTGCGGCCTGCGGGGAAGTAACCGAAGTTGAGGAGGGCCAGCTGGCCGAGGCGCTGGGGAAGGGTTGGGGTGGCCTTGGTGGGGGTGGATTTGGCGATGCGGGAGTCGAAGGTGAGGGCGGTGAGGTTATAGGTGAGGAGGAGGTGCTCGAGGATTTGCTGAATGGACCAGCGAGGGGGGCTGGCGGGCGGGTGCGCCTGGGTTTGGGGGAGAGTCAGGGGTTCGACGATGGAGGTGAGAGCGGAGGTGAGGCGGGTGAGGTTGGGGGAGATCATGACGGAGCCAGTGTAGCTGGGGCGGCGGGCTCAGTGGATTTCGGTGAGGGCTCGCTGGGCGACTTTGACGTGGTCGCCGTCGGGGTCGAGCTTGAGGTAGGAGTTGTACTCGGCGAGGGCTTCGTCGTTTTTCTTGAGCTTTTGGGCGGCGGCGGCGAGGGCGAAGTGGGCTTCGGCGTCGTCGGGGTAGAGGCGGATGGCGTCCTTGGCGCGAGCGTAGGCGCCGGCGAAGTTTCCGGTGGAGAGGTAGAAGCGGGCGACCTCGATGTCCTTGGCCTCGCGGGTGTCGGGGTCTTCCACTTTGGCGAGCTTGCGGCGGCGCTCGGCGCGGGTGTTGCCGGAGGAGCCTTCGTCTTTGAGCGGGGGGGCGGCGGGGTCGTCCGGGGGGGTGGCTGAGGAGCTGGAGGAGGAACTGGAGGAGCTGGGGGCGGGCTTGGAGTCGTCTGTGGGGAAGGGGAAGGGGTCTGAGGAGGTGGGTTTGGGGGCGGGCTTGGCGGTGGGGTCGGAGGTGGGTGGTGGGGCGTCGGGGGTGTCGGGGGTGTCGCCGGGGAAGGCGAATTTATCGACCTTTGCGGGTGGAGGGGTGGTGTTGGGGGCGGTGCAGGGGTCTTTTCTGGTGGGGACGCAGGGGGCGGTGGTGAGGGGCGGTGGCGGGGGCGTGTAGGCCTGGGCGTGCAGGGTCGAAGCGGAGAGGATGGCGGCGGCGAGGAGGGCGAGGAGTGGTGTAGTCTGCTGGGACATGGGCGGGCTTCTTTGCGGCCTGTGAGTTATACGTCGGCGCTTCAGGGTTTGACGCTGAATTTGAGGATAAAGGTGGGTGTGGGGATGATTCCAGGGTTGGTGGTGAGGTCTTCGGAGATTCATGCGGCGGGATGCTATACGACGAGGGCGATTAGGAAGGGGCGGCGGATCTGCGAGTATACGGGGCCGCGGATGACCAAGGATGAGGCGGATGAGCGGTATGCGGACCGGGTGGTGACGTATCTGTTCGGGTATGGCGACCGGGAGATGGTGATCGACGGGTTTGGGACGGCGATGTTTATGAACCACTGCTGTGCGCCGAACTGCGAGACGGAGGAGGAGGACGAGCGGATTTTTGTGGTGGCGCTAAGGGATATCGCGGCAGGGGAGGAGCTGGTGTATGAGTACAACCTGTATGACTCGGATGACGCGACGCAGGATTGTTATTGTGGGGCGAAGAACTGCCGGGGGACGATGTTTTCTGAGGCGGAGATGGAGCGGCGGGCGGGGTTGAAGAAGAAGTAGTTCTACTGGCGACCGCCTAAGTCGTAGAATTAGGGGAGAGGTGGCTTGTGGAAATGATCAGCGACGTGGAGGTCGTGCCTCCCCATCCACGGCAAGAAGATGCTTTCGACTGGCATGGATGTTCTGCGGTGCAGTTCGATCCTGAGAAGCTGGGTGGGCGGGCAACTGTGGGCGCGACGCGGATGGATGCGGATGGAGTCTTCTTGAACTATGAAGACGGGATGACATCAGAAGAGATCAGCGAGGCCTACGGAAGCGATCTTGATGCTGTGAGGGAGATCATCGCGTTTGCCGAAGCAAGGCATATGAAGGCGAGTGCTTGAAGGTTCTGCTGGACCACAACATTTCTGAACATCTCAAGCCGCTGCTATCGAATTTCGATGTCTTTACGGCAAAAGAGATGCTCTGGAATGAGCTGAAGAATGGCGAGCTGCTTCGCGCTGGTGAACAGGCTGGATTTAAGGTCATGCTCACGGGCGACCAGAATATCTGGTATCAGCAAAACAATGAGAAAAGGTGTATTGCGCTGGTTGTTGTCAATACCACGCGACTGGCGATCTTACGGCTGGATGTGCCAGCTATCCGTGAGGCTTTGGCGAGGGCCAAAGGGAGCAGCTATGAGTTCGTGCCGCTCGCTCCACAGCGCCGCAGCCGAAAGCTAAAGCGATAACTTCTCTGCGAAGTGTCGGCTTGTAGTACCGGCAGGGTAACTGGTGAGGTTCTGTTGGGTGGGTGTGGGTGTACAAGGGGCGGTGGGCGGGTCATGATTACGATGTTGGCTTTGGGGTTATCGGCCCCGGCGCAACGGGTGTGCGTCGCCTGGCGGAGACCGAAGGGCGTTGCTTGGAATGGATCTGCTGCGGCTCTTTTTGGCCCTCTCCCTTGAACGATGACCCGGGTCCTACGGACCGGATTGGACGTGCTATGCATCTTTGGAATGACTATGAAGGCAAGACGATTGCGGAGGCTTATCCGCTGGAGAGACTGCTGCGGCCTGAGGGCCGCAGCGCGTTCTTTGTGACAGGGGATGCTAGCGGCGCGCCGCAGGTGATTCGTCTGACGGAGACGTTGAACGACGAGACGGAGATGCTGGAGCGGTGGCGGCAGGTCTCTGAGGTGCACCAGGAGAACCTGGTGGCGATCAAGCGGTATGGGCAGACGACGTTCGACGGGGTGCCGTTGACGTATGCGCTGATGGAGCCGACGGACGCGAGTTTGAGCGAGATTCTGGCGGAGCGGCCGCTGACGGTGGCGGAGACGAAGGAGATTGCGGTGAGCCTGGCGGCGGCGCTGACGGCGCTGCATGGGCAGGGCTTGATCCACGAGCATATTGAGCCGGCGAATGTGCTGGCCTCCGGCGAGATCATCAAGCTGCGGAGTGACTGTGTGCGCGAGTGCGTGGTGGATGGGGAGTTTGTCACCGCGGCGATGGTGGAGGAGTTCAAGCAGAAGGATGTGCAGGACCTGGCGACGTTGCTGCTTCGGTGCCTGACGCTTGAAAAGCGGCTGACACCGGCGACGCGGCTGGGTGCGCCGTTCGACAAGATTGTGCCCAACGCGATGAATGGAAGCTGGGGGCTGGCGGAGATTCAGAACGCGCTTACGCCGCCGGTGTCCAAGCCGCTGGTTCCGGAGAGCGTGGTGAGTGCGGGGACGGCGCCCACGGTGACGATGGACAGCACGAGGGAGGGCGGGAAGCCTGCGCGGGCGGCGTTTGTGGCAAGCGCGGAGCCGGTGCGGGTGGAGGCTGCGCCGGTGCAGGTGACGCTTCCCTTCTCCGAGCAAGGGCCTACGCTGCGGGTTCGGCGCGTGAACGAGGAAGAGAGTGAGGACCGTGGTGCGGGTTGGGCGGTGCCGGCGTGGGCTACGGAGGGCTGGGCTTCGGCAAAGGCGCGGTTTGAGACGATGGACCGGAAGTGGCTGTATGGCGGGGCCGGGGTGGTGATTCTGGCACTGCTGGTCTGGCTGGTGTTGCCTTCCAGCAAGCCTGCTGCGAAGGCGCTGGCTCCGATCAAGGAACCGGCGGCGGATCGGATTCAGACGATTGACGACGCTCCGGCGGGGCCGAGCGGGGTGACTGCGGCTGGACCTTCGCGGGTGAAGGCGCCCTCTGCTGCGGTGGAGACTGCGAAGCGGGAGCCGGTTGCGGCTGCCGCGAAGGGCGAGGCAGGGTTCCGGGTGATCTGCTACACGTTCAGCCATGAGGACCAGGCGTGGGCGCGGGCAGGGGCGATCCACAAGGCGCATCCGGGGTTGACGCCGAAGGTGTTTGCGGCGGGGGCGCATGGACCTTACCTGATTACGCTGGGAGGCATCATGACGCGCGGCGAGGCGGATGCAACGGTGCGGCGGGCGCGGCGGGATGGACTTCCGCGGGATACGTTTGCGCGGTTTTATCCGGCCCGGTAAGGGTTAGGGCAGGCTCTCTGTTCTGCTGCCGCGGCTTGTGAGGTTCCTCAGGCTGCGGCGGTAGAATGGGTGAGAGAGCTTATGGGTTATCAGGTATTGGCCAGGAAGTATCGGCCACAGCGGTTCGCGGATGTTGCGGGGCAGGACCATGTGACGGTCACGCTGATGAATGCGTTGACGCAGAACAGGATCGCGCATGGATACATCTTCAGCGGGCACAGGGGCATTGGGAAGACGACGATTGCGCGCATACTGGCGTGTGCGCTGAACTGCAGGAATGCGATTGGGAGCGAGGTCCGGCCGACGGCGGAGCCCTGCCTGGTGTGCGAGAGCTGCACGGAGATTCGCGCGGGCAATGCGGTGGATGTGATCGAGATTGATGCGGCGACGAATCGCGGCATCGATGAGATTCGCGAGCTGCGGGATGCGGCGCGGTACCGGCCGGCGCGGGATAAGTACAAGATCTACATTCTGGACGAGGCGCACCAGATCACGGATGCGGCGTTCAACGCGCTGCTGAAGACGCTGGAGGAGCCGCCGGATCACATCGTTTTTATGATGGCGACGACGCAGCCGGAGGATATTCCGCAGACGGTGCGGAGCCGGTGCCAGCACTTCAGCTTTCATGCGGTGAAGCTGGTGGATATCCTGAGTGAGCTGCGTGGGATTGCCGAGCATGAGGGCGTAGACGCGGATGAGGGTGCGCTCAGCCTGCTGGCGGAGGCGGGCGATGGGTCCATGCGCGATGCGTTGAGCATCATGGACCAGGCGATTGCGAGTGCGCCGGTGCTGGACGGCAGGGCGAGGCTGGATGCGGGGCAGATTCTCGAGTTGATGGGGACCGTGCCGAATGCGGTGTTCGAGCGGGTGATGCAGGCGGTGGATGCGAACCGGTCGGCCGAGGTGATGACGATTGCAAACGAGCTGCTGGACGCTGGGAATAGCCCCGCACAGTTGGCTCGGCAGGCGGTGCGGTACCTGCGGAGCTGCGTGATTGCGAAGATCGCCGGGATGACTCCGGAGAATACGAGCGAGGGTGTGGGGAGTGAGCTGCTGCAGATTTCGCCGGATGAGCAGAGGCGCGCGGCAAGGACGGCGGCGCTGTTTACCGAGGAGGAGCTGACGCGCTTTTTACAGGTGATGCTGCGGACGTTCGATGAGCTGGGGTACAGGCAGGAGCAGCGGTTTCACTTTGAGTTGGGGCTGCTGAAGCTGGTGCACCTGAAGCGGCTGCTGCCGGTGGAAGAGGTGCTGAGCTCGTTGAGCGGGGCGGGGATGAGGGCTAAGACCCCGGCGGCTGCCCCGGTGCGGAGTGTGGCTGCGGCTCCGGTTGCTGCGGCTCGGGTGGTGGAGGCGAAGGCGGTGTTTTCGCCGTTTGAGAAGAGCACGCAGGCGCGGCGCTATGACGGGATTGCAGGTGGGCAGGCTGCGGTAGCGCCGGCTGCTCCGGTTGCGAGTCCGGTGCCGGTGGCTTCGGCTGCGCCGAAGGTGACGGAGGCTCCGGTTGTTGCTCCGGTTGAGCCGCCGAAGGTGGAGAGTGCGCCGGTGGCCGTGGCTGAGCCGGTCCCTGTGCCCGCGGCGGTGCCAGTGCCCGAGCCGGTGGCCGTGGTGCTGCCGAGTGTGGAAGCTACGTCGGCAGAGAAGAAGGCGGAGGTCGCGCTTCCCTCCCCTGTGTTTGCGGAGACGGCGGAGAGCGATACGGCGGCGATGCAACGGGCGGTGGTGGAGGCATTGGCCGGTGCGGGACAGGGGTCGGCGGCGGACGCGATGGGGGATGCGACGTGGACGCTGGCGGGTGGTGAGGTGCGGGTTCAGACGGAGTTGAGCAAGACGATGCTGCCGGTGGTGATCAATCCGGATGCAGAGAAGATTGCTCGCGCGAAGGTGCGTGAGCTGGCGGGTGCGGTGAAGATGGTGATGCTGCCGGGAGCAGCCAAGCCTGCGGCGGAGAAGAAGGCGAGGGTGGCGCGGGCGGGTTCGGCGCAGGCCAAGGCGATGGAGCATCCGATGGTGCAGGAGGCGCAGAAGCTGTTCGGCGCTGAGATACAGACGGTGATTGACTTATCGGAATAGGAGTTGGGCGATGGATTTCGGCGACATGAGCAAGATGGGCGAGATGATGGCGGCTGCCTCCAAGATGCAGGAGCAGATGGAGCAGAAGCTGAGTGAGACGGTGGTGGAGGGGCAGAGCGGCGGCGGGGTGGTGACGGTTCGAATGAACGGACGCAAGGAGGTCCTGCGGCTGAAGATTCAGGCAACGGCGATGGGTTCGACCGCAGACGATCTGGAAATGCTGGAGGACCTGATTACGGCGGCGTTCAACGATGCAGGCCGGCGCGCGGATGAGGCGATGAAGTCCAGCATGGGCGGAATGATGGGTGGGCTGCTGCCGGGGCTGGGCGCTTGAGTCTGGGGACAACGACGCGGTTTGCGGAGCCGATGACGCGGTTGATTGAGGAGCTGCGGAAGCTGCCGGGGATTGGGACGAAGACGGCGCAGCGGCTGGCGTTTCATGTGCTTCGGTCGCCCGAGGAAGATGCGAATGCGCTGGCGGCGGCGATCAAGGAGATCAAGAAGCATCTGCGGCTGTGCAGCGTGTGCAACAACATTACGGATGTGGATCCGTGCAGCTATTGCACGAGCGCGACGCGGAATCAGCGGCTGGTGTGTGTGATTGAAGAGCCGACCAACATTGCGACGGTGGAGAAGACGCGCAGCTACAACGGCGTGTATCACGTGCTGCATGGGACGCTTTCGCCGATTGGCGGGGTGGGGCCGGAGCAATTGCGGATCAGGAACCTGCTGACGCGGCTGGGTGAGGTGGATGAGGTGATCCTGGCGCTTTCACCGACGACGGAGGGGGAGGCGACCAGCGTGTATCTGAGTGGGGAGATGCACAAAGTGAATGCGGGGATGAGGGTGACGCGGATCGCGACAGGGGTGCCGGCGGGGAGCGACATTGAGTATGCGGATGAGGTGACGATGATGCGAGCGATGGAAGGGCGACGGGAGTTCTAGTCGCCGCCCAGTACAGCGTTTTAGTGACCGTCTGTGGACCAGTGGGGTTTGTCCGCGTTGACATTGAGCAGGTGGATGACACCGTAGGTTTTGCCGACGGCGATGAGGTCGGAGTTGGTTCCATCACGGGGAGCGGAGGTGATGGTGATGCGTCTGCCGGTTGCGTCCGCGATGGTGAGTGAGCCTGCCCAGCTGATGTTCATGTCAATGGCCTGTCCGGTCATGTGACGGGATAGGAGCGCGGGCGCGACCTGAAGGTTGGAGATAGCGTAGCCCGCGACCATCTGCTGCGCGGCGGCTTTGCTGGTGATGAGGTCAGGCGTTCCGTCCGGGGCGGGATGGAGCCAGGTGATGTCCACCAACGTTCCGTCCGGTGCGACCGGAGCGAACGGCGGGACGCTTGCGGGAGGGGTGAGGCCGCGAGCGATACTCCAGCAGTGGTGCATGAGATACGCGCGTTGCGGCGGACGCAAGGTGGCGTTGATCTGAACGTGAGCGCCGGCGTCCTGGAGGGCGTCCAGGAAGGCGGTGACCCTGGCCCGGAAGGTGGGTTCAAGATCAGCGACTTGGTTACTGGTGGGAAATTGGGCTATCCACGATGAGCCGCTCAGTGGCATAGGGTGGTCTCCATTCGATTGGCGATGAGGGCCCGGGCAAGCGTTTGAGTTTGATCAATGTACCATGGCTGGCGAGAGAGAGATGCGATGCGAGTGGCTCAGTGGGTTGCGGTGTTGATGATGGTTTGCGCCTGGGCCGGGGGGACGGGGCAGGCGGTGCGGCCGCTGGGGGAGTTCGCGGCGATGAAGCAGGATGCGGAGCATTGCAATGGGTATGCGGTGGATTTGTGGAGGAGTGAGGGGGTGGTGGTGGGGGTGTTCCGGGCTTGTGCGGGGTTGGTGGGGGATGTGCCGGAGGGGGTGATTGAGGAGGGGAGTTATGTTGGGGGGAGGGTGCGGTTCAGGGCCAGGCTTTCCGTGGGGAGTGACTATGTGGGGGGTGGAAAGCAGGTGGCTTCCAAGGATGTGTATGGGTTTGAGGGGAGGCTTGTGGCGGGGGTGCTGCGCGGGGCGTTGACGCATGTGGACGAGGCGGAGGAGAAGCGGGCGCCGGAGACGATGCGGATGGCGATGCGGCGGCAACGGGTGCGGTTGAAGGGGTATGGGTCCTTGGAGGCGTGGCGGCAGGAACATGCGGCCACGCCCCAGTAGGGGCTAAGAGCTGGCGGGCATGCGGAGGTTGCCGCCGGTCATCTGGTCGGGTTGGGGGATTTGTAACAGGCTGAGGAGCGTGGGGCTGAGATCGCGGAGGCTGCCGCCTGCGCGGAGAGCAATGTTTTTTTCGTCCGAGACGAGGATAAAGGGGACGGGGTTGGTGGTGTGGGCAGTGTGGGGGCCGCCGGTGGCGGGGTCGATGAGGAGTTCCGCGTTGCCGTGGTCTGCGGTGATGAGCCAGGAGCCGCCGTGCTGCTTGATGGCCTGATAGATGCGGCCGAGCTGGGTGTCGACGGTCTCGACGGCCTTGATGGTGGGCTGCATCTTGCCGGAGTGGCCGACCATGTCTGCGTTGGCGAAGTTGACGATGATGACGTCGAAGGCGGTGTCGGTGAGGGCCTTGATGACGGTGTCGGCGATGCCGGGGGCGGACATTTCGGGGGCGAGGTCGTAGGTGGCGACCTTCTGCGAGGCAACGAGTTGGCGGTCTTCTCCGGGGAAGGGCTTTTCGATGCCGCCGTTGAAGAAGTAGGTGACGTGGGCGTACTTTTCGGTCTCGGCGACGCGGAGGTTGCGGAGCTGGGCGAGGCCCATGACGTTGGCGAGGAGGTTGTCCATGGACTCGGCGGGGATGACGATGGGGAGCTTGTAGGCCTTGTCGTACTGGGTCATGCAGACGTAATGGAGTTTGCTGGGGAGAGACTGCGGAGGGATGGCGGCGTCGAGTTCGGCGGCGCCGGGGAGGTCTCGGCCCATGGACTGATTGAGGCCGGAGGTGCGGGTGAGGACGCGGGTGATCTGGCGGGCGCGGTCGGCGCGGTAGTTGAAGTTGATGATGACGTCTTCGTCGCGGATGAGGCCTTTGGGGTCTACGGTGAAGGGGGGGATGAACTCGTCGTTGAGGTCGTTGGAGTAGAGCTCGCGGATGCGGGTGAGGGGGTCGGGGTGGAGGCCGCCCTCTGGGGTGCCGGTGACCATGGCGTCGAAGGCCTGGCGGGACTTCTCCCAGCGGAGGTCGCGGTCCATGGCGTAGTAGCGGCCGGAGACCGAGGCTAGTTGGCCGACGCCGATCTCCTGGAACTGGTGCATGAGGGCTTCGAGGTAGCCGAGGCCGCTGGTGGGCATGGTGTCGCGGCCGTCCATGAAGGCGTGGACGAAGACGGAGGTGATTCCCTGCTGCTTCGCGAGTTTTAGCAGGGCGTAGAGGTGGCGCTGGTGGGAGTGGACGCCGCCGTCTGAGACGAGGCCGATGAGGTGGAGGCTGCGGCCTTTTTGCAGGGCTAGTTCACAGGCCCGGAGGAGGGTGGGGTCCTTGTAGAGGCTGCCGTCCAGGATGGCGGTATCGATGCGGGTCATGTCCATGCGGACGATGCGGCCGGCACCGAGGTTGAGGTGGCCGACCTCGGAGTTGCCCATTTGTCCGCCGGGGAGGCCGACGAATTGCTCGGAGGCGCGGAGGAGGGTGTTAGGGTACTCGCGCAGGAGCATGTCGTAGGTGGGCTTGCGGGCCTGAGCGATGGCGTTTCCGTGGGTTTCGGCGCGGTAGCCCCAGCCGTCGAGGATGGTGAGGATGATGGGTTTCGGCATGAGGAGAGGATACAAGGGTTCAGGGTTAAGGGTTCAGGGTGAGGGGATTTGTACCCTCCCCCCCACGCCGTGTTGTGTGTAAAGTCTTCGAACGAGAAGAGTTAGGTGTGGGCCTCTCGTTTGAGTAGTCAGGGGGAAGTTGGTTGGCGGCGTTTCGTCACGACGGTGGGTCGTCCTGAGATGTGGGCCTGCTTCTATTGTATGGGACTGGGCAGGGTAGTTACGCCAACTTTTTTTGGCCGGTAAGTCGCCTAAAATGTTTCGGTTGCCCGAACTTGGAAGGTGCGGGGGCTTGACAATGGGATTTGCGGGGCTTTTGAGAGAAAAAGTTGTAACTGGTTGAGCTGCAGGGACTTGCTGGACTTCTCAGGCCAATACGCCTTCGTCTGCGCGGCTGGTCGCAAATCGTACAGACGGGGATACGTGCGCATGAGAGACTGCGGCAAGGTGATCCTGTTTGAACGGGCATAACTGTTCTCGATGCTACGCGCTCTGGTTGTGCCACGCGGCTGCGTTTCCGTGCTGAGGTGGTGCGCTTACTGCCAGGAGTTTCAGGGCGAGGTTCCTCCGCTGGATCGGTTTACGACGACGCATGGGGTGTGCGTTGCGTGTCTTGCGAAGGGGACCGACCGGCTCGATATGGAGATTGCGAACTCGCATCGGCTGCGTGAGTTGCAGGGGCAGCTGCATGATGCGGGCAAGAGGGGCGATCTGGCGGCGGCGTCCGGCATTGTCAAAATGGCGCTGGATGGCGGGGTGAGGCCGGTGGACATACTGGTGGGTCTGGTGACGCCGCTGCTGTACCTGATTGGGTCTGAGTGGGAGAGTGGGCAGATTACGGTGGCGGAGGAGCACCGGTTCACGCGGTTTTGTGAGCGCGTGTTCGCTCTGGTTCGGATTGAGGTGAGAGCGCGGCTGCCTGTGCCCGCCGTTTTGCCCACGCTGGTGTTCCTGCTGAATGCGAAGGGAAATCATCACACACTGGGGATTCGGATTCTTGCGCTATGGCTGCAATCGAAGGGGATTGCGACGCGGGAGTTTCATCCTGCACTTGCGCCTGAGGCGCTGGTGCAGTGCGCAGTGGATGAGGGGGCGAAGGCGATTCTGATCTCGCTGGCGCTGGACCGGCAGAAGGCGTATGTGTACTCCGTTGGGCAGCGGGTAGAACAGCTTTCGCTGCCGCGTCCGGTGGTGATCGTGGGTGGGTATGCGGTGAAGCTGAAGCTGGTGAAGCCGATTGCCGGGACGATTTTTCTGGAGACGATAAGCGGGCTCCCGGAGATGATCCGCGGGCTTGGTTTGACTGGTTGCGGGTTGGCTGATGGGGTGGTGGGGCGACCCGTGCCGGTTGGATCGGTGCGGGAGCAGCAGCAGGCCCGCGCGCTGCCTGGCAAAACAACGTCTAGGGGTGAGCGGGGTTAGTCGCGGGCGGGGATGATGGTGAAACGGTGTTTGAGGCGGAGGAAGTAGGACTCGAAGCAGGTGTAGGAGAGGTGGGCGGCGAGGAGGCTGAGGGTGAGGACGAGGAGGGTGCCGACGTCGCGGAGGAGGAAGGGGGAGACGTGGAGGGTGGGGTGGTGGCGGAAGAAGGGGCGAAGGAGTTTTTCGTAGAGGAGGGTGAAGGTGAGGGAGTGGACGAGGTAGAGGCCGTACGAGATGCGGCCGCAGTAGGCGAACCACGCGGGGATATAGCGCGACGGGGTGCCGAGGGTGGAGAGGAAGAAGAGGATGGCACCGAGGAGGACGAGCGCCCAGCCCAGGACGGCGTTGGTGGGAGTGGGTTGGGGGTTCCAGGATTCGACGCGGAAGTGGAGGTATGCGGTAAACCAGGAGGCGAAACCCAAGGCGAAGCCGAGGAGGCGGAGGGGGATGGCGAGGGTGGGGAGGCGGCCTCGGAGGGCGAGTGAGAGAAGGGTGCCGGCGGCGAAGAACTGGAAGTGGGTGAAGCTGTTGGTCCATTCGCCGGCGTCCTCCGGGGCGTGGTGGAGGGCGTAGAGGAGCACGGTGAGGGAGGAGCCGAGCAGGAGGAGGGTGGAGACGATGGCTACGGCGCGGCGGCCTCCGAAGGCGGCGAGGATGGGGATGGCGAGGTAGAACTGCTCCTCGACGGAGATGGACCAGAGGGGGTCTACGGAGCCGGCGATCCAGCCGTGGAGGGTGATGTACCAGTTGCCAGCGAAGAGGGTGAAGTACGCCCAGGCCTTGAGGGAGCCGGTGCCGACGTCTGGGGTGAAGTGATTAAGGAGGGCGAGGCCGAAGAAAGCGAGGAAGTAAAGCGGCCAGATGCGGAGGATGCGGCGGATGTAAAAGGAGCGGATGTGAATGTGACCAGTGCGGTCGCGTTCGCGGAAGAGGAGTTCCGTGATGAGGAAGGCACTGAGGAGGAAGAAGACGGGGACGCCGAAGGCTCCGATGATACCGGTGGGGTAGAGGATGGGGTTGCGGACGCGGTCCAGGGGGACGTAGTCCATGCGGTGGTAAAAGAAGACGCAGAGGAAGGCAAAGAAGCGGAGGGCGTCGAGCTCTGGGCGGAAGTAACGGGGGGGTGAGGACAAGGCTAAGGGCTAATGGCCAAGGAGCTGGGGGAGGGTGTGGGAGGCGGCGAGGTCTGAGGGTTCAGGGCCGTGGTAGACGTGGCAGAGGAAGCAGCCGGATTCGGCGTGGCCAGCCTTGACCGGCGGGCCCTGGGGGCTGGACATGCCGTCATGGCAGCGGCGGCAGGTGGCGATGGAGGGCATGAGGACGTCTGAGCCGGAGTTGGAGGAGAGGGCCTTGGTGTGGCATTCGGCGCACTGGACGGCCTGGTGCGCGGGGTGGGAGAAGATGGCGGCTTTGAACCAGCGGGTGGGCTGGTAGGAGGGCTCGATGTTGGGGAGGGTGACGGCCATGGGCATGCTGGCGGTGACGAGGAGGGGGGTGGATTGGGGGTGGGATTCGCCGGAGATGAGGGAGGCCATGCGGGTCATGCCGGGGGTGGGGCTGGCGTCCATGGAGGCGGTGTGAAGGGTGGGCTCGAATTTGGGTGCGGGGTCGCCGGAACGGTTGAGGTCCTTGTGGCAGAGCTCGCATTTTTCGCGCCAGAGGATGGTTTCCGCGCGGAGGGTGCGGTTGGCGATCCACTCCTGGGTGGAGTGGGGGGCGGGCATGCGCATCTGGCCGGGGAGGATGGTGTCGGCGGGCCAGTTGCGGATTTCGGAGGCGACGGAGTCTGGGTGCTGCTGGGCGAAGGAGGTGATTTCGCGCTCGACGAAGGCGCGGACCTCAGCGGCCTTGGCGTGGGGGGCTTCCTGCTGGATGTGGGTGTCAAAGTCCAGCGAGTGGCAGGAGCGGCAGGATTTTTCGAAGGAGACGGGGGCCATGGCGAAGGCCTGGCGGCCTTCGGAGTTGATGCCGGGGTTGTGGCAGGACTGGCACTGGAGGTTCTGGGTGCCGCCCACGGCGTTACGGAGGCCGGCCTGCATGTGGGTGGCGTGGGTGAAGCGGAGGGCGAGGGTGGCGTCTTTTTCCTGCTCGGTGGCGGTGCGGAAGGGGCGGAAGTCGGGATGCTCGTGCGCGAAGGAGCCTACGTTGGCGGCGACGCGGAGGGCTCCGGATTTGGATTCGAGCCGGGCGTGGCACTGGGTGCAGGACTGGTCTGAGGTGTTGGCGAGGTGGGTAGAGCCGATGTGTTCAGTGTGGCAGGAGGAGCAGGTGGCGGTTTGTTTGACCTGCATGGGGTGGTGTGCGGGGGCGGTGTGGCAGGAGAGGCAGGCGGAGTCCGGGACGTGCTTGCGGTGGCCGAAGCTGGGGGTGAATCCGGTGGCGGCGATGACGGGGACGTGGCAGAGCTCGCACTTCTGGCCGAAGACGGCGTGCGAGGAGGACATGGGGCCGGCGGAGAAAGTGTTGTTGCCGGAGGCGATGGTGGAGGCGCTGAACCAGAGGACGGCGCAGATGAGGGCGGCGATCGCGAGGTACCACTGCCAGGCGCGGACAGGCGAGAGCGTCTTGAAGTAGTTCAAGTCGTGACGCCGGGCGATGAGCTTGGTGGTACGGGTACGGATCGACATGGCTAGTAGCGCAGCGCTCCTATCGCGTGAATGATGGCCAGCAGGATGAGGGCCGCGGAGACGGGCAGGTGGACGAGGAGCCAGGCGTGGAGGAGGCGGTGGAGGCGGGCCTGGTGGTCAAGCTGGCGTTTCTCTTCGCAGATCTCTTCGATGGCGGTGATGGGGGCCCAGGCGGGTTCGGGGAACTGGCGGCGGAAGTTGTCGAACTGGGTGCGGGCCCACTCGCGGTTTTTGAGCTGGAGGTGGTGGCCCTGCTCGGAGGAGAGATAGGGCTTGACCTCGGAGGCGACAAAGCGCTCGAGGGATTCGGTCTGGGGCTGGAGGTCTTCGATGTCGAGGAGGGTATCGACGACGGTGGCGCCGGGGCCGGTGGCTGGGGCGAGGGATTGGGAGACGTCTACGGCGCGGGCTTCGGCTTCAGCCGCGAGCTGGGCGCGGATGACGGGGATCTGGTCGTAGATGGTCTCGAAGGGGACCTCGCGGAACATGCGGGTGGGGAGGTAATGCTGGAGCACAGCGCCGATGATGCCGGAGACGACGACGATGATGGTGAGCCAGAAGAGGACGAAGGCGAGGGCTCCGCGGGCGTGGAAGGCGGAGTGGAAGAGGACCATCGGAAGTGAGAGGAAGCCGAGCCAGAGGTGGGCGCGCATCCAGATTTTGGCGCGGCCGATGCGCCAGATGGGAAAGCGTTTGCGGATGCTGAGCGCGGCTGCAAAGAGCATCAAGCCGAGGGCGAGCGAGCCGAACATGAGGCCGATGCCGGTGCCGCCGCCAGGGACGGGGGTGTGGAAGGCGTAGGCGATGTAGATGACCGCGCCGACGACGGTGGCGGCGGCGGTGAGGATGGCCCACGGTTTATGTGTTTGATCGATACGCATTAGCGATTCTTACCGACGAACGCGGCCTCCTGGTCAAGGTCTACGCCAAGCACCTGGGCGAAGAACTCGTTGGGCTTGACGCGGTGGGCGGCGTCGTGGGGGCAGGCGTAGACGCAACTAGGTTCCGCGAGGTCGTGGCAGAGGTCGCAGGAGGTGGCTTTGCGGATTTTGCCGGAGTTGGAGGAGTCCTTGTCTGCCTGGACGGATTGGAGGGCGGTGTCGTCGCCAGTGGCCTTGTCGAACTCGTGGACGGTGATGTTGCCGTATGGGCAGTTGGTGGCGCAGAGGCCGCAGCCGACACACCAGTCTTCGATGATGACTTCGAGGGAGTTGCGGCGGCGGATGGAGCCGACGGGGCAGCCGATCATGCAGCGCGGGTCGCGGCACTGGCGGCAGGAGGTGGCGACGAGGTAATTTTCAAAGCGGACGCCGTCACGGAGGAGGCGGGTGACGCCGTTGTGGGCTTCGGCGCAGGCTTTGACGCATTGGTCGCAGCGGGTGCATTTTTCGAGGTCGAGGACGAGGAGGCTTTGGGCCTCCATGAGGCCCTGCTCCAGGAACTGGTGGAGGGGCGCGTTGGCGACGAGCGTGTTGCGCTTCTCCTGCATGACGTTTTCACGGAGACGCTCGTCGGCCATGTGCTCAATGTCACGGCGGACGTCCGGGAAGCGGTCGAGCATCTGGTGGAAGTCCGGGGCGAGGATGCGGACGACTTCCACATGATCCAGCGCGACGCAGGTGGCGGTGCGGACGCCACCCTGGAGGAGACCCATCTCTCCGAAGTAGCCGCCACGGGGAAGATAGGCGAGGACCATCTCATCCCGGCCCTTCTTCTGCGAGACTTTGACGAAGCCGATGCGGACGAGATAAAAGGCGTCGGCGGGTGCGCCTTCTTCGCAGATGATCTCTCCGGGGGAGTAACGGATGAGCTCGACGCGGTCGCGGAGGACATCGACGAAGTCTTCATCGATGTTGGCGAAGATGGGGACGCTGCGGAGGTGGGTGCCGAGGGCGCGGCCGCGGTAGTTGGCTTCAAGCTGGGCGCGGAAGGTCTTGTTCTTCTGCATCACGTCCAGGACGTTGCGCAGCATTTCCAGGACGACGACTTCGGTTTTGGCGCGGACGGTGGCGGAGCGCGGATAGAAGCTCATGCAGGTCATCTCGCCGAAGAGGTCTCCGGCGTGAAGCTGCGCGATGGGGTTTCCGTAGGGGAGGTCGACGGGGGCGTCGATGCGGATGTGGGATGGGGTGTCGCGCTCTTCTTCGCGCGGGGCCTGGGCCTTGGGCCTAAGGAGGCTCTTCATCTTGGTGAAAAGGCCGGGCTCGGCGGCCTGGGTGACGACGTGATCGCGCGGGGAGCCGATGAAGATGTCGACGGTGCCATCGATCATGTAGAAGGCGGTGGAGCCGTTTTCGCCTTCGCGAACGATGATCTCGCCGGGTTGGAAGACGCGGCGGACGACGGAGCCGGCGTTGAGCTCCAGGAAGGTTCCGGAGACGTTTTTGAAGACGGGCAGGGCGAGGAGTTCTTCAGTCTCCACGGCGAAGACGTTGGGCGTGCCTTCCGGGTAGAGGCGGCCGCCGCCGAGGGCTTTCTTGTTGGTGAGGGCGCCGGTTGGGCAGCTGACCATGCACTCGCCGCAGGTGACGCAACTGGAGTTGCCCATGGGCTGGTTGGCGTCGAATGCGATGGTGGTGAAGTAGCCCTTGCCCTGGCGGGCGATGACGTAGTTGTGACGGATCTCCGCGCAGCCGCGGATGCAGCGGTCGCAGAGGATGCAGGCGGAGAAATCGACGTGAATGGCGGGGGAGGAGTCGTCGTCCGCGAGGACAGGGACGGCGCGCTTGGCGAAGCGGGTGTCATGGACGCCATGGGCGGCGGCCTGGGTTTCGAGCTCGCAATCCCCGCTGGCCTGCTGGCGTTTGCAGGGGGAGGGATGGTCCGAGAGCATGAGCTCGTACAGGGTTTTGCGGGTCTGGATGATGGCCGGGTTTTCCGTGTGGACGACCATGCCGGGCTCAGCTTTGTGGATGCAGGCGGCCTGGAGGGCGCGTTCCCCGACGTCCACGACGCAGATGCGGCAGACGGCGATGGGGGTCTGGTTCTGCTGGTGGCAGAGGACCGGAATGGAGATATTGGCGATGCGTGCGGCGTCAAAGACGGTGGTGCCGTGAGGGACCTGGACTTCGGTGCCATCGATGGTGATGGAGATGAGTTCGTTGGGATCGTGTGGCATCTAGTTCCTCCCTCCGAAGCAGATTCCGGCGCGGCAGTAACGATCCTCAAGATGCTCCTTCATGAGGTCCGGGAAGTGGGTCATGATGGACTGGATGGGGGCCGGCGAGATTTGGCCGAGACCGCAAATGGAGGCGGTCATGAGGACCTGCGAAAGGTCCTTGAGGAGGACCATGTCGGCGGGGTTATAGGTGCCGCGCGTCCAGTTTTCAAGGAGGTCTACGAGCTTCTGGGTGCCGATGCGGCAGGGGGAGCATTTGCCGCAGGACTCATTGCGGTAAAAGCGTACGGCTACGAGGGCCATGTCCAACATGCAGGCGGTATCGTCACAGACGACGACGGCTCCGGAGCCGAGCATAGAGCCGGCTTTTCTGACGCGATCCCAGTCCAGCGGGAGGTCCAGCATGGAGGCGGGGAGGTATCCCGAAGATGGGCCGGAGGGGGCGAAGCCGATGATGGTGCGGCCAGGGGCGGGGCCGCCGGCGAGGCCGTTGATCAGCTCACTGTACGAGGTGCCCATGGGAACTTCAAAGATGCCGGGGTTCTGAACGTGGCCGGTGATGCCAACGAATTTGATGCCGGGAGAGCCGGGCAGGCCGGCGTTGGTGTACCAGTCCGGGCCCTTGCCGAGGATGGTGATGGCGTGGGCGAAGGTCTCCACGTTATTGAGGGCGGTGGGGGACTTCCAGAGGCCGGAGTTGGAGGTGCGGGGCGGCTTGTTGCGGGGCTCGGAGCGATGGCCTTCAATGGCTTCCATGAGGGCGGTTTCCTCCCCGCAGATGTAGCCGCCGGGTGAGACGAAGACCTCCATGTCGTAGTTGAGGCCGGAGCCGAGGATGTTTTCGCCGAGGAGGCCGAGGGCGCGGATGCGGTCGAGCTCTTCATTGAGGATATCGGCCTGGAGCTCGTACTCGTGACGGATGTAGAGGTAGCCCTTTTCCGCGCCGACGATGGCGCCGCAGAGCATCATGCCCTCAATGACCATGTGGGGGAGGTACTGGAGGATGAAGCGATCCTTGATGGTGCCGGGCTCCGATTCATCGGCGTTGCAGACGACGTACTTGGTGTGGCCGGGGGACTTTTTGGCGCCCTCCCACTTGATGTACGTGGGGAAGCCGGCACCGCCCATGCCGCGGAGGGCTCCGGTTTTGAGGATCTGGAGGGTCTCGTCTACGTTCTCATTTTTGAGGAGGTCTTTGAAGACGCGGTACTGGCTGGCCTGGTCCGGGTAGGGGTCGCAGCGTATGATCATGCCGCGCTCTTCCGGGCTGCGTGGGGCCTTGCTGTGGGCGTGGGGCGCGCTGGGGTGATTGGGGTCGATCTGGGCGATCTCGCGGTCAATGAGCTGGGTGGCTGCGGCGAGATTCATGTCGTTGTAGTAACGATCGTTGATGGTGACGATGGGGGCGTGGTCGCAGCGGCCGACGCAAGAGATATCGCGCACGCGGACCACATTGGGAACGTTGGCGTAGTTGCGTTCCAGTGCGGTGCGGAGGTTATGCGCGCCGTAGAGATGGCAGGTCATGTCATCGCAGACGCGGACGTCTACGGGGACGGGGGGCTTGAGGCGAAAGTGAGGGTAGAAGCTGGCGACAGTATGGACGTCGCGGACGTGAACGCCGCGGCGTGCGGCGATGAGCTCGATCTCATGCGCGGAGACAAAGCCGTTCGTATCCTGCACGTGATGCAGATCTTCAAAGACCCCGCTGGGATGCGCAGCAGACTCCGCTGGCGACTGCGGCTCAAAGACATTCATTGACTGACACCTTGGTGATACGGCTCGTTTGCTATTGGAACACTGTACATCGGAGTTGCAGATTCCAAAGGAAAAATAAGTGTTGAAAGAATCGTTGCATTTCGGGGTATCGCAGAATATAAACGCTGCGAAGGCGAATATTGGATTTGTTTGGAGGAAGGCGTTGGTCTGGAGACGAATGCTCGTCAAGTCATGCTGCTCGATGGTTGCCCTGGTGCTGGGCTGCGGGGCGGCACTGTCGCAGACCACGGCTGCCGATACGCATGTTCGCTCGCTGCTGAAGGCTGCCTCCGCACCGGACGCGCCGATGATGTCCGGCAAGTATGTTGGGCCGGGCTCATGCAGCGCGGCGGCGTGCCATGGAGGGATTCGTCCGCGGGATACGACGAAGGTTTTGCAGAACGAGTACAGCACGTGGATCACGAGCGATAAGCATGCGCATGCGTACACGGCGCTGACCGAGCCGCTGGGCAAACAGATGGCTTCCATCCTGAAGATTGGGCCGGCGGAGAAGGCGCAGCGCTGCCTGGTGTGCCATGCGGTGAGCGTGCCGCAGAGCGAACACGCGCGGGAGTTCGACGTGGCCGAGGGTGTGAGCTGCGAGAGCTGCCATGGGCCGGCTTCGGCATGGATTGGACCGCACATTCAGCCGACCGCGAAGCATGCGGACATGGTGCGGCTGGGACTGGTGGACAACAAGGATCTGGCGGCGCGGACGCAGCGCTGTTTGACGTGCCACCTTGGGGCTCCGGGGCTGAATGTCGATCACGAACTGATTGCGGCGGGACATCCGGACCTGAAGTTTGAGCTGGACTCCTACATGGCGGTGCAGCCGGTGCATTGGGTGGAGCATGGACCCAATGGCGCGCCGGTGGATGCGCTGTTCGGGGTGCGGGCCTGGGCTGTGGGCGAGGCCGTTGAGGTGCAGCAGAGCATGGTGCGAGTGGCTCGCCATGCAAAGGCCGGGCCGTGGCCGGAGTTCAGCGAGATGGATTGCATGACGTGCCATCACTCGCTGACGGGGCCGCAGAGCTGGCGGCAGCAGAGTGGGTACAAGGGCCATCGTGCGGGCGATCCGCCGTATAACCTGGCGCGGTATGTGGTGTTCAAGCACTTTGCCGAAGAGGTGAATCCCGGGCTGAATGCGCAGCTTGCGACGGAGGCCGGGAAGGTGGCACAACTGGTGACGAGCATGAGCCCCGACCGCGCGGCGGTTGAGGCTTCGGCGAACCGCGCGGCAGAGCTGGCTGGGCAGATTGCGGCGAGTGTGCGGGATGCGCAGTACGACAAGGCTCGGAATGAACGGCTGTTGATGGCGATCTCCGGCGACGCGGATGCGATTGCAGCGGACGGCGAACGGACGGCGGAGCAGGCGTTGATGACGCTGGATTCGCTGTACATTGCGCAGGCGAAGGCTGGCGGACCAAACCCGGCCACGCGGCAGGCGATCGACGCGCTGTTTCCGTTGCTGACGAATGCGAGCGCTTATAACGGGCCGCAATTTGCCGCGCAGATGAAGAAGATTCGGGGGACGTTGAAGTAAGGGAACTTTGCGGGACGATGAAAGGGCTGCTGGTTGTGAGGGTTTGTTTGACCTTATGGCTGGTGGCCCTTTTTGTGGCTGGGGAGGGAGGTCGGTCGTGCTTGCCTGATACCCCATCCTTTCGTGATGAGACTGCGAAAGGATGGGGTACCCGTCATGGGGATACGAGAGTTGTCTACCCCTCCGTGAAGTTTCGGTGCGGCAAGCGCCGGTTCCCTTCGGGAATGACAGCTAGAAAGCGACAACAACAACCGACATCGGCGAAGGCGAATACAGGGTTCGCTTAGCTCAGAATGACGTGCGGGTCGGGCAGAATTTGTACGCTTGCCTGGGGGTGGGGGTGGGGCTTAGTTGGTGGGGTCTTCCGGGAATTTCTGGAAGGGGAGGCGGACGCCGTTGATGACGACGTTGTCTGCGCGGATGGAGGTGGCGGCCATGAAGCCGGCGGCGCCGCCTGCGGTGGCGTAGTCGTCCTGGTCAACGCCGTCCCCGGAGACGCCGAGGCCGCCGACGAGCTTGCCGTTGAGGTACAGGGGAACGGAGCCCGGGAAGAAGACGATGCCGCTGTTGTTAGGGCTGGCGGGGGCGGAGCCGATGGTGCAGGGGTTGGCGAGGTCCTTGAGGAACAGTGGGAAGAAGGGGCCGAGGGGGGTGTTGAGGATGCCCTCCGGGAAGGACGGCTGGGCGGCATAGCCGACGGTGCGGTTGGTGACGGCGGTGTTGGGCGGAATGCCGGGAAGGTCAGCGGTTGCGTTGGGGCCGCTCCAGTAGATGACGTTGCGGGATTTGGCGACGGCGACATCGATGGAGAAGATGGTGGCGTCCGGCATGCGGTAGAGGGCAAGGAGACTGCCGTCGAGATCCGCGACCGAGATGACGAAGCGGGCGCGGGAGCCGACGGGGAGGCGGATGGCGGCGCGAGTGGCGTTGCCGGTGGCGACGGCCTGCTGGACGATCTGGCCGACCTGGGCGGTGGTGAGGCCGCCGGCAAAGCTGGAGCCGTGCTCGGCGATGAGGTCACCTTCCGGTGCGGGACCGGGGGAGTCAATGGGGAGGTAGGTGTATGCGCCGTTGGTGCTGCCGGCCGCGTAGCCACCGGGCAGGGAGGTTTGCGTGACGAAGGGCAAGGTGATGCCGCCGACGACGACGGCGCCGGGGAACGGAACGGTGGGGGCGAAGCCGTTGAGGACGGTTCCGGCGACGGCGGCGTACTCGACGACACCGTTGTAGTTGGCAATGCCCGGGGCGGCTACGACGCCGAGGCCGCCGGCGACGCGATTGTTCTTGAATATCGGTACGCCGCCGGGATTGACCGCAGTACCGTCCGAGTCATAGACATCCGGCTTGCCGGTCTGGATTCCGAGGCCGGGGCCGGGGCCGTGGATGAGGCCGGAGGGCGGGACAGACTGGCCGGGAAGATAGGTGACGTTGAACGGGCAGCCGCGATTGGTATTTTCAATGCCGTACAGCGGGGCGGATTCCGTATTGGTAATGGTGGGTGGGAAGTGAATGCCGCTGATGTAACGGACGGTGCGGGAGCTGAGGGGGGCTTGGTCGTTGGAGAAATAAGCGGCTGTGCGGGCGAGGGCGAAGGCCTCTTCATCCGCGGCTACGGGCAGATTGAAGTTGCCGTTGGTGACGGTGCTGGCGCCGGCTTTGACATAGACACCGAGGAGGACGCCGCGCCGGTCACTTACGGCGAGTACCAAAGGCACGTTGACGGATGCGGCGGCAGTGGTGAGGATGGAAGCTACTTCTGCCGCAGTCAGAACATTGTTGGCCGTGTTGGCGGGGGTGGATGGAACGTATGCGTTGCCGGAGGAGCAGCTGATGGAGATGGTACAGAGGGCAGCGGTCGCGAGAGTCGTGAGGCGCTTCCACGTTCTGGACCCCTTTAAGTTGGTCCACATCAAGGCGGATTGCCGGGTAACTGTCATGGGCGTGATAAGCCTATCGCAACTCTTTCCGGGATGCTATACCTAAACGCGATGCGATCCTACTTCAAGCGAGCGACGAAGGGGATGGCGATCGCTTTTGTAGCGCTGGTGGCGGTCCTGTTTGTGTCCCGGTCGGCGCTGTTCAAAGATCTGGATCGCCTGACCTATGACTTCACGGTGGACCATACGGGTCTGAGCGCGTCGTCCCCTTCGATTGTGTTGATCGACTTCGATGAGGATACGTTCCAAAAGATCAAGCGGTTTCCCATTCCGCGACGTATTTTTGCGGAGGCGATTCAGAAGGTCGCGGCGGCGAAGCCGAAGGTGATTGGGCTGGATGTGTTTCTGTCCGAGCCGCAGCGCGCGGACGACGACAAGATGATGCAGGACGTGCTGACGGCTGCGGGAAACGTGGTGCTGGCGAGCCAGACGGGGGAGGGACAGCTTCCGGCGACGATGCCGATGGGGCAGTTCTGCAAGCCGGAGGATGCAAGCCTGACGACGGGCTTTTGCGCGGAGGGCGCGCCGGGGGCGATGGCGTATGCGGCGGTGAACATGCCGTATGACCCGGATGGGTTTATCCGGCAGGCGAACCTTTTCTTTGGAGGCGATCCAAGGCTGCAGAGCTTTCCGCTTTTTCTGGCTTCGCAGTATGCGGGACAGACGGTGAAGGGCGCGGGCGGCGGCCATGTGACGTTTCTTGGGCACACGATTCCGTATGCCGATCCGGATCTGGATACGATTCTGATTGGGGAGTGGGGGCGCGAACCGGCAACGCGGATTCCGGCGTGGAAGCTGCTGGAGGGACAGGTTCCGGCGTCCGCGATGGCGGACAAACTGGTGCTGATCGGGCAGAGCAGCAACGCCTCCAGCGATACACACCTGACGCCGCTGTTCCGGATGGAGGATAAGAATGGGGCGCGGTTGAAGCTGGGCGGAACGGCGGTGCATGCGGCGACGATTCGGACGCTACTGGGCGGGGAGACGGTTCGGCCTGCGTCCAAGATGTTTGGGGTGGTGTGGGTGGCGATCGGCACGGCGGTGGCGGCGACGCTGCTGCTGGCGTGCGACCTGACGCTGGGGATCTCCGCGCTGATTGCGCTGATGGCGGTGGTGCTGGGAATTACGCTGCTGCTGTATGCGAAGCTGCGATTCTGGCTGCCGTTTCTGCCGATGGAGACTGGGTTGGCGCTGACGCTGCCGTTTACGCTGGGGCTGCGGTTCTTTGAGGAGCAGCTTACGTCGCGGGAGGCTCATGCGCAGCGGGAGCAGTTGATGGGGTTGTTTTCCAGCTATGTGGATCCGGCGGTGGCGGAGACGATCTGGCAGCGGCGGACGGAGCTTTCGCTCGGCGGCGAAGAGCATATTGCGACCGTGATGTTTACCGATATCCGCGGGTTTACGGCGCTGAGCGCGAACCAGCCACCGGCGTTGGTGCTGAGCTGGCTGAATCGTTACGTGGTAGCGATGGATGAGGTGATCCGCGAGCATGGCGGGTTCCTGAACAAGTTTATCGGGGATGGGTTGATGATCATCTTCGGGCTTCCGCTGGGGCATGGGGATCGGGAGGACGCGAGGCGTGCGCTCGAGGCGTCGCTGGCGATGCTGGAGCGGGTTGAGCTGCTGAACGAAGAGCGGGTGAGCAATCCGCACCTGCCACATCTGCGTATTGGGATTGGGATACATACGGGGTCGCTGATGGCCGGAAGCATCGGATCGGCGAACCGCCAGGAGTATTCCGTGATTGGCGAAACGGTGAATCTGGCGTCCCGGCTTGAGAGCCTGAACAAGAAGTTTGGGACGGAGATTCTGATGAGCTCGGCTACGATGGAGCTGGTTGCAGACCTCTTTCCGGGGCTGGAATCACTGGGCGAGACGCCGGTGGCAGGGTTACAGGAACCAGTTGAGGTTTACACGCTGCGGGCCGCGGCGGTCGTACACGTAGAAGAAGAGAAAGTCAGGAGTGCACCATGAGTCTTACGAACAACTTCGCGAATGCGCTTTCCACCCGGGCTGCGATCGCCTTCGGGCTTGCGCTCGCTTTCCTACCATGCACGACCAACCAGATGATGGCGCAGGCCGCTCCTGCTTCGCAAGGCGGTAAGCCGCAGCGGGTGCGGACGCAGCTTGAGGGCTTCGACCTATCCCCGAAGGCGGGCAAGAGCGCGAACCAGATTGGCGGGGCGTCCCGCGACCTGGGCACACCGAAGCTGTATGCGCCGAACATGGGCAAGGCATACACGACGAATCCGGAGTTTCACTGGGCGGCCGAAGAGACGGGCGCGAAGGTGACGTTCCGGCTGCAGACGGCGTCCGGCCAGACGGTGTATGAGACGGCGACGACGGCGGACCACCTGCGATATCCGGGCGATGCGCCCGCGCTGACGCCGGGTATGAGCTACAAGTGGACGATCCTTCCGGAGAACGACATGCTGGGCGGACCGCCGGCACCGGTAGGCTTTACGATTGTGGGCGGGGCGGATCGCGAGGCTGTGCTGAACGATCTGAAACAGGTCTCCGATGCGAACGCGACGGCAGCGGTATTTGTGAAGCATAGGATCTGGTACGACGCGATTCAGGGCTATACGGATCTGATTGCGCGAACACCAAACGACACGACGGCTCGGGCCGCGAGAGGGGAACTCTATGACCAACTACCGGCCACGAAAAACCTTGCGGATGCTGACTGGCGTATGGTTCACTGATCGCCCGGAATGAATTCACCGACCCCTTCCCTCGGCTTACCCTTTCACCTGCGCTTCCGGGGGGTGCGCGGCTCCGTGCCTGTGGCTGAGGCCAATAAACTTGGCATCGGCGGGAACACCCCGTGCATGGAGCTGAAGTGCGACCCGGAAGAGCCGATGATCTTCGACGCAGGGACCGGCATCCGGTCGCTGGGGAAGGAGATTGCGTCGCGGAAGGTTCAGCCGCGGGCGATCCACATCTTCTTCACGCACTTTCACTGGGATCACCTGCAGGGACTTCCCTACTTCCTGCCGCTGTACATGGCGGCGAGCAATCTGATTTTTTACTCGGCGCATCCGCCGGAACGGTTGCGGCGGGTGATTGCGGGGCAGATGCAATCGCCTTATTTTCCGGTGCTGTTTGAGCACCTGGGATGCAGGATGGAGTTCCGGCAGATCAACGGGGAGCCGCAGAGCTTTGGCGGAGTGAACGTGCAGACGTTTCCGCTGCATCATCCGCAGGGGTCCGTGGGGTACAGCATCTTTACCGGCGAGAAGAAGGTGGTGTACGCGACCGACCACGAGCATGGCGATGCGGCGACGCATGATGCGCTGCTGGAGCGGGCGCAGAACGCGGATGTGCTGGTGTACGACGCGCAGTACACGCCGGCGGAGTATGAGAGCCGACGGGGTTGGGGGCATAGCACGTGGCTGGAGGCGACTCGTCTGGCGAATGCGGCCGGGGCGAAGAAGCTGGTGCTGTTTCATCATGATCCGGAGCGGGACGATGACGCGGTGAGGCGGATTCAGGATGAGGCGTGTGGGGAGTTTCCGCATACGCTGGCGGCGCATGAGGGGCTGGAGCTTTAGGCAGGTTGGAACGAGAGCGTTCAGCTTCGCCGATGCCCGCGCCGAAGATGGGCACAGAATTTCTGGGTACGTGTTTAGGTGATGCGGATGGCTACGACGGTCATGTCGTCGTATTGCTCTGCGTTGGCGGCGAAGACGTCGGCTGCATCGCAGAGGAGCTTGGGGATGGCAGAGAGCTCGGTTTCCGTGTGGGCTTTGAGGGTGCGGTCTACTTCTTCCTCGTCCCAGAAGTCTTCCGCGGCGTTGCGGACTTCGACGATGCCGTCCGAGACCACGACAAGGGTGTCTCCGGGGAAGACGTCGACGGTGTACTGGTCATAAGTAGCGGAGGGCAGGATGCCGACGGGCAGACCGGCGCCGGGGAGCTTTTCAAATCCGCCTGCCGCGCGTAGCAGGAAGGGCTGGACGTGGCCGGCGTTGACGTAAGTGAGGGTGCGGCGGTCCGCGCTGACGATGCCACAGAAGAGGGTGGAGTAGCGCTCCGGCGTGGAGCTTCCGTAGAGGGTGAGGTTGAGATCTGAGAGGACTTCCGCGAGGGTTTTGGAGCAGCCTTGTAGGAGGCTGCGGAGCAGAGTCTGGATGCTGGCCATCATGACGGCGGCGGGGATGCCTTTGCCGGAGACGTCGCCGAGAGTGAAGGCGAACTGGCCGTCCTTGAGGATGATGAGGTCGTAGTAATCGCCACCGATGGAGTGAGCGGGACGGCAGTAGCCGACGCATTGCAGGCCTTTCAGGCCGCTGGGGCTTTCCGGCAGCAGGCGGGCCTGGACCTCGCGGGCGAGGAAGAGCTCATGCATGGTGAGGCGGGAGCGTTCGGTCTCCTGGCGGAGGCGTTCGACGTCAATGGCAGATGCGGCGAGGTGGGCGAGGAGGCCGAGCATTCCGGCGTCGACGTCCGTGAAGCCGGAGGGCTTGTTGAGGAGCTGGAAGGCGCCGATGACTTTGCCTTCGGCGCGCATGGGGACGCAGAGGACCTGCTGGGTGTTGTATCCGGTTTCGAGGTCGACCTGGCGGAGGAGGCGGGGTTCGTTGGCGGTGTCGTTGACGAGGTAGACCTTGTCTTCCAGGATGCAGGCTCCGACGAGGCCCTGGCCGAGGGGAAGACTGATGGGCTGGATGCCGTGGGCGATCTTGGTCCACATCTGATTGGTGGACTCATCAATGAGCCAGAGACTGCAGCGGTCCGCGCCGGCGAGATCGCGGGCGAAGTCTGCGTTGAGGCGGACGAGTTCGTCAATCTGCTGTTCGCGGCTGAGGCGGGCCGCGTGTTCAAAGATGGACCGGATGAGGAGGTCGTCTCCCCTTAAACCCATGCCAGTTGCCGGTGCTGCAGAACCCATGTGCTGAACCCTTTCAGGCAAGGGAGTGCAAGAATGCATCTCCGTCTACTGGCAACGTTACAGCATCGGCGGGGCGGAGACTACTGTAGACATTGCTTCCCTGCCCTGCGCGGGGGCTAGACGGGTTCCTCCACGAGCGGGATGGGGTGGTGGAGGCGAGGGGCGATGAAGCCGTACAGGGCGACGACGATGTACGCGGCGGCGGGGAGGATATAGCCGAGGGCGAGCGAGCCGGTGGTACGAGCGACGAGGCCGAGCAGCGGCGGGAAGATGGCGCCGCCGACGATGGACATGACGATGAGGCTGCCGCCGAGTTTGGTGCTGGGGCCGAGATCCTTGATGCCAAGGGCGAAGATGGTGGGGTACATGATGGACATGAAGAGGCTGGTTGCGACGATGGCGCAGGCTCCGGCGAGGCCGGGATGCAGGATGCTGAAGGCGAGCAGGGCGATATTGACGAGGGAGTAGATGGCGATCATGAGGGTGGCGGAGAGCCATCGCATGAGCCAGGTGGAGAGGACGCGGCCAACCCAGAAGCTGACGAGGGTGGCGAAGAGGAAGGTGGCGGCTTCGCGCTCGGTGACGGCGGTGTACTGCTTCATGTACGGGATGAGGGTGCTCCAGGTGGTGACCTGGGCGCCGACGTAAAAGAACTGGGCGACGATGGCGAAGAGGAGCTGCGGGCTGCGGAGCAGGGCGGCGAAGCTGCCGTGGTCGGCGGCTGGGGGGGCGTCTTCGTGCTCGCTGTGGATGGGCGGGATGCGGGTGAGGCCGATGATGAGGGCGAGGAGGAAGACGACGGCGGAGAGGGCGACGTAGGTGGGGACGACGCGCATGATTTCGCCATGGAGGTATGGGGCATAGGTGCCGGCCTGCTTCATGGCGGCGACGCGGGGGGCGGAGAGCTCGACGCCGGAAAAGATGAAGAAGGTGCCGACGCCGACGCCGGCCATGGTGCCGAGGGGGTTGAAGGATTGGGAGAGGTTGAGGCGGCGCTCTGAGGTTTCGGCGGGGCCGAACTGCGCGATGAAGGGGTTGGCGGCGGTCTCAAGGACGGACGAGCCGCAGCCGACCATGAAGAGCGCGACCAGGAAGGGGGCGTAGCGGCCGATGACGGCGGCGGGCCAGAAGGCGAGGGTTCCGGCGCCGAAGAGGAGGAGGCCGGTGAGGATTCCGGCCTTGTAGCCGACGCGGCGCATGAGGAGCGCGGCGGGGATGGCCATGAAAAAATAACCGAGGAAAGTGGCGGTCTGGACGAGCTGCGCCTGGACCCAACTGAGCTCGAATGATTTGCGGAACTGCTGGACGAGGATGTCGGTGAGATTGTTCGACATGCCCCAAAGGAAGAAGAGGAAGGTGACGAGGACGAAGGCAAACATGCGGCCGGCGGGGACGAGGGGCGAGTTGCCGGTGGGGGCCTGGGTGGGGCGGGAGACGGGTGCGGAGATTTGCATGGCTTCCTTTGGGGCCGGGCCGATGAGGGCGCACGGCGGCCACACCACTTTAGTCGAGCGGGTGGGCGGAAGTCAGGAACTTCTGGCGGGGGAGTTGCGTAGGATGCAGCAAGGGGCTGTGTGGCCCGGAGAGCGAACGATGATCAAGCTGATTCTGTGGTGTTTCCTGTTCTTCTGGTGCTGGCCGCTGGCGCTGCTTGCGCTGATTGCGTATCCGTTTGTGTGGCTGGTGCTGCTGCCATTCCGGATTGTGGGACTCGCGGTGGGCGGCGCTCTGGAGCTGGTGGCGGCGATTATCTTGCTGCCGGCGCGGATGCTGCGGGCGATCTAGCGGGTAGGGCTAGCGCTTGGCGGTCGCTTTGGCGGCGGGGATACACCGGTTCATAATGGCGGTGTGGAGACGGCTTTCGAGCTCCGGGGGGAAGTCGTAGATCTCATGGTCGCGGTAGATGTTGATGGTCTTGGTGGTGGAATCCAGGACGACCTCGCAGTGCTTGCATTCCGCGATGTGGTGCTCAACTTCAATCAAAAGATCCGCTTCAACGCGGCCGTCGAAGTAATCGGTCAGTTTGGCGAGAAAATCTGTGCAGGTCATGGGGCCAGGGCTTCTTTCTTCTGCTGCTTGAAGTATCGGCTGAGCCGTTCCCGGAGCTGCAGGCGGGCTCGCAGAAGTCGGGATTTGACAGCGGGAACGCTCAAACCGAGAGCCTCCGCGGTCTCTTCTGTCGACAGGTTTTCGATGTCGCGCAGAGTGAAAACGGTGCGAAAACCTGGGGGCAGGCCCTGGATTGTCTTGCGCAGGATATCGCCAAGCTCACCCTGGTTGTAAAGCTGCTCCGGATTGGGGCGCCATTCGGCGAAATCACGAGGGATGGAGCCTTCTTCGGTCTGGACGTCCTGGTCCATGGAGACCGTTTTGCTGGTCTTGCGCTTGCGCAGGCGCATGAGGGACTCGTTGACCGCAATGCGGACCAGCCAGGTGCTGAATTTGGAGTTTCCCTGGAACTGATCGAGCTTCTGGTAGGCCTTGAAGAAGGCGTCCTGGGTGATGTCCTCGGCGTCCTCGCGATTTTGCGTGATGTGCTGGGCGACGCGGAAGATCTGGCGGTCATACTGCCTGACGAGTTGCTCGAATGCACTAGCATCGCCTTCCTTCGCCCGCGCGACAAGAGCGACGTCGGGATGGATCTCTTCAGCCGGAATTTGACTCTCTGGAGATTCGATGGCGGGCATAGGCAAATAGGTGCTACGACTTTCGTGCGATCCGGCGCAAAGGTTACCGAGCACAGGACCAAGGTTGAGTGTAAATGGCGGGTGAGGTTGGGGCAATGTCGGATATGCGGCGGGTGCGTTTACGGTACAAGCGGTCCATCTTGGGAGTGCGGTGAACAGAGATGTGGCGCAGGTGGGTGTCAGGATTGGTGCTCGGAGAGTCAAAAACGCAGAAGGGGCGGACAATCTCAGGCGGAGGACGCTACAGTTTAGCTGTGGGCTGGTGGTGCTGCTGGTCTGGTTCTTTCTCTGGTTCAGTTGAGGTGAAGTTTGCAGGTTTGGAAAAGAGTTCGATTGGCTGGCTTGTTGGGGCTGTCGCTGGGTCTGGCGAGTGCGCCGGTCAGCGCGGCGACGAAGAAGCCGGTGAAGAAGCAAGCGCAGGCAACGAAGCCGGCGAGGGGTAAAGCCGGGGCGGCGAAGGGGAAGCCTGCTGCGGGACGTGGGAACAAGCCGGTCAAGGGCGGGAAGGCGGCGAAGGGCTCCGCGGCGAAGATGACTCGAGCGGAACGCGAGTCGGAGGGAAGGCGCAGCGCGGCGGCGACGGTGCAGAGTATCCGTCTGAACAGCGCGTTTACGGCGACGACACAGCTTCGTCCCATGGCGCAGCAGTTGGCGTCCACGCGGTCTGCCGCGAGCTACAACGGCGTGATGGCGTACGCGTCGGGGCACCCGGGGGTGGGGGCGGCGACGGCGAGTCTGGCGCTGGGTCATGCGTATGCGCTGGACCATCGTTATGGCGATGCGGCGGATGCGTTCCGGCGGGCGGCGGGCGACTCGTTGGGCGACTATGCGGACTACCTGGGGGCGCAGGCGCTGGTGCAGGCGCAGCGGGGGACGGAGGCGTACGCGCTGCTGGATCACTTTGGGGATCGTCACCCGGACAGTATTTTTGTGACGACGGCACCGGTGCTGCTGGCCAACGCGCACCTGGCGCAAAAGGATCCGACCGGCGCGGTGCGCGTGCTGGAACCGATGGCAGGGACTGCGCAGGGCGATAACGCCGGCTTCAAGTACGCGCTGGCGCGGGCGTACCAGATGGCGGGGGATACGACTCGGGCGGGAGCGATCTATAAGGCGTTGTATGTGGCGCAGCCGCTGACGTACGAGGCGACGCAGGCACAGGTGCAACTGCAGGCGATGGGCATGGGGCCAACGGCCGCGCAGCGCAAGGTGCATGCGGATCAACTGTTCAACGCGAAGCGTTACTCCGAGGCCAATGCGGAGTATGGAGCTGTCCGCAACGATTCCAGCCTGAGCCAGGCGGATAAGGATGCGCTGCAGATTTACAGCGCAGTGTGCGATCTGAAGCTGAAGCACCTGGGACGGCGCGATGTCGACAAGCTGCCGGTGACGAATGACGACAGCGCGGCGTTGAAGCTGTACCTGTATGCGGAGATCTCTCGCAGCGAGAAGGATCGCACGGGGCATGATGGGGTCATCGCAGAGATGGTACAGAAGTATCCGTCCAGCCGGTGGACGGAGGAGGCGCTCTACTCCGGCGGCAACATGTACCTGCTGGCGCACGATGCGACCCAGGCGATCTACCACTATGACCTGCTGGTGCAGCACTTTCCAAACAGCGTGTATGCGCCATCCGCGCACTGGCGGTCCGCATGGATGAACTATCGTCTGCGGAGGTATACGGAGTCCGCACGGCTGATGGATGAGCAGGTGGTGCGGTATGGAGCGGGAATTGAGGCGCCGAGTGCGCTCTACTGGCGTGGGCGCATCTACGAGGATGAAGAGCATGACTTTGGGCAGGCCGCGAACTTCTACAAGGCGCTCTCTGCGAACTACACAAACTTCTACTATGGGGTTGAGGCTCGGAAGCGGCTCACTGTGCTGGGGCGGCAAGGGGAGAGTGCGGCTTCCCCGACGTTGAGTGCGATCCGCAAGGTCAGCGTGCCGGACCTTGCGTCCGTGGTGCCGGAACAGGACCCGCACTACATCAAGGCGAAGCTGCTGGCGAACGCGGCGCTGAATGAGTACATTGGGCCGGAGATCCAGGCCGGGGAGGGGTCGGCGGAGTGGGGAGCGCTGGCGCAGGCGCAGATTTATGCGTCGTACGGCGAGGTGACGCGATCGCTGCAATCGATGAAGCACTCTGGGATTTCATTCTTTTCGATTCCGACGAACCAGGTGCCGATGGGCTACTGGCGGCTGATGTTTCCGCAGCCGTACTGGGGTGACCTGACGGCGGATGCGCAGAAGAATGGGCTTGATCCGTATCTGGTGGCCTCGCTGATCCGGCAGGAGAGTGAGTTCAACGCGGGAGCGGTGAGTCCGGCGCATGCATATGGGCTGATGCAGTTGCTGGCTTCCGTGGGCAAGGAGAACGCGAAGAAGGAAGGGATGCGCGGCTTCCAGACCGCTTCCCTGCTAAACCCGAGCGTGAATCTGCAGCTTGGTACACGGAACCTGCGGCTGGTGCTGGAGCGGTTTGGCGGGCAGGCGGAGTATGCGCTGGCCGCGTATAACGCCGGCGATGTGCCCGTGCGGCAGTGGATGGCGAGCGGAGATTACAAGGATATTCCAGAGTTTGTGGAGTCAATTCCATATACCGAGACGCGGGAGTATGTGCAGGCAATTTTGCGCAATCGGGAGATGTACCGGACGCTATATGGGGGACGTTAAAGGCGCGGTGGGGTAGCATGGGGAAGGCGCCCGAGTGGTGAAATCGGCAGACACAGCGGACTTAAAATCCGTCGCCCTTTAGGGAATGGGGGTTCAAGTCCCCCCTCGGGCACCATAAAAACACAGTAGGATCAAGTATTTACAGTCTTCCTATCCAGCGGAGGGCTTTGCTGTTTCTGTGTCACTTTTGCCTGGTGGCACTTGTAGTGGCACTTGGTAAACTGGTGGCACAATGGCGACACGGAAAGCACCAGCGAAGGTCAGAGGCGTCTTTGAGCGGGAACCGGGTAGCGGGGTCTGGTGGATTTGCTACAAGCAAGGCACCGTCCGCAAGCGTGAGATGGTGGGGCGGCGAGGCGATGCCATCGAACTCTACCGGCAGCGGAAGACGGAACTGAGGGCAGGAGCGAAGCTGGCCCCCAACCTCCGGACTAAGGGCGTAACGTTTGGCGTGTTGGCTGCTGAGGCGTTGAAATGGTCTGCTGAGTTCCACCCCAAAGACATACGCACGGTGACCGGACGCATGGCGAAGTTGACGGGAGCCTTCGGCCCGATGGCCGCCTCGGAACTCACCCCGCAGATGATCGACACTTGGTTGACGGAGTACCGGACCAAAGGCGGGAAGGCGTTGGCTCCTGCCACTAAGAACCGGTTTCGTGCCCTCATCAGCCTCGTGTACCGGCAAGGGATGAGGCACGGGAAGGTGAAAGTCAACCCCGCCCGCTTAGTCGCTGCGAGGGCTGAGAATAATGCCCGTGTGCGGTACCTCCTCCCAGATGAAGAGAAGGCACTCAGGAAAGCGATGGAAGATGGGAGGGCTTGCTACCTCCCTGCTCTCGACGTAAGCCTCAATACAGGGATGCGACTCTCCGAACAGTTCTCCCTGACGTGGGAGGCAATTGACTTCGAGCGGAGAGAAATTGTTCTGGAGGAGACGAAGAACGGAAGCTCCAGACGCATTCCCATCAACTCGGTGTGTGAGGCTGCCCTTCGATCCTTAGTCACTGAGGGGCAGAAGCCAACAGACCGCGTGTTCAGTTCCCGCCATGGGAAAGCCATCAACACCCCTCGCAAGTGGTTTGAGGCTTCCCTTGCGGATGCCAAGATTGAGGGTGTCACTTGGCACACCCTTCGCCACACGTTCTGTTCCCGGCTTGCTATGGCTGGAATCGACATCAGGATGATCGCCGAACTCGCGGGGCATAAGACGCTGGCGATGGCGATGCGGTACAGCCATCTTGCCCCATCATCCAAGTTGAGTGCGATTGAGAAGCTGGCGGCTGTGAGTACCACCTAAGTTGTAGCCCTCGGCGCTCGACAACATCCTGCGTCTCTCTGCATAATAGAAATTGTCTAGCGTAGGTGTCACGAGCAATACCGCCCGACGATTAGAACACGGCTTCACCGGTAGCAGACACAACGGTGAGGGTAGCTGAAGGCGACAGAGGAATATCGCTATCCCAGACGCTTGGAAAAAGGCTGGGGTGAGTCAGCCCACGACTTGAGTGGGAACCAAATCGACCGTTCGATTTCGTTGCGATCCTGATTTTGGGTTCGCCTACTAACCCACAACGCTTTTGCCAACCGCTGCTCTGGAGAGAATACTTGACCACCGCTGCACCCGCCTCACTGACTCCCGCCCCAACAAAATTCCTCTACAGCCGTAAAGAGGCCGCTTGGTCCCTTGGGATCAGTCTGCGTTCTTTGGATCATCTCGTAGCAAGTAAACAGCTTGCCTTCCGAAGGCTTGGGAAGAAGGTGTGTATCCCTGCCACCGCCCTTGCTGCGTTCGCTCGTGCCGATCACTTCCATCTCACCTCCTCTCCGATGACCACCTGACGCCCTAGCGTCCCACGTCGCCATCGTCGCATCCTGCCCCTCTTCGGAGGGAACGGGGATGCTTGTCTCAAATTAGCCCGAGGGGGTCTTAGACAAAAGGAATGAAGGATCATGAGTGAAGTTGCGGAAGCGGTAGAGATCGAAACGGCTGAGTGGAAGCCAAAGGTTCAGAAGGGACTTGAGGGTGCGTACTACCTCAGGCGTAGCAAAGAGATGAAGGCTTTACTTGAGGCTTACCAACGGGACGGGGCGGGTTCACCAGCGGAAGACAACATCCTTCGATGGGTGATGAACCTGGCAGAGAAGAAGGCGCGGAAAGTCTTCTTTGAGACGCAGGAACTCATCAGCGCCGATCCATCGAAGTGGCACATTGAAGTTCTGGATGAGCAGTTAGAACGTGGCTACTTAGACCATGCGGCCGAAATCGTTTGGAGGGTAGGCAGGAAACTCAAAGCCGGGAAGTTCCTTTCGCATGACTATCTGCTGGGGTACTTCTACTCTTTGACTCGCCGCATACAGAGCGGGGTTTTCAAAGACATCGAGAAATATGGTCCGGTCGGTCGCTTCCAACCGCGTCTCGATGAAGAGAGGGGGGAAGATTATGGGGAGACTGAGGAGGGAGAGTTCTACTACCCAGCGCCTCAAGGCAAGTCTACCGTTGTCATGACGGCAAGGGGCCTACACATCTTCCAGTGGCTCTCTCACGACGACCGGGAGTACCTGACGACCCTGCGTGTCGCCGAGGGTGAGTTCTCCATTGCACGAGGTTGCATGGCGTTGGGGGAGTCGGCATTCAACACGCGAACGAACCGGCTAAAGGCCAACGTGGAAACCATTCACGAGATGCTGGATATGTTCCGTCTGCCATCTCCTGGTCCGGGTTACAGCCCGGAACCTGAGGAGGAGTTGATGGCACGGATGGACTGCTATGTGATGTACCTCGCACGACGCCCAAAGGTTACCTACCCTCAGACGTTTGAGGGTGCCCAAACGCAGGCCTATGTGCAGCCTGACCCCATCGTCGGGGCCGACCCATGGGATGGGCAGGAGCGCGCCCGCAAGCATCTCCTCACACTGTTCCTAGGCAAGAGAAAGAACATGATGCTGCCGGCCGATTATGCCCCGGAGCATCTGCCTCTTTACGGACTTGCGTTCAGGATGGTTATGCCTGCGTTCCAAGAGGCTTACTACACCTCTTGGAACCATTCCGGACCGAAGGCGACCGACTACTCTACAAACAATGGAGTTGGGAAGGCGACGCATACGGGACGGAGCTGCATGGTTCGCCCCAGTGATTCAGACTTCATCTGTGACGTCCAGATCGCCGCGAAACGGGTGCTCGACACATTCGAGTTGGACTACTTCAACAAGTTCTATGACTCTTGCGCCGTGATGGTTCAATCTGACTCCGATGTCGCAGAGGCGGGGATGGATAGAGCGTTGGCTCAACACCTCGCCGGTATCCCAGAGGACATCCGGGATGAGGTTGTGGAGATGGACGCCTCAGTTCGGAACAAACTGGGGAAGAGGTTCATTGAAGTAGGTATCTCACCTCTGAGTGAGTATCGGTTTCCAGTGGACGTGTCCGGACGAACGTTGTCTGACGGGACGAAACCTCGCCGGTGTCGCGTGGCCTATCCCAAGCCTCTGCCCCGTTCTAAACGGCCAAGTGGAAGCGTCTCAGCAGTGCAGGACGATGCACTGGAGGCGGTAGTAGCCTGATGCGAAGAAATCTTTCGCCGTGCCGTCATTGTTGTAAGAAACAGGTCTGAAAACTGCCTACTGTAAGTAGAGGGGAGCAATCCTCTCTACTTCTGTCGGTCACCTCATAGGCGACGGTCACCCTGCACCAGACGAACCCACGAACCAGAACTCCCCAGAGCGGGAAGGCGTGGTCACTCATCACTGGTAAAGGGTCAAATCCCATGGACGTTGTATGTGTTCAATCCTGGTCGGTCACTGTACGTGACTATGAGACGGTGTAGACCGTTGCGGTTGGTCTCCGGTATCGGACCCGCATCCCTAGCACTCACCAGTGTCAGTTCGTGCGTCATAAGGGCAAGTATCCTCGGTACGCAGAGCCAAGGCCTTGATAAGAGAACTGAGTACGGTGCCGGTGTATGGAAGTTCATACTTCGCGGGTACCCTAGGTACAACTGTATTAATTTTCTGTCTTACTGTTCTTCATTACTGTCCTTTGTATCTCGAACAGCTTTATCAACAGTGATTCAACATACAGAGCGCCCAAGGTGTGTCTTGAGATAAGGGCGGGTGGTTTTGCATAGTGTGCAGTTCAAAAGAGCAGGTTTTGCACAGTGTGCAAGAGAGCAGAGGGAGGCAGAGGGCAGAAGACGGGATGGTCACAGCCCCCGAAAACTCCCGCCGCCCCCCAAACAAAATAGTTGGGAAACAGAGGCCATTGTTGTAAGGAAAGGGTCTGAAACTCGCCTACTGTAAGTAGGAAGGGAATACAAGAAAGGTTGATTAGCGATGGACACATTCTTCAGTGAAATCGTCAGGTTCCGCAATGCGAGAATGTGGCAGCGTGAATTGAAAGCAGAGGCAGACCCAAAGGACGATGACTTCCGCGAGGTACTTGCACGATACGTTCTGGAATTGCGGTACCGGCTTGGTGTGGTTGAACCCTATGCAGATGAACTACACAGGCTCTCAGAACTCAAGAGAATCTCCCGTGGGCTTGGACCGATCTATGACGGGCTTGCACAGTATGCAGATGAGTTCCCGATCCTGCCGCCGGCCGCACAGCAACTCTTGGACTTCCTGAACTGTACGGCCATGGACCTGGCATACAAGATTCATGCCATTGAAGAACTCCACTCGGATAGGGCGGAGGAGTTCCGTATCGGCCGTGAGCGATTCGCACTGACCCTCACAACATAGACATTCATTTGGGCTGACCGGCGTCGTTATTCTCGTTTCAACGCTGCGTGTTATCGCCCTGGTGAGCGCCTGTATCGGCTCACCTAAAGATTGCTGCCGTGCGCCCCTACCCTCGAACGGTAGGCTTCGGCGGCGGCATAGTGGGTGCAATGCGTATTTTGCTACATCGCTTTCATGTGCCGGTGTGGATTTTGACGTGTTGACCCATGCATGTGCAAGCCTGTCATTTTTGCTCTTGGACTCTTCATCCTTGGGTGTGTTGGGGCAGGGCTTGCACCAGTGGGACAGTCGTAGCGTTTCGCTCCTGTCCCATCTCCATATTGATCGTGCGTAACGGTGAACGTCTCGCCATCGCATAGGACGGCATTATCTGTACTCATTGCAGTTCAACGCAGGTGGTGCGTCTGAAGATAGTGCCGTCTCCAACATTCAAATTGTTCGCCGTGGTTGTCGGACAATGGCTGCCCTCTTTCGCTCATGGCCTCATTCACTGTGACCGAATCTCAGCAGCCCTGACGGTTGGCGGGTTGAGCCTCACGGTTCCCCGCCGTCGCCAGCAAGTCCCGCTAGACGGGTAGGGGGCGTTCCAAACACCGTGCGAGTCACCTCGCAACCGACGCCCAGGTCAGATTTTTACGCAACCGATACTTTTCCCATTTTTCAGCGTCCACCCAGGCCGGTACTTCGATGACTCTAGCTCGAATGTGCTGTGTTTACAGGGGTTTAGACGCACAAAACACACGAAAGGACTCATCAGAAGATGGGCAGACCCCGCAAGTCACTCAACGAGTTATCGCTGAATGGCGCACTTCAGAACCGTCCCGGACGGTACGCTGATCGAATAAACCCTCCCGCCGTCATCATTCAACCCATTGGCCGTCCACCGACTCACCTCACTTCTGAGCAGAGGACGGTATGGGCAGAACTCGTGAGGCAGGCTCCAGTGGGGATGCTTACCAAACATGACCGGCTCTCCCTTGAGGTTGCCGTTCACTTGGTCCTGAGACTTCGCTCTGGTCATGCCAAGAATGCCGAGGTCACAAGCCTCTCCGCCGCTCTTGCTTCGCTTGGGATGACTCCCTCGTCTCGTCGCCGGATGAACTATGAGGCTCCTGTCATCGCGGAGCCGGTACCCGAAGAAGACGATCCGTGGGCGGGTCTCTGATCCGTCACCTACACCAGCCCCGTCCTCATAGCGGGGCTTCCTCTTTAGAGAAAGACAATCAATGAAAATCCAAACCCTCGGCTTGAGTCCGAGTCAGACTCGTTCTTCCGACTCAAGTAGTCAGATGCTCCCTGGACCGCAACCTCTTACGGCGGGCAACTGGAGCATGTTGTTCGGGGAGCACTCCACCGATGCCGGGGAAGTGGTCAATGAGCAAACCGCCCTCGCTGTGAGTGAAGTATTTGCAGCAGTCAGAGTGCTAGCTGATTCAATCTCGTCACTTCCTCTTCCGCTGTACAAGCGAACGCCTCAAGGTCGAGTGCGGGCGATAGACCATCCCCTTCACTACCTTCTGACTGTTGCTCCCAACGATGAAATGCAGGCCGCTACGTTCTTTCACGTTCTGGTGACTTCGATGGCATTGTGCGGAAACGCTTATGCCGAACTTGAGCGGAATGCGTCAGGCCAGGTGGTAGGTATTTGGCCTCTCAATCCCAACGCCACTACCCCGATCCGGGTGAACGGGCGGCTTGCGTATCGTTGCTCAGACGGCATGTCAGCGGGGATTTTCCGCACAATCGCCTCCGCAGATATTTTGCACATCCCGCTGTTTCCGTCCTTTGATGGGGTGGTGGGTCTCTCTCCTCTGCATTTACATCGTCAGGCCATCGGCCTATCGCGTGCTGTGGAACGCTTTGCTAGCCGCTTTTTCAGGAACTATGCCACACCCGCAATTGCGCTGGCAACAGACAAACTGATAAAGCCGGAAGGCAAGCAGCAACTTCGCCTCGACTGGGAGCAGCTTCAGACGGGCCACAATCAGCATCGAGTTGCAGTATTGGACCAAGGCCTTAAGATCGAGCGAATCGGCGCGAATGCCAGTGAGTCCCAACAGCTTGAGACCCGTCGCTTTCTCCGGGAACAGGTGGCCGGGATTTACGGAGTGCCGGTCCATATGCTTGGTGACAACCAGCGGCTCTCTCAAGCCTCGGCAGAACAACTTAGTTTGTCGTTCGTGCAAGATACTCTCTTGCCCTACACTGCCCGCATATCTGGGGAGATCACACGCAAGCTGCTAAAACCTTCGCCCGGTCAGGCCGCTGAGTTCCTCGTGGATTTCGATTTGTCGGCAAGGCTGAAGAGAGACCTTGCAGCGTCAACAACCTACTACAAAACAGCAATTCAGTTCGGTTGGATGTGCCCAAATGACGTTCGGCGTGAACTCAATCTAAACGAAGGCCCTGACGCTCTGAATGTCTTCCAAACTCCGGTGAACATGATGAACAGTGAGCGACTGCTCGACCCGTCGAAGCCGGGGACATTGCCTGTCCCCACAGAAGAAGTGATGAATGAATAAACGCGAACAGCTTTACCTCCCGGCGCGGGAACTACGGGTGCAAACCAGCCCTGATGGTTCCCGCATCATCTCCGGAATTTCAATCGTCTACAACACTCCCAGTCAGGACCTCGGCGGATTCACCGAGATGGTCGCACCTGGTGCAGTTACGGAAAGCCTCCGCAACAGCCCCGATGTTCTCTGTCTGAGGGATCATGACGTGTCTATCTTGCTTGGACGAACCACCAGCAAGACGCTCACACTTACAGACGACTCCACTGGCCTTCGCTTCTCTTGCCGTTTGCCGAATACGACGCAAGCCTCTGACCTCGCGACCTCCATTGATCGTGGTGATCTGAGTGGAGTGTCCTTTGGCTTTGTGACAGAGGAAGACAAGTGGGCAGCGGATAAGGATGGAAACGTGGTGCGAACGCTCCTCAAGATAACCCTCTTGGAGATTTCGCCCTGTAGCTTCCCCGCATACTCTGCACGCTCCGTCCGCTCCTGCCCTCCAGAACTTCGCAGTCTCCTCCGTTCCACAAAGAACGATGAAGACGAATGCGATTGCGATTGTGCTGCATGTCTGAATGGCGACCATGAGGACTGTGAGTTCGATTGCGACGGGGATGAGGATCGTTCAACCAAACGCCTCTCCTGGTCCGAACGAACGCTCCTCCGCATTGAAGTAGCCCGCCGCAAGTAGCGCAAACCCAAACCTTCACCGGGCAGACCTCACACCCAAGCGGTGATGCGGGTCTATGCCGTTTTAGAGAAAGAAGAACTATGACCTACGCAGAAATCATGTCCCACCGCAACAAACTGATGCACGATGCCACCACCCTCGCCCGCACCGCCAACATCACGGCAGAGCAGCGGAATCAGGTGAACACCATCCTCAAGGATGTGGATGCACTGGAGGAGCAGGCCAGCGTTGCCAAGCGCCTTGAGGCATTTGAGGCAGAGCAGCGGAGCACCAGCCGGCCGCCCCGTGGCGAAATCACGAACACGAACGCCGATGAAGCGAAGAGTGCCCTTCGCAACTTCATCGTGAACGGCGAGAAGCGTGACCTTGGTGTGGGTGCAGTCGCCGGGAACATCACGGGTGGCAATCAGCTTGTCGCCCCCGCCTTCTACCCCATCCTGACCTCCGCAATGCAGGCATACGGCGGGCTGGTGAACATCGTCAATCAGCGGACCACGGACACCGGCGCCTCTATGAAGGTCAGCTTCGTCAATGACGTGAGCAACGGCCTTCAGACGTGGCCTGAGGATACGGCTGCAACTGAGGTTGACCCGGCCCTGTCCACCGCCACCAGCAACACGGAGATGTACAACACTGGGGTCATCCTTGTGACGCTTGAGGAGTTGCAGGATTCATACTGGGATTTGGACGCCTTCATTCGTGACGCTTTCGGACAAAGGCTCTATCGCGGCCTTGCGAAGCGAATCTCTCAGGGGAGTCCCGGTGGTGGAGCCTACGTTAGTCTGTGGGGGAATCTGACCTCCGGTGCAACGTCGGCAAGCCCCACGGCTGTCACCTATGCGGACATTGCAGCTCTGGCGAATAGCCTGGACCCCGCTTACGAGAGCAATGCGACATTCTTGATGAATGCTCAAACCCGTGGTTCGCTGATTTCGCAGACCGACTCCCTTGGCCGTCCCTTGTTTATCCCGAACGTGAACTCCGGTGCGTTCGATACGCTCTTGGGCCGTCCGGTGGTGCTGGATCAATTTGCCCCGAACATCGGTGCAGGTAACACGGCTCTCGCCTATGGTGATTTCAAGGCAGGCTACACGCTTCGTAACGTCGGACAGTTCGAGATTGCCCGCGACCCGTTCACCTACCTGGTGTCGAAGGGTTCCGTCGCCTTCATCGGCTATGGACGCGGGGGTTCCTTCACCACGGATGCCGGTACACACCCGATCAAGGTACTCACGCAGCACGCCTAAGCAGCAACAGAAAGCCCTCTATCGCAGAAGATCGGTGGTGGAGGGCCTTTTGTCGTTTAAGCCGCCTCTTGTTACGCTGGACACGATGACACATGCAAATCACGTGCCGGTTTTCAATGGAGATGCTTTCGATTGCCCCTACTGCGGTGCATATGCAAAACAGGATTGGTTGCATCCTCGGCAGTACATTCCCACCCACATCTTAGATGGGCAATTGCACCGATTCAGATTCTCTTCTTGCCACAAGTGCAGAGACATTTCCGTGTGGAAAGACGAACGTCTGGAATACCCGCGAACCCTAATTGCTGCAACCGCTCACGTAGATATGCCGCCTGAAATAGTTCAGGATTTCGATGAGGCGCGCAGCGTATTGGCTGCATCGCCCCGTTCCTCTGCCGCACTCCTAAGGTTGTGTGTACAAAAGCTCTGTATAGCACTAGGGGAAAAAGGAGAAAACATCAATGCCGATATAGGGAATCTTGTGGCGAAAGGTCTAACGCCCAGTGTTCAGAAGGCACTTGATGTTGTTCGTGTCGTTGGAAACGAGCAGGTTCATCCGGGAACTCTGGATGTACGGGATGATCCAACCGTCGCCCTCAGACTTTTTGCTCTAGTTAACTTTCTTGTTGACGAACTAATCAGTAAACCTAAGCTGATCGCCGCAATGTATGAGCAACTGCCTCCCACGAAACTAGAAGGTATACAGAACCGAGATCGAGCACGGGACCCAAAATAGTGAGCAAGAAACAGACTCCTCCACTCGATGTTCTGAGTGGAGGAGTCTGTTTGTCGTCTAAGCCTGAACTATTCGGACTGCTCGGTTGCTGCTTTCTTGGCTGCTCGTTTCGTGGCGGCCCATCGCTTCTTTTGTGCAGTCGCAATCTTCGCTTTTCCCTCGGCACTAAGGACGCGCTTCGCTTTCACCGGGGTAGCCTTCACAGCGTTCTTTGAACCCTTTGGACGGCCTCTGCCTGGTTTCTTGAGGCTGGTGAGAACATCAGATGATCCCAGCAGAATGGAGCGGGCCTGTTGCAGTTGAACTATCTCTGCGTCGATTGCTTCGATGATGCTCTCGTTCATGTTTTCTCCTACCGATCAGCATAAAACAAGACGCCACACCCGATGTTCTGAGTGTGGCGTCTTTTGTCATTTGAGCCTCTACCTTGTTTGGCGGCCTGCTAGTTCTTCATCAATACGCTGCAACATCAACATGTCGGAGTGCTCCTGCCCCACCGCATATCTGTCACGCATTTTCGTGAGTCTGTCTGTGTCGAAATTGCGGATGTGACCCTTGTTTGTGTAGGTCCGACTATCAGAATTAGCCATATCAATCCATGACCCCGTAGGCAGTTCGCCGCCATCCTCCAGAACGGTGGAGTAGCTATCAAGTGCTGAGTTCAGGTACTGGAGACGGCGAACATCCGCCTTTGTCATCCGGGGTTTGAGCAGAAGGGCAGAGCGTTCATCATTCCACTTTGTCATGGACGCTGATAGCTTCTGTGCTGTTTGGACGTATCGAGTAAAGTCAAGAGGTGGAAGGGTTGGAAGGTGAGGGCGGGACTCTGAAGGTGGAAGATGTTGTGTGTTCATCGTGAGGACAACATAGCGCCCACGGGCTGTGGAAAACAATCAACAATTACGACTCAAGTCTTTTCGTTTGTTGTACATCAGTGTAAAAACTATTGACTTTGCTCGTAAGGTTAGTGGTTCAGACTACTTCCGAAGAAATGAACGATAGTAGCGTCTCAGGGTCTCCACGTCTCTGAAGTTCCCGCTTGCAATCAACTCCTGAATTCGGCTATGCGGATAGGCAACGTATTGAGGACTACCATCACCAGACCACAACGCACGATGACCATGGCTGCTCTCTCGACGATGGGGCAGATGAGTATCCCCCGGATCATCCCCAGCCACAATCACAGCAGCCTTACGTCTGTACGCACGATTGGCCTGCAACCTGTCCCTTCTCTGAGACGCTACACCCAAGGCAGGCATGAGATACGGTTTGCGGAGGCTGCGAGACATAGCGTTAGTAGTTTAACCCGCCTGGTGGGAGAATTGGACATGCCTAATTTCGTGACGTTCGATGATGGAATGACCTACCACCCGCTCACGGCAATCGAAGCCTTTGGCCATATTGGTGAAGGCGACTACAAGGGCGGAACATGGATCAAATTGCGGACCGGGGACACCATACGCTCATCGTGGAGCGTGTCGAAGGTAGCAGAGATGCTTGGCCCAGTTGCCAATCTCCACTACTGAAGCAATCCGCTAGGTGGGCCTTATCAATGCGGTTATCCCAAGGTCGCACAGAACGCCCCGGTTTCCCACAGACAAATGCACTGAAAAAGTAGCAACGGTACCGCTTACGATAGAAGCAGGCAAGGATAGGACGAGCGTCCAACCCTCACCTGCTTCACCTTGCCTTGCGATCCCTAGGACCGGGGGGAACGTCCAACACTCCCTCCGGTGGTCGCAAAGTCAGTCTACAGAAATTAGGTGCTGTGGGCCGATGTGCAAATATCGTCAAGAACCGCTTAGGCGCTGTTGAGCATCTCCGCACCGTTATTGCGAACGTTCCCCACCAGCGGGTTAGCCGGTGCCATCTGCATATCCTCGGACTCAAACGGCCGCATGAGGTCCAAGGGCGGTTGGTCCGTAACCTCCCTGGAAAGCCATCGGTCATAGTCCCTCTGGTGCAGGATGACCGGCATACGCTCATGTATCTTCGCCTCGGCGATCAGTTCATTGGCCTCAGTCGTCACAATGGCGAAGGACTGGAGCCAATGCCCCTGCCCATCCTTCCAAGCGTCCCAGAGGCCTGCAAAGGCAAAGAGACTGGCATCTGACACACCGATTGCATAGGGCTGTTTCGTCATTGCGTCGATCTTCTTCCACTCATAGAAGAATGAAGCAGGAACGAGGCACCGCCGTCTCTTGAATGGCTCCCGCCATGTGGGGGACTTGTGGACAGTCTCAGCCCGTGCATTGATCGTGCTGACACCCTTCACATCGGAGAGTTGCTTGGTAAAGAACGGGATAAGGCCCCAGCGCACAGCACCATCTCCTTTGTGCCGTCCCCAAGGCTTTCGCGGAGTTCCCGATGAGGTCTTAGACGCGCCATTTCGAAGCGATCGCGCGACCCCCCCCCCGAGACAGCGGAGAACGCGAGAGCGGGTGCAAAAAATGACACGAGACGATTTGCAGCCGATAGAATGGCCCCGTCTACCTTATCCGGGGATACTATCGATGAAAAGCATTCTGCTTCGGCTGTACGCAACGCTAACCACACTCGTGTGGGGTGCCTTCGCAATCACGCTGTTGTATATCTGGATTAGCACCCTTCGTCAACACCAAAAGAGTATTCTCTTGTTTGTTTTTTTTGAGATGCTATTGCTTCTCTTGCTTTACCTCGTGGCGGGGTTTGAAATTGCTTACACCGATCTGCGCGACAAGGACCCGGAACAAATTGACGACGACATACGAGAGACTTTCAACAACATCAAGAGGGACGAGGATGTACTTTATGAATCTCGTGAGTGGTTAGGCGTTCTCCTTGTAGCCGCCCTCGCGGCTATGTGCGAATTCACACCGGTTTTCGAGCCCGCTTTTCTCATTGGTGATCCAGCTCACCCCCACGTCGACCCGGCCACCTGGAAAATTATCTTTACGCTTCTATTTACTACTGTGCCGGTTGTGTGGATAGCTCAGAGTCCCGCAAAAACTCTCGCAATTCTGAACTCTCAGCGGCTCTTTCGACGATGCCGGTATATTTGGTACCTTCTGGAGCCGCTCGGAATCGCCACAAGTGCCCTCGGCTTTGGTTCACTTACGAAACTCATGTACGGCGTGACCGCCCGGAGATGGAGGACTTCGAAAAGGAACCTCCGCCCAAGCGGCCCGGCTTTCTACGTCGCCGCCCTCAAGCGCTATGGATATGGTTTACAAGCGTTACGCGAAACTCTCAGCATTAGCGATTCTGGCGCAGTCGAAGTGATTCAGGAAGGCACATTGCACGTCGTTAGCGCAGACCGAAAGGTATTCGTCCGCGAACTGTTTTACGACAGCAGCGTTTACCTTTCAGGTGACATCGAAGTGCTTGATGCGTTCCAAATACCAGTGCCCGCAGAGACCGATCACGAGATTGAGGAGCAAATCGCTAAGTGCGGCGTTGCGACGCTGCCTGACGGCTACAAACGGCTGACGCCCAGTGAGTTTGAGCGGAGTCAACTAAACGATGACAACGGCAAGCATGTGTCTTTCCAGATCGCCGCTGGCCGTGCTCTTGCTAGCGCACCAAACATCAGTAATGGTCGGGGGAATGGCTATTCTACCGTCATACGGTATCGCATCCGAGCCCTATGGGGCCCCGGGGCCTTTACCCTTAATGAGCATCAAAAAGACTACTACCGTCTAAGGGCCATATACCCTGTGCGTAGCTTCTCGTTCACTATAAGTCTTGCCGAAACTACAGGACGGCGGTTTGCCAACTTGACTCCCAGTGTAATGATGATCGGGAACGAACATCTTGAAGAGCAGTCCAAGGTCTTCTCGAAGTTCCAAAACGAAGATGACTATCAAACGACCGAAACTACCGTAACATATCCTTTAGCGGGTCCGGCTTACGGAGTCATCTGGGACATTTGGAAAATCTAGCCCCCTCCGCCTCCCCCTCCAAAAACACCTTCTCGGTCTACACCCGCAATCCCCGACGTTCCAGCGCCACCACCACCGCTCCTCGCGTATGAGTTCATCTCGATGCCCTCCATGGCGAAGATTCTACTCCGCTCCAGAGTGGCTGTCACCTAATTTGCAACTTGCCGTTATCCCATATTCCGTGGGGCACAGAGTCAGATTTCCGCTTCTGACAATACGCCATGCTAGGAGGAGTCTATTTAAAGGGTGATCTAACATGGCTTCGAGTGTCATCGGTGCTAAGAAGCATCGGCCGTGGTGGCACTTATAGTGGCACTTTGCACCGGAAGATTAAGCGATTCCCTTCCGCATTCTGCAAACATCGGATTGAGGAATCACCAATAACGGCGCGGCTTTTGCAGCATCTTGCAAAATAATGCTTGACAGTGCAGACTGTGGAAATTGGGACTTAAAATCCGTCGCCCTTTAGGGAATGGGGGTTCAAGTCCCCCCTCGGGCACCATAAAAACCAAACAGAATGAACGATTTGGAGCCCTGCATCAGTGCGGAGGTGGGCGGCCCTAACCCTTCAGACAGAGACGCCCGTCCGCGAGGGGTGCGGGAATCTAAGTCATGAGTCGAAGGGGGCTGTAGAGAGGCCCTGAAAAGATGCGCAAACGCATCTTCAGGTGTATCCGCATTCCTCGGTTTGTCTTTGACCGGGTGGTAAAGGGGACCGGCCTATGAGCCGCCCACCAAAAGCTGATAACGGAGACGGCGGAGTAGCGGGCGGCTCTCAACGCCGAGGAGTCCGGGCGAGCTCATTGCCTTTGGGCGACCGGGGCGACGATTCTATGTTTGCCCCCAAGATGCGAAAGAGGCCCCAGGAATAAGAGCGCCGTTAGACAAGCAATAATGAGAGCGCCAACGACAAAGAGCAAGATGGGACTGCACTTCTGCCCGACGGGTCCCGTGCGCGAGGTAATCGCCCTACTTTTTGTCTGCATACCCGTTGGATGCCGGGTTCGACCGCGCAGCTACTCCTGGGTCAGAAGGTAGTACGTCCCCGAAAAGCTCAAGAGGGTCTTCGGGTCTCCGGGCGTGGCTATAGCATCCACGCGAAACACCGCTTTCGGGTCAAGCGAAACGTTCCCCGTAAACCCGCCGGTGAGTTCCGAGAAAACAACTTCGCCGTCTAACCTTTGATCGACCCCGGTTTGCTCGGATTCGTGGCGGACCAGGTCCCGGCCCTTGAACAATGAGACTTCCCGCCGGAGGTACAAGGCGTTGGAAGGCTGGGCGTCTCCAGCGTTTGGGTTGGAGACCACCAAAACGCGCGGCGACTCCTCAACGAAGCGATCCCAATCTCCCGGTACCAATTGCCCCAATGTCATCCAGCACGGTGCGGGCAGTTGGCAGTGGTCCCGGATTGAGGAGACAATCTCCCGGTCGATTCTGCCAGGGGCCGGTACGAACTGAGTGCAAACGGCGGCGAACACGAATAAGAGCACAAAAACGAGAGGAAGTATCGCCCGCCACCGCTCACCCGCTGTTAGAAAGTCGCGGCCCACAAACCCTCCGTACTCATCAATCCAGCTATCTAGCCCGCCGGAGTGAGCGCCCCTCCCACGATTTCTATCTTGAGACCATGGTCTTGTCCAGACCCAAATGCGCCATTGCGCAAGCGCCGTCAGTAGGGCGAGCCATTGGCACTCGAGGCGCGCTCAGATGGGATACGGGCAGGATGCTCTAACGCCTGGGTGAGGGGCGAGGGAATGCAAATGTGGACGGCCTCGCGTTCTGTAGGTGCCGCCTCAGATTTCTGGCATGCAATGGTCAAAAGCAGGTCAGACATATGGGATCCGAATGACCCATCTGAAGCGGCTCTACTGTGCGCGACGGTCTTGTGGCGTACAGCCGGGGTGCCATGGAACTATGCGATCGGGATGGGCTGGAAGGACGCGCGTGCGAGTGCTACCGCGTTATCAAAAATCACCTGGAAATCTTGCAGCATTGATATGAGTGGAACGGCATAAGTTTATCCATTCGGGTGTGGTCCATCCGCCGTCAAGAGCCCAGCTCAAATCCAGCTTATAGCTGTCATTGAACCGCCGTAGATGGTTCGCTTCTCCCGCTTCCACTGCAGACGCGCCGAGCGAGAGATTGATTCACCCCTTTTTGTGACGCCGCGCGTTGATTTCATAGACGGTGCCAAGCCGTTTAGCGGGGCGAACGGCCCGCGTCAATTCCGGGCGCAAGGCGCTTGCCCGCACTTTCTGCCGGGTCTCTTCTTGCTCGGTGACATCTAGCACTGCGACGGAAAGTCCAATCACCTCGCCCGCCTCATCCCAGGCCGGTTGATAGGTTGCGATACTCAGTCGATCCATTTGTCCGGGTTCGGATGCTGGGCGAACCACTTGCGCCCCTGTGATCGCCTCCCCCTCCAATGCTCGGAGGAGGTAAGGTTCATAGCTGGGGAAGAGGTTAGGAATCATCTCTTTGACGGTTCGGCCCAGGAAGGCGGATACAGGCATTCCGTTCATATCGGCGAGACGCCGGTTGATGCTTACATAGCGAAGATTCCGATCAAGGAAGCATAGTCCGACCGGAACGCCATCGTAGATCGCCTGGAGTTGGGCGAGTCGCTGGCTGGGTAGGGCTTCCAAACTCGACACGGCCAACTTATCCCCAAAGCCGTCCTTCTGAAGTGCGGGTTTCGGCGCTGCCGCAATGAGGTCGGGTAGACGGCTGGCCGGTTCAGCCTTGCCATACAGCCATCCCTGTCCAAGCTGGCAGCCAAGGAGAAGCAGAATATCCGCCTGCTCCTCGGTTTCGATTCCCTCCGCAACGGTGCTCAGGTCGAGGGTGTGCGCCAGTCCAACGATGGTAGCTACAATCTTGCGGCTCTCCCGCCTCTTGACCATTCCGCTCACAAAACTTCTATCGATCTTTACCTGGTCAAACGGCAACGCCTGCAGGTGCCTGAGGCTTGAATAGCCGGTGCCAAAGTCATCTAACGCCAGCTTGCAGCCGATGCCTTTCAAATCCAAGGTGCTCTTACGTGCCGACTCAAGGTCTTCGAGAATCGCGCTCTCGGTGATCTCAATTGTCAGCCGATCTAATTCAAAATCCGCAGCACTTGCAAGGTCTTTGATCTGGTTGCAGAGACTTCGGTAGCGAAGCTGGACCGGGGAGATGTTGACCGCGAGACCAAGTGATCCAGGCATATCCGCGGCCATAGCGAAGGCCCTTTGAAAGACCTGTCTCGTCATCGCCCCGATGAGGCCGTTCTCTTCCGAAAGCGCGATGAAGTTGGATGGCAGAACGGGCCCTAAGTCCGGATGTAGCCAGCGTGCAAGCACCTCAAACCCGGTCACGCGGCCCGTGCGCAGGTCCACTAACGGCTGGAAGTAGGGGACGACTTCGTCTCGCTCAAGTGCTCTGTGTAGTTCGGCGACAGTGACCTGCATTTTTGGATCATAGGTTTTCCATAAACGAAATGTATGTACCCCAGGCGACGCAGATTCCTCTGTTTTGTGCCTAAATTGTGGTATTCACCTTGCGATTTACTTCTTGGACAATAAAACGCGGTCCCACCGAGGGGCACTCCTTCAACGACTCCCACCCCTCTCCGGCGCTCCGGGTGATTGGGCCGAAAGGTGTTGGGCAGTGTTCCGTCGCGTCGCGGCATCCACTCCTCCGAAAGTGCCCGCCTTGATATCATCAACCGATGAGGACACAGGGAACGGCCCTTCGCGGGAAGCTGGAGTCGTGACAAACAATCGAGTGCGCTTCATCCCCGTAGCCTTGGAGAACGGGATGGTTCTCCTTCGACTGCATTTCGAAGGAGACATCGAGCCAGACCTCCGCAAGCTCTTGTACCACGACCGGGAAGGCGTCGAACGCGCTTTCGATGCCGCTGGACTACCGGGTCTCAAGGTCTGCACGGTTGAAACCTCTGGAAAGTGGGACGTAACCGAGAAGCAAATTCAGGTACTAACTTCTATGGCGAACGAAATTCGCTTATAAGAACTAAATTCGCTTGTAAGTTGGACCCGTTGCTAGACGCTGTTGCGCATCTCCGGCTTGTTATTGCGAATGTTCCCCACGAGCGGATTGAGCGTGGCCATCATATCCTCGCACCTTGGGTGGAGAGTGAGCGGCATACGGCTATCCACGGACGACGTAAGCTCATTGGTTTCGGCGGTCCTTGTGGAAGGTGGAGCTGAAATCGTGCCTCCTGCATCGGTGGCACTTGCACTAGACAATCCTGCACGATGCTTCTCTTACCCTGCAATTCGAGTGGTGCAATCGTTATTATTCAGAATTGTTGCTTGACAGTGCAAACTGTGCAAAATGGACAGAAAATCGGTTGCCCTTTAGAGAATGGGTTCAAGTCCCCCCTTGGGCACCATATTTCTCGGCAACCACGGTCTCTCGATTTGCTGCTATGTGTCTGCCTTGGCGCCACGCGGGGTGCCGGTCGGGATGGTGGGAAGGCTGAAGGTGAAGACCGACCCATGTCCCGGCTGGCTGGTCACGGTGAGACGGCCCTGGTGCGACTCAATGATGGCGCGGCTGATGGCGAGGCCCATGCCGGTGCCGGGCGTGCTGCTCAGGGCACGGGAGCGGTAGAGACGATCAAAGATCAGCGCTTGCTCTTCGGCGTCAATGCCCATTCCGCGATCCGCGATGCTGATGAGAACGAAGCCCGATTTTGTTTCCGCTGAGAGGAAGATGGGCGAGCCCTGCTCCGAATACTTCGCTGCGTTTTCAAGCAAGTTGCACAACACTTTGCCGACCATCTCCAGGTCTGCTGCAACGTCCGGGAGCGCCGGAAGATTGACTGTAACCGGATGCGTCGAGAAGACCCATGGGCAACTTTGCCGCGCATGGCTGACGAGGTCTTCGACCGGTACCGGCGCGATGTCCATGTGGACCTCTCTGGCTTCAATCTGAGCCATCTCCACTGCCTGCCCGATGAGGCGGTTGAGGCGGTCTGACTCTTCGTCGATGATGGTCAACAGCTCACGGCTATCGGCGGGTCCCATCTTCTCGGCTGCGAGGAGCGCACTCGCGGCTCCTTTGATGGAGGTAAGCGGTGTGCGCAGTTCGTGGGTGATGGAATCCAGGATGAGCGTGCGAAGGCGCTCGCTCTCCTTGTTCGCTTCACCGCGGGCGACTTCTTCAAGAGCCTGGGCGCGGTCCAGTGCGATGGAGACGAGGCCAGCGACGGCCTGGAAGGACTCCGAGGAGAGCGTAAGCCCGGTCAAAAGCACAAGACCGCGGGGCCGGACGCCTGCCTTGAGCGGGATGCGAGTCTCGCCGTCCGGCGTTGTTTCCGGCGCCGCCATGCTGAGGGCCAACTGACGGAAGTGGGGGATCTCAATGATGGAGGCGTGTTGCGTTCCTGCGCGGTACAGGCGATCTCCATCCAGGAGATAGAGCACGGCCGACTCCGCACCGGCGACTCGGAGGATGGTGTTTGGCAAGGTGTTTACAAGCTCAGCGACGTTGTCCGTCTGCAGGAGTTCCCTGCTGAGGTGGAACAACACCTCAATCTCGTGCTGCCTGGTGCGCGCCTGCTCGGCTTCTTCCCGGGCGGTTTGTGAGAGCTGACTGCCGATGACACTCGTCGCAAGGAAGGCGAAGAGCGCCAGCCAATTTTGCGGGTCTGAGATGGTGAAGGTGCCCACCGGGGCAAGGAAGAAATAGTTATAACAAGCCGCCGCGGCCAGGGACATGATGACAGCCGGGCGAAGTCGCCAACGGGCAGCCAGGAGAAGAATATAGAGGAGCAGCGTAAGCGCGACGGTTGTCGGGTTGACGTGAATCCAGTTACGGTAGACAAGAACAACTGCGGCCAACGCAGCCACGGCAAGAACCCAACGGATTGCCGCAACGTGTCGCTGAAGGTTCACAGGGAGCTATTTTACGCGATGGCCAAGACGCAGGAGCCAAACCGCAAAACACCGGAAGACTGGCTCCTCGCAGAGAACAGCGACAAGGAACGAGGCCGCCTGAAGGTGTTTCTGGGCTACGCGCCCGGCGTGGGTAAGACTTTCAGCATGTTAAGCGAAGGCATACGACGGAGGAGCCGGGGCGAGGATGTCGTCATCGGCGTCGTGGAGACGCACGGGCGCAGTGGGACCGCGGAGCTTGCGGGCCGGCTGGAACAAGTGCCCTTACGAGAGCTGGAGTACAAGGGAACGCTGTTCTCCGATATGGATGTCGATGCCGTCTTGGCGCGCGCTCCGCAGGTCGCGCTTATCGACGAGTTGGCGCATACCAACATTGAAGGAAGCCGATGCAGCAAGCGCTACGAGGACGTCCTACTCCTGCTGGAGCACAAGATTGATGTGTTGAGTACGATCAATATTCAACACTTGGAAAGTCTCGCGCCGCGCGTTCAGGCGCTGACCGGCATCAGCGTTCGTGAGCAGGTACCGGACTGGGTGCTTGATCGTGCAGATGAGATTGTCATTAGCGACCTGACGCCGGAGGCGCTGGTGACGCGCATGAGGCGCGGAGATATCTACCCACAGGAACGCGCGGAGCGATCCCTGGCGAACTTCTTTCGCAAGGGAAACCTGATTGCGCTTCGAGAGATGGCCCTGCAGAGGGTCACGCGAGCCGTCGACCGAACGCTGGATGATTATGTAAGACGAAAGCGACTAGGCGCACACTGGTCGGTTGCGGAGAAGATTGCGGTGTGCATCAGCTCAAACGCGCAAGCTCGTGACCTGATTGCGCGCGGCGCCCGCCTGGCTGAGGCGCTGGGCGCTGAGTTGTACGTGCTGCATGTGAGCGGCAGCCACGACTCCGATGCAGAACGCAAGCGTACGCTGGAAGGCAGCTTGCAGCTTGCAAGGAATTTAGGAGCGCATGTTGTGATTCTTACCGGCAAAGACACTGCCCACGTGACGGCTTCCTTCATCCGTGAACAAAGGGTGACGCAGGCAATTGTTGGTCGATCCGCCACGCATGGGTTGCGGTCGTATCTCTACTATCTTGCGCTGCAAAAATTCATGGCGGAGGCGTCCCATGTGGATCTGCACATTGTGACGCAGGAGGACTATTGAAGCGCATTCTAGTTGTAGATGATGACCGGCAAATTACGCGGATGCTGCGTACTTCGCTGCAGAGCAGCGGCTACACCGTAGCGACCGCGAACGATGGCATGGAGGGATACACGCTGTTTGAAAGTCAGCAGCCCGACCTTGTCATCACCGACCTTGCGATGCCGCAGATGGACGGCGTTGCATTAACGCAGGCGATCCGGCGTGTCGCCAAGACACCGATTCTGGTGCTAAGCGTCCGCGATACGGATGCTATGAAGATCAAGGCGCTGGACGAAGGTGCAGACGACTACCTGACGAAGCCGTTCAGTATGCCAGAACTGCTGGCACGAGTGCGGGCACAGCTTCGCCGGACTGCGGTGGAGGAGCCGGAACTCGCTCCGGTGGCAGTGGGAGAGTTCACCTTGGACGCCGCGGCTCACACGGCAACACTGTCTGGGGAGGAGTTGCACCTGACGCCGAAGGAGTTTGAACTCCTCTCCCTGCTGCTGCGCAATCAGGATCGCGTGATGACGCACAAGGTGTTGCTGCGTGGAATCTGGGGGCCGGCCGGTGAGGATCAGCCTGAGTATCTGCGGGTGCTTGTAGGACAGCTCCGGAAGAAGCTCGGAGCGGAGGGCCAGCGATATATTCAGAATGAGCCGTGGGTTGGATATCGTCTGCGGCTCGATAAGGAGAGCGCGGAGTAGCTTCTCCCGGAGCCGACCTTACGACTTCTTTATAACTTCTCTACGGACTTCCTACGGGGTCGCGCCTTCTACTCAAGGGTATGAGGTTCGATTCCATGTTGTGCAGTTCGGCTATGCTTTGCCTGATTCTCGGCCCTTCGCTTGCTTTCGCTCAAATTACGGAAACTGTTCCCGTTCAGGTTGCGCTTGAAGATCCCTCAAGGGTTTTCTTCGTTGCGAAGTCTTCGCAGCCGCCATTGCGCACAATGGGGCAAGTCACTCCGGCTGAACGTCGGAACTCCTCGGCATCCACGTCGACCTTTCTCCGCCGCATCGCGACTGCTTACCACGATGACTGGTTTCCCGATCCCCATGCCACGGCGGCGCCAGCACCCGCGCGCCGAGGGTATGACGGGCCGCTCGATTCCCCGCCATTCCCAGGATCCGATTACTCCGTGGGGGGCACACCTACAATCGGTGCGCCCGACACACAGACGTACATCCTCATGCAGGCGATCAATCAAAATAAGAGTCGCATCAAGATCTATGGCTGGCTGAATGGAGGCTTCAATGTCTCCACGTCGAACAAGGGGGATGGCGCGAATTCGCCAGCTTCCTACTATTACAATCCGAATCGCGTGACACCCGATCAAGAGGTGCTCTATATTGAGCGCCTTCCGGATACCGTGCAGACAGAACATATGGATTGGGGCTTTCGGTTCGCCAACCTGTATGGGCAGGATTACCGGTATACGACCACGAAGGGAATCTTCTCGCAGCAGCTTCTTGCCCGCAACCATGAGTATGGGTATGACCCCATCATGTTTTACTTCGACCTCTACTTCCCGCACGTAGCCAAAGGGATGAACATACGTGTGGGCCGCTATGTCTCTTTGCCTGACATTGAAGCGCAGCTCGCGCCAAATAATTACACGTATTCGCATTCAGTCCTGTACACGCTCGATCCATATACACAGACAGGGTTGGTGGCGAGCGTCAAGCTCTCCGATCACTGGCTTATTCAGGCGGGACTTTCAGGAGGCAACGATGTCGCGCCATGGACAAAGGATGCGACGCCGACTGTGACCGCGTGTGTCGATTACACCTGGAACAAAGGGGGCGATGCCGCTTATACCTGCGTGAACTCTCTGAATAAAGGGAACTACGCTTACAACAATGTTCAGTCGTTCTACGAGACCTGGTATCACAAGTTCAACTCTCGCTGGCATATGGATACGGAATCCTGGTACATGTACGAACGCAATGTGCCAAATGTCGGAGGCAATGTAAGCACTCCGGTCCCAACTGAAGTGGGAGCCAATGGCGCATTCTGCTCCTATGGCGAACAGCGATGCTTCGCCCCGGAAGTCGCAGTGGTCAACTACCTGGAACATGAGATCAACACTCATAATTACCTCTCCATACGTAACGAATTTGTGGATGACATCAAGGGTCAGCGAAGCGGGTACGCGACTAAGTACTCCGAGCACCTTATCGGCTACGGCCATTGGATAGGATCCACTGTCTTGTTTCGTCCTGAACTGAGGCTGGAGCATTCCTACGACCTCGCGGCCTACGATCTCGGGACGAAGAAGACGCAGTTCGTTGTGGCCGGCGATATCACGTACCACTTCTAAGGAGAACCAAAATGGATGTCGTGGCTCTTATTTCAATCGTGGCGCTCTTTGCGCTCAGCATCGCGTACGTGAATGGCTGCACTCGTCTGAAAGGAATCCGGCCATGATCCTCAACACCATTCTTTTGGTCCTCGCTCTCCTACTGATGGTCTACCTTGTCTGCGCGATGCTATATCCGGAGAAGTTCTAAGTCATGACGCTGAATGGTTGGTTACAAATCTTCGTCTTTATCACGGCTGTGCTTCTCCTGGCGCATCCCATGGGAAGCTACATGACCCGTGTCTTTGAGCGGCGAAGGACGTTTTTCGATCCAGTGCTGCTCCCCTGTGAACGGCTCCTGTATCGGGCTGCACGCATCGACCCGGAAGAGGAGATGGCATGGACCGGATATGCCACGTCCATGCTCATCTTCAGCGCGGTCACGCTGCTCTTGACGTATCTTGTGGAACGCCTGCAGAGTGTGCTTCCTCTGAACCCGCAGCACCTTCCCGGAGTGGTGCCGGTGCTTGCGCTGAATACGGCGATCTCCTTCACGACCAACACCAACTGGCAATCATATGTCCCCGAATCCACGATGAGTTATCTCACCCAGATGCTGGGGTTGGCGACGCATAACTTCTGGTCCGCTGCGGTCGGACTGGCGTTGGCCATCGCCTTCGTTCGCGGTATCGCGCGGCAAGAGAGGAAGACGCTGGGAAACTTCTGGGTCGATCTCACACGAGCGATCCTCTGGGTGCTCTTACCTCTTTCATTGCTCTTCGCGGTGGTGCTGGTTTCGCAAGGCGTAGTGCAGAACCTTAGACCATACGACACGGTCAAGCTTGTGGAGCCGCAACACGTGACAGGAGCCGACGGGAAGCCGTCCCTGCTGACGACGCAGATAATCGCTCAAGGCCCGGTTGCCTCACAGGAAGCGATCAAGATGCTTGGAACCAACGGGGGAGGATTCTTCAACGCAAACAGCGCCCATCCGTTTGAGAATCCAACACCGCTTACGAATCTTCTGCAGATGATCTCCATCTTTCTGATTCCTGCGGGGCTCTGCATCACGCTGGGGCAAATGGTGAAGTCTCCCAAGCACGGATGGGCCGTGATGGCAGCGATGGTTGTACTCTGGTTTGCCGGCACGCTGACCAGCTACTGGGCTGAGTCCAGGGGGAATCCGTTACTTCACCATGTCAGCTCATCCGCCTCTCTGGTGCAGCCGGGCGGCAACATGGAAGGCAAAGAGGTTCGGTTCGGGATTGCGGGCTCCTCGCTCTTCGCCACGGTCACAACGGATGCAAGCTGCGGGGCCGTGAACGGCATGCATGACAGCTTCACGCCGTTGGGCGGCCTTGTTCCGATGCTGAACATCCTGCTCGGCGAGGTGGTCTTCGGCGGAGTGGGAGCCGGGCTATACGGCATGTTGGTCTTCGTCATCATGGCGGTCTTTATTGCGGGGCTTATGGTCGGCCGAACGCCGGAGTACCTGGGCAAGAAGATTGAGGCATACGACATCCAGATGGCGATGCTCTACCTGCTCATCTTTCCACTGTTGATCCTGGGTTTCTCAGCGGTGAGCGTGCTCATGCCAAACGTTGGACTGAGCAGTCTGACCAACCACGGGCCGCATGGACTGAGCGAACTGCTCTACGCCTATGCGTCCGCGACCGGAAACAATGGCTCCGCGTTTGGTGGACTGAACGCGAACACGCATTGGTACAACTACTCGCTCAGTGTTGCCATGTTCTTTGGGCGATTCATGATGATCATCCCCATGCTTGCCATCGCCGGAAACCTTGCCGGGAAGAAGATTGTTCCAGCCTCCTCGGGAACTTTTCCTGTCACGACCGTATTGTTCACCGTGTTATTGACCGGGGTCATCGTCATCGTGGGCGCCTTGACGTTCTTCCCGGTGATCGCCCTTGGCCCCGTTCTCGAGCATTTGCTTCTGTCTGCTGGACAGACGTACTGACACCCACGCCGAACGAGGCAACACGGCACCTGCTTGACAAGGATGATCGATGAACACCGCCACAGACTCAAACCGCAATCGCCGCTCTCTTTTCGACAAACAAATTGTGCGCCGGGCCGCAGTCGACGCGATCGTGAAGCTTGCCCCGCAGAGCATGATGAAGAACCCGGTCATGTTTGTGGTGGAGGTCGGCAGCTTGCTCACTTCCGCACTCTTCATCGTGGACCGGGTGAGACATCAAGGAAACTTTCGCTTCGACCTGCAGATCACCTTGTGGCTGTGGTTCACCGTGCTCTTCGCAAACTTTGCAGAGGCCATGGCGGAGGGCCGAGGCAAAGCACAGGCCGACGCATTACGACTGGCGAAGTCTGAGACGACCGCGTATCGCGTGGATCAAGATGGCACGATCGAGGAGGTGCCGAGCCTTCAACTGCGCGTGGATGATCGCGTCCGCGTGAAGGCTGGGCAGATGATCCCGGGTGATGGCGAAGTCATCGACGGTATAGCATCCGTAGACGAATCAGCCATCACGGGAGAGTCAGCCCCGGTAATCCGCGAGGCGGGAGGCGATCGCTCAGCCGTCACGGGCGGAACTCGCGTTCTTTCTGACGTGATCACCATCAGGATCACTTCGAATCCAGGCGAGACGTTTCTGGATCGCATGATCTCGCTTGTAGAAGGCGCCAAGCGGCAGAAGACGCCGAACGAGATTGCGCTGAACATTCTGCTCGCCGGGCTGACGATCATCTTCCTGCTTGCCGTGGTGACGTTGCAGCCCTTCGCCTTATACTCTGGCGCGCCGCAAACCATCTTCGTCTTAATCTCACTGCTCGTCTGCCTGATCCCAACGACCATCGGCGGTCTGCTGTCTGCAATCGGCATTGCCGGGATGGACCGGCTGGTGCAGCACAACGTCCTCGCCACCTCCGGCCGTGCCGTGGAAGCTGCCGGCGATGTGAACACTCTGCTGCTGGATAAGACCGGCACCATCACCATCGGGAATCGTCAGGCGGCGGAGTTTATCCCCGCGCCCGGCATAACGACTGAGGAGCTTGCCGATGCCGCTCAGCTTTCCTCCCTCTCTGACGAGACGCCGGAGGGGCGTTCGATTGTCGTGCTTGCGAAAGAGCGATACAACCTGCGTGGCAGAGAGTTAGCGCAGCTCAATGCAGAATTTGTGCCGTTCTCCGCCACGACGCGGATGAGCGGTATCGAGGTGGAGGGCCGATCCATTCGCAAGGGTGCCGCCCAGGCTATCGCAACTTACCTGGCGGAACATGGCTCACCCTTTCCGGAAGAGGTTCGCCAGGCTGCCGAAGAGATCGCTCGCCAGGGAGGTACACCGCTTGCGGTCGCTGAGAATGGCCGCGCACTGGGAGTAATTTACCTGAAGGACATCGTCAAAGGCGGAATGCGGGAGCGCTTCGCCCAGCTTCGTGCGATGGGGATCCGTACCGTCATGATCACGGGCGATAACCCCCTGACTGCAGCCGCCATTGCCCGCGAGGCGGGTGTCGACGACTTCCTCGCAGAGGCGAAGCCAAAGGACAAGATGGATCTCATCCGACGCGAACAGGCGGATGGGAAGCTCGTAGCGATGACCGGTGACGGCACGAACGATGCACCGGCCCTCGCGCAGGCTGACGTAGGAGTTGCCATGAACTCCGGCACACAGGCCGCGAAGGAAGCGGGCAACATGGTCGATCTCGATTCCAATCCGACCAAGTTGATTGAGATCGTCGCCATTGGAAAGCAACTCCTGATGACCCGCGGCGCCTTGACGACCTTCTCCATCTCGAACGATGTGGCCAAATACTTCGCGATTATTCCGGCCATGTTTGCAGGAGTGTTTCCTGTGCTCAACGCGCTGAACATCATGCATCTGCACAACGCGGAATCAGCGGTACTATCCGCTGTCATCTTCAACGCTTTGATCATTGTGGCGCTGATTCCGCTTGCGCTGCGCGGCGTGAGCTATAAGCCGATGACGGCGGCGGCAATGCTGCAGCGAAATCTCGTAATTTATGGGCTCGGCGGCATCATCGTGCCCTTTATCGGCATCAAGCTCTTGGACATGCTGGTCGTCGTCTTACGTCTAGCTTAAGTGCGATCGAGAAGGAGTCTTATGAAGAAGCAACTTATCACCGCGTCTCTCTACACACTTACTACGGCGTTTTTGCTTGGAATTTTATATCCGCTCCTTGTCACCGGCATCGCCCAGGTGACAATGCGCGATAAGGCGAGTGGTCAGCTCCAGGTCAGGAACGGCGAGATCGTAGGGTCCGCGTTAATTGGGCAGCCCTTCACCGGGCAAAGCTACTTTCACAGCCGCCCGTCAGCGGCGGGCACAGGGTATGACGCCGCGTCGTCCTCGGGATCCAACTACGGCCCCACCAGCAAGGCGCTCGTGGACCGCGTTGCGGCCAGCGTCAAGACGGAGGAGAACGGTATGCCTGTACCAGTGGATCTGGTGACAGCATCAGCATCTGGCCTTGATCCGGACATCACACCCGCTGCCGCGCTCTATCAAGTTCACCGCGTCGCCACGGAGCGGCGCTTGCCGGATGCACAGGTTCTACGGCTAGTGTCGCAGCATGTCACCCCCCGTCAGTTTGGACTCCTGGGTGAGCCACGCATCAACGTCCTTGGCCTGAATATGGAGCTCGATCGATTAGCACCGATCAAGCCGTAGCGGTTCACCGACTCTCATCAGAACCTCACCCCGCCACTCATTATCTTCTAAGAATTGTCCTGCTTACATTACGGATCACCGCAGTTAAGCTATCCACTCCCATGCGCTTCTATCATTTACCCAGAAAACACCGCACACTTATCACCTTTCGGTCTTTTCAGGCAGCAGTCCATTTGGCATACGGCTTGCAAACACTTGCAATGAGACGCACGTTACTGCTCATTGACCAAGCCTATGAAGTCGCCAGGAAAACGCAAACACAGCTCAGCCAAACAGCCCGACGAACTCCAGAACGGCCTTGCGCACCACCGCGCGGGACGCCTGGATCAAGCATCCGCGTGTTACAACTCCCTACTCGCCGCCGATCCGCGGCACGCAGACGCACTGAATCTCTCAGGCGTTATCGCGCGGCAACAAGGTGATCTCAAAAGGTCTGAGCAGCTCATCTCGCAAGCCATCGCCTTGAGCCCTGACGTTGCCACCTATCATCACCATCTCGCTCGCACCTGCGAGCAACAGCACCGCACCTCAGACGCGGCAAGACATTACCGTCACGCCATCGCTCTCAATCCATCGGACATCGACTCTCATCGCCTGCTTGCGCGCCTCGTGCTTACCCTGGGTCAGAGCGTTGAGGCGATCTCGCTCTTCAAACGTATCCTGCTCCTCGACCCGCAATCTCCCGATGCTTATTACAGTCTTGGAGCCATCTACAAGAGTTCCGGCGACTACTCAACGGCGCTTGAGTACTACCGCCGGGCGTTCGTTCTTTTTCCTCACTCCACCGATAGCCACTTCAATCTGGCCATGTCACTCTACGAAGCCGGACAAGCTACTGAGTGCATCCCGCTCTTCCAAAAAATCATTCAGGTCAACCCAAACGATCACGAAGCTCATAACTTCCTCGGGCAAGCATTCCATGAGCTTGTTGATTACCCCGCTGCGCGTGCGTGCTATCTGAAGGCTCTCGAGCTCAAGCCGGAGCAGTGCTCTACCATCACGAATCTAGGCGCTCTGTATATGGATATGGGAGATCTCGCCCATGCGGAGGTCCTGCTGCGCCGAGCGGTCACACTCGACCCCACATTCCTCAACGCACACAGCAACCTCGGCGCACTCTTCTCGAAGAAGGGCATGATCAGCGAGGCGATCCAGTCTCTCAGAAGCGTGCTCAGCGTCGATCCTCGCCGCGTTCCCGCGCTGTGCAGCCTGGGCTTTCTGTTGTTCAACCTGGGCGATGAAGAAGGCGCCGAGTCCTGCTACCGCCTCGCCCTGGACGCTCAGCCCAACTCACCCTTGGCCTTGTTCAATCTCAGTTCCAGCTTGCTGACCGCAGGCCGCTTCGCGGAAGGGTGGGAGGCTTACGAGATGCGCTGGCTGGTTCGCCAGTTTGCGTCCGAGCGTCAAGCCATCGAACAGCCGCGGTGGACTGGCGAAGATCTTACAGACCGACGCATCTATATCCATTCCGAACAGGGTTTCGGGGACACGCTGCACTTTGTTCGCTATGTGCTTCTTCTTGTCCAGCGCGGAGCCAAGGTCATCCTCGCCGTTCAACCCGCGCTGCTGCGGCTTCTTGCAGACATTGATCCCTTGATCGAGGTCATCGCCAAGAGCAACAATCCTCTCCCTGCTTTCGATTTCTATTGTCCCCTCCTCTCCCTGCCCCGCGTCTTCCAGACGAATCTCTCCAACCTTCCCGTGCATGTGCCCTATCTGCAACCACACGCGGAGACGCTGCGGTCTTGGTCGCAGCGCGTCAAGAGTCCCCAACTTCGCGTTGGCATCGTCTGGAGCGGGAACCCCTTGCATACGCGAGACCGCATCCGTTCGATTCCAATTTCTACCTTTGGAAAATTGTTCAACACTCCCGGAGCGACGTTCTACTCCCTGCAAAAAGGCGCATCCGCCGTGCAGCTTCCTTCCCTCAATAACGTTGTCGATCTCGACACAGAGCTACAAGATTTTGCCGATACCGCCGCGGCCATCTCCCATCTCGATCTGGTGATTACGGTTGACACCGCAGTCGCTCACCTTGCGGGCGCCATGGGCAAACCCGTATGGATTCTTCTCTCCGTGGCATCGGACTGGCGATGGCTCAAGGAACGCACCGATAGTCCCTGGTATCCCAGCGCTCGACTCTTTCGTCAGTCTGCTCTCGGCGAATGGGGAGATGTCGTCGGACAAGTCAGTGACGCCCTGAACGAGATCGCAACAAGTCATCAACCGTGGACTCAGAACTCATCTACTTTGCTGCCCGTCGCAGTGCCGCACGCTGAGCCCATGCACCTTAGCGCCGGCGCTTCGAGTTAGGCGATAGGAGCATCTTATGGACACTGTTCTACTACTTTCGGGCACCACACGTGGCGGCACTCTTGAAGGCATCTGCCGTACCTTTGCCACGGTTCTCCGCCAGCTTGATATTCAGCTTGTCGAGATCGAATTAGCAGACCTCAACTCACTGCTTGGAAAGCTGAGGAGTCTGGACATCACCAGGGTTCTCTTCGCTCTCTCCTGTGTCGGCATGGGTCTCGATCTTACGATCCAGCGGGATGGTAAAGAGGGTAGCCTCTGGCAGGAACTGGGTATCCCCTGCATCACCCTGCATGGCGATTCGCCTGCTTACTTCTTTGATCGCCATGTGGTCCGCAACAACACGGTCACGTCGCTCTACGCCTTCACGGAGCATTGCATCCTGCGCAAGCGACTGCCACGCGTACACGGTCCGGTGGGAGTGATGCCTCCCATCCTCATCGATATGGCAGCTATGGATCAGATCGACTTTGCTGTGAAGAAGGAGGGAACCCTCCTCTTCTTGAAAAACGGTAAGGATCCGCGCGCAATTCAAAACATCTGGCGCTCCTGCCTGCCCCCTCGCACACTGCGCCCTCTGCTCGAGCTCGCGGATCAACTTGCTTCCAACCTGAATTGTTCCTGCGGCAACCAGATCGATGATGTGGTGACCTCCTACTTCGCTCAGAGCGGCCTTGAGGTTGAGACGCTCGTCAAGCTTCGCCTCTTTTTCATCGCGCAATTGGACGACTATCTCCGCGCGGTGAAATGCACGATGATGGCCGAGGCCCTGATGGATCTTCCCATTGAGATCCGTGGCAACGATTGGGCTCACCTCGACTTCACCGGTAGACGCGCCACTTATATCGACGACTGCAACTTTGTGGACTCTACTTCACTGCTGCGCCGCTCTCTTGGCATGATTGACATGTCGCCCAACACAGGATCGCTGCCACATGACCGCGTCATGCGCGCTTACGGATCCCACACGCTCTGCCTCACCAACCAGGGGCAGACCTTCGTCGATGCCCTTCCCTTTGCGCCTGAGATGAGCTACAGCTTCGACAAAGACTCATTGCAGGAACAGGTGGCCTACCTGCTCAGCCATAGATCTGAAGCGATTGAGATGGGCGTCGCCGATGCGGAGCGGTTCCGCGCGCTGAACCCGCCGGAGCACGCCTTTCAGTGCATGTTGAACTACGCCGCACTTACCCGGCTCAATCAAACCTCGCAACGCCCATCCGTCGTGCAGGACTTTTTCCTTTGGCCTCCTGAGAGCCTCTGAAGGTCCTCCATCAACTCGTAAGAGCAAGGAGTCGCGGCGTCAGGCTTGCATCTTTGTGGCAGGTTTATCGCCACGTTCGCTGCGAGCGGGTATTCGCCCCCATCCCTTGAGATCCGGGTGCTCCGCGAGATACGCCTCGACATGTTCCAGCATGGAGGCTGCAGACTTGGTCAGCGCGCTGTCCACCGAACCGTCGCCATATAGCACAAAGTCTTTCGTCTCCTGCTTCGCGCGATCCTTAGTCATGAGCATCTCCTCCGCCGCGCCGGAAGACACCTGAGGCGCACGGCGAAATTAGAATCCCGCGCGCTGAACTTTGGCAAGCGAAGCCGCCAGGAACGCCTGTGGATTTCCACAAGCATCTAGAGACGGCATCACCGCAGGCGCTCCGTCTGGAACGGAAGCCCGCTCTTTGGCCAGTGATCGACCTGCGCATTCTGGTTGATTTTCAGCGCGACTCCAGGCGCTGATACAGGTTCGACGCGGACATTCCAGCCGTCCACAACGATCAGCGCAGCCGCCTCCTTCCACTGCTTGCGGTCCGCTTCCACGGTCACGGTCCTGGTCTCGTCCGGCATCAGGGAGACATAGTTGTCGCTGTAAAAGGCGGGCAGCACGCGCTCTTCGGAATGGCCCTGCCGAAGCTGCACATGCGTCATCAAGGCGGGGGTTCGTGAAGCATTGTGCAACGTGACGGTCAGCATCGTCTTCGTCGCCGTGTCATGGCGCGACACCTTCGCCTCAAGCATAGCCACGGGCATCGCATCCAGGTCGGTGAGGTCATCCGGGTGATCGACGGACCCGTGCCAGTAGACATTGGCTGAGAGCAGCGTTGCATTGGCATCGCGGAGTTGAAGCTGCAGGAAGTGGACCGGAGTCAGACCCACGGGAAACGCAACGGCGCCAAGGCTGGTCGCGGAGGACGCAGGTGCAGTCACCGGATACGACTGCCGCGCAGCCTGTGATCCGTCGAGGTTGTAGATCGTCAACAGTGCAGTCGCGCTGGTCAACGCATCTGGACGATTGTTGATGACCTGCAGCTCCTGCGTGGATTCGTTGAACTGCAAATGGACGGGCTCAGACGCGCTCTTCACCGCAAAAAGCGAAGAGTTCGGCTCAAGGTCATAGTGGTACAACTGCCACACGAAGCTGGGTTGCGCGGGATGACTCATCCACGTCAGCACGCCCGTAGTGGGGTGAAACATCTGCGCATTGCGGCCTTCGTACATCGCGCGATACGACTCATAGTTCATCATCTGCGACTTACGCACAAAGTCCGCGAGGTTCGCAATCTTGCCGTAACGGCTGGCCAGAATCGACGGGAATTCATCGCTCCCGGAGGCTCCGCGAGCGAAGTCATGCTCGGCCCAATCGTCGTTGATCGTCTCCCAATCCTTCTGCGGCATCATGCCTTGTACAGACTCAAGCGTGGGCACGGAGACGGTTCCGGTCTCCGTCTTGAACGCCTCGGTGATCTTGTAAAACTCCCGCGGCGTCCGCCACTTGTACGGTCCGTGTGAGCTGACGCCGCGACCGTCGGTTGAACTCGGCTGATACAGCCGCGTCGGCTCAAGCTCCGCCATCATCACGCGAAGCGGATCGTCAATCTCCTTCGGCGGATATCCTTCATTGCGCGCACACCACACTGCAATGGAGGGATGATTGCGAAAGCGCAGAATCTTATCTCGCACGTTGGCGATATAAGTCGCAAGGTCGGCTGGATTAGGGCCATCGCTGGGATTGGGCTGGAAGAACTCATCCCACAACAGCAGACCATACTGATCGCACAACTCGTAGAAATCCTCGCTCGTGCTCTGCCCCACCCAGTTGCGGATCATGTTCAGGTTTGCGAGTTGATGCATACGAATCTGCGCCTCCAGCCGCTCGCGTGGGATGCGCTTCATCGCCTCATCGAGCCCCCAGTTTCCGCCCCGCACAAAGACGCGAACGCCGTTCACCGAGAGCGTCAGATTCTCGGAGTCCGGCACCGCATACGTGATCTTGCGCACGCCAAAGCTGACCTCACGGGTGTCCGATGGCCTGCCCTGAATCTCCGCGGCAAGGTGAAGGCTGTACAGATTCTGCGCGCCATACCCGTTCGGCCACCACAGCTTCGGATTCAGCATGTGCAACGCCGGTGTGTTATTCGGATCGAACCGAATAACCTGCCTGCTGTGCGCGGCCAGCTCCACCGGCTTGCGAAAGACGATGCCGGCGATACTCCCGCGCAGCACGCACGTCTGCGCCTCATCGGTGATGTTTTCCACCGTTGCCTGCACCGCAATGTCCGTCGAATCCGTACGCGGCAGCGGCAGGTCCGTCGTCACCAGCGGATCATGAATCAGCACATCACCGCTCGTTGAAAGCGTCACCTTCTGCCAGATGCCGGTGTCACGGTCGCGGATCGCGGGTAGCCAATCCCAGCCAATGGTCGAGAGGAACGTCGGCCCATCCGCGGCAGTGATGCCGCCATTTTTGCCCAGGCCTTCTCGCAGCGTGTGTTCATGCGGCACACCGGGGTTCGGCTGCGGAGAAACCAGCACCGCAATCACCGCCTTATGACCGGCCTTCACGTTGTAGCTGACGTCGAAGCGACCACGGATAAACGCACCGCGCAGCGTGCCCACCTGCGTTCCGTTCACCCAGATCGCCGCAGAGTAGTTGATCCCCTCGAAGTTCAGCCAGACATGCCTGCCCGCATAGCTCCGCGGTACATCCACCGTTGTGCGATACCAAAACTGCTTGCGGGCCAATGCATCCGGAATGAACTCGGGACGATTGTTCTCGCCATACAGAGGCTCCGGATAGACCTTGTTATTGACCAGCGTAGTCAGCACCGTGCCCGGCACTGTCGCGCTGTACCAGTCGGACGCACGGAATCCCGCCGCGCTCACCTGCTCGCCGGCCTGCGGCACCAGCGATGCATCCTGCAGCTTCCAACCCGCGCCAAGAACCATCGGTGACATCTGCGCAGCAGCATCGGACATAGCCAGCACCGCCACAAATAGTCGAATCAAACCCTTCAACAAAACGTCACCCCCGCCACTTCCCTGCGCTCAAAACCTGTCAGGCCTTTGGCAGCAAGGATACGACGAGGAAGACAGATCAGGCGAACGAATGCGAGCGGCGCTACCAGACCGAGACAGCAAGAATTTTCGCCGAGCCTGCGATCCCGTTCACGACATCCGTGCTCAGCACCGCTTCAAAGTCACGATCCTTGAATCCCGGGCCGATGCGTTCTTTCAACTCTGCCACGCGCTTGTCGTCCGTCAGCAGTTCTCCCGCAGCGGCCGTCCCGCTCATTCCAATGCCGGCGACGATCATCTCCAGTTGCCCGGTCTGATCGTTGTGCAGCCGCGCAATAATGGCGTAGTCCCGCGTCACGGACCCGTACTGCTGCTTTAGATCCAGCGACCAGTCTTTCTTCGCCGGGTTCTGCGCATCCGCAATCCAGTAACTCTCTTCATCGCTGCCGGCGAACTTGAAGCGAAGCGGCGTCAGCGCCCGCATGGTCCACTGATTGTCCAAACCGCCGACCAGGATCGCAGGCCCCTGCCGCAGATCTTCGAGCGTGGTAAACGTGTTCAGCCGCACATGGTAGTCCCGCCGATGAACGGCCAGCACGTTCGCAATGCGCAGCGTCGCCAGCATGTCGGAGTACACCACGTTCTCGCCCAGCGACTCATAGTCCAGAAAGGTCGGACCAGCGGCGGCTCCGCTCCTCGTCTTGCGTCCCGCGGGGGGTGGCTCAATGACCTGGATCTTCCCGCTTACATCCGTCTTCTTGCCCACGTCCGTCGGCACACAGAACAGCACGGAGCCCTGCGTCGCCACCAGTGGAGCCCATAACTGATCATAGGCGGAAGGCCGCAGCCATCGTGCCGCCGCCAACGCCGCCGCGATCATCGCCACAGCCGCCGCCACTCCCAACCAGACCCAGCGCTTCACCTTCGAGCTCTTGGAAGGATCTGATAAAGAGGAAGCCTCTATCGGTTCAACCGGGAGCAGCGCACTCAGAAGAACAGCCTCCGGAGGTCGCTCGACAGCGTCCGGCTCGGCTGCCTCCCGGCGCACGCTGCGTGCGCGAAACTCCGGTGCGTACCGCCCCGGCAGCAGCTCGATGCGCATCTCGGCATCGTGCTCTTCGTCGTGATAGTACTGCGCAATCCGCTTGCGAATCTCCGCAATCGTGACCCGCACAATCGGATCGGACGCGGTGTCGTAGTCCGCCGGCCGGTCGAAGACCTTCACCCCCAGCAGGCGCTCCTTCAGGTACTCTCCCCGGCCCTCCAGCGTCTCTTCCACGATGAAACGCAGCAGCGCGGGATATCTCCGGCTGTTTTTGAAGTGATGGGTTTCCAGCAAGCGGTTCAGTTGTTCTCGAACCTTTTCCTGCTCAGCCTCGCTCATCGGCTCTGTCGCCAGGCTGGGTTCATGGATTGCGTGCATACCTGTTTCACCTTCTTGTTTCGTTCCACAGCATAGGCTTACCACCTTCGCCCTGACAACTGTCTCTCTTTACCTCTTTTACCAATGTTGAAAAGGAAGGGTTTCGGCAACCTTTGCTCTTTACCTTCCGGTGTCATACCAGAAGGTACCTATACAGTGTCATTCCCGCTCCTTACTCTCCGGAACGAACTCAACCCAGCCTCCGGCGTGTCGCGAATGTGAACCACGTGGACATGTCATCTTCTCCTCCGCCTCATCGAACGAGCGGCCAGCAGCCCTCAGGAACAAACCCACATGATTGATCTTAAGCAGTTGAACTTCACATGCACCGGCCAGTGCACATCCTCCTCCAAGCGCTCTCGTCTTCAGCGCCCCGGCCGCTGGCTCGCGCTGCTGGCCCTGCTGCTGCTCTGTGCGCTCCCCGGCGCGCGGGCCCAGCTCACCACAGCGGATATCGTCGGCACGGTCACGGACGCCACCGGCGCCGTGATCCCCAACGCCACCGTCTCCATCCTCAACGCGGACACGCATGACCAGCGCACCGCCGTCGCCAACGGCACCGGCGATTACCAGTTCACGCTGCTGCCGGTCGGACGTTACACCGTCACCGTCAAGGTACCCGGCTTCAAAACCTCCACCACCGCCAACCTGGCCGTTGAAGCCGGCGACCGCGCCCGCGCCGATGTCCACATGGTGACCGGCGGCGAAACCGAAACCGTCACCGTCGAAGCCCAGACGCCGCTGCTCCAGGCCGATAACGCCACCGTCAGCTCCTCCATCACCGCCGTCGCCGTGCAGGACCTCCCGCTCAACGGACGCAACTATGTTCAGCTGGTCCAGCTCGTTCCTGGAGCCAATGAAGGTCCCGGCAATGGTCTGACCTCCGGCGGTCGCCCGGACGATCGCCGCCCCACCAGCAGCTTCTCCGTCAACGGCCAGGACGACACCCTCAACAACACCACCATCGACGGCATTGACGACAACGAGCGCATCATCGGCACCACCGGCGTCAAGCCCGTCGTTGAAGGCATCCAGGAGATCACCGTCCAGACCAACAGCTACGCGGCTGAAGCCGGACGCACCGCAGGCGGCGTCGTCAGCATCATCACCCGCGCCGGCACCAATCAGTTCCACGGCACCGCATACGAGTTCTTCCGCAACGACATCTTCGACGCACGCAACGTCCTTCAGTCCACGGGCCGCAAGCCGGAGCTGCGCCAGAACCAGTTCGGCGCCTCCATCGGTGGTCCCATCTTCAGAAACCGCACCTTCTTCTTCGCCGACTATGAAGGTCTCCGCAACGTCTCCGGCATCACCTATCAGAAGACAGTGCCTGACCAGTATGAGTACAACGCCATCAACAGCCTCGGCGGCGAAACGCCGCAGACCCTCATCAACGCTGGCAACGGCACGCAGGGCCTGACCATTGACCCCGTCGCCCTCAACTACCTGAAGCTCTTCCCTGCTCCCAACGTCGCCGGCTGCACCACAGCCTCACCTGCTCCCTCCGCAAGCTGCCTCTCCAACAACTACGTCACCAGCCCCAGCAAGACGCAGAGCGGGAACAGCTTCGACATCCGCATTGACCACCACTTCAGCGACAAAAACATCTTCTTCGCCCGTTACGACTCCAACAAGTTCAACAGCTTCACCCCTCCCGGCCTCGGCACCGTCAATGGCCTGCAGATCTCCGGCGGCCGTTATGACTTTGACGGCCCCGCTACCGACTACGCCCAGCAGTATGGCTTTGGGCTCACCCACATCTTCACCCAGAACCTCCTCATTGATCTGCGCGCAGCCTACACCCGCATCAACAACTTCTCCGCGCCGCTCAACTACGGAAAAAACGCCGATACCACCGTCGGTTTCGGCTCCAACATGAACTTCAACTCCTTCTCCAACTTCCTGACGCCCATCCAGTTCGGCCCGTTCTCAGACATCGGCGACGGCGCCTACGTTCCGCTCCAGGACATCGATAACACCTTCCAATACCTCGCAAACGTCAGCTACACCAAGGGAAACCACAACATCAAGGGTGGCGCAAGCTTTATCCGCCGCCAGGCCCGCAACGTCCAAAGCTCGTTCGCCGCAGGCCAATACACCTTCGGCCTCAGCACGGACACCGTCAACAACAACAACACCAAGACCCAGGACAACAACCTCGCCTCCTCGCTCGTCGGTGCCTTCTCTGCTGACAGCCGCAACTACGACCTCAGCCCGCCGGACTACCGCAGCTATGAGCCCAGCTTCTTCCTCCAGGATTCCTGGAAGATCAACTCCAAGCTCACCCTGCTCTTCGGCGGCCGTTACGATGTCTTCACCCCCTTCACCGAGGCGCACAACAGGATCTCCAACTTCAACTTCACCCAAGCGCTTGGAGACACTGGATCGACCATCAACAATGCCCTCCAGATCGCGAACGTCAACGGCGTAGATGGCCATGCCGGCATCAAGACCGACTACTCCAACTTCGCTCCCCGGGTCGGCTTCGCGGCCTCCATCCGGCCGCAGACCGTGCTGCGCGGCGGGTATGGTCTCAGCTTCTTCCCGGGCAATTACACCTCCAACGCTGACCTGAAGAACATTCCCTTCGTCTCCGTCTTCAGTCCCAACTGCCAGTCCACGCTCGCAGTCGCCATTGAAACGAAGGCCAACGGCGGCATCTTCCCCGCTGGTCAAAACGGAGCCTGCACGGGCACGGCTCCGGGCACCTTTGACGCCGGCCTGCCGCTTCCCTCCACCCCGAACGTCTCCAACCTCGCCACGGTTCCTTCGCTCTCCTTTGTTGCGGAAGATCCCAAGTTCCGCTCGGCTCTCATCCAGCAGTTCAACCTGCAGATTGAGCAGCAGTTCGGCGCCAACGTCTTCACCATCGGCTACGTCGGAAACATCGGCCAGCACCTGCCGGAGACCATCAACGACATCAACCAGCCCGCGCCCTTCAATCCTGACACCAACCCCGCCGGAAGCGCCCGCAAGCTCGCCGTTCAGCTCCCCTTGCTCGCCAATGTGGGCTGGCTTCAGTCGGAAGGCGTCTCCAACTACAACGCATTGCAGACCAGCTTCCAGCGGCGCCTCACTAAGGGTCTTGCCTTTGACGCCAACTACACCTGGGGCAAGGCGCTTTCGGATATCACCGGCTTCTCCGCGGAAGGTGGCGGACGCTCCTGGGGGAACGCCGATCCCACCCGCATCCGGCAAATCGAATACGGCGTAGCGGAAAACGATATCCAGAACCGCTTCGCTCTCTCGCTCAACTACGCCTTCCAGTACGGCAAGTCCTGGACTGGCCTCAAGAAAGGCATCCTCGCCGGGTACCAGTTCAACACCATCACCGTCTGGCAGTCCGGAAAGCCGTTTGACATCGTAAACGGCGGCGGCGGCAATGACGTCACGCCGGTCGCAGGTTCCACCACCGGCGCGCAGGATGCCTTCTCCAACCGTGCCACCCCGCAGAACAACGGCGGTCCGGACCGTCCCAACCAGGTCGGCAATCCTCATCTCGCTAACCGCGGCGTAGGCGCCAACTCGCTGTACTTCAACCCGGCAGCCTACGCGCCTCAGCCCATCGGCACCATCGGCAACACGCAGCGCGATGCCCTCTTCGGACCGCACTTCCGTCACGTCGATATGTCCATCTTCAAGACCGTCCCCATCACCGAGCGGCTCAGCCTGCAGTTCCGGGCCGAGGCCTATAACGTCTCCAACACACCCAGCTACTTCATCAACGACGGCAGCGGCAACGTACAGCTCGGCAATGCCAGCTTCGGAACCGCCACCGCCAACGACCCCAACTACAGCCCGCGCCAGTATCAGTTCGCTCTCAAGGCGCAGTTCTAACCCACAACCCGCAACGCCTCACCGCAACCGCCGGTTTCACTTCTGAAGCCGGCGGTTTGTCGTTCATCCCTTGGTTTTTTCCACCTTGCTCCAAAAGGAATCCCATGCCTTCCACGTTCTCCCGCCGCACCCTGGCCCGCACCCTTGGCGCAGCGTCCGCCGCCATCACCCTGCCTGGCCTCGCCGCCGCTGAGCCTCCGCCCCCCGGGGGCGCACGCACCTTCCCCCACGGCTTCCTCTGGGGCTCCGCCACCGCCTCGTACCAGGTGGAAGGAGCCGTCAACGAAGGTGGCCGCGGCCCCAGCGTCTGGGACACCTTTGCCCACACCCCAGGCAAGACCGACCACGGCGACACCGGCGACGTTGCCGACGACTACTACCATCGTTACAAGGAAGACATCGCTCTCATGAAGTCGCTCGGCCTGAAGACCTGCCGCTTCTCCATCTCCTGGAGCCGCATCTTCCCCACCGGCACCGGCGCACCCAACCCGCAGGGCCTCGACTTCTATCACCGCATGGTCGACTCCCTCCTCGAAGCCGGCATCCAGCCCTTCTGCACCCTCTTTCACTGGGACCTCCCCCAAAGCCTGCAAGACATCGGCGGCTGGGAGAACAAGGACGTCGTCAAGGCATTCGCCGACTACGCCGGCTTCACCGCCGGCAAGCTCGCCGACCGCGTCAGCCACTTCATGACCATGAACGAAATGCGCACCTTCGTCGAGCTCGGCTACCGCGACGGCACCCACGCCCCCGGCCTCAAGCTGGACCCCAAACGCCTCGCCCAGCTCAACCACCACGTCGTCCTCGCCCACGGCATGGCCGTCCAATCCATCCGCGCTCACGTCCCCGCCACAGTCAAGGTCGGCATCGCGGACAACGTCATCCCCACCACCCCCGTCATCGAATCCCCCGACCACGTCGCCGCCGCCCGCAAGGCCATCCGCGAGGTCAACGCCTCCTTCCTCACCGTCGTCCAGGAGGGCCGCTACACCGACCTATACCTCAAGCGCCTCGGCCCCGCCGTCCCTCACTTCACCCCGGAGGAGATGAAGATCATCGCCTCCCCCATGGACTTCACCGGCATCAACATCTACCAGCCCCTTTGGGTCAGCGCCCCCCAAAGTGAAAAAGATAATGAAGCCGGCTTCACCGTCGTCAACGACCCCGCCTCCTACCCCCATATGTACAGCCCCTGGCTCAAGCTCGGCCCGGAAGGCCTCTACTGGGCTCCCAAACTCGTCGCCGAAACCTGGCACGTCAAGGAAATCTACATCACGGAAAACGGCTGCTCCTCAACCGATACCATCGCCCCCGACGGCCACGTCTACGACACCGACCGCGTCATGTTCCTCCGCAACTACCTCTCGCAGCTCCAGCGCGCCGTCTCCGAAGGCATCCCCGTCAAGGGCTACTTCCTCTGGTCCCTCCTCGATAACTTCGAGTGGGCCGACGGCTACGACAAGCGCTTCGGCATCACCTACGTCGACTTCAAAACCCAGAAGCGCACCCCCAAACTCAGCGCCGACTTCTACAAGCAAGTCATCGCCGCCAACCGCGTCCTCTAACCTCCGCTCACCAGCCACGACCGGGTGCTCCATTCTTTGCGCAGCCTTACCGCGCAAAGGGTGGGGTATCGTGCGTAGCACGACCCCGCCTTCCTTCAAGCCCGACACCCTCCTTTTTTCATAGCCGCAACGTTCCAAAGCATTTAGGGTGTCTTCAAGCTCCCATTACCCGCAGGCCCCTCCCCGAATCCGAACAAAGGATCACCGAATGCTCAAGCCCGTCCTCTCCTTCGTCGCCGTCCTCAGCCTCTCCGCCTCCCTCGCCGCGCAGGGCGTCAACCTGGACCCCAAAACCTCCATCCAGGTCGGCATCGGCTTCACCGCCGCCAGCCCCGACTACGGCACCGGAGCCATCAAGGGCTTCTCCATCTACGCCAACTACGACGTCGGCCGCCACTTCGGCCTCACCGGCGAGATCAACGAACCCCGCTTCGGCACCCCCAGAGACATCGGCGAAGCCACCTACCTCTACGGCGCCCGCTATAAGTTCAACGAAGGCCGCTTCCACCCTTATGCCAAGGCCCTCTTCGGCCTCGGCTCCTTCCAGTACCAGAAGGGCACTTACCCCAACCCCACCACCCTTCACTTCAGCGCCTATGCCATCGGCGGCGGAATAGACATCATCGCCAGCCGCCACCTCAGCATCCGCGCCGCGGACTTCGAGTACCAGTTCGAGCCCCAGTTCAGCCCCAACGGCCTCAATCCCTTCCAGGGCACCGCCGGCCTCGCCTACCGCTTCTGAACGCACCAGCCCCCAGACGCGACGACGGCGCAGCAGCGCTCAAAGAGCACCACTGCGCCGCCCACGTTCCGCTCAACTTAGAACGGATAGTTGACATTTGCGCCCGCTCCCCACAGGATCGTCTGCCCCCCCAGGTCGGAGGCGCCCCAAAGGATCGTCGCCGCGTCCGGTGTGCCCGCACCCCACAGGATGGTGTTGCTCCACAGCGCGCTGAAGCCTGCCGGATCGTTCGCGCCCCACAGGATCGTCGCACCCCACAGAATCGTGTTCCCGTTCACGAAGGCGTTCGTCCCGTACACATTGGAAGCGCCCCAGAGGATCGTATTTCCCCACAGAGCCGAAGGGTCAGTGACCAGGTACGTCCCGCCGGAGTTAGGATCCAGCATGGCTACGGGCGACATGGCTGACCCCGCAGGCACCACCGTGCCGCTTGCAAAGTCAGTCAGTGCGGCGTTGATGTCCAAATACCCCGCCCCAACCGTGAAGGCGTCATAGTTGGCGCGATAAATGGCTCCCGTCGTCGGCTCGACAACGGCGCTGGTCTGCGGAAAGCTGGAGCGGTTCGCGTTCCGCATCAGCAACGCCTTCACCTGGTCCGGCGTAAGCCCCGGCGCAGCCTGTTCCAGCAGAGCGACCGCGCCACTGGCCACACCCGCCGCCATGCTCGTGCCGCTGAGGGGGAAATACGTGTTGGAGACAGCTGTTGAGGCAGGCCCAGTTACATTTTGGTAGAAGCCATTCAGAGTCACGTAGCCCGGCATCTCCGTGGTCAGGGGGTCGTTCGGGAACCGCAGGCTCGAGACCAGATTCCCGGGTGCAACCACGTCCGGCTTCGCAATATGGTCGATAAACGAGGGACCCTTGGAGCTGTAGCTGGCGATCACATCGTCGGACAGCGCAGTCGTCCCCTTTGTGTTCATCGCGCCGACGGTGATCACGTACGGGTCGTTGCCGGGAGCTTCGATCGTGCCATAGCCCTCCGGATTCATGTTCAGGTCGCGGCCATCGTTGCCCGCCGCCACCACCACAACGATACCGGCCTTCCACGCCTGCTCCACGGCCTGGCAAAGCGGATCCAGCGTATAGCTCTCCCAGATGGGACGGCCCAGGGAAAGATTGATCACCTTGATGTTGTACGTGCTCTTCAACGCAATCGCCCGCTCAATGGCCGCAATCACGCTGGAGTCTGATCCCGACCCATTCGCATCCAGCACCCGTAGATTGATCAGGTTCGCATTCGGTGCCGAACCGCGAAAGGTGCGATAGTACTGATTGCCGGTGGACGCCTGCCCATTTCCTGCAATCAGACCCGCCACATGGGTGCCGTGCCCGTACTGATCGGTCGCGTCCTTTGCTCCCGGAACGAAGTTCTGGCTGTAAACGATCCGGCCGTTCTGCCCGGGTGCAACCAGGCCTGCCACCTTGGCAAAGGTAAGTGCCGCCGGTTGGCCGGTCAGGTAGCTCCCAGGCGCCACGTTGAGATCCGACGTCGGCGTAATACCGCTGTCGATCACCGCGACCCCAATATTGGTCCCCAGGTACCCCTTCACCCAGGCCTGCGGCGCGTTGATCGGTTCGGTCGTATATTCCGCACCGGACATCACGGACTCGACCGTGGCCAGCCCTCCCCTGGCGGCCAGCGGACGATCCAGCGAGATATAGCTGACATTCGGATCCTGCGCCAACGACTCCAGCTCCGAACGCCGAAGACTGACGCTATGCGCATGAATGCTGTGCATCCGCCCTTGGATAACGCCGCCATGCAACGCGATCTGCTTCTCCTGCAGCGAGCCCGGATCGTTGCGGTACTGAATGATGACGGGTACGGTCTTATCGGACGCCAGTGAAGAGGCGTCATTGGAAATCTTGGGATTGTGCTTGTGGGATTGCGCGAAGGCGGTAAATGGGAGAAGAGTAGCAACGCTGATCAGCGTCCGTATTTTCCTGCGGGAGGGACCCATGGTGAAACTCCTTTGTAGCTTACTGTCTTTGTCGCAATCGGTGAGCCGTTGCGAATCGATGAAACACATACAGGAACTGTGATGGTCGGGTGGAGCGAAAAAAGGCGTGCGCTCCAAAAATACCCGGCTGCGGTAATGTGACGTCTCTTGCCAACTGAGAGATTAGCCTCACGGACAGAAGCACCCTATCCAACAAAAGTGTTAGTCCGGAAGAACCAACCCCCAAGCCTCAGCCCAGAGCCCAAATCCAGACAACGGAACAATCAGCGCACACCCTTCGTACAAGACCTCACACACAGCGCCATCGCGCACGGCGAAGGAGCCTCTCATGCATCAGGCCACACCCTCCAGGTCCACCGTCCTTCGCAGCCTCGCCTCCATTCTCCTGCTTGCAGGTTTCCTGGGAACAGCCCGCACGGTCTCCGCGCAAACCGCCTTTGACGTCGCCAGCATCCGCCCCAGCAGCGGAGACGTAAAGTACGAGCGCAACGGCATCGTCAAAGCGGACCACGGCACCCTCACCATGCACGACGTCACCGTCAGCACCTGCATTCAGTGGGCGTACGGCATCTCCCAGGGCCTCATCTCCGGCCCCTCCTCCCTCAAAGACTTGCATTACGACATCACCGCCAAAACCGAACCCGGCACCCCCCAGAAGCAAATGCGCCTCATGCTGCGCGAGCTCCTCCGCGACCGCTTCAAGCTCGCCTTCCACCTGGAAAAGCGCGAGCTCCGCGTCTATACCCTGGTCGTCGCCAAGGGCGGCATCAAGATGCACCTCTCCGCCCCCGGCGGCGAGATGTTCCGCGAAAACAGCGCCACCGGCATGGTTGCCCATTCCATCTCCATGCAGGAGCTCGCCGACTACCTCTCCGACCCCCTCGAAACGCCCCTTACCGACGCTACCGGCCTCCCGGGCCGCTACGACCTCACCATCGACTTCACCCCATACGTCGACATGAAGCGGGACGACGTCCGCCCCGACCCTGCAGCCGTCCTCGGTGCAGCCCTCAAGGGCGAACTCGGCCTGGAGCTCGTCAAAGCGAAGCAGCAGATGGACGTCACCGTCGTCGACCACGTGGAACCACCCACCCCCAACTAGCTCGCTTGACCTACTTCGCGTAATAACCCGCCCGCGCCCGAATCACCAGCCCCGGCCGGTTTGGCGCAATCACAATCTTCCGGAAAGCCCCATCGCGAACCTTATTCGTCGATTGATACGCAACACCATACAGCGAGCGCAGTTCACCCGAAATCTCCGCAAACGCCTGGCTCACCTTCATCGTATGGATGTCGTACGATCTGCCCCCGGTCTGCGCCGTCAGGTGCTCGAGCTCGCGCATCCCATACCGGTCGCGCGCATTCATCTTCCCATGACTCAACTCCGTATAACGCAGCGCGTACACCAGCACATCGTTGTTCTGCGCCGCTTCAATCGCATCCACCAGATCGTGTTCGCTTGAGTTCTCCTCCCCATCGGAAAACACCACCAGCACCTTCCGTCGCTGATGAACCTCCGCCATCTTCTCCGTCGTGGAGTAATAGACCGCATCGTTCAGCGCCGTGCCCAGCTCCCGTTCCTCCTCGGGTCCCACCTCCGGCCCGTCGCGATGGCCCTTATCGTAGCTGCGAAGGTTTTGCATCACCGCGGTCGGATCGCCCGTCCAGTCGCTGACCAGCCGCAGATGGTTGCCGAAGCAAAGCGCAAATACACGGTCCCCGCCAAGCAGCGTCTGGCGCAGAAACTCCGCAATATCCCGCTCATGCTCCTGGATAAACTTCTCCTGGCTTCCACTCGCATCGATCACCAACCCAATACTCAGCGGCAACTGCTCCGCGCGTGAAAAGAAGCGAATCGTCTGAGGCACGCCGTCCTCCACGATCGAAAGATCGTCCTTGCTCAGGTCATTCACCAGACCGCCGGAGGCATCGTGCACACTCACCGTCGTGTCGATCAGGTGGGTCTCCACCTTCAAGGGAGGAAAGCCCTGGCCTAAAGCGGTGACAGTCAGAAACAAAGCACTTGCGAAAAGTCGCGGCACGCTCAAACGCATGAAGGACTCTACGCACCCGCATGAACTCCGGTTCCGTGCAACAACCTCTAGCCCGCCAGACCCCTTGCCCGCTGCCCGCGATGCCGCGTCCATCCATACCCTTCCAGCAGCGTCGCCGGTCCCGCGCCCATCAGCAGTCCGGCAAAGCAAGCCACATCCCCCACCCGCCGATGCACCTCCGCGGCCGGCGGCAGGCTCAAAGCCACAGCTCCTCCCGGCCTCGTCCCATGCCCGTGCGGCGGCGGCCCCAGCAGCTCCAGCATTGGCCGCACATCCCCCGCCTGCATCCTGTCCACCGCGTCGCACACTGAAACGCCGGCCCGCCCCACCCTGTATCCTCCCACCACGGCCAACGCACCCGCCAGCACCATCCCCATCCCCAGCCTCACAACACTCACGCGCCGCTCCTCAACGTCCACCCTCACGGACGCTCATCGCGCCACCCTTGTTTACCCGCCGCGCGGATTTACCCTTCCACCGGCACCCGCTGCCGAATCACCCACACCAGATACGGCCCCCCAATCAGCGCCAGCACCGCCCCCGCCGGAATCTCCGCCGGCGGCACCACCATGCGCCCAATCGCATCGCACACCGCCAGCAGAGTCCCCCCCAGGAAGAAGCTGCACGGCATCAACACCCGGCTATCCGGGCTGATCCGGGACCGCACCAGGTGCGGCACAATCAGCCCCACAAACCCGATCGGCCCTGTCAGCGCAATCGCCCCCGCCACCAATACGCTCCCCGCAACAAATCCCGTTCCCATCAGCCGCCCCACCCGCACCCCGCGGCTTACCGCCCATTGCTCCCCCACCGCCAGCAGATTCCAGCTCCGCGCCTGCCCCAGAATCAAGCCCGACCCCGCCGCGACCACCACCGCCAGCACCGCCAGCGACCCGTAACTCGTCGCATCCACACTCCCAATCAGCCACCGCGCAATCGAAAACGACCGCACAATCCCCGCAAAGCTGCTCAGAATCAAAATTCCCGCCGCACACACACTGTTGATCGCAATCCCCGTCAGCAGCATCGTAAACGCGGAAAGCCGCTTGCCCCCGCGTCCAAACACCGCCGGCCCCATCACCAGCGCCAGCACCCCAAACGCCCCCGCCAGCGCCCCCACCCACGTCCCCGGCAGTCCCAGCACCGTGTCCAGCCCGGCACAGATCGTAATCACCGCCCCCAGGGAAGCCCCCGCCGAAATCCCCAACGTATAAGGATCCGCCAGCGAGTCCCGCATCATCGCCTGAAACAACGCCCCCGCCAGTGAGAGTCCCGCCCCCGCCACCAGCGCCAGCAGCGTCCGCGAAACCCTCAACTGCAGCAAAATCTCATAATCCGGCGACTCCCGCCGCAGCACCTTATGCACATCAATCCCATTCGCCCCCAGCCAAGGCAGCCCTACCGCCGCCACGCAGAACACCGTCACCGACACCCAGACCCACCGCCTCCCCCACGCCCCCGTCATCGATACCACACCCACGGCGCACCGCCATCCGTCTGCCCCATCCGCAATCGCCCGGAAAACAACCCGAGCCATTCCCCGTCCCCCGCCGCCTGCTCCACCGGCATATCTCTTGCCACCCCTCCATCCGCCAGCACCACCACCCGCGTGCAGAAGCTCATCGCCAGATTCAAATCATGCGTCACCGCAAGGCAAAGCTTCCCCGCATCCGCCTCCTCCCGCAACATGGAAAAGCACTGCAACTGCTGATCGATATCCAAAAACGTAGACGGCTCATCCAGCAGCAGCACCTCCGCCTCCTGCGCCAGGCACGCCGCCAGCAGCACCCGCTGCCTCTCCCCTCCGCTCAGCGTTGCGAACCCCCTCCCCCGCCACGCCCAGCAGTTCGTCCGCTCCATCGCCGCCCGAATCAGCCGGTGATCTTCCTCGCTCTCAAACCACTTGTCCGTATGCGGATACCGTCCCATCGCCACCAGTTGCTCCGCCGTAAACGGCAGATCCGCATGCACCGCCTGCGGCAGATGACTCACCCTCCGCGCCAACTCCCTCGCCCCATACTCCCCTACGGGCCGCCCACCCACCAGCACCCGCCCAGCCGTCACACTCCGGTACCCGGACACCAGATCCAGCAGCGTACTCTTACCCGCGCCATTCGACCCTACAACAGCCACAAACTCACCAGCATCCGCCGCAATCGAGACATCCCGCAAAACCGCCCGCCGCCCAAACGCAAACTCAACCCCGTCAATGGTCAACAGTGAAATCTTCATCCTTTACTTCCAAAACGCCCATCACCATGGAAATACCCATAGAACAACTCCACCGCCTCCGGCGTCCGAGGCCCCGGAACCAGCAACACCACACTCGTCCCAACGAATACCCGCCCCGCCTTCACCGCCACCAGCTCCGGATGCGCCCCCCACAACGCCTTATCCTGCGCCCGAACCTTCTCATGCGCCTCGTCCGCATCGTGCGCATCCGTCATATCCACAATCACCTCCGGATTCGTCCTCAACACCGTCTCCAGCGAGATGTGCGGATACATCGCTCCACCTTCACCCAATACATTCACCCCACCCGCTATCTCCATCATTTCGTTGACGTAATTTTTAGACCCTACCGCATACAGCTCCGTCAGCGTTCCCGCCCGCCGATCCGCAATCACCATCGCCCGCACCCGCCCCGCCTTCGCCGCCCGCACCTTGACCGCCTCCAGCCTCCCCCTGATCTCCTCGTTCAACGCCACCCCCCGCGCCGCCACCCCGCACGCCCCCGCCACCGCCGAAACCCCCGCATACACATCCGCCAGCAGCCCGTACGGCATCTCCACAAACCGGATCCCCAACCCCCGCAACTGCCCCGCAATCGATCCCTCATGCCGCTGCAGCACCACCAGATCCGGCCTAAGTCGCACAATCTGTTCAACATTCGGCTTCATGTAGGACCCCACCTTCGGCAGCGATTTCACCTCCGGCGGATACTCGCAGTACACCGAAACCCCCACCACATTCCGCCCCAGCCCCAGCGCAAACAGCGTCTCTGTCGAGCTCGGCGCCGTAGAAACAATTCTCCCTGGCACCCCGCCCTCCCCCCACGCCGCCGCGCACAGCGCCGCCGCAGCAGCCCCCAACCCGAACTCCCGCCGTCCCATTCTTCCGCTCACAGACCCCATTTCTACCACTGTCATCCTTTTGTCACATGCATTGACCCACCCCCTCCCTTTGCGTATCGTGAACATATCTGTTGGTCCGGCAAACCCACCCAACCGGCTCCGCGCCAATGCCCGGGCCGCAAACCGCAACACACAGCAAGGTGTCGGGAAGGCGGTGTAAGTCCGCCACTACCCCGTAACTGTAAGCGCTGAGAACCCCGGCAGTGTCCACCAACGCCACGGAGAGAATCCCGGAAGGCAGCCACGGTTCGTTGAAGCGCAAGTCAGGAGACCGGCCTTGCCTCACCATTCCGAGGGGAATCCATGCTCGTCAGCCGCACCGCCCTGGCCTTCGCCGCCATCTCTCTGTCCGCCTCCGCCCAATCCAACATCGTCCCATCCGCCCACCTCCGCGGCACCGTCCGCGACCCCCTAGGCGCAGCCGTCCCCAACGCCACCATTGAGCTTCTGGGCACCGCCGACACCCCCACCCAGACCATCACCAGCGCTCCCGACGGCACCTACGACCTCACCCTCCCCACCTCCGGCCGCATCCGCCTCCGCATCACCGCCCCTACCTTCCGCACCACCCTCATCACCCTCACCCAGCCTGCGCCGGAGCGAGACCTCACCCTCAACACCCCCACCTACTCCGAGCAGGTCACCGTCACTGCCTCCGGCACCCCCACCCCGCTCGCCCAGTCCGGCGCCCCCATCACCGTCCTCAACCAGCAGCGCGACTACCCCTACTCCCCCGAGCTCCAGCAGCCCCTCCGCCTCGTCCCCGGCGTCCAGATCACCCAGTCCGGCCAGACTGGCTCCGTCTCCAGCATCTTCATCCGCGGCGGCGATAGCGGCACCACCAAGGTCCTCCTCGACGGCGCACCCATCAACGACCTCGGCGGCGCCGTCAACTTCGGCAATCTCGCCTCCGTCGGCATCTCCCGCGTAGAAGTCCTCCGCGAACCCAACTCCGCCCTCTATGGCTCCGACGCCCTCTCCGGCGTCGTCTCCCTCACCACCACCCGCGGCGCAACCCCCCTCCCGCAGCTCGTCTACCAGGTCGACGGAGGCAACTACGGCTTCCTCCGCCAGGAAGCGGACCTCTCCGGCTCCCAACACCACTTCGATTACTTCAACGCCTTCGCCCGCCTCAACACCTCCAACTCCATCGCCGAGAACGCCTTCCATAACGCCACCTTCGCCGGCAACTACGGCTACCAGCCCAACGCCGCAACCGACCTCCGCGTCACCGTCCGCCATCTCGCCACCAACGGCGGCAGCCCCAACCAGACGGCCCTCTACGGCATCCCGGACTCAGCCGCACAGTCCGAGCACGACACCTACCTCGCCGCCACCTTCAACCACCAGACCACCTCCCGCTGGCATAATGAGCTCCAGTACGGCCACGAGCGTCTCCGCTCCCAGTTCTCCGACTTCGCCGCCGTTGGCATCCCGGACGGCTTCGGCGATACCCTCGGCGCGCCCGTCACCCTCACCGGAGCCAACGGCTACACCGTCTCCGGCCAGGCCCTCTTTTACTTCGCCGGCGGCACCTACCCCAGCTTCTCCAACACCAGCTCCAACCGCGACTTCGGCTACGCCCAGTCCGACTATAAATTCACCCCGCACCTCACCGGCCTCGCCGCCTTCCGGTACGAAGACGAACGTGGCTTCTCCACCTTCTCTCCCGCCGTCGATCGCGGCAACTACAGCTACACCCTCCAGCTCGCCGGCGATGTCAAAAGCCGTCTCTTCTACACCCTCGGCTCCGGGGTCGAGGACAACGCCGTCTACGGGAAGGCCCTCACCCCCCGCGCCTCCGTCGCGTATTACCTCATCCGCCCCGCCGGCCAGTCCCTCTTCAGCGGCACCAAGCTCCACGGCAGCTTCGGCAAAGGCCTCCTCGGCCCCACCGTCGGCCAGCAGACCAGCTCCGTGTACGACACCCTAGGCCCAACCCAGGCCGCCGCCTTCAACCTCCACCCCATCGGAGCCGAGTACAGCCGCACCTATGACGTCGGCCTCGAGCAGCAGTTCGGCAACGGACGCGCCCGCCTCAACGTCACCTTCTTCCACAACCAGTTCACCAACGGCTTCCAATTCGCCTCCATCGGCGCTCTCATCGCCCTCGGCGTCCCCGCCGCCGCCGCCAACGCCACCGGCTTCGGCGCCTATACCAACTCGCAGGCCCTCCGTGCCCTCGGCGCAGAAACGGAACTTGAAGTCCGCCTCGCCAACCACCTCTTCGCCCGCGGCGGATACACCTATACCGACGCCGTCATCCAGCACTCCTTCTCGTCGGACGCCCTCAGCCCCAGCTTCAACACCTCCTCCAACTTCGCCAACATCCCCATCGGAGCCTTCGCCCCGCTGGATGGCGCACGCCCCTTCCGCCGCGCTCCCCACACCGGCTACTTCGCCCTCCAGTACACCCATGACCGCCTGGACACCCAACTCTCCGGCACCCTCGTCGGCCGCCGGGACGACTCCACCTTTCTCACCGACTCCAACTTCGGCAACGGCCTCCTCCTCCCCAACCGCAACCTGGACCCCGCCTACCAGCGCCTCGAACTCACCTCGAGCTACCGCATCACCCGTTATCTCACCACGTACGCCAACCTCCAGAACCTGTTGAACCAGCACTACCAGGAGGCCTTCGGCTACCCCGCCCTCCCCTTCAACCTCCGCGGCGGCCTCAAATTCACCCTCGGCGGCGAATCCTGGCACCTCAAATAGCCTTGGGGTGCCCCACCTTCGGATGTCGGCGGAGCCGACAGACAGGGTGGGGTATCGGGCGCAAGCCCGACCGCCGTTCCTCTCTCCGCCAGCACTGCCCGGGTGCCCCATTCATCGCAGCCTCACCGCGATGAGCGGGACGTACACCCTCAACCCACCCCGACGCGTGCCTCATCCTTCCCTAGCTTCATCGTCATAGGGTGGGGTATCGGGCAAAGCCCGACCGCCTTCCCATCTCAGCCCTGACCCTCCGTGTGCCCCATTCATCGCAGCCCCACCGCGATGAGTGGGACGTAAACTCTCGACCCGCCCGGCGTCCCCCACCACAACTCTCGCTGCCTCTCACCCACGATAGCCACACCAAAAACCACACCCTCACCACAAAAACCCACCACCATCACTCTTGGCCGCCATGCTTCCACAACCCCCGTCGCTGCGTCCCATAAATCCCCGAATGTCCTGAAAACAAATAACTTGCCACACATGCGATCCCCGCATACGCCCCCACCTCCCCGCCAAACAGCTCCATCGCCATCAGCGTGGAGGCCAACGGCGTATTCGCCGCCCCCGCAAACACCGCCACAAACCCCATCCCCGCCAGCAGGCTCGGCGGCAGCGGCAGCACATAGCTCAGCGCATTCCCCAGCGTCGCTCCGATAAAAAACAGCGGCGTCACCTCCCCGCCCTTGAACCCGGCCCCCAGCGTAACTGTTGTAAACACAAGCTTTGCCGCCCAATCCCAAGGCCTGTGCCGTCCCCCAAACGCCTCCTGAATCGTAGGAATCCCCAGCCCGATATACCGCGTCGTCCCCACCGCCCAAACCCCCGCCGCCACAAACACACCACCCACAAACGGCCTCGCCGGAGCCCACGCAATCCTCCGCTTGAACCCCGCTGAAATCGCATGCGTCACCCGCGCAAACCCCATCGCCACCAGCCCAAACACCATCCCCGCCACCGCCGCATAGAATACCCCCCGCAAGCTAAGTCCCGGCACATCAGTCACTTGGTAGACCGTGTGATGCACCCGCCAGGCCCTGGTGGTGAGGTCCCCAATGAAAGCCGCGATGAAACAAGGCGCAATCCCCTCATACCCCACCGCCCCAATCGTCAGCACCTCCATCCCGAACACCGCCCCCGCCAACGGCGTCCCAAACACGCTCCCAAACCCCGCCGAGATCCCCGCCATCAGCAGCAGCCGTCTGTCTTTCCCATTCAAACGAAAGGGCTTAGCCAGTTGATCCGCCAGCGACGCCCCCGTCTGCAGCGCCGTCCCCTCCCGCCCCGCCGACCCGCCAAACAGGTGCGTCAACCCCGTCCCAATCAAAATCAGCGGCGTCATCCGCACCGGAATCGTCCGTTTCGGATCATGAATCTCGTCCAGCAGCAGATTATTTCCCGCCTCCACCGCCCGCCCCAGGTAGTGATACATACACCCCACCCCCAGCCCCGCCAGTGGAAGCAATGCAATCAACCACTTATGGGCTTCCCGCGTCTCTGTCGCCCAATTCAGCATCACCAGCAGCAGCGCCGAAGCCGACCCACCCATCACCCCGACCAGCAACCCAATCGGCGTCCACTTCGCAATATATCGAACAGTTTTGAGCACAAGACCTCCCACAGGATGCAGGAGTCATCAGCGCCGCCGTCTTTCAGCACGGTCAACGCGGTTTCGGCGAACCCCATCGCCAAAGCATTTGATCCCATGAACCTACCACCGGCAGTTCAAAATCTCAACCAGGGATCTTTTGTTTGAGTCCCAGCTATAATTCGCCAGCGGAGAAAAGAGAGGCCCTCGGATGTTCAATCTCGCAGGACGAGTCGCCGTCGTCACCGGAGGAACCTCCGGCATCGGCCGAGCCATCGCGCTCGGCCTCGCCGCAGCCGGCGCGGACGTCGTCGCCACCTCCCGCTCCGCAGCCCCGGTTGCAGACACCGCCTCCGCCATTGAAGCCCTGGGCCGCCGCACCCTCCGCCTCACCTCAGACGTCGCCAACCGCACCACCCTCGTCGCCCTCCATGACGCCACCCTCGCCGCCTTCGGCAAAGTCGACATCCTCGTCAACTCCGCCGGCACCACAAAAAAAATCCCCACCCTGGACATCACCGACGACCTCTGGGACTCTATCCTCGACACCAATCTCACCGGCACCCTCCGCGCCTGCCAGGTCTTCGGCGCCTCCATGATCCGCGCCAGCTACGGCCGCATCATCAACATCGCCTCTCTCGCCACCTTCGTCGCTTTCCAGCAGGTCGCGGCATACGGAGCCAGCAAAGCCGCCGTCGGCGCCCTCACCAAATCCCTCGCCGTCGAGTGGGCCCCCCACAACATCACCGTCAACGCCCTCGCTCCCGGCATCATCCCCACCGAGCTCAACCGCAAAATCCTGGACTCCTCCCGCGGCCACGAGCTCCTCACGCGCACCCCCATGCAGCGCTTCGGCACGCCGGAGGAGATCGTCTCCTCCGCCCTCTTCTTCGCCGCGGAAGAAAGCCGTTTCGTCACCGGCCAGATCCTCGCCATCGACGGCGGCTTCCTGGCCAGCGGAGTCAACCGGTGATGAGCAGATCACTCCGTGCCGGGCAACGCCCGGACCAAGCGAAGCCCAATAAAAGTCACGAAGTGACCGCCGCCCGCGCAGGGCGACTTTGAGTCTCCAATCATGAAAATCGTCTCCGCCCGCCTCATCATCTGCTCCCCCGACCGTAACTTTGTCACGCTCAAAATCGAAACCGACTCCGGCCTTTACGGCCTCGGAGACGCCACCCTCAATGGCCGCGAGCTTGCCGTCGCCGCCTACCTCTCCGAGCACGTCCTCCCCTGCCTCATCGGCCGCGACCCCGCCCAGATCGAAGACATCTGGCAGTACCTCTACCGCGGAGCCTACTGGCGTCGCGGCCCCGTCACCATGACCGCCATCGCCGCCGTGGACGTCGCCCTCTGGGACCTCAAGGGCAAGGCCCTCAACACCCCCGTCTATAACCTCCTCGGCGGAGCCAGCCGCCAGGGCGTCCTCGTCTACACCCACGCCAACGGAGCCGACATCCCCGAAACCCTCGACTCCGTCCGTCGCCACATGGACGAAGGCTACTTCGCCGTCCGCGCCCAGTCCGGCGTCCCCGGCGTCGCATCCAGCTACGGCGTCCCCAAAGCCGGCAAGCCCTACGAGCCCGCAGAGCGCGGCCTTCCTTCAGAGAGCCTCTGGTCCACCGAGCGCTACCTCAACTTCGTCCCCAGGCTTTTCGAAAAGCTTCGCCAGGACCTCGGCGAGGAGGTCCATCTCCTCCACGATGTCCACCACCGCCTCACCCCCATCGAAGCCGCCCGCCTCGGCAAATCCCTAGAACCCTACCACCTCTTCTGGCTTGAAGATCCCTGCCCCGCCGAGCTCCAGGAAGGCTTCGACCTCATCCGCAAACACACCACCACCCCCATCGCCACCGGTGAAGTCTTCAACTCCATCTGGGACGCCCACGACCTCATCCGCCACCAGCTCATCGATTACATCCGCATGACCGTCGTCCACGGCGGCGGCCTCACCCACGCGAAAAAGACCGCCGACTTCGCCTCTCTCTACCACGTCCGCACCGGCTTCCACGGCGCAACCGACCTCTCCCCCATCACCATGGCCGCCGCCCTCCACCTCGGCCTTGCCATCCACAACTTCGGCATCCAGGAGCACATGCACCACACCCCGCTCACCGATGAAGTCTTCCCCCACGCCTACACCTTCTCGGCCGGCTACATGCACCCCGGCGACGCCCCTGGCCTCGGCGTCGACATCGACGAAACCCTCGCCGCCAAGCACCCCTACCAACGCGCCTACCTCCCCGTCGCCCGCAAACTCGACGGCACCCTCACCGACTGGTAGCCGCCAAGACAGCAGCACGTCATTCTGAGCGAAGCGAAGAACCTCCGTAGCTGCTGTTGCTTTTGCTCTTGCTCTCCCTAACCACCCCACACCGCCCGGGTGCCCCATTCATCGCAGTCTCACCGCGATGAGTGGGAACCACAGAACTCAACCATTTTCCTCCCGTTGCGGTCCGCTTCTGCCCTGCCAAATCGGTACCCATCCCATGACCCTCCGACTCCTGGCCCTCACGCTCGCTCTCCTCCCCACGTCAGCCCTGGCCCTCGGCGACCACATCCGCTCCACCCCCACCCCATCCTCCTTCCCCATTGCCACGCCTACCCACGCCACCCCCATCCTCATCTCGCCCGCCGACTACCCCGGCGTCATCCGCGCCGCCCACTCCCTCGCTGCTGACATCACCTCCGTCACCACCCAAACCCCCACCTTCCCCACCACCCCCACCGGCGAGATCATCCTCATCGGCACCCTCGGCCACAGCCCCCTCATCGACCGCCTCGCCTCCGCCCACAAACTCGACGTCACCCCCATCCAATCCCGTTGGGAGACCTCTATCACCCAGGTCGTCCTCAACCCCCTGCCCGACGTTCCGCGAGCCCTCGTCCTCGCCGGCGCCGACAAGCGCGGCACCATCTTCGCCATCTACGACCTCTCCCAGCAGATCGGGGTCTCCCCATGGGCCTGGTGGGCGGACGTCCCCATCCCTCACCAGTCCGCCCTCTACATCACCCCCGGCCCCTTCCTCCAGCCCGAACCCGCCGTCAAATACCGCGGCATCTTCCTCAACGACGAAGCCCCCGCCCTCACCGGCTGGGCGCAGGAAAAGTTCGGCGGCCTCAACTCCCGCTTTTACACCCACGTCTTCGAACTCCTCCTCCGCCTCAAAGCCAACTTCCTCTGGCCCGCCATGTGGGGCAACGCCTTCAATGAAGACGACCCCGCAGACCCCGCCCTCGCCGACGAATACGGCATCGTCATGTCCACCTCCCACCACGAGCCCATGATGCGCGCCCAGCAGGAGTGGAAGCGCCACGGCACCGGCCCCTGGGACTACTCCACCAACTCCAAAGTCCTCCAGGACTTCTGGCGCGAAGGCGTCCGCCGCAACCGCACCTATGAGCAGCTCACCACCATCGGCATGCGCGGTGATGGCGACATGGCCATGAGCCCCGGCACCAACACCGCCCTCCTGGAGCGCATCGTCGCCGACCAGCGCAAGATCCTCACCCAGGAGGTCAACCCCGACATCACCAAGATCCCGCAGGTCTGGGCCCTCTACAAAGAAGTCCAGGACTACTACGAAGCCGGCATGCGCGTCCCCGATGACGTCACCCTCCTCTGGTGCGACGACAACTGGGGCAACCTCCGCCGTCTCCCCACCCCCGAAGAGCGCAAGCGCCCCGGCGGCGCCGGCATCTACTACCACTTCGACTACGTCGGCGACCCCCGCAACTACAAGTGGCTCAACACCGTCCCCATCACCAAAATCTGGGAGCAGATGAACCTCGCCGTCCAGTACGACGCCACCCGCGTCTGGATCGTCAACGTCGGCGACCTCAAGCCCCTCGAGTTCCCCATCGAGTTCTTCCTCACCATGGCCCGCACCCCATCGCGCTTCGCCCCACAACCCAACCGCGACGTCCTCCAGGACTACACCGAAGACTGGGCCGCCCAAAACTTCGGCCCCCAGCACGCCCCTGAAATCGCCACCCTCCTCTCCGAATACACTAAATTCAACGGCCGCCGCAAACCCGAGCAAATCGACCCCTCCACCTTCCAGGACCAGGACGAAGCCGACCGCATCCTGGCCGAGTACAAGTCCACCGTCTCCCGCGCCGAAACCCTCTCCCTCCAACTCCCCCCCGAGTACCGTGACGCCTTCTTCGAGCTCGTCCTCTGGCCCGCCAAAGCCTCAGAAACCGTCCTCGAAATGAACATCCTCGCCGGCCGCAACCACCTCTACGCCAAGCAGGGCCGCACCTCCACCAACGACCTCGCCACCCAGGTCCGCAACCTCTTCACCCAGGACGCCACCCTCACCGCGCAGTACAACGCCATCCACCACGGCAAGTGGAACCACATGGCCGACCAGACCCACCTCGGCTACTTCAACTGGCAGGAGCCCCCCCTCAACATCATGCCCCCCATCTCCACCGTCGACCCCAAACCCGGCCCCGTCATGAGCATCGCCACCCAGGCCTCCGCCGCGCCTCTCGAACCCGCAACCATCCCCCGCTTCGACCCCTTCACCGCCCGCACCCACTCCGTAGATATCTTCAACTCCGGCTCTTCCCCCTTCAACTGGACCGCCTCCGTCTCGGACTCCTGGCTCCTCCTCGACCGCACCTCCGGCGACCTCACCTCCACCACCCAGGAATCCCGCCTCACCCTCGCCATCGACTGGCCCCAACTCCCCCCCGGCGACCACACCGCCACCCTCACCATCGCGCAAACTGCGAACGGAAAACCGGGCCCCCGCCGCACCTTCCCCATCACCGTCTCCAACCCCGCCATCCCCCCCGCCTTCCACGGCTTCATCGAGTCCGCCGGCACCCTCTCCATCAACGCCGAGCACTTCACCACCCAGCACCCCAGCACCTCCGCTTCGTGGCAGCTCCTCCCCGGTTACGGCGAAACCCTCTCCGCCATGACGGTCCTCCCCGCCACCGCCCCCAGCACCCCCACGCCCGCAAACCAGGCCTGCCTTGACTACAGCATCTACCTCTTCATCCCCGGCCCCCACACCCTCCAAACCATCCTCGCCCCCAGCCTCCCCTTCGTTCCCGGCCGAGGCCTTCGCTACGCCATCGCCCTCGACGACGCCCCCCCACAAATCATCGACGCCTGGGCCTCCAACACCTTCACCGACTGGGCCACCGCCGTCTCAGACGGCGTCCACAAGATCTCCACCACCCTCACCATCCCCACCCCCGGTCCACACACCCTGCACGTCTGCTCCGTAGACCCCGCCGTAGTCCTTGAGAAACTAGTCCTCACCGTCACCCCCCCCCCCTCCCCCCACAACCCAAAGGACCCACCCCAACTCCCCGCACTCCCCCAACCCTACCTGGGCCCCCCAGAAAGCACCCACCGCTAACTCTCCAGAGGTTTGTTCTTTTTCATGCAAAGAAGCGTCAGATGACGCTGGTTTCTTAAGGAATATGAATTGATGCGTCATCCTGAGCGAAGTCCGCCGCGCACTGTGCGGAGGACGCAGTCGAAGGACCCCGAACCGCTTACCCCGCCAACGCCCCATCCGGCTCGCGCGAAAATCCCGGTATTTACCTTCGCACTCGCCGTTGCTCTTCCTAGTCCCTATTACCTACTCCCTATCCCCTGCCCTACATCACCTCCGGAGCCTCAATCCCCAAATACCCCAGCCCCCTCACCATCTCCCTCCGAGCCACCGCAGCCGTCCCCAGCAATACCGCCTTCTTCCCCGCATCCGTCTCATTCAACACATGGAACCGGTGGTAAAAGTTATTGAACTGCTGCGCCAGTTGGAAGCAATACTTCGTCAAAAACGCCGGCTCAGAAGCTGAAATCGCCAACTCCAGAACACTCGTCAGACGCGAAACCGCCAGCCAGGTCTCCCACAACGCATCATCCCCCAGCACCCCGGCAAGCACCTCCCCCGAAGGCAGCCCCACCAGCGCCTCCGCCTCCGTCACCCCGGCCTTCCGGAAGATATTCGCCGCCCGCACAATCGCATACTGCACATACGGCCCCGTCTCCCCTTCAAAGCTCAGCGCATCCTTAAAGTCGAACGCAATAATCGTGTTCCGGTTAAACCGCAGCATAAAGTACCGCAAGGCGCCCACAGCAATCTGCTTCGCCGTCCGGTCCTGCGCTTCCGCACTCAGCTCCGGATTCCGCTCGCGCACCTGCGCCCCCGCCGCCGCCGTCAGCTTGTCGATCAAATCGTCCGCCTTGACGCCTAAGCCCTTCCGCCCGGACACCTCGATAAACGGCCGCGCCTTATCCTCATCGCTGATCGTGTACCCCAGCTCCAGCGCACACCGCGGTGTCAGCGCCACCTTCTCATAGCTGAAATGCACATACCGGTCCGCCGCCTCCGTGTACCCCATCCCTCTCAGTGCCGCAATCACATTGTTCTGCGGGTCGCTCTGCGATGAATCGATCACGTTATAAATCGCATCCGCCTTCGCAAACACCGGATGCGCCGGATCGCTGGCAGACAGATCCCCCGTCGAAATCCAGCAAGTATGAGTGGGGTATTCATGAAACTTCACATACCCAAAATCCTTCTCCAGTAACCCAAACTTCCACAGGTGGTACGCAATATCCTTCCCCACATACGTCACGGTCCCATTCGACCGCACAATCACCTTCGCCTCTTCATCCGGCCCGGAAGCAGACCCGTCCTCCGCCTCCGCGACCCCATCCGTCCCAGCCCGCCGCATCACCCAGCACCCCTTGTTCTTGCCCTCCGTCTCCTGGTACAGCACCCCCTTCTCGATCATCAGCTTCCGCGCCGCATCCCAGAAATGCAGACTCAGAATCTCGCTCTCCCTCGGCAGAAAGTCATACTCAATCCCCAGCCGCTCCATCGTCTCCAGGTGCCGCCGCAGCACGTTCGTCGCGATCAGGTCCGCAATGGTCGCAATATCGTTTCCGCCGGACTCAATCTTGTGCAGCGTCAGCAGGCGCACCGCCTTGCGCACGCTCAGTTCCTCCGCCGCAATCCCCGCCTCCGTGTACCACTGCGAAACCCTCGCATACAGGTCCCAGCAGTAGAAGTCCAGCCGCATATTCTCCTCAAATAGGTCCTGCAGCAGTGCCTTCACTCCATCTAAATCGAGCCCCAGCAGCTCCGTAAATCCAACCACCACATCCGCCACCTGCACCCCGGTGTTGTCGATATAGTTCTGCACCCCCACGTCATAGCCCGTCTTGAATTCGTCCTTCCGCAGCAGCCGTTGAAACGTATCCCCCAGAATCGCGTTCCGCAGATGCCCAATATGCGCCGCCTTGTTCGGGTTGATGCTCGTATGCTCGATCAGCCGGAACCCCGGCCCACCCAGGTCCGCGTGCTCATCCGCCGCAATCCGCACCACCGCCGCCGCCCGGTCCAGCCGCACATTCAGGTACCCCGCCCCGGCCACCTCGATCGTTGCCACCCCCGGCAGCACGGACAACTCCGCATTCATCTCCGCCGCCAACTCCATCGCAATCGCCCGCGGAGCCTTCCTGAGCCGCTTCGCCAGCTCAAACGCCACCGGCAGTGCCAGCTCTCCCATCGCCACGCTCGGCGGCTGCTCCACCGCCAACTGCCCCAGGGCCACGTCGTACTTCGCCAGCAAAATCGCCTGAATCCGTCCAAGAAGCGTCTGTTGAATCGTCCGGTACATCCCACCAGTCTACCCGACCCCCACCCGGTACACTGATCCCAAAGCACTTGTCACCGCACCCCTTCATTTCGTCCCACCTCGGGGTAACTTTCCAGAGGTTACGAAGGTCGATACAAGCCTAAGTCCCATCTTATGAATATTTTGCACACAATCACCGGGGGGGAGGGCTCCCATCGCACCCCCAAAACCCTCCTCTTCATCCTCACCCTCGCCGTCCTCCTCGTCCACGGCTACCACCCTTACTCTGAAGACGGCGGCGTCTACGTCGCCGGCATCAAATACCTGCTCAACCCGCGCCTCTACCCCTCGTATACCCCTTTCGTCACCGAGCACCTCCGCTTCTCCCTCTTCGCCCCCTTTGTCGCCACCCTCACCCGCGGGACACACCTCCCACTCCCCTACACGCTCCTCCTCCTCTACCTAACCTCCACCTGGCTCACCCTCTACGCCGCCTGGCGCCTCACCGCCCTCACCACGCCCTCGCCCGCCGCCCGCACCGGAGCCGTCACCCTCCTCGCCCTCTGGATCACCCTCCCCATCGCCGGCACCTCCCTCCTCCTCGCCGACCCCTACCTCACCGCCCGCTCCCTCACCACCCCCCTCGGCCTCCTCGCCCTCACCTACGCCCTCGCCCGCCGCCCTCTCCCCTGCCTCCTCCTCCTGGCCATAGCCACCCCCCTCCACCCCCTCATGGCCGCCTACTCCCTCGCCACCATCCTCATCCTCCTCACAATGCAGTGGGTGCCCCATTCATCGCCGCCTTATCGCGATGAGTGGATCCACCTCAAGCTTCTCCTGGCCCTGACCGCAGTAGCCGTAGCAGTAGCAGGCACTATCCAACTTCTAGCCCCCACCGAATCCCCCACCTACTACCCCCTAGCCCTAAGCCGTTACTACTGGTTCCCCTTCTGGTGGCAGTGGTACGAGCAGCTAGGCCTCGTCGCCCCCCTCGCCATCCTCTACGCCCTCCGCCGCCGCGCCCCCCTCCTCGCCCGCACCGCCGCCGCCCTGGCCCTCATCTCCCTCACCGTCGCCCTCTGTTTCTGCCGAGTCCACCTGCATACCCACCTCGTCGCCCGCCTCCAGCCCCTCCGCTGTTACCAGACCGTCTACCTCCTCATGATCCTCCTCCTCGGAGCCTGGCTTGGCGAAACCCTCCTCCGCGCGCATCCCCTCCGCTGGCTCGCCCTCATCCTGGTCTTCGGCCCTCTCATGGTTTACGTCCAGCGCCAGACGTACCCCACCTCCCCCCACTTAGAGCTTCCCTGGACTACTCCCACCAATCCCTGGGTCGAAGCCTTCCTCTGGGCCCGCACGAACACCCCCACCACCGCCGTCTTCGCCCTCGACGCCCGTTACGTCAACGCAGAAGGCGAAGACGCCCAATGCTTCCGCGCCATCGCCGAGCGTTCCGCCCTCCCCGACTACTCCAAAGACGGAGGCGAAGCCGCCATCACCCCGTCCCTGGCCGCCTCCTGGGAGCAAGGCCGCACCGCCCAATCCCACCTCAACACCCAATCAGACCAACAACGCCGAGCCAATCTCAAGCCCCTCGGCGCCACCTGGATCATCCTCCCCACCCAGACCCCCACCGCCTTCACCTGCCCCTACACCAACGAGACCGTAAAACTCTGCCGCCTCCCCTGAGCACCCCAGCGCACTCTCTTACTTCGTCGCCGCGACCGTAGCCGCCCGGACCAGCACCAGGCTTTCCTGGTCCTTCGCCTCCACCTTGTTGTAAAACCCCCGCAACTCCGCATAATCCTTCACCGGAAACATCACCTCTCCCACCTGGAGGTTTCGGTAGCTGATGACGCTTCCCGGTGCCTGCTTGCTGGATACGTCATACCCCGCCACGTCCTTCATCCTCGCCTGCTCCGCCGGCGGCACGGACTCAACCGACATCGTCGGCGGATACTTCACGCGCACCGCATCCTGGTAATACACCGGGTAGTGCAGCACCACCCTATGTTCGCGCCTGGACTCAGGAAACGTCGGCTTCGCATTCACCTGGAACAGATTCGCCTGCACCAGCAGTCGCTTGCCCGTTGAGGAGCCGATCGCCCCCTTCACCTCGTAGTCCACCATCAGCGGCTTGGTGTACTCCACCAGCCCCCTCACCTTCGTCACCCGAACCTCCATCCCACCCGGCAACTCTTGCTCCATCTCCGTCTTCAAGTCCGCATTCAGGCTGGTTTCGTCCCCGCGCAACGCCTGCTGCCGCCAGTATCGCGCCGGATCTCCGTTGTACGTTACCGTCACCTTTCCCGTCGCCTCACCGCGCTCATCCAGTTCCAGATCTGCAATCCGCGTCACATGCTCAGTCGCAGCATTCTCCATCAGTCCGCCCACCAGCGCCGTGCCGTTGTCCGTCTGCCGCAGGCCGCCGCTCATCGTGTGCATCCATGCCACATGTTTGAAGTCGCAGTAACGTTCGCCCGGATCGAACACAACGTCTTTCCCATCCAACACAACAATCGCCAGATCGTCATCCAGTTGTCCCAGGCTCAGGTATCCCGGCATAAAGATCCTCCGGCTCCGGTCCGCCACGCCCATCACGTACGCTTTCATCCCTGCCGCACGCGCCATCGCGACAAACAACGCGGCAATCTGGTCGCTGCTCCCCCGCTGCCGCTGCAGCACATCGTCCGCGGATGAAATCTCTTTCAGTCCAGCCGCCTTCTCCTCTTGAGAGCTCCTCGCCCGCGTGTAGTCCGTGTTCTCCACCTTCATGACGGCGTCGTACAGCTTCCGCAGCTTGTCCTGCTGGCTCTCGTTCGCCGTCACCGTCTTCTCAACAAGTTCATTGACCCCCTTGCCCGGCCCAATGAACTTGTCATGCGCCTTCGACCAACGCTTCCCCGCCGCCTTCCAGTACTCGTCCGATGTCTTGTAACCGGTGTAATAAAACAGCACCCGGTAGCTCAGGCTCTCCGGCGGAGCCATCAAGGACTCCTTCGCCAGCGCAGGCACGTCGTTCAGATCCAGCGTGATCTCCGACCCATCGCTGCCGATCAGCTTCTTCTCCTCCACCTTGACGCCCGCCGGAAGCACCGGAGTCCACGCCACCCTGTTCGTCAGGCCCTCACCTTCCTTGTCGATCGGCTGCGTCGTCGGCTTCCAGCTATAGTGCGCCTTCCGGATGAACAGGTCTCCTTGAACGTACCAGTCGGGCGAGGAGTAATACGCATCGTTATAGTGCAGCTTGTACCGGTACTCCAGGATGCTCCCCACCTCCACCGCAGGCAGCGTGAACACCTTCGCCTTGATCTTGTAACCCCGTCCCTTCTCTACCAGCTTCTCGTACGGCTTACCCGTAAACGGAATCACCGTCCCATCCCGATGAATCGTTCGCCCGCCAATGCTGTCGACCGTGAATCCAACCCTGTCGTTCCCATACGGTAGCTCGACGTTGGCGTAGTCCTTTCCACCTTCCGTCAAGACCTTCAGCCGGATGGAGTAGCTGAACATCGCCGCTCATCGTCCGTCGTCTGCTCCTTGTACAGGAACACCGCTGGCGCACCCGGAGCACCCGCTTGCGACGTCATGGAAAGCTCTTCAGCCGTTGGCGCGGGCCACTGCTGCCCATACCCGCACCGCAGCAACAACGCCAACCCACCTGCACACACCACACTCCGCCACCTGGCACGCATCATCAAACCCATCACCTGGAAAGTTATTTGCTCGTCGCCACCGGCGACGCGGCGGACGCGCTCGCCGCATTCGCATGAATCATCACCAGCGGCTCCTGATCCTTTGCCTCCAGCTTGTTATAAAACGCCCTCAGCGCCGGATACTCCTTCACCTCGAACAAGCAGTCCGCAATCTGCACATTCCGAAACGTCGTTATGCTCCCCGGCGCCTGCTTGGACGACGTCGTGTACATCACCTGCTTCTGGTAAAGATCCTGCGTCGCCGCCGGCGTGGACTCAATCGCCATCGTCGCCGGATACTTGATCCGCACCGCGTCCTGGTAAAAACTCGGATAATGCATGTACACCACATGCTCCCGCGTCGACTCCGGAAACGCCGGCTTCGCGTTCACCTGGAACAGATTCGCCTGCACCAGCAGCCGCTTCCCTGTCGGCGACCCCACCGCCCCCTTCACCTCATACTCCACCACCAGCGGCTTGTCGTAGTTCTCCAGATCCTGGATATTCGTGATCTTCACATCCATCCCGCCCGGCAGCAGCCGTTCCATGCCCGATTTCAAGTCCCCCTTCAACCCCGTGATGTCCCCGCGCAGCGCCTCCTGCCGCCACGTCAACGCCGGATCGCCGTTGTACGTCATCTTCACCGTACCCGTCGCCTCCCCATGCTCGTCCAGCGTCAAATCCGCGATCCGCAGCACGTGCGCCTCCTTGTACGTCTCCCCCGGGCTCATCGACAACTGCGTCCCCGCATCCGTCTGCCGCAGTCCTCCGGTCGCCGCATGAACCCATGCCAGGTGCCTGAACTCGCAGTACCGCTGGCCCGGATCGAAGTACTCGTCCTTCCCATCCACCGTCACAATCGCGATATCGTCATCCAACTGGTTCAAATTCAGATACGCCCCAATAAACACCCGCTTGCTCCGGTTCGCCACTCCCATCGAGTACGCCTTGAACCCCGCCGCCCGCGCCATCGCCACAAAAAGCGCGTTCAGTTGGTCTCCGTTGCCTCGCTGCCGTTTCAAAATATCGTCCGTCGTCGACACATCCTTCAGCCCCGCCGCCTTCTCCTCCTGCGTCGACCGCTGCCGCGTAAAGTTGGTGTTCTCCATCTTCATCACCGCGTCGTAGAGCTTCTTCAGCTTCACCTCAGGCGCGTCGTTCGCCGCCACCGTCTTCTCAACAAACTCCTTCACACCCTTGTTCGGCCCAATAAGCTTGTTCTGCGCGTTCGACCACCGCTTCCCCGCCGCCTTCCAGTACTCATCCAGCGTCCGGTGCGACGTCCAGTAAAACAGCACCCGATAGCTCAGGCTCTCCGGCGGCGGCATAAACTCCTCATACGCCAGCGCCGGAATATTCGTCAGGTCCAGCGAAAGCTCAAACGCCCCCGTCCGCCCATTCGGAGCGGACTGCTTCACCGTCGCGCCCGCCGGAAGAATCGGGGTCCACGCAATATTCGACACCACCCCACCCTCCTCCTCGCTGCTCAACTCCTTCGTCGTAGGCGTCCAGCTATAGTGCGCCTTCCGCACAAACAAATCCCCCTGGATATACCAGTCCGGCGACCGGAAAAAATTGTCGTCATACCGCAGCTTGTACCGGTACTCCAGGATGCTCCCCACCTCCACCGCGGGCAGCGTAAACACCTTCGCCTTCACCTTGTACCCAGCCGCTTTCTCAATTAGCTTGTCGTACGGCTTGCCTTCAAACGGCACCACCGTTCCATCCGCATGGATCGTCCGCCCCGCAATGCTGTCGATCGCCACATACGTGGAAAAACTCACAAACGGCAGCTCGACATTCGCCTTGTCCTTACCACCCTCGGTCAGCACCTTCACCCGCGTGTAGTAGCTGAACATATGCAGCGAATCATCCGCCGTCTGCTCCTGGTACAGCACCACCGCCGGAGCCCCCGCCGCGCCAGCCTGCGAGGTCATCTTCAACTCCTCGGGCGTCGGCGTCGCCCACATCTGCGCCCGCATCCTCACAGGCACGGCAGAAAAAGCTCCAAGGCAGATCAGCAAAAGAGAAAAGCGGCGCGTCATCAAGCTCAGGTTCATCACATTAGATCCCTAAAAAATTCTGGTTCTTGCTTTCGTCTTCAATCCAAAAGGATCGGTTCAATCGGTGTTAAGCCTTCCCACACCAGCCCCGGCTTTACTTTTTCTTGAACACCGCATGATTTTGTTCATCGGCATCAATCGCCATCGCCAGCTTCTGTACATCGTCATACCGGTCCGCTGGCAGCGAAACCTGCTTCACCGTATACGTCCGCTGGTAGTGCAGCGTGTTCCCCTTCATCTCACTGCTGCTCTCGTAACTCGCAAACCCCACGTCCACCTTCACCGGCTCCGGCATCTCGTCCACCGCATACCCCTCCGGCAGCTCAATCGTGAAGTCGTCCTTGATCTCCCGTGTGCTCCGCAAATCGATCGGCACCTTCCGCGCCTTGCGATCCAGCGCGATCCCCTCCTGCCCGTACACCCGCGGCCGCACCATCAGCAGCGGACCCGCGTTCCGCGAAAACCGGCTCGCCGTCAGCTCATAGCTCGTCGTCAAATCCTTGTTCAGCGCCGCCACGTTCTCCACCTTCACATCGTTCACATCGAACGTCGTAAAGTCATGGCTCAACGATTGATCCAGAAACGAACGCTGCTGCTTCGCGTCGCCCTGCGCATACAAATACCGCTCATACTCGGACACATCCCCAAACCGCTTCTCCGTCACTGTCCCCTTCAACGTCCCATCCGCCGCCAGTTGGAACTTCGCCGTCCGCCGAATCGTGTTCAGGTCCGGGTTCATCACCGGAAGCTCCACAATCTGGCTCTCCGCCCCCTCCACCAGCACGCCGTACCCGCCCTGCAGATTGTCCTCAAGCTGCCCAAAGGCCGTCTTCTCCCACGTTGGATCGAAGATCAGGTAGTGCCGCCCGGCCTTCGATACCACCGTGCTGTGCAGCTTCGGAGACGTATACCCCTTCGGTATCTCGATCGCCGCAATCGCATGGTTGCCGTCGATCGAAGGCGCTGCCGGATCCACATACCCGCGATGCGTATCCACCAGCACAATCGTCGAATGCAGCCCAACGGAAGACAGCATCGCCGCCAGCAGCGTCGCCTTGTCCTTGCAGTCGCCATACCCATTGCGGAAGATGTCCGCCGCCGGATGCGGCTGCAGCCCGCCAATTCCCATTTCGATCACGAAGTAGCGAATATGTTGCTGCACAAACTCGCCAATCGCCTCGGCCTTATCGTAAAAATCCGTCTTCCCCGCCGTCAGTTGCGCCGCCTTCGCCGCAATGTCGGGGTTGGAAGCCTCGCGCTCATGCGCCAGTTGGTCATACCAGAGCCCCACGCCCGTCCACGTCGCCAGCCCATCCGCGCTCCCGCCCGGCGCATAGTGCACCGTCATCCGGCCGGACAGAGCCTCAAGCGAGGGATGCATCGGCACCCGCTCCAGGTCGATCCCAGGCATGTCCGCCATCTCCCACCGGTAGCGCTGGTGCTCCAGGTCGATCGCCTTCGCCTCCGCATGGTGCGCCCACGTCGTGCCGTACGTGTAGCCCGCCGGAAGCTCCAGCGTAAAGCTCTGGTTCACCCGCGGAAGCTCGTCCTGGAACGACCACGTCGTCTCATGAAAGTACGGACGCATCTTCTGCTCGGACTCGTACGCCACCACCCCGCCAGGATCGCGGCCCGGAGGATTCGCCACCCGGAACTTCACATCCGCATACAGGCTGCCATCCCCCGGCAAGCCCATCTCCGTCATCTCGTTGTCCTTCACGGCATACTCATGCCCGCTCGGGTCGATGCTCCACACGTGCAGCGAAACAATCGGGCGGTCCTTATCGAAGGGCATATACACTCGCCCCTCGTTCCGCCCCTTCGGCCGAAGAATCTTCACCACTCGCCGGTGATGCTCCACCGCCTTGCCGTCTGAACCCACCGTCAACGTAGTCTCGTCCAACAGCACAACTGCGGGAGTCTCAGGGGGATAGGTCTTCGCAGGCACCGCAACCGCCGCACGCACCCAGTCCGGCACCGCGTCCTTCGAGCCAAAAACAGAAGCTCCAGAAGCCGACGCCGCAACCGTGACAGAAACCGTGAACAGAAAAATACTCGTTCGGCAGAGAAACTCAGCAGAAGCACTGCGAAACATAGGGCCTCACATCCATCTCCGTCAAGACCGGAAAACCATCCTTCGCCCAGGGAAGGTGGCCCCTCGTTCAATCTCGCGGTGTCGCCTTTATACGGCAGCAAGCTCCAGCTTTGCAATCAATTTGCAGAGCCACGAGGAGAACAAAAGTGTCATAAGGCCCACCGTGGGCACGAGAGAACCAGGGTGGCCCCCGCCAGTCCATTGCGAACGCCGGAAAAGACCGTTCGGCATAAGAGCCCGGGTTCACCGGTGCCATAAACCGCCTGCAACAACTCCAGCTGACGTTTCGCTTAAGGACACGGGTTTATCCGTACTGTAAGCCGCCCGCAACGACCCCAGCTTTAGCCGCTGAGGTACGCTCTAGCTCACGTCCGCGAAGCTTCCAGCCCACACCCCGCCCCCAGAAAAGGTGCCACTTTTTCGAGCGCACGTGAAGGGCCAAACCCACCACCGCCACCATGCACAACTTTTTATGGTCGAAACCCACAAAACCCGCGCCAATCGCGGGCCTCACCATGCGCCGTTGCCGTCACTTGACCACGTTATCCACACCATTCACCACAACTTGGACGCCATCCGGAATCGTGGTGAAACCAAGCAAAACGGCCCTATTCCGAAGAATAGGGCCGTTTTGTGGAGATCATGGTCTACGGAACCCGCAGAGGCCGGAAGCCCTCAACCGGGAACAGCCCCGTCGGGTAGTCGTCCGTCCCATACTGCGGCCGGAACAGGTACCGGACAAAGAACCCGCCCGTCACCGTGTTGTAGTTGTTGGTGTTATTGGCAGAGAAGAACCCGCCCGCAAACCAGTGCTCTGCGATCTTGTAAGCCCCTTCAGCATTGATCGAATAGTTGCCGCTCGTATTGCTGTTCGTCGGCATCTGTCCGCAACTCTGCGTCGCCAGTTGCACGTTCGTGCACGTCACACCGTTCTGCAGCCCCCGGTCCAGCGGGAAGTAGATCTGGTTATCTTCCTGAAAAGACTGCACTCCCAACGCGCCGGCAATCGTGTAGTGGAAGTTGTTGCCATTCCGCCCCACAAAAGTCACCGGCACTGAAGCCAACACATACGCCTCCGGGCTGAAATATCCACCCAGTCCGTACGTCTCCCCCCGCTCGTTGTAGTTGTAGTGCATCCCGAACAACGACGCCCCAATATTCAGCTTGCCGTACCCCGGCCACGTATGCGCCAGGAAGTACGCCCCCATCGACCCTTCGAACTTATAGTTCTCAAGTGTGTGGTACCCAGTCAGATCCGCGCCATCCGCGGTAAGGTAAAACCCGGCCCGCTCATCGCCCTTGTCAAACCGAACGCCGCCCCCGGTCGAAAGCACGCCGCCCCAAATGTTTCCCGTAAACACCGGCGTAGCCGACCCAGGATCCCGCAGACCCGCATAAGAAAGCTGCGTATCCGTCACCGGCGACCGGTCACCATAAAAAGTCACATAACGGTTCGGCCGAAACAACACTCGCCCGGTGACATTGCGAATCAAAAATTCGTAGGGCGTATACCCGATCGCCGCCGCCAGATTCCGCGTCGCCACCTGAAACTCCCCGCCCACACCATTCGCAAATTGATTGGTCGGCGAAACCGCCGCATTCCCCACCAGAGTTCCCAAAAGCGGGACCGTGTTCAGTGAGGTCGCTGTGCTCAGTTGCCCGGAGTTCAGGAAGACAGCCTTCGGAATGACACTCAACCGCAGGTTATTGCCCAGCGTGGCCGACGCTTCGAAGCTGGTTTCGAGATCAGTGAGGCGATCCAGACCCACCGTTCCGCTGCGGTACCGCGCACTTCCCGTCCCGCCAATCCATCCGCTATACGAACCTTCGAGCATTGCCAGATCACGCTCCGTACGCTGCCGCTCAGTCAGCGGAGGCTCGGAGTTTCGCAGGTTGCCGGTGTAGTAGGGTCCACGGAGCGGCGGAAGCCGCTGGTCGATCAGATCCGCGTCCGTGGGTGCGTCGCCAAGCGGATACGCAGGCCCAATCATCGGATAAGGCTGGTAGGTCAAAGGCTGTCCTACGCCCGGATAGCTCAGCCCCTGGTACGAAGGTGGCGGCGCATTGGTCGGTGCCGGAGCAGGCTTCGCCGCAGCAAGGGCCCGCTTGCCCGTTCGCGAACGTCCACGCTGCACCGGCACGGCATCCACGTACGTTGACCCCGGCTGCGGATACTGCTGGCCGTGGCTGTCGCCATTCTGCCCTTGGTAGCCCTGTGACGGATACGTCTGCGCCGGGTAGTTGGCCGCAGGAGCGTAGGGCTGCGCCACTTGAGGCTGCGACTGCTGCACCGGGTAGGTCGCTGCAGGATAGGACGCCACCGGACCCCGCTGCACCTGCGTCTGAACGGGCTTGGGCTGAGGCACCTGGTCGGCGGGTATCTGAGAGGGAGAGATCTGCGTCCCTCTCGTCGCCTGCGGCGGAGTGTACGGCTGGTAAGGCTTGTACTCCACTTGCTCGGTCGGAACCGTCGGAGTCGTGCTGTAGTCCTCGTCCGGAGGATGGCTCTCGCCGCTCAAAGTCGTGGCAGCAGTGGGAGCCGCCAGGGGATGAGACTGCCGCCGCCGTGCCGCTGCAGCACTGGCCGCGGTGACGCTGGGTTGCGACGATACCGCACCTGCCGCATGTGCGTTGGGTACGTAGCGCGCCGTTGGAACGCTGTCATACGCAGGCCCAACCGCCGGTTGCGAAGAAGCCGCGGCTGGCGGCTGATACGGAACGAAGGCGCCGTAGACCACGCCGCCATCCGAGGTGGCACCCGTTCCGGACGGTGTAGCCGTCAGGATAGTTCCCTGCTGCGGGCCGGATGGGTTCTGCCCCACTGCGCCACCTTGCTGCGGGAACTCGAGACTCGCAACCAGCACCGGCTGAACGGTCTCGGTCACACGAACGATTTGCTGGTGCTGATACACCGCCGGGGTCAACACCATTTGGGAAACTCCATCATCAGATACCGCAGCCATGTCGACTCGCGGAACCTCCGTACCATCCATCGGTACCGGCTCGTTCGCCGAGGCTTGCGGAACATAATCGCGTAACTTCGTCTTCGGCCCCTGCGCTGGCTCATCGCCATGCGGGGTCGTCATGTACGAAGGCACCGCTGGCGCCCCCGTATTGGGGGAATAAGGCTCGCTTTGAAGGTCGAACTCGCGACCCTGCCCCTGAATTGAAACCGGAGCGTTGCCGACAAAGTTGCCGTAGCCCGGGAGATAGGGCTGTGTGCCGGCAGGTGTCATCGGCATGCCGTTGGCGTCATTCACGCCAGGCTGAAGCAATCCGGCCAGATCCTGAGGCTGGCTCGCACTCGGAAGCCGGCCCACCATCGCCGGAGCAGGCTGACTCAACTCAGTCGCCAGTTCCGCACCCGGATCCGCCGGAGGCATGGCATCGAGTGACGCGCGATAGTAGTCTGCCGCTCGGTTCGTATCGCCCCGCGCCTCCTCGAACTTCGCCGCCAGCGTGAGCAACTGGGAGTCCTTCGGATACTGATCAAGCCCAAAACGAAGCCACGTCTCGGCGTCCTTGGTATCGCCCCCCGCCAACGCTGCACCCACGGCGGCCTTATAATCAGCGGCCGGAGCGGCATTCAAGTCCTGCGCCTTCCAGATTGCGATCGCCTGCTTCGTCATTCCGGCCCGGGCATAGCCGGCCGCCAAAGCCTTGATCACAGCGGGATTGTCCGGAAAAGTGCGGGCCGTTGCGTTCAAGATCGCCAGCGCACGACGATCGTTCCCTGCCGCTGAAGCCTGATTTGCCCGGCGCACCGCCCAATTGGTCCAGATCGTCTGCACCGTCCGCCGCTGCGCATCGGTCAGATCGTTGCGGTCGCCAATCAACATCAACTGGCGATAGAGCCCGGCATCGTTCATGCCGTTGTAAAGGAGCCAGGCGTTCTGAATGTCGACGTCCGCCGGCGGCACCGCGTGTTGGGAAGCGTAGTGCTGCTGCACCCGACGCAAAAACACCGAGGCCTCCCGCGACTGCCCAAGCCCGGTGTAGATGGCACCTACGGTCTGCAGATACGTCACATCGTTCTCAAGCAAAGCCCGGGTCGGAGCTGGAATCTGCCGAACCTCGGAGAGCGCCTCACCATCCCTGCCACTATCATGCAGCGACGAAAGTAGGCCCTTCCAAGCATCCGTGTTGGCGGGATTGTCCGAAAGAATCTTGCGGTAGAGCGGATACGCTTGCTGCGCGTTGTTCCGCTGCAGATAAATGCCAGCAAGTTGGATTTCCACCGGCACCGAGATCTTCTGACCGGTTGAAGCCTGCTGCGCAATCGACTTTTCCAGAATGTCCTGCGCAACATCCAGCCGCTTCTGACTCTGATAGATGGACGCCACGGTCGATTCAAACCCGGCATCCCGCATGGAACGCGCGTAGCTTGCCGGCGGCATGCTCTCAATCGTCTGCAGCGCCTCGGCGTCCTGGTCCATCTGGTGTTCAACCCGGACCAACGCCTGCCATGCGGCGGTGTTGTTCTGATCCTTGGCCAGAAGCTGCCGATACAAGCCGGCCGCCTGGTCCAGATGGTTGGCCTGCTGCAGAAGCCCCGCATACTGAAGCTGCGTATCGGCCTCAACTCCCCTCGCATCGGCCGGGAATGGAAGCTCCAGCGCTGCACGCAGCACCCGCTGGGAATCGGCATCCCGTCCTACGGCGGCCAGTGCCTGCGCCAGCGCGCGAAGGTACAGACGATCCTTTGCCAGCTGAGCTCGTGGCTGAGCTGGAATCTGATGCTCCGTCTGGAGCGCACGCGGCGCATCTCCTGAGCCATACAGCGAAAGAAACAACCCGCGCCAGGCATGGGCGGAGTCCGGCTTCACCTTCACAAACTCAACGTAGTACGGAACCGCGGCCTTCGGTTGCTGCGCCTTCAACAGCGTTCCGCCGATTCCCTCCAAAGCCTCCGGGCTCGTCGGCCGCATGACCAGCGCCGCATGGTAATTCTTCTCCGCCAGCGCGAGGTTATTCTCGTTCAACGCAATCGCGCCCTCGCCCATCGTGTACCAGAAGCGAGAGGTGTTCAGCGCCGCATCGAGCCCCGGGTCCTTGGACCCATCCTGCTTGGCCTGCACCAGGAAGCTGATGGCCCCGCCGAAGTTAGCCTGCTGCATCCGCACGTAGCCCATACCAGCCAGCGCGTCGGCATTGTCCGGGTTGTTCGCCAGGATGGCCTTGAAACGTTCCTCAGCCTCTTCCAGCTTCTTCTCGTTTAACGCCTTATAAGCAGCCCGAGCCTCAGCACTCCGGGCCGCGCCGAGGGCATACTCGGCACGCTGCTCCGGTGTCAGACGAACGCCCTTACCACCGCCGCCGCCTCCGCTACGGCGTTCCCCGTGCAGCGCCGCCGCAAGCTGCGCATCGTTGTGCTTGGCGAGGTACCCGCGAATCGCCCCGGAAGTGGCCGGATTTTGCGCATCCCACAATAACGACTGCCGCAGCGATTCAACCGCCTGCGGATCATTTGGATGCGCCTCCAAAAGGCGGCGGCCCTCAGGACGGGTCTTCGGGTTGTAGGTCAGAATCCTGCCAAGCGCAATCTGATACCGTGAGTCACCCGGATTCTGCGCCGAGAGACCGCGCAACCCGGCGATGGCATGGGGACGGCCCTCTTCCGTAGCCGCCTCCGTCTCGTAGTACGCCAAAGCCACGTCGCCCGGAGGAGGATTATTTCCATAGATAGCCCGGTAGGCATTCATCGCCTGCGCATATTGACCTTGCTGCGCCAGCTTCCCTGCCTGTTGCAGCTCTGCCCGGTGATTCGGCCCAGCCCCGCTCTCGCTCGCCTTGGCAGCACGGGCAAGCCCCGCCTGCGCTTCAGCGTTATTGGGATCGGCCAGCAGCACCTGCTGCCAGATCTGGGCCGCCATATCCACGCGGCCCCGCGCTTCCAGCGCATGAGCTTTCTCCAGCAAGGGCTGCGTCGCGGCCTGGCCCGCCTGCCCATATGCCGCAAGCGTGACAGGAGCCAATGAAGTTGCACCAAGCAGCACGGCAGGTGCCCAGAATCGAAATACAGATGAACTCTTCATGTTTGTCTTCACGCGCAGCGAAACCCAATAGAACCGGCTGGGATTTATGCTGTCCTCAAGAGACTAATTGCTTTTCTGAATGTTGTAATGCTTTTTCTGCACCGCGTACGAGGCGTACCTGAAATACGTGGAATACGCTCACCCTAACTGCTTACTTCCATTGCACCTTCAGCTTCCCATCCCGGTCGAAGCGAAATCTCTTCTCACTCCAGGCAGTGGAAAACAGGGCAAGATTCTGGTCGTAGTACTCCGCCGTATGGCCATACAAACCGGTACTTGCATCGCGCGTGGCCGTCAGCCGATCCTGCTGAGCCGCGGCCTCAGCCTTCATCCCCGCGATCGTCAGATACGGCACCACCGCAGCGGAAAATCCCGGGGGCCCATCGGCCCGGATAATCTTCCCCTGGGCATCCACTTCAAGCGGCGGCGTGACTGCACCATGCAGATACTGTCCCATTCCTGCAACCTGGCCGATCATCGCCTTCACTCCATACGTCCCGGGGTCCGCAATCCCCAGCCACAAATAGATCCGGATCGCGTCGTAGCTCCCGGAGGCCTGGGATTCATGCACCCCGGACGTAGGCTCACGAGGCGCGGCGCTCGGCCTTGATCCATCGGCCCCCGCCGAGATCCAGTCCATGGCAAATCCGTGGCTCATCTCGCCCCCCACAAGTGCTGGCAGAGACTCCAGCACGGACGACCACGGCCCTTGGGGCATAGTCTTCGCAAAGAATGCAAGCAGCGGCGCCGGCATATAGCTCGCATTCAGAATCCAGTTCTGCTGATCCGGGTGAAAGCCGTTGGGACCCGGCATCATGGTGGTCCCCAGCCCGGGCACCAGCACAATCTCCTGCTTCGCGATGCGGGAAGCCATGGTGCGACCGAGCTTCTCGTAGCGCGGGTCATGCCACAGCCGCCCAGCCTCCATCAAGCTGTAGGCCATCCACAGGTCTGCGTCAGAAGCCGAGTTTTCATCCAGCAACCCCCAACTTCCGGAGGAGTTCTTACCCCAGTTCCAGGCCGGCAAACGTAACGTCAGATCACCACCCGCAAGATTCTCCTCGGTCCATGCAACCAGCTTGTCGAAGTGCTTGCGATCGTTATCGACCAGCGCAAAGAACATAGCGTACGCTTCGCCTTCGCTCGTCGTGCGGTCGCCGGCAGAGCGGTCGATTACCCGCCCTTGATCATCCAGGAAGTGCTTCGTATAGCTCTCCCAAAGTGGCCAGGGCTGCTGGGCATGGCACCCCTCCACTGCAGGCAGAAGCAGCCCCAGGAGCAAGGCAAGGGCGGGCAGATGATGAGTCCGCCCGCCTCTTTGATCTCCCCGCCACAATAAACACAACACGAACTTCAGCTCCTTTGATCGCCGCAACGACTAATCGTTACCCTGGAGGCGAGTCCGCGCCCTGCGCCGCAGCATCGCACGAATCAGCGCAGCCATCAGAATGCAGAAGATGACCGTCGTGATCACCACGAAGACCGGATACTCGGAGAAGAACATGTTGAACCGGATCCACCAGGACAGCGACCCTACGCGGTAAGCGTCGTTGCCGATCCGGTAGGAAACGAAGTGCGTTCCGTGCAGTACGCTGACCGATTGCTGAATATCGGAGGACTGTGAGGTCTTCAGGAAGACATTCAAGAACGAGGGCACCACAGTCTTATCGCGCAATGCGATCAGAACAACCGAGCGGTTCGATCCGCGTGGCCACTCCAGCCCTTCAATCAACGCATCCGGAAGCCCATTGCTGGTCTCCAATTGCCCGGACTGAACATGGTCGGAGCTACGTACCTTCCACCAGCCATGCTGCAGAGGGGCAAAGAAGCCCTGCGTGTCCTGAATGTGAAGCCCGGAGCTGTCCACCCGCACTGGAAGCGCAGAGCTAAGGGTCGCCAGCGCCGGCTGATCCTCCATCGTGCCCATCACCAGGTAGTCCTTGGCCCGATCGCTCTTCATACCGGCACTATCGGTAACGGTAAGGTTCAGCACCGGATACCCGGTCTGCGCCCCGAAGTGTCCCATGAACGTCAGGAACATTTCGATCTCTTCAGACGATGGACTATCCGGCAGCACCACCGCCGTATCCGCAAGGTCTGCCTTACGCGTAAACGGATAGCCGGCGTTGGCAAAGATCTCAAGGTTCGGCATGATCGCCCAGTGCGGGATGTCCTGAATATCCAGGTAGGAGTCCTTAAGAATCGCTCCCTGCAGATTCAGCGGAGCGGTATCCTGGCACTTACCCTTCTTTGCAATCTGGAAGACAAACCGCATCATCAGCGAGTTTGAGAACGGACGCAGCGTTACCACCGGAACCGGCACCACCGTATCCAGCTTGGCGGAAGCCTGTTCGGTATGCGGCATCGGCGTCGAGCTGACGTACGCTCCGTTCATGTAAACCTGCAGCGAGCTTTCGTTCGCCAGCGGAATTCCGTTGTACCGGTAGGAGAGGTGGTACCCCAGGTTCTGTGGCCCTCCCTCCGTGTAAAGATCGGGCGGAAGCCGCAGATAGACACCAACCGGCACCGAGCCATCGCCCTGCAGATTGTTCCCTTCCGTCACATCGCCAAGCGTGGCTCGCTTTTCTTTCTCCGTGCTCAGCCAGCGCGGCGCATCGTCCGGCTTACGCTCACGTGGGGCCTGAACCAATTGCCCAGTCTGCTGTTCGCCTGCCAACATACTCTGCTGCAACACCAGGATCTTCGCTGCGGTGACTAGGTTTTCCGAGGTATCCCCCGTAACCACCAGCAACTTCGAGTACGGGTCCGTGGGATTGGTTCGCATCGCGATCGTCGGCCCAGAGATCGAGGTGATGTTCAACGAGGCCGGCAACTCCGAGGCATTTTCGCCAATGACGATTGCGTTCCCCGCAGGAATCGTACCGAAGGACACCGGAAAGTGAACCGGATGATCGTTGGTCAGAATCCCAAAGTACGACGCCACGATACCGGCTGCCCGCATCGCACTAGGAGATGGCTGGCTCAGAAAGACAATCGGAATGACCGGATGCAGATTGACCGCCGCATCGTAGAACGGAAGTGGAAGCAGCTTCAGATCGTTCTGCAGCGGGAGCAGTGAGCCGGCAAGCTCGATCGTCGAACTCGAATCGACATGGCTCCACAGCGTGGAGTGCGACGGATCTTCGCACTGCAGTGTGTAGTGTCCGATAAATTCAAAGGTCAGTTCGTTGCTATGGACCAGCATCTCGGCTGGCATCGTCAATGTCGCTTCGAGCAGCGCATTATTTTCATTCCGCGTCACGCTCAAAACCTGCTGCTCAGCCACCTTCTGCTCAGGCGTCAGATCCGGGTTCAGTTGCGTCGGTTGCGTCGTCACCGGAAGCGTCGCGAACAGCGTGCCGTTCAGACTCACCTTCAAGTGGCTGATATCAGGAATCAGCCCAGGCGAGAAGTGATACTTGATATGAAACTTGGCCGTCTTGACGACCTGCGTCTGCGGCACGGAGAAGAACACCGAGTGGTAGGCATCCACACCCCGCAACACAATCGTGTCGGGAACGTTGACGTCCGTCAGCGCAAATAAGTTATCGAAGCTTCCAGGCGGCACCGGCTTCTGAGGCAGCCCGGAATCCATCGATCCATTCGGCTGCGACAGCGTCTGAATCACCTGCGGCTGAAGCTGAGGTTGGGGCCGAGCCAAATGCCTCTTCTGACCAAACGCCGAATGCACGGCTGAAGCAGTAAGCAAAGCAAAGAGAAGCAGCGGAGCCACACTGGTCGCCAGCCGTCCCTTGGGAGGAGTCTTCTTATTTTTCATCAATCCTCTAAATGTATGGACAAGCCCATGAAAAGAAAGCTGCATAATGCGATACAAACTGAGCAGCGGACGGTCTGCCTCACGCGCCTCGCCCCAGCCAAGCCATGTATCCGCGCGCGAATAAAGCACCATCGTCAGCGCCTCTTCTTCCTGCAGATTCAGCGGATCGAACTGCGCCCGCAGGCTGCGCCCATCGGCGCTGATAACCGTCGCGGGCAGCGTCGCATCGCCGTCCAGAACCGGAAACACCAGCTTCACCTGATCGCCAGGCAGTGCCGTGAAGCTGCGATCGACCTGCACCCGCACACCACCGCTGGAGAGGTCCGCGGTCACGCCCTGCACCACGGTTCCGTCTGCCAGCACGACATCCGATGGAACGCTCATGGCAACCCGCACGGTCTGCCGGCGCTGCTGGCTCTCCCACGCAACCGCGGTGGCCACGCCAAGAATGGTGATGTTGAAGCACGTCCACAGAACGTTCATCACAATCGTTCCAGGGTGCGTCCCGTCCCAGAGCAGGTTGATATACGGAACCGGAATGTAGAAGTAGCGAGGAATCGCCATCAAAATGCCGATCAGGTTCATCACCAGCAGAACCATAAACGGCTGGGCAATCCGTATATCGAAGAAGCTGCGATTGACCACGCCGCCCTTAGCCGTCACATTGAAGCTACCCAGCTTCGGATTGATGAGTGCGAGCATCGTGGGCAAGAAGATGTAAGGCGCCAGCACCGTCTCGTAGATCTCATTCCAGAAGGAATGCCGGTGCTGCCCTTGAATCCGTGAGTTCGTCAGCGATGACAGCACAAGATGTGGGAAGGCATAAGCCAGAATGGCCGCCCAGTATCCGGGCACATTCGTCTTGCCAAAAATGAGATAGATCAAGGGCGCCGTCAGAAAGATAAGCCGAGGCAGCGCGTACAAAAAGTGCGACATCGCGTTGAAGTAGCACAGCCGCTGCGCAGCGGAAAGACCCGAGGCAAACAAAGGATTCTCGATCCGCAAAATCTGGACCATCCCACGTGCCCAGCGAATCCTCTGCTTCACATGTCCGCTCAACCGTTCCGTCGCCAACCCCGCCGCCTGCGGAATATTAACGTACGCCGTATTCCAGCCGTTCATCTGCATGCGCAATGAGGTGTGCGCATCCTCGGTCACCGTCTCAACCGCAATGCCCCCAACCTCATCCAAGGCCGTCCTGCGCAGGACCGCGCAGGAGCCGCAGAAGAAGGTCGCATTCCAGAAATCGTTTCCGTCCTGTACGACCCCATAAAACAACTCACCTTCATTCGGAATCACGCGAAACTGGTCGAGATTGCGCTCAAAAGGATCGGGCGAATAGAAGTGGTGCGGCGTCTGCAGCATACCCAACTTACGATCGCGCAGGAACCATCCCAGCGTCACCTGCAGAAAGCTGCGCGTCGGCACGTGGTCGGAATCGAAGATAGCCACGAACGGAGCATCCAGCCGCTCGAGCGCACGGTTGATATTGCCCGCCTTCGCAAACTTGTTATCGTCCCGCGTCATGTAGCCAACGCCTGCGTCTTCGGCAAAACGCCGGAACTCCTCACGCTTGCCGTCGTCCAAAATGTAAACGTTCAGTTTGTCAGCCGGCCAGTCGATATTCATCGCGGCCAACGCAGTGAACTTCACGACCGAAAGCGGTTCGTTATAGGTGGGGATCAGCAGGTCGACAGCGGGCCAGTTTTCAGGATCTTCCGGCAGCGGCACTGGCGTCCGGCGAAGCGGCCACAACGTCTGCAGATAGCCAAGGAACAAGATGATAAACGCATACATCTCCGCCAGCACCAGCAGGCAGATAAAGAACACGTCGAGCGCGGACGCATTCGTCCCGGGATCCAAAAAGAAGCGAATCACGTAAGAGACGCGCCAGTAGCCATACCGGAAGGTCGAGTAGATCGAGATCAGCATCAGGGTCAGCGTCACCAGATACGAGCTCGAACTGCGATCCATCCAGAAAGCGAGCAGCACTGTCAGCAGTCCCAGCACCGCCTGTTGCGGCCAGGTCAGGTCCAGAATGCCTGTAAAAGCAAGAAAGATGATTCCGCCAAACAACACAAAAAAACGAAGGATCTTCAGCAGGAAACTATCGCCCGACTCAAACTCTCTCCATAACGGCGACCTTGTCATCGTTCACTCCACCGGATGTTCCGGAAACCTTGTGTAGCTGGTGCTGAAACCGACCGCAGCCAGTTGGCAATATTAACGTAGTCCTCTGCGACTGCTGCATCCGGCGCATAGTCCACCACCGTCATTCCCTCGGCGAGTGCCTCGCTCACCACGGGCGACCGGCGAATGACGGACGGAAGCAAGCGATCACCAAGCTGACGCCGCAGCACCTCGCGTACATCCAGATGCAGCGGAAGCGACGCATCAAACTGGTTCAAGACATAAAACGGCTGGATCGCTCTGCCGTCCTGATCGCTCAGTCCGTGGAAAAACCGCTCCACGGCCTGCAGGCTGATCACTGAATTCATATCCGGGGCCACCGGCACAAGGACGGTCGGGCTCATACGAGAGAGCCTGCGGATCAGCCATGCCGAAGAGCTGTTCAGATCCAGCAGAACGCGGTGGCTTCCCGCCGAAGCGCGTCCAATCTCTTCCGCCAGCGCATCCTGCGAGGCCCGCTCAGCGCCACGCTGGTCCACGTCATAGCTCACCAGATGGATCGGAGCATCCGTGCTTCCGCTCGGCGGAGAAAACGTCCGGATGACACCCGGTCGCAGTTCGCTCGCACCAAAATAAAACGGCAGAAGGCCGTGAGAGGTCGTGTCGGTCAGAAGGACCTTTTCTCCCAGCCAGGAAAGCGCCCGGCCCAGCGTCGCGACGAGGCTCGTTTTACCAACCCCTCCGGCAAGCGAAAACACGGCCAGCACCGGCGTCCGTGTCTCTTTCTGCCGCGGAGCCGCCACCGGCTCAGCCGCCGTCTCCTCGCCCGGTTCAAAGACGCCCTTTAAGGCAAACCATCGAGCCGCCACCCGTTCCCGGGAATGCTGCAAGGTGTCTGCTACGGAGGAAGGGCCGGACGTCTCCGGTTGCCCCGGACTCGTCAGCCACTCCGGAGTCTCGCGCTCAGCCTGCGATCCCATGCCGGTCCCCGCGAAACCTTGGTCCGAATACTCGTCCCGGCTATTGATCGGCTGCGGCGAGAGCGGGGTTACTCGACCCGCAGACGCAGCAGCATCGGCCGGGCGATAGGCCGGACGGATTCCGGAGGCCTCATCGGGACGAAAGCCTTGCGGCCGGCGACGCGCTCCACTCTCCTGCACCCGCATCGGACGGCGTTCCCCCGGGGCAAGACCACTCGCATCATCCGCAGTAAACCGCGCTGGTTCGGTGTACCCCAACTGATTGTTGGGACTATAAAGGTCGACCTCGGGTCCCGCACCCTGGGACATCGTGTAGGGATCGCTCGCAAGTCCCGGAACCAGCGGAGCCGGCTGCGGACCGGCCAGCGCCCGGCGTCTGATCTCGGAATCCGCGTACCGTGCCGCCTGCCGCTGCGCCGAAACATGCGCCTCCGCAATCTCTCGCTCTTCCCTGCGTGCGGCCGCCTCGGCCAGCGCTGCTGCCTCTGCTCGGCGCGCTGCCTCCACTCGTTCTGCCGAAGCCCTCCGTGCAGCCTCTTCAGCCTCGCGGATCGCTTCTTCCCGCGCCACCGGCGCCTCATATCCTTCCACGCCGCGCGCCGCGCTCTCCGCCTCACGCGCAGCCCACTCGGCCTGCGCCGCGGCCTGTTCCGCCTCAACCTGCGCACGCAACTCAGCCTGCCTTAGCTCTTCCGCCGCGCGATGCCGCACCTGGGCCCTGTACTCCCGGCGCGATGCGGAAAAATCGCGATACTTGGCGCCGTGCAAATTCGCCCACGAGTACAGAATCGCAACATCTTCTGGCGTCTCCGCAACCTGCGGATCTTCAGGATCATTGGTCAAGCGCGTGTCCATAGATACATTCCTGTTTCAAAACAAGGCAGATACTGCGTGTCGAGCATCTGCGTCCAATGCCCGGCGTAACGATCAGTGGAGGTACCCATGTTGCACGGCGTACGACGCTTCGAGGCTAAGTTGAGCCTTCCATCACCGTCCAACCTTCACCGTCCAACCTTAGTAGGCTTACCTGCATTCGCCTACGGCAAACTTCCCAGAGGAACCAAAGAGTCAAAACGGATATCCCTGTTTATACCTTGGGTGTCCGACAACGCGACACAGAAGTGCAAAATTTCTTCAAAAAACCGGCCGTATTTCTCGCCCGCGGAATCTTCGGGAATGCGTCACCATCCTACCTGTGAAGCAGCCGCCTTTTATGCTATTTTCATAAGTGGTTGGAGCCTGTAGCTCAGTTGGTAGAGCATCGCCCTTTTAAGGCGTTGGTCCTGGGTTCGAGCCCCAGCGGGCTCACCATCCACTTCTCGCTGAATCCCTTCTCGTTTCAGGCAGTTGCCTTCTCCGGCACCGGCATCGCCGCGCAAAAATCCGTGAGAAAGCGTTCCGCATAGCCCTCCACCAGCGAGCGCAGCCGCACCTCATCCGGAGATTGCAGCAGGATCCCCGCGTGATGCGTCTTGTGCAGCCGCTGCACAATCTCCGCGTCCGTGTACCCGCTCAGGTCCGGCGTCTCCTGCCGTGCCAGGCTGATGACACTTCCCGCATAGCCCTCATGCAGCGCCGGCAGCTTGTACTCCTGCCCCCGCGCAGCCGCCACCTCAATCCGAGCCCACTCCACCCACGGATTCAGCCCACTCGCATACTCCACCACGTCCGCGATATAAGCCCCGCCCACCCGCGCCGCCGTCTCCAAAAAATAAAACTTCCCGTCCGCCCTCGCCTTGATGAACTCCGAGTGGCTAACTCCCTCCGTCAGCCGCAATGCCGAAAGTAGATCCTTGTGCAACCCCACCAGCGCCATCCCATCCGCCGAATCCTTCGGCAGCGTCCGCGTCGTAAACACTCCCCCCTGGTGCATCGTCTGCATCGGAGGCTTGCCGTACTGGCACGGCTGCGCAAACAGAACCTTCCCTCCCCAGGTCACGCCCTCGACATGAAAAACCTCGCCCGGCACAAACCGCTCCATCAGGTAGTGGCTCTGCAGGTCGCCCAGTTCCTCCAGGATCGGCCACACCTCGTCCGGCCTCTCAATCGCCTTGATCCCAATCGCCGAAGCGTTCATCCGCGGCTTCAGCAGCCATGGACCCTCCACAGACCCCATAAACGCTCGCAGATCGTCGTAGTTCACCACGGACGTAAACTCCGGCACCGGAATCCCGCACGCCTTCGCCTGCGTCCGCATCGCCAGCTTGTCCCGGTAAAACCGTGTCTGCGACTCCCCCAATCCGGGTAAACGCATGTGTTCCCGAATCAACGCCGCAGCCTCAAGGTCAAACTCATCCAGCGCCACCAGCCGGTCGATAGGCCTCGTCCTCGCCAGGTACGCCACGGTGTTCAGGATCTGCCCCGGAGTCAGTTCTTCCGGCATCGTCAGCAGCTCTTTCAAGCTCTCGCGCGGCCAGTCCGCATCGCGCAGCTTGTCGACCGTCAGCAATGTCACATCGCAGCCCTGGTTCGCCGCCTCCCGAAGAAAGCTCTGCCCCTTTTCGTAGGTACTGATGCAGAAGATTGCCGTGCGCCGCGCCGTGCCGCCGTTCGTCTCAGTCATTCCCGCTCCCGAATCGATGTCTTTCCCAAAACGAATCCTCTCACGCCTCGCACCCTTCAGACGAGACCGAGCGCACTAAGCAGACTCCGCCATGGCAACATCCGCAAACGTCGCCCGCACCCCGTCTTCAAGGCTTGTAAACGCATCGCCATACCCTGCCTCCCGAAGCCCGCGAACGTCCGCCTCCGTAAAGTGCTGATACCGGTTCTTCAGATCCCCTGGAAACGGAATGTACGCGATTCCCCCCGGCCCATGAACCTGCATCAGCGCCTCTGCCACCGCCTTGAACGTCCTCGCCTCACCCGTCCCAGCGTTGACAATCGCGTGCACCGGCCCCTTCGGACTCTCCGGCAGCAGCCCGGCAAAGAACAGGTTGATCCGCGCCAGGTCCTTGACGAAGACAAAGTCCCTCCGCTGCTCCCCATCCGCATACCCACCGGACCCCTCAAACATCCGGATCGTCCCGGTCTCTTTCAACTGCTTCGTAAAGTGGTGAATCACGCTCGCCATGCGCCCCTTATGCTGCTCCCTGGGCCCATACACGTTGAAGTACCGCAGCCCCACCACCGTGCTCTCTATCGGCTCGTCCTGATCCGCAAACCGCCTTCGCACAAAATTGTCGAAGACCAGTTTCGAGTAGCCATAGACATTCAAGGGCCGTTCATTCTCCTTCGTCGGCGCAAACGTCTCGCTCAGCCCGTACACCGCCGCCGTGGACGCATACACCAGGGGAATCCGGTTCTCAACCGCAAAGCTCAGAACCTCTTTGGAATAGGTGTAGTTGTTGTCCATCATGTAGCGCCCATCGTCTTCCAGCGTGTTGGAGCAGGCCCCCTGATGCAGGATCGCCCGCACCTTCACATCCTTGAACTCCCCCGCTGCCAGCGCCAGCCGAAACTCCGCCTTATCCATGTAATCCGCATACTCCGCGCCCCATAGATTCAGAAACTTCGGCCCGGAAAGATGCGGAGCCGGAGCCAGATGATCCACCACTAGAATCTCCCGCTCCCCAATCCGGTTCAGCTGATGGACCAGGTTGCTGCCGATAAATCCCGCACCGCCCGTCACAATAATCAAAGCGTGGCCTCCTCAACAACCTCCTGCGAACCCACCCTCTCTGCCGTCAGCTTCTTCACCAGGTTGGTCGTGGAAAACCCCTCCACCGTCGGCACAATCTCCACCCGCCCGCCCTGCGCCATCACCTCCTCGTGCCCCACCACGGTGCCGACCGTGTAGTCCCCGCCCTTCACCAAGACATCCGGCCTCAGCGCACGAATCAGTTCCAGCGGCGTGTCCTGCTCAAACAGCACCACCGCATCCACGGAAGCCAACGCCGCCATCACCCTGGCTCGCTCCCGCTCCGCCACAATCGGCCGCGTCGGCCCCTTCAACCGGCCCACCGAAGAATCCGCATTCAACCCCAGCACCAGCTTCGATCCGAACCGCCTGCAGTCCTCCAGCAGCGTGATGTGTCCCAGGTGCAGCAGGTCGAAACAGCCGTTCGTGAACACCACCGTCTCACCCGCCGCGCGCCACTCCGCCACCCGCCGCTGCACCCGGTCGAAGTCCAGAATCTTCTCCTCGGAGGTGATGCCCGTACTTGGCGTCAGCGCCGCAATCAACTCATGCGCCGCAATCGGCACCGTACCCACCTTGCCCACCACGATTCCAGCCGACAGGTTCGCCAGATCCACCGCCGTCCTCATCTGCAACCCACCGGCAAGCGCTGCCGCCAGCGTGGCGATCACCGTATCCCCGGCCCCTGACACATCGAACACCTCCCGGGCCCGCGCCGGCGAATGAAACTCCTCGTCCGCGCCCAGGTTCGTGATGCCCTTCTCACTCATGGTCACCGTCAGGGAGCCAAAATCATGCTCTGCCCTCTGCGCCCTCGCCGCCTTCAGCAGCGCCTCCGTATGGTGCGGGGGAACGCCGGTCGCCGCGGACAGCTCATTCAGATTCGGACAGACCGTCGTCGCCCCGGAGTATTTGCTGAAGTCCTTTGTCTTCGGATCCACCAGCACGGGAACTCCCGCCGTCCGCGCCGCGCGAATCACCGCCTCGCAGACCTCCCGGGTCAGCACCCCCTTCGCATAGTCGGAAAGAATCACGGCGTGGACCTTGGACACCAGTTCCACCGCCCGCGCCTGCAACCTGCCCATCTCCTCTACCGGAATAGGCTCACGGCTCTCGATATCCAGCCGCAGCAACTGCTGCGTCCTCGCCACAATCCTGGTCTTGGAGATCGTCGGCAGTGAACTGGAAACCACCCCCACCGTGTCTACCTTGGCCGGAGCCAGCAGCTTCACCAATTCGTCCTGTTCCGCATCCGCCCCCCAGAACCCGGCCAGGATCGTCTGGCAGCCAAGCCCGGCAAGATTCATCGCCACATTCGCCGCGCCACCCGGCCGCTCATACCGCTCGGCATGGCGAAGCACCGGAACCGGAGCCTCCGGCGAGATGCGTTCCACCTCACCCACAATGTACCGGTCCAGCATAATGTCGCCGACCACAAGGATCTTGAGCTGGCCAAACCCACGTTCGAGAAGTTCGAGGACGGAATGAAGTTCTGGCAACATGACTGCATTGTACCGGCGAGACTCAGTCCCCACCCCTCTCAGAAAAGTGCCCTACCGCATGTTAACCACTTTGCTATCAGCGACTAACTCCCATGTTTTGAATATTTTGCACACAAATGGCCCGGGGGGAGTCACCCTCGCGCACCTCCACCAAAAGCCTTTCTACCCCAACACAGCTCGAACCTCGGCTATCACCTCGTCCACCGTGATAGTCGTCAGGCAGCGCTTCCGCTCCGCGATGCACGTCTCCAGGCCGCACCCCGCGCACTCCACCCTGTGATAAATCACCCGGTGCTGCTTCCCGTACGGATACCAGACCCGCGGGATATTCCGGGCCGCGAAGATCGCCACGCACGGCGTCTGCACCGTAGCCGCCAGATGCATCGGCCCGCTGTCATGCCCCAGGAACATCCTGGACCGGGCAAAGCACGCCGCACTCTCCCGCGGCGTTAGCCTCCCGCACAGCTGGATCACCGGACTCCCTTCCCCGGCCCCCACCCTCCACCCCCCAGCCGCAAACTCACTCGCCTCACTCTCCTCCGGTGCACCCATCAGGGCCAGCGCATAGCCCGGATACGCCCGGCCCAGCGCCTCCAGCAGCGTCCGCCAGTTCTCCCGGCCCCAGTCCTTGGACTGCACCTTCGTTCCCACGCTCACGGCCAGCACAGGTCGCCCCCCCGCCACCCCCAGCACCTCCACCGCCTTCCCCTCCTCAGCCTTCGTCAAACCGAGATCCCACGACCCCCGCTCATGCAGAAAAGCATCCCCCAGTTCTCGAAGGTTTCGAGTCAGCCGCTCGCACTCCGGCTCCAGCCCCCCGTCCGGCCCTTGCGGCAGGTTCGCCTGCATCTCCTCAGTCAGGGGTACCCCAATCTGCCTGGAGATCCCGCACGCCCTGAAGAACTTCGCATCCCGCCGCGCTGACTCCACTCCTCTAGCAGCCCCCAGATACACCAGCACCTGCGGCCGCCAGCGAAATAACTCCCACCACAACCGCAGCAGCGCAAGCGGGCTGCGAACCCCCACGGTGTAGCGAAAATACCCGTCCACCAGCCCATTGCCATCCAGAATCGCCGCCGCGGCCGGAGCTTTGACACTTACCGGAAAATTGGTCAGCATCCGTCGATCCGCATCGGGAAAGCTGCGCGCGATCAGGTGAAGCGCGGGTAGCGCAACCACCGTGTCCCCCAGGCTGCCAAGCCTGTAGATGAGGACCCGTTTCGTCTTGCTTGGCATAGTTGTATTCTGCGGTCTAGTTCTCTCCGAGGGCAACCTCAATCGACCGGAACCACGTACCTCCAAATTCTGTTCTGATAAATCCAGTCTCTTACCTCAAAATGCCCCACCACCTCACGAAATCAAAGCCCTTCATGCTGCAAGCCCTCTCGATGGTCCGGATGCACGACGAAGCAAACAGGCTATGGCACAGCCTCACTGTCTATCCATCCCTGAACGACTCAGCCGCGCCGCTAAATACCCTTGCCGTAGAGAACCACCGCGCCAACTACGAGCTCTGGCATCAGGAGGACGAAGCGCGCAACCCGGCCGCGTCCGACTCCATCATCGCCGCCGTTAAGCATGAGATCGACCGCCTCAACCAGCGCCGCAACGACCTCGTCGAGCAGATCGACACTCTTCTCTTCACGGCCGCTGGCGATCAGAATTCGTCCGCCGCGCTCCACTCTGAGACTCCGGGCATGATCCTTGACCGCCTCTCCATCATGGCCCTCAAGCTCTACCACACGGCCGAGGAATCCGAACGCCAGACCGCGACAGCCGAGCACCGCAGCCGCAACCTCGCCCGCCTGCGTATTCTGGAGCAGCAACGCACAGACTTGGTGGGGTGTTTGGATGAGTTGTGGAGAGAAATTATTTGTGGTCGCCGTCGATTTAAGCTCTACCGGCAGATGAAGATGTACAACGATCCGGATTTGAATCCCGTTCTTTACCGCGGGGGGCGGTAAGCTTTCGGCGGGGGGATTGACCCCAGAATGCGTTCTGCGTATAAAACCGAGGAGACCCACTGACCCGGAAACATCAACGTCCAGATGCACTTACCCAGGTGTTTCGGCCTCCCAAAGCCCAGGAAACGGAACCGCCATGACGCAAGCAAAGTCGACAACCGCATCACCCACCAAGCGCACTCCCAAGACCCTGGCCGGCGTCATCCCTGCCGCGAAGGATGAAAGCCGGGCTCAGACGCTGGCGAACTACGAAGCCGCGCTGCAGTTGATGCAGAAGCGCCAGTATGACAAGGCTCATGAGGCCTTCGACAAGATGCTGCTCTCCGGCCCGGGCGACCTGGCTGACCGCATCCGCATGTATATCAACGCCTGCCTGCTGCAGGCACAGAAGAGCACCACGACCTTTCACAGCCATGAGGAGCAGTACGACTACGCCGTCTCCCTGCTCAACATTGGGCAGTATGACGATGCAAGCAAACACTTTAAGTCGATTCTGGCGCAGAATCAGAGCGCCGATTATGCGTTCTACGGGCTGGCGGTGCTGGCCAGCATGACGGGGGATGGCAATACCTGCCTGGAGCACCTGACGGAGGCGATCCGGCAGAATCCGCGGAACCGGATTCAGGCCCGGGCGGACTCCGACTTTCAGGATATGGCGGACGACCCGCGCTTCACCGAGCTTCTTTACCCGGAAGTTTAGGCCAGGCAAGTTGAACATTTCAAACAGTTTACGGGTTGTCGCCATTGGCGGCGGAACTGGGCTATCCACGCTTCTGCGTGGGTTGAAGCGGTACGTCGCCACGCCCGCAGGTTCCGCGCCGCTGATAGATTCGTGGTGCAAGGACGCTCCATGCCTCATTCGGGAGCTGGCTGCGGTGGTTACGGTGACCGATGATGGTGGCTCTTCTGGTCGCTTACGGGAAGATTTCAAGATGTTGCCTCCAGGCGACGTGCGCAATTGCATGGTCGCGCTGTCGGAGGATGAGCATCTCCTCTCGCGGCTGTTTCAATATCGTTTCGACCAGGGAGATCTCCAGGGGCATAGCTTCGGGAACCTTTTCGTTGCGGCGCTGAGCCACATTACGGGGGATTTTGCGCAGGCGGTGCAGATGTCGTCGCAGATTCTGGCGACGCGGGGGCGTATCTTCCCTGCTACCAACACCAATGTGACGCTGGCGGCGCGGATGGACGATGGGTCTACCGTTCAAGGCGAAACGAATATCACGGCCAGCAAGCAGCGAATCGTGGAACTGATGCTGGAACCGGAGGACGCGCATCCTTTGCCGGAGACGCTGGAGGCGATTGCGCAGGCGGACCTGGTGACACTGGGTCCGGGCTCTCTGTACACGTCGTTGATAACAAACCTTTTAGTCAGAGGTGTGCCGGAGGCTCTCGCCGGGTCCAAGGCTACGCGGGTCTATGTGTGCAACCTGATGACACAAGCCAATGAATCGCTTGGACTTACGGCGGCGCAGCATATCGAGAAGATCCTGCAGCATGCGGGAGCGGCGAATGAACCCATCTTCGACTACGCGCTGATCAACGCGGCGCCGATTTCTCCGACACTGCTGGCGCAGTACGCGCGGGAGGGGCAGACGCCCATTGATGTTGATTTGGAACGGGTTAGGGCGCTTGGGGTGGAGCCGGTGGTGGGGAACTTCGTCCATGAGGGCGAGGTGCTGCGGCATGACTACGACCGGGTGACGGAGAAGCTGCTGGAGTTGGCGCAAAAACCCCGGATTTAGCTTATTTGGTGGGCCTCTGAGCCTCTCACCACACGGTTACGGTGTGGTGAAAGGTGTCCAAGTGATGGTTTTTGGTATGGCTATCGTGGGTAAGGGACTGCATCTTTTCCTGGCTGGGCCTGAAGTGACCCTGCCTACTCGTCGTTCGCGGCGATGTGGAGTGAGACCCGGCGCTGCTGCCTCATGCCGACGCTTTGGACGAGCGTCCGCATGGAGTCCAAGGTGCGGACCTTTCCGTTGAGTAGGCGGGGAAGATCCTCCGGCGCGACCTTGAGGATGAGGGTGGTTCCGCGTTCGTCCTGCCGGGAGAGGACCTGGATGCGGTCCTTGTGCCGGACCAGGGCCTCCGCGATGGCGTGGACGAGACGCTCGACGGAAAGCTCGGGTGCGACGCCAGGGTTATGGGGTGTGGGTCGACAGGACAGCGCTGGATCGTCTTCGCTTTGCTGCTGCATCGGGAAGGCTCCTGAAGCATAGTTGGTGGGCGGAATAAGTAGAACACTAGATTGGGTTTATGGTTTCACTGTCTTGCAGATTTCCGATGATTTTCGACATGAGATTGCGATGGGAGGGATGGTTAAAGGAACGGCAAGAGCGCGGATAGCGGCTTCTGCTAGGGTCTGGGGAGGGGGGAACGATGTACACGCCGAAGATGAATGCGGAAGAGGATGTGACGACGCTGAGGGCGTTTGTGAGGGAGAACTCGCTGTGTGCGCTGGTGACGAGGACGGAGGCGGGGCTGGTGGCCTCGCACATCCCGATGGTGCTGCATGAGGATGGCGCGGGATTTGGGACGCTGCGGGGGCATCTCGCGCGGGCTAATCCACAGTGGAAGGAACTGGCGGCTGAGAAGGAGGCGCTGGGGATCTTTACGGGGCCGCAGCATTACATTTCGGCGTCCTGGTATCCGGGGAAGGCGACGCACGGCAAGGAGGTGCCGACGTGGAACTACACGGCGGTGCATGTGTATGGGCGGGTGCGGGTGATCGAGGACACGGCGTGGCTGCTGGAGCATCTGCAGACGCTGACGGATCTGAATGAGGTGATTGCGCGGGTGCCGTGGAAGGTGAGCGATGCGCCGGCGGAGTTTGTGGAGAAGCTGAGCGGCGGGATTGTGGGGGTGGAGATGCCGGTGGAGCGGGTGGAGGGCAAGTGGAAGGTGAGCCAGAACCGGACGGAGGCGGATGTGGAGGGGGTGGTGCGGGGGTTGGGGGAGGTGGGGACGCGGGAGAGTAAGGTGATGGGGGAGTTAGTGGTCGGGAAGAGGCCGCGGTGAATGGGATGTTTGCGCATGAGTGCATGGCGCCTGGTCTGCCGCTGTACTCTGAGTTCGTTCCGTCGGTGCGGGAGTAGGTCGTCAGTCCACGCTGCCGAGCAACGCGCTTGATCCATTTGCACCACGAGGGATTCCTTTGCCGATGATTCGCATTAAGACCGCACTCACTTTTTGCCTGGCTCTGATGGCCTCCTCTGCTTGTGCGCAGTGGGCTCCCATGGTCACGGATGCTCATGCCGAGGCGCGTACGGCATGGTGGCGGGATGCCAAATTCGGCCTCTTCATCCACTGGGGTGTCTATGCCGTTCCCGGGCGGGGGGAGTGGGTGGAGTGGAATGAACAGATCCCTGTCGACCAGTATGCGAAGCTGGCTGACCAGTTCAAACCCGATCATTTCGATCCGGATGCATGGGCCAGGGTGGCCAGCGAGGCGGGTGTGAAGTACACCGTGCTGACAGCGCGGCATCACGATGGCTTCGCGCTCTTCAACGATCCGGGCAATGGATTTACGTCGGTTGCAACCGGAGCGCACCGGGATTTTGTAGCCGACTACGCGGCAGCGATGCGCAAGGCGGGGCTTCGCGTGGGGCTGTATTACTCGCCTCTGGATTGGCGGTTTCCGGGCTTCTTCTTTCCGGACCTTTACCAGCCGAACGCCGATCTGATGCGCGACCAGTACCATCGGCAGCTTGAAGAGCTGGGCTCTCACTATGGAAAGATCGACGTTGTCTGGTTCGATGGCGGGGGCGCGAACTGGCTGGGGTTTGGCGGCGTTGCCTTCAAGGGCGGCTGGCATGCAAGGCCCAAGGATAAGAGCTATACCGGCACGTTTTCCTGGCGGGATGAGGAAGCCGTGGCGAGACTGCGGGCGCTGCAGCCAGAGGTGATCGTCAACGACCGGACGGATGCCCCGGCGGACTTCCGGTCACGGGAGGGGGACGCGGCGATGGGGGATTTTGAGAATCGTCACCCATGGGAGCTTTGTACGACGATCACAGAGGGCGCGTGGGGTTACCAGCCGAATGCGGAGGTGAAGTCGTTCCCTGACCTGATCCGCCTGCTGGTGGGGGCGGTTGGCCGGGACGGAAACTTTCTGCTTAACATTGGGCCCCGGCCAGATGGTCAGATTGAACCGCAGCAGGCGGCTCGTTTGAAGGAGATCGGCGACTGGCTGAAGTCGTTTGGGCAGACGATCTATTCGACGCGCGGCGGGCCGTATATGCCTGGGGAGTATGGCGTTTCAACTTACCGGGAGAAGACGATCTATCTGCATCTTTTGAGGATGCCGGGGAAGACTCTGAGACTGCCTGCGCTGCCGGCACAGATCAAAGGCTGCTCGGTTGTGACGGGGGGGAAGGCTTCCTGTACCCAGACGGTGGCCGGCGTGGATGTGACGGTGACCGAGGCGGCCAAGGCGGTGGACACGATCGTCGCGTTGGAGCTGGCGTCGTCCGCGGCTTCGATCAAGCCGATTTCCACGCAGGATGAAGCTTCGGCCGTGGCTCCCATTGCGAAGAAGAACTAGCGGCTGGGGCTCGTTGACGAACGGCTAGCGGACGCCCCACTTGAGCTTGGAGCGGAGGACGTTGAAGAGGCCGTTGGGGTGGAGGCGGAGGAGGCGGACGGCGGAGTCGGAGCGGCGGCACTGGACGAGGTCGCCGAGCTGGAGCTCGACGGCTTCCTGGCCGTCCACGGTAAGGAAGATCTGGTTGGGGACGCCTTCTACGTGGATGGCGATGGTGCTCTCACCCGGCATGACGATGGGGCGGATGGTGAGCAGGTGCGGGCAGATGGGGGTGACCAGCATGCAGTTGACGGCGGGCATGACGATGGGGCCGTTGGCGGCGAGATTGTAGGCGGTGGAGCCGGTGGGGGTGGAGACGATGATGCCGTCGGCACGGAAGGTGGCGACGAGCTGGTCGTCGATCTGAACGGTGTAGTCCGCCATGCGGGCGATGGTGCCCTTGGCGACGACGACGTCGTTGAGGGCGTCCCATTGGCGGATGAGCTTGCCATCGCGGAGGAGCGTGGCGTGCATCATGACGCGGCAGTCGATATCGGCGACGCCCTGGCACCAGAGCTCAAGGGTGGTGTAGAGGTCGGAAATGGGAGTTTCGGTGAGGAAGCCGAGGGAGCCGAGGTTGACGGAGAGGATGGGGGTGTGGGTTCGGGCGAAGGCGCGGGCCGCGGAGAGGAGAGTGCCATCCCCGCCGAGGACGATGACGAGCTCCGGCTTGAGGGCGGGGAGCTCAGTGCGGTCCGGCCCGGACTGGTTGAGGTAGGCGGCGCTGTCGGCGTCGAGGACGGCCTCGTAGTCGTAACGGGCGAGCCATTCGATGAGCTCGGGCAGGAGGGTGGCGACCTCCGGCTTCTGCGGCTTGGAGATGATGGCTGCCTTGAACATGAGGACTTCAGTGTAAGGGATGGGATGGGAAAACGGTGCGGAGGAGGTACTCGTGGTTGCCTTCCATGCCTTTGATGGGGGAGTCGATGAGATCGAGGTGGGTGGCTCCGAGCGAGACGGCGGAGGCGGTGACGCGGTCGATGGCGAGCTGGCGGGCGGCAGGGTCGCGGACGATGCCGCCTTTGCCGACGTGCTCGCGGCCGGCTTCGAACTGGGGCTTGATCAGGAGAACAGCGGTTCCCTGCCAGGCCTGGGTGGGCGTGGAGAGGGCGCTGAGGACGGCTGGGAGGACGAGCGTCGCGGAGATGAAGGAGACGTCCATGGCGAGGAAGGCGATGCCTGGGTTTGTCGAAGATATGTCGTGGGGTTCGAGCAGGCGGGCGTTGGTGCGCTCGCGGAGGGAGACGCGGGGATCGGAGCGGAGGCTCTGAGCGATCTGACCGTACCCGGTATCGATGGCAAGGACGCTGGCTGCGCCGCGCTGGAGCATGCAGTCGGTGAAGCCGCCGGTGGAGGCGCCGACGTCCAGGCAGGCGAGGTTGGTCAGGTCGAGGTGCCAGTGGTCCAGGGCGCGCTCCAGCTTGAGACCGCCGCGGGAGACGAATTTGAGGTCGCTGCCCAGCATGCGGAGGACGGCATCTTCGGCAACTGGAGTGCCGGGCTTGTCCACGCGCTGGTCATCAACAAGGACGCGGCCGGCGAGGATGAGGGCTTGGGCGCGCTCTCGGGAGGCGGCGTGGCCGCGTTCGACAACGAGTTTATCGAGACGAGTCTTCATCGCAGAAAATCCTGCGATTCGAGCCATTGCTGGAAGAGCGCGGGCCATGCCTCTTCTTCGGAAACACCCTGGGCCAGGCCCGCACCGTGGATGCCGTGGGCGAAGAGGTGGACGTCGGCGGGGATGTTGGCCTCGCGCAGTGCCTGGGCGAAGAGGACGCTGTTCTGCGGACTGATGCGCTGGTCGTCCATGCTCTCAAAGAGGAAGACGGGCGAGGTTTTGCGCGTGATGTTCTGCTGGCCGGAAAGGTAGTGTTGCAGGTGAGTCAGTTGCTGGCCGGTATAGCCGCTGAGCAGATGATGCATGGAAGACGGAGCGGCCGACTGCGCCGGGTCCATGGAGATGACGGGATACCCCAGGGCGAGGAGGTCGGGACGCCCGCTGGCGGTATCGATTTCATCGTGGACGGGCAGGTCGAAGTCACTCGCGGAGTGCAATGTCAGGGTGCTGGCCAAGTGTCCGCCGGCAGAGAAGCCGAAGAGTGCAATACGGGCAGGATTCAGGCTGAGTTGCCGTGAGCGAGAACGGATCAGCTTCAACGCGCGTTGGCCATCCCACATGGGCACCGGGTAGCGATAGGTGCCATCGGGCTGGACGAGACGGTAGTAGAGGACGAAGGCGGTGACGTTCAGGGTGCGAGAGAAGTATTCGGCGACAGGAGCCTGCTCTTTTTCATCGGACAGGCGGTCGTAGCCACCGCCGGGAAGGATCAGGATGGCGGGGTGGGATGGGTGGGGAGATGCCGCGGGAAAGACGCGCATGTAGGGGATATCGCGGCAGGGATCGTCCGCGGCTGCACCGGGTGCGCGCGCCGACCAAAGACGGATCTCGCGAGAGTCAGCGGGATCGAAGCAGTTGGGTTGGGATGGGCCGGACTCACCATGACGGCGCTGGGCACAGGCAGGGGCGACGGACAACGAGCATAGAGCAAGAACGCCAAGCAGGTAAGGAAGAGAACGCACGATCCATCTTCCCATGACTGGATAGGCACAGGATGGCCGAAGCCGGCATACGACAAAGGTTGCATTCCGCTGGTACCGTTCCCTCGGTACTATCCAGGCACGGTGAGCCAGCGATGTACCGATTGATCAATGCGAGGTATGGCCTGAACGAAGACGGGCAGGCGCTGACCGAGCTGGCGGTGGTGCTGCCGGTGCTGCTGCTGGTAGCGACAGGGATCGGTGCGTTCGGGATCACCATGGTGAACTACCTGCGGCTGGTGGATGCGGTGAACGATGCCGCACGGCAGATGGTGATTATCCGCAGCCAGACGAGCGACCCGTGTGCGACGCTGTCCGCCCTGGTGGAGAGCGGAGCGCAGACCCTGACGGCGTCAAAGCTTTCCTACACCTTTGAATTCAACGGCACAACCTATACCGGCACGACCTGCACGGCAGGCGCTTCCAACCTGGTGCAGGGTGCCTCCGGCAAGATCGCCGTGACCTACCCGTGCAGCCTGGCGGTGTACAAATCCAGCTTTGCTCCGGGCTGTACGCTGCAGGCCGCGACGACGGAGCTGATTCAATGAAGTGCCTGGCATGGAATTGCCAGTAAAACGAGAAAGTGTGACCCTCTTGCTGAACTTGAAACGCTTGCGCCGGATTCGTGGATGGAAGGACCTGATGGCGGACGAGAGTGGGCAGATGCTGCCCATCGTGGCGCTGATGATGGTTTCGCTGATGGGAATGGCGGGGTTTTCCTTTGACGTGGGCCGCTGCCTGTATGCGTCGCACCTGCTGCAGGCGTCCACCGATGCGGCGGCGCTGGCGGGCGCCTCTGCGCTGCCCAACAGCAACGCGGCGACCGTGGCGACGCAGTACAGCTCTGTCAGCGGCAACCTGAATGCCTCCAACAGCCTGAGCGGGGTCTCCATGGTGAGCGGATACCCGAAGGTGGTGTGTCTCACGACACTGACCAATGAAGGCATGGCCTGTGTCAGTCCCGGCAATGGCAACGCCGTTGCCGTGAAGCAGCAGGTGACGGTGCCGCTGACGTTTCTGCAGGTGATTGGGAAGAGGAGCATGACGCTGGGCGCAAGCGCGACGGCCGCGATGCGGGGCGCGACGGCGGCGCCGTATAACGTGGCCATCGTCATCGACTCCACGCAGTCCATGAACGATAAGGACTCCGACAGCAACTGCAGCGCGACGCGGATGAACTGTGCGCTCTCTGGCGTGCAGATTCTGCTGCAATCGCTGTCTCCGTGCCTGGCGAGCAAGTCCTCATGCGGCTCGGTGACGAACAGCAACGTGCCGAGCCCGGTGGATACGGTGAGCCTCTTCACCTTTCCAGGCGTGACGAGCACGACGCAGGCGACGTACGACTACGACTGCAGCAGTAAGACCAGTCCGACGATTGCGAAGTACACGGACCCCACGTTGCCGACATACCAGATTGTCGGATTTTCAAGCGACTACCGCACCTCCGATACGGCAACGGCCTTGTCCTCGACGAGCAATATCGTGAAGGCCGCGGGTGGCGCCAGCGGCTGCACAGGACTGCAGGCAGTCGGTGGCGTGGGGACCTACTTCGCGGGAGTGATCTATGCGGCACAGGCCGCGCTGGTGACCCAGCAGAAGGCGAATCCGGGGACGAAGAACGTCCTGATCATCCTGAGCGATGGCGACGCGAGCGCAACCTCCAGCAACATGCCGAATGCCTCCACCAGTACCGGGACGTATGCGTCCACCAAGAACCAGTGCCACCAGGCGATCACGGCGGCTGCGGCGGCGACCAAAGCGGGGACTAACGTGTATGCGGTGGCGTATGGAGCGACGAGTTCGGGCTGCTCACAGGACTCTCCGGCGATCACGCCATGCGCGACGATGCAGGGGATTGCGTCTGCGACGCAGTATTTCTACTCGGACTACACGGCGTCGGGGGGGTCGAGCTCGTGCATCTCGTCGGCGCAATCGACGACCGGGCTGAACCAGATTTTCACGCGGATTGCGGGGGACCTGACGGTGGGACGGTTGATCCCGGATGGAACGACTTAGGGACCGCGAAGTGCAGTAAACGGCGGGAAATGCAGGGAACGGCAACGTAGAGGGGCCGGGTGGAGAACCTGTAGGGTCAATCAGGTGGGGTTAAGGGTGGCGGTTCGGGCTTTCGAAGCGGCTCGAAACCGGGTAGAGTGATCGAGAGTAACTTGCGGCGTGTGACCGATTTCCCGCGGTTTGCTTGTCCCAAACAAATATTTATCGCATGACAAGGAAGTTGTACGTCTAGACAGCAATCTGCTTCAGGTATGGGTGCGTTCTATGTACAGAGAGACGGGAGTGACGAATATGCCGCCGCCATCCGCAGAGGATGACGCCTCATTGTTGTCGCAGGTTCAACGCGGCGACGAGCAGGCAATGGCAGCATTGTTCGACCGCTACTCCAAGGTTGTGTATTCGGTTGCATTGCGGGTGTTGCGAGACCCGTCGGCTGCCGAAGATGTATTGCAGGAGATTTTTATGCAGATCTGGCGGACACCGAACAGCTTCATCGCGACGCGCGGCAGCCTTGGTGGCTGGCTCGCGGTGGTGAGCCGGAACCGCTCGATCGATGCACTGCGCCGCAAGCGTCCCACCGAGCAGGTGGACGACCTGGGCCTTGCTTCACCGTACAACCTGGCCAATGAGGCCGAGCGGAACTTCATGATGGAGAAGGCGCGCGGAGCCATTGTGCTGCTGCCGCCGGAACAGAGGAAGACGCTGGAGATGGCGTTCTTCGATGGTCTGACTCACTCTGAGATTGCCGAGATGACCGGAGACCCGCTGGGCACAGTCAAAACAAGAATAAGAAGCGCGCTCACGACGCTCAGAAAGGCCTTCCAGGCATGATCCCAGTCAAACAAATCGACCCCGAAGACCTTCCCTTGTATGCAATGAATCTGCTTCCGTCTGAAGAGATGGAGGAGCTGACGCAAAACCTGCAGTACAGCCGCGAAGCACGGCGGCAACTGACGGAGATCTACGAAGAACTCTCGTTTTACGCGCATTCCGTGGATCTTGAGGCTCCGGACCCGGCGGCCAAGCAGCGGCTCATGAAGCAGATTGCACGGGAGAAGAAGGTTGTTTCCATTGACCGCAAGGCGGAGGTGGAGCCGGTGGCTCCGGTCGTCGAGACGGTTTACGTGGAGAACAAGCGGAGCGCGGCAGCGAAGGTTCTGCCCTGGCTGGGATGGGCGGCGGCGGCGGGCATCTCGCTGGCGGCGGGCCGGCTGTACCAGCAGAACGAGATGTTGAGCGGCTCGGTCGCGTCGGAGCGCACGGCCCTGGTGAACACGACCAACTCGGCCGAGATGGCTACACGTGTGATGGACATCTTCAAGGATCCGGCGGCGCAGAATGTGGTGCTGACCAGCTCTGCGGTCAAGCCTCCTCCGGAAGCGCGGATTGCTTACAACGCGGAGAAGGGTTCGCTGGTGTTCCTGGCGACGAGCATGGCGTCCATCGCCGCAGACAAGACGTATGAGCTGTGGTTGATTCCGGCGAACGGGCAAAACCCGATCCCGGCGGGAACCTTCCGGCCGGACGCGCAGGGCTACGCCAGCGTCATTCTGCCGGAACTGCCGAGGGGTGTCGTGGCGGCGCAGTTTGGCGTCACGCTGGAGAATGAAGGTGGTTCAGCGACTCCGACGATGCCGATCTTGATCGGCGGCAAACCAGCGTAAGCATGAAAAGCCGGTCGCAACCATGAAGTGAAGATAAGACCCCCTCGAAGCCGGGGGTCTTGTCGTTTTTGCGCCTTGGCTCGTCCACGACCCAGGTGAACGCCATGTTTCAAGCTAACCGATGCTGTGCCTCTCGCCGGTCACAGAGCACAACGTGCGAACACGGTGCGTGAGTTCAGGCGAACGAGCCGCTTGCTTCGACGAAAGAAACAGGTCAATACCGAACGCGCACGCCGGGCAAGTCCTCGAACTGTCGGCACGACAAGCTCCACCGCATCCCGGCCAGAGGGTCCGAGGTCAACTTCGATGGTTTGCCACGCGCGGGTTCGGTATCGGATGGCGAGGTTCCAGTCGAACCGCGTCCACCTTGTCCATGTTCAAGGTCTTCCCTTTCAAGAGAAAGGTGGAGTCGCTGAAGCCCAGCGCCACGGCATTATGAAATGCCCGTAACCGGTACGTCTTTTCGACCGGCACACCGATGTCGATGTGCTTCTTGGCTCGTGCTCGCTCGGCGAATCTTAGTTCGAGAGCAACACCGCCTTTCAGGTCGTAGCTGTCGAGAATACCTTCGCTTACCGCTCGTTCAAGAACGCCGCGAAGCGCCACGAACGAAACCCAGCGGCGAAGACGCTCCTGCGCGACTCCCTGCTCCTTGGCAACTCGGGCTAGTGTCTTTCGGGACGTTCAACTGGTTGCGGCATCATGCACCTTCACCTGGTTCCGTTCGTTCATGTGACGGTACAGATGAAGTCCGGATGATGGATCTCCGAAGGCTGCTTGCCTGAGCGTTGTTGAGTAGGCCCTCACGGAGGGCATCGCTAACAGATTGCCGAGCAACACCGGTTTGGTGTGTCGCCAAGAGTACGTCCATGATGCTGCGGCTCACCGTGGTGACGGGTAGACCTTCATGTTCTCCGATGTCCTGGGGAGAGAGGTTGGCTCGATGGATCGCTACCCAATCCGGACACTCCCGACGCAATCTTGCCGAGGTGGGAACCGTTAGATTTACGCGCGATGGATTCGCATCGGAGATACCGTAGAGCAACAATGCTGTCTCATGCGAAAGGGCGATGTCCTCTGGCCCTTGGCTTGCCTTCGCCCACAGCACAGCCTCGCGGTATTGAGCGAGACGGTCTGCCGGGTAGTGAACAATCCGATAGACGCCCCTAGTCATCCGTTCCAATCGTCCACGCTGCGCTAGACGAACCAAGACGGAATCTTGTATGCCAGCGGCCCGAGCCTCCTTCGACGTGAGCAAGCCATCATGCTCTTCGGCGAGTGTAAACAATTCGTCCATGCGGGTGCGCGGCATTTCTTGATTGCGCCCGCCCCCGCCCGCCATGTCAATATAGTTCCATTGTGGAATCATATTGACACTGCAAAAGAATCAACCTTGTGCCCTGGCTGGCGACTTGAGACCCGGTCGCTGCTCACATGGGCGTTCTCGGTGATGATTTGTCCATCAATCTAAGTTCGTCAATTCTCACGCAGATGAGCCGAAAGATTGCCTTGCAAATGCCGACGAAAGCCCTGCGCGCCTATGGAAGGTAAAAAGGCGTATAAATGGTTCTCCTATACATTTCAGATGTGTGTTCGAGGAGCGTCACGACTTGGACATACAAAAATTGAGGCAGGAAACTGAAGCCGACCACCGCAACGTAGAAAGCTCCGTTCCCCATGGTGAATACTCGCGACAAATTTCTCAGTGCTAGAGACTCTGCGTTTCGCTCGCGAAGTTTGCCAGCCCTTAAAGGAAAGCGCGGGTCTCCGAGTAGGTCACGAAGGCTCATGCCCGTGTCGCTTGGACCGGGTTCTGTCAGCATTGTGATGTCACCGGGGGACAGCTTGATAGTACGCTCTCGATTCGCAAATCATTGCAAATGATTCTGCAATCCACCGGTTTACTTGTCATGCTTTACCTTGAGGGCTATCGTGTCCGTGTCCACTTTGTACGTTTGAGCTGCGGCGCGGAGAATCTTGCCCCCGTTCCAATTGCTTGCTGGCCGAAAGCAGGATGACGGCCTCGACAATCACCTTACCGATAACGCCTTCCTCGGCCCTGCGGACAAATGCCGATAGCAGCTTGGCAGCGGAGTCGCCTTCCTTCGCTCGGACGCCACGGTTCCGGGCGACCATCTCAAGCCGCTTGTCGTCAAGCAAAGGGAGCATCTGTTCTGCGATGAACAGAAAATCCCGTTTCATCAACCGGACCGGGATGACGGCGATGATGGTTTGCAGGGCGCGCGTTCCGGTGGCGTTCGCCAGTGCTTGTTCCTTCCGGCTCTTGTCAAGGGAGTGCGTAGAGGTGCATCGAAGGGCAAAGAAAAACGCGCCTCGCGGGCGCGCTTACATGATTTTGGTTGCCCCCCAGGGATTCGAACCCCGATCGAGCGAGTCAGAGTCGCTAGTCCTACCATTGAACGAGGGGGCAACACAGTTGCAGGCGTCGTGCTCGAAAGGCTCACTGACGGCCTTCACTGAGTGTATGGAAATGAGCGGGTCAGGTCAACCGTATGAGGTGCAACGAATAGGCCATCCACAAGCCGCCCGCGCTACTCGACCGGCAGCTTCGCCTTGTAGCCATCGCGGGCGATAACCGAGTACTTCACCGGCTTCTTCTTCTCGTCAACCATCTGCAGCGGCTTGCCCTCATTGTCCACCAGCAGCACCTTGATCTTGCGATAGGTGCCGTCGTTTTTGTTGTTGGTGGGCCGGTAGGTCAGCACGTACTCATTGCGGATGGAGTCGTTGATCTGCGAGAAGACATCAGGCAACGCGCCCTCGAACATGGGATAAAAATACAGGCCGCCGGTCATACGGGCAAAGGTCTGGAGCTGGTTCTGCGCCTGCAAATTATCCATGCGGCCGATCGGTCCCATCGCGCCGCGCGCATCGCGCAACTCGGAGACCAGCGCGCCAGTGCCAATGGCGAAGATGGTTACGTTAGGCGTGGCCTTGATCTTGGCGAGCATCTTGTCCAGCGTCAGCTTTGAAAACGTATCCCGCCCGGTGCCGATCAGGATGATGTACTTGCGACCCTCAATCCGTGAGGTCCTGTCCAGCGTCTCGTACAGCGCGTCGAACAAGTTGGTATCGGAGAAGCCTGGGATCATCAAGGATCGCAGCGAGTCCGCAACGATGTCCTTGTTGTTGGTGAAGTCAGTCAGGATATGCGTCTTCAAGTCATACGTGATAACGGCGATGTAATCGTCCGCGCGCAGGGAGTGATAGAAGGCGGCCGAGGAGTTCTGCATGTCACGGATGTAGGCATAGGAGTTGGCCGCGAACTCCAGCAGCATCACCGCCGTGATAGGCGTCTGCGCCATGCGCACGGTCTGCACCTGCTGCTCCACGCCATCTTCCAGCACCAGGAAATTGGGCGCCTTCAGTCCAGGAACGAACTGGTGCGTCTTATCCAGAATGACGCTGACGTTCAGGCTGACAATGGGCACGTCGACGCGCATGGAATAAGTGGCGCCATCGGGGTTCTTCACCTTGGGCTGCTCGGGTGCCGGCGGCGGCGCATCCTGCTCGTCCTTCTTCTTTTTGATGATCAGCGGACCGTTATCCGTGGTGGGTCCGGTCTCGTCCGGCGGAGCCTGCGGCGGCGTTGCCGGCTTCGGCGTGGGCGTCTGTGCCAAGCTGCGGGCAGACGGAAACGTCGCGGCACAGGCCGCGAGCAGAACGGTGCAGAGGGCATGACGGAGCCGGCTGGAATTCTGGTGCTTCATGACAAAACGATACTCCCACTCAGGTGCCCTGCGGAGGCAAATGCCGCGACAGGCCACGGGTCCGGCACTTGAACTACAGTGATAGACGTGAAGAAGATGCGAAAGGTTCACCGGACCAAACAGCGGGGCGGTCAATGGCTGCTGGCCGGATTAGTCGTGGTGGGAACGGGCGCGGCCATCGCTCAGACGGTGGCCGGCCCGCCCGCCGAAACGAAGATCTTTCCGCTGTCCGAAGTCCGCAAAGGTCAGATGGGCGTCGCCTACACCGTCTTTGAAGGCGTCAATCCAGAGCCAATGGACGTCGAAATCCTCGGCCTGTTGAAGGGCGCACTCGGCCCCGGGCAGGACATGATCCTCGGCCGCCTGCACGGCACCAAGCCCGAATACACCGGCGTCGTCGCCGGCATGAGCGGCAGCCCCGTCTATGTTGGCGGACGCCTGGTGGGCGCGCTCAGCTACCGCATCGGCCAGTTCAGCAAGGAGCCTATCTGCGGCATTACCCCCATTGAGCAGATGTTTGAAGTCCGCGACCGCGCCGGGGAAACGCCCTCGGGCTCCAGGCCAGCAGCGGCAACGGACGGCCTCGCCAGCCAGATGACCCCCATCGAGACGCCGCTTGTCATATCCGGCGCAAGCCAGGACGCAGTGGACCGCTTCGGCGATCGCTTCCGCGCCATGGGCCTGACCCCCGTCGCCGGCCTGGGCGGCGCGGAGGACGCGGAAGAAAAGCAACCAGAGCCGCTCGTACCCGGCAGCGCCGTCAGCGCGGTTCTCGTTCGCGGCGATATGAGCATGGCCGCCACGTGCACCGTCACGTACCTTGACGCCTCCCGCCTCCTCGCCTGCGGACACCCCTTCACCCAGTACGGCGCGGTGGACATCCCCATGACCAAGACCAACGTCGTGGCCACGCTCGCCAGCCCGCTGAACGCCTTCAAAATCGTCAACACCACGGAGACCGTCGGCGCATTCACGGAGGATCGCAGCTCCGCCATCATGGGAATCTTCGGCCGCAAGGCCCGCATGATCCCCGTCACCCTCAGCGTCAGCGGACGCGACGCCAGCAGCGGCGCAGGCACCGGCGTCGTGCCGCATACGTATCACTTTGAAGTCCTGGACAACGCCCAGCTCACGCCCAACGCCATGCTCATCAGCATTTACCAGAGCCTGAAGCAGACCAACCGAGCCGGCGAGGAGACCAGTTACCGCATCACCGGCGAAATGAGCGTGAAGGGTCTGCCCTCCGTCCACCTGAACAGCCTCATCGCGGCCAACGAGGGCCAGCCCGCCGCCATCGGCGTGGCGCTGTACGTCAATGAGAGCTTCAGCCGCGTCTATGGCAACGGCGCGGACAAGCCCACGCTGACCGGCCTCAACCTCACCGTGGAGGCCATGCCCGAGCGCCGCTCCGCGATTCTCGAAGCCGCCACCCTCAGCCGTGGCGAAGCTCACGCCGGCGACACCGTCCAGATCCTCGCCACCATCCGCCCCTACCAGGGCGCAACCCGCCAGATCACCCTGCCCCTGCACCTGCCCCAGACGCTCGCGCCCGGCCCCGTCCGCGTCGTCATCGCGGACGGTCAAACCATCGACCGCCTCACCCAACCCCAATCCCGTACCGGCGAGCACTCCATCGGTCTCGCGGACACCATTGCCGCGCTCAACCGCCAGCATCCGGACGACCGCATCTTCGGCGCGGTTCTCGACCACGCCCCGCAGGCGGTGCTGGAGGGCGCTTCCCTGCCCACGCTTCCCCTCTCCATGGTCAACGTGTACGAGCCCCTGAAGCAGACCCAGAAGCTGCAGTTGAACGGCGAAAGCGTCCTCGCCCTCACCTCCGCTGACGCGGGCTACGCCCTCACCGGCACCCAGGTCGTGACCCTCTTCATCCGCTGAAAAACGGACCCATCCGTCCGATAAACGCCTGAAATTAGGGCATAAGCCCCCATCGCCCCGGTCATAGTACCGATTCGGGAATGCACAGGTCCCTCCTCAGCCGTGATGTAGGATTGAGAGGTTCGAGCAGACGGGTGGTTCCCGCGCGACTCATCGCACCCGAACAGATTGCACCGAACACATGCGCGAGATCCACACCCAACACCCCATCGCAGCCAATAAGGGATAGCAAACGAGATGAACTCAATTCATGGCTTGGCCGTCCATGCCTCCGGGGCCCACCTGTTGCCGTACAAGTACGAGGTAGGCGACCTCGCGGAAGACGACGTCGAGGTCCGGATCAGCCACTGCGGAGTCTGCCACAGCGACATTCACCTCATCGATAACGACTGGGGCATCAGCAAGTACCCCTTCATCCCCGGCCATGAGATCGTCGGCTCGGTCACCCAGGTTGGCTCCGCCGTCAAGTCCCTCGCCGTCGGCGAGCGCGTCGGCATCGGCTGGCAGGCGGACTCCTGCGGCATCTGCGAGTGGTGCCGCCAGGGCCAGGAACACCTCTGCGCGCAGTCGCAGCCCACCTGCATCGGCCGCAACGGAGGCTATGCGGACTCCATCCGCGTCAACTGGCGCTTCGCCATCAAGGTCCCGGAGACGCTTGAAAGCGAAAACGTCGCACCGCTCCTCTGCGGCGGCATCACCGTCTACAACCCCCTGCGCAACCACGGCGTGCGCCCCTCCTCGCGCGTCGGCATCATCGGCATCGGTGGCTTGGGCCATATGGCATTGCAGTTCGCCAGAGCCTTCGGCGCCGAGGTCACCGCCTTCTCCACCTCCAAGGACAAGGAAGAAGAGGCCCGTTCCCTGGGCGCGCACCACTTCGTCAACACGCGGGAGACGGTTGCGCTCAAAAAAGTCGCGGGCAGCTTTGACTTCCTCCTCAGCACCGTCAGCGCGGACCAGGACTTCCAGGGCTTCGTCAACGCCCTCCGTCCCAAGGGCACCATGTGCGTCGTCGGCGCGGCGCCCGCTCCCATGAGCATTCAGGCGTTCTCGCTCATCCTCGGCCAGAAGGCTGTCGCTGGCTCCCCCACCGGCAGCCCGCAGGACCTTGCCGAGATGCTCGACGTCGCCGCCCGCCACAACGTCAAGGCCATCACGGAGCGCTTCGCCATGGCCGCGGCCAACGAAGCCGTTGCCAAGGTCAAGAAGAACAAAGTCCGCTACCGCGCCGTCCTCACCAACTAAAGCCGGCACACGATAATTCCAAAGGGGTGGCGAGAATCTTCGCCACCCTTTCCCGTTGCCATTCGTCTCAGACGCAATAGACTCTCACTACTGCACCTTCCCGCGGAGGCTTTGAAGCATGCGCATCGGCGTCGCTCTTCTCTTGGCTGTGGCTTACCCCTGCGTCGCGCACCCGTGTGTCGCGCAGGACGCGGCGCATCGCGAACCCGTTGGCGCCGTCACCGGCCACGTCCTCTGCGCGGACACCCAACGTCCCGCGCGGCTCGCCGAGATCAAGCTCGTCCGCGTCCCCGGCAAGGAAGACCTCAAGCCGGACGCGCACAAATCCTTCGGCGACTCCGCCCCCGCCGGCGACGCCGTGGAGACCAGCCTCGACGGCAGCTACACCCTGCGCAACGTCAAGCCAGGCCAGTATTACGTCGTCGCGGATAAGGAAGGTTACCTGCTTCCGCTCGCCGCCTTCAGCCTCAAGGACCTCGCAGACCCCGACGCCGACACCAAAGCCCGCATCGCCAACGCCGTCCACATCGTCACCGTGCTCGCCAACCAGACCACCAACGAGGACATCACCCTGGAGCGCGGCGCCTCCGTCAGCGGCACCATCCTCTATGACGACGGCTCCCCCGCCAGCGGCATCGGCATCCAGCTTCTCGCCAAAGATAAAGACGGCAAGTTCGCAGAGATCAAAACCTTCCGTTACCGCTCCAACTACGGCTTCGTCTCCACAGACGATAACGGCCACTACCGCATCGCCGGCCTGCCCCCAGGCGAGTACGCCACAGAAGCCAACCTCTCGCTCAGCGACCACGAGACCACCTTCGGCCCCATGCCCAACAACTCCAGCGGCACCGTAGAGCTGCACATGACGAAGACCCGCTTCTCCCTGCCGCTCTACTCCGGTGACGTCCTGCGCAAGCCCGATGCCAAGGCCTACTCCCTCGGCACCGGTGAAGCCCGCGCCGGTGAGGACCTCGTCTTCCCCCTCGCCAAGCTCCACAAGGTCGGCGGCCAGGTCCTTGCCAAGGACGGCCACGCCCTCAACGGAGCCAAGATTGAGCTCCTCTACCCCGAAGACAACACCAAGATGACCGAGGCCGACGTCCAGTACGACGACGCGGCCTTCCACCTGGAGTTCGTCCCCGAAGGCGACTTCCTCCTCAAAGTTTCGGACGCAAAGGACGTCACCAGGACTCAGGTCGAAAACGCCCCCGGCTACACACCGCGCTTCCACGAAGAGACCAAAACCTTGAAGACCTACGGCTCCGCCCAGCAGCCCCTCTCGGTCAAAGGCGATAGGACCGATGTCATCGCCATGGTCCCAGAGGCCGGCAAAGAGAAGCCCGCAGCCGCGGTACAGTAGCGCACCTCGGCCCTTGGCAAGCACCAGCGGGCAAGCACCTGGGCCCCTGGGCAGTTAGACTTGTGCAAGATGAGCTTGACTGCGCGTAAGAGCCGTATCGTCCCCACCCAATCCCTTCGCTGGTTCGCCTCAGCACCGCTCCTGCTGGCGTTGCTCCCAGCCGTCGCCTTCGCCCAGGGCACCCGCCTCTGGACCGTCGGCCGTTATGACGAGATGGAACGCGGCACCACGGACGGCGCCGCCATCCGCAGTGACGGCCGCATCGAAACCGGCCCCGCCGCCTCCCTGCTCGCCGCCACCGGCCAGAACTACGCCTGGGCCGTCGCCTCCGGCCCACAGGGCGAATCCTTCGTCGGCCTCGGCGGCAGCTCCCAATCGTCCGCTGCAGTCCTCCGCATCGCCGCGGACGGCAAATCCACCAAGCTCTGGTCCGGCACCGAGCTCGCCGTGCAAGCCCTCCGCGTCGCACCGGACGGCACCCTCTTCTTCGCCACTTCGCCGGATGGCAAGCTCTACCGCCTCGCCCCCGGTGCCACCACCGCCACCGTCCTCTTTGACCCCGCCACCACCGCCGAAAAACCCAAGTACATCTGGGACCTCGCAATCATCGGCTCCAGCGTCTACGTCGCCACCGGCGCACCCGCCGCCGTCTATCGCGTCGACGCGACCGCCCCACCCGCGCCAACGCAGGCTCCTCTCTTCAAGACAGCCGACCAGCACATCCGCTGCCTGGCTGTCGGCGCAAACGGTGCCCTCTGGGCCGGAAGCGATGGCTCCGGCGTCATCTATCGCCTCGACACCATGAAGCCCGGCGCTAAACCCTTCGCCGCCTACACCGCCCCCCGCCGCGAAATCACCTCCCTCGCCATCGACCCCTCCGGCAACGTTTTCGCCGCGGGGGTCGGCTCCCGTACCACCATCAACCTGCCGCCGCTCCCCGTCACCGGCGCGACCAGCGTCAGTATCACCTTCCTCCTGCCCACCAGCGCCTCCGCCGCAGGCACCAACACCCTCGTCCCGGAAGGTTCGGAGATCTACCGCATCGCCCCCGATGGCGCACCCTCCCGCCTCGCCGTCCTTAAGGATGAAGTCATCTACGCCCTCACCCTCCACGAAGGCGCACTCATTGCCGCCACCGGCAATCGCGGCCGCCTCTACCGCATCGACACCAACGGCTCTCCCACCGGCGAAGGCCTCGTCACCGACCTCGTCCACGTGGAAGCCGCCCAGGCCACCGCCCTCGCCCCCACCCGCGATGGCAGCCTCCTCGTCGCCACCGGCAACGCCGGCAAGCTCTTCCGCGTCGCCCCCGGCACCGCCCCCACCGGCACCTATACCAGCGAGGTCTTCGACGCCAAACAGTTCTCCCACTTCGGCCGCACGGAGCTCCGCGCAGACTCCCACGGCTACGAGCTCTATCTCCGCACCGGCAACGTCCCCAGCCCGCTTGAAGGCTGGACCGACTGGCAGCGCGTCGCCCCCGGCGGTACCGCCCCAACTCTCGCCGACGCCCGCTTCGCCCAGTGGAAAGCCGTCCTCTCCCCCGGCGGCACCCTCGATGGAGTCGCCGTCAATTACATCCCGCGCAACCTCGCACCCGTCGTCGATGAGCTCATCGTTCAACCCGGCGCCCGCGTCACCGCCAACCCCGGCGCCGCCGCACAAAACCAGATCGTCCAGCTCCAATACCCACCCGCACCCCCCAACCCCACAGCCGACACCCTCGCCAGCCCCCTCGCCGCCCAAAAGGACAAGACCGCCGTCACCGCCCGCTGGTCCGCTCATGATGACAACGGCGACGACCTCAACTTCGCCGTCTACGTTCGAGGCGATGGCGAGTCCAACTGGCGTCTCCTCAAAGACAAGATCACCGACCGTTACCTCTCCTTCGACTCCGCCCTCCTTCCCGACGGCGACTACCGCCTCAAGGTCGTCGCCTCGGACTCCCCCGACCATCCCGACCCCGACACCCTCACCGCCGACCGCATCAGCGACCCCTTCCTCCTCGACTCCACTCCACCCATCCCCGGACCACTCTCAGCCACGCTTTTAGCCACAAAGATCCATGCAACGTTTGAAGCCCACGACGCGCTTTCACCCATAGCCCACGCGGAGTATTCCATCGACGCCGGCGAATGGCAGTACGTGGAGCCCACCGGCAAAATCTCAGATTCCCTCACAGAACGCTACGACTTCACCATCACCCTAACCCCCACCCAGCAGAAGACTTCAGAGCACGTCCTGGCTATCAGAATCTACGACCGCGCCGAAAACTCCGTCACCGTCAAAGCAGTCGTCCACCCATGAAGTTCGAGCTCTTCATCGCCGCCCGCTACCTCCGCGCCAAGCGCCGCCAAGCCGTCATCGGCGTCATCACCGCCATCTCCGTCGTCGGCGTCGCAGCCGGAGTCGCCTCGCTCATCATCGCCCTCGCCATCACCAACGGCATGCGCCGCGACCTCCAGGACCGCCTCCTCGGCTCCACCGCCCACGTCAATCTCATGAAGGCCGCCGGAGACGGCATGACCAACTGGCGCCCGCTCCTCCAACGCCTGCAGGCACTCCCCCACGTCACCGCCGCCGCCCCCGGCATGTACGGCCAGGTCCTCATCTCGCGCGGCGCACGCAGCGGCGGCGGCCTCATCAAGGGCATCCTCCCCGCGGACGAGCGCAAGGTCAGCGACCTCCTCCAGGCCATCAAGCACGGCTCCGCCTCAGACCTTGAACCCCTTCCCCCAGACGACCTCACCCCCCAACCCATCCCCCCCATCGTCATCGGTGCAGACCTAGCCGAAACCCTCGGCGCCGAAGTCAACGACACCGTCCTCGTCACCAGCCCGCAAGGCGAGCTCACCCCCCTCGGCCTTGTCCCCCGCTACCAGCGCTTCCGCGTCGCCGGCATCTTTAGCTCCGGCTTCTACCAGTACGACTCCAGCTACGCCTTCACCCGCCTCGCCGACGCCCAGCGCCTCTTCTCCGAACCCGACCTCATCTCCATCATCAGCTTCAAAGTCGACGACCTCTACCACGCCGCCGCCATCGGCCGCCAGATCGAGCAAGCCGCCGGCCCCGCCTTCCAGGCCACCAACTGGATGGAGCAAAACCGCGAGCTCTTCCGCGCCCTCAAGCTCGAACAGATCGTCACCTTCATCGTCCTCGCCCTCATCGTCTGCGTCGCCGCCCTCAACATCCTCATCGCCCTCACCATGATGGTCATGGAAAAAACCAAGGACATCGCCGTCATGATGAGCTTCGGCGTCACCGCCGCGCAGGTCCGTCGCATCTTCCTCCTGCAGGGCCTGCTCATCTCCGTCATCGGCACCGCCCTCGGCGTCATCCTGGGCTACGGCCTCTCCTTCGCCGGCGCGCGCTACCACCTCCCGCTGGACCCCGCCGTCTACTCCATCGACTACCTCCCCTTCGCCCCCCGCCTCGTCGACGCCCTCATCGTCGCCGCCGTCTCCCTCGGCGTCTCCGCCATCGCCACCCTCTACCCCTCCGCCTCCGCCGCCCGCGTCCTCCCCGCCGAAGCCCTCCGCTACGAGTAACCTTCTCTCTTCTCCAACCGAGCCCGCAAACGCTATGATGTCGAAAGGAGCACCGCATGGGCGCAGTGGAAGATACCCGAAAGGTCATTCAAGATTTCTTGGCACCGGAGCTACGCGAAATTAAGGCAAGGCTCGACGCCCTCGAAAAACGATTCGAAGAATCGGGAAAGCATGTTGATCAACGCTTCAATCAGGTCGATCAGCGCTTCGAGCAGGTCAATCAGCGCTTTGCCGAAGCCGCAAAGCACGTCGATGAACGCTTCGAACAAGCGGAAAAGCGCGCTGACGAGCGCCAGCAGCATCTCATGCTCTCGCTCAACAACATCGCAAACTACAACGAGATGCGTGACCGCCTCGTGCGCCTTGAGTTAGAAGGGATCCGATCGAAGGAAGCTAAAGAGTCGGCGCACCAATAACTCTGCGCAGCCGGACCCATCGTGCCCTCCGCAAACGAACGAGCTCTCACATGCCCGAACCCCAACGCCTCCGCTACACCGACCTCGCCCCCGAAGGCATCGCCGCCCTCCGCGCCCTTGAGCACTACCTCAACACCGCCACCAACCTCCCGCCCTCCCTCCTCGAGCTCATCCGCCTCCGCGCCTCCCTCCTCAACGGCTGCGAGTACTGCATCGGCCTCCACACCCACGAACTCACCAAGCACCACGAGACCCCAGACCGCATCGCCCAGGTCGCCGGCTGGCGCACCTCCACCGCCTACACCCACCGCGAACAAGCCGCCTTTGCCTGGACTGAAATCATCACCAACATCCAGCAAGACCACGCCCCCCAAGCCGCCTTCGAAGCCGCCCATGAACACTTTACCGACGTTGAACTGACCAACCTCACCCTCGCCATCGCCTCCATCAACGCCTGGAACCGCATGGCTATCGCCTTCCGCGCCCAGCACACTTCCAAGCCCCAGCCCTCAGCCGACGCCACCGAAGGCGATGGCGGCAAGGTAGCCGAAGATTGAGCAATGCCCCCATCACCCCAGCGATCCGTGCAGAAGGCCTCCGCAGGGCTTTCGCCGGCACCGGCCTCGGCCACGGTGAACTCGAACTCTTTCGCGGCCTCGACCTCCACATCGCCCCCGGTGAAATGATCGCCATCGTCGGCGAAAGTGGCGCGGGCAAAAGCTCCCTGCTCCACCTCCTCGCCGCCCTGGACAAGCCCTCCGCCGGTGACGTCTGGTTCGGCCCCACCCGCCTAGGCGCCCTCTCCGCCCGCCAGGCATCCGAGTTCCGCAACCGCGAAATCGGTTACGTCTGGCAGTTCCACTACCTGCTCCCCGAGTTCACCGCCGCAGAAAACGTCGCCATGCCTCTGCTCGCCCGCGGCCTCCGCCGCTCAGAAGCCCTCACCCGCGCCCAGCGCTGGCTCGCCGAAGTCGGCCTCGCCGACCGCGCCCACCATCGCTCCGGCGAGCTCTCCGGCGGCGAGCAGCAGCGCGTCTCCCTCGCCCGCGCCTTGGTCACGGAACCAAAAGTCCTCCTCGCCGACGAACCCACCGGCGACCTCGACGAGCGCACCTCCGAGACCATCTTCGCCCTGCTTCAAACCCTGCACCGAGCCCACGCCCTCACCAGCGTGCTGGTCACCCACAACCTGGAATTCGCTCGCCGCTGCGACCGGATGTTGCGCCTCAAAGAAGGCCGCCTGGTCTAGCCCGCGAGCAACGCGAGCACCCAAGCCCCCCACCGCACCCCGAAACCCGGATACAAGTCACGAAGTGACCGCCGCCCACGCAGGGCGCCCGTCCGGCAGGACTGAGTCGCTACCGGCTCGCCGTTGTCGTCGTCCGCGGATAGTACCCACTCCGAGTCCGTACCTGCAGCTTCCCAAAGCCCTTGCTCTTCGCCTCCACATGCACCTGCCGGTACCCACCCTTGCTCGGCGGATTCGTACTCCGGTACGCAATCGTGTATTGCGTCCGGATATCCGCGGCCACCATCGCGGCAATCGAATCCACATCCTTCAGCGACTTCGGAAAGTAAGCCGCGCCACCCGTCTGCGCGCTCAGGTTCTCCAGCACCTGCCTCGCATGACGAGCCTCGCGGCGGTCCGTATCCTCCCCAAACAGCAGCCCCACCGAATAAATCACCGGCCCATCAAAATCCTGAATCCGCCGGATCGTCTGCTCAAGCGTCGCCGTCGAAGCATTGTCCTCGCCATCCGTGATGATAATCAGCACCTGCTTCGGATTCTTCGCGTTCTTGCTCAGGTAATCCGCGCTCGCCACCAGCGCGTCATACGCCGCCGTCCCACCGCTGCTCTTGATGTAGCTCAACCCCTGCTGCAGCTTGTCGATGCTCGTCGTAAAGTCCTGATCGATGAAGGCCTCGGTTGAAAAATCCACCAGGAACTCCTCGTCCTGCGGATTGGATAGCTTCACCAGGTCCAGCGAAGCCTTATCCACCGCCGCCCGCTTGTCGTACATGCTCCCCGAGCTATCGATCAGCAGCCCAATCGACACCGGCAGATCCTGATGCTTGAAGCTGTTGATCGTCTGCGGAACCCCATCCTCATAGACGTGAAACGCATCCTGATCCAGGTTCTGCACCGTCTGCCCGCTGCCGTCGATCACGGACGCATTCAGCACCACCTCATACGCATCCTGCTTCAGCGTGTAGCGCCCGTTATCGCCCTTCGCCACCTGCCCCGTCGTCGGCCCCTGCGGAGCCGTCGTCGCCCCCGGTACCGGGTCCGGATCGGGCGAAGGCGCAGGATCGCGATCCACCGTCAAAGGCGGAGCCTGCGTCGGTCGTTGTACCGGAGCCTGAGCCCATGCCCCCGCCGCGCCGAGACCCACCACCACCACAAAAATCAGTCCTCGTACGCTACTGCGAAGGTGCATAATACCCCTGGCGATAGTGCACCGTCATCAGCGGGAGTCCCGGCGGAGGCACCAATCGTACCTTCAATTTACGCCAGTTTCCGTCTTTCTTCACCTCAGACGGCCGATACCCAATCACATACTCATTCCTCAGCTCCGCACTGATCCGCGTCGCAATGTCCGCCATATCCGCCACGTCCGCCACCGGGAACATCCGCCCCCCCGTCGTCTCGGAAATATCCTTCAGCAACCCCGGCCCCAACTGCTCCTCCTCGGTCGGCGCAAACGCATCGTAAATCCCAATCGAGTAGATCTGCACGTTGCTCTCCCGCACCACCCGCCGCAGCTCATTCTCCGTATACCGGCTCCGGTTATCCCCCCCGTCAGACACAATCAGCAACGCCTTCCGGTCGTACTTCGCCTCCTTCAGCTTGTTCACCCCCAGGTACACCGCGTCGATCAGCGCCGTCCGGTTCTCCGGCCGCAGCATCACCATCCGAGCCTCAACATCCTCCACATCCGACGTATAGTCCACAATCACCGCCGGCTTATCATTAAACCCCACCACAAAAAACTCATCCGCCGGGTTCGATGTCCGCAAAAACTCGCTCAGCGCCTTTCGCGCTCGCATGAACTTGCTCTGCATACTCCCGCTCAGGTCGAACACAATCCCCACCGTCACCGGCGCATCCTCGGTTGAAAACGTCTTGATAATCTGCCCCGTGCCGTTATCGAACACCTCGAAATTCGGCGCCTCCAGCCCCGTCACCAGACGATTCGTCCCCTCCGTCGTCACCGTCATCGGCACCAGCACCAGGTTCACATCCACCTTCAGCCGCCCGTTCGCCCGAGGCGTCGCCATCGTCGTTGGCAGCGTCCCCACTCCGTTTGATCCCGGAGCCTCCGCCGGCGCAGCCTTCACCTCCGCCTTCGGAGCCGGAGTCGCTACCTGCCCCAGCGGATTCTCCTGAGCCCCCGCCGCCATCACCCCCAGCACGCACCCCACCCCAACCAACCGCCTCACCCAGATCCCCGCCCTGAACCGTTCGCGCATAATAAGCCCTGTAAGTTCTCCAGCCCTTCGCCGGATTTGTGTACGCAGCTTACACCCACCCGCGCCACGTTTCATCTCTGACGCGCGACGAAGACAAAACGAAGACCATTCCGGGCAAACTCCTGTCGATCTCATCCACATTCCGCCTCCTCATCGCCGCTGCCCTCGCCATGGCCGCCATCCTCGCCCTCATCCCCCCCGCCGGCCACGACCAGCTCTGGTTCCTCCTCCTCTCCCAACGCTGGCTCCACGGTGCCACCCCATACGGCCCCCAGGTCTTCGACTCCAACACCCCCGCCATCCTCTGGCTCGGCGCCCTCCCCGTCTTCCTCGCCGAACACCTCCACCTCCCCCTTCCCGCCGTCGCCAAAACCCTCTTCCTCGCCCTCGCCGCCCTCATCGCCGCCTTCTCCCACCGCATCCTCCGCCGCCTCACCCCCCTCACCGAACCTCAAACCCTCTTCCTCACCCTCATCTTCATCACCGTCTTCCTCGTAGTCCCCGCCCGCGACCTCGGCCAGCGCGACCCCCTCGCCACCCTCCTCTGCCTCCCCTACCTCCTCCTCGCGGCAGCAGCCCCGCAAAGCCGGGTGCCCCACAGAACCCTAGCCATCCTCTTGGCCGCGATCGCCTTCTGCCTCAAACCCCAGCTCACCCTCATCGCCATCGCCATCGAGATTTACCTCGTCTTCACGCGAAGCGTCGAGAACAGCACGAAGTGCCGAAGCACCGCCCGTCCGGCGTTAGGACGCTTTCGTCCCGAACCCGCAATCCTCCTCCTCTCCGGCACTCTCTTCTACGCCGCCATCCGCCTTTACGCTCCCCTCTACCTCACCCTGGCCCTCCCCACCGTCCTCTCCACCTACTGGGCTATCGGCCACCTCACCCCCCTCCAACTCCTCACGCAGTCCCCCGAGCTCCACCTCCTCGCCGCCCTCACCCTCATCGCCTACACCCTCCGTCCCCGCACCCGCCTCACCACCATCCTCCTTGCCGCCGCCCTCGCCGCCACCGCCTCCTACTACCTCCAATCCACCGGCTGGTACTACCAGCAACTCCCCGCCATTACCCTCTTCGCCCTCACCCTCGCCTTCACCATCACCCCCCTTATCCCCAAGCGCCTTCTAGTCCCTATTCCCTATTCCCTATTTCCTACCCTCCTCACCCTCCTCCTCACCTGGCACTTCTCCGGCTACTCCTTCACCCATCTCCCAACCCCGGACGAAACCTACGCCATCTCCACCCCAGACCCCACCTTCTTCTCCACCCTCCCACCCGGCACCCCCATCGCCACCCTCACCACCTCTGTAGACGACGCCATCATGCCCATCGTCCGTTACCACCTCACCTGGGCCCAGCGCACCAACAACCTCTGGACCCTTCCCGCCCTCCTCCGCACCCAATCCCCCGCCGGCTTCCCCATCCCCGCCTCCCACCGCCTTCCACCAGACCGCCTCGCCTTCCTCGCCGCCCTCGAACGCCGCTGGATGGTCGAAGACCTCACCCGCTGGCACCCCGCCCTCGTCCTCGTCGCCCGCTGCCAGGACCCCGCCACCCCCTGCCAGGAGCTCGAAGACCGCCCCGGCAATCCCTCCGACAACCTCCTGAACTTCTTCCTCCAGGACCCCACCTTCGCCGCTCTCTGGCACCAGAACTACCGTTACCAACGCACCTCCGGTCCCTACGACGCCTATGAAGTCAGGCGTCAGGAGTAAGGCTTCAGGTCTGACCCCTGACCCCTGAAACCTGAAACCTGCCCCTGTTCTTCTACAATCTCCTCATGGCCCGCATCTACCCCTTCCGCGCTCTCCGTTACGACACCCAGAAAGTCCGCATGGAAGACGTCGTTACACAGCCCTACGACAAGATCACCCCCACCATGCAGCAGGCCTACTACGACCGCTCCAGGTACAACCTCATCCGCGTCATCCTCGGCAAAAAAGAGCCCAACGACACCGACCCCTTCGCCCCCACACCCGGCGAAACGCCACAAAACGTCTACACTCGTGCCGCCGAATCCCTCACCTCCTGGCGCAAAAAAGGCATTCTCCGCGAAGAATCCGAGCCCGCCCTCTACGGCTACTCCCAGACCTACACCGTCCCCGGCAGCTCCGAAGTTCGCGAACGCCGCGGCTTCATCGCCCTCGGCCACCTCTACGACTACGCCGACCACGTCATCTACCGCCACGAACAAACCTTTCCCAAGCACAAGTCGGACCGCCTCGCCCTCTTCAAAGCCACCCGCGCCTACTGCGAGCAGATCTACATGCTCTACTCCGACCCCGCCTTTACCGCGGAAAAGCTGATCTTTGAAGAAGACACAAACGGCAGAATCAAACCCGCCGACCTCACCATCACCGACGAGTACACCGTCATCCACCGCGTCTGGCGCCTCACCGACCCCCACCTCATCAACCTCATCGTCACCGCCATGGCCGACAAAAAACTCATCATCGCCGACGGCCACCACCGCTACGAAACTTCCGTCGCCTACATGCACGAACGCGCCGCCGAACTCGGCCTCTCTTCTGTTGAAAGTGGAAATAACCCTGTCATCCTGAGCGAAGCGCGCAGCGCGCAGTCGAAGGACCCCGAAAAAGCCAGCCCCGCCGAAACGGCCAAGAACCACTCGCCCCAGAACGCCTCTGTCTCTCCGCTCACGGAGGACGACTCCGACGAATCCCCCTCCAACCTCGCCGACGCCCCCCACCACAACCCCCTAATCCCCGCCTTCCCGGAAGCCGCCATGATGATGACCTTCGTCAACATGGACGCACCCGGCATCACCATCCTCCCCACCCACCGCGTCCTCAGCGGCATCGAATCCTTCTCCTCCGCGGACTTCCTCACCAAGGCCAGCTCCTTCTTCGAAATCGCCCCCCTCCCACGTCCCGATGGAGAACCAGGCAACACCGAAGGCCCCGCCCTCACCGCCCACCTCTCAGAGACCCCCGGCGACTCCTTCATCGCCGCCACCCAGGACGGCGCATACCTCCTCACCCCCAAACCCGACTCCATCGCCCCCCTCCTCGAATCCCAGCCCCCCCGCCAGCGCCAGCTCGGCGTCGTCCAGCTCCACACCGTCGTCCTCGACCATCTCCTCGGCCTCGACCAGGCCACCGTCACCCGTCTCGGCAATGTGAAGTACCTCCGCGAGTCCGCCGAGGCCGTCGCCCTCGTCCAATCCGGAGAAGCCGACATCGCCTTCCTCATCAAGCCCATCACCCTCGACCAGCTTCGCGACATCTCCCTCTCCGGCGACGTCATGCCCCAAAAGTCGACCGACTTCTACCCCAAACTCCTCAGCGGCCTCGCTATCTACGCCCTCGACTAAAGCCAGTCGCCATTTCTGTCATCCCCCAGCAGAACCTGCATTTCGCCGTTGCCTGTCTCGGCCCGCTATTCCCTATTCCCTTACCCCTAACCCCCTGTCTTTATCTGTAACCGCCGTTGCCTGTTCTCCTTCCCCGTCCCCCAGCCCTGCCCCCCCCCAATCCGTCCCACCCCGCCGGTGACTCCAAAACCCAAGGTCCACCCCTAAAGTATTTGTTTCGAAGACTTTGTACACAATACCCCCCGGGGGAGCAACGCCTCGTTTCCCCTCAACCCCCTCTGCCTTACAATCACTGAGTCCCGTGAACGCCGCCCAAGCCTCAACCCGCGCCCTCCTCCTCACCCTCGCGCTGGCCGGCCAGGTCGCAGCCGCACAAGCTCCCGCTCCCTATAAGGACGCAGTCCCAGTCGCCAGGCCCAAACCCCGCCGCGCCCGAACTCCTGTCGCTCCCCCCGCCTTCAACCCCACCCTCATCCTCCTCGACCCCGCCCACGGCGGCTCGGACCCCGGCGGCCAGATCGCCCCCAACCTCCCCGAGAAGCAGGTTACCCTGGACTTCGCCCGGCGCCTCCGCACCCTGCTCCAGGCCAGGGGCTTCACCGTCGTCCTCACCCGCGAGTCCGACCCCACCCCCCAGCCCGCCACCCCCCCAGACCCCGACAACCCCGACGCCAAACCCACCCCCCCGCCCCCCCCCACCCCAGGTCACCCCCGACCAACGCGCCGAGCTCGCAAATCGCCTCCACCCCCTAGCCTGCCTCCTCATCCACGCCACCAGCTCCGGCCACGGCGTCCACCTCTATACCTCCGCCCTCACCACGCCACTCGCCTCCGAGCCCCCCCGCGAGATCCTCCTCTGGGACACCGCCCAGGGCCCCGCCATGGTCAACTCCGCCAAGCTCACCACCAGCCTCGCGGAGGCCATCAACGGCCTCCGCATCCCCCTCGTCACCGGCCAGGTCTCCATCCGCCCCATTGACTCCATGACCTGCCCCGCCGTTGCCCTCGAGCTCGCCCCCCTCACCTCCACCCCCACCTCCTCCACCCCCACCTCCTCCACCCCCGTCTCCGACGAGACCTACCAGCAGCGCCTCGCCGAAGCCGTCACCACCGCGCTCTCCTTCTGGCGCGTCCAGGCCCAGAACATCCTTGACGAGCAGGCCGCCTTCGCCGCCCGCGAATCCGAACGCGCCATCGCCCTCGGCGCCTCCAAAAAGCCCGAGCCCACCCCCACCACCAAGCCACGCCCCAAACCCGCCCCCGGCTCCATCATCCCCAACGCCCCCGCCCCCCTCCCGAAGATCCCGCAAATTCCCAAAATCGTAGCCCCCAAATCCTCCGTCCCCAATCCCGGAGCCAAGCCATGATCCCCCGCTACCAGCGCATCACCTATTGGTGTCTCGTAGCCGGCATCGGCCTCATGGCGGCCCTGCTCATCCACGGCTGCATGCACACTCAGGCCCGCATCGCCGAGCTCCGCGACCAGTCCCCAATCGCCGCCCCCATCGACTCCCCCGCCGAGACCGTCACCATCTCCGTCCCCAGCGACGCCGACGCCTCCATCACCCCCGACCAGATCACCCTCGCACTCCCTCAGGAGCCCAGCGTCCGCGCCCACATCCTTCTCGAGCGCGTCATGACCGACGCCGCCCTTCCCGCCTCCGCGCACCCCGTCCCCCCCGGCCCCGCCATCGCCGACGTCTTCTTCCTCCCCCTCCCCATCGTCCCCCCCACCCCGCAAGGCTCAGAGACCCCCGCCACGGAGCGCTCCGCCTTCCCCGAGCACAGCCCCTACGGCACCAATCACATCCTCGGAGCCACCCTCGCCGTCGTCAGCCTCACCAAGCCCTTCGCAGACGCCCACCCCTCCAGCATCGAATCCGAAGACCTCACCCTCCGCGCCCTTATCGCCACCCTCCACGCCAACTTTCCCCAAGTCGAAGAGGTCCGCTTCCTCGTCGACGGCCAGACCCGCGACACCCTCGCCGGCCACGCCGACCTCACCCGCCCCTACCCCGTCACCGAACCCGCCAAGTCCATCCACCCCCTCTCCGCCGACGGCAACCCCGAATAGCAGCGATGCCCAAGCACCCAACAATCCCCCACACCCCCACCATCGGCGTCTTCGATTCCGGCTTTGGCGGCCTCACCGTCCTCCGCGCCCTCCTCCACCGCATCCCCAACGCCCATTACCTCTACCTCGGCGACACCGCCCGCCTGCCCTACGGTGCCAAGTCCCAGCAAACCATCGCCCGCTACGCCGTAGAGAGCGCCCACTTCCTCGCCGCGCAAGGCGCCGAGCACCTCGTCATCGCCTGCAACACCGCCTCCGCCCTCGCCATGCCGGAGCTCGTCGCCGCAGTCCCCTTCCCCGTCACCGGCGTCATCGCCCCCGTCGTCTCCGCAGCCGCCAGTGCGGGTGCCCCACATCTCGCTATTGAGACGTGGGATGCAACACCAAGCCCACCAGAGGTTCTCGTCCTCGCCACCACCGCTACGGTCCAATCCGCCGCCTATACCCGCACCTGTGCCGCCCTCAGACTCCAAGCCTACGAGAAAGCCTGCCCCCTCCTCGTCCCCCTCATTGAAGAGGGCTGGACCGACCACCCCGTCACCCGCGACGTCCTCCGCATCTACCTCCGCGAAGCCCTCGAAACCTGCTCCCCCCAAGTCGTCATCCTCGGCTGCACCCACTACCCCCTCATCGCCCCCCTCATCACCCAAACCCTCCATGAACTCGGCTCAAACGCCACCGTCATCGACTCCGCCGAAGCCACCGCCCAACTCGTCGCCAGCCAGTTCGCCACCCCCACCACCCCGCCCACCGCGCCATCCTTCACCTGCTTCGCTACCGATTCCACTGAGAAATTCGCCCGCCTCGGCAGCCACTTCCTCAACCTCCCGATCCCCCAGGTCCACCTCATCGACCTGGGGGGCTAGCTGTCTTTCACTGCCTCTTACTGCCCCACACTGCCCTTCCCTGCTTCATACTGCACTTATGCCTTTTCTCCTCAAAACCGAACCCAATAAATACTCCTACGACGACCTGCTCCGCGACGGCGAAACCCTCTGGGACGGCATCGCCAATAACCAGGCCCTGCTCTACCTCCGCGGCATGAAGAAGGGCGAAAAGCTTGTCATCTACCACTCCAACATCGGCAAAGCCGCCGTCGGCACCGCCAAGGTTCTCTCGGTGGACGCCGCCGACCCCAAGGCCCCCAAAGTCCTCATCAAGCCCGTCAAGCGCCTCAAAACAGAAAAGCCCCTCGAAGAGATCCGCAACGCCCCCGTCTTCACCGGCTCCATCCTCTTCCGCCAGTTCCGCCTCTCCGTCGTCCCCCTCACAGACGCCCAATACGATTGGCTCGTAGCCTGACCTCATTCTCCTCCCATAAAAAACGCACGTCATTCTGAACGCAGCGAAACGCTACCTACACCGTCAAGTTGAGCGGACCAGCAAAAATCTCGGTAACCGTCAGGACCCCGTATTGGCCGTTGCTGTTGCCCCTTTAGTTGTCATTCCGCAGCGGAGCAGTCGGCGGTTGTTTTTGCCTTTGCCGTTGCCATTGTCCGTTCTTAACCCGTCCTTGCCGTTGCCTGTTCTATCCGCTCTTGTCCGTGAAGTCCGTGGTCGATCTTCGTCGTTGCCTGTTCCTGATCGCCTTCCCAATCGGTGTCCATCGGTGTTAAGCGTTCCCCCGCCCCGGCTTTGTTATCCTTACCCCCGGACCTTCAGGAGCCCTCAATGATTGACCTCACCGGCAAAGTTGCCGTCGTCTTCGGCCTCGCCAACAAGCGCAGCATCGCCTGGGCCATCTGCCAGAAGCTCGCAGAAGCCGGCGCCACCCTTGCCATCTGCTACCAGTCAGAGCGCCTCCAGCGCGACGCCGAATCCCTCGCCGCAGAACTCCCCACCCGCGACGGCAAGCCAACCCGCACCTTCCAATGCGACGTCGCCTTCGACGATCAAATCGATAGTGTCTTCGCCCAGATCAAAGATTCCTACGGCAAGATCGACACCGTCGTCCACGCCATCGGATTCGCCCCCAACATTAAAAACACCGTTCTCCAGACCGCCCGCGAGGACTTCCGCATCGCCCACGACGTCAGCGTCTACTCGCTCATCGCGCTCGCCCGCGCCGCCGCCCCCCTCATGCCGGAAGGCGGCAGCATCCTCACCCTCACCTACTACGGCGCGGACAAAGTCTTCCCCAACTACAACATCATGGGCGTCGCCAAAGCCGCTCTGGAAGCGGCCGTTCGCTACCTCGCCTCCGACCTCGGCCAGCAGAAGATCCGCGTCAACGCCATCTCCGCCGGCCCCATCAAGACCCTCGCCGCCCGCGGCATCGGCGACTTCTCAAAAATCCTCAACGCCGTCGAAGAGCGCGGTCCCCTAAAGCGCAACGTGGACGCGCTCGAAGTCGGCAACACCGCCCTCTTCCTCTCGAGCGACCTCGCCAGCGGCATCACCGGCGAGATCACCTTCGTCGACTGCGGCTACAACACGACCGGCCTATAACCGGCGAAGCGCTAGCCTCTGAAAACGCGAAGCGTCAAGAACCCCACGAAGTGGCGCCCGTCCGGCGTTAGGACGCCTTTGCTTTTGCCTTGATAGGAAACCCATGACCGAATCCTTCACTCTCTCCCGCCGTCTCCTCCCCGAGCTCGAGTCCGAGCTCGCCAAGACCCGCAAAGTCCTCACCGCCGTCCCCGATGGCCATAACGACTTCAAGCCCCATGAGAAGTCCATGCTCCTGACCCGTCTCGCCGGCCACACCGCGGAGTTCGCCGGCATCATCGCCAACATCCTCACCACCACCGAGATCGACATGCAAACCCCCGCCGATCCCCGCAAGATTCTCCGCATGGAGACAAAGCAGCAGCTCCTGGCGGACTTCAACGAAGGAGCCGACGCCGCCATCACCGCCCTAAAGCAGACCACCGACGAAGCCTTCGACGCAACCTGGCACCTCAAGCGCAAGGGCGCAGCCGTCATGACCGGCACCCGCTACACTGCCTACCGGAATATCGCCCTGAACCACATGATCCACCACCGCGCCCAACTCGGCGTTTACCTCCGCCTGCTCAACCAGCCCGTCCCCGGCACCTTCGGCCCCTCTGCAGACGAGATGTAGCCCCCAGAAAAGGTGCACTTTGCGAAGCGCACGTGAAGGGCCAAAGTTAACTGAGTGGTAACGACCACCACCATAAGGAAAAAACACCACCCAAACGTGGTGAACCCCGCGTCAATCGCGGGGTTCACCATCACCACAAATGCATGCTGACCACGTTGACCACACCAGCATCCACGTTTGACTCCACTTCGACCACGTTCTGCGCAGTCATGGCCGGGACAATTTAGCCCTGCGGAACCGATTCATGGTTGCCGGGACGTACCTGGTCAGCGTGGCGCAGCTTCATCTTAGGGACAGAGGAGTTGATCTTCAGCCGAACCAGTTGCTCTCGCCCTTCCCCCTTCGCATTCGCGTCGAACGTAGCGATGTAGGTCTCGGAGATAGCGGCCTTGAACCTCTCCAGAAAGGGTTGAAAGGAAACAGGGTTACCCGTTCCCTGGTAGTACGCCTCGCCCCCCGTCCCATCCGCAATCTGCTGCAGATAGCTTTGCCCACTGAAGCTGGCGCGTCCTCCGCGAATCCCTGTATCCCCGTAGTAGATCGAAGAAACCACAACACCGGCGCGGTTCGCGTCATTCAACGCTGTCTGAACGTAAGGACTGTCTTGGTTCAAAATGCTTGTAGAACCGTTATACGGATCGACCCCATTCGTCACCATCAGGACAAAACGCGCCTTCGTTCCCGCCCCCGGTCCCGACGCCATCCGCTCGTCGTTTCCCGGCCAATGCTTCACAAACTCAGAAAGACAGAAGTACGGGCTCGCCGAAATTCCGGGGATACCGATAGGAATCCGCAGTGCCTGAACCGCCGCCGCGCGATCCGTCGAGAAACCCGCCGCAGCTCGAACACCGCCATTCGACATATACCCCACCATCACCTCGGTACCCGCCGGCAGGCTGGTGATGAACTTCCCAATATCGTCAAACTGCAGCGCAGCAGACCGCCGCAGACCATCGTCCAACAAAATCGCAATCTGCGTCCCCGAAGGCACCACCTGAGTCAAGCCCGTCAATTGCGCCGGTTTGTTGTTAATCATCAGACTGGTCGTAGGGATTGTAGGAATCACCTGTGTTTTAGAATCGACGCGGACGAGCGCCTGCGTGGAGATGCCCTCCTCCTGAGCCCACGTTGAAGTAAAGGGAACAATGAAAAGCGCTAGAGGGAGGAGAAAGCGCGAAGCGCGACGTGGGTTCGAGATCATGATGGTGCCATCCTTGTTCGTACAACGAGTTAGACGTGGTCTGAGCTTGAGAAGGTGTATGCATGTTCGGAGTTGACCCATCCAGGAGATGCTCTCCAGCCGCCACAACGCATTCATCGAAGAAAACCCGAAATGGCCATAAGAGTCGCGCTGATCACTCACCGCCAATGCGGATTTTCAGGCCGGAGCGGACGCTGAACGGTGCGGACGGATAACCGACGGGCGCGATGTGCTGACTGTTCAGCAGGTTCGTAAGTTGCGCGTAAACAGTGACGTGCCGACGAAGGGCGTAGGAGAGCCCCGCGTCCAGCCGGGTGTAACCGTGGTCGAGATTGCGGTTGGGAAGCAAGAGACTCGGATTGAAGGTGGAGTCATCTGCGTGGCCCGCCAGCGAGGCTTGCAGGTCGGCGGACAGGCTGCGGCCGGTGTACTGAATTGAAAAGAAGCCGCTGTGCGGCGGACGTCTGAAGGACCGCTGCCCAGCAAGTGCGGCCGTTTGGCCGATAGGCACCGTTGGGAATCCGGGGTTGAAGACCGGTGCCGCGGCGGAGCGCTCCACAAGCGAGGCCAGATAGGTATAGCCGCCGTTGAGACTAAGCCTGGAAAGCGGTTGATACCGAAGCTCCGACGCGAAGCCCTGCGTGCGAAAGGCTTGTGTGCCAGAGAGCGTCGGTCCGATGCCTCCGACGGGCGCGGCGAGGGAGAGGACCTCCGACTGGTGGGAGAACTGGTTATGGAAATAGCCGGCGTGAAGGATGAGCTTCTGGCGGTAAAGGTTCTGATCTGCGGAGACGTCCAGTGTGCGGGAGCGGGCAGGGACAAGGAGGGATTGCGACTGTTCTGCGAGGGAGCGCTCGCGATTGCCGGTGGCGAGTGTCAGGTGAAGGGATGTACCCTTGAGGCGTCGAGATCCGGCAAGGACGGGAACGTACGTCAGGCCAAGGCGAGGCGTACCTGTAAAGCCGGTGAGGCTGGAGTGGGTGAAGTTGCCGGAGCCTTCGTAGAAGAAGCGATGCCTAATTTCCCCATGCAAACTGCCTGCGAAAACGAGGTTGGTGCGGCCGAGAGTCTGGCGGGTGGTGGAGATCGCGTCGAGGGCGCGCTCGTCCTGATAATGAAAGGTAAACAGGGCGGCGACGTAGTGATTGAAAGCGTAGTCCGTCTCATAAGCGGCCTCATCGCGGAGGGTGGCTTGGTCTTGGCGGAAGGGGATGGGGAACGGTGTTGCCCGTCCAGAGACGGTGTAGCCGTTGGCTCCGGTGAGCGTTACGGTGCGTCCGATGGGGTTGGCGTAGGCAAAAGTCTCCTCGCGGCTGCGGACAAGGCCATAGCGCACAAGGTTGTGCCACTTGCCCGCGGTGTGGGTCTCGAAGGTGACGGTTCCGTAGAGGTCCTGATCGGCTTGCTTCGTATTCGGAGTGAGACCAAGATCGTACGGAATAGGTAGCGGCGCGGCTGAGTCCGCGTTGCGCAGGGTGAGCCGGAGAGACGTTTCGGCCGAGATGCTGTAGCCCAGATTTACGGCAGCGGTCGCTGAATGGAAACGGTCGTGAGGCAGCGCGTTGGAGGTATCAAATCGGGAGAAGGCGGCGAAGAGATCCGTGCGAGTGTGGGTCAGGGAGAAGGCTGCTTCATCACGCCAAGTGTGCAGGTTTCCGGCGTCACCGGAGTAGACAAGTGCGGGCCGAACTCCCGCAGAGCGGCTTGTATGCAAGGCCTCAACGCCGGCTTCTGCGGCGAGCGGAAAGAGGGGATTAGGGTCTGGAGCCTGCTCCACGGCAGGGCTCGCGGAGATAGCGGCGAAGCCGGTCGCGGAGAGGTTACCAAAGGTAAAGCGGCCTCCCAGGCGCTGCACCGGTTGGCCATCGAAGAGGACGGCGTTGGCATCGCTGGGCGCTCCGCGGAAGAGAAGCGATGCAGGCTGGCCTGTCTGGCCTGACTGGAGCAGCAGGGTGGCCGGGGCCAAGGGAAGTTCGTTCAGGAGGAAGTCGCGCAGAGTCAGGCGGTCTGCCGGGGTCTGTGTCAGACGAGCGCTAAGTTGTGCCAACGAGCCGTCAAAGCCAGAGGGCAGGCTTGTCTCGACCGGAGTCAGTGACGCAGGATCGAGGGCGATGTTGCGCGTGATAAGGTTCGTCCGGTTCGCGTAAAAGTCGGTGCTGATCTGCGGCGCGTAATTGATTGAAGTAGTCAGCAGCAGGAAACGTCCGCCGAGGCTCATACGGATCTCGTACTCACCCTCGACGCCGGAGACGGCATTTGCCACGGAGCGGGTGGCGTTTGAAAGGTCGATGAGCTGGATGCGCGCTCCGGGAACGGGCCGGCCCAGGGGGCTGGTGACCTTGCCTCTGACGATGACCGCATGGGCGGGTATCGTAAGGGCGAGCAGGAAGACCGGGAGAAGGCGGTGATGCATAGGGGTAGGATAGCGTTCACCGCGATTGGTGAGCGCGGTTCTTTACCTGGCCGCCACCGGACGACCTCTTTTAGGGGATAAGTAGAACCTTTCCCGTGGTCTTGCGAGACTCGAGTTCACGATGCGCCTGCGCCGCTTCGGCCAACGGATAGGTGTGACCGATCCGGACCTTGAGAGAACCGTCGGCGACCCACTGGAAGACGTCGCGGGCGCGCTCTTCCAGCTCTTCCCGGGTTCTGACGTAATCCTTGAGCGTGGGGCGGGTCACGTACAGCGACCCCATCGTGGAGAGCCGGATGAGATCAAAGGGCGGAACCGCTCCGCTGGCGCCTCCAAAGAGCACAAGCAGGCCGCGTGAACAGAGACATTGGAGCGACTGCTCAAAGGTGGACTTGCCGACAGAATCATAGACGACCGGGAGACCCACACGTTCGCTGATCTCCTTGACTCGTTCCACCAAGTCTTCCTGCGTGTAGAGAATGACGTGATCGGCTCCTGCTTCGCGTGCTAACGCTGCCTTTTCCGCCGTGGAGACGGTGGTGATAACTCGAGCTCCAAACCGCTTCGCCAACTGAATAAGCAATAACCCGGTACCGCCGGCGCCAGCGTGGATCAGTACGTTGTCACCATACTGCGGCACGAAGGTTGAGTGTGTCAGGTAATGCGCAGTCATGCCCTGCAGGATGACCGCTGCGGCTTGCCGGGTGCTCACGGCATCGGGAATCTTCAGCACGCGATCCGCGGGTGCCACGGCCAGCGTGGCGTACGTCCCCGGCACTCCGCACCAGGCAACGCGATCGCCGGGGATCACTGTATTTACATCCTCGCCTACCGAGACGACCGTTCCTGCCGCCTCCTGACCGAGAATGTACGGGAGCTGGGCTGGATAACGCCCCTCGCGAAAGTAGGTATCGATAAAGTTGACGCCACAGGCTTCGACGCGAATGAGGGCCTGACCGGGACCGGGGGCGGGGTCTGGCAGGGTGACGAGGCGAAGAACTTCAGGGCCACCGGTTTGCTCGATGTGAACAGCTTGCATGCTGGTCATTGAATGCTAGATTGAGAAGAATCACAAGAGCCTTGGTGTACATGATTTGGTAACTGGCTTCAGTGTTACCTGCGCCGCTACTGCAAAAACAGATCGGACGAGAATGATGATGAGCGGAAGTCGAGTGATACGTTTTGCTTCGATGGCGATGGTGTGCGGTTGTTTCTTTCCGGCTGCCGCGCAGGGCGGGGATGCGGCGCGGTGGGCTGCGGAGGCGAAGGCAGTCACGATCGTACGGGACGACTGGGGCATTGCGCATGTGCATGGCAAGACAGATGCCGATGCCGTCTTCGGCATGATTTATGCGCAGGCTGAAGATGACTTTCATCGCGTGGAGAGGAACTACCTGACTTCGCTGGGGCGAACGGCGGAGGCGGACGGGGAGCAGGCCATCTGGACCGACTTGCGGCAGCGGCTCTTCGTCCATCCGGAGCAGTTGAAAGCGGAGTACGCGGCCAGCCCGGCTTGGCTAAAGAGGCTGATGGATGCGTGGGCGGACGGGTTGAACTTTTACCTGAGCACGCACAGGGATGTGAAGCCGGAGGTGCTGACGTACTTCGAGCCGTGGATGGCGTTGTCGTTTACGGAGGGGAGTATTGGCGGGGATATCGAGCGAGTGGATCTAAAGCGGTTGCAGGCCTTTTACGGAGAGCCTGCGAAGGCTCCTGCCGCGACGACAGCGATGACGGCTGCCTCTGTGTCACCCAAGATTGGCGAGGAGGAACGACAGTACGGCGGCTCGAACGGGTTTGCGATTGCGCCCTCAAATACTGCGAACCACCATGCACTGCTGCTGATCAATCCGCATACTTCGTTCTTCTTTCGCAGTGAGCTGCAAATGTCCAGTGACGAGGGGCTGAATGCATATGGGGCGGCGACGTGGGGGCAGATCTTTGTCTATCAGGGCTTCAACGACCGGGTGGGATGGATGCACACGTCCAGCAATGTGGATGCCGTGGATGAGTACCTTGAGACCGTGAGCGGCATCGCTCCGAAGTTCAGCTACAAGTACGGTGCGGCGACGAGGGCATTTACGAGCAAGCCGGTGACGATTCACTACAAGACGGCGAGTGGGACGGGGGAGAGGACGTTTACTGCGTTTTTCTCTGAACATGGGCCGGTAGTCCGGGAGGAAGGCGGCAAGTGGATCACGACGCACCTAATGATCGAGCACGTGAAGGCACTGGAGCAGAGCTTTCTGCGGACGAAGGCAAGGAACTACGCGGAGTATCGCAAGACGATGGAGCTGATGGGGAACTCGTCAAATAACACGATCTTCGCGGATGCGGATGGGGACATCGCGTACTGGCACGGAAACTATATCCCGCGGCGGGATACGCGGTTCGACTTTACGAAGCCGGTGGATGGAAGCGATCCGGCGACAGACTGGAAGGGGCTGCTACGGCTCGAGGAGATTCCGCAGTTGAAGAATCCGGCGAGCGGGTGGCTGTTCAATGTGAACGACTCGCCGTGGAATGGGGCGGGGGCGAGCTCGTTGAAGAAGGTGGACTACCCGGCTTATGTGGAGCAAGGGATCGAGACGGCGCGTGGAGTTCATGCGACGCGGGTGCTGACGGGGAAGAAGGACTTCACGCTGGACTCGCTGCGGGCGGCGGCGTATGACAGCTACCTGCCCTGGTTTGCCACGACCATTCCAGGGCTGGTGAAGGCGTATGACGCACTGCCGGCAGGCACCGCGAAGACGAAGCTCGCGGAGCCGATCGCGGTGCTGCGGGGGTGGGACTTTCGGTGGGGGGCGGACTCCGTGGCTACAACGCTGGCGGTTTACTGGGGGGAGACGCTGCGGAAAACCGATGCGGCCGGTGGCGCTCGTGCATCCGGGATGTTGAATGAGGAGTTTATAGATCAACGGGTGCCGGCAGAGACAAAGCTGCTGGCGCTCTCGGCAGCCGCGGACCTGCTGCAGGGGCAGTTTGGGAGCTGGAAGACGCCGTGGGGAATGATTAACCGGTTCCAGCGGCTGACGGGGGATATCGCACAGCCGTTCAATGATGCCGGTGCGAGCATTCCGGTGCCGTTCGTGTCTTCACTGTGGGGATCGCTCGCGTCGTTTGCCGCGCGACCATATCCATCCACAAAAAAGTGGTACGGCACCAGCGGCAACAGCTTCGTGGCGGTCGTGGAATTTGGCGACAAGGTTAGGGCACGGGCGGTGACGGCGGGTGGGGAGAGTGGGCATCCGGGTAATGCACACTTCAACGATGAGGCGGGGCGGTACGCCAGTGGGGATCTGCGTGAGGTGTACTTCTATCCGGAGCAGTTAGCAGGACATACGGAGAAGACCTACCATCCCGGCAACTAGCTCATCATTCGGGTGACGTGGCGGGCGATGGTCAGGTTCTCCTGGGCGGGGAGAGTCTGGACGGGGACTTCGGGGGTGTTGGCGAGGACTTCGGCGCGGGTGTGGGAGTCGTGCTCGCCGATGCCGCCGGTGAAGACGAGGAGGTCCAGGCCGCCGAGGAGCCAGGCGTAGGAGCCGATGGCCTTGGTGATGCTGCGGGTGAAGACCTTCAGGGCCAAGAGGGCTTGCTCGTCACCGGCTGAGGCTGCGGCGCGGATGGCCTTCATGTCGTTGGGCTGGCCGGAGAGGGCGATGAGACCGGAGTCGTGATTCAGCAGTTTTTCCAAGGTGTTTATGGAGGGGGTGGCATCCCCGTCAGCATCGGAGGGGGTCTGCTGGCGGAGGAGGTAGAGGAGGAGGCCGGGGTCGAGGTCGCCGGGGCGGGTGCCCATGACGACTCCTCCCGTCGGGGTGAGGCCCATGCTGGTGTCCACCGAGCGACCGTCCAGGACGGCCGTGACGCTGCACCCGCTGCCGAGGTGGGCGATGACGAGGCGGTGCGGGATGGGGTTGAGCTGGGCGAGGATGGACTCGCAGGAGAGGCCGTGGAAGCCGTAGCGGCGGACGCCGAGGGCGCGGTAGCGCTCGGGGATGGGATAGGTGGAGGCTTCGGGCGGGAGGGTCTGGTGGAAGACGGTGTCGAAGCAGGCGTAGTGGGGGATGGAGGGGAAGCGGGACTGGCACTCGCGGATGACGGTGAGAACGGAGGGGTCGTGGAGGGGGGCGAAGGCGATGGCGGCGTCGAGGTCGGCTAGGACCGCGGGGGTGATGAGGCAGTGGTCGGTGAGGTTGGGGCCGGGGTGGACGACGCGGTAGCCGATGGCGGCGATGGGTTGGGGGATGGACGCGAGGATCTTATCCACGGTTTGCTTGAGGTCTGAGGCGCCGGTTTGTTCGCCTTCGTGGATGGGGTTAAGGGATTCGAAGAGGGAGAATTTGATGGAGGAGGAGCCGCTGTTGAGGACGAGGATGGCCGGGTTTGGCATGGCTTGAGGATACCCCACACCTTCCCTAACTTGTGTAAAGTCCTCGAAACATTGGGGTTAGGGGTGGACTTGGACGTTTTGGCGAGGTAAAGTCTCTGTTTTCAATAAGGGGTGACTGCAAAGTATTCATTCGAAGGGAGATAGCCTCACCGGCGGACGCACTTTTTCCGGGGTGATGGACAGTAGGTCCTCCCGCTTCGCGGAAGGATGACAGCCTTAGCTGAAAGCTAGTTAGGGGCGGGGGTGAGGTGGAGGCGGAGGCCGGCTTCAGCGAAGGTGCCGCTGCCGAGGGTGAGGATGGGGGTGCGTGAGACGTCCGGGCGCTGGTTGAGGAGGTTCTGGATGAGGACGAAGGCGTCCAGGCGGTGGGTGAGGGGGCGGCGGGCGGAGAGGTCGAGGGTGACGAAGCGGCGAAGGAGGAAGGTGTTGGCGGAGTCGTCAAAGGCGGAGCTACTGGCGCGGAGGGCGAGAGTGGCTTCGCCGAGGCGGGGGGTAGAGGCGTGGAGCTGGGCGGTGACGGAGTGGCGGGGGACCTGGGGGATGCGGTTGCCGACGTAGGCGGGTTGCGCGGAGAAGCTGGTGACGGTGGCGTTGGCGAACTGGTATCCGGTGGAGAACCAGAGGGGATGGCCGCGGAAGATATCGGCGGAGAGCTCGACGCCGCGGGAGCGGATCTGGCCGAGGTTCTGGCGCTGGTCCGTGATGGTGGTGGCGGTTTGGCTGATGAGGACTGCTGATACTGGACGATTGATTTCGGTCCAGAAGTAGGTGGCGTGGATGGTGGTGGATTTCGGTGCTAAAAACTCGGCTCCGGCTTCTGCTCCAGTGGCGCGTTCGGATTTGAGGGCGGGGTTGGCAAGGGTAGTTTCCTGGCCGACCTGGCCGGTGCGGTAGAGCTCGTTCATGGTGGGGGAGCGAAAGGCGCGGAAGGCGGAGGCGTGGAGGCTGGCGTGAGGGCCAAGCTGGCGGACGAGGCCGAGGCGCGGGCTGAGGACATACTCGGTACGGTTTGGGGGAGCGGTTTGGGTGGTTGCGGTGGCGGTGCGGGTGGTTTGGAGGGTGTCGAGATTCTGGGCGGCGTCGATGCGGAGGCTGGCGGCTCCCGACCAGCCGGAGCGTTCGGCGAGGAGCTCCCCGAAGCCGCCGGTATAACGCTGTCGGGCGGTGATGGCCTGGAGGCCATTGGGTCTGCCTGCGGAGATGGGGGCTTCATTGTCCTGGCCACGGATGTCGCGGACATCTGCGCCGGTGACGAGGGCGAAGTGCGTGCGGTGGAGGCTGGCGTCGGCGGTGGCGCCGAGTTCCTGGGTGCGGACGCGCTGGTTACGCGTGAGGGATTCTGTGGCGCGGGTGGTGGAGATGGCGGAGAAGCTCTGGCGGTAGCCTTGATCCGAGCCGAAGAGGCGGAGCCGGGCGGCGATGGGGGAGGATTCGGGGGTGTCGTATCCGGCGAGGTAACGCCAGAGGCGGGTGGCGTTGGTCTGGGCGGGGGTGCCGTTGCCGCGGGCTTCGTTGAAGAAATTTCCTGTGGTGAAGAAGCGGGTGGTGGGGAAGGCGCGGCGGCCGAGTTCGGTGTGGAGGGACTGGGAGTGGACGTTGTCGGGGACGTCGACGGGGCCGGCGAACTGGGGGGCGACGATGACGTAGCCGGCGGTGCGGAGCTGGTCGGCGGCGAACTGGGAGTCCAGAAACTTCAGGCGGCGGTCGGCGCGGAACTCGAGTTGGGAGGTGTCCTGGGAGCCGCCTTGCGCGGTGGCCTCGAAGAATGAGGGAGTTACGGGGGCGGGGAGGATGTCGATGACGCCGCCGAGGGCGCTGGAGCCGTAGAGGTCGGAGCCTCCTCCGGTCACGAAGGTGATGGATTCCAGGGTGGATGGTGGAGATTCGTTCCAGTGGATCCAGCCGCCGAAGGGGTCGTTGAGGGGTGCGCCGTCCTGAAGGACGAGGGTGCGGGAGACGGCGGTGGAGCCGAGGCCGCGGAGAGAGATGCCCTGGCTGGTGGGGTTGGTGGCGCGGGAGCTGGAGCGGCGGAAGAGCTCGAAGCCGGCGTGCTGGCGGAGGGTGTCGTCGAGGACCGGGGCGGGGTAGTCGTGGAGCTGTTTGGAATCAAGGGTTTGGACGGTTTTGGCGGTTCCGGCGATGGGGATTTGGGAGCGGGTGGCGGTGACGGTGATGGTTTCAGTGACGGGTGCGGGGGGTGTGGTTGGAGCCTGGGCTTGAGCTGCGACAGCCGAAAACCATACGGCGCAGAGGATGGAGAATGGTGCGCTGATGATGGTTTTTTGCATGGGTGTTGTGGATAGGTTACAGCGTGTGGGGGTGGTGACTTGGTAAAGCGATCAAGGGTTAGTTGAGATTTTACGTCCCACTCATCGCGATGAGACTGCGATGAATGGGGCACCCAGAGTGCTACGGCGGGTTGAGATTAGGAACGGTCGGGCTTTGCTCGATACCCTAACCCTGTTTCGCGGTGAAGCTGCGAAACAGGATGGAGCACCAATCGGGGCAGGTTGAGAAGTTACGTCCCACTCATCGCGATGAAGCTGCGATGAATGGGGCACCTGGGCATGTTGCTTAGGGTTGAATTTAGAAGCGGTCGAGCCTTTGGCTCGATACCCCACCCTATTTCGCGATGAAGCTGCGAAAAAGGATGGGGCACCCAGAACAGGCAACGGCAAGAGGCAAGAGCAGGTCCTCCCGCTTTGCGGAAGGATGACAACTGTTTTAAGAGGCGAAAGCAACAGCGCCCTGACGCCGGGCGGGCGGTGCTTCGCACGGTGCTGGACGCTTCGCGTTTCGGTAACGGCTGGTTAGAAGTGGAAGCCTAGTTCGGCGTTGAGGGAGCGAGGAGTGAGGAAGTGGGTGCCTGAGAAGGTGGAGAGGAAGTTGTACAGCGCGTACTTGTTGGCCAGGTTGACGCCCGTCAGGCGGAGGCTCCACTTGTACTGGTCGCCGCCGAAGAGGTTGTCCTCGCCGATGCTGGCGTCGAAAACGTTGCGGTGGGCGATGCGTGGGGGGTTCTTGTCGTTGTCGCCGGTGTTGATGGCGGGGATGTTGACGAGGTTTGAGGTGAGCTGGGAGGCGAGGCAGGTGCTGGGGAGCCCGGCGAAGGGAGTGGCTTTGACGCCGTTGCAGGTGAGGCCGGCCTGGGCCTGCTGGTCCGGGGTGAGGCTGGAGAGGTCGATTGCGGGTTGGCCGTTGAGGGTGGTGCTGGTGCCGTCGCAGGCAGAGTTGGGGTCGTTGGTGAGGGTGTTGTAGCAGGGGACGGAGCCGGCGGTGAGGCCGGAGTCGTAATGCCAGTTGAGGGCGAGCCAGGGGGTCTGGCGGAGGAAGCGGAGGTTTTTGGCGGTGGGGAGCTGGTACTGGATGTGGGTGGTCTGGTTGAAGCGCTCGTCGTGGTCAATGCGGAAGGGGAGGCCAGACTGGCCGACGGTGGCACCGGCTCCAGCAACCTGCTGGGGAAAGAAGCGGGCGGCGACGGAGCTCATGACGACGTAAGCGGAGATGTTGTGGAGGTTGGGGACGTCGGCGCGGAGGGCGAAGCCGGGGACCTTGGCGTTGTGCCAATCGATGGGGAAGGTGATGGGGGTGTTGCCGAGGACGGAGAAGTCGAAGGCGTTATGGGTGTACTTCCAGATGTAATCGCCGGAGAGGACGAAGTTTTTGGAGACGGACTGCTCGAATCCGGCGTGGAATTCGTTGCGGAAGCCGGGCTCCAGCGTGCCGCCGACGCCGGGGGAGCAGGCGAGGAGGGGGCTGAGGACGGCGTTGGAGCAGCCCTGCGAGGAGAGGACGAGGTTTTCGTTGAAGGGAGATTCCAGGGTGCGGGCGTAGGAGGCGCGGAGGACGGTGCCGGTGCGCTTGACGGTGTACGAGAGGCCGAGGCGGGGCTCGACCTGGCGGGCGATGGCAAGGCCGTTATAGAGGTCGCCGCGGATGCCTACGTTGAAGAGCCAGTCGCCGGTTTTGATCTGGTCCTGGACGTAGAGGGCGAGTTCCTTGACGTCGGTCTGGCCGTGGTAGGCGTAGAAGGCTCCGCCACGGGTGAGGTCATAGGGGGCGAGGACGGGGAGGTAGTTGGGATTGGCGGAGTTGAGGCCGACGCACTGGCCGGCGCCGGCGTAGCCTGCGATGGGGGTGCCGGTGGCATCGACGCAGGGAGCGTTGTAAGTGGGGTCGACGACGGCGAGGGAATCGTTTTCGCGGAGGAAGGTCTGGGAGTAGTTGGTGCCGATTTTGATGTTGTTGATGCCGCGGACGTAGGAGAAGTCCGTGTGGACGCCGGCGTTGGTGAGGGTGCGGGCCTGCGAGATGGAGCTGGTCTGGAGGTTGGCAGGGCCGAGATCGGCGAGGGGGTTGTTGGAGCCGTAGTAGTTGTACGTGTCCTTGCGGATGTATGGGCCGAAGTTGAAGACGCTGTACTGGTTGACGACGCGGGTGTAGGTGGGGGCGATGTCGAAGGTCTGGATTTTGCTGCGCTGGTCTGCGTTGCCGACGTTGGCGAAGACCGGGGTGGCGGTGGTGCCGGCGGAGACGACGTTCTGAACGTTGAGATTGTCGTAGGTGTTGGGGGTCTGGAACCAGGAGCGGCTGTAGTTGAAGTTGAGGTGGATGGAGTCTTTCTGGGAGAGGTTGCGGTCGATGCGGTCGAAGACGTTCTGCTCGTTGCCCTTGTCGTGGAAGACGGAGAATTCAGGGGCGTCGAGGAAGCGGCCGGTGTTGAGGCCGTCGAGTTCAAAGAAGTTGCCGAAGTTTTTGCCGCCGTAGGCGAGATCGAACGAGGCGGTGGCTGCGCCGAAGGTGCCGAAGGAGGTGGAGATGGAGCCGGTGGGCTTCGTGACGCCGAGGCCGGAGCGGGTGGTGACCTGGATGATGAGGGAGGTCTTGCCGCCGTACTCGGCTGGTGGCGCGCCTTCAATGACGGAGATGGACTGGACGGCGTTGGACGGGAGCTGGTTGGAGAAGACTTTGCTTTGCTGGTCGGAGATCTGCTGGCCGTCTACGGAGAAGGTGTTGGAGGCGTGGTCGCCGAGGCCGTGGAGCTGGCCGTTGGAGTCTGCGGCGATGCCGGGGGTGGTGGCGGTGACGAGGGAGCTGAGGCCGGAGGACTCGGACTCCATGGGGAGCTTGTCAAAGTCGCCGTGGTCGATGGAGGTGCGGAGGCCGGTATCGTCAACGAGGTTGTCGGAGGCGGTGACGGTAACCTCGGAGCTGCTGGCGGCGACTTGCAGCATGTTGGTGAGGGTCTGGGCGACGGAGGAGCGGACGGTGACGTCGGTCGAGAAGGGGCTGAAGCCGGAGTCGGTGATGGCGAGGTGGTAGGAGTTGAAGGGGAGATTCTTGAACTCGTAATGGCCGGCGGCGTCCGTGGTGGCGGTGCGGGTGTAGCGGGTAACGGGGTTGAGGATGGTGACGGTGGCGTTGGGGACGAGGGCGCCGGTGGGGTCGGTGACAAGGCCGAGGATGGTGCCGGAGTTGGAGCCGGATTGGGCTCGGGCGGTTGCGGGGGCAGAGAGGAAGGGGAGGGCGAGGACGAGCATCGCCAGAAGGGAGAGGGTGCGGGGAAGCGCTTGGATGCGCATGATGTGGACCTCCTGTAACTGTGGCACGCGGTTGAAACGGGACTGCAGGCGTGGGTTACAGGGCAGGCGGAGGCCGGATGGTGAAGGCGAGGATGGACGCAGAGTCGGCGGTGTGGGTGGGCTCGGGCGGCGGGAGGGCGCGGAGCTCCGCGGAGATGGCCGGGCCGGCGATGAAGGGTGCGGGCGACGCGGAGAGGTGGGCGACGACGCAGAGGGAGCAGCCTGCCTCCGGCGGCGAACCGGCCGGGTGGGCGTGCAGCATGTGCGCGGCGCCGACGATGAGGACCAGCAGGATGCAGACGGTCGCGATCAGGATTCTGAGCCACGGAGCCTGGAGCATGGGGGCTCGGAGGACTGAGGTGTGGCGTGTCCGGATTCGCTGGGGCGAGATCATCGTTGGGGTGGACTTCCTGGTGTGATGTTGTACGGGAACTGCCGGATATAAGGTTGACGCGGGAGACGCGCGTTAGTTTCAGGCTATCGCCTATTCGTTCGCAATAGCAAGGAAAGAGGTGGCGGCTTGAGCAATGCGGGCGAAGACCATAGACTCGGGTGTGAGCGAGGCGATGGCGATTCAGACACGGAACACGAAGCAGAAGGATGCGATTCGAGAGGCCTTTTCAACGGCGAACCGGCCGCTTTCGCATGAGGAGGCGCGGCACCTGGCGCAGGAGCGGGTGGACGGGCTGAGCATCGCAACGGTGTACCGGAACATCAACCTGCTGCTGGAGGAGAAGTGGCTGACCCCAGTGGGAATCCCGGGCGACACGACGCGGTATGAGGTGGCGGGCAAGGAGCATCATCACCACTTCCAATGCAACCGGTGCGGCAAGCTGTTTGAGCTGGAGGGCTGCGCGGTGGAGATCAAGCCGATGGTTCCGAGGGGCTTTCGGACGACGGGGCATGAGTTTTTTGTGTATGGGCTGTGCGCGGCGTGCGACTGAGTTGGGTCTGCTACAACTTAGTTGGAATGGGCTGAGCGGCCGATAAGTCCGAGGATCGATCTGTGTGTGTGCGTCCGCGTCTGTTCCGGGCTGCCATGCGGTTCGGTGACAGAGAGGATTTCAAGTCCATGGAAGAGACGCTGGCGGAGGCGGTCGAGTTCGAGTCTGCGCCGGCAGCGGTGGCTGAGCCGCTGGAGGGGCCGGGGCTGGAGGTGCCGGTGGCGGAGCCGGTCTCGTTCGGGCAGGCGTTCGACAGGGGGGCGCTGGAGAGCAAGGCGCTGTCCGCGACGTTGTGGACGGTGCTTTCGTATGGGTCCGGGCAGGCGCTGCGGGTGGTGAACAGTCTGGTGCTGACGCGGCTGCTGCTGCCGGCGGCGTTTGGCGAGATGGCGCTGGTGACGACGCTGATCGTCGGGATGACGCTGCTCTCCGATCTGGGGTTGAACCAGAGCATTGTGCAGAGCAAGCGCGGGGATGAGCCGCTGTTTTTGAATACGGCATGGACGCTGCAGGCGATTCGCGGGGCGGCGATCTGGGCGTTTGCCTGCGTGCTGGCGTGGCCGGCGAGCCATTTTTATCACGATCCGGCGCTGCTGTATGTGCTTCCGGTGCTGGCGCTGAGCTCGATTATTACGGCGCTGTGCAGCACGGGGCTGCTTTCGCTTTCACGGCACATGGGGGTGAAGCGGCTGTTTGCGCTGGACTTCAGCCAGCAGATTCTGGCGCTGCTGGTGACGGTGGGCTGCGCATACCTGTGGCCGAGTGTGTGGGCGCTGGTGGTGGGGAATCTGGTTTCGAATGTGTACCGGCTGGCACTGAGCCATAATCGGCGTGTGGTGCCGGGTGGGCGGAGCCGCTTCTGCTGGGATCGGGAATCGATTGCGGAGATTGTGGGCTTTGGGAAGTGGATTTTTCTGGGGACGGCGTTTTTCTTTTTTGCCTCGCAGGCGGACCGGCTGATCCTGGGCAAGCTGGTGACGATGACGGTGCTGGGGATGTACGGGATCGCGTTTCAAATCTCAGATATTCCGCGGTCGATCATCAATGCGTTTGCGCAGCGGGTGGGATATCCGTTTGTGGCGAAGATTATTCATCTGCCGCGTGTCGAGTTTCGGGAACAGTATCTGCGGTACCGGTTTTACGTGTTGCTGCTGGGTGCGTTTCTGCTGAGCGCAATGGTAATCTGGGGTAACCTCGTCATCCTGAAGCTGTACCCGGCACGCTATGCGTACGGGGCGTGGATGATTCCGATTCTGGCACTGGGACTATGGCATACGCTGCTGTACACGACCACGAGTCCGGTTCTGTTTTCGCTCGGCAAGAGCACCTACAACGCCGTGGGCAACGCGGCGTACTGCGTGGCGATGCTGGTGGGAATTCCGCTGGGCTGGCATTTTTATGGGCTGCTGGGAGCGGTGATTGCCGTGGCCGCTGGAGACTTTCCGCTGTATCTGGTGACGCAGTTTGGCGCGACGCGCGAGGGCGTGAAGCCGCTGTGGCAGGACCTGAAGTTGACGGCCGCGTTCCTGGGATTTCTGGGCGTGGACTACCTGCTTCGCAGGGCGCTTTAGCCGGAGATGAAGCAACGAGCTACCACGCAAGAGGAATGGCCCGGAGGGCTTTCGGAGTGCGAATCTGAATCGTGAGGGATATGGCTTGAGCGCGCGGCCGTATGACATCAACGAACGCAGTTGACAGCAGCAACGGTGACCCAGAGCAATGATAGACACCATCTCCAAAGCAGCCGGACAGGAAGCAAGCAGGATGAACGAGGTTACGCTGGGATCGCTGTTCGCAGAGGTGTGCGAACGGTTTGGACAGCGGACGGCGGTCTCGCTTGGGGCGGACTCGGTTACGTATGCGGAGCTGCATGTGCGGGCTGGGCAGGTGGCTGCGGGGCTTTATGCGCGGGGGGTGCGGCCGGGGGACCTCGTTGCGATTTATCTGGAGCGATCGATCGATCTGGTGGCGGCGATGCTGGGGGTGATCCAGGCGGGGGCAGCGTATCTGCCGATCGATGCCTCTTACCCGCAGGCTCGAGTGCAGGAGACACTGGGCGATGCGCGGCCGGCGGCGATGGTAACGAGTGGCCTGTTGAGTCAGCGGTTGGGTGATGCGGGAGTCGTTCCGCTGCTGGTGGAGGAGCTTGTGGAGGCTTCCGTGACGAAGCCTTACATGGGCGCGGCGGATGATCTTGCGTATGTCATCTATACGTCAGGTTCGACGGGCCGGCCTAAGGGGGTGATGGTCTCGCACCGCAATGTGACACGGCTGCTGAGCCAGACTGAGGCGTGGTTCCAGTTCAACGAGCAGGATGTGTGGACCATGTTCCACTCGTTCGCGTTTGATTTTTCCGTGTGGGAGATGTGGGGCTGCCTGCTGCACGGAGGCCGGTTGGTGCTGGTGCCGTTTGAGGTGAGCCGGTCGCCCGAGGAGTTTTATGCGCTGCTGGCGGAGGAGCGCGTGACCGTGCTGAACCAGACGCCGTCAGCGCTTTCGCTGTTGATCCAGGCGGACGGGCGTGGGCCGCGGCTTCCGTTGAGCCTGCGGACGATTGTCCTGGGCGGCGAGGCGTTGAACCTGCGCTCGCTGCTGCCCTGGTTTGAGCGGCACGGCGATGCGGCGCCCGAGATCATCAACATGTACGGCATCACCGAGACGACCGTGCATGTGACCTACCGTCGCATCACCGCGGCCGATGCAGAGGGGGAGACGGACAGCCTCATCGGCGAACCGATTCCGGACCTGCAGATTCATCTGCTGGATGAGCAGTTGCGGCCGGTGGCGGAGGGTGAGACCGGCGAGATGTGCATTGGCGGCGCGGGTGTTGCGCTGGGTTACCTGCATCGCGCGGAGTTGACGGCGGAGCGCTTCGTCGCGGACACGTTCGGCGGTGAGAGCGCACGGCTGTACCGCTCGGGCGATCTTGCGAGGCGTCGTGCGGATGGGGAACTGGTGTACCTGGGACGCGCTGACCGGCAGGTGAAGATCAACGGCTTCCGCATTGAGCTGGGTGAGATTGAAGCTGCGTTGATGACGTTCCCCGGCATCGCACAGGCCTGCGTTGCGACCCATGCGGACGGGGATGGCCCGCAACGGCTGGCCGCTTACTTTGTCTCGTCTGAAGCAGTGGAGACGAAGGTGCTGAGCGAATTTCTGGCCGGGCACCTGCCTGCGCAGATGCGGCCCGCCTTTTACACGCGGCTGACTGCGCTCCCCATGACAGGCAACGGCAAGATCGATCGCGCCGCACTTCCCTCCCCTGTTGCTGCGACCGCGAAGATTGCAGCCTCCTTTGCCTCCGCGATGGAGGAGAAGGTGGCCAGGGCGTGGCAGCGTGCGCTGGGCTCGGAGAGCTTCAGAGTCACGGACAACTTCTTCGATGTGGGCGGGACGTCGCTTCTGCTGATTGCGGTTCGCAACGCGCTGCAACAGGAGCTTGGACGGACGATCCCCATCACCTGGTTCTTTGAGTCCACGACCGTTCGGTCGCTTGCAGCGCGATTGAACGAAGGCTCGGTGAGTGCACCCACTGTTACAGATATGGCACACGACAATGCTCGCCGGCAGCGCGACGCATTTGCCCGCATGAAGGCGGCGAGGAGCGGGACGCGATGAACGACCTTACGTTGAACACGGAAGAGCAGGAACAGCCCGCGTTGGACGGCATCGCCATCATCGGGATGTCGGGCCGCTTTCCGGGCGCGCCGGACATCGCAACATTCTGGGAGAATCTGCTTGCGGGCAGAGACTCGATCACGCGTTTTGGACAGGAGCCAACCGCAGCGCAGACCGCCGACTACGTGGGCGCGCGCGGCGTTCTGGAGGACGTGGGGATGTTCGATGCCGAGTTCTTCGGCATCACGCCACGCGAGGCGGAGCGCATGGACCCGCAGCATCGGCTGTTTCTTGAGGCGTGCTCCAATGCGCTGGAGGATGCGGGCTATGTTTCGCACGACTACCCCGGCGAGATTGGCCTGTTCGCCGGTTGCAGCCTGAATACGTACCTGATGGCGAACGTATTGCAGGATCGCGCTGCAGTGGAGGAGTTGACTGCGAATTACCAGGTGGGCGAGTTCGCGACCTTCCTGGGCAACGACAAGGACTTTCTGACCACGCGCGCCGCGTACAAGTTGAATCTGCGCGGCCCGGTGGTCAGCGTGCAGAGCGCATGCGCCACTTCGCTGGTTGCGATCTGCCAAGCCAGCCAGGCGTTGATGAACTACACCTGCGAGATGGCGCTTGCGGGCGGCGTGTCCGTTACCTTCCCACAGCATCGCGGGCACATGTACCAGGAGGGTGGCCTTGCTTCCGGCGACGGCACCTGCAGACCGTTTGACGCGCAGGCCTCGGGCACCGTGTTCGGCCACGGCGTTGGCGTGGTGCTGCTGAAGCGGCTTGAAGATGCGGTCCGCGATGGCGACCATATCGCGGCCGTGATTCGCGGCTTCGCCGTCAACAATGATGGATCGGCAAAGGCCGGATACATGGCGCCGGGCATCGATGGTCAGTCACGCGTGATTGCGGCGGCGCAGGCCATGGCCGGCGTCGCCCCTGCGACCATCACTTACATTGAAGCGCATGGCACCGCAACGCCGCTCGGCGATCCGATTGAAGTGGCCGCGTTGACGAAGACGTTTCGCGCAAGCACGGACCGTACCGGCTTCTGCTCGCTGGGCACGGCGAAGGGCAACGTCGGTCATTTGGACAGCGCGGCTGGGGTTACCGGGGTCATCAAGACGGCGCTCTCCATCCAGCACCGAACCCTCCCCGCGCTTGCTCACTTCGATGCGCCGAATCCAAACATCGACTTTGCAGAAACCCCGTTTTACATCACCAGAGAGACCTCGCCGTGGGTGGCGCAAGGCCCGCTGCGCGCGGGGGTCAGCGCCTTCGGGGTCGGTGGGGTGAACGCGCACATCGTGCTTGAGGAACGGCCTGCTGCTGGGCCTCGCGCCCGCTCAAGCGAGGAACAGACGCTTTGTCTTTCTGCCCGATCGTCCACCGCGCTGACCGCTGCCATCGCCAATCTGGCAGCGTTCCTGCAATCTTCTCCCGGTATCGACCTGGCTGACGTGGCCTACACGCTGGCCTGCGGCCGCCGAGCGATGGTGTGCCGTTTCGCGTTCGCCGCAAAGTCTGTTGACGAGGCGATTGCGACGCTGAAGGCAGCGAACCCAGTGCAGTCCAGTAAGCGTGCCGCGCAGAGGCGCATGGCATTCCAGTTCTCTGGACAAGGATCGCAGTTTGTGGGCATGGGGCGTGCGTTGTATGCAGCCGAGCCGGTGTATCGCGAGGTCGTCGATGCATGCTGCGAACTTGCAAGGGAGCCGCTTGGGCTGGACCTTCGCACGCTACTCTTCGGCGCGGAGGATGAGTCCGCAACGACCAAGCTGCAGGCCACACGCTACGCACAGCCGGCCATCTTCATCACCGAACTTGCGCTGGTGCGCCTGTGGCAGTCCTGGGGAGTTGCGGCCGAGGCAGTCGTCGGACACAGCCTGGGCGAGTACGTTGCGGCAACAATGGCGGGCGTGTTGACATGGGAGCAGGCGCTTGCAACGGTCTGCCTGCGCGGCCGCATGATGGACGCGATGGAGCCCGGCGCGATGACGTCCGTGGCGCTCGATGAGAAGGCGCTTGCGCCTTATCTGCTTCAAGGTGTGTCTGTCGCGGCCTTCAATTCGCCGCGCGCGAGTGTGCTCTCCGGCTCCTTCGCGGCTATTGAGTCGGTTGAGGCTGCACTGACCGCCGACGCCGTTTCGTTCCGCCGCCTGCGCACCTCGCACGCCTTCCACTCCGCGATGATGCAGCCGATGGTCGCTCCCTTTGAGGCTGAGCTCAGCAAGCTCGCGCTTCAGCCGCCGAGCATGCCCTTCGTTTCCAGCGTCACGGGCACATGGATTACGCCGGAGCAGGCGACCAGCCCGCGGTATTGGGCCGAACAGATTATCCTTCCGGTTCGCTTTGGCGAGGCCATCGGAACGCTGACCCAGCAAGGCATTGATGTGTTGCTTGAGATTGGCCCGGGCGAGGCGCTCACCGCGCTGGCCCTGCACCAGCGCAGGACTGGCGAGAGAAGCTTCACCGCACACGCATCGATGCCTCTCGCTCGCGATGCATCCGAAACCAGGTCCCTCCGGCACGTGCTGGCCACCCTCTGGATGGAAGGTGTTGCTGTCGATTGGACGACACGTTTTGCGGCAAGGAATGCGCGCCGCATCTCCCTTCCAACGTACCCGTTTGAACGCAAGTTGCATTGGATTGAGCCGCCCGCTCGCGGGCCAATCGCTGAAGAATTCGAGTTCGCTGCAAGCAGCACCAGCACCTCCACTTCCCATGAGATACCCGCTATGACCGCCACACCCACGACCACGCAGGCCGCACCCCGTCGCGACCGCCTGCAAGTTAAGATCGCCGAGATCTTCACCGAACTGAGCGGCATTGAAACGACATCCGCTGAGTATGATCACGAGTTCCTTGAGCTCGGCTTCGACTCGCTCTTTTTGACCCAGGCCACGCAGTCGCTGAACCGCGCCTTCGGCGTCAAGCTGACCTTCCGTCAGGTGATGGAGCAGTATTCGACGGTCTCCGGCCTCGCTGGTCATCTGGATGAGGTGCTGCCGGTGGAGAGCTTCGCCGCACCCGCTGCCGTGGCTGCTGCGCCCGCTCAGCCGGTGGCTGTCCCTTCGTCAGGTCAGGGCATCGAGCGCCTTCTCGCAGATCAGCTTGCGGCAATGTCTGAGATGTTCGCGCAGCAGGTGGCAACGCTGCGCGCCGCGGCCGGCATGTCCGGTATGCAACAGGTTCCGGCACAAATACCTGCGACAGCAAAGCCCACTCTTGCTCCTCCAATCGCCGCCAACGCCGACGTGAAGCACGGATCCTTTCGCCCCATTCAGGCGAAGGCTCAGCATGAGCTCGATGACGACCAGAAGCGCTATATCGAACGACTCATCGCGACGTACGAGGAACGTACGCCGACCTCCAAACGCATGACCCAGGCCTCGCGTGGTCAGCTTGCCGATCCCCGCGCCGTTGCAGGCTTTCGCCCGCAGTGGAAGGAGATGGTGTATCCGCTGGTTACGGATCGCGCCAAGGGCTCGCGCATCTGGGACGTCGATGGCAATGAGTACATCGACATCGTCAACGGGTATGGCTGCATCATGTTTGGGCACTCGCCGGAGTTCGTGGTCGCGGCGGCGAAAGAGCAGCTTGATCGCGGCGTCGCCATTGGTCCGCAGACCGCGCTTGCGGGCGAAGTTGCCGCATTGATCTGCGAGCTCACCGGCAATGAGCGGGTCACGTTCTGCAACACCGGATCCGAGGCAGTGATGGCGGCGATCCGCGTGGCGCGCACCATCACCGGACGCGACAAGCTGGTCTACTTTGCCGGCGATTATCACGGCACCTTCGATGAAGTGCTGATCCGCAATACGCCGCGTGGCAGCGCACCGGTTGCACCGGGAATTCCGCTGGCAAATACCACCAATGTAATTGTGCTTGAATACGGCACAGATGCCTCGCTTGAGTACATCCGCGCCAACGCGCAGGAGATCGCGGCGGTGCTGGTAGAGCCCGTGCAAACGCGCAACCCGGGCCTGCAGCCCATGGACTTTATCCGCGGCATCCGCACGGTGACCGAGCAACAGGGTATCGCGTTCATCCTGGATGAGGTGGTGACTGGCTTTCGCCTGGCGCCGGGCGGAGTGCAACAGATGCTTGGAATACGTGCCGATATGTGCACGTATGGCAAGGTGATCGGCGGAGGTCATCCCATCGGCGTACTGTCCGGCAAGGCCATGTACCTGGACGCGCTGGACGGCGGCGCATGGCAGTACGGCGATGCCTCCGGGCCCGAGGTGGGCGTGACGTTTTTCGCTGGGACCTTCGTGCGGCATCCGCTTGCGATGGCCGCGGCCCGATCCGTGCTGCTGCATCTGAAGCAGGCTGGCCCACATCTGCAAGCGGAGCTGAACGCAAAGACCGCGAAGCTCGCCGACTCACTGGACCGCTTCTTCGCGGAGCGCGGCCTGCGCACCCGCGTGCATCACTTCGCATCCTGGTTCTACTTCACCTTCCCGCATGATGCGCGGCTCGGGAGCCTGTTCTACTACGCCATGCGGGCCAAGGGGATTCACATCCAGGAGGGTTACCCCTGCTTCCTGACGACGGCCCACACGCAAACCGATCTCGATGCAATCGAAACGGCCTTCCGCGAGACCATCCTGGAGATGCAGGAGGCGAAGGCGCTGCCGCAGGAGTCCGGGACTACAGTGCCCGTGCCGCAAACCGCGTCCAGCCGCGAGCCCAAGTTGCATCCGTTTGCGCTCCCTGAGAACCCAAGCCGGGTGCCGCTCACCGAGCCGCAACGTGAGGTCTTCCTGGCCGCCGCGTTGAGCGACGAGGCCAACTGTGCGTTTAATGAATCGTTGACGCTGCGTCTGCATGGGCCTGTGCGGCAGGCCGACCTGAGCTTCGCGCTCGACGCGGTTGTTGCGCGCCACGATGGGTTGCGCAGCACCGTCTGCGAGGATGGTGAGGCGCTCTGCTTTGACCCCGTCTTCCGCGGCCAGACTGACTTTATCGACCTGAGCCATGAGAACGCCGAGACACAGGCCCTGCTGATTGACGAGCGCATCGCTCTTGAGGCACGCACGGCATTCAACCTTCATCTGGGCCCGCTGCTTCGCTCCATCTGCTTTACCACCGGCGCGTTCGATGCCGTGTTGCTGGTCACGGCGCATCACATCGTGCTCGATGGCTGGTCCGCGAACCAGTTGCTTGAAGAGGTGGGCAAGGTCTATAGCCGCGGGGCCGCCGCACTCACTGAGCTTGCACCGCTGCTTCCCTTCAGCAGCTATGCCGTGCGCGAGAACCGCCGCAATGAGGCTGGTGAGTTTGCCGATAACGTTCGCTTCTGGACCGCCAAGTTCGAAGGCCGCAACCCGCGGCTGGATCTTCCGACCGACCGGCCGCGCCCGGTGCAGAAGACCTATAACGGCTCGACGTTCGAGGGCTCTCTCGGCTCCGCACTCTGCGCTGACCTGAAGAAGCTGAGCGCGAAGAACGGCTGCACGCTGTATGTCACGCTGCTCTCGTCGTTCCAAATTCTGATGCACCGTCTGAGCCGGCAGGATGAGGTTGTCGTCGGCATCTCCACTGCTGGACAGTCGCTGCTCGATGACGCAAGCCTGGTCGGTCACTGCGTACACTTTCTACCCATGCTCAGCGAGTTGACGGACGAGACCACGGCGGCGCAACACATGCGCAGCACACGCACCGCGTTGCTTGACGCCTACGACCATCAGGAGTTCACGTATGGCAGTTTGCTCCAGAAGCTGAAGTTCGAGCGCGACCCCGGCCGCCTGCCGTTGATCGAAGTGCAGTTCAATCTGGAGAAGGTGGGCGCGAACGTTCGCTTTGAAGGCCTCGAAACGAAGATCAAGACGAATGCCAAGCGTTTCGTCAACACCGACTTATTCCTGAACGTCATTGAGACCGCCAACGACCTTGAGTTCGCCTGCGACTTCAACACCGATCTCTTCGACACGGAGACGCTGGATCGATGGATGAAGATCTGGGCTCAGCTGCTTACCAGCGAGACTGTCGACGCGGCGACGAAGATCAAGGACCTTACGCTGCTGCCCGCAGCCGAACGCGAACAGGTTCTGACCCAGTGGAACAGAACTGTAACTGACTTTGGCACATTTGAGCCGATGCATGCGGCGTTCCTGCGCAACGCCGCACAGCAACCCGGCCGCGTCGCCATCCAGTGCGGTCCGCGCAGTTGGAGCTACGCCGATCTCGCCGAATACGCCAGCATCCTGGCACGGCGGCTGGTGCATGAGGGCCTTACGCCCGGCGGACTTGTGGGCATCTGCATGGAGCGCTCGCTTGAGATGGTCGGCTCCCTGCTTGCGGTCATGATGGCCGGCGGCGCGTATGTGCCGCTGGACCCGCGGCATCCGCGGGAACGTCTCGCCATGGTGATTGAGGACTCCGGCATCGGCATCCTGCTCGCAGGGCGCGATCCCAACGTCGACACCACCGCGAAGATCCTCCGCGTCACAGGCCCGCAGCCGCAGTTCACGGATGCCCTGCCGCAGACGATCGGCGCAGACACTCTGGCCTACGTGATCTATACATCCGGCTCCACCGGCAAGCCGAAGGGCGTCGCCATTGAGCATCGCGCGCTCATCAACCTGCTGCGCTCCATGCAGCGGGAGCCCGGCCTTGCACCCGATGACGTCTTCATCGCGGTCACCACGCTGGCCTTCGATATCGCTGCGCTGGAGTTGTTCCTTCCTCTGATCACTGGCGCGAAACTCATCGTCGCGACCGATGATCAGGTGCAGGACGGCGCACAGTTGCTGCGTCTGCTGGAGACGAACTACGCCACCGTGTTGCAGGCCACGCCCGGCCTTTGGCGCATTCTCATCGATGCGGGCTGGACCAGCGCGCTTCCACTGAAGGCGCTGTGCGGTGGCGAGGCATTGCCCCGCGATCTTGCCGAGCGCCTGCTGGAGCGTACACCGGACCTGTGGAACGTCTACGGTCCCACCGAGACGACCATCTGGTCTTCAGCAACGCTCGTCACCCGCGGCAGCGGTCCGCTACACATCGGGCCGCCCATCGCAAACACCACCTTCTTCGTGCTCGATGAGGAGCAGCGCCCCGTCCCCATCGGCGTCACAGGCGAGCTTTACATCGGCGGCGAAGGCCTTGCGCGCGGCTACTGGAAGCGCTCCGAACTCACCGCGGAGAAGTTCCTCGCGAACCCCTTCGGTGCGGGGCGCATCTACCGCACCGGCGATCTCGCCCGCTGGCATCGCGACGGCTCCGTTGAGTTGCTTGGCCGCGCTGATTTCCAGGTCAAGCTTCGTGGCTATCGCATTGAGCTTGGCGATATCGAGGCCGCGTTGACCAGGCACCCGGCCGTACGTGAGGCCGTCGTCATCCAGCAGAAGGCTGCAGACTCCGCCGCGCTGCGCCTCATCGGCTTTGTCGAAGCGGTAAGTGACCAACCTGCGGAATCGACGCTGATCCCGGAACTCCAACAGCTTCTTGGGCGCAGCCTGCCGGAGTACATGATTCCCGCTGCCCTGCTGGTGCTTCCGCGCATCCCCCGAACCCCGAACGGGAAGGTGGACCGTAAAGCGCTTCCACAGCTTTCATCCGGCGATGCGCTGACGTTAAAATCGGAGAAGACTTTCACTGCGCCGGTCTCAGCGGAGGAGACGCAGCTTGCCGCAATCTGGTCTGACGTTCTGGAACTGCCTGCGGTTTCGACAACGGACAGCATCTTCGAGCTTGGCGCGGATTCGCTGCTGATCTTCCGCATCGCCGCACGGGCTCAGCGTGAAGGGCTGCCCCTTACCGCGACGCTGATCTTCCAGCATCGCACCGTCCGCGCCCTGTGCGAGTCGTTGCAGCACGCGGAGACAACCGCTCCCGTCCGCTCCGGTCCGCGTATCGCCGCGGCGTCGCGTGAGAGCTATCGCCGGACGAAGGTTTAGCCCGAATGATGAAGCTATCCAATCCGGGAGCAGGTCAGTTGCTGGAGGATCCCATCACAGAGCAGGAACAGCAACAGGGTCAGCACGTTGTGGAGCACGCCGTCACCGAGGCCGAAACCTACGCGATGCCGGCCACGCAGGGCCAGCTTCGCTTCTGGTCGCTGGATCAGTTGAACCCCGGCAATCCCGCGCTGAACATGCCGCTGATGTGGCAGTGTACGGGTGCGTTGGATGTCTCCGCCATGGTCGAAGCCTTCGCGCAGTGCGCGCAGCGTCATGAGATTTTGCGCACCACGTTTGAGCTTGCCGAAGGCAAACTGCAGCAGATCATCCACCCGGAGATGGACCTCCCCATTCCGCTGGTGGACCTTACGAGTTTGAGCGGAGAGTCGCAGCGCGTTGAAGCCGACCGGCTCACGCGCGACCACGCCGCCTTCCGCTTCAAGCTCAACCGGGGCCCGCTGCTTGTGCTGAAGCTGCTCAAGCTCAGCCCGCAGCACCATCTGCTGCTGGTCACCATGCACCACATCATCTGCGACGGCATCTCCAACGGCGTGCTGATGCGCGACATGGTCCGCTGGTACGAGGCGCTGGTCAAGGGCACGGTTCCCGAGCTGCCTGAGCTGCCCATTCAGTTTGCCGACTACGCCATCTGGCATGAACAATGGCGCGCCGGTGACGAGCCCGCCGCCTCACTGGAGTTCTGGCGCAAGACCCTTGGCAACGGCTTCAGCCCCATCCAGTTGAAGCACGACTCCGACGCGGCTTCCTCGCTGACGCCGGAACGCGCCAACCTCACCGGCGATATCGAGACGCTGCTGATTCCGCCCGACCTCGCGGCGCGGGCGCATGCCTTCTGCATCCGGGAAAATGTCACGCTCAACATGCTGCTGTTCAGCATCTTCTGTGCGCTGCTCAGCCGGCTCACCGGCCAGAAGGATCTCACCATCGGTTCGCCCTGCGCCAACCGCACGGAAGACACTGAGGACCTCATCGGCCTCTTCATGAACATCCAGGTGCTGCGCGTGCGCCTGCAGGATGACTCCACCTTCCGCGACCTGCTGCGCCAGGTGCAGACGTGGACACTGGGCGCGTATGAGAACCAGGTCCTGCCGTTTGAAGATCTTATCTACGATCCATACTTCTCAGAGAGCGGCAGCAGCTTTGAGATCCCCGTCTTCTTCCTGTATCAGAAGTCGTTCATGCTCACCGGCCGCATCCACAGCCCAGCCGGGGATCTTGAGATCGTGCCGCTTCGCTCTGAAAGCCCGGGCGCTGTCTTTGAGGTCATGTTCGCCATCGTGGATCGCGAGGAAGAAGGCCCGCGCCTTCAGTTGGAGTACAACCCGCAGTTCTTCAAAAACACCACCATCCAGCGTTACCTGCGACTCTTCCTCAACCTGCTGGACTCTGCCCTCGCCACGCCGAGCAAGCTCGTCGATCAGCTCAGCCTTGTCTCCACCACGGAGCGGGCGCGCTTGCTCATTGAGCCGAACCGCACCGCCATCGATTTCGGTCCCTTCCAGTCCGTGCATGAAACGTTCCTCCGCCGCGCTGAGCTCGAACCGGATGCCCTCGCAGCCACCTGCGAAGACGTAAGCTGGACCAACGCCGAGCTCACCCGCCGCGCCAAAACACTTGCCGGCCGCCTGCTCGATGCCGGCATGAAGTCTGGTGAGCTGGTCGCCATCTGCGTCCCGCGTTCGCTGGAGATGCTTGCCTCCGTGCTCGGCGTCATGATCGCTGACGGCGTGTACGTTCCACTCGATCCGCAGCATCCGCGCAGCCGTCTGGAGACCATCCTGACGGACTCCGGAGCGGCCTTTTTGCTGCACTCCGGCGCGCTGGATCTCACCACTACGGCAAAGACCATCAGCGTCAACGGCTACGCAATCAGTCCGGCTACGCTGACGCCCTCCGCACCCGTTGGTGCGGACTCGCTCGCGTACGTCATCTATACCTCGGGCTCGACAGGTACGCCGAAGGGAGTCGCCATTGAACATGGCGCGCTCACCAATCTGCTTCGTTCCATGCAGCAGCAGCCCGGCCTGACTTCGAGCGACGTCTTTGTCGCCATCACCACGCTCACCTTTGACATTGCAGCGCTGGAGCTTCTGCTGCCGCTTCTTACTGGGGCTCGCCTCGTCATCGCTACGCAGGACCAGGTCAAGGACCCCACGCTGCTGCTTGCCGTGCTAGAGCAGAGCAACGCCACCGTCCTGCAGGCCACGCCGGGCGCATGGCGTGCGTTAGTGGACGCAGGCTGGACCAGTTCCCTTCCACTCAAAACCCTATGCGGCGGTGAGACCCTCAGCCGCGAACTCGCCGATCTGCTGCTCGACCGCGCAGCCGAAGTCTGGAATCTTTATGGCCCCACTGAGACCACCATCTGGTCCTCCGCCACGCGCGTCACACGAGGTGCCGGCGTACCACGCCTCGGCCCGCCCATTGCCAACACCCAGTTTTACGTTCTCGATAAAGGCCATGAGCCCACCTCCGTCGGTGTCGATGGCGAACTCTACATCGGCGGCGCGGGCCTTGCGCGCGGCTACTGGAATCAGCCCGAACTCACGGCAGAACGCTTTCTTCCAAATCCCTTCGGCCCCGGCCGCCTTTACTGCACGGGCGACCTTGCACGCCGCCATGAAGACGGCACCATCGAGCTTCTCGGCCGATCCGACTTCCAGGTCAAGGTCCGTGGATATCGCATTGAGCTCGGCGAGATTGAAGCCGCGCTGCGCCAGCATCCCAGTGTTCGTGAAGCGATCGTCATTCAACACATCGCGCAGGAGACTTCCAGCAGCGACTCCTCCACACGCCTGATCGCCTATGTGGACGCAGGCTCACACGCAGAGCCGCAGCACGCCCCCGCACTCATCGATGACCTCACCACGCAGCTCGGCCGTTCCCTGCCGGACTACATGCGTCCCAGCGTGATCGTCGCGCTGGCGGAGATGCCGCGCAATACCAACGGCAAGATCGACCGCAAGGCGCTTCCAGATGTGCTCGATCACGCCGGCGATCGCGGCATCCGCACGACGCCCGTGGAGACGGAAAGCTTCCTTGAGCCGCGGGATGTCATTGAGCAGCAGATCACGGAGTTGTGGCAGACGACGCTTGGCATCCCCCGTATCTCGCTCCGTGCCAGCTTCTTTTCGCTCGGCGTCGGCTCGCTCGCCGCGTTGCGCCTCATCACCAAGATGAACCGCACCTACGCGATGGACCTCGGCCTGGCCAGTCTTATCTCGGCGTCCACCATTGAGTCCATTGCGGAGCTTGTGCGTCATCGCTTTGCGCCGAACACGGCGTCTTCGCTGGTTCCCATCCAGCCCGCGGGATCCAGGACCCCGCTCTTCATCGTGCACGGCGTCGGCGGCAACGTCGTCAACTTTTACGGCCTCTCCATGCGCATGGGCGCAGATCAGCCCGTCTATGGCATTCAGTCGCAGGCCCTGGTCTCCGGCGCCTCCGCGCTCATCCGCCTCAAGGATATGGCCTCGCTGTACCTTGCGGATATCCGCAAAGTACAGCCGCACGGGCCATACAAATTCCTTGGCTACTCCTTTGGCGGCACTGTCGTGCTGGAGATGGCGCACCAGCTCCGCGCCGCAGGAGAAGAGGTCGCGCTCATCGGCATGTTGGACGCCAAGACCCGGCACTACGACCGCGAACTCGCTAAGTCACGGGGCTTGCAGGGTCAGGCCACGCACCGCGTCAACCGCTTCACCGGCAACATCAAGTCGCTCACGCTCAAAGCCCGCGGCGCTTACATCTGGGACAAGGTCAGCACTCGCGCCATCCGCTACTCCTGCATGGCTGCGGCGAAGCTCAATCTGCCGCGCGTTCCCGCCTTCATGAAGAGCGCATATGACATCAACTACGTCGCCATTCAGAACTACGAGCTGCGCCCCATCGATGCGCGGCTCATCCTCTTCCGCGCCAGCGAACAGGACCACGCGCAGGGTTCCTATGAGCTTGGATGGAGCGGCATCTTCCGTGGCGGCGTTGAAGTCCATGACCTTACCGGCGATCATGAGCGCATCTTCCTGGAGCCCAACATTGAAATTCTCGCCAGCAGCCTGCGCGCCTGCCTGCAGGACCGATAGTCGCCATGAGCCAGCCGCAGCCCACACAGCGCCAGCTTTACATGGTGCTCTCACCCCACGCCCTTGGCTATGCGCGCCTTGCCGTCTCCAGCCTGCTCGCGCAGAGCGATGAGCCCCTCAACCTCCACCTCATCACAGACTCCGAAGCCGACAAGCAGACGCTCCTCGCGGCCGTAGCCGAGCTCACACCACCCTCCCAGCACACCTGTTCTGTCGCGTCGGAAGAAGAGCTCGCCGACGCCGGAGCCTCCGTCTTCGCCAACCTTCCCAACCTTCGCGCTTTTCGCCATGGACATCCCTGCTGGCGCAAGATCACGGATCCGCTCCTCCTTGGTGCGCCCGGGGAAGAGCTCATCCTCCTTGACCCCGACCTTTACTTTCCCAACCGCTTCCGCTTCGAGCCCACGCCCGCCTCAGGGCTTCTGCTGATGTGGCAGCAGCCCAACTGCCTTCTTCCGCCAGACGTTGTACGTGCTGCGTTCAACAACAACATTCCCCTCGCCCGCCATGTGGATATCGGCGTGGCTCACTGGAGGTCCGGTGTTGACCTAGTGTGGCTCGACTGGTTCATCGCCCAGCTCGGCGGGGCGTCGCTCCCGCGCATGATGCATGTTGAAGCCATCGTCTGGGCAGCGATTGCCATGCGTCAGGGCGGCGGATATCTCGATCCCAACCTCTGGGTCTGCTGGCGCCGCTCACAGGCCAAACGCATTCGCCGCAAGCTTGGCGCAGACGGCCGCAGCATCCTCCGGTCAGAGCCCTGGCCGCAGATGAAGTGCTTCCACGCCGGCGGCGAAGCCAAGTGGTGGCTGCCGGAAGCCCAGGCCGCCAACGAGCTCCACGGCAACGCTTCGCTCCTCACCGCGGGCCGCGTTCTTCCCTTCGTTGAACTGACCCGTGACCGCTACGAGCGCGAACAAAGGGCCAAAGGCCTCATGCGCGCTCTCGGCTACTACCGTCTCTTCGGCGGCTCAACTACATGACCCCGCTGCGCATCCTCATCGTCGCCGAGCATGCCTCTCAGCGCCTCGGCGGCGAAGCCATCCTGCCCTTCCACTACTTTCGCATCCTTCGCGCTCGTGGCCTGGACGCCTTCCTCATCGTGCACGAGCGCACCCGCGAGGAGCTCACCATGCTCTTCCCTCAGGACCTCGACCGCCTCCACTTCATCCCCGACCAGCTTCTGCAAAAGCTCTTCTATCGCCTCGGCCTCCTGCTCCCGCGCCGCATCGCGGAGACCACCTTCGGTCTCGCCAACCAGATCCTCACGCAGAGCGCACAGCGTCGCGTGGTCCGCGCACTCGCGACCGCCGCCTCGGTCATTCACCAGCCCATCCCCGTCTCGCCGCGCTTCCCGTCGCTGCTCTCCGGCCTCCGCTCACCGCTCATCGTCGGCCCGCTCAACGGCGGCATGGAGTACCCCCGCGCCTTCCGCACCACCGAGTCCCTCCTCACCCGCCTCGCCATTCCCATCGGTCGCGCACTAAGCGACTTCGTCAACACCATCCTCCCCGGCAAGCGCCGCGCCGCGCTCGTTCTCGTCGCCAACGCTCGCACCCGCGCGGCGCTGCCCACCGGCATCCAAGGCCGCATCGTAGAACTCCCGGAAAACGCCGTCGACCTCACCCAGTGGCAGGCCCCTTCGCAGCCCAGCCCAACGTCTTCCTCCACCTTCCTCTTCATCGGCCGTCTCGTCGATTGGAAGGCCCTCGATCTCGCTCTCCACGCCCTGGCCCGCACCCCGGGCGCGTCGCTCTCGGTCATCGGCGATGGCCCCATGCTTGCCCCATGGCGCGCCCTCGCCGCTTCCCTCGGCCTCGCAGACCGCGTCCACTTCCACGGTTGGCTCACGCAGCCCCAATGCGCCGTCCATCTGCAAGCCGCATGCGCCCTCATCCTGCCCAGCTTGTATGAATGCGGCGGCGCCGTCGTTCTGGAAGCGATGGCGATGTCACGCCCCGTCATCGCCACCGCATGGGGAGGCCCCGCGGACTACCTCGACGCCACCTGCGGCATCCTCATCCTACCCACCAGCCACGAAGCCCTCGTCACTGGCCTCGCCTCCGCCATGTCCACCCTCATGGCCTCGCCCGCGCTCTGCGCCACGCTTGGCGCGGCCGGTCGCGCCCGCCTCCTTGAGCACTTCGATTGGGAAAAGAAGATCGACACCATGCTCGACCTTTACCGCTCCGTCCTTCCCCGCTAATCCCCCGGCATTTCTTTCCTGCGTCCGGGCTGCAGAAATCTCCGCTCCACCGCGTACCAACTTCCCGCCGCCAGAGTCAGCGTCACCGGCGTTGCCCACGCGAACAACACCCACGGTGCAACCGCGTGGCCCACCATCTTCATCACCACCTGCTGCACCGGAAACGCGTACAAATACGTGCCGTATGAAAAATCTCCATACCGCCCAAACCCATGCAGCCGCAGCCAGGGCGCATACGCCAAATAAAAGATGACGTAAGTCCCCGCCACTGGAAACACCGCCGTCAACCCATACGGCACCCATCCCGCGAGACCCAACGCCACACACGCACCCGCGGCCACCAACCCACTCCGCGGGATCTTCTCGCGAAACAAATAGAACACCACCCCCGCCAGGTAAAGCGGCAGCAGCCTCGCCCAAAGTTGCGGCGAGCCCATCACCACGCCCACCCACTTCCCTCCCCTCACCCACCCCTGCACGACCCACACCACACTTAACAACAGAGCCGCGGCAAACATCGCCAGCGTCACCCATCGCCGCCGCAACAACCCCGCAACGGCCAGCATCGCCACCCCCACATAGCACCAGAACTCATACTGGATCGACCACACCGACCCATTCATCGCTCCCGCGTATGGATTCCACGCAAACGCTCCCACATAATCAAACTCCCGCAGCCGCACCGTCTGCAGCACGAAGTCCCCCGCCCCTGTCATCCGCCCGCCGCTCAATGGCAGCACGACGGCAAGCATCACCAGCGCCAGCACACAGAACGCCGGATAGATCCTCGCGACACGCTTTTTCAAAAACGCACCCACACCGCGCGATCGCTCCGCGCTGGCGGCAATCAGGAAGCCGCTCATAATGAAAAACAGGTCCACCGCAACAGCTCCACCGGTCAGCTGGCCATGCGTCGCCCGCAGCACCGGCTCAGCCGCCTCGCTCCCCGTGCCCAGCGGGTAGCAATGCGAAAAGATCACCAGCACGGCCAGTGCCAGACGCAGAAAGTCGAAGTTATTGCTTCGCCCATCCCAAGCGCCTGGAGTCACTGCCCGCACCTCATCGTCCTGGATTCCTTCTTCATCGACCCGCACGTCTACTCTACTGAGCCTAACCGCACCGTGGTGACTCTCGTAATGATGCCTTCAGGTCACAACCTTCGCGCTCAAGTGGTGTTCCTCTTTTCAACCACGTTCGTATACTGAAATCACTTTGGAAACGCTCGACGAAAGCTACGCGGGACCGGTACAAACGGCAGAGAACGAACCGCCCGAAGCAAGAGCGAAGTCGCTCCGGATCGCTTATCTGCTCAGCCAGTATCCGGCCATCTCCCACACCTTCTTCCTCAAGGAGGTGATTGGGCTGCGCGCACGCGGCCTGCATCTGGAGACCGCTTCCATCAATCGCCCGGACCGTCCCATCGGGCGGCTCCCGCCGCTTGAAGCCGCTGAAAGCCGCACCACACGGTACATCAAGGATGGCCGCACCCTCGCCTCCCTCCTTCAAATACTCGCCATCGCCTTCGCCCATCCGGATGTCGTTCTTCGCGGCCTCTCTTCCATCGCCCGCATGAAGAAGATGACCCTGCGCCAGCGCGCCTTCTGGCTCCTTTATCTTGCGGAGGCCTTGCTCGTCGGACGCTGGATGAAGCAGCGCAACCTTCAGCATCTGCACGTTCACTTCGGCGGCCCGGTGGCGTCCGTAGGAATGCTCACCTCCATCGCCTGGTGCATCCCGTACTCGCTCACCATCCACGGTCCGGAGGAGCTCCTCGACATCGAAGCCTATCGCCTGCCAGAAAAAATCGCTCAGGCAAGCTTCGTCCTCTGCATCAGCGATTTCTGCCGCAGCCAGCTCTGCCAGTTCTCTCCACCGTCATCCTGGTCGCGCTTCAAAGTCATCCGCCTCGGCGTTGATCCTTCCATCCTGCGGCCTTCCCTCCGCTCCTCAGATCCCCTCCGTTCAGACCCGCGCCAGCGCCTCCTGGAGCTCGTCTGCACCGGCCGCCTCGTCGCCGCCAAGGGTCATCTCGTCCTCCTGCAGGCGCTTGCCATCCTGCACAAACGCGGCATCCCCATCCACGCCACGCTCATCGGCGCCGGCCCGGAGGCGCCCTCGCTGGAAGCCTTCGTCGCTACGCATAGCCTGCAGTCCGTCGTCACCTTCACCTCCGCGCTCTCGCACGCGGAGACACTGGACGTCCTCCGCAAAGCAGACCTCTTCGCCCTGGCCAGCTTTGCCGAAGGCATCCCCGTCGCGCTCATGGAGGCCATGTCGATCGGCATCCCCTGCGTCTCCACCACCATCGCCGGCATTCCAGAGCTCATCCGCTCCGGCCAGGAAGGCCTTCTCGTCGCTCCCGGCAACGTCTCCGCACTCGCGGAGGCCATCGCCTCTCTCGCCGCAGATCCCGCCCTGCGCAAGCGTCTCGGAGCCTCCGGCCGTCAGCGCATCCTCACCGACTACAATCTACCTTTGAACCATGAACACCTTGCCATGTGCCTTGAGGATCTTGTCCTTTCTGCTAGTGCTTCTGTAGCTTCCGTCCGATCATAAGAAAAGAAGAGAGCCGGAGGGCTCCAATGACTGCAGCAGTGTTAGACCAGCCCGCGCAGATGACTCCCCCGGCCGCCGTTCTCGACGCCTCGATCGTCATCGTCTCCTACAACACACGCGATCTCCTGCGCCAGTGCCTCGCTGCCGTCCTTGCGGAAGCCGCTGCGCTCAACGTCGAAATCCTCGTCGTAGACAACTGCTCTTCAGACAACTCCGCTGAGATGGTGGAGCAGGAGTTCCCCTCCGCAAAATTCCCGGTCACGCTCTTCCGCAGCAACTCGAATCTTGGCTTTGGCGCCGCCAACAATCTCGCGCTCCAGCAGGCACACGGACGTTACTTCATCCTGCTCAACTCGGACGCCTTCTTTGCGCCGGGAGCACTTGCCCTCGCCATCCGCCACATGGATCTCGCTCCGGACTGCGCCCTCGGCGGCTGCCGTCTGGTCTCGCCGGACGGCTCCTCGCAGCCCTCCGCCCGCTGCTTCCACTCCCTGCTCTCGGACGCCTTCGTGCTCACCGGCCTCGCCGCCCGCTTTCCCAAGTCACGCCTCTTCGGTCGCTTCGACCGCACCTGGGCAGACGCCGGCCTCGCCAGTCAGGTCGATTGGGTCCCCGGCGCCTTCAGCATCATTCGCCCCTCCGCCCTGCGCAGGATTGGCCTCTTCGATCCCTCCTTCTTCCTCTACTACGAGGAGGTGGACCTCTGCCTGCGCATGAAGCAGGCCGGCCTCAAGGTATGGTACTGGCCGGACATTGTCGTCACCCACATTGGCGGCCAAAGCTCCCGCCAGGTGACCTCGCACAGCTTCAACCCGGACGCCGCGCAGATCGTCCTCTGGCGCATGCGCAGCACCCTGCTCTACTACCGCAAGCACCATGGCCGTCTCGTCCACGTGGCCCGCGCTCTGGAGCGAGCGCTCTATCGCCTAGCCGTCCTTCGCAACCGCTACAGCCGCGACCCTTGGCGCAAACAGCGCACCCGGCAGAGCCTCACCATGCTCGCCCTCATGAACCGCGCCTGGAAAGACACGCAACGCGGCCGCTTCTCCCCGCCCCGGCCCTGGTAAGTTCGCATTCCCTCCGGGCTGAACTCGAATAGGCCCAACTCCTCTACCAATTCGGATAAAAACTGGCTACACCACTTCCGTCTGCTTGCCCATACCCGCTGTTCCTGAGAGCATGAACGGATGAGACACCTCCTCCCCTGCCTCATCCTTGCAGCATGCATCTCCACTGAGGCCCGCGGCCAGGCCGCGCCCACCGCATCGCGCGGCTCAGACCTCGTCGTCTTTGTCGAATACCAGTCCCTCAACACCGACTACGGTGGCGAAACTCATAACGGCATCATCGGCGGCCTGGATTACTCCAAATTCTTCATGGACAGCCGTCTCGTCCCATCCCTGGAACTACGCGCGAACTACGCGGCGGAACATCAGTTGTCCGGCGAACAGGTCGCCCTGGGAGGTCTTCGCTTAGACCTCCGCCTGCGATCCCATCCGCGTCTCCACCCATACGTCAACTTCCTCGTCGGCGCAGGCCAGATCGACTTCGTCATCGCACCTGTGACACCCACCGGCGTCTACTCGCGTGACAACTCCATTGTTTATAACTACGGTGCGGGTGCCAGCTACGGGATCGGCCATGGCCTGGAGCTACAGGCGGAGTTCCAGCATCAGAACTGGAACATCAGTCCCGGCTCGCAAAAGGGCACGCTCACCCCGGCATCCTTCGACGCGGGCGCGCGATACCATCTGCACTTCCCCACCTTCCATCGTCGTTAGGGAGTTTACTTCGCGCGCTGCGGCTCAATGTACAGGCTGCCGTTCGGCCGGCGGCGGCGCGAGGCGTATCGCTCCTGGATCACTGCTGCAGGCAGCGGAGCTTCCTGTCTGCGAACAACGGTGGGCGCTTCCGCGACCTCCACCTTCTTCACAAAGGGCTTCCGCTTCGGCGTGAAGAAGACCATCCCCACCACCATCAGACCCGCGCCGGCAACGACTTCCATCCCAATCTGTTGCCGGCGCGTCCGCTGCTGCACACGTTCCATCGACAGTTCATTGAACTGGTGATAGCGCGCGTCTTCAAAGTCAGAACCAAGGCGAGTGGAGGAAACCTCCGCATCGCTAACAAAGCCAGACACTCCTGCACCAAGCAGCAGCATCCCGGCAATCACCATTAACACCATCGTCATCCTGGACATAAGGACGGCCCCGATTCGGGTGCAACGGCTCAAGAACGGCGTTCGCATCTGCCAACTTCCCGCACGCACCAACTTCAAAACCAGAATCGGGTAAATTTTACGCGCCGTCAAGTAAAAATTTCCATGCGCTAAGTAACCGATAACTTCCATGACTTACAGCCTACCCAACCCACAACTTGCGCCCGCTACCCCCGAAACAACCTCGGATGCCGCTTCACCTCCGCGTATTGCAGCAGGATATAGGCATCCGTCATCCCCGCAATGTAGTCGGCGATCACCCGCGGCAGCCCCTCCGTCGCAATCTCGTCTACATACCCCTCAGGCAGCTCGTCCGGATGACCCGCCCAGAACTCGAACAGTGCCGTCACCACCTCTTCCGCCTTATCGTGCTCCACCTCAAGCGCCGGACAGGTATAAAGCGTCTCGTAAAGGAACCGCTTCTCCTGCAACCGCTCCGCTTCCACCTCGTCGGAAAAGGTCGCGACTCGCTGTGGAAACGCCCTCACCGCCGCCAGCGACGTTAGCCCCTGCGCCTCCAGATTCGCCCGCGTGTTCTCGATGAGATCGTTCGTCAGAATGTTCTGCATCCACTGCAGCGCCTCGTTGAACAGGAACTTCTGCTCGATCCCCGCGTGCTCCCGCTCCACGATGTCATAGCACCGCCGCAGCACGGTCACGTGCGCTCGGACACTCTCAATCTCCAGCAGCCCGGACTCCACCCCGTCATCCAGGTCCGCCGTCAGGTACGCAATCTCATCCGCCAAATCGATGATCTGCGCCTCCAGCGGCGGCGACTGGTCCAGAAAGTAAGCCGCCAGCTCCGGATGCTCGGACGCCTTGTAGTCCCGCGAGTGCTTCACAATCCCCTCGCGTACCCCCAGCGTCAGGTTCAGTCCGCGATGCGCCGCATACCGCTGCTCAAAATGTTCCGTAATCCGCAACGCATGAAGATTATGGTCGAACCGAAGCCCATGCCGCTGCAGGCACCGGTCAAGCGCACGCTCCCCCGCATGGCCAAACGGAGGATGCCCAATGTCATGCACCAGCGCCAGCGCCTCTGCCAGATCCTCATTCAGGCCCAGCGCAAAGGCCACCGCCCGGGCAATCTGGGCCACCTCAATCGTATGCGTCAGCCTTGACCGGAAGTGGTCCGACGCCCGCGACGTAAACACCTGTGTCTTGCCCGCCAGCCGTCGAAACGCCCTCGCCTGCACAATCCGTTCGCGATCCCGCTGGAACGGCGTCCGCGTCGGATGCGGTGGCGCCGGAAACTCGCGCGTCAGCAGCGGGTCGCCGGGCACGTCGTCTGGAACCGCGCAGGGATTAGGGTTCAGGGGCATTCCCCTAAGTTTAGCCGATGGCCTTGCAGCCAGCCCCTACGACTTCTTATTCGTCGTCGCGCCATTCCGCGCCAGCTTCGTGCGAGCCTCGTCGAGCTTATGCTTCACCTTGGCTACATCAACCGGGTCCGCATCAGCCGGCAGCGAGTGCGCATACTCCGTCATCGACCGTTCCCACTGCGCGACCGCCAGTTGCAGCTTGCCGGTCTTCTCATACACCTCGCCCAGGTGATCGTGGATGCTCGGGTCGGACGCCGTCCGGTCGATCGCCTTCCGCAGGTTCTCTTCCGCCGGCGCAAACTGCCCCAGCTTGTACTGCACCCAACCCAGCGAGTCCAAAAACGCCCCATTCTGCGGATCCAGCGTCACCGCCTTCTGGATCATCGCCAGCGCCTCCGGCAGATGCACCCCGCGCTCCGCCTGCATGTACGCCAGGTCGTTCAACACAGTCGCATTATTTGGATCGATCGCCAGCGCCTTCCGATAAAACGATTCCGCCTCGTCATACCGCTTGTCGTGGTCCAGAATCGTCGCCCGCAGCATGTCGATGTACCCATGCTCGTCCGGCTTGGTCGCCAGCGCCTCCGCCTTGTCCAGATGCTGCATCGCATCGGCAGACCGGTGCAGCCGGATGTCGATGTTCGCAATTGAAATATTCGTATCCTTGTCGCTCGCAGTCCCATTCAACTGCGTCGCAGCCAGCGCCAGCCCCTTATCCACCTGGCCCGTATCCGCCAGCTCAAACGCATACATCAACTGCACACCACGATCCTTCGGGAACGCCGCTGCCGCCGTCGCTGCCGTCGCCACGGCATCCTTCCACTGGTGCGCATCGCGGTACGTGTCGATCTCCCCGTCATACCCGCGCAGCACGTAATCCCCGCCCAACCCGATCATCTGCTTATACGCATCGACCGACTCAGCCGTCTTGCCCTTCTCGCGATACACAATGCCCAGCCGGTCCAGGAAGATCGCCCGGTTGCTCTTCTCCGGATCGGAGTACTTGCCGTCCGCATGCGCCGTCCCCGCCAGCACAGACTCCAGCGTCTCAATCGCCTTGTCGTACTTGCCCAGCGAGTCGTACAGCACTGCCTCGTTGAAGCTCAGCTCCAGGTTGTCGGCATTCGTATTCAACGCCTTCGCCTTGTTCAGCGTCACCAGCGCGTCGTCATAATGACCCTGCCGCCGCTGTATCTCAGAGATATGCACCGTGCTTTGGATATCCGCGGGCTCCGCCGTCACCACCTGCTTCAGCAGCGTCAGCGCCTCATCCAACTGCCCATCTGCCAGCAGCGCCGCCGCCAGGGCCCGCTCGGTGTCGGGATTATCCGGATCTTCATCGAGCGCCGCCTTGTACGCCTTGGCGGCCTCCTTGCTCTTGTGCAGCTCGTCGTAGCTCGCGCCCAGCACAAAGTCCAGCCGCGCGCTACGGTCCCCCTCCGGCACCCCGTTCAGCACGTCGATCGCCCGCTGCGCCTCACCCTGCTCCGTATACAGCCGCGCAATCGAAAGCACCGCCTCCTCGGAGTTCGAGTCAATCTGCCGCGCCACCTTGAACTGCGCCTCCGCCTTCAGGCTGTCATGGTTCAGCCCGTAAAGCTGTCCCAGGATCAGGTGCGTCTCCAGGTCCTTCGGCTGCAACTTCGCAATTTGCTCATACTCGCCAATCGCAAGCTGCAGCATCTCAGTCGCCTGCGGCCCCTGCATGTCGTTCAGGCTCCGCAGATACACCTTCCCCAGCAGCAGGTGCGCCGCCAGGTCGTTCGGATCCTTCTTCACCTGCTCCTGCGCCGTCGTCACCGCCTCGCGGATGCGCCCAATCTTGAAGTAAAGATCCGCCAGACCATCCTGCAGGTACTTGGACGTGGGGTCCGCGTTCAGCGCCAGCTTGTACTCTTCAATCGCCTGCGCCGCATAGTCCGGACGGCCATTGTTGATCGCCATCTCCTCATACAGGTGAGCCAGCCCATCGTGATAATAGGCGGCGGACCGATCCGGAGCAGGAGAAGTGGAAGGAACCTGGGCGAGCACGGCGTGAGCCGCAAGCAACAGCGCGGCGGCGGGAAGGAGGTGCTTCGCGGAAGAACGCAAGGTCATATGGGATCGGTTCCTATGCTGGACATTCGTCCAGCCGTGACGCTTCAAGCAACACAAACTGTTAGACGAGCGCCCGAATGGATTGGATGCGAGGCACAAACATGCTTGCATGGAAGTGTATAACGGCTCCCCCCGCTCACCCATACCCCATGGCCCAAACGTACCGCGCCTGAGCATCCACCCCGCTCAAAAAAGGTACGACGACTTGACAAAAACGTCCGTCCAAAGCGTTCGTTTCCGGACAGTCATGCGCCCCCCTGCTCAAGAGCCGCATCGCAAGCCAAAGTGAGGCCCACCCCTAAAGTCTCTGAATGGAAGACTTTGCACACATCTACCCCCGGGGGAGGGGGTACCCTCACCCGTGCCGGAAGTGCCTCACACCCGTCAGAACCATCGCCACATTCAGCCGGTCCGCCGCGTCAATCACTTCCTGGTCCCGCACGGATCCGCCCGGCTGAATCACCGCCGTAGCCCCCGCCTGGGCAATCAGTTCCAGCCCGTCCGGAAACGGAAAGAACGCATCCGAGGCCGCAACCGTCCCCGCCAGTGGAAGCACCGCCTTCATTGCCCCAAACCGCGCCGCGTCCACCCGAGACATCTGACCCGCCCCCACCCCCACCGTCTGCCCATGCCCCTCATGAAACCGCGCATACACAATCGCATTCGATTTCACGTGCTTGCAGATCGTCCACGCAAACAGCAGAGCCCTCAGCTCTTCCGGCGTTGGAGCCCGCTTCGTCACCGTCTTCAGCTCCGCCGCGGTCACGCGCATCCGGTCAGCCGATTGCACCAGCAACCCACCCGAGATCTGCTTGATCACCCGCGGCGTCTTCGCAGGAGCAATCTGGATCAGCCGCAGGTTCTTCTTCGCCCCAAACCGAGCCAGCGCCTCCTCTGTGAATCCCGGCGCCACAATCGCCTCCACAAACAGCTTGGCAATCTCCTCCGCGGCCGCCGCGTCCACCTCCCGGTTGATCCCCAGCACCCCTCCAAACGCCGACACCGGATCCGCCGCCAGCGCCCGCGTATAAGCCTCCAGCACCGTCCCCCCCGTCGACGCCCCACAAGGATTCGTATGCTTAATAATCACCACAGCCGTCTCGTCAAACTCGCTCACCAGCTCCCAACAAGCGTCCAGATCGACCAGGTTGTTGTACGAAAGCTCCTTCCCCTGCAACTGCTTCGCTCCCGCAACCCCCGTCCCAGTCCCATCCGCATACAGCGCCGCCAGTTGGTGTGGATTTTCCCCATACCGCAACACAGCAGACTGGGGCTGGATGATCCTTACCGTCTGCGGCAACGCCTCCGTATCGAACGCCGCCGGAGCATGAGGATTCTCGCCCGCCACTAGCATCTCCAGTGCTGAAGCGATCCCCGCGTCATAAGCCGCCGTCGTGGCAAACGCCGCCTTCGCCAGCCGCCACCGCGTCGCCCGTGAAAGCTGCCCGGAGTTTGCCGCCATCTCCCCGGTCAGCGCCGAGTAGTCCCCCACCGCCGTCACAATCGCCACATCCTCAAAGTTCTTCGCCGCGGACCGCACCATGGAAGGTCCGCCAATATCGATGTTCTCGATGATCTCCGCCGTCGAGACCCCTGCCTTCGCCGCCGTCTTCTCAAAGGCATACAGGTTCACCACCACCATGTCGATCGGCTCAATCGCATGCTCCCGCACCGCCGCCACATGCCCTTCATTGGCGCGGATATGCAGGATCCCCCCATGCACCTTCGGATGTAGCGTCTTCACCCGCCCGTCCAGCATCTCCGGAAAGCCGGTCAGATCGGAGATATCCCGCACCGCAAGCCCCGCCTCACGCAGCGCCTTGGCGGTGCCACCAGTCGAAACCAGCTCCACCCCATGCGCAGCCAGCGCGCGGGCAAAGTCGACCAGCCCGGTCTTGTCGGTGACGGAGAGCAGCGCCCTGCGGACAGGCTTGAGGTCGGCGGGCGGATCCAGGTGCGTGTCGGTGATGCACTCGATATTCACGCTCACCAGTCTAGCGAATTGCGCGGTGGATCACCCGTCCCGAACCCCAAATCCCGCTCAACGAACCTTCCACCGTGAACTCAGCGCCGCCAGCTTATCGTCCATCGTCTGCGGCTTAGCGGGCACAACCGGCCTCTGCTGCTGTGCGCGCGGCTTAACGCCCTGCGGAGCCTGGAGCCGCGCAGCAGGCGGTGTCCCCGCCATTAGCGCCTTCATTGAAAGCGCAATCCGCTTCGACACCATGTCCACGCTCAGCACCTTCACCTTCACAATCTGCCCCGTCTTCACCGCCTCGGAGGGATCCTTGATGAACCGGTTTGAAAGCTCCGAGATATGCACCAGCCCATCCTGGTGCACCCCGATATCCACAAACGCCCCGAACTTCGTCACGTTCGTCACCACGCCCTCGAGCACCATCTCCACCTGCACATCGGCCAGCTCCCGCACACCCTCATGAAATGCCGGCGCGACGAACTGATCGCGCGGATCCCGCCCCGGCTTCCGCAGCTCCTCCAGAATGTCGTTCAGCGTAAACATCCCCGCCTGGAACCTGCTCTTATCCACCCCATCCAGCAGCGCTGGCGTGGCAATAATCTGCTGCACCGGCGCATTCAGCGTCGCCGCAATCTGCTCCACCAGCGCATAGCTCTCTGGATGGACAGCCGTCGAATCCAACGGCTGCATCCCATCCCGAATCCGCAGGAACCCCGCCGCCTGCTCAAACGTCTTCGCCCCCACCCCGGTCACCTTCTTCAACTGTGCGCGACTCGTAAAACGCCCATTCTCATTGCGAAACTGAACGATATTCAACGCCGTCCGCTCCGTAATCCCAGCCACATACCGCAGCAGCGTCCACGAGCTCGTATTCAAGTCCACCCCCACCTTGTTCACGCAGCTCGCAATCGTTGCCTCCAGCGATTGCTGCAATTGCCGCTGATCCACATCATGCTGATACTGCCCCACCCCAATCGACTTCGGATCAACCTTCACCAGCTCCGAAAGCGGATCCTGCAACCGCCGCGCAATCGAGATCGCTCCACGCACCGTCAGGTCAAGATCCGGAAACTCCTGTCGCGCCACGTCGCTTGCGGAATACACGCTCGCACCCGACTCGCTCACCATCACCTTGAAAATCTCCGTGAGATGATGCTCCGCCAGGAAGTCTCGCACAAACTTATCCGTCTCCCGTCCCGCCGTGCCATTGCCAATCGCAATCGCCCGCACGTTGTGCGCCTTCACCAGCGCAGCCATGGTCTGGTTTGCCTTCGTCGTCTGCCCCGTATGCGGATAGATCACGTCATGCGCCAGGAACTTACCCGTCTCATCCACCACCGCAACCTTGCATCCCGTCCGCAGCCCTGGATCGAGCCCCAGTACCGAAATCGGCCCCGCCGGCGCAGCCAGCAGCAGGTTCGCCAGGTTGTCGCGAAAGACCTGAATCGCGTCGATGTCAGACCGCTTCTTCAGCTCCAGCCTCAGCTCACCCTGAATACTGGAACTTAGCAGCCGCGTCCACGCATCATCGATCGCGAGCTCAAGCTGCGGCGTCCAATCGCCCTGCGGCCCCAGCACCTGCTTCCGGATAATCCCGGTCGCCCGCTCCGGCGCCATCTCGATCAAAAAGTAAAGTACAGACTCCGTCTCGCCCCGCCGAATCGCCAGCATCCGGTGCGAAGGAATCGTCTTCACCGGCTCGCGAAACTCGTAGTACATCTTGAACTTGCCCTGCTCATCCTTCGTCTCGGCGTCCACGGACTTGCGGCTCACAATTACGCCTTCATCATGCAGCAACTGCCGCAGCGCCTTACGCAGCTCAGCCGTCTCGGAGATGCGCTCCGCCACAATATGCCGCGCACCCTCCAGCGCCTCACCCACACTCGGCACCTGCTCCGTCACATGCGCGGCCGCAAGCTCCATCAGCGTCTGCGCCCCACTCGCCTGCGCCCAGATGTAGTCCGCCAGCGGCTCCAGCCCCTTCTCCCGCGCAATCGTCGCCTTCGTGCGCCGCTTCGGCCGATACGGGAGGTACAGATCCTCCAGCTCAGCCTTATCCAGCGTCTTCTCAATCGCTGCACGCAGCTCATCCGTCAGCTTGCCCTGCTCTAGGATCGAAGCCAGAATCGTCTCGCGCCGCGACATCAAATCGCGAAAATACGCCAGCTTCTCGTCGATATCGCGGATCTTCACCTCATCCAGCGCACCCGTCGCCTCCTTGCGATACCGCGCAATAAACGGCACCGTCCCACCCTCATCCAGCAGCCCAATGGTGGCCACCACCGAGTGCAGCGGAACGGAAAGCGTCTGGGCAAGGTGAAGAAGAATTTCAGGGGAGAGGGATTTCGTCTCGTTCATAAGCTCCCTCAAGCTTAACCGCCCAGCCGGAGGAAAACGCGCCCAGCCTAAAGCACCATCCCACCCGTCAAACTCGCAACCTTCGCTACATGCTGTCGCTCACACCACCGCTTCAGGCCCGTAGCGATGTTCTCCACCGCCCTCGGATCCGCATAGCTCGCCGTCCCCACCTGCACCGCCGTCGCCCCCGCCAGCATAAACTCCACCGCATCCTCCGCGCTGACGATCCCACCCATCCCCAGCACCGGAATACTCACTGCCTTGGCCGCCTCATACACCATCCGAACCGCAATCGGCTTGATCGCCGGCCCACTCAGCCCACCCGTCACATTGGCAATCCGTGGCCGCCTCGTCTGCGGATCGATCGCCAGCGAAAGAAACGTATTCACCAGCGAGACCGCCTGCGCCCCCGCAGCCGCCGCCACCTTCGCCATCTGTGCAATGGACGTTACATTGGGCGAAAGCTTCACAATCAGCGGCCGCGACGACAACGCCTCCGCCTGCACCACGAGCTCCGCCAGCAGCTTCGGATCGGTCCCAAACACCATGCCTCCATGCGCCGTGTTCGGGCAGGATGCATTCAGTTCATACAGAGCAATTCCCGGACAGTCGTTCAACGCCTGAATCACCTCCAGGCAGTCAGCAATCGTAAACCCAAAGATATTCGCAATCACTACGGCCCGCCCCGCCGTGCAGAGCTGCCGCAGACGAGGCATCTTCTGCTCCACAAACGCCTGCACCCCCATGTTCTGCAGGCCAATCGCGTTGATCATCCCGGACTCGGTCTCAATGATCCGCGGCGTCGGATTGCCCGCCATCGGAAACCGTGACAGGCCCTTCGTCACAAACGCGCCAATCCGCCGGAAGTCGACGATCTCCTCAAACTCCACGCCATAGCCGAACGTCCCGCTGGCCGCAATCACCGGCGACGGCAGCTCCACGCCGCACACCGTCACCCGCATATCCGGACCCTTGCCAGCTTTCTCTGTATCGGACATCCGTCGATTGTAGTAGCTCCCCACCCTCCCCCGTCAGCCGCAGCGGGTAGAATAGTGCGGATGCTGGAACTTGGATTTGTACGCGCCAATCTGGAGCTGGTTGAGGCGAAGCTGAAGTCTCGCGGCATGGACACCACTGCAGCGCTCGGCGGCTTCCGCGCCGTCGACAGCAAACGCCGCGAAGCCATCACCCGCGCTGAATCCGCCAAGGCGGAGCGCAACCGCCTCACTACGGAAATTCAGGCCCTGCGCAAATCCGGCGCGGACGCCACCGCCCAGATGGACGCCGTCAAGGCCCTCAAAGCCGAAGGCGAGTCCCTCGAACGCGCCGCCTCCGAAGCCGACGACCGCCTGCGCGAGATGCTCGCCACCCTCCCCAACCTCCCCATGGACTCCGTCCCCGTCGGCGCGGATGAACACGGCAACGCCGAGGTCAAAACCTGGGGCACCAAAACCCAGCTCGACTTCCCCGCCCTGCCCCACTGGGAGATCGGTGAGAAACTCGGCGTCCTCGACTTCGAACGCGCCGCCAAAATCTCCGGTGCCCGCTTCGTCGTGCAGTTCGGCCAGGGAGCACGGCTTGAACGCGCCCTCGCCAACTTCATGCTGGACCTCCACACCAGACACCACGGCTACACCGAAGTCCAGCCCCCCACCATGGTCAACTCCCGGTCGCTCTTCGGCACCGCGCAGCTTCCCAAGTTCGCGGAAGACCTCTTCCACTGCGACGACAAGGGCGCCTACGAGCCCGGCAAATACCAGGATAGCGACCACTGGCTCATCCCCACCGCCGAGGTTCCCGTCACCAACATCTTCCGCGACGAAATCCTGGACGAGTCCGATCTAACCGTCAGCTTCTGCGCCTATACCTCCTGTTTCCGGTCCGAAGCCGGCAGCCACGGCAAAGACACCCGCGGCCTCATCCGCCAGCATCAATTCCAGAAGGTCGAGCTCGTCAAATTCGCCCGCCCGGAGGACTCGGAAGCCGAGCACGAGCGCCTCACCCGCGACGCCGAAGCCGTCCTCGAAGCCCTCAACCTTCCCTATCGCCGCGTCCTCCTCTGCACCGGCGATATGGGCTTCGGCTCGGCCAAAACTTACGACCTCGAAGTCTGGCTCCCCGGCCAGTCCACCTACCGCGAGATCTCAAGCTGCACCAACTTTGAAGCCTTCCAGGCCCGCCGCGCCAACATCAAATTTCGCCCTCAGGGAGGCAAAAAGCCGGAGTTCCTCCACACCCTCAACGGCAGCGGCCTCGCCGTCGGCCGAACGTACGTCGCCATCCTCGAAAACTACCAGCAGGCGGACGGCACCGTTCGCGTCCCGGACGCCCTCGTCCCATACATGGACGGCGTCACCGTCATCGGCAAGCAGGTCGGAGCGTGGACCAGATGAGCCCCCTCAAGCTCGCCAAAAGCTACCTCTTCTGGACCTATGCCCGCGGCAGCTTCCATTACGACGTCATGGTCACGGCCATCCTCATCTTCCTCTTCGGCTCCCCATTCCTCATCAACTTCAAGGACCGCCCCGTCGAGACCGTCGCCCTCCACGCCAGCGAGGTCCTCGTCAAAGAAGCCGGCACCTCCGGCGACCGCAGCCGCTTCGTCTACCAGGTCCGCAGTGAAGACCTTGGCCGCGCCCAGACGGACCTGGAGCTTCGCACCGCCATGCTGCGCGTCATTGAACCCATCTCCGGCGAGGTCACGCTCGACCACTTCGAGCCCGTCCGCGACGCCTCCGGCCACATCATCGCCTACAACGCCTGGGTCCTGCGATAGCGCGTCTAACCAAATGAGTTTCAGGAGAGTCCGACATGAAGCTGTTTCCTATCATCGGTCTAAGTGTCTGTCTGGCCAGCAGTCTGGCGCACGCGCAAGCTCCCGGCGCGCGCCTGCCGGATACCTTGAAGAAGATGGATGCCACCAGCGTACGCTTCAAATCCGCCCAGGCAGACTTCCATAAGGTCCTCACCGCCACCTTCCTCGGTAACAAGGAAGAGACCCTGCAGGATGGCTCCCTCTACGTGGAAGGAAAGGGAACCCAGTCCCAGATGGGCCTGCTCATCTCCGGCAAGGGCGCGCGAAAGCTTGAATATCGCAACGGCAACCTGCGCCTCTTCAACCCCGGCCTGGGCTGCTATAACAACGTCGCCAGCAAGGCGGGCCAGGCAGAAAGCTTCCTCTCCGTCGGCTTCGGCGGCAGCGGCGCAGACCTCCAGAAGGAATGGCAGGTCGAAGACCTCGGCCCCGAGACCATCACTAGCGAGGGCAAGCCGGTCGAGGTGGAAAAACTCGGCCTCGTGCCCAAATCGCAGACCGTGAAGAACAACTTCGCCAAGGTCACGCTGTGGATGGACTTGACCCGCGGCATCGCCCTGAAGCAGGTCTTGACCTCGCCGGAAGGCGACGTGACCACCGCCGTCTACTCCAACATCCGCCTCAACACCTCCATCAACAAGAAGCCTTACGCCTTCGACGACAAGGTCTGCAAGTAGCCCGCCGCAAACACGATCAGCACCGGAAAAAACTCCAGCGTATACCGCGTCTCGGAGTTATCGAGCGTCAGCAGCAGCAGGCACCGGAACCCAATCGTCGCCACCATCGCCCAGACCACCGGCCTCATCGCTGGGACCACCTTGCGCCTGCGAAGCCCCACACAGCCCAGCCCAAAGTACCCCAGGTTCACCAGCGCCAGTCCCAGGCAGATCAAGCTGTTCCGCCAGTGCTGCCGGAACCGCCACCAGTCCAGCGGCAGCGGCAACGCCTCCGCCCTCGGCCGGAACGCCATGTTCAACATCCGCGCTACCGGCAGAGCCACGTAGTACCGCAGCGGATGCGCCCGTACCCGCTCTGCCGCAATCGCCGCAAACCGCGCGTCCAAGGCCGGCGTAGCCGTGTCCTTCACGTCATAGTCATCCAGTAAGGCCGCCGTGGCCCCATACTGCGCCTGCGTATCGAACGCCCTCGCCGGCAGATCCTCCACCCGTAGATCGTCCCCGTCATAGTTCCAGTACGTCGTCTCCGTGGAAGCATACTCAACCGCCCAAGTCCGGAACCACCGCTGAAACCCATAGGGATTCGCCTCCCCCGGATCGTTCGCATATCGTGGCGCCAGCGGCTGCAGCACATGGAATGTCCTCTCATTCCGCACCGTCCACGGCGCCAGCGGAAGCACCGTCAGCAGACTCACCACCGCCACCAGCCACCATGCTTTCAACCATCCGCGACGGCTCTCCATCCATCCCATTGCAGGCACCACACACGCGGCCAACATCCCCTGTTCTGGCCGCAAAAGCACCGCATACGCCAGCGCCGCCCCAATCCACCACACCCACCGATTCAATCCCCCGCCCGCCTGCTCCCATCGAACTAGCGCATAAAACGTCAGCGCGATGCACAGCAGCGTCCACGCCTCCGTCAACGGCGACGCCACATACACCGCCGTAAACGGACACAGCGTCCCCAGCCACAGCGCCGGCAAAAACGCCCTCCCCCCAAACAGTCTCCGAGCCGTAGCCGCCACCACCCAGCACCCCGCCAGATCCAGCGCCACCTGAACCAACAACACCGCGCCATAACGGTCCACCCCGAACACCCGGAAGCACGCCGCCAGAAACATCGGATACCCCGGCAGCCGGATCAGCGTAGGCCTCGGCGCCACAGTCACCCCACCCACCACCCGCGTAAACCCGTACACCCCATGCAGCAGCCAGTTCCGCGCAATATCGCCATACAGCAATGTGTCGCCTTGAATGTGCGCATACTTCGCGACAAACCAAAGCCGTAGCGCCAACCCCGCCAGTAGCGCGAGCGCACACGTCGGCCAATATTGCCTCGTGCCATGGCCGCTTGCGATCTCTTCCTGCGATGCCTCCATAATTCCAGCATCATACCGTTACAGCGCCCATACCCAACCAACGCCACCGGCGTTGACCCGGTAGAATGGCCACAGACGCGAAGCACTTGGAAAGGGACACGCAGCACCCCATCGGATGAATAAACCGGTCTTCTATGATCCGCAGCGAAAGCGTTGGAAGCGGCTTCGTCGTATCTTCGACGTGCTGGCTGCGGTAGGCCTGTTTCTCGGCGTCGTCTTCATCGTCGGCCTGCTCAAGATGAAGCCCTTGCCCAGCATCGTCCTCGCACCGGTCACCCGCAACTATCGTGCCCTCGCCAGCCCTCCCAAGCCCATCGCCAAGCCCGGCGCGAAAGCTCCAAAATCCGCTCACCGCAAGACCACCCTCGCCCCGTCTGAGATCACCCTCAACTCCGGCGAAGGTCTTCGCGCTGCCTTTTACGTCGATTGGGACGCAGCCAGTTACAGCTCCCTCAAAGAGCACATCAAGCAGATCGACCTCCTCTTCCCGGAGTGGCTCCACGTCGTCTCCACCGACGGCACCATCACCGCCTACACCCTGGACGATAACCGCCAGTACCCCGTCGTCGATAAATCCGGTGTCCACGGCGTCGACCAAGAAAACAAGGTCGCCCGCGCCATCGCTCTCAACCGCGTGGACACGGAAGTCTTTCCGCAGGTCAACAACTACGACCCCATCAAGCAGAACTTCTACCCCGCCATCGCAGACTTCTTTGCCAACCCTCAGGCCCGCGCCAGCTTCCTCCATCAGGTGGACGTCTTCCTCGCCGCTAACTCCTCCTACCGCGGCCTCTCGCTGGACTTTGAAGGCTTCCCCTCCACCGCCCAGTCCGACTACCAGACCCTGGTCGGCGACCTCTACGCCCATCTCCACAGCAAGAATCTTCGCCTGTACATCAACACCCCCGTCGCAGATCCCGACCAGAACCTCGCCTTCCTCGCCTCCCACTCGGACGGCCTCGTCCTCATGAACTATGACGAAAACCAGTCCGCCGGCGACCCCGGCCCCGTCGCCAGCCAGGATTGGTTCTTCGATAACCTCCAGCAGGTCCTCAAGGTCGTCCCCAAGGAAAAGCTCATCTGCGCCGTCGGCAGCTACGGCTACGACTGGACCACCGCAATGCCCGCCGAGCCCAAACGCAAGGGCGACAAGGTGCCCTCACCCAAAGTCATCACCGCCGGCATGATCTCCACCCAGGAGGCCTGGCAAACCGCGTCAGACGCCGGCGCCGAAGTCGAACTCGACAGCGACTCCCTCAACGCCCACTTCGCCTACGACGACGATGACGCCCACACCCAGCATCAGGTCTGGTTCCTGGACGCCGTCACCGTGCTCAACCAGATGCGAGCCGTCCGCTCCCTAGGCCTCCAGACCTTCGCACTCTGGCGTCTCGGCTCGGAAGACAGCTCCATGTGGAAGATCTGGGATCGCCCCACCGCAACCGATCCCCTCAAACTCCTCACCACCATGGACCCCGGCTACGACGTCGACGCCGAAGGCCAGGGCGATATCCTCCGCGTCATCAAAAAGCCCCAGCCCGGCCACCGGAAGCTCACGCTAGACGACGACGATCAGATTCCCGTCCCCTTCAAGATGATCGTGAAGGAGGAGATGGTCTCTTACCCCCTCCCCTACGCACTTGAGCAGTACGGCTACCACCCCAAAAAGGTCGCCCTCAGCTTTGACGATGGCCCCGACCCCGAGTGGACCCCCAAGATCCTCGATGTCCTCAAAAAGTTCTCTGTCAAGGGCACCTTCTTCATTATCGGCGAGGAAGCTGAAGCCAACGTCGGCGTCATGCAGCGCGTCTACCGCGAAGGCCATGAGATCGGCAACCACACCTTCACCCACCCGGACATCAGTGAAATCTCCCCCGGCCAGGTGGATCTCCAACTCACCCTTACCGAACGCCTCTTCGGCTCCAAGCTCGGCGTCCAGCCCCTCTACTTCCGCCCCCCATACTCCATCGACCAGGAGCCCGACACCAACGACCAGGCCGCCCCCGTCGACCGCATCCAGGGCCTTGGCTACATCACCATCGGCAACAAGATTGACACTAACGACTGGGACGAGCACCCCCGCAAAACCCCGCAGGAGATCACAGACTCCGTCCTCCAGCAGCTCGCGGACATGGAGACCCACCCTGACCGTCGCGGCTCCGTCATCCTCCTCCACGATGGCGGCGGAGACCGCTCTCCCACGGTCGCCGCCCTGCCCGTCCTCATCCAGACTCTGCGCGCCCGCGGCTATGAAATTGTGCCGGTCTCTGAACTTTTAGGCAAAACCCGCGCAGAGATCATGCCGGCCCTTACCCCCAAGCAGCGCTGGCAGGCCCGCGCAGACTCCATCACCTTCTTCTTCATCGGCTTCTTCAACAACGCCGTCATCTACATCTTCTACCTTGGCGACGTCCTCATGAGCGGCCGCCTCATCATCATCGGCCTCTTCGCCATCATCGACCGCTTCCGCAAGCGCAAAAACTTCGCCACAACCGACTACCAGCCCCGCGTCGCCGTCATCATCCCTGGTTACAACGAAGAAAAAGTCATCGTCCGCACCATCCGCTCCGTCATGATGTCGAACTACAAGAACATCCGCATCGTCGTCATTGACGACGGCTCCAAGGACCGCACCTACCAGAACGCCATCGAGGCCTACCCCAACGACATCGCCTCCGGCCGCCTCACCGTCCTCACCAAAGAAAACGGCGGCAAGGCCGACGCCCTCAACTTCGCCCTGGAGCACATCGATGAAGAGATCTACGTCGGTATCGACGCAGACGGCGTCATCGCCCACGACGCCATCACCAGCCTCGTCTGCCACTTTGCCAACCCCAAAATCGGAGCCGTAGCCGGCAACATCAAGGTCGGCAACCGGGTCAATCTCTGGACCCGCTGGCAAGCGTTGGAATACATCACCTCTCAGAACTTTGAGAGGAGAGCATTAGACCTCTTTGACGTGGTCATGGTCGTTCCCGGAGCCATCGGCGCCTGGCGCACCGCGGCCGTCAAGGCCGGCGGCGGATATCACACCAACACCGTCGCCGAAGATGCCGACCTCACCATGAACCTCCTGGAGCAGGGCTACTCCGTCATCTATGAAGACACCTGCCTCGCCTTCACGGAAGCTCCCGTCAACGCCAATGGCCTCATGCGCCAGCGCTTCCGCTGGTCCTTCGGCATCCTGCAGGCCATCTTCAAACACCGTGGAGCCATCGCCAAACACCGCGCCATGGGCCTCTTCGCCCTGCCCAATATCCTCATCTTCCAGATCCTCCTCCCGCTTGTCTCCCCCTTCATTGACCTCATGTTCGTCTTCGGCGTCATCCACTACTTCATCGACAAGCACTTCCACCCGGAGACCACCTCCACCACAAGTTTTTACAAACTCCTCACCTTCTTCCTCGCCTTTCTCGTCATCGATTTCTCCGCCTCCGCCCTCGCCTTCCTGCTCGAGCGCAGACACCCCGCCAGCAAAGGCGATGGATGGCTCCTCTTCCACATCTGGATTCAGCGCTTCACCTACCGCCAGGTCTTCTCGCTCGTCCTCTTCAAGACCCTCAAACGCGCCGTCGACGGCAAGCCCTTTGCCTGGGACAAGCTCGAACGCACCTCCAAAATGTCCAAATCCACCGATACCATCGTCGGCTAAACGCCGGTAATGCCAGGGCTCCTCGTGATTCTGAGCGCAGCGAAAAACCTTCGTATGTGCTGTTGCCTTTGCCATTGCGTTTCGTCTCTACGCACACTCCCAGTCCACCCGCTAAAATTAAGGACGACATGAACACCGCTGACACCGCACCGACTCTCGCCTCCCTGCCCCCCTTCCTCAACGAGCCCTTCCTCGACTTCTCCGACTCCGACGTCAAGCGCTCCATGGAAGCCGCCCTCCAGCACGTCGCTTCGGAGCTCGGCCGCGAGCACGATATCGTCATCGGCGGCAAGCGCATCCGCACCTCGGACAAGATCACCTCCGTCAACCCTGCCCGCCCCGCACAGGTCGTCGGCATCCACCAGGCCGCGGAAGCGCAGCACGCCGAACCCGCCATGGCCGCCGCCCTCGCCGCCTTTGAGACCTGGTCCCGCACCCCCGTCGCCGACCGCGTCAACCTCCTCCTCACCGTCTCCAAACTCATCCAGCAGCGCAAGTTCGAACTCTGCGCCTGGCTCACCTTCGAGGTCGGAAAAAACTGGGCTGAAGCTGACGCCGACGTAGGCGAGTGCATCGACTTCATGGAGTTCTACGCCCGCGAAGCCCTCCGCCTCGACGGCTCCTCCACCCCCATTCAGTTCCCGGGAGAACGTAACAAGCTCCGTTACATTCCCCTCGGGGTCGGCGCCGTCATCCCCCCCTGGAACTTCCCCTTCGCCATCATGGCCGGCATGACCGCCGCCGCCATCGTCACCGGCAACACCGTCATCCTCAAGCCCTCAGTCGATGCCCCCACCATCGCCGCCAAATTCTTCGCGATGCTTGAAGAAGCCGGGCTTCCGGACGGCGTCGTCAACTTCTGCCCCGGCGCCGGCCCTGGCTTCGGCTCCACCGTCGTCGCGCACCCGCAGACCCGCTTCATCGCCTTCACCGGCAGCAAGAAAGTCGGTCTGGAAATTCACGAGTCCGCCGCCAAAACCCAGCCCGGCCAGAAGTTCATCAAACGCACCATCCTTGAAATGGGCGGCAAGGACGCCATCATCGTAGACGCAGACTGCGACCTCGACTCCGCCGTCGAAGGCGTCGTCACCAGCGCCTTCGGCTTCAGCGGCCAGAAGTGCTCCGCCTGCTCCCGCGCCATCATCGACGCAGAGATCTACGACCTCTTCTGCGACCGCGTCCAGGAGCGCGTCGCCCAGATCAAGCAAGGCGACCCCGCCAAAAACCTCTACGCCGGCCCCGTCATCAGCCCCATCGCCCACAAGCGCGTCCTGGACTACATCGAAATCGGCAAACAGGAAGCCCGCCTCCTCACCGGCGGCTCCCCCGTTGAAATCGAAGGCGGCTACTACATCGCCCCCACTGTCTTCGCGGACGTCTCCCCCACCGCCCGCATCGCACTTGAAGAGATCTTCGGCCCCGTCCTCGCCCTCATCAAATCCACCACCTTCGACGAGGCCCTCGCCATCGCCAACAACACCGAGTACGGTCTCACCGGAGCCATCTACTCCGACTCCCGCGAAAACCTCGACCTCGCCGCCCGCGACTTCCACGTCGGCAACCTCTATCTCAACCGCAAATGCACCGGCGCGATGGTCGGCGCGCATCCGTTCGGCGGCTTTAACATGAGCGGCACAGACTCCAAGGCCGGCGGCCCGGATTACCTGCTCCTCTTCACCCAGGGTAAATCCATCGCGGAAAAAGTAAGCCATGTCAGCCGCAAGGCTGACATCCAGGAAGACCGCATGGGCCTCTAACAATCGGGTCGGGCGCTCCCCGGCGAGCAAGGCGAGCGCCCACACCTCCCCACCTCACCCAGACCAGATCAAGAGTCACGAAGTGACCGCCGCCCGCGCAGGGCGCCCGTCCGGCAGGACGAGCCTCTAAGCCGTCTTAGCCACCCTCATCTGGATCAGCGTCCCCGCCTTGGCCGCGGCCTCCGCCAGCAGCCGATGGTGCAGCGTAAACAGCGCCAGCTCCAGCCTGTCGCTCACCCCGGTCTTATCGTAGATACTTCGCAGATAGTTCTTGATCACCTGCTCCTTCGTGTTCAACTGCGCCGCAATATCCTTATTCTTGCATCCCTGCACGATCAGCGCCACAATCTGCATCTCCTTCGGCGTCAGCCGGTCCCTCACCTTGGCCCCCACGACATCCGTCACCACCGGCGGGTTCACGCTCCCCGGGTCCAGGCACCTCTGCCCCCGCGCCACGCGCCGCACCGCATCAATCAGCTCTGGCCCCGTTACTCGCCGCGAGACCACCCCCCCAAGCTGCGCGCTCGTCTCCTCCGGCACCACCTCGCCCCGCTCCGCAATCAAGATCCCCTTACTCCCCGCCTCTCCGATCAGCGGAAACAGCACATTCAGATCCAGCCCCAACCCGGAGGAAAAGATCACAATCGCATTCCGGAAGCTGGTCACCGTCTGCCCCAGCCTTGACCCCTCATCGCACTGCGAGACGATCCGCATATCGTCCTCCAGCGACAGCACCCGCGCCACCCCGGCACGGAACACCACCTGATCGTCGGCAAGGATAAGTCGATTCATACGTCGCTGGCCCTCGTGCAAAACGGAGCGCGCCCGCACACGCGGACGTCGTCTCCTCAAGCACGCTCATCGGCAGCCGAACCCCTGTCCCACCTCCTGTCCACCTTTCGGACACCCCCCGCCACCTTTTGAAGCTGGAGGCCCCCTTCACTCATCCAAACATTGCGGGAAAAAGTGCGGGATAATCAGGCAATGCCAAAACCAGTCCTATTAGCAGTTGACGACGACGTAAGCGTCCTTGAAGCAGTGGTCCAGGACCTCCGCCGCAAGTACGGCCAGACCTACCGCATCCTCCGTGCCGCCTCCGGACAGGCCGCGCTGGATATCTCCGCCCAGCTCAAAGAACGTGGCGATGTCGTCGCCCTCTTCCTCTCCGACCAGCGCATGCCCGGCATGACCGGCGTCGAGTTCCTCGTCCGCGCCATCGACCTCTTCCCCGAGGCCAAACGCTGCCTCCTCACCGCCTACGCCGATACCGAAGCCGCCATCAAGGCCATCAACTCCGCGCGCATCCACTATTACCTCAACAAGCCTTGGGACCCGCCCGAGGAAAAGCTCTACCCCGTCCTCGACGACCTCCTCCAGGCCTGGAACCTCGGCTACAAGCCCCCGTACGAGGGCATCCAGGTCGTCTCCACCCGCTGGGGCACCGGCGACCACGAGGTCCGCAACTTCCTCTCCCGCAACCGCATCCCCTTCAAGTGGCTCAACCCGGAGCAAGCCCCGGAGTCGCTTGAACTCCTCCGCGCCAAAGGTCTTGACGAGGCCAAACTCCCCGTCGTCCTCTTCGGTGACGGCTCCGCCCTCGTCCAGCCCACCTCCACCGACCTCGCCTCCCGCGTCGGCCTCCGCACCCAGGCCCAGCAGGAGTATTACGACGTCGTCGTCGTCGGAGCCGGCCCCGCAGGCCTCGCTGCCGGCGTCTATGGCGCCTCCGAAGGCCTCAAAACCCTCCTCGTCGAACCCCTCGCCCCCGGCGGCCAGGCTGGCTCCTCCTCCAAGATCGAAAACTACCTCGGCTTCCCGGAAGGCCTCTCCGGCGACGAGCTCGCCAAGCGCGCCTACATCCAGGCCCAGCGCCTTGGTGCCGAATTCCTCACCCAGGGCGTCACCTCCATCCGCTCGGAAAACGGCTACCACATCGTCTGCATGACCGATGGCCGCGAAGTCACCTGCCGCGTCTGCCTCATCGCCACCGGCGTCGATTACTGCTGGCTCTGCGTCCCCGGCGAAGAAGAGCTCCGCGGCAAGGGCGTCTTTTACGGTGCAGCCCTCACGGAAACCAATACCTGCGCCAATGAGGACATCTACATCGTCGGCGGCGCCAACTCCGCCGGCCAGGCCGCCATGCACTTCTCCAAGCACGCCCGCCAGGTCCGCATGTTGATCCGCGGCGAAAACCTCGAAAAAAGCATGTCCAAGTACCTCATCGACCAGATCCAGGCCACCCCAAACATCCTCGTCGAACCCCGCACCGAGATCATCGCCTTCCACGGCGACAACCACCTCCAGCAGATCACCATCTGCAACCAGAACCAGCAGCAGACCCGCGACGCCGCCTCCGTCTTCATCTTCATCGGTGCCGAACCCCGCACCGACTGGCTCCCCGATACCCTCGCCCGCGATAACAAAGGCTTCCTCCTCGCCGGGCCCGATCTCAAATCTAAGGCGCGAGACTCCTGGAAGTTGGACCGCGACCCCTACCTCCTCGAAACCAGTATTCCCGGCATCTTCGTCGCCGGCGACGTCCGCCACGGATCCGTCAAGCGTTGTGCCTCCGCCGTCGGTGAAGGCTCCATCGCCATTCAGTTCGTCCATCAATATCTGGCGGCCCTTTAGGTGAGCAACATGATCGAGCAACAAGTCGCATCTCAATCCGAGCACGTCGAAACCGCAGCCGTCCCGCTCCCTCTCGCCCCAAAAGTGCTCCCCATCCAAACGCTGGACGACGCCACCGTCGCGAAGCTCCAGAACGTTCCCATCCTCGCCTCTCTCACCGCGGACCGCCTCCACTGTCTTGACGGCACAGAGCGCATCACCATGGAGTCTGGCCAGGTCCTCGTGCGGCAGGGAGAGATCGTTCGCCAGTTCTGCATGTTGCTGGAAGGCCGTCTCCCCGTCTTCCAAACCAACCGCGACGGCCATGAAATGCTCATGCACGTCCTGGAGCAGGGCTCCTCCTTCGGCGAGCTCCCACTCCTCGCCAACATCCCCTCCGCCGTCACCATTCGCGCAGACGGCCACGCAGAGATCCTCAGCCTCAACGAAGACCAGTTCTGGAACCTGATGGTCACCTGCCCGGAAGTTCGCGCGCAGATCCTCGGCAACATGGCCATGCGCCTGCAAAAAATGCAGTCCGTCTCCTTCCAGCAGGAAAAGCTCGCCTCTCTCGGCACCATGGCCGCCGGCCTCATGCACGAACTCAACAACCCCGGCGCAGCCGCCCGCCGCGCAGCCTCCCAACTCCGTGAAAACCTGATGCGCATGCACCGCCTCAGCTCCATCTTCACCCGCAACCCCCTCAGCCCGGAGCAGAAGGAGTGCATGGTCGAACTCCAGGAGTACGCTCTCTCCGCCAAGGAGCGCGTCGCCCTCAGCTCCATCGAGCAGTCAGACGCCGAAGAGGCCCTCGCCGAATGGATGGAGCAGGCCAACATCCCGGACGCCTGGAAGCTTGCCCCCAACCTCATCGCCATGGGCATCGACACCGAAGAACTCCAGTGCGCCCACAGCGTCTTCCCCGCGGAGCTCTTCGCCGCCGCAGTCAACTGGCTGGAAGCTCTGGTCTCCAGCATGGCCCTCGTCGGCACCATTGAGGAAAGCATCGGCCGCGTCACAGACCTCGTCGCCGCCGTCAAAAGCTACGCCTATGAAGGCCGCGGCCAGCGTCAGACCATCGACGTCAACAAGAGCATTCACGCCACCCTCGTCGTCCTCGGCCACAAGCTCCGGGAAAAACAGATCGTCCTCCAGAAATCCCTCTCCGCGGACCTCCCCACCCTTGAAACCGAGTGCCAGGGCCTCAACCAGATCTGGACCAACCTCCTCGATAACGCCATCGACGCCTCCGCTCAGTCCGGAACCATCAGCATCCGCACCTGGGCAGAGGACTTCGGCTCAGCCCCCGGCGAAATCCGGAAAGACCTTTGCATCGCCATCAAGGACAACGGCGCAGGCATCCCCCTGGATAGCCAGCAGCACATCTTCGACCCCTTCTACACCACCAAGCCCGTCGGCGTGGGCACCGGCCTCGGCCTCGGCATCGTCTACCGCATCGTGGAGCAGTACGGCGGCGTCATCCGTTTCTCCTCCGTCCCTGGCGAAACCGAATTCGTCGTCCGCCTCCCCGCCAAGCGCACCTAAGCCTCCGTGCCAGGCAAACGCCCATCAGCCTTCAAGCCGGGCAAAGCCCGGACCACGCGAAGCCCAACACCCGTCACGAAGTGACCGCCCCGCGCGCAGCGGGCCCGTCCGGCAGGACAGCATTTATCATCTGCCTATGTCCGCCGCCATCACCCCCTTCCACATCGCCTTCCCCGTCGACGACCTCACCGCCGCCCGCCACTTCTACGGCACCATCCTCGGATGCCCAGAGGGCCGCTCGAGCGCTGAGTGGATTGACTTCGACCTCTTCGGCCACCAGATCGTCGCCCACTTCAAACCCAAGTCCCACACCGCAAACGACATACACCACAACGCTGTCGACGGCCACGCCGTCCCCGTCCCTCACTTCGGCGTCGTCCTCACCATGGACCGCTGGCAGGCCTTCGCAGACCGCCTCCGCGCCGCGCACATCAAGTTTGAAATAGAGCCTTACATCCGCTTCAAGGGCGAAGTCGGCGAACAAGCCACCATGTTCTTCTACGACCCCGCCGGCAACGCTCTCGAGTTTAAAGCTTTCGCCGACATGACCCAGGTCTTCGCCAAATAGCGCTCGTGCCGTCTTGGGCTTCGCGTCGCTCCTCCCGTTGGTCGGCACAAAATTCCGTGCCGGGCAACGCCCGAGCCAAGCAAAGCCCAATACAAGTCACGAAGTGACCGCCGCCCGCGCAGGGCGCCTTTTCACTTCGTCACCGGAAACGGCACAAACTCCTCCCCACACTGATAAGGCGTCCCCGCGCCTTTTCCAGACCCCGTCGTATCCTCGCCGCTCACCATAAAGTTCACCGCCCCCGGGCCATACGTCACATCCGCATGCTGCGCTAGGAACTTGTACTCACTCGGCCGGTCCAACGTCACCCCGTCAAACTGAATCCCAATCCGCCGCTCATGGTCATACCCGTTTAGCGAGATCGTCTTACTCGTCGCCACACTCACACCCTTCAGCACAATGTTCCTGTACACCGGAAACGCATCCTTCTTGTTCCCCGGATTGTTATAAGCCGTCTCCAGTTGAATGGGATGATTTGAATCCCGTATACAAACATCCTTGTACATCACCCCATCCACCACCCCCCCACGCGTCGGGTTGCTCTTGATCCGAATCCCCGCCTCCGTCCCATCCAGCGTCAAATGCTGCACCAGCACCTGCCCCACCCCTGCATTCGTCTCAGACCCAATCGACATCCCGTGCCCGTAGTAAAAGTGGTTATCCACCACGCTCATCTGCGTCACCGCCCCATCCCCACCCTTGATCGCAATATTGTCATCCCCCGTCCGTATAAACGACTTCGTCACCGTAATATTCTTCGCCGCCGAAGGATCCACCCCATCCGTATTCCGCGCATTCTTCGGCGTGTCGATCTTCAGCCCCCACACCGTAAACCCGTCCCCATGCCCATACACCACATGAAACATGCACGCGTTCTTCAGCGTGATCCGATACATCGTAAAGTCGTCGCTCTTGTTAATGTCGATCATCCTCGGCACCTGCTGATGCCGTCCATCCCTCGCCTCATTCGCCAGGTCCCACCACGTCTTCTCCTGCCCCAGCAGCTTCGCCCCGCCTCTCCCGTCGATCACCCCGTCCCCCATGATCCCCGCGCCCTTCGCTCCCACCGCCCGGATCAGCGGCTTACACGTGTGCCCCCCCTCCTTCGTCACAATCCCGCAGCTTCCCGCCGTCATCTCATACACCTTCGGGTCCCGCGACCCATACACCGTCACCCCCTTGTCCACCAGCAGCGTCACCCCCGCCCTCAGCTCCACCGGCCCAATCAAAAACGCATTCCTCCCCCCATCCCCCGCCAGCTCCACCGCCTGCCCCGCCTTGCATCCATCGAGCGCCGCCTGCACCCGTGCCGTATCCAGCTTTCCCTCATCCGCATCCGCGCCCGCAAACACCCCCTTCTCCGCGCTCAACCCCGCCGCCAGCCTCACGCAAGCCCCCGGAATCTTCGGCTCCGTCACCGTCCGCGTATCCTGCCCAGCCGCACTCGCAGCCACCGCCAACAACCCTGCCAACCTCAACCCTCGAACCGCCATAAAACCTCCTAAAAGAAAAGCGCAGAGCCTCAGCCCTGCGCCCCTGTCACTTACTACGCTAACCCTAAAAGAACGCCGTCAACGCAAACTGAAACTTCCGTCCGTTCGTCGATGTATTCGCATTGTTCCCAAACGTCGACCGCACATTCCCGAACGCCGTCGTATTCGTCCCCACCACCAGCGGATACGTTCCTCCCGCTGCCGGACACGATTCCTGCGCCTGCCCCGCACCCGGCTGCCCCGTGTACGTCGTCGTCGTGCTGCACGAAAACTGTGCAAACGGATTCGCCAGGTTCGGCGTGTTGAACACGTTGAAAGCCTCCGCCCGGAAGTTCAGCCGAGCCCCAGCCCGCAACCGCTCCATCGGAAAGTCCCGCCCCAGCGTCATGCTCGTCAAAATATACGCTGGCCCCACAAACGAGTTACGCCCCTGCGAGCTGAACGTCCCCACCACCGGATACGTAAACGCATCCCGATTGAAGTATTCGTTCACCTTGTCCGCCCTGTGCCGGCTCTTCGGCAGCAGTGGATTCACCCCCGGAATAATCGCCGCCCGTTGATTGCTCTCCGCCACCAGTGCCGAATCGTTATTGATCGTCACGCTGAACGGCTGGCCCGTATGCGCAAGGTACGTCCCGCTGTACACCCAGTTGTTCACCACCGCCCGCACCGGCGCAATGCTTCCCTGGAACTTCGGGTACCGAACCACCCAGCCCAGCGTAAAGTTATGCGTCGCGTTGTAGTCGGAAGGCCCCTTGTCGCTCTTGATGTTGAACACGTTCGGCACCGCGTTGCTCGTCGTCTGCCCATTCGTCTGCAAATCGATCGACCGCGAAAACGTGTACGAGCTCAATATATTCAGATACCGCCCGCCCCGCTGCGTGTACTGCATCTGCAGCGCGTTGTAGCTGGACGTCCCAACCGAGAGAATGTCCACAATCCCCTGCCCGCCGTAGTTGAACGGCGCATACCGCACCCGCTGCTTCGTGCTCGTCGCATTCGAGCTCGCATTCGTGCAGTACCGCGCAGGATCCGCCTGGAAGTACCCTCCCGTGCAGTCATAGATCGCCGGATTCAAATCCAGCGGAATCGTCAGCTTCCGCGCAAACTTGCCCACGTAGTTCGTGTCCAGCACACCCCCATGCGGAATGTGGTACTGGAACCCGAAGTTCACCGCCTCCACATACGGCGTCCGGAAGTGCGGGTCCGGGAAGAAGATCGAGTACGGCGCCAGAAACACCGGGTGCTTCGGATCAAACGCCCCCGGAATCGTCAGCGTCCCGCCCGTCGTCTGGTCCTGGAACGCCAGCGGATTCGAAGCCCCGCCATCCGGCAGCGTCGCATTCACAATAAAGTGGTACGGCTCGCCCACGCCAATCACGTTCGCATTCACCGCATCGAAGAAGATCCCGTACCCTCCGCGGATCAGGAAGCTCCCCCGCCCGCTCAGGTCATACGCAAACCCCACCCGCGGCGCAATCCCGTTGAAGTCCGTCGGCACCAGCGAGGGCAGCACCTGCTTATCCCCCGGGAAACCAAGCCCTCCTGGAGCCTGCGGAAACACCGTCGATTGAATCCCCGGCAGAAACGTCGCCGCATGTCCATGCGGTTCAAACCACTGGAACGGAAGTTCATACCGAACCCCCAGATTCAGCGTCAGCTTGGACGTCGCGCGCCAGTCATCCTGTAGATACGTAAACACGTTGTGCTGAATTCCGCCTTGGTTCAACCGGTTCTGCGCCTGCACGCTGGACGGCAAACCAAGCAGTCCATCCGCCAAACTCACCCCCGTAAATGTGCTGCTGAACGAAAGATTTCCCGCATAATCCGCCCGGTTCAGATACTGGAGCCGCAGAAAGTTGAACCCCGTCTGAAAACTGTGATTGCCCTTCGTATAAGAGATCTGCTCCAGCACCTCCACGTTCTCGTTCACGTGGTCGTTGTACGCCTGGCTTGCACTCCCCAGGTTGAACTGGTTGGAGAAGCTGAACGAAGGCAGCACCGGCAGCCCCGGAATCGCAAACGCCCCGCCAAAGCTGTTCAGCGTCCGCGGATCCGTCGGAAACTGGCTCGATTCGTATCGCTTATACCCCACCCGCATCTGGTTCAGCAGCGCCGGCGACACCACCCACTGCCACCCCACGTTGCCAAAGTTGCTGTACGCCTGCTGGTTATCCAACTCATAGCTCGCCACGCCCTGAGACGAGCTATTCACCCCCGCCGGCCCCGTGTGGTTGGAATGAATGTAGTTGTACCGCACATCGAAGCTGTTCTGCCCGTTCAGCAGATAGTCCATCCGGATCAACGCATTCTTATCCCCCGTCGGCGCAGGAGACCGCGTCACCGCAAACCCCGTCGCATCCGGCACCGGCGCAAACGTATTCAGCACCGTCAGCATCACCGGGTTCAAACACTGCGTCGGAACCTCCGCATTCGGCAGGTACGTCGGCTGCAGCTTGCCCGTATTCGCGTAGTTGTTGCCCGCGGCAAACACGGAGGCCTTATCCAGCAGCGCCAGGCACGGTGAAGGCCCCGTCCCACCCGCCTGCGCATACGCGGAGTTGATCATGGACATCGTGTCGGAAGGGCTCGCCTGCGCGCCACTCGTCCCCGCCACCTGGATCGGGTTGATGAACTTGCCCGCCACGCCATTCACCGTCACATCCGGCAGAAAGCTCGCGCACGTCATCCCCGGAAACGCTCCGTTGCTGCTGCACGGCAGCGGCGTCTTCCCGTCCGCGCTCAACCCCCGCTCCGCATAACCCGGCGTCAATGCGGACCCCGTCGTCTGCAGCCGCCCAATCAACTGCTGGTAGGCACCGGAAAGAAACAGCTTGTCCCGCAGGATCGGCCCGCCCACATGAAATCCAAACTGGTGGATGTTGTCCTTCGGATTCACCTTGGAGATGTAGTCCGAAGCATTAAACATCTGGTTCTGGATGTAATCCCAGAACTCTCCGTGAATCACGCCGCCGCCCCGCTTCGTAATCACGTTGAACACCGAACCTGCATTGCGCCCGTACTGCGCCTTGTAGTTGTTCAGCAGCACGCTCACTTCTTGCAGCGCATTCGGCGTCGGGTAGTTGATCCCCGTGTTGTAGAACAGGTTGTTCCACATCAGCCCGTCGAACAACATCAGGTTCTGCGTATTCCGCGACCCCGATGCGCTGTACGTCGGCCCGCTCGTATCCCCCGTAAACGTCGCCGGAGCATTCACATTCACCACGCCCGGCAGCAGCGCGGAGAGCGCCACCACGTTATGCCCATCGATCGGTAGATCCTCAATCAGCTTCTGGTCGATCAGCGTCCCCAGCGTCGCGGACTTCGCGTCGATCGCGGACCCGCTCGTATCCTCCACCGTCACCGTATCGCTCGCCGCCCCCCGAACCAGTTGCACCTGCTCCTTCACGTTGCCATCGGCATCCACCTTGATGTCCGTGATCACCTCCGTCTGAAACGTCGGCGCCGTCACCGTCAGCACGTACGCTCCCACCGGAAGCTGCGTCAGCAGAAACTCACCGCTCCCGTTGCTCATCACCGTGCGCGTCACCGCTCGGTGTCGGTAATCACCACCGTCGCCTTCGGCACCACCGCGCCCGTCTTGTCCTGCACACTGCCAAAGACGCTGCCCGTGTTCTGCGCCTCGGCTGCCCGTCCCCCGGCCAGCGCCCCGGCCACCATCAGCCCCGTCAACGCAACCTTGATCCCACACCCGCGCCCAACCGCCAAAACCGCACCCAGACGCTGCTCCCGACGAAGCTTAATGCTCTTCATGCCCGTACTCCACTTCACTTCTCTTTTTGAGGATCGCCGATCAACAGTCAGCCCAATAGTCAGCCGAAGAGTGGACCCAATGGTCAGACCACATTCAACCGGAGAAGAGTATGCGGACTGCCATTCACATCTGTCAAGCATCTTTTTGCGCTGCCTCCAACCACCTCCCGCCATCCCAAAAACCACAACCCACCATCACCTCTCTATTGGTGTGGATTCTGTATTGGTCGACCAATCCCCGCCGCCCATACGCCTCTGACCCTTCCACCGGTCCATCCACCCACCCCTCTGCCACGTCTTGCGCATCGCGCAAAAAGCCATAAGACACGCCGTAAAAACGAGCATTGACATCCATGCATCGCGACCGTTACATTCTTGGCGGTCCCGTGCTCAGTCCGGAAACAGCCTCAATTGGTCGAACCAAATGCCCAATCGCCGCCCCCGGATACCCGCCGCTCCACAAATCCTTGAACATTTGTGGATACGACGGCAAAAAGCACCTTCATCCCACAGGTCGTAACGGAGCAGAGCAATGACGGTAGCAGCAGTTTTCTTCAAAAAAGCCAGCAAAATCACCCATATCGCACTCGGATGCGCCGCCGCGGCCTCCCTCCTCGCCGCCCCCTCCCTGCGCGCCCAGGCCCCCTACCTGCTCCCATACACCATCCAAAACTACGCCGGCTCCGGCACCCCCCCCCGTGGGCATGGCTTGCACCGGAACCAATGGAGTGGTCGGAACAGCGTACGACGCACTTGGAGATGGTTGCCCAATCTCCTCCAACGCCGTCGCCGCCGGAGCCGCCGCGCCGGATATGCATGACGTCGGCGTGGACGCCCAGGGCAACGTCTATTTCATCGATACGCAGAGCTTCGGCTTTATCCGCCGCATCGACGCCCGCTCCGGCCTCGTCACCGCCTTCCTCGGCAGCCCCGCCTCCAGCCAGCCCGCCGCCGCCTGCTCCACCCTTACAGACTTCTTCGGTGATGGCTGCGCCGCCAACGACGGCAAAGGCAACGCCACCCCGGCTACGGTAGGCGGAGTCACTCCGCCTTATCAATACACCTCAAACTTCGCAAAGTTCCGCGGCATCGCCGTCGCCAAAAACGGTGACCTCTATGCCGCCGCTTACAACGGTAGCCTCATCTATAAAGTCAGCCGCGCCACCGGCATCTCCACGGTCGTCGCCGGTCTGCTCGCGGGCGGAACCGCGGCCAAGCCCGCCGGCTACAAAGGCAGCCAGGGCGGCTACACCGGGGACGGAGGCTCCGCCCTCTCCGCCAAGATCAACTCCCCCCGTGGCGTAGCCGTCGACGCCGCCAACAATATCTACATCGCAGACAGCACCAACAACGTCATCCGCAAGGTCACCGCCTCCACCGGCATCATCACCACCATTGCCGGAGCCAGCATCATCGCCGGTTCGGGCGGCGATGGCGGCCCCGCAACCGCTGCCAGCTTCTCCACCCCGGAAGATGTGGAAGTCTCCGCCGCGGGCGACGTCTTCATCGGCGACTTCGGCAACAATAAGGTCCGCGTCATCTATGAAGGAGGCGCTCCTGCCGCCAAGCTCATCTCCCTCACTAACGCCGGCACGACCCCCACCGTGGGAGACGTATACACCGTCGTGGGAGGAGGCGCAGGAACCTACGTGGCCGGCTCCATGGTTCCTAGCACCAGCGTTCCGATCGGCAACCCCCGCAAGCTTTCTCTCGACGCACGCGGCAACGTCTATGTAGCGGACAACAGCTACAACGTCATCTGGTTCGTGGATGCCACAACCGGATATATGCGCATCATCGCCGGAACCTACAATCTCACGACCGGCGGCGCAGGCTGCCCCACCCAGACCAACACCTTCGGAGACAATTGCCCCGGCTTTGACGCCACCCTCATCTCCGGTAGCGATATGGGCGTCGCCGTCGACTCCATCGGCAGCGTCTACATTACAGACAACGGCAACCACGAAGTCCGCCGCGTCTCCACCAACCAGTCCTTACCCGCCACCGCCGCCGGAGCCACCGCCTCACAGCTCCTCCAGGTCCACTTCGCCGTAGGCGATGGCCCCGCCGCCCTTGCTCCCTTCACCCTCGCCGGCAGCGCGGACTTCACCATCTCCAACTCCTCCTGCACCGTCAACACGGACCTCACTCGCGATTGCCTCGTCTCCGTCGCCTTCACCCCCACCAAACCCGGCCCTGACGCCGCCACCCTTACCATCGCCTCTACGCTCAACGGCTCCGCCATCATCGGCATCAGCGGTACCGGCACCGCCGCCGCAGTCGCCCTTGACCCCGGTGCCACCGCCTCCTTCGCCACCGGCCTCAAGGCCGCCGCGGGCATCGCGCAGGACGCCGCCGGCAACACCTATATCGCCGACACCGGCAACAACCGCATCCTCCGTTACACCGGCCCCGGAGCCATGACCGTCATCGCCGGAACCGGAACCAGCGGCTCCAGCGGCAACGGCGGTCCCGCCGCCTCCGCCACCCTCGCCGGACCAAAGGCAGTTGCCGTCTCCCGCAGCGGGGCCATCTTCATCGCGGACACCGGCAACAACGTCATCCGCCGCATCGACCCCATCACCGGCAACATCGCCCTTTACGCCGGCGGAGCCTCCGCCAACTGTGCCGCCACCACGGACACCTTCGGCGATGGCTGCCTCGCCACCTCCGCCCAGTTCTCCGCCCCCGCCGGCCTCGCCGCAGACAACGACGGCAACGTCTACGTCGCCGACACCGGCAACAACATCATCCGCGAGCTCACCCCGGACGGCTATGTCGTCTACATTGGCGGAGCCACCGCCGTCTGCGGCCTCACCGGAACCGATAAAACCTTCGGCAACGGATGCCCCGCCGCCGGAGCCGTCTTCAAGGCTCCCACCGGTATCCAGGTAGACGCCAAACGCAACCTCTACATCGCAGACACCGGCAACAACGAAGTCCGTGAGATCACCGCCGCCGGCATCGTCGTCAACCTCGCCGGAACCGGCGCCCCCGCAGCCTCCGGCAACGGGGGCCTGGCCACCGCCGCCCAGCTCAACGGTCCCACCGGAGTCGCCGTAGACGCAGGCGGAAACATCTATATCGCCGATACCGGCAACAGCGCCATCCGCCTCGTCAACTCCCTCGGTCTCATCAACACCACCGTCGGGACCCTTAGCGCCAACGGAACCGGCACCCTCCCCGGCTCCGCCTTCGCCGTCCAGTTGAACAATCCCTCCGGAGTCGTCGCCAACGGAGCCGGCCGCCTCATCGTCCTCGATAGCGGCAACAACCGCGCCTTCTCGGACGATCGCGGCTCCGTCTCCTATAACTTCGGCCGCACCAACCCCGCCTCCTCCAGCCCCACCCTCCAGATCCAGGAGACTAGCACCGGTTCCGCCTCCACCATCCTCGGCTCGCCGCTCTTCACCACCTCCGGCACCAGCGCGCCCTTCACTCTCACCGCCTCCGGCTCCAACGGCTGCACCGCGGGCGAAACCCTCGCCGCCGGCGTCTCCTGCCTGCTCTCCGGCCAATTCAACCCCACCGCCCTCGGCGCCGTATCCGCCACCTACACGGAGACCGGCACCAACACCATCAACGTCCCCGTCCCCTTCATCCAGTTCACCGGAACCGGCGCCGTCCTCACCCCCACCACCTCCGCGACCATCGTCACCATGCCCGCCAGCGGCACACCGCAGTACTCCGTGCCCTTCACCGTCACCACCACCATCACGCCGTCGTCCTGCAATACCGCCGCCCCATCCTGCTTCCCCACCGGCAACGTCACCTTCTTTGCCGATGGCACCCAGGTCGGTCTCCCCGTCGCGGTCACCGCTGCCGGTACCGCCTCGCAGAGCATTCCCGGCCTCCCCGTCGGCGCCCACACCATCGTCGCCGTCTACGCCGGCGATGACTTCTACGCCAGCAGCAGCGCACCCTCGCTCGCCATCAAGGTTGCCGTCGGCACCACCAAAACCGTCGTCTCCGCCAACCCCGCCGCCGGTCCCCAGTTTGCCGATATCACCCTCACCGCAACCGTCACCACTACGGTCGCCAACACCTTCTCCACCGGCTCAGTCAACTTCTACGCCGGGACCACCCTCCTCGGCACCGGAACCGTCAACGCCCAGACCGGCGTTGCCACCCTGTCCGACCTCGCCATCCCCGCCACCGCCACCACCCCCCGCATATCCGGGAAAAGCTTCGGCCTCGTCGCCGGAACCTATGCCCTCACCGCCGTCTACAGCGGCGACACCAACTACTCCACCTCCACCTCCGCCGCCTTCAGTCTCGTCATTGCGCCGGATCCCACCTCCTTCACCATCGCCCTGCTGCCCGCCGCCACCGGCACCGCCCAGGGCTCCACTGCACAGTCGTACGGCACCGTCACTCCATCCAATACCCTCAGCGGCACCATGACCTTCGCCTGCACCGGTCTCCCTGCCGCATCCGTCTGCACCTTCAGCCCCACTTCCCTCACCTTCAACCCCGTCGCTGGAGTACCCGCCGCCCAGCAGGTTCAGATCACCCTCTGGACGGACGTCCCCCCCGGCGTCATTCCCACCGGCACCGGAACCTCCGCAAACCTCACGCCGGTCCACTTCCACCAGCAGCAGCGCTCCACCCAGTGGGCCGCCCTCTTGGGATGGCCTCTGCTCCTCACCAGCCTCCTCGGCCTTACCGCCTTCCGCCGCAGGCTGCGCCATGCCAACCTGTTCACCATGCTCGCCCTCTTCGGCCTCCTCACCGGCGGCTCCCTCGTCCTCACGGGCTGCGGCGGAACCACCACCTCATCCAAGGCGGCAGCCCTCACCCCAACCGGCACGTATACCGTTCAGCTCGTCGTCGCCGGCCCAAACAGCACCTCCTCCACGACGCCCATCACCTTCACCGTCACCCAGGGCATTGCCGGCCAGCAATAAGCTCCCAACCTCACCGCACCACCCAGGGCGCTCCCACGCGGGAGCGCCCTTTTTCGTGCCCCATTACCCCCCGGAGGTAGGGTAATGACCCATCCGCCAAGGGTAATCCGCCCATAGTGCTATTCCGGCCGTGAACCTGCAACGGTACCTTTCGATTACCAAAGTTTCGTCATTCTCCGCGGTCAAAGGTATCCCCAGTCATGCCCCATGTGAGCCCGTCGTCCCGTCGTCCTGTCTCCGTCGCCCCAGCTGTCCCGGCGCGCCTCACGTCAAGCGAAATGTTCACCCGCGCAACATTCTTCGGCGAAGGCCTTTCACATCCCGCCGATAAGATCCGTATGTCTCGGTCTCGGTCACTCTGCGCCCACGTATCGCTGCTCCTCACCACCGTCTTCGTGCTTGCCTTCGGCCTCACCGCCACGGCCGCAGCCCAGACTGTCTTCCGATTCCCAGGCACCACCCCCGTCGCCACGCCGGCCGCCTCGCAGACGGTTACCGTCGCCATCACCCACGCCGGGGCACTGGACTCCATCAACATCCGCACCGTGGGCAGCGAGAGCTATGACTTCCATAACGCCGGCGGCGGAACCTGCGTCACCGGCATCAGCTACTCCGCCGGCCAGCAGTGCACCGTCAACCTGGGTATCACCCCCAACGCCCCCGGCGAGCGTCGCGGCGCCATTACCCTCCTCACCAGCGCCGGTGCCACCATCGGGCAGCAATGGGTCAGCGCCATGGCAACCGGTCCCCTCGGCGTCTTCATTCCGGGCACCATAGATACCGTCGCAGGAAACAATACCTGGATCTACGCCGGGGACGGCGGCATCGCAAACCAGTCCTCCATCTTCCTTCCCTTCGGTGTCGCTGTAGACGCTGCCGGTGACATGTTCATCGCAGACTCCAGCAACGACCGCATCCGCAAGGTGCAGGGCGGCAGCCAGATTATCTCCACCATCGCCGGCAATGGCATCCTCGGAGCCACCGGGGACGGGGGCCCTGCTCTCCAGGCCACCATCTCCAACCCCACCTCCATCACCGTTGATCCCGCCGGCAACGTCTTCTTCGCCGATAACGGGAACAACGCCATCCGCCGCATCGACGCATTCACCGGCATCATCACCACCGTCGCCGGCAAGCTCGCCACGCACGGCTACACCGGTGATGGTGGCCCCGCCACCGCAGCCACCCTCAACGGACCCAACGGCATCTCGCTGGACGCCGCCGGCAACCTCTATATCGCGGACACCGCCAACAACGTCGTCCGCATGGTCTCCGCCTCCACCGGCATCATCTCCACCGTCGCCGGCACCGGCGTCGCAGCCTTCACGGGCGAGGGCGGCCCCGCCGTCTCCGCCACCCTCAACACCCCATGGGGCGTCACCGTCTCCTCCACCGGCCTGCTCTATATCGCCGATCAGGGCAACAACCGTATCCGCCTCGTAGACGCCTCCGGAAAGATCACCACCATCCTCGGCAATGGCGTCATCGGCTACACCGGGGACAATGGTCCCGCCTCCGCCGCCACCGTCAACGTTCCCGCCGGTGTCGCCGTGGACGTCGCCGGTAACATCTACGTCGCCGACTCCGGCAACAACGTCATCCGCAAGATCAACGCCTCAACCAACGTCATCACCACCATCGCCGGAGACGGCACAGAGTCCATCAGCGGCGATAAGGGTCCCGCCACGGCCGGGGGCCTCTACGGCCCATACTCCATCACCTTTGACAGCTACGGCAGTCTCTACGTCGCCGACGTCTTCCACAACCGCATCCGCGAGATCTACGCCAGCTCCGCCACCCTGGAATACAAACCCATCCGCGAAGGCCGCGTCTCCGCCCCACTTCCCCAGACGCTTGAAAACGACGGCAACGCCCCCCTCAACGTCTCCACCATCACCCCGGTCAGCAGCTCCCAGGTCGACGCCGCCACCACCACCTGCTCCGCCTCCACGCCCCTCGGCATCCTCGCCCAGTGCGTCATCGGCGCGGACTTCGCCCCTACCGCCGTCGGCAACCCCGTCGTCGGCACCATGACCGTCGCATCGGACTCCGCCAACACCCCCGGCACCATCTATCTCGTCGGCCAGGTCCTGGACGTCGACCCCGCCAGCATCACCCTCACCTCCAGCTCCAACCCCAGCATCACCGGTTCCACCGTCGTCTTCACCGTCGCCGTCTCCAGCGTCGGCACCACCCCCACCGGCTCGGTCAGCCTGCTCGATGGCACCAACACCCTCGCCACCGGCTCCCTCGGACCCGGCGGCTCCGTCACCTTCAACGTCTCCACCCTCACCGCCGGCACGCACAACATGACCGCCTCCTACGTAGGCGACTCCAACAACGCCGCCGGCGTCTCGGCCGTCCTCGTCCAGACCGTCAAGGATCAGGTCGCGCCCACCACCACCACCCTCGCCACCAGCACCAACCCCGTCATCGCCGGTGCGACCGTCACCTTCACCGCGCAGGTCCAGCCCTCCACCCAGGGCAACGGCAACGGCGCAGTCACCGGCTCGGTCGTCTTCAAATACGGCACCACCCAGCTCGGCTCGGCCAACATCGTCAACGGCAACGCCTTCCTCAACGTCACCTCCCTCCCTGTCGGAGCCGATAGCGTCATCGCCACTTACACCGGTAGCAACTCCTACGGCACCAGCTCCTCCGCCCCCCTCATAGAAAACGTCACCATCGCCACCAGCAAAACCGCCCTCTCCTCCTCGCTCAACCCCTCCGCCGCCAACGGCCCCGTCACCCTCACCGCCACCGTCACCTCGAACGGCGGAATCCCCTCCGGCACCGTCACCTTCTTTGACGGCCCCACCAACCTAGGCACCGGAACCCTCACCAACCAGGGTCTCGCCTCCCTCACCGTCCCCGGCCCCGTCTGGACCGTCGGCACCCACACCCTCACCGCCTCATACGCCGGGGATGCCAGCGACACCGCCAGCATCTCGCCCTCCTACTCCCAGCTCGTCACCCTGGCTACCTCCAAGATCCAGCTCCAGTCCACCCTCAACCCCGCCGCCCTCGGCGCACCCATCACCTTCGGCGCCACCCTTTCCAGCAACGGCGGAATCCCCACCGGCAACGTCACCTTCTATGACGGCGCCACCGCCCTCGCCACCGTCGCGCTCGATCCTCGCGGCTACACCTCCATCAACAGCGCTACCCTCACCCTCGGCTCGCACAACATCACCGCCTCTTACGCCGGCGATGCCAACGACACCACCATCACCTCCACCGTCCTCGTCCAGGTCATCCAGCCCGCCACCATCGCCGCCGCCCTGGCCTCCAGCGCCAACCCCAGCACCTACGGCACCGTCCTCTCGCTCACCGCCACCATCACCGGTAACGGCAGCACCCCCACCGGCTCCGTCACCTTTACTGACGGCACCACCAACCTCGGCGTCGTCCAGCTAACCCCCGCCGGCACCGCCGTCCTCACCTCCTCCAACCTCTCCATCGGTTCGCACAGCATCACCGCCAGCTACTCCGGCGACACCAACCACGCCGCCGTAGCCTCCAACACCCTGACCCAGCTCATCGTCCAGCCCACCACCACCACCCTCACCTCGTCGAACCTCAACCCCATCGCCGGAACCCAGGTCACCTGGACCGCCGTCGTCACTGGGGCCAACGGCTCGCCCACCACCGGCAACGTCACCATCCTGGACGGTAAGACCGTCATCGCCACCCTCACCCCCGGGCCCAACGGAGTCGCGGCTTATACCAGCGCCTCCCTGCCCCCCGGCACCCACATGGTCTCGGCGGCCTTCGCCGGCGACACTCTCGACGCCGCCAGCTCCTCCGCTCCCCTCACCCAGGTCGTCACCATCGCGACCACCGCCTCCACCGTCGTCTCCAGCGCCAATCCATCCTTCGCCGGAGCTCCCGTCACCTTCACCTCCACCGTCTCCGGCAACGGCTCCACCCCCACCGGCAACGTCGCCTTCATGGATGGCGCCGCCGTTATCACCACCGTGCCCCTCAGCTCCACCGGCACCGTCGCCTTCACCACCTCCAACCTCGCCCCCGGCATCCACAAGATCACCGCCAGCTACCTCGGCGACACCGACGATGCCGCATCCCTCTCCGCGCCGGTCGCCCAGCAGATCGCTCAGAAGACCAGCGTCTCCCTGGTCTCGAGCGCCAACCCCTCGCTCCTGACGGACGCCGTCACCTTCTCCACCATCGTCTCGAACGGCATCGCGGGTGCCGTCCCCACTGGCCAGGTCACCCTCTCTGACGGCGGCTCCGCCATCGCCACCGCGACGCTGGACGCCACCGGCTCCGCCACCTTCAACGTCCCCTCACCCGCCCTCGGCACGCACACCATGATCGTCATGTACTCCGGCGACGACCAGAACGTCCCTGCCACCTCCACCACCCTCATCCAGATCGTCAAGCTCCGCCCCAGCACCACCAGCCTCTCGGTCTCTTCCACTGCCATCTCCACCGGCCAGCAGCTCATCCTCATCTCGGTCGTCAAGGGCTCCGGACCGTCACTACCCGGCGGCACCGTTACCTTCTCCTCCGGCTCCACCGTCCTCGGCTCCGCAACCATCACGGACGCCGGCGTCGCCACCGTCACCGCGCTGCCCCTCCAGGGTCAGTACAACGTCACCGCCACCTACTCCGGCGACGCCCTCTACGCCACCTCCGTCTCGCCCACCATCGCCGTCACCGTCGGGCCGCCGGTTGAGTTCATGCTCAGCCTCCAGCCACCCACCGTCTCCATGGCCAGCGGCGATCACGGCCAGATGACCATCAACGTCGCCTCCGCCCCAACCTTCCATGACATGGTCGCCTTCGGCTGCGCAGGCCTCCCCGCCTCCGCCACCTGCACCTTCTCTCAGACCAAGATGCAGATCGGTGGCAACGTCCCCGCCAGCCTCACCGTCATCGTCGATACCGGTAACCCCCTCGGGGTCGGCCCTGTCGCCCACAACAACACTCTCCAGTCCCGCGGCGGAGCCGGCGTCCTCGCCTGCTTCCTCCCCGCCGGCGCGCTCCTCCTCTGCCTCGGCCGCCGCAAGTACCGCAAGCCCCTCGGCCTCCTCATGGCGGTCCTGATGCTCACCGGAATCGGAGCCCTCACCGGCTGCGGCAGCACCTTCAACACCACCGACACCCCGGCCGGCAGTTACACCTTCCAGATCGTCGGAACCGGCCAGACCACCGGGGCCACCCAGTCCGCCACCGTCACCCTCACGGTGACCAAATGACCCGGCTGGTCCATCTCCTTACCCAAACCCTCCGGTGCCCCATTCATCGCGTCTTTGTTTCACGCGATGAGTGGGGATCGGGCAAAACCCGAACGTTCTTCACCCCGACCCACCCCAAGCGCTCGGAGAACACCATGCTCCACACCATGTCCCGTAAACTGGCCGCCATCGCATGCGCCGCCTTCGCGACCCTCGCCACCACCACCGCCGCCCACGCCCAGGCCTCCTACGCCGGCACCGGCCCCGGAAGCTACCTCACCCTCGGCGCAACCTTCTCCGGCTTCCAGTCCGGCCAGTACGGCCAGACTACCCTCACCGGCGGCAGCCTTTACCTGGACGCCAACCTCTACCGCCGCCTCGGCGTCGAAGCCGAAGCCCGCTCTCTCAATCACGGCTCCCTCGAAGGCATCCGCGAGACCAGCTATCTCGTCGGCCCCAAGCTCTCCCTGAAGGGCCGCCGCCTTCGCCCCTACGCCAAGTTCCTCGTCGGTCGCGGAGACTTCCGCTTCCCCTTCGGCTACGCCTATGGCAAATACTTCGTCATGGCCCCCGGAGCCGGCATCGACTGGCGCATCCACCACAGCCGCTTCTCGCTCCGCCTCATCGACGCCGAATACCAGATCTGGCCCAACTTCATCCCCTTCGGCAAGATCAGCCCATACGGCGCCAGCGCCGGCCTAAGCTTCCAACTCTCCGACCCCAAACGCTAATTCCGTTATCCAAAGTCTTTTGCTGTTGCCTTTCGGCGGGAGCGCCTACAACCCTCCCGCCAGCACCTCCGCCAGATGCACCCCCTTTCGCCCGGAACTCCCCAGATTCTGCCCAATCATCTCCCGGCAGCTAAACCCATCCGCCACCACAATCCCGCTCGCCGCAACCCCGCGCACCGCCGGCAGCAGCACCCGCTCCCCCAGCCTCTGCGACACCTCATACTTCTCCGCCTCAAAGCCAAACGGCCCCGCCATCCCGCAGCACCCCGAATCCAACACCCTCACCCTCCCCCCCGCAGCCTTCAGCACCTCCGTCTCGCAGTTCATACTCCCCCCGGACGACTTCTGATGGCAGTGCCCATGCACCACCACCTCCCTCCCCCCCAGCTCCGGCAGCCGCACCCTCCCCCGGTGCCGCCCCACAAAGTCACTAAACAGCACCGTCTGCTTCGCCAGCTTACGAGCCCGCTCGTCATGTGGGAAAAACTGCAGCAGCTCATCCGTAAACACCGTCGCGCAGCTCGGCTCCAGCACCACCACCGGCACGCCCGCGTCAATCTCTCCTCCAAACCGCCGCAAGATCCCCGCCAGGTACCCCTTCGCCTCATCCAGAAACCCAAAGTCATACAGCGGCCGTCCGCAGCACACATGCCCCCGCGGAGTCTCCACCCCAAACCCCGCCCCCGTCAGCACCGTCTCCGCCGCCGTCAAAGCCTCCGGATGGAAGTAGTTATTCCACGTATCCGCCCAGAGCATCACCCTCTCCCCCGTCCGCTCCTTCCGACGATCGAACCCCGCCCGAAACGTCTTTCCCGCAAACTTCGGCATCGTCCGCTCCGGCGCCACATGCAGCAGCTTCTTCACCGCCCTCTCAATCACCCCCACGGACATCGGCAGATTCGCCAACCCCGGTGCCATCCCCGCCACCCGAGCCCACCGGTCCATCATTCCAAACCCATAATCCCGCAGCGGGTGCACCCTGCCCTCATAGTGCTTGCTCAAAAACTCCGCCTTCCACGTCGCCATATCGACGCTCACCGGACACTCCGTCTTGCACGCCTTGCAGCTCAAACAAAGATCCAGCGCGCTCTTCACCTCCTCATCGCGCCACCGGTTCTCATCGAGCCCAATCACATCCCCCTGCATCAGCTCCCAAAGCAGCCGCGCCCTCCCCCGTGTCGAATGCTTCTCCTCCCGCGTCGCCATGTAGCTTGGACACATCGTCCCGTTATCCACCTTCCGGCAAGCCCCCACCCCCACACACCGCAGCGTCGCGTGACCAAACGACCCCCCATCCCCCGGAAACCGAAACGTCGTCTCCGTCTCCAGCGCCCGGTACCCCGCTCCCAGCCGCAGATTCTCCGCCGGGTCATACACCCCCACCGGGTCGATCAGCTTCCCCGGATTCATCGCATTCGTCGGGTCCCACAGCGCCTTGAACTTCCGGAACGCCCCCATCAGTTCTTCCCCAAACATCTTCGGCAGCAGCGCCGCCCTCGCCTGCCCATCCCCATGCTCCCCGCTGATCGACCCCCCGTACTTCAGCGCCACATCCGCCGCCAGATCCATAAACTCCCGAAAATCCTTGATCCCTGCCTCAGATTCCAGATCGAAGTTGATCCGCAGATGCACGCATCCCTGCCCAAAGTGCCCATAGATCGGCGTGTCATACCCAAAGCGATCCAGCAGCCCAAACAGCTCCCGCAGATACGTCCCCAGCCTCTCCGGCGGTACAGCGGAGTCCTCCCACCCCTCCCACCGGTGCGGATCCCCCGGCACAAACACCGTCGCCCCCAGCGCACTCTCCCTCACCCGCCAAACCCGCTCCGCATCCGACTCCGAATACCGCGCCACAGCAGCCCCCGTCACCCCCGCCACAAACTCATCCACCATCCCCTCAACCTCCGCATCCGAGTCCCCCCCAAACTCCGCCAGCAGCCACCCCTTCCCCTCCGGCAGCAGCTTCACATCCTCCACCGCCAGCCCCTTCTTCCGCATCCCTTCAATCAGCGCCCCGTCCATCCCCTCCAGTCCAATCGGTTTGTACCGCAGTGCCGCTGGCACAAAGTCCGCCGCCTCAAACCCATCCCTGAAACCCAGCGCCACCAGCCGCCGATGCTGCGGACTCGGCTTCAAACAACACTCCGCTTCTAAAATCGTGACGCACGTCCCCTCACTCCCCACCAGCGCCCGTGCCACGTTGAACCCATTCTCCGGCAGCAGCTCATCCAGGTTGTATCCAGATACCCGCCGCGGAATCACCGGAAACTTCTCCCGAATCAACCCGGCATACCGATCCCGCAGCCCCTTCAGCCCCTTGTAAATCTCCCCCCGCCGCCCACCCGCAGCGATAATCCTCTCCAGCTCCTCTTCCGTCGTACGTCCCACCCGCATCCGCGTCCCGTCGTACAGCAGCACCTCAAGCGACTCGATGTTGTCCACCGTCTTCCCGCCCATCAGCGCATGAACCCCGCAGCTGTTGTTCCCAATCATCCCCCCCAGCGTGCACCGGCTATGCGTCGCCGGGTCCGGCGCAAACGTCAACTCATGCTCCTCCGCCCTCGCCCTTAGTGCATCGAGCACCACCCCCGGCTGCACCCTCGCCCGCCGCCCCGCCGCATCCACCTCCAGCACCCCATTCATGTACTTGGAAAAATCCATCACCACGGCCACATTGCAGCACTGCCCCGCCAGGCTCGTCCCACCACCCCGGCTCAACACCGGCGCCCCGAACTCCCGGCAGCACGCCACCGTCGCCACCACATCCGCCACATCGAGCGGCACCACCAGCCCAATCGGAACCTGCCGGTAATTGCTCGCATCCGTCGCATACAACGCACGGCTCGCCTTATCGAACCGAACCTCCCCGCGCACCCTCTCCCGCAGCCGCTCCTCCAGCGACCCCGAAGCGGAAAACCCCTCATGCGGATGCATCGTCTTGCTATCTACCGGCAGCGTATTGGAAAGGATCGAAAACATAACCCATCATCCTATGCATGTCCCGCAAAGGTCCATCACGAACACCCCCACGCAGCCTTTCACTCCAGCAGCGCCACCGTTCGTATATCGTCATCTTCGGAGTTCACCGCTGATACCCTGAGACCCGGATGAAAATCACCCGCAACACCCAGATTGCTCGAGCCGAAGGCCCCGTCCAGACCACCATAGGCTCGGAGGTCGTCCTCATGGTCCTTGCCACCGGCAAGTGCATCGGCCTCGGCGAAACCGGCTCCGACGTCTGGCGTCTCCTCGAGCACCCTACCACCGTCCAGCCCCTCGTCGCCGCCCTCCTCCAGCAGTACGACGCCGCCCCCGAAGTCATCGAAGCCGACGTCCTCGAACTCCTGGACCGCCTCCACCAGGAAGGCCTCATCACCCTCTCCTGATCCTCTCGCAGTTACTTGACGAACTGGCGGCGCAGGACTTCATCCACAACCGCCTGCCATCCCTTGCCTGTAGCTCTCAGCGCTGAGAGAACATCAGGGGACAACCGAAGGGAAATAAGAGTTTTAGTGGGAGACTTCTGCGGACCTCGCTTGCCGCCGGGGAGGGCTTGCTGCAGACCCTCAGGAAGTTCGTTCAAACGCTTGGACCGGGCGAACTTCGCCGGGGTCCATTCAGGATTCTCAGGGTCGGGAACGGGCTGGCGGTTACGATTGCTCGTCATAGGTCGTTTGCTCCTGATTCGTCGTTTTGCGAAGGCTGATCGCCCGGATCTCGTCTCCGCGCTGAGTAAAGGTGAGGGCATGAAGCGAGGCATTCAGCCAGCCGATTGCGTTGTACCGGACCTCACCATAGTCCTGGGAATCGTCAACGTCGTAAAAGGCGGAGCGGAAATCGAACTCCTCTGCGCGCTTCAACGAGATGCCGTGCTTGGCACGATTAATCTTGTCTTTCGCCGGGTCGAAGGTGACCGCCATTATCTAATCGTATCTACAATCAGATGTCTGTCAAGCGCCCGCGTGTAATAGGGGACGGCCCCCACGCACCCTCACGAGAGCCACACAGCCGGCCGCACTTTGAATTCAAAAGCTCCGCAACACCGAAAACTCCCCCGCAACCTCTCCCCCAATTACCACCGCCTCCCCCACCTGCAGCCACGTATGCGTCCTCAACCCCTCGCCTCCCCGCGCAACCCCATAGTGCAACGTAGACCCCACCCCCCGCCGCCTCAGCATCACACTCCCCGCAACACACTGCGGAAAGCACACAAACCGCACCGGCGAGCTCCGCGCCACCGCCAGAACCCCCCACCGCACCTCCTCCACCGCCGCGCCCGGCACCTCCTCACCCAGCCGGCCACGACGCTCCAGAAACCCCAGCACAAACCTCACCGGCACCCACCGCAGCGCCACCTTCGCTGCCAGCAGGCACACAAACGCCTCCACCACCAGCGCCCTCTGCCGCGGCGCCACCGCCCGAAACCTTCCCAGAACCCACCCTAACCGCATGATTCCAAAGCTCCAGAACACGCTCGCGAACGCCTCGTCTATTCTATCGTTCATGCTGGCTTTCCCCGAGTTCCCCCAGCCCGTGCAGCTCATGCTCCTCGCCGCTCGCTCCCGCCTCACCGCCCCGGAGCTCCAGGAGATCCAGCGCCTCTGCGCCACCCCGCTCAATTGGGACCAGTTCCTCGCCGTCACCCTCCACCACCGCCTCAGCTCCCTCGTCTATGAAGGCCTCTCGCTCGCCCGCCCCCCATCTCTCCCCCATTTCGTCCGCCAGGAGCTCCACCGCCGCGCCACCCTCAACGCCTTTGAGGCCCTCCGCGCCACGCAGGAGGTCTGCCGCCTCACTGCCGCGCTCGCCAAAGCCGGCATCGCCACCTCCGTCCTCAAAGGCGTCCCCCTCTCCCAGCTCCTTTACGGCAACCCCAACGCCCGCCACGTCGGCGATATCGACCTCCTCACCCACCCCACCCGCCTCTCCGAGCAGATCGAAGTCCTCGCGCATTCCGGTTACACCCGCATCAATCCCCCCTGCAAGCTCACCCCACGCCGCATCGCCTCTTTCCAGTCCTTCTGGAAGGACTTCACCTTTGAAAATCCCGCCACCGGCTTTTCGCTGGACCTCCATTGGCGTCTCTTCAACAACCGCTTCCACGCCGGCAACCGAATCCTCCACCATCCCCAGACCATCACCGTCAACACCTTCGGCTGCAACCTCCAGGTCTTCTCCCCCATCGACCAGTTCATTTACATCGCCGCCCACGGCCTCGCCGATGCCTGGATCTACCTCAAATCCCTCGCCGATGTCGCCGCCTTCCTCAAAATCCTCACCCCGCAGCAGCTTGACGATGCCCTCCTCCGCGCCGAATCCCTCGGCCTCCTCGCTCACATCAGCGCCGCCATTCACCTCTCCAATGACTGGATGGGCTCTCAGATCGCAAACCCCCGCCTCCTTCCCGCCTCGGACGCCATCGCCCTGGACATTCGCCGCCGCACCACGGACACCCTCCTCCAGCACAACTTCCAACCCCACCGCAGCCACCCCAGCCCCGCCCAGTGGCTCCAGCTTGAACTCAAACTCGTCCCCGGCCCCCGCTCCATCCTGGAGATGATCGCCCGCTTCGTCTGGCGCCCCCGTGTCTGGACCAGCGTTGACCTCCCTGACCGCTGGTTCTGGCTCTATCCCCTCCTCGGCCTCATCCTCCCCCCACGCGCCCATTCCTTTCAAGACCAGCTCGCGAAGTGACCGGTATGATGGTGCCGGGAGACTTGGTCTTGCTGATGCATGGGTTCCCCAAAGCCGTGTTGGTCTCGCTTAAGGGTACGGGTTTACCCGTGCCGTAGATCGTTCGCAAGAGCAAGCGGCTTCTGCCGCTGAGGTACGCTCTTCGAAGAGACAGCCCATCGTCAAACTCGCTTCACAGTGATCCACAGACAGGAAACCTATGCGCATCGGAATCGACCTGGGCGGCACTAAAATTGAAGCCCTCGCCCTCGACGACAACGGCCACGAACTCGCCCGCATCCGGATCGACACCCCGCGACACGACTACGACGGCACCATCGCCGCCATGGTCTCGCTCGTCCACCGCCTCGAAACCCAGACCGGCCAGACCGGAACCGTCGGCGCAGGCATTCCCGGAACCATCCGCGCCTCCACCGGCCACGTAAAAAACGCAAACTCCACCTGGCTCAACGGCAAACCCTTTCAGGCCGATCTCAGCCTCGCCATGGGCCGCGAAGTCCGCCTCGCCAACGACGCCAACTGCCTCGCCGTCTCGGAAGCCACAGACGGCGCAGCCGCCGGCTTTCGCACCGTCTTCGCCGTCATCCTCGGCACCGGCTGCGGAGGCGGAGTCGCCGTCGACGGCAAACTCCACGGCGGGCCTAACGGCACCGGCGGCGAGTGGGGCCACAATCCCCTCCCCTGGCCCTCCCCGGCCGAGTTTCCCGGCCCACCCTGCTACTGCGGCCAGCACGGCTGCCTCGAGCAATGGGTCTCAGGCACCGCCGTCGCCCGCGACTTCACCCAAGTCACCGGCCGCGCCATGCCCACCCGCCAGATCGCCGCCGCTGCCGACGCCGGCGACCCGGAAGCCCTCGCCGCCCTGGCGCGTCTCGAAGACCGCCTCGCCCGAGGCCTCGCCCACGTCGTCAACCTCCTGGACCCGGACGTCATCGTCGTCGGCGGCGGCGTCTCTCGCATCCCGCGTATCTACGAAAACGTCCCCGCCCTCGTCCGCAGATACGCCTTCGGCGGAGACTTCGACACCCCCATCCGCCCAGCCACCTTCGGCGACTCCAGCGGCGTCCGCGGCGCAGCCTGGCTCTGGCCCCCCACAGAATAAAAGTGACCTACCGCAGGTTTACCGTTGAGTAAACAAAAGCTAACTCCCTTACTATGAATATTTTGCACACATTCACCCAGGGGGGAGTAACCCTCGCCGCATCACTTCACCGCCTTCCCCTTTGCCGAAAAGTCCTTCCCCACCGGATCCGTCTTCAGCCGCTTCAACCCCTCCACCACGCTCTCCGCATTCAGCTCAGCCCCCACAAGACTCGTATGCGTATGCGGGTCCGCGAACATCCCCTCCACCCGTGCCTCCCCCATCTCGTCATACTTCGCCGCAATCATCTCGTCCAGGTCGATGAACCCTACTCCCTCCTTCTCCGCCACCGCCCTGGACCACCCCCCATAGTTCGCCGAGTTCCGCTCCACCTTTCCATCTTTCCAAATCTTCCGCGGTATCGGCGAGCACACAATTACCGTCGCCCCCTTCGCCTTTGCCTCCCGCACATACTCGTCCATATACCAGCCATAGCTGTGTACCGTCTCATGCCGCTTCAGGATCGGGTTCTCGATCTCCCGCGTCTCCTCTCCCACCCCCGGAATCGTCCCCCTCGCCCGAGCCCCATCGTCCAGCGGCCCACTGTCGTTATGCCCAAACTGCAGCAGCACGGTATCGCCCGCTTTCATCATCCCTAGCACCTCCGCCCAATGCCCCTCCGTGATATACGTCCGGCTGCTGCGCCCCCCAATCGCCCGGTTCACCACATTGACCTTCCCCGCATCGAAGTACGTCACCAGCGGCTCCCCCCACCCCCACTGCCCCTGCGCCCCGTCCCCATGCCCATTCCGCACGGTTGAGTCTCCCACCAGGAAAAGCGTTGGCAGCTTCGGATTCTTCGGCACCGGCAGGTTCAGCGCAATCTCTCCCAGCGGATCGGTCGCACTTGGTGTCTGCACCATCAGCCCCTGTCCCTTCTCCCACGCCAGCATCGTCTTGATCTCTGCCCCCGCCAGCAGATACGGCCCAACGCCATACGTATAGCTCGCCGTCGGCATATAAAACGCCGGCTCGGACCCCGTCTGTTGAATACACCCCAGCCGCCCGTCTGCAAACACATGCTGCAAAATCCCACGCCACGCCTTCTCCACCACCGGACGAAACGTCTTTGCATCCAGGATCCCGTGGTCGATCCCAAACGCAATCGCATACGTAAAGAACGCCGACCCCGAAATCTCCGGCAGCGTATACGTCTTCGGGTCCAGCAGCCCCGCATGCCAAAGCCCATCGCTGCCCTGCAACTCCGCCACCCGCGCAGCCATCTCCTTCAACTGCCCCATATAAAACCCCCGTCGCGGATCATCCTTCGGCAGCTCATCCAGGATCCGCGCAATCCCCCCCATCACCCACCCATTCCCGCGCGACCAGAACATCTTCCTCCCATTCGCCTCGGTCCTGGTCTTATAAGCCGCATCCCGTGCATACAGATGTTCCTGCTGGTCATACAGCAGCTCAGACGTCTTCTTCCACTGCTCATCCAGGTAGTCGACGTACTTCCGCTCCCCCGTCGCCCGATACATATGCGACCACACCGGCGCCCCCATAAACAGCGCATCGCACCACCACCACGGCAGCCGCTCATCCGTCGCCGTCAGCGTCTTCAGCCCAATCACCGAATCCAGCGCAGCCTTCGTCGGCGTGAGCCGCTCCGCGTCCCGCTGCATCAGGTAAAACTCCAGGTACGTCTGCCCCACGCTCTGGTCATCTGCATTCGGCAGCTTGCTTCGCTCCTCCCAGTTGAACTTCTTGGACATCGCCAGCATCGCCTCGCGATACTTCGCATCACCCGTCGACTCCGACGCCGCCATGAACCCGCTGTACAGCACGCTCCACGTCCATATCCGGTCGAAGTACGGCTGCGCCCGCTCCAGTTGCCAGTCCGCCACCTTCTTCATCGCCTTGTCGACATCCTTCGCCGTCAGCGCCGGCGACAGATCCTTCGCCATCGCCCCCCCATCCACCGGCGAGTCCCCAAAGTGCCGCGAAATATCCTTGTCGATGATTGCCTGCTGCGCCACCGTCGGCTTCGGATAGTCCTGTCCCCACGCCAGCCCTGGAACAACCATCGCAACTGCAACCACTCCACTTACAAATCGAATCGTCATCGTTTGTCCTGCTCCGCAAAACTCTTCTTCGCCGCATCCGCATCCGTCTTCGCCGCAACCTGCTTCAGCGCGATCCCGCGCACATTCACATCGTCCGTCGCAGCCAGCACACTGCCGTCACTCGTCTTCAACTCCACATCCGTAAACGTCCAATCCTTCACATCAGCAATATGCCCCGCGCTCTTTCCTTCCACGCGCCAATCCCTCAACACCAATCCCTCCACTGGAGCCTGCGGATACGCATCCACCTCAAACGCCGTCTTCACCCCCGTCGCCCTGATCCCGCTGATCCGCACATCCCGCACATGCGCAATCCCCTGCCCCTCCGGCACCTGCGTCGTCAGCGTCTTCCAGTAATCCGGCACATCCGTCATGCCCTTCGGAATCTCCGCATAGCTGTACGCCGGGTTCCAGTTCATCGTCACCCGAAGCACCACGCCCACGTCCGTCATCGTAATGTCGTGGATGTTGACCGCTTCCGCAAACCCGCCCCGCGTATGCGCCGACTTGAACAGGATCCCCACCGGCACCGGCGCCATCACCTTCAACCCATACGCCTCAATCCGCCGGAACCCGCCGGAGGTCTCACTTCCAAACGTCACCCCCGCCGCCCCTTCGCGGATCGTCGAATCCCGCAACACCACATCCTCCGTCGGCCGATTCACCCGTAGCCCATCCGCATCACGCCCAGCCTTCAGACACAACGCATCGTCGTTCACCGCAATGTCCGCATGAGCCACCAGGATATGCCTGGACGAGTCAATATCAATCCCATCCGTACTAGGCCCATGCCCCCCTTCATTGTTCCGAATCTCCACCCCATCCACCGTCACGTCGTGCGAGTAGCAGATATGCACCGTCCAAAACCCCGACCGCCGCAGATGCAACCCGCCCCCAATCTTCACGTTGTCGCTCTTGAAGACCTGCATCAGCCGCGGCCGTCTTGCGTCGTAGTCGCTCGCCCACCGCAGCCCCTTCGGCTCATACGTCTTCCGCAGCGTCCAGTAGCTATCCCAGAACACCTTCCCATCTCCGTCGATTGTTCCCTCGCCCACAATCGCTGCACCGCTCTGCTCATACACATTCACCAGGGCCGCCGGCCACGTCATCTCGATCCCCGCCACCCGCGTCGGCATCATCGGGTAGTCCGCAATCTCCTGCGACCCCTTCAGCACAACACCTTGATCCAGCCGCAGCGTCACCCCGCTCTTCACAAACACAGACCCACTCAGATACGTCCCCGGCTTGAACACCACCGTCCCATGCACCTTCGCAGCCGCGTCAATCGCAGTCTGAATCGCCTTCGTCTCCAACCGCGATCCATCCCCCACGCCACCGTAATCATTCACCGCAAACGTCTTCACCGGCGCAGCCCAAGCACCAACAGCCATCATCAGCATCAGCACACAAACCTTCACCGCACACGCTCCTCGATCAACGTCACCGGCCCCAGCATCCCTGCCGGCAGTGGCGTAAGGTCTTTCATATCCTGCGGCACAAACCGCTCCCCATACCTGCTGTTCAACAACCGGTAGTCCCTCGGCGCTTGCCCGGCCAGCGTATTGATTGCAAGGTTCCCCACCTTTACCTCCACATGGTTCAGCCCCTCATGCATCGCACCCGTCACCTCCACGCGATACGGCGGATGCCACACCCCACCCACCCGAACCCCATTCACCCAAACCTCCGCCCCTTCGCGCACCGGACTCTCCAGCATCGCCCGCATCCCGCTCGCCACCTTCGGAGTCTGCGTCACCGCCGTCCCCTCCCCAAAGTCGAGCCACATCGTCCCACCCTTCTTCTGCGCCGCCGTCACAGGTACATCCTTCGCATACGTGGCCACCCCGGAGAAGTACTTTGTCCTCTCATCCTCCGTCCACGACCTCAAATCCTTCACCTCCACCGCATCACCCTTGCCCCCAAACGTCACCCGCCAGTCATGACTCAAGTCCGCAAGCACTTCCTTCGCACCCAGGGCAGGCGCAGCTTTTGCAAGGGGCACATCCGTATACACAATCACCCGCGATTCATACGGTGCCAGTTCCAGCGCCGGCTTTACTTCCGCCGCCGTCATCGACCCATCAAAGGGATTCAGCCAGACCGCATATCCACGCTTCGTTCGAAAGCTAGCCATCGCACGCACCGAATGACTGCTCGTATTCGCAATGAAGTACACATCCGCATCGCTCAACGCACGATGCACAAACCCCACATCTTCCACCTGAGCCGACACCGCCACATCCGGCGCCACCGCCGCCTTTAGCGCAGCCCCCAATCCTACATCTGTACCCACCACAGTTACGTTCTTCCCTGCACGCAATGCCGCAGCCATCGCCTTGACCTTCGCCGAGATCGTCTCATGCTCCATGAAGCCCGGAGCCTCGCCAGGCATATTGCCCAGCACAATCACCTTCCCACCCCCACGTTCATACGCCGCAATCTTCTCCATCGTCTCCGGCGACATCCTTGTCACATGTGGTAGCACCAGCGCCTTGTACGGAATCCCCACCCGCTCCACCGCCCCCGCATCGATGTAGTCCAGATTGAACCCCGCATCCAGAATCTGTTCTGTAACCTCCGGCGTTACAAACTTCCCCATCTCCGCAGAGATGGAAGTCTGTCCCGGCGAAAACCCCGCATACACATCGTCATCAGGCAGCAGCACCGCCACATCGTTCGCTGGCTTGCCCTGCCGCAGCAGATAACTCACCCGCTGCAGATACTTCGCCACATCCGGCATCACCGGCCACCATGGCGTGTGATCGTTGAACACCGCCGCCGCATAGAACGCCCATCCCGGCTCCGCGACACCTTGCGGCGTATACGGCCATCCATGCCCCACAAACTGGTTTACCCCCTCCAAAAACATCCGGTCCGCCTCGGCCTTCATATCCAGCGGAGTCGCCCGAAACGCCGGTGAATGCAGCCACGTCCACGTCTCTGCCGAAGTCACCGGTCGTCCATACAGATGACTCGCAGACGTCGCCCATCGCGTGTAAGAAAAGCTCCTCCACTGCGGGCCCTCGCCCTCCGGCAGATCCACCAGCCTGTTGCTTGACATTGCCACCGCAGGCTCCCCATACGTCTGCGACCGAAACCGCGTGCCATGCGCCTTCGCCCACTCATTCACCGGCGTGAGATACCGCTCCTCCGCCAGTTCCGTCTGCGTCAAACCCCAGTCGCGCCGCACACTTCCCGCATCCTTCCCCACGCCGCTGTAAAGCTCCGGCAGATGCGGCAGCAGGTCATACCCACGCCTCCGCTTGAACTCCGCCGGCATGTCGTCCGTCCAGTCCGTCCCATACACCTCCAGGCTGTCACTGAACACGGAATACGGCGGCGTATCACCAAACTGCTTCATCAGCGGCTCCGCCACAATCCGCAGATGATCCTGCACCGCCTCCTTACTCAGGTGATCGAGCACAAACCCCTCCGCACCCACGGCCGCCCGCTTCACTTGCTGCCCCGTCCTACTCGCTACATAAAAGGTTACAAATCGTGCCGCCCCTGTTGGAGCAAGAACCGCCCGCCCGCTACTCGCACTCAACGTCACCAGCTTCAAACTCCCTACATCGTTCGCCTTTGCTGTCCCATCCCCCACAAACGCCGCCACCAGCGACTCCCCATTCCCCATCGTGGGCATCGCCACGGACGTCGCCCCCGGTGGCACATCCACCGCCACCATCTTCAGCCGAGCGGCAGCCTCCGTCGCCGGCACATGCGCCCCGCCATACGGCCACCCGCTCGCCAGCGTCAGATCCACCCGCATCCCGTTCTTCTTCGCCGTCTCCGCCGCAAACTTTACCATCTCCAAAAACTCCGGAGACAGATACGGCAGGTTCTTAAACCCCTTCGCCGGATCGTCCAGCGCCATCGGATACACCGGCTGTATCTCGAACCCGCCAAACCCACCCGCCTTCATCGCCAGGATCTCCCGCTCCAACTCCGGCTTGGTCACCGCCGGCCCAAACCACCACCACCGCATCAGCGCCTTGGCGTCGTCCGGCGGCGCCGCAAACCCCTTCGCCACCTCTGCGACCCCCTGCGCTCCGGCGCACGCCCCACCCATCGCAAGCACCACCGACAACCCAACCCCACGCCGCACCTGATCGAACCAGGAAAACATCGTCATCGCCCTCAAAAAGACCTCCGCGCGAAACCCGCGCAAGCGTATCGAAATCTACGGTTCCGTCTCCACAAATGTCAATAGATAATTCATTTCAAAACCGGCTCTCCAACCGTATACGATGGCTCCGCCCCACTACGCCCCATAATCCCGGACCGAGCCCGCCATGACCCTCCGCACCCTCGCCCTTCTCCTCATCGCCGCCGCGACCGCACAAGCCCAGACCATCCGCCTCGCCTGCGGCCGCAACCTCACCGCCACCACCCTCTTCACCCCAACCACTGCCGGCTTCGATCTCTCCACCACCCCCACCTCCGTCGCCGCCGGCGCCTGCTCCAGCGATCACCCCTTCTTCCTCTCCGCCTCCCTCCCCGACGGCGCCTACCGCGTCACCATCGTCCTCGGCGGCCCCACCGCCTCCACCACCACGATCCACGCTGAATCCCGCCGCCTCCTCCTCCTCGAACGCCACCTCCCCGCCCACGCCACCGCAACCGAGTCCTTCCTCATTCACCTCCGCACCCCCCAAATCGCCGCCACCGGTACCGAAGTCAAGCTCAAGCCCCGCGAGATCGGCGCCCTCGACTGGGATACCAAGCTCACGCTCGAATTCAACGGCGCCCACCCCGTCTTCCGCTCCGTCACGATGACGCCGGAGCCCCAAGCCCCCGTCCTCTACCTCGCCGGAGACTCCACTGTCGTCGATCAGGACAAGGAGCCCTGGGCTGCCTGGGGACAGATGCTCCCCCTCTTCTTCACCCCACGCCTCGCCATCGCCAATGAAGCAGAATCCGGCGAGACCATCCGCTCCTTCGTCGGCGAACGCCGTTATGACAAGATCCTCTCCACCATCAAACCCGGCGATTACCTCATGATCCAGTTCGCCCACAACGACCAGAAGCCCGGCACCGGCTTCGTCTCCATCCCGGATTACAAAGCCCTCCTTCACCGCTTCATCCGCGACGCCCGCGTTCACGGCGCCACCCCCATCCTCGTCACGTCGATGAATCGCCGAGCCTTTGACGCCTCCGGCCACATCAAGCCCACGCTCGGCGACTACCCCGACGCCATGCGCCAGGTTGCCGCCGACCAGCACGTCGCCCTCATCGACCTCAACGCCCTCAGCAAGACCCTCTTCGAAGCCCTCGGCGAGCAGGGCACCCTCGCTGCCTTCGTCCATTACCCCGCCAACACCTTCCCCAACCAGCCGGACGAACTCAAAGACGATACCCACTTCAACGCCTATGGAGCCTACGAACTCGCCCGCGCCATCGTCCAGTCCATCCGCGATCAGAAGCTCCCCCTCGCCCCCCACCTGCGCCCCCGCATTCCCGCGTTCAACCCAGCCCACCCTGATCCCGTCTCCACCTTCCACGTCCCACCCAGCCCCAGCGTCTCCTCTGAAACCCCGTACGGACGTTGACCTCTCAGCGCGTTATGTGTCTCATGCGACACTCCCCCGTCTAGGTTCCTGGGTCGCTGTGTAGAATCCATTAGAGAATCGCCAGCCAACCCCAATCGCCAGCCAATCCAGGACGGCCCCATGCAGCGCAAGACCAAGCCCAAACAGCTGTATCTCATCCCCGTCCTCACCAAGGCTCTCGACATCCTCGAGCTCCTCCAGGCCGAAGGCCGTCCCATGGTCCTGGAGACCATCCACAAGCGCACCAAGACCTCCAAGACCACCGTCTACCGCATCCTCAAGACGCTCGTCCACCGCGGCTACGTGGGCCAGACCGGCGACCGCCAGTACCGCCACCTTGCCCAGCCCAAAAAACTTCGCTTCGGCTTCGGCGGCCAAAGCGCGGAGATGCCCTTCTCCGAAGCCGTGACCGCCAGCCTCCGCGCCGCCGCAACCACCCTCGGCGTGGACCTCCTCGTCCTGGACAACCACTACAGCGCCGAAACCGCCCTCCAGAACGCTGAATCCTTCGTCCGCGAGCGCGTCGACGTCATCATTGAGTTCCAGGTCGACCAACACGTCGCCCCCATCATCGCGGACCGCATCGCAGACGCCAATATCCCCCTCATCGCCGTCGACATTCCCCACCCCCGCTCCACCTACTTCGGCGTCGATAACTACCGCATCGGCTTCGAAGCCGGAAACCTCCTCGCCGAGTTCGCGCTCAACCACTGGAAGGGCAAGGTCAACTGGGTCGTCGGCCTGGACCTTGAAGAAGCCGGCCAGACCGTACAGAGCCGCATGACCGGAGCCTTTGAAGGCATCAAATCCCGCCTCCCCACGCTCCCCGTCGAGTGCTTCGTCCGCATGGACGGCCGCGGCATGGGTGATAAAAGCCATAAGATCGTCCTGGAATTCCTTGACCGCCACCCCCGCGACAAACACATCCTCATCGCCGCCGCCAACGATTCCAGCGCCCTCGGGGCTATCGCTGCCATCCGTGAGCGCGGCCGCGAGCGCCACGCCGCCGTCGTCGGCCAGGACTGCGTGGAAGAGATGATCGCCGAAATGCGCCGTGAGGGAACCTCCGCCATCGGCTCCGTCTCGCATGAGGTCGCCCAGTACGGCCCCCGCCTCATTGAGCTCGGCCTGGCCCTCCTCCGTGGCGAAAAAGTAGCCCCTTATAACTACGTCGACCACAAAGTCGTCACCCCGGACCGTCTGGACCCACCCGCCCGGTAGCCCCTACCCCGGGAAGTGAAACACCTCATCCATCGCCCGCCACCGCCGCTCCGGTCCCGTCTCGCCGTACCGTTCCTGCATCGCATCCGTCAGCTTCCACCACCGCTGCGTGTCCGGACAGTCCGCCATCTTCGCCATGTCCGCCTCGTAGTCCGCCCCCACATACTCGAAGTACGCAAACAGCAGCCCCTCCACCATAAAAATCGAGTAGTTCCTCATCCCGCAAGCCTGAATCGTCGCCAGCACCTCAGGCCACACCGCCCGATGCATCGCAACATACTCATCCCTGCACTCCGGCAGCAGCCGGATCAATTGCGCATATCGCTTCATCCGGTACGTATCTCCCTCAGTGCGTTGCCGTCGGCGCTGGCGCAAACTGCTTCCCCAGCTCCGGAGTCGACTTGATCTCATCCGCCCCCGCTCCCGTAGCCTTCGCCACCTCCACCCCAAAGACGTAGCTGCTGCCAAACATATTCGAGGTAAAGATCACCATCGTCTGATCCGGAGAAAAGCGCACGTTCGGCTCCAGCCTGTAGTTGTGGTGCGCCATATTCACCAGCCGCTCAGACCGGAACATCCCCGGCTTCCAGAACGTCGCGTCGTCCAGCCCGCCATCGTTCTTCCTCCACTCCGGCCGGAACAGATAGATCCACTCCCCATCCTTCGCCTTCGCCACCTGCCCCGGATCCCCGCCGTCCCCCGTGAACATCGTCGCCCCCGGCGTCAGGTTGAAGTGAATCGACCACTCGTCCCGCAGCATGTGATACGCCACCCGCTGCTTCGTCTTCAGGTCATACCCCGCCAGCCAGAAATCCTCGCCCTTCGGCGTCTGCCAGTCGTACCAGACCGTATCGCCCTCCAGCCCCCAGAACTCATGCCCCGCAATCTCCATCAGCATCGTGCGCTTGTGCATCAGTTCGTTGTGTGTGCCATCCGTGCGGATCGTCCAGATCCGGTCCACCTTCTGCCATGGCCCCTCATGGCAATACATCAGCAGCGTCGGATCCACCGGCGAAAACAGCATGTGCCCAATCCAGTCCGTCGAATGCAGCAGCGTATTCACCTTCCCCGTCTGCAGATTCACCGTAAAGAACACAATCGGTATCCGAGACGCCAGCCGCCGCTCCATCATCTCGCCCTTACCCTCCGGCTGCACCAGGTTCCCCGCCTGCGCAGGCTTCCCCGGAGCAGCCGCAGCCGCCGGACGATTCCTCCCATACTCCTTCTCCGAATCCTCCACATGCTCGTAAACCGTCCCGGCCCCCAGCGTCTCATCCGCGTTCACCGTCGCAATCGAAGCCCATGGCGGCAGCGCCGTCAGCTTCGTCACCGCCGCGCTGTACAGGTCGGCCTTATAGAGGGTGCTCACATGCGTTGCCGCATCCGTCCGCGAAAAGAAGACGCTGTTCGTCATCCGCCCCGCCACAATGGTGTGGTCCGCGCCCTCGCCAGCCGGAGGCCTCGGCACCACCAGCCGCGTCTTCTTCGTCGCCAGCTCCAGCGTATGAATCCCGTCGGGAGCCGTGTACACCATCAGCTTGTGGTCCGCCGAGTACGCATTCACGTTGAAGTAGAACGCACTCGATCCCGCCTCATCGCTCAAACGCCACACCCTGTGGCCCGTGTCCTTGTCCACCCAGGTCCTCGGCGGAGCCTGCCCCGCCGCACCCACCACAGCCATCCCCAGCACACACGACGAAAGCACCAAACTCGCAACCCGCATTCTCATAAAATCTCCGCTCCGGAAGGTCGCGCATATCCTATCCGTTCAAAGGTGGATTTGTATAGCTATTGAAATAGACCCCCTGCTTTCATCACCCATCCCCGCCATTTCCGCGTACTTTACAGGCAAAACAAAACCTCAAAATTGTCTATTGACAGTAGTCTCCTATTGAACGTACAGTCACCGCCGATAGAGAAAAGCCCTCATTCCTTGGTCAACCCCGCTCAAAAGAGCCCGGACCCAAAGAACAAAGAGAGCAGCACTTCCTACCCTTTTCGGAGACCGTATGCACACCCCTTACACCACCCAGAGCTTCAAAGCCGCCTTCCACACCCTGGCCTCGTACGTCAAAATCGGAACGGCCGCATCCCTGCTCGCACTGATCGTCATCTTCGCCGCCGCACGCACGCTCGCAGCTCAGACTGGCGGTGAAGCCGGCATCCAGGGAACGATCGTGGACGCCACCGGAGCCGTCATCCCCGGCGCAACCGTCACCGCGACCAACACCGCCACCGGCGTCACCACCACCCGCACCGCTTCAAGCGACGGCCTCTACACCATCTCCCCCATCCTTCCCGGCGTTTACTCCGTCTCCGTCTCCGCCAACGGCTTCCAGCCGGTAAAGCAGCAAAATCTCGCCGTAGACGCGCTTAAACTCACCGGCCTCAACATCACCCTCCAGGTCGGTAATCAGAACATGGAGATCACCATCTCCGCCGCGCCGCCCGCCCTTGAAACCACCAATGCCACCCTCGGCGCGGTCATGGAAAACCAGACCTACTCCAACCTCCCCCTTCAGCAGAGCGGCCAGCAGCGTGACCCCACCGCCTTCGCCGTCCTCGTTCCCGGCGTCGTCAGCGGAGCCCGCGCCCCCATCATCGGCGGCACCGGCAACTACCTCGCCGCCGTCTACATCGACGGTATTCCCGTCACCACCATCAACCAGCAGGGCGATAACCGCGTCGTCTCAAACGCCCTCCCCGTCGAATCCATCGACCAGTTCCAGGTCATCACCAGCTCGCCGGACGCCGAATACCAGGGCGCCGGCCTCATCAACTTCTCCCTCAAATCCGGCGGCAACCAGTACCACGGCTCACTCGCCACCTACGTCCGCGCCCGTGCCTTTGACGCCTGGAGCTATGCCTCTAAGGACGCCATGTGCCCCAACGCCGCAGGCGTCAGCGTCCAGTGCGCCAAACCGGATGAGCACCAGTCGGAGTACGTCGCCTCCGGCGGCGGTCCCATCCCCCTTTCCCGTAAGCGCGGCTTCTTCTACGTCACGTACGACAAGTACCACGGACGCGCCGGCATCAATCCCAACTTCCTCACCATCCCCACCCTCAAAATGCGCTCCGGCGACTTCAGCGAGCTCAACGTCCCCATCTACGATCCCACCACCGACGCCGCCTGCACCAATGTCACCGTCAACAAGGTCACAACCCCATACTGCCGCAGCCAGTTTGCCGGCAACGTCATCCCGACCTCAAAAATCTCTTCCATCTCCCAGAAGATGCAGGCCGCCCTTCCCACCACCTACGCCAACACCAACCTCGTCAACAACTACTTCGGCGGCGTCGCCAGCGGCTACGACAACTGGGAGGTCGCCGGCCGCGCAGACTTCGATCTCACCGCCAAGCAGCGCCTCTCGTACGTCATCGCATACGGCGTCCGCAGAAACGTTCCCTTCACCGTCGGCACCAACGCCACTGCCGCCGGCGTCGTCCTGCCCCTGCCCTACACCGCCGGCGGCATCGCCACCATCACCCCGGTCATCACGGACATCGAACACGCCTGGCAGATCTCAGACCACATCACCAACCAGTTGAAGTTCGCCTTCAACCGCTTCGGCCAGCCCATCACCAGCCTCACGGACGGCGTCTCCCCATACCGCGCCGCCGCCGATTTCGGCATCACCGGCCTCCCCGCCGGACAGGCTCAGACCGAGTTCCCCGGTGTCAGCTTCGCCGCCACCACCGCCAACCCTTCCGCCATCAACACCTGGACCTCCAACGGCGCGTCCGGAGCCACCCAGACCACCGTCCCCAACACCTACACCCTGCTCGACAACTTCCTCGTCACCAAGGGCAAGCACAGCTTCACCATCGGCTTCACCACCCAGTGGCTGCAGGATAACGTCGCCGCCCAGCTCGGACCCTCAAGCATCCTTCAGCTTCCCTTCTCCGCCAACTCCACCGCCGCCATCGTCAGCGGAGCCGTCTCACCCAACGCCGCCCTGCCCGCCGCGGCAACCGCAAGCGGAGTCGCCGCCTCCGGAAGTGGCTTCTCTTACGCCAGCTTCCTCCTCGGCGCCGTCGGCCAGAACACTACCCTCTCAGAGCAGGCGGTCTCGGAGACCGGCGGCCGTTACCACGACATCTCCCCCTACGCCGAAGACGTCTGGAAAGTCACCCCCAAGCTCACCGTCAACATCGGCCTCCGTTGGGACTACTTCCCGCCCTTCCATGAGGTCCAGGATCGCTGGAGCTTCCTCAATCCCAACCTCACCAACACCATCACCGGCACGCCCGGCATGCTCCAGTTCGCCGGCAACCATGGCGGAACCGGCGTAAGCTGCAACTGCCGCACCCCCGTCCAGACTTGGTGGAAGAACTACGGCCCGCGTGCCAGTGTGGCCTACTCCGTCTCTCCCACGACCGTCATCCGCGCCGGCTACGCCTTGGTTTACTCCATCGGCGGTGGCGTCGGCGGACGCGGCGGCGCGGGCACAGGAACCGGCCAAACCGGCTTCAACATCACCGCCTCCAGCCCCACGGAGATCACCAACGTCAGCGCCGGCGCACCCGGCCCCTCCTTCTACCTCAACCCCAACCTCAATCCCGCTTACACCCAGTACGGCGGCCCCGGCTTCATTCTTCCTGCCCTGCCTCAGCAGAACGCCGCCGCGCAGACCCTGCTCACCGGCTTCTACGGTTCCACCGGCGGCGGCGGAAGCCCCGGCTACGCGGACCCCTATCTCTCGGGCCGTGCGCCGGAGTTCAACATGTTCAACGGTGGCATCCAGCAGGCCCTCACCAAGGACATCACCCTCACCCTCAACTACGCCGGCACCCAGAGCCACTTCCTCCTCGCCGGCGGAGCCAACCCACGCGGCTACTGGGCCAACCAGCTTGACCCCAAGTACCTCGTCGCCCTCGGCGGAGTCGCTGACTCCACCGGCAAGCTCCCCGTCCTCACCCAGCTCGCCACCCCCGCCAACATCGCCATCGTCAGAAACGCGCTCCCCACCTACAAGCTGCCATACGACGCCATCTCCACCCCCACCACCAAGGCCACCGTCGCCCAGACCCTGCTTGCCTTCCCCCAGTACACCGCGGTCTCCGATACCTGGGGTCAGAACGTAGGCAACATCAGCTACAACTCCCTGCAGGCCTCGCTCACCCAGCGAGCCTCGCACGGCCTGTCGTACACCTTCAACTACACCTGGTCCCGCAACATCGGGGACGACGGCACCTTCCGCGCCGGTTACGACCTGCCTTCGGGCTCCGTCTCCGGCACCTCCGCCGCCTACAAACAAAACCGCATCGACCGTGGCCTCACCACCACGGACATGACCCACAACATCTCCGCCTTCGGTGTCTGGGAAATCCCCGGCGCCCGGTCCAGCGGCCGCTTCGTTCGTGGCCTCACCACCGGCTTCCAGATCTCCACCATCTACCAGTTCACCAGCGGAACCCCCTTCGTCCCCACCTACGGCGGCTGCACCGCCACGGTCAACGCGGGTACCTGCGCCCTGGACCTCAACCCCAACTACACCGGCAACGGTCATCTCGCCAAGGGCTACCGCGCCTTCAACACCCAGTACATCGACCCAGCCGCCTTCAGCGCCCCCACAACCTATAACTCCGCTCTCTCGTCTCCCTTGACCAAGATCGGTAACGCCCCACGCACCGCGCCTTACGGCCTCCGCAACCCCTACTTCTGGAAGGACGACGTCAGCCTTCGTCGCACCTTCGGTCTGGGTCCCAACCGCTTCAAGCTGGTCGCGGAAGTCGACGCCCTCAACGTAGCCAACCATGCCACCCTCTCAAACCCAACCACCGCCTGGGGCGCACCCGGAACCAGCGCAGGTAAAGCCTTCGGCGTCATCACCGGAGCCATGGCCAACCCCCGTGACTTCCAGTTCGCGGCCCACCTGAACTTCTAACCGTCCACCCGCTTCAAACCCCGCTGCCGGCTGGGTGCTGAAACTCTTTCAGCACCCAGCCGGCAGTCATACGTGAGCCTCCAACCCCACGCAACCACTACAATCCCTCTCATGCGCCAGCCCGCCCTCCTTCTCGGCCTCACCACGCTCCTCCTCGCCCTCAGCGGCTCCGCGCAAACCCCCTCCCCCGTCACCATCCAGGTCGATCTCAACCATCGCCTCGGCCCATACAAGCCCATCTATAGCTGGTTCGGCTACGACGAAGCCAACTACACCACCATGCCCCACGGCACCGAACTCCTCCGTGAGCTCCACGACCTCAGCCCCGTCCCCGTCAACATCCGCGCCCATCATCTCCTCACCTCCGGGGACGGCGTAGCCGAGCTCAAATTCAGCTCCACCAACGTCTACACCGAAGACCCCACCGGCAAGCCCGTCTACGACTTCAAGCTCCTCGACGGCATCTTCGACGCCTACCGCACCGCCGGCGTCCGCCCCATGGTCGAACTCGGCTTCATGCCCAAAGACCTCGCCGCCACCCTCCCCAACCGCCACGAACCCTACCAGGTCCACTACCCCCAAAGCACCGTCTCCGGAGCCTCCAACAACCCGCCCAAGGACTACGCCAAATGGGGCAAGCTCATCCGCGTCGTCACCGCCCACCTCGTCCAGCGTTACGGCAAACAGGAAGTCCTCACCTGGTTCTTCGAAGTCTGGAACGAGCCCGACATCGACTACTGGCACTCCACGCCCGAAGACTACTGGAAGCTCTACGACTACGCCGCAGCCGGTGTCCGCGCTGCCCTGCCCGCCGCAAAAGTCGGTGGCCCCGCCTCCACCAGCCCCGGCAACCCCAAAGCCCGCGCCTTCCTCAAAGGCTTCCTCGACCACGTCCAATCCGGCCGCAGCGCCGCCACCGGCAAGCCCGTCCCCATGGACTTCATCTCCTTCCACGCCAAAGGCTCCCCCACCCTCAAAGACGGCCAGGTCACCATGGGCCTCAACCGAGAACTCAACGACGCCGACAAAGGCTTCGCCCTCATCGCCCAATACCCCCGCTTCAAATCCCTCCCCATCATCCTCAGTGAAGCCGACCCCGAAGGCTGCGCCGCCTGCTCCTCCAAGGTCAACCCCGCCAACAACTACCGCAACGGCACCCTCTACCCCGCCTACACCGCCGCCGCCTTCAAAGCCCTCTTCGACCTCGCCGACCGCCACGCCGTCAACCTCATCTCCATGCTCAGTTGGTCCTTCGAGTTCGAAGACAAGGACTTCTTCGAAGGCTTCCGCTCCCTCGCCACCAACGGCATCGACAAGCCCGTCCTCAACGTCTTCCGCATGTTCGGCCTCATGTCCGGCGACCGCGTAGCCACGACCAGCACCGCCGCCGTCCCCCTCGACACGCTGGTAGCCACCGGCGTCCGCCAATCCCCGGACATCGACGCCCTCGCCACCCACGACGCCAACCGCGCCGCCATCCTTCTCTGGAACTACCACGACCTCGCCACCCCCACAGCCCCCACCGAAACCACCGTAACCATCACCGGCATTCCCCCCACCGTCCACCGCATCCAGCTCCTGCACTTCCGCCTCGACGAAACCCACAGCAACGCCTACACCCCCTGGAAGGCCATGGACTCCCCCCAGCACCCCACCCCAGACCAGCTCCAATCCCTAAAATCCGCCGCCCAACTCCAACTCCTCACCTCCCCCGAATGGCTCGAAGTCCACAACGGCACCGCCACCCTCACTACCACCCTCCCCCGCGAATCCGTCTCCCTCCTCACCCTCACCTGGTAAAAGCGATGCACGCCAAATGTCTCACGGCTTGTTGGAGTCGACTATGCACCATAAGCCAAATACTTCCACACTTCCACGCGAGTTCACGGGCAAACCTGTTGATGATTCACATTGGCGAGTTGTCGTCGTTCGCTGGAATAAGCCGTTGACAACCCCACGCCTCTGGAGGACTCTTGTGGGTGTAACAGGGTGGATGAGACAGACCCAAAGGTCAAATTGACCAACACAGACTGCTGGGAACGAGATGAGTAGACCGGGCAACTCCAGGGACACCAAGGCTATTCGTTCGGGGCCGCTAAGAAACGCTTACTTTCACGGAGAGTCGAGCAGGGCAGCACACATACCTATGGTCGGCTCACGAAAGGAGGGATTTATGGGACAGGTCAATCCGATCTGGTGCACCGGCGTCGTGGATCTCTCGCATTATCAAAAACAGGTCATAGACTGGAGAGCTGCAAAGGCGAGCGGAATTGTCGCCGTGATCCACAAAGCGACGGAGGCTGACGATTTTCAGGATCCTCTATTCCACAAGAGGCGAGCGCAGGTTAAAGGCGCCGGATTGTTGTGGGGTGCCTATCACTACGCCGGGCCGCCAAACATCGATGGGACCAAGCAGGCCGACTTCTTTCTCGATTATGTCGAGCCCGAGGAGGACGATTTTCTCTGCTTCGACTGCGAGAAGCATGGAACACTCTCTAACATGGAAGCCTTCGTGCGGCGTGTGCGGGACAAGGTAGGACGGTATCCAGCCATCTATGGACGACGCCTTCTGCGCGAGTTGATGCTCGGCAACAGCGGCTCAATCGCCGCGTCGGGTGTGCTCTGGTACGACGAATACCCGGCTGACGAGTTCTCCCTGCCGCAGGAGCATCTGCCTGAAGGCTGGAACGAGTGGACACTCTGGCAGTACACGGACGGTCATCACGGACCCGATCCCAAATCGACGCCCGGCATTGGTGATTGCGACAGAAGCGCATTTCGTGGAACGTCGAAGGAGCTGATCGCAGCATGGCCGTTCAAGAAAATCTGACCACAGACCATCACCATAGGTCCTGACGGCGCAGTTCGCCGGGTTGTTCCGTTCTTCGCGCCATGACCGTGTAACCACGTGCACCGCCCTCACGGATCAAGGGAAGCACGCCCCCCCGCCCCCGTTGTACGATCATCCCGTGCCCTTACCCGTCCCCGCCCCCGTCCTCCCCATGCTCGCCAAGCGCGTCGCCGCCGTCCCCGCCACCCCCGGCTGGATCTTCGAGCCCAAGTGGGACGGCTTCCGCTGCCTCGTCTTCCGCGACGGCGACGACATCCTCCTCCAGTCCCGCGACACCAAATCCCTCAACCGCTACTTCCCCGAGCTCGTCGCCACCCTCCTCCAGCAACTTCCCCAACGCTGCGTCCTCGACTCCGAAATCGTCATCGTCGCCCAGGGCCGCCTCGACTTCGACGCCCTCCAGCTCCGCGTCCACCCCGCCGCCTCCCGCGTCAAGCTCCTCGCCGCCCAGACCCCCGCCTCCATCGTCTTCTTCGACCTCCTCGCCCTCGAAGACGAAGACCTCCGCCCCCTGCCCTGCGCCCAGCGCAAGCAGCGCCTCGAGGCCCTCATCTTCACCGCCCCCCTCCACCTCACCCCCTCGACCACCGACCACGCCGTAGCCGAGGACTGGTTCCGCCGCTTCGAAGGCGCCGGCCTGGACGGCGTCATGGCCAAGCCCGCCGAAGGCCCCTACCTCCCCGACAAGCGCGCCATGCTCAAAATCAAGCACGAACGCGACTGCGACTGCGTCGTCGCCGGCTTCCGCTGGCACAAGGACGGAGAAGGCACCGCCATCGGCTCCCTCCTCCTCGGCCTGTACGACGCCTCCGGCACCCTCCAGCACGTCGGCGTCTGCGCCAGCTTCACCATGCCCAAACGCCGAGAGCTCGTCGAATTCCTCGCCCCATACCGCGAAAACGCCACGGAAGGCCACCCCTGGGTCCGCGACGATCACGACCACGCCACCGGCGACCGCATCCCCGGAGGAGCCAGCCGATGGACCGGCGGCAAAGACCTCTCCTGGATCGCCCTCCGTCCGGAGCTCATCGTCGAAGTCGCCTACGAGCACATGCAGGGTGACCGTTTCCGCCACATGGCCCAGTTCCGCCGCTGGCGCACAGACCGCACCCCACAGACCTGCACCTACGCCCAGCTTGAAGCCGTCCCCCCGGAAGAGCTAGCCCAAATCTTCGCCCACGGCCTCTGAATCGGTCCCACCCCAGTGCACACTCTTTGGTGCAACCGAAATCAAGGTCCACCTCTAAAGTCCCTTTTTCGAAGACTTTGCACGCATGGCGGGGGAGGGCTCCCAAGCCTCATTTCTCCTCCAAATCCCCACGAGTCGGATCGTCATCCGGATCAGGCGTCCCCTGCTCCGGCCGCTCCCCCTCCGGAACATGCCGCAGGTTCACCCGGATCCGATACCACACATAGCTCCTCCCCCGCATCCGGTCCACCAGCACATCGTCCTCCGCCAGCGCCTTCGCCGCCTCCGGATGCGCCCCCTTCCACCGCTCCAGGCCGGCTTCCGCGGCAGCCTTATCGGAGGATTGCGAAACAATCACAAGAGGGTCCTTGGTCACGCGGCCTTTCCGCACAGGCCTGGGTGTCTCAGCACCCACTTCACCGCCGTCCGCCTTCTTGGCCCGGCCACGAAAGCGCTTTTCGCCAAAGCCTTCGCCCAGCTGATCCGCAAAGCCTTTCTTGGCCTTGGAAGGCGCAACCCGCTTCCCCTCCCCCTCCGCCTTGGCAAAGTGCGGCGGCCACGGCGCATCGCCCAAACCCTCCGCCTCATCCCTCGCCGCCAACTCCAGCAGCCCGTCCAGCGACCCCCGCCGCTGATCGAACTCCGCATGAGGATCCCCAATCGCCGCAAACCGCGCCGGCATCGTCAGCACCGTAAAGTCCGCCGGATTGCACGCCGCCACCTCCTCCCACTTCAGCGGAGCCGAGACCCGCGCATCCGCCAGCGGCCTCACGCTGTACGCCGAAGCCGTCGTCCTGTCCTTCGCGTTCTGGTTGTAATCCAGGAAGACCCCATGCCGTTCCTCCTTCCACCACTTGCTGCTCGCCAGCGCCGGCACCCGCCGCTCCACCTCCCGAGCCAGCGCCAGCGCCGCCCGCCTCACCTCCGTAAACCCCCACCGCTGCTCAATCGGCACGTTGATGTGGATCCCCCGCGACCCACTCGTCTTCACAAACCCCGTCAGCCCATACTGCTCCAGCACCGCCTGACTCTCTAGCGCCACCTTCCTTACCGCGTCGAACTCCACCCCCGGCCCCGGATCCAGATCCACCCGCAACTGATCCGGATGATCCAGATCCCCCGTCCGCACCGGATGCGGATGCAGCTCCATGCACCCCAGGTTGACCACCCACGCCAGCCCCGCTGCGTTGTCGACCACCACCTCATCCGCCGTCCGCCCGGAAGGAAACGAGAGCGTCACCGTCCGCATATACGCTGGCAGATCGCTCGGCGCGCGCTTCTGATAAAACGGCTCCGCCTCCGCCCCATTCACAAACCGCTTCAGCACAATCGGACGATCCACAATGCCGCCCAGCGCCCCCGGCGCCACCGCGAGAAAGTACCGCACCACGTCCAGCTTCGTCAGCTGCACCTCGCGCGAAAAATACAGCTTGCCCGGAGAAGACACCCGGACCTCATAACCATCCACAGAAATCAGCTCAGCGTCATCAGGTTTCGGCACCGCAACAGACTACACCGCCGCGCCATCTATTGCGTCACCACCACAACCGAGTCCCCCGCCTTCGGCTGGATATCCCCGCTAAACATCCCGGTCGCACTCGCCCCCTGCACTGTCCTGATCACCACCCGCCCAATCTCCTCGTCATGCAGCGCGTTCAGCGTATACGTCGTCGGGTTCTTCGCCAGCCGTGAGGCATGCACCGCCAGCTGATCCCCCACCCTCACCTGCGCCCCCGCGGCAAGCTGCATCGTCACCGCCCCATCCGTAACCGAGGCCACCGTTCCCACCCCATCCGAGGCCTTACCCGCCGTCACGTTGTGCTCCAGCGGCCCCAGCAGCGCTTCCACCGGCCCCGCGAATGCCCCCGCATGAGCCGCCGGATTCTCCGCAGCCTTCGCCGTCACCTGTGCCGCCGCACACCCACCCGGCGTAGACGTCCCGGAGCTGTCAATCACATGGCAGGTATTTGAGGTCAGCTTCATCAGCACCTGCCCCGTACACGTATCCACCAGCCCCCCGCGCAGCTCGTAATATTTTGTCTTCACCGCATAGCCATCCGGATCAGGCGGCTCCTCCACCGGCATCAGCGTTCCCGCCAGCACCGCATCCACGCCAAGCTGCCGCCCCAGCCGAGCCGCCCCCGCGATATCCGTCCGGTCCAGCCTCCGCCGGTCCCCCCGGTCCACCGCAAACTCCTCCTGCTGCTCCAGCCTGCCAAATACGATATCCGCAACCTGCGTCCCCGATCCCCCACCCGTTCGCGCCACATCATGCGATTCCTCGCGCTCCGTCGGATATCGGAAGTCCAGCACCGCAATCTTCAGCGGCTGCGAAGGCCACTCCGCGCTCGACCGGTTGCACTCCTCCGCCGGCCGGTCCCGCAGTACCGGCTTGGCCACCGGCTCCTTGGCCGCCAGCACCTCACCCACGTTCACTGGCACAATCACCGTGGGCCGAGGCCCCGCAGCACTCCCCAGGCTCACCGCACTCGTCCCGGAAGCCGCCCCCGTATTCGCCTTCACCGTCCCATTCTTCGCGGTTGAAACCTTCCCCCTCGCACCCGCACGGCTCGCCGCACCGCCCGTCACCGCAGGAGCGCTCGCAATTACAGGAGCAGCCGCAACAGCAGCAGGAGCCGCCTTGGCCGGACTCAAATTGGCAGCCGCCGCACCCGTCGCAGCCCCACTCGTCCCATGACCCGGAGCCGGAGCGTCCGCCGGCCGTCGCAGCGGAACCACCACCGCCGCATCTCCCAGTCCAATCCCGTTATTGGGAGGCCCGCTCTTCGGAATCCCCCCATACAGCACCAGCAGCCGCCGCAGCAGCAGTTGCATTCCCTCCTGCGCGTAGATCACCTCCACCGCATCCCCCACATGCACCAGGTCCGCCCGCGTCTCACGATCCAGCACAAAGCTGTGCCGGACCATCCCCTGCTGCATCGGGTCGTAGCTCTGCACCTCCACGCTGCGCTGGCCCATCTCCGTCACGGTGCCGAACTCATAGTACGTAGGCGCATCCTGCGCCCGTGCCACAACGCAACAACTCGCGAGCGCAAGCCCACATCCCACCATCGCCGCTCGTCGTTGCATCTTGCCCATGGAGTTTCCGGTCTCCTTACAGGATATGTCGTCCAAGCCCTCGCAAACGTCTACGACCGCTGCGACGAAGACATTAGCCTTCAACCCGAAAGTTGTAGAAAAGCCTCTCCCAACGCGGGAATTGCCTCTGTAACCCCGGCATTACAAAAGTCTTACAACGCCCTCCTCTCTCCGCTGGTAGCGTTGTCGATAGAGCAAGGAGAACACCCAACCAACATGACGCCATCCACTCTCTCCCCCGAATCCGAAGCCACCGCAACCCAGACCTCCGCCAAGACCGGATACGCAGCCTTCCAGGCCGACGCCATCGAGACCGCAGAGTTCCTCGAGGCCGCCCAGCAGGAAGAGCTTCAGAGCCTCTCGAACGCCAAGCCCCAGCCCTCCAGCGCTCAGGTCCGCCAGCAGGTCAAGCAGGACCTCCGCATGGGCCGCGAGTATCAGCAGGGCCGCGTCAACTGGATCACCACCATCGTCATGGGCCTCTTTCACGTCGCCGCCTTCGCCGCCCTGCTCCCCGTCTTCTGGGCCTGGCGCAACGTCGCCGCCTTTGCCGTCATGTACTTCTTCGCCATCAATATCGGCATCGGCGTCGCCTATCATCGCCTGCTGACCCACCGCGGCTTCCGCACCCCCAAGTGGGTGGAATACTTTGTCACCGCCTGCGGCACCATGGCGCTTGAGGGCGGACCCATCTTCTGGGTCGCCACCCACCGCGTCCACCACCAGAACTCAGACCAGGAAGGCGACCCGCACACCCCTGTCGATGGCACCTTCTGGTCCCACGCCGGATGGATCCTCTCCGGCCGCGCCATGCACTCGGAAACCGCCCTCCTCGGCCGCTACGCCCCGGACCTCACCAAGGACAAAGTCCACGTCTGGCTCTCGAAGTACCACTGGCTCTTCCTCACGCTTGCCGGCTTTGGCCAGCTTGCCCTCGGTGCCGCCCTCGCCGGCCCCGGCCACCGTCTCGTCGGCGCCATCGGCATGATGCTCTGGGGAACCTTCCTGCGCGTCGTCTGCGGCCTCCACGCCACCTGGTTCGTCAACTCCGCCACCCACCTCTGGGGCGCCCGCCGCTTTGAGACTCGTGACGACTCCCGCAACAACTGGTGGGTCGCCATCATCACCGGCGGCGAAGGCTGGCACAACAATCATCACGCCCACCCCGTCAGCGCGCGCCACGGCCTCGCCTGGTATGAGTTCGACATCAACTACTACTGCATCTGGATCCTCTCCAAGCTTGGTCTCGCCAAGAAGATCCAGATCGCTAAATTCGACCCCCTCAACCCCAAGCCCGCCGGCAGCAACTAACCACGCCAAGCCTTTACGCGAAGCGTCGAGCACCGCACGAAGTGCCACCCGACCGGCGCAAGGGCGCACTTCAAATCCTCACAACCAAAGGCCGTCAGCCCAAAAAGCTGACGGCTTTTGGTTTACGTCCCCGGTTGCCGATAGTGCGCTCCCACCATCATCCGCCGCTCATCCCCCCGCGGATCGCTCACCACCTTGCTTGCCACATCGAACACCATCGTCTCCCGCTCTCTCAGCCCATACACCGGCCACCTCGGCTTCCCAGCGACGTTCGGATCCCCGGTCTTCGCAAACTGCACCAGCATCCCACTCATCAGATCCGCCAGCGGCTGCGCCTTCGCTCGCTCCTCGTCCGACGCCCCCACCATCCCCGGCGCCAGCTTCACGTTATCGAACACAAACGCCAGATCGATCGTATGCGGAGCCCGTCCATCCGCAGTCGGTGAAGGATAATCGATCTGATACACCCAGGTCCGCCGCGCACTTTCCGCATCCATCGCCCGGCGCTCCGCCTCCAGCACCTGCCCCGGCCAGCTTCGAAACGCCGCCATCGCCGCCACAAACACATCCACCGGCTTATACCCCGGATACCACCTGCGATACGCGGCCACAATCTCTTCCACCGCGTACCGCCCCCGAAACTCCGCGATCGCCTTGCCCAACTCCGCCGGCAGCGTCTCCCACGTCATCCCCGCCCGCTGCCACGCCGTCGACCCCATAATCTCGTCCTTCGTGTTCCCCAAAACCATAGGCACCCCGGCACTCATCTTCGGAGCATCCGGAGCAAACGGATCGCGCATCAGCACCGCGTCATCCCGCACCGGCAGCCAGCTCCCCGTCGTCCTCGCCCCCAGTTGAATCTGCTCCGTCGTCAACGCCTCCAGCTTCTCCGCCGTCACCTCTCCGGTCACCCCCATCGCCGCCAGCGCCGCCTCCGCCCGCTTTGCAGACAGGCCCTTCGGAGCCGCCCAAACCTGCTGCCCGCTCATCGTCCACACCCGATGAAAGAGCCCGCGCGCACTCGGCATCGCCATCAGCGTCGCGCACTTCGCTCCCCCGCCGCTCTGCCCAAAGATCGTCACCCGCCCCGGGTCCCCGCCAAACTCCGCAATGTTATCCCGCACCCATTCGAGCGCCAGCACCAGGTCCAGCATCCCCACATTGCCGGAATCCTTATACCGCGCCTCCAGCCCCGGCATCTCCGCCAGGTACAGATACCCAAACGCATTCAGCCGATGATTGACCGACACAACAACCACATCCCCCCGCTCCACCAGCCGAGCCCCGTCATACAACGCCGCATTCCCAGTCCCGTTGTTATAAGCCCCGCCATGGATATAAAACAGCACCGCCCTCTTCCTTCCGTCCCGAAGCCCCGGCGTCCACACATTCACCCGCAGACAATCCTCACTCTGCACCCCTTCATCCGCCGGCAGATGATAATGCACCGCCGCGCCCTCAAGCTCCCGCATCCCCGCCTCAACCTGCCCCACGCCCTTCCTGTCCGGCGATTGCTGCGGAGCCCTCGCCCCCCACTCCGTACAAGCCTTCACCCCCGTCCACGGAGCCACCGCTTTCGGAGCCTGAAACCGCGTCGTCCTCGTATCCGCCCCATACGGAATCCCCTTGAACCCCATCACCTTCCCCGCAGCATACCCAGACACTATCCCCGCCCGCGTCTTCGCCACCGGAGCCGTCAAACCCGTCGCCGGCGCAGCGAACCCCTCACCCACGCTCCCCGCCAGCCCCGCCAATCCCGCATACCGCAACACCGCTCTTCGTCCAATCTTCATAGCCCAATCCTAAACCGCCCGCAAACCATATACCCTGTCCACAGCAAGCCTTAAACTGCACGTCACTGCCGTACCCTGCCTCACCCTGCCCTTATGAACTTCAATCGCCGACGCGGAGCCATCGCCACCTTCATCACCCTCGGCGTCCTGCTCACCGGCCTGGCCATCACCCTCTCCATCCCTTGGATCATCTCCCATAAGGAGCGCCTCGCCTACAGCATCCTCGGCATCATCCTCTTCGGCATCCTCGCCGCCGGCGTCGTCCTTAACACCGTCTTCCTCGTCCGTGAAATCCGCCGCAACGAGCGCCAGGACTCCTTCCTCAACGCCGTCACCCACGAGCTCAAAACCCCCATCGCCAGCATCCGCCTCTACCTCGAAACCCTCCAGCGCCGCCCCCTCGACGACGCCCAGCGCCAGAAGTTTTACGCCGTCATGCACGCTGACTCCGACCGGCTCCTCGCCACCGTGGAACAAGTCCTCAAAGCCGGCGAACTCGGCCAGCGTCAACGCCAGCGCAACCGCGAGCCACTAGACCTCGAACCCCTCGTCGCCGAGTGCGTCGCCATCACTCTCGCCCGCCACCACCTCCCGCCAAACGCCATCACCCTCGCCCCCGTCCCAGGAGCCGTCCGCCTCCGCGTCGCCGGTATCGCGGAAGACCTCCGCACCGCCGTTCTCAACCTCCTCGAAAACGCCGTCAAATACTCCCCCAACAACATCGATATCCGCGTCGCCCTCCGCATCACCGGCTACACCAACGCCGCCCTCACCATCACCGACCACGGCCTCGGCATCCCGGAGCGCGAACTCAAACGCATCTTCCGCCGTTTCTACCGCATCCCCGGCCGTTATGAGATCAAGATCAAGGGCACCGGCCTCGGCCTCTTCCTCGTCCGCACCATCGCCCAGCAGCACGGCGGCACCATCACCGCCACCAGCAAGGGAGCCAACCAGGGCACCACCATGACCCTCACCCTCCCCCTCACGTGACGACATACCCAAGAACTAACAACTGAAAACTAACAACGAACAACTCCTATGACCCTCTGGAACTCCTTCTTCCTCGCCTTCACCGCCCTTCTCCCGCTCATCAACCCCGTCGGCTCCGCGCTCATCTTCCTCGGTCTCGTCGGCGAAGCCCCACCCGCCATCTTCCGTTCCCTCGCCCGCCGCATCGCCATCAACACCATCATCTTCCTCGCCATCATCGAGCTCACCGGCTCCGCCATCCTCCACTTCTTCGGCATCTCCCTCCCCATCGTCCAGCTCTCCGGCGGCATGGTCGTCGCCGCCATCGGCTGGTCCCTGCTCAACGAAAAAGACGCCCAGGCCGCCAATGACGACCGCAAAACCGAAGCCGAAGCCTGCCTCGAAGGCCACTCCGAAACCCTCCGCATGAAAACCTTCTACCCCTTCACCTTCCCCATCACCGCCGGCCCCGGCACCATCGTCGTCATGCTCACCCTCAGCGCCCACGCCTCCAGCCCCACCCTCTCGACCAACATTCTCGGCCACCTCGGCGTCTTCCTCGCCTGCCTCGTCCTCTGCGCCTCCGTCTATATCTGCTATGCCTACGCCCCAACCCTCACCCGCGTCATCCGCCCCACCACCGCCCACGGCATCCTCCGCGTCATCGCCTTCATCCTCCTCTGCATCGGCGTCCAGATCGCCTGGAACGGCCTCTCCACCCTCATTCCCGCCCTCCACCCCCCCGCCTGACCCGGAGTAAGATAAACCCCATGGACATCCTCGAAACGAAGATCGAGACCATCGGTGCAACCCGGAACATCTCCATCCCAGAGGAGATGTTTAAAAGCCTTGGCCTGCATGAAGGCTCACGCATCGCCATCACCCTCCAGCAGGGCAAGCTTCTCGTCAGCCCCCTCAACAGCTCATTGCACGAAGAGCTTGAGAGAATTCGTGACCTGGTCGCCGCGGCCCCAGGCCCAAGCCTTTCCGACCTACGTATGGAGATGAGGCAAGAAGAACGGCAGCGCGACCTCAACTTCGCTCGGAAGCCGCTATCATCTGCACAAGCAAACGCTCTCCTAGATGAACTCTCTTCCATGCATGCGGGCCAACCTGCGCTTGAAGATGCATACTTCCGGGATCGCGAAGCAGACAAATGGTGACGTACGTTCTGGATGCAAGCGCCGTCTTGCGTCTTCTCGATGATGAAGCCGGTGCTGTCCGAGTCAGAGAAATCCTGAAAGAGCATCTCTTGAAGGAAGCCGATGCGGTTATATCGGCTGTTCACTGGGGAGAAGTCACCGGTACGCTCTACAAACGGCACGGCGTCAACAGCACCCATCAAATCTTCGCAAAACTCCGCGCTCTGAATCTCCTCATCGTTCCCGTTCAGGGCGATACGGCTGAAGCTGCTGCTCGCATTAAGACTCGCTACAAGATCCCATATGTTGATTCCTTCGCGGTCGAACTCACAGCCAGTTCGCCGAATCGCATACTCATCACCGCGGATTTCGATATGAAGCCCGCCGAGCACCTCATCCAAATCGAATTCCTCCCCACCAAGCCCACCCCCTAACCCCCATGCCCACCTCCCCCCTCATCCTCCTCGTAGAAGACGAAGAACACCTCGCCCAGGGCCTCCTCTTCAACCTCGAAGCTGAAGGCTACCGCACCCTCCACTTCCCCGACGGTGCCGAAGCCCTCGCCTTCCTCCTCGCCACCGACGAACCTCTCGGAGCCATCCTCCTCGACGTCATGCTCCCCGGAACCGACGGCTTCACCATCGTCCGCACCCTCCGCGAGCACCACCTCTACTTCCCTGTCCTCATGCTCACCGCCCGCTCCAACCCCCAGGACATCCTCGAAGGCCTCAACGCCGGCGCAGACGACTACCTCCCCAAGCCCTTCGACCTCGAACTCTTACTGGTCCGCCTCAAAACCCTCCTCCGCCGAGCCGCCTGGCAGCGCGCCACCCCCGAAAATCCCCAGCCTGACCCCGCCCCCTCAAACGACACCTACACCTTCGCCCACCGCGAAATCCACTTCGACACCCTCGAGCTCTGCGTCCCCAACCGCCCCACCACCCACCTCACCCTCATGGAAGCCGACCTCCTCCGCTATCTCACCGACCGC
>CAXSZW010000005.1:0-93191 GCA_964242025.1 uncultured Acidobacteriaceae bacterium
CCAGCACTTCATTCAAAGTCAACGTATGCATACCACCATCGAACCCTCGATCCTCTACCTCGGCACTCCGGTCGTTCTCATCAGCACACGCAACGAGGACGGCACAACCAACGTCGCACCGATGTCTTCCACCTGGTTTCTCGGCTGGGGCTGCATGATCGGATTGAACAGCGGCTCGCAGACCACCTTAAACCTGCTGCGCGAGAAGGAATGCGTGCTCAACCTCCCGTCCGTGGAGCAGGCCTACGCGCCGGATAGGCTTGCGCGCCTGACCGGCAGAAATCCTTTAACTCCAGACAAAGTCGCGATGGGGTATCGCTATGAGAAAGACAAGCTGGGCGCGGCGGGGCTCACTGCGACCCCGTCGGATCTTGTGAAAGCGCCTCGCGTAACGGAGTGCCCAATTCAGCTTGAGGCGGTAGTCCAGGCTTCCCATCCGTTCGGCGGCTTCGAGCCTGCTCGCGCCTTCGGTGAGAACACCAGCGACACACCGCTCGTACTGGCCGTTGAGTTGAAGATCGTGAGGGTGCATGCAGAGGAGTCCCTGCTCGCGCCGGGCAAGAAGAATCACATCGACCCCGACAAGTGGAAGCCGCTCCTCATGAGCTTCGCCCAGTACTACGGATTAGCGCCCGGTCGCCTCCTTCCTTCCAGGCTGGCAGAAATCCCGGAAGAGCAGTACAGACCCTATGAGGACATGGCGAAGTTACCGACCGCATGAAATCGGACACTGAACAGACCCGTGCAAAGTGCTTCGTGGGTGAGTGGCCTTGTATCCCTTTCTGTCGGCTTAGCCGTTTCGCTCTGATCAGGCTAGAACCGGCCGCAGACGCTTCGCTAAATGGCGTGCGAGGGCACTCACAGATGCGGGCGCACTCCCATGAGCGCGCAACAGGAATATGGGCGCCGATATAGGCTTCGTCTTCGCCAGCAACGCGATGAGCTCGCCTGACACCAATCTCTCGCTCACCACCCAATTTGGCAGATGGGCTATTCCGATCCCCGACGTGCATGCGTCCGATTGCGCCTGCAGATCGTCCGTTGTGAGCACCCGCGCGGCATCAAGCGAACGGTTGGCCGGGAACAAGCAGCGCCAACCCATGAAAGGAGCCGGATGCCTCTTATCGATGAGCTTATGCTGTATGCAATCACCTATCGACAGTGGCTCTCCATGTTTGGCCACATATGCAGGACTAGCGACAATGACACCTCTCAGCGTGCCAAGCTTCGTCTGAATCATCGTCGTGTCGTGTTGGTTCCCTACGCGTATAGCGAGCTCAGTAAGCTCCAGGGTGGGCGCATGCACCATCTCGGAGAAGTCCAGATCGATGGAGAGTGCCGGGAAGTTCTCCATGAGCTCTGGAAGACAGGGCAGCACCAGGCGTTTGCCAAGTGTCGGCCAGCAGGTCAGCCGCACTGTGCCGCGAACCTCTTTACTACTGGCCGCTGCTTCTCGCTTGGCGCAGGCAATCTGTTCCAGTATGTCCGCGGCACGTCCATAGAGAGTCCGGCCCGCATCGGTCAGTTCCAGCGAGCGTGTGCTTCGTAACAGGAGTTGAACCCCGAGTTCCTTCTCCAAGGCACTCACCTGCTGGCAATGGCGGATGGAGATTGGCCGCGCCGGCGTCCAGCCGCAGAAAAACTCTTCAGACGAACCGTCTGTACAAAAGCTTCCATAGTCGAAGACGAGCTGTCGGGTGCCATCTTTGCATTTTAGGCAAAGATGTTTTGTGTAGATCAGCTAAATCACCGGAGTGTAATCGAACGCAGGAGGTAGGTATGAACGATCGTCAACTTTCAGACTCAGCGGTAAAGGCCGTCATCCATGCTCCCGCCGACAAGGTGAACATCGCCGACTGGCTATTCCATCTGCCTGACAGCGAATATCAACGCTGCTCGCACGCCCATATCGCGGCGGGGGTTTCTACGACGGATGACGGTAAGCCGATGTCCATCAACGTCGAGACGATCGGTGACGCCCTGGTCATTCAGCACTATCACGCAGAGATTCACGAGCCGCTTCACTGTCGGATGGTTTCCATCTCCGACGCAATCACGAGGAACGGGCGAAGCAAAGTTCAAGTCGTTTGGGATCTGAGCGCGAAACCTTTGGACGACAAAAGCTGCGAGTATACGAACCACATCAATGCATATGCCACAGATGAATTCCTGGAGTTCATCAGAGAACACGGCATTACATTCGAGCAAGCTGCAGCATCACGACAGTCCGCCAGCGATGAGCACAATAAGGAGGAAACTCCGAACTTTGCCAAGAGCATCGAGGGGCATGCACTCGGGAAGGGGTGGCATACGTTCTAACGAGCATTTCAACGGAACCGAAGAGCGGAGACGACTTAGACTCAAGACGTCGACTTCCTGCTACCCGCAATCAGGAAACCCTTCACGCATACTCACCCATTCGATCATGCCTGTAAGTCAATCTCTTCACTTACCGATATAGCTGACCCGCCAGACGCTCCGGGATCCATCGTCGGTGACGTAGAGAGCACCATCGTGACCTACGGCTACCCCTACCGGCCTTCCCCAAACCTGTCCGTCTGCAGTGACAAAGCCAGCGAGAAAATCCTCATACTCACCGGTTGCTTTTCCGTTCTTCATCGGGATGCGGATGACCTCATAGCCGCCTCGGTTGGCACGATTCCAGGATCCATGCTCAGCTGCGAAACCATCGCCGGCAAATTGAGACGGAAAACCGGACTTAGTCGTTGGGTAGAACGTCATTCCAAGCGAAGCCATATGAGGTTGAACCAGGACATCTGGAGTGATGACCTTGGATTTCAGCTCAGGATGTGTACCCATGAGCCGTGGGTCCTGATGACCACCCATGTAAAACCAGGGCCAACCATAGAAGCCACCTTCCTTCACAGAAGTCACATAGTCAGGGACAAGGTTGTTGCCAAGGGCATCACGCTCGTTGGTCGAGCACCAAAGCTGGCCGGTGATGGGATTGATCGCCTCCCCGACGCAGTTGCGGATACCGTATGCGTAGACCTCGACAAACTTTCCTTGAGGCGTATATTCCAGCACGTCAGCCCGGTGGAACTCGTTGGGATGGGTGTCAGGATCATCTGCATTCGATCCACTCCCGACCGATACGAGCATATGCTGGCCATCGGAAGAGAAAACAACATCCCGTGTCCAGTGACCGCCGCCACGAAGCTGGGCGTAGCCAGGAAGATCGGGAACGATCGTTTCAGGCGCCTGGGCAGCCTTGAGATCGCCCGATTTGTACGGAAACCGGACTACGGTCGTCGCATCGCCGACATAGATCCATTGAGGATTCTTTCCCGAAGGGTAAAAGGCGATGCCGAACGGGTGATCGAGACCCGTGGCAAAGGTGCTGACGCTTGCCGCCTTACCGGCAGCTGTGAGGCCGCGAAGTATAAGGATGGAACCAGCTTGCGAGTCCGCGACGAAGAGATCGCCATTCGGCGCCGTATGAATGATGCGAGGCATCACGAACGTTCCAGAAGTGGGAGGATGCGTCTCCTTCTTGTTCTCGGAGCGTTGCATGGGTGTGGCAGCATCTCCGCCCGCGTAGAGCTGGACCTTGAAGCCGGCTGGGACAATTGGCCACGCACCTTCGGGTCTCGGAACAACGGTAGGTCCGTTGTCTACGGACTCAGATGGTTTCGGCTCTGGCAGGTCTGCAACGGTAATCTTCCTCCTCACACCGGGCTTCTGCTTTGAGTAGCCTGCGAATGCTGCCTGTCCTGTAATGGTTTGCTGGGCCTGGATAGCCACAGGAAACAGCAGAACAGCTAGAGAGGCAAATGCTTGGAACTTCGCAAAGAGTGTAACTATCATGGTGCTTATCTCCGGACACTCAGGTTGAACAGCTATTGCAGGTGGGTTGCTCGCGTATGAAGGGGCTGAGCAGCGTTGACGTTAGGTCAACCGCGCAGACTCGCGGGTCTATGGCTTACGGCAGAAAGCTCGTCGTATGCAGACTGAGGAAGATCCAGATCCGCGGCCGCGACATTCTCTTCCAGATGTGCGACGGAAGAGGTGCCGGGAATAGGCAGGACCACAGGCGATCGCTTGAGTAGCCATGCAAGGGCAACTTGCAAAGGAGTTGCACTCAGATTGCTCGCGACCTTCTTGATAGCATCATGCGCCTCCTTGGCTTGACCTAGCGGAGCCCAGGGAAGGAAGGCGATGTTGTTCTGCTCGCAATAGTCCACGATGAAATCCGACTCCCGATCGGCGAAACTATAGCGATTCTGCACCGAGACGATGGGAACAATCCTGCGGGCTCTCTCAACATGCTCGCGCGTCACGTTTGAAAGCGCGACATGACGAATCTTTCCTTGCTCGCGGAGTCTCGCGAGTGCTTCTACCGAAGCCTCGAAAGACACAGCATTATCAGGAGCATGAAGTTGGTGAACGTCGATCTGATCAAGGCGGAGACGTTTCAGACTTCCTTCGAGCGCTTCGGTGAGATGTTTTGGACTGGCGTTATGGGTCCATTGACCGGGACCCGGACGTTCCCACCCGCCCTTGGTCGCAATCACCAATCCAGCCGGATAGGGATAGAGCGCCTTCGCGATCAGCTCCTCCGATGTGCCGGGACCGTAGGAGTCCGCTGTATCGATCAGATTTACGCCGAGCTCAGTCGCTCGTCGAAGAGTTGCAAGCGCCGATGTTTTGTCTGCAGGTGGACCCCATACACCCGTGCCTGTAATGCGCATGGCGCCATAGCCCACCCGGTTGACTGGAAGATCCCCGCCAATGGAGAATGTACCGGCGGATGCGGCCGAAAGATTTTGTTTCTGGTTCATCATTGCTCCTTCTTCATCTTGTGAGTTTCCTGATGCAGGCGTCCCCTTTGCTTAAGCCGGCACCGGTGCATCGTGTTCGATCAGATTCTGAAACTTGAGTTCCGCCCAGAAGTCGGCGGGGATCTTGGTTTGCATGGACGTGTAATCCGCAAGAATCTGTTGCTCGCTGCTGGCTCCCACGACGAGAGCCGCAGCGACGTCAGGAGCTGCCGAAAATTGGAGTGCGGCCGTGCGGAGGTCCACGCCATGATTCGCTGCAACTCCGCGAAGCCTGTTGCGCTTCTCTAGAAACGGCTTTGGAATCTCATAGTTCTCTTTTCCGTAGTTATAGCGAGGACTTCCAGAGATAAAGCCAGCGTTGAGTGACGATCCAACAACCAACAAAACATTCTTGGATCTGGCCTTGGGAAACACCTGATCGAGCGCGTTCTTATGATCGATCAGAGAATACTGAGAAGCCAGAAGACAGACATCGGGATCGGCTACGTCGAGCAACTTCAGGATCGGCTCCGGAGTGTTCACCCCGATTCCCCAGCCTTTAATCAATCCTTCCTCTCGCATCCGCGTAAGCTCAGGAAACGCGCCTTTTCGGGCGATTTCGAACTGTTCCTCCCAGGGTGTCGGAAGGTATTTGTTGTCCGACGAGATGTCGTGCACAAAGGCGATGTCGATGCTGTCTATTCCAAGTCTCTGCAGACTGTCTTCAATGGAGCGCCGAACTCCGGCGGCTGTGTAGTCATAGACGACGTCGTTGGGGGAGGGTGAGAAGGGAAAATACTCTTTTCCTTTCGAGGTCTTCGACGCCTTGAGGAGTTTGCCCACCTTCGTGGAGAGAACGAATTCACTTCGGTTTTTGTTATGCAGAAAGTTACCGTATCTGCGTTCGGCTAGTCCCAAGCCATACCAAGGGGCCATGTCGTAATAACGAATCCCAGCAGTCCATGCGGCTTCAATGGTGGCATAGGCATCATTGTCTGTGACGACCGCAAATTCATTTCCGAGCGGAACCCCTCCGATACCGAACCTGAAGGGAGGCTTGTAATGCCCACTGCTATTACTTCCGTTCGTCTGTTCCATACTGTTGTCTCCATCCGGTTCTGCCGCAGTAAATGCAGATGCCGTGCTTGGCAGGAGTGCTGTTGCTGTCGCTATGGCTGATCCCACTACCGCTGCACTCAGGAAATCTCTTCGCGTATTCATTGGAACTCTCCCTCTTTTATGCATCCCGATCATGATTTGCCCAAAAATCATCTGGCAGATTGACGACAATTGGTTCGGGAGTGCTTCGTACAACAACCCAGCGAAAGGAGTGCTCATCAGACGGATTCAATTCCTGGTGGGGCAGCCAACTTGGCACATGCAGAAAGTCGCCCGCTCTGACTGTCGCGGAATGTTCTCCGCGATCGCCCCAACGGACCGAGGCCTCTCCTTCGAGCACATAGACGACCGTGTCCTGTTCTCCGTGGTGGTGAATGCCGGTTTTCCCCAGCGGCTCGACCTCAAAGACGCCTGCCCATAAGGAAGAGGCGATGCCGTTCATGGCTGCGATGGCAGACTTTCTTAGAGATCCCGAAGTCTGCTGGGTCTCGGCGCTGAACTCACTCGGATGCACGACGCTGACGGTCAATTGCGATGCTCGTGGCAACAAGGTAGGCATAGCTACTCCTGCTCCGACAAGGCTTCAACGTAAACAATGGTGTCTGAGGCAATACAACGGTCTAATCCCATCAATCCTCCTGACGGCCATGAACTCGACCGCGCAATGTAATGTACAGTACAGTACAGCATGTGTGACGGAAACGCCAGCCGAGTCTGCGCCCCGGGTGGCCGGTATTGAGAAAGGGATTTCGTCTGAATCCCCTAAAATGTTGTCTATGCATGAGAATCGAGCTTGGCTTGGGACGATTCTTGGCAATATACCGAGGACAGGAAAAGGGAATGGTTGAGAAGCGGTCACGGGGACAGGTTCGAACCGGAAAAATTCAAAAGGTCGCCGCAGAACTGTTTTTGAAACAAGGCTATGAGGGCGTGACGATCGACAGAATTGTCGAATTGGCAGGCGGATCTAAGAGCACGGTTTACAGTGAGTTTGGCGGCAAGTGTGGCTTGTTCATCAGCAGTATCGAGAGTTTGTGCCGTGAGTCAAATGAACCCCTCGCCAAAATCGACTACACCGGTTTAACTCTCGAACAAAGCCTGAAAAAGCTGTCTTTTCACATCTTGAAACTCATTACCTCGAAAAAGGCAGTGGAACTCCACCGCCTCGCTATTGGGGAGGCCGTGAATTGCCCGGAAGTTGGCGTCGCTTGGTATACCCACGGCCCGTCGAAGACAGCTTCTTTCATCAGAGCGGTGCTGGAGGCCCACCCACGCGGGCTTCGAAAAGTCACGATTACGATCGAACAAATGTCAGTCATCCTTCACGATTCTTTGACAGGAGACGTGCTTTATCGTCTTCTCGCAGGAGTCGGCAGGCAAGAGAATGATGCCGAGCTCGAGCGAAGGGCCGCGATCGCGGTTGACGTCGTTTTTGCTAGCTGGCTCGTCTAGCGATTCAGTCTCGCACTCTCCAAGATCTATTTGAGTGCAAGCCACGACTTATTGGCCAGGGCGGTACAGTAGGCATAAAGCCGGCGCTTGTTGATGCAAAGTCCTGAAAACGAAACCATGCGAACGAAGGGCTCGCACCAGCGAACGCTCTAATTTGGAACGGGTCAGCTGCACCATGGTGACAGGCGGCAATATGGGTGAACATAAATACTCTGTTGACCCAAGCGCGTTCCCACGGGTGCCCGCCGATGAGACCGTTCCTTTGGCTGGGTCGCGCGATGCCGTCGATTACAGAACTCACAAGAGTTGTTGAAACTTTTGTATTAAGAGGTCCGGCCAGGCCGGCGCAGCGGAGACCGATGGCAGCCACTATTAAGTCTTTTAGGCGCTTCATACAGACACGTCTCTTACCGAAGACTGCTGGCGTCTTGACGACGAAGGTCGTCGACGATCGGCACAATCGCGAGGAGAAGCAGAATCGCCGCGAGCGGAAGCGTGAAGAGGAAACCGAAGTGTGTGAAACCCAGTGCTCCCGTGACACCGCCCAGAAAGAAGAGCAGGATGAGCGAAGAAAGTAGTCGCAAGGTTGCGTACTCCTGTGCGGCAACTGTTGGTGTGTCCTCAACTGGCAGAAGAAGTCTGCCGAATGAGATGCCGATATCCGTAATCATGCCCGTCAGGTGAGTCGTGCGGATCACTGCGTTCGACAACTTGGTGATGGTCGCGTTCTGGAGACCCATCGTGAAGCAGAGGAGCATAACGGTTCCGAGAACACGGTCCCCATGGAACGTGTGTCCCGTAATGCCGAAGGCCGATAAGAGGAGCGCTTCAACAAGCAGAGGCAACGCATATTGACTTTGGAGCCCTTGTCGCTTTGCCCAGCGAACGAACAACGTTGTGCACAATGCTCCCGCCAGGAAGGAGGCCACCGCCACGCAGCCGTCTGCGGCCAGCACGAGACTGCCAACCGCGATGTTGTCGGCCACTGCGGAAACGATCCCCGACATATGGGAAGTGTATTGATGGACGGCGAGCAGACCACCAGCATTCGTTGCCCCGGCGATGAACGCGAGATAGCGAGCGACATGGCGATTTCCTGACTCTGTTCTTTCTTTCGTCGTGAGATGACGCAGGTAGAAGAGCGGCATCTTTCCATGATCGCAGGTCATTCGTAAATGCGAAAACACGCAGGTGAACGTACAATTCGCCCACGATTGTTTCAAGAGAGGACGCGTGATGGAGAGCGGCATGGGATGGAGTCGGATTGACCTGAACCTTCCATCGTGATTGAGTAAGATCGCTCCGCAACCGATCTGTGGAGAAGACCAAAAGCAGCACAACGAGAGCGCCAGAAGACCCTAACCAGGGGAATGGATCGCGTCGGGCTGTCGTGGCTTGGGGTTGCGATCTACTTGATACATAACATCGAGGAGTATGCCGTGGACCTGCTTGGCCAGTTCCATGCTTTCCAAATTCGATGTGCTCTCAGCTTGGCTTACCTCATTTTCCCGCCTGTCCCATTCCTCCGCCATTCTTTCTTGCAGTAAATTTGCCGCTGTTCTGGATCGGCACACCTATCGCTGCCTTTATGAGCCGTCGCATCCAATCCTTGGGCTGTCCGTCTATGGCGTGATCTTCGTCAATGCACTCATGCATCTAGGATCTGGCGTTCGCTCCGGCTATGTCTCCGGCGCGCTTACAGCGCTCATCCATTTCCTGCCGAATTCTGGGTCGCGAGGGCGTGCTTTGGGAAGCAAGGGCTACTACATAGCGCAATCGCTTTCATCGTCGCGGATGGGATAATGCTGCACGTTGTGCTCATGGGCTCGACGACCTTGTTCCTCCACGGCGTCATCGGTCCTTCGCTCCTGATGGCCATCCAGGTCTTGAATGCGGTCTTATTCTTTCTGCTTGCTTGGTTCGCTGAGACGTGAACGAACGGCAAGTTCATCCATTCCGCTTTTCCGCAGCAGCCTTGATCGATGGCGGTTGCAGCCTCACCAGCAAAGAGATCAGGCCAAGGGAAACGAAATTGCGGTGAGCTGTTCCGTAATGAGCCAGAGCTTCTTGGCAGTTGCCGGATCAAGAGCCGCAGCAGCAATCTTCGCCTGAGCGGGCAGGCCTTTCAGTTCCTGAAAACCGTCAGGTCCGTAGTAGCCTCCGGGTTCAGCGCCGGGGTCCGTAGCGGCAAAAAGTGTGGGAAGAGCGCCATGTTGCGCGTCTTGCGAAAGAAAGGGCTTGAGCACTTTCGTGGCGATGCGTAGCGGATGGAGCAGGCCTGCGTCTCCCGGCCCGCTAGTCTGGAGATTTGTGATGGCATAGCCCGGGTGTGCTGCTGTCACGATAATGGGCGAGTGCAGCGCGGTGAGACGGCGCTGCATCTCGATTGCGAAGATGGAGTCCGCCAGCTTGGACTGCGCATATGCTCCCCACATGGGGCTGTAACGGCGTTCGGCCTGCAGGTTCTCGAAATCGATCTTGCCCATTTTGCTGGCAGTCGACGAGACAATCACGATACGCGCACCTGGCTGCCGCTTTATTGCGTGGAAGAGCAGCGCCGTAAGCGCAAAGGGACCGAGATAGTTGGTCGCAAACTGGCGCTCGTAGCCGTCAGGCGTGAGCTGGCGATGAGGAATGGCCATCACGCCGGCGTTGTTGATGAGGAGATCGAGCGAAGTCTGTGGGTACCGCCGAATGATGCGCTCAGCGAAGGCTCGTACTGAGGTGAGGTCAGCCAAGTCAAGGACCTCGGGTAGGAGTTGTGCGTTCGGAACTTCCTGTCGGATGGCGGCAGCAGCAGCAGCAGCTTTTTCAAGTGTCCGTGCAGGCAGGATCACTTCAGCCCCTCGGCGCGCGAGCTCGAGCGCGGTATGAAAGCCAATGCCGCTGTTGGCTCCGGTGATGAGAACGCGGCGGCCTTGCTGTGAAGGAATATTCTGAGCAGTCCAATTCGTCTTCATAAGCGATACTATGGAGCAGCCAGTATCCGATGGCAATAAGGCACCTTCTTGGCTTATATGTACCCCGAGGTAACTATTGAGCAAAACTCATAAATCTGCGGTGAGAAAATCTGCGAAGGCACGCCGGAGGACAACTCCCATCGACTGGAGGGAGACGAACGCAGCCTGTGAGGCGTTGGGGTCGGGTGGCGAGACTCTGGCTCGCGACATGGTTACCCGCATGGCCGAGAAGTGGACACTGTGGACCCTCGCTGTGCTGGCCGAGGCAGGCGGACCAATGCGGTTTTCTCGCGTCATGGAGAAAGTGGAGGACGTAAGCCAAAAGTCGCTCACGAAGACCTTACGGCAACTGGAGCGCGATGGACTCGTTACGCGGGCAGTTTTTCCGGAGGTTCCGCCGCGCGTGGAATATGAAGCGACGGACTTGGGATTGGAAATGCTTGAGCAGGTCCATCCCCTATGGTTGTGGGCCGTGAAGAACCTGGAGCGCTTTCAGGAGGCACAGGCGAAGTTCGACCTGCGGTAATCACCCAGCCAACGATCACTTCTGCTAAACCGACATATGAGGACTGATCGGCGGAAAACTAGAGTCCGCCTTTATCATGAGTGCATGGACAGAGACGAAATTCTCTCGCGAGCCGAGCCTGTTGTGGATCGCTTCTATGAAGCCGTTCTGGCTTGTCATCGGGAACCTCCATTCAAGCCGTCGATTGCGGTTGCCACCTCGCCAGGGCCGATTGGATACGACCATGTGGGTCGCTCTGTGGTGCTAGTCCCATATGAGTTGCTCGATCCTGCAGTCAGGACCGGGATGGACCGCTACGCGGCGATTGGCACATTGGGTCTATCGGGTCGCGCCCAGTACGAAGAGATTTTTCAAGGGCTATTGATTGCTCATGAGTTGGGACATTGGCTCCAGATGATCGGGCATCAACCATTGACTCGCTGGCAAGCCGAATATGGAGCCAACCGAATCATGGCTGCTTTTTGGCGTGAGTATCCGTCTCCAGTCGCCTCGACCGAGGCTCGGCTGGCGAACTTTGTTGTCCAGCCACCTCATTTTCCGAGTCTCATTCCAGAAGGGATCGGTATAGCCATCGAGACATACTTTGATCAAGCCTACGAAGAGATTGAGAGGAATCCCATGCGGTACGCAGGATTTCAGAAGATGATGGTCCGCCGAGCCGTGGCGGAAGATCCCCAGCCACGCTTCTGCGAGCTAGTCCGCTCGACATGGCCTGACGCTTTCGCTTGAGTCCCGATAAACGCCGATAGCGGAAGTTGATACCAGCTCGGGCGTCCTCGGGCCGAATTCATGAGGCCAAGCCGAAACGCCGTTTCTGAGCTAGATCGGGGCGCTCCTCTATCCACCTGGGAAGCAATCGATTCCAGAAGTGATGTCATGGGAACGATTCGAGCAAGCGAGGGTGCTTATGCACCCTTCCGCACCCTCGGAATTGATCAGTTTCGCGAAAAGAGCCGCCCTCTGCCCAGGCCGACTTCGCTGCCTACCCACGGCAGAGGTCAAGCTCTCAGCACCGTCGTTCGGTGAGGGTGCTGGCGAGGGTGCTGAAATTTCGAACTGCGCTTTCCCCAGTGTTCTTGAGTGCTCAAGGGTGCTGTCGTTAGCCATCAACGCCCATGAAATCATTTAGATGCAATCCGTTAGCGTAACTGTCACGGCAGAGGTCGCGGGTTCGAGCCCCGTCGTCCCCGCCATAAACCTCACAGTGGGTTTTATGGCTTTCCTGAACTGATCCCTTTCGATGATTGTTTTTAGACTCGAGGCAAGTCTTTTCGGAGACTGGTTTCTCTGCTGGTGCTTTGCGCGTGGCTAATCTCGCCATCACCAATCTAGCGTAAGCGGGGCAGATTTCGAGTCTGATGATTCTGTCTCGTTTGAGGAGGATGGGTCTTTGAGGTGAGAGAGTGCGTCTGAAACGAGTATGAGCGTTTCAGATAAGGAGCTGGCGTATTCGTTGCTGCGGGGGGCGCTGGGAGTAAACTTCCTGGGCCATGGCGGATTTCGCATCCTCAGCGGGGTGAGAGCGTTTGCGATGGGGATGGCGGAGCATATGACGAAGTCGCCGCTGCCGCACGGGGCTGTGGTGGGGTTTGGATACTGCATCCCCTGGATTGAGTTGGCGCTGGGTGTTGGTTTGCTGCTGGGGTTGATGACGCGGATGGTGCTGGTTAGCGGCGCGGTGTTCATGATGGCGCTGACGTTTGGGGTGACTTCCAATCAGCAGTGGGATGTTGCGGGAGAGCAGTTGGTTTATAGCGTGGTGTTTTTCGCACTGCTGTTTTGGGTGGAGTGGAATGAGGTTTCGGTATATGGGTGGCAGGGCAGGAGGTAAGGTGGACAGGCCCCGCGATGACTTCGCGCGTCAGTTCGCGTTGAAGGAGTTTGTGCTGGGATTAAAGCCGTCGGCTCTCTGAGAGACAAGCGCCTGGCTTTGGTTACAATGGTGAGGTATGGCAGAGATGGAAGCGGCAAAGACGCAGGCGGCTCCGGTGCCCGAGGCTTGGGTTCGGACGGAGTTGGCGCGGGACCCGGCACGGCCTTATCCCATGGATTACATCGAAGCACTCTTCAGCGACTTCAGCGAGATCCATGGCGACCGGGCGTTCGGCGACGACGCCGCGATGACGTGCGGGATGGCGCGATTCCATGGTGATCCAGTGATGGTGATCGGGAATCTGAAGGGCCGGACGCTGAAGGATCGCGTGGCTCGGAAGTTTGGGTCGCCGGAGCCTGAGGGATATCGGAAGGCGTTACGAGCGATGAAGATCGCGGAGAAGTTTGGGCGGCCGGTGTTTACGTTTCTCGATCTAGCCGGGGCGTTTCCCGGGATTGGTGCAGAAGAGCGGGGACAAGGTGAGGCGATTGCGCGGAACCTGATGGAGATGAGCCGGCTGCGCGTACCGACGATCGCAACGATCACAGGCGAGGGCGGGAGTGGCGGGGCGCTGGCTCTGGCAGTCGCGGACCGTGTGCTGATGCTGGAGAATGCGATCTACTCGGTGATCTCGCCGGAAGGGTGCGCGAGCATCATGTGGAAGGACCCTGCGAAGAAGGTGCAGGCAGCTGCGGCGCTGCGATACACGGCTCCGGATGTGAAGATGCTGGGGTGCGTGGATGATGTGATCGGGGAGCCGGGCGGGGGAACGCAGAAGGATCCGGCGGAAGCGTTTGCGCTAGTGAACGAGCGGCTGCGGCGGCATTACGGCGAGGTAAGAGCTACGCCGCTTGATGAACTGCTGGAGAAGCGGTACCAGAAGTTCAGGAACATCGCTCAGTTTTATACGGCGGGCTAGCGGTTGAGTGCGAGACGAAATATCCCGCGGGCGTTTGAGTTTGCTTTGTTTGTGACTTCGCTGCTATGGGCCGGGGCTTCGTGGGTGATTGCGGGGAAAGCGACTCATGGGATCGCCGGGCGGTTCCGCCTTGACGCGCTGGAGACGCTGCTCGGTGGAGTGTTTCTGATCTTCCTGACGACACTGGGATATCAACTTCTGGACTGGATCTCGGTGCGTGGGGGAGCGCTCCGGGACGCGATACCGCTGCCTCGACGGGCGGGGTTCGGGAGGGAGTGGGGAGTGGGGGCGGCAGTGGGGTGGGGACTGGCATTGGCAGCGGTGATCCCGCTGCTGGTGACGGGCAATCTGCATGGACGTCTTGAGGTTTGGGGGCTGGGGGTGAAGGTCTCGGCGATGGTGATCTCTGTGGCTACGCTGGCCGTGGTTTGTCTTGCGGAGGAGCTGGTTGCGCGGGGGTGGGGGTTTCAGCGGCTGATAGGGGCGGTAGGGCCGACTTGGGCGGCGGTGATCTCCTCCGTGGGATTCGCAGCGGCACTGGTGTATGCGGGTGAGCCAAGGAGCACAGTGACGGCGATGGTCGTGGGGACGCTGTTCGGACTGGTGCTGGCGATGGGTTATCTGCGAACTCATGCGCTGTGGGTAGGGTGGGGAACGCACTTTGGATACCGGGCGGTGATGGCGGTGGTGCTCGGGCTTCCGGTGGCGGGGCGGGGGGAGATGCGGTCTTTACTGGATGTGTATGTGACGGGGCCACACTGGCTGACGGGTGGGAGCTATGGACTCGACGCGGCGGGCTTGACGGCGGTGGTGATGCTGGCGGGGATGGCGGTGGTGTACCGGGTGACGCGGGATTGGGCTTGGATGTATACGGCTCCGGAGATTGTGGGGGCGGGATACGAGGTGGTGGTGGCTCCTCCAGCCGCGCATGTGGCGATGGAGAAGGCTGCTGCACCTCCTCCGCTTGTCCAGATACTGCCGACGACCTCCCAAAGCCGTTCAGCCGGTGAAAATTCCTCGGATTGAGGCTTGCGCGGGGCGTAGAAAAGGCGCACACTTTCCGCAATTGAGTATGTAAGCTGGATGACCCTGGGGTGTTGCGATGAGGCGACTTGGGCGCGAATGGGCCGGAGTGTCGGGCGTTTTGGGAGCGTGTGTGCTGGTGGGCGGAGCCCGGGCGCAGGTATTTGTGGTTGGGGAACGGTCCGCGACGGCGGACATCAAGACTGACTTTGAGCCGACGCATGTGGAGCTCGAAGACAAGGGCATGACGGAGCTGGGGCGACGGGAGTTGATCCGAGGGCTGGTGGGGGAGCAGGGATTTGCGCACCGGGCGCTGCCCATGGGGGCGGGGCTGACGCTACAGGCGAATGGCGGGTTGAAGCCAGGAGCGGAAGAGTATAAGAAGATGATCTATGAGAAGGGCTCCAGCGCGGGGCCGGGGGATCGGGTGGCGGTGACGGCGCTGGAGGTGAAGGGGGATCGGCTCATCATCGATCTCAATGGCGGCCCGTATCTAAAGCATCGGTTTCTGCGGCATGTCTCGATTATGGGAGCGGAACCGGCGAGTTCGGATGGGGCGGTGGCTACGGGGTCTCGGGTGACGCTGGTGTTTGAGGGGGGTACGCCGCTGGTCTCGGCTCCGGAGGTGAAGGCGCTGCTGGAGCCGGTGATCGATTTTGGGGCGAAGAAGGCGGAGCAGGCGTATGCGGATACGCTGCCGGGGCCGGTGAAGAGCGCGATTGCGAGCCATGAGGTGCTGGTGGGGATGAACCACCGGATGGTGCTGGCGAGCCTGGGGGCGCCGGAGAGCAAGGTGCGCGAGGAGGTGGAGGGGAAGCGCTACGAGGAGTGGATCTACGGGCATGTGCCGCAGACGGTGAAGTTTGTGCGGTTCAGCGGGGACCGGGTAAGCCTGGTGAAGATAGCGGCGATGGGCAAGGCGATTGACGTGCATAACGCGGATGAGCTGGCGGGGTACCTGCCCCCGGCACCGGAGAAGGTGATTGCGGAGGCGGATGGGGTGAGTCCGGACCACGTGCCGACGGCTCCTACGCTGCTGAAGGCGGGGGAGAAGGCGGAGGAGGAGCACGGGGAGACGCAGCGGAGGGTGATTATCCCGAAGGATACGCCGGCTTCAAGCGCTGGTGGAGCTGCTCCGAAGCCTGCGTCTGCGCCTCCGGGATTGCTGATGATGTCGCCGAGCGCGCCTTGAAGCTAGTGTAGACTTATCGATGGGACTTTGGCGGCAGAAACTGCGTGTCAGCGCAGGTGTGGGCGATGCTTTCCGCGTCCACGGGAGATGCGCCGAACCCACATCAAGAGCACCACAGGGAGAGCAAGCAGATGGGTAAGACAGCTAAGACTGGCGACCGTAAGAAGGTCATGGATACGCAACGGAGCACGGATTGTCCGAAGTGCTCAAAGCCGACACGGATTGTGAAGCGTGTGAAGGATCGTGAGCGGGGGATTCCCGGTGGAGTGTATATCTCCTGCTCGGCTTGCGATTTCTTCGAGAAGTTGTAAGGAGTTTGTTGTGTATGAGAGGGAGCCTTCGGGCTCCCTTTCTGCGTATTGTGGGGAGGGTGACTCCCCTGCATCGGGTGCAAAGTCCTCAAAACATTGGAGTTATGAGTGGACTTTCGATTTCGGCAGAGGTAAAGTCTTTGTTTTCAAAATGGGGTATCTGCAAAGTATTCATTCTATTGGAGTTATCCCTATCAGCGGGGGGTGGACGAATTGGGAGCGTCAAGCTCCGCGAGGATGGCGGCGAGGGCGGCGGCTGGGTTGGGGGATTGGGTGATGGGGCGACCGACGACGAGCATGGAGGCCCCGTCCGCGAGGGCGGAGGCGGGGGTGGCGATGCGGCGCTGGTCGCCGGGGTCTGAACCGAGGGGGCGGATGCCGGGGACGACGAGGAGGGGACCGGGGCCGAGTTCGCGGCGGAGAAGGGGGAGTTCAGCGGGGGAGCAGACGAGGCCCTCGATGCAGGAGGACTGGGTGAGGCGCGCGAGACGGAGGACCTGAGTAGCGGGATTATCGTGGACGCCGATGGCATGGAGGTTGTCTGTATCCATGCTGGTGAGAACGGTGACGGCAAGGAGGCGGGGTGCGCCGGGAAGAGAGGCCGCTTGTTCGGCTGCGGCGAGCATGTCCGGGCCTCCGGCGGCATGGATGGTGAGGAGCGACGCGCCGAGTGAGGTGACGGAGCGGATGGCGGAGGCGACGGTGTTGGGGATGTCGTGGAGCTTGAGGTCGAGGAAGACGTGGAAGCCGCGGTTGCGGAGGGTGGTGACGATGGAGGGTCCGGCGGCGAGGTAGAGCTCGAGACCGACTTTGAACCAGAGGGCCTGGCTTTCGAGGGTGTCGACGAAGGCGAGGGCCTGGGCGGCGGTGGGGAGGTCGAGGGCGACCATGAGGCGGTCGCGTGGGGAGGCGGTGTCAGTCGGGGGCATGAGAATCCTCTTTGATACGGAGTGCGTTTTGACACAAGCTGCATTCGGCACTGGAACACGTCTCGAAGCTGAAGAGGGTGCTGAAGAAATCGGCGACACCGACGAAAGCGTCCCTCAGCGGCTAAAGCCGGATTTATTGCAATCTGCTTCCAGCACGCCTGAAGGCGTGCTGTAAGCAAAACGAACCTAAGCTCCAATCTATCTGGTCTGCGTGGCAGGGGAAGAATTGAAGTGGAGTTTTGGTGGGGCGAAAAGGGTGGCGGGTGCGGTTGCAAGGCGGTGCATCTGACGAGGTGAGGTGATTGCTATGAAGCAGATGACGTTGAAAGAGCTGGCGGAGAAGGTTGGGGATATCGACTTCACGATGTTTTCCACGCGGGCTGAGGGCGGGCAGATTGCGGCGCGGCCGATGAGCAACAACGGCGACGTGGAGTATGACGGGGACTCGTGGTTCTTTGCGTGGGAAAGTTCGCGGCTGGTGGATGACATCAAGCGGGATGCGAAGGTTGGGCTTTCCTTGCAGGGTAAGGGTGGACTGCTGGGAAAGCCGCCGCTTTTTATCTCCATTGAGGCCACGGCGGAGCTGGTGCGGGATAAGGCCACGTTTGAGGAGCACTGGAATACAGACCTGGAGCGGTGGTTCAAGGAAGGTGTGGACACGCCTGGACTGGTGCTGATCAAGGCTCGGGCGGAGCGGATTACGTACTGGGATGGAGAGGACGAGGGCGAGGTCAAGGTCGAACGCGGCGTGTAGGCTTCAGAGGCAGGAGGTGGGCTTTGAAGACGGTGTTGACGATTGCCGGGTTCGATCCGTCGTCTGGGGCGGGGGTGACGGCGGACTTGGCGGTAATGGCTTCCATGGGGTTGTTTGGGACGTCGTGCGTGACGGCGTTGACGGTGCAATCGACGCTGGGGGTGAAGGCGGTTCATGCGGTGGATGCTGGGGTGGTGGAGGAGACGCTGGGGTGGCTGGCGGAGGACCTGCCGCCGGCGGGGATCAAGATTGGGATGCTGGCGAACGCGCGGATTGTGGAGACGGTGGTGAGATTTTTGGAGCGGTATGGGGTGGGGATTCCGGTGGTGCTGGACCCGGTGGTGCGGTCGAGCAGCGGGAAGGCGCTGCTGGATGAGGAGGGGGTGGAGGCGATGCGGCGGGTGCTGCTGCCCAGGGTGGGGTGGGTGACTCCGAATACGGCGGAGTTGCGGGTGCTGGCCGAGATGGAGGGGAGTGTGGAGGGACTGGCTCGCGTATTGGGGGAGCGGTGGCCGGGGATGAATGTGGTGGCGACGGGGGGGCATTTGGAGAAGCCGGATGATTTTGTGCGGATGGTGGATGGGCGCGAGGAGTGGGTGAGGGGGGAGTGGATTGAGAGTATGGCGACGCATGGGACGGGGTGTGCGTTTTCTACAGCGCTGCTGTGTGGGCTGGTGGAGGGGCTGGATGGTATGGCGGCGGTGAGGGGGGCGAAGGAGTTTGTGGGGGAGGGAATCCGGCGGGCGGAGAGGCGGGGTGGGGGGAAGGGGCCGATGGAGTTGTACTGGAGACTCAGGAGGTAGAGCGGTCGTGGGGAGGGGCCGAGAAACTTTAGTGTGTTGCAAGGTGGGGCGCGGGATGGTGGTGGTTGGGGGAGGGCCGATAGGTTGTTCGAGGAGAGATATCGACATGTCTACTGCGGTTATGCCGAAGATTTCGGCGCATGAGGGCGAAGCGAGTGGGGTTCTGGGGGCGGACGGTATGGTGCGGACGCCGGGTGGTGTGCACGACCGGCGGATGGTGAGGCGGAGGGGGAGCCGGGAGCAGGGCAAGGCGCTGGAGTTTCTGGGGCACTCGGTGGAGTACCTGGTGGACTCCAGGCTTTTTACGAAGGATGAGGTGGTGGCGCGGAACGATCGCGAGGCAGTGCAGATCCTGATGCGGGCGAGCCGGGAGGTGTTTGCGGAGTGCCCGGAGGTGGTGACGATTTCGCGGAGAATGAAGCGGACGTATTGGTGCATGGTGAAGAATCTGTTTGGGTATGACCGGAGGAAGGGCGAGGCTTAGGCCGATCCTGATAGGCTTTGGGCAGGAGCGTGAACTGGCTTGAAGCTGACTTTGAATGGGCATGCAAGGGAGTTGGACGGTGTGGCGGAGGGAGCGTCACTGGGTACGGTGGTGGCGGCGCTTGAGCTGAAAGCCGACCGGGTGGCGGTGGAGTGGAACGGCGAGATTGTGGGGCGGAAACGGTGGGATGAGGTGACGGTAGCCTCCGGCGATAAGCTGGAGGTCGTTCACTTTGTGGGGGGTGGGGCTGGGGCTGCACCGGTGAGTGCGACGGGGGCGAGTAAGAGCTATACGGAGTATCTGACGTACACCACGCGGAAGCGGTATGAGATGGTGCATATTACCGACGAGGTGGAGGGGATTGTGCGGCGGAGTGGGGTGGTGGATGGGCTTTGTTTTGTGTCGCCGATGCATATCACGGCGGCGATTTATGTGAACGACCATGAGTCGGGGTTGATTGAGGATATTGGGACGTGGCTGGAGAAGCTGGCGCCGAGCTGGCCGGGGTATAAGCATCATCAGACGGGGGAAGACAATGCGGATGCGCATTTGAAGGCACTGCTGCTGCACCATGAGACGACGCTGCCGGTGACTCGCGGGAAGCTGGATCTGGGGACGTGGCAGCGGGTGTTTTATGCGGAGTTCGATGGGCAGAGGAGCAAGCGGGTGATTGTGAAGGTGATGGGGGTTACGGGGTAGAAACGCCCTATGCGGGCGGCGGTCACTTCGTGACTTTTGGGCTGGTCGCGGCGGGGTGTGGGGGTGCGGCGCTCGCGTTGCTCGCGATGGGAGGGGCGATGGGGCTGGGTGGGTTGAGGAGGACGATGTCTACGCGGCGGTTTTTGGCGCGGCCCTCTTCGGTGGAGTTGTCGGCTGCGGGGTGGAATTCGGCGTAGCCGGCGGCGGAGATTTGCTCCGGCGAGGCGGCGTGCTGGGCGAGAAGCTGGCGGGTGATCGAGGCGGCGCGGGCGGTGGAGAGCTCCCAGTTGGTGGCGAACTGGGCGGTGTGGATGGGGACGTTGTCGGTGTGGCCTTCCACACGCATGGCCTGGGCGGGGAGGGCTGCGGCGATGGTGTTGAGGACAGCGATGGCTTCGGGGCGGACGTCAGCTGAGCCGGAGGGGAAGAAGCCGCCTTCGCGGAGAGAGATGACGACGCCCTGGTTTTCAATGTGGACGCTGACTGCGCCGTCGTTCATTTGTTTGCGGTCGACTTCCTTACGGATGACTTCCTGTATTTTTTTTTGGGTTTGGACTTCCTGCTCGGCCTGCTCCGCGGGGGTGCCGAGGGTGACGGTGGGGACGGGGAGGGCGATGGGGACGGGGGTGGGGGAGACGGAGGCGGTGGCGTCGGGAGAGATGGGCGGGGTTTTGGAGTGGGCGTCGAAGATGCCGGGGGAGTTGAAGGCTGCGACGACGGCGGCGGCGAGCTGGGACTGCTTCTTTTTGTCGGACGACTGGCCGGAGGCGAAGAGGACAACGAAGAAGGCGAAGAGGAGTGTGATGAAGTCGGCGTAGGAAACGAGCCAGCGTTCGTGATTGACGTGTTCGGGGTGTTTCTTTTTTTTGCTCATGCTGCGGCCTCCGCGCTCTTGCCGGTAGCGGAGCCCTTGCTTTCGAAGAGATAGGTGCGGAGCTTGGTGTCGATCATGCGGGGGTTCATGCCTTCGAGGATGGAGCAGACGCCTTCGAGCATCATTTCCTTGAGCATGGTCTCTTCTCGGTGGCGGAACTTGAGCTTGCCGGCTGCGGGGAGGCAGACGAGGTTGGCGACGGCGACGCCATAGATGGTGGCGACGAAGGCGGTGGCGATGCCCTTGCCGACCTCGTCGATGTTGTCGAGATTCTTCATGACCTGGATGAGGCCGAGGACGGCTCCGATGATGCCGACGGTGGGGCTGTAGCCTCCGGCGGCTTCAAAGACCGCGGGGATTTTTTCTTCGATCTCGGATTTGTTGGCGAGTTCTAGCTCCATGATCTTGCGGACCTCAGAGGGCTCGGTGCCGTCTACGGCGAGCATGAGGGCTTGCTTGAGGAAGGGGTCGTGGACGCTGGGGAGATCGGCGTCAAGCGAGACGATGCCATTTTTGCGGGCCTTGTTGGCGAATTCGACGATCTGAGCGAGGATGGCTTCACCGTCTTCCGGTTTGTGGAGGAAGACCTTCATGAGGGCCTTGCAAGCTGCGATGAAGATGCTGAGCGGGAACTGCAGCATGACTGCGCCGGCGGTGCCGCCGATGACGATCATGGCGGCGGTGGGCTTGGTGATCTGGCCGATGTTTCCGCCTTCGATCATCATGCCGGCGAGGATGCCGACGAGAGCGAGGACGAGGCCACCGACGCTTGCGATATCCATGAGGTGAAGCTCCTGAAAAGGTTTTTGGCGGCGCTGTTATTCGTTGGTGCGGGTGGCTTCTGAGCGGAAGGCGTCGTTCGCGAGCTTTGCGGAGAGAGCGGGCGCAGCGTCCGGCCATGCGGCGGAGAGAACGGAGGCACGCCAGGCGTGAACGCGGGCGATGACGTCATCGCAGGAGTCGAGGACGATGAGTTTTTCCCCTGTGACGAGGGTGATGCTGGTGTCCGGCACGGGTTCCGCGAACTTGATGAGGTCTGGATTGATGAGCAGGCGGCTTCCGTTCAAGCGGGTGAGATCAATCATTGCGGTGTCCGCCTCCAGTGGACTTCATCGGCTCAGGATGGGACAGCATCAACGGAGTTGGGCGAGGATTGTAGTACGGATTTTCTTGTTGGGGAATGGGTGTGGCAAAGAAATTGCAGGGCGGGGCATGGAAAAGGGTTGAAATCGGGTTGAGGGTTCCTAAAGTCGGTTTGGGCTGGGCCGATGGAATAGCTGAACGCGAAGCCTTCCGAACCGGAAGACGCGCTGGGCAGAGAGGTTGACTGCAGAGCGCATCTGGGCCGGTAACCCGGGACAAGCGCTCGCGGCAACTCAAACCGGAACTTATAGGAGCGCATCCCCATGTCCTTGGGCGTCTTGAATAACATCGCAGCCATCTACGCGCAGAACAACCTCAACCAAACCCAGTCGAGCCTGCAGAACACGCTGACCCAGCTTTCTTCGGGTTCTCGCATTAACAGCGGATCCGACGATGCGGCCGGCCTTGCCGTTGCCGACGGTCTGCATGCCAATGAGACTGCGCTGACGCAGTCCGCACAGAATGCGAGCGACGGTACGGGTCTTCTGCAGACCGCCGACGGTGCGCTTTCGCAGGTGACCAACCTTCTGAACCGCGCTGTAACGCTTTCGACCGAAGCGGCCAACGGCACGCTGAACTCGAACCAGGTGAGCTCCGCCAACCAGGAGTATCAGAACATCCTTTCGCAGATTGGCAACATTGGCGTGACCACGAACTTTAACGGGCGGACGGTGTTCAGCGCACAGGCGAAGACGGTGTTCGTCTCCGACGGCACGGTGGGTGGCGCCAACAGCTACAGCAGTCTGACGGGCGTTCTGACGAAGGGCTCCGTGGGTCTGACGGCTCCGGTGGGCGCGGGTACCGCGTTGACCAACCCGACGCCGACGGCTTCGACGGCGGCGGCTGGTTCGACTGCGACGTTTGCCTCGCTGGCGAACTCGACCGACACGATTGGCGGAACGCTGAGCGTGCAGGTTGGAACGGGCGGTACGGCTTCCACCTTCACGATTACTCCGGGCACGCTGCTGAGCGACGCAGTGAACCAATTGAACTCGCAGTTCAACGCGGCGAACAATGGCGTAACGGCAAGCATTGGTGCGAGCAACAAGCTGGTGCTGACCGGACCGGCCGACACGGGCACGGCCGGCACTAACACCCTGGTGCTGACGGGCACGACGTTGACCGACTATGCGCAGGCGTCATCCACGGCGGCTCCGGGTGCGGGTATCAACTTCACCGGCTCCAGCGTGTCCACGCTGACGGCGGCGACGGCGCAGACGGTGCTGACGACGGTGACCTCCGCGATTGCGGCGGTGGCGTATCAGCGCGGTATCATCGGCGCGAACGTGAACCAGCTGACGGCGGCTTCCGGCGTGGCGTCTGCCGAGAGCGAGAACCTGGCTTCGGCGGAGAACAACATCCGCGCGACTAACTACGGGCAGGCAACCAGCGATCTGGCGAAGTACGAGGTGCTTTCGCAGACGGGTATCAGCGCGCTGGCGCAGGCCAACAGCGTGCAGCAGGAAGTACTGAAGCTGCTGCAATAAGACGAAGGGCAGTCAGGAGAGACGGGCAGGTCCCCAGCGATGGGGCTGCCCGTGTTCTTCTTGGCCGCTGGATGTGGGCCGTTTGGATGGATTGCGGGCGGCGAAGGAAAGAGTTCTCTTATCTTCGCCGCGTCCGCGATGGCCGTTCGCTTGCAGCAGTGAGAGCGGACGCGGGAAAGGGCAGCAATGTCTACGGTTGGACTGAGTTTTGGATCGGCGACGAGCGGGCAGGGGTTCGATGTGGCCTCGACGGTGACGTCGATTCTGGCGATCGAGTCCGGGGTGGAGACGCCGTGGAAGGCGCAACTGAGCAATCTGCAGGCGCAGGATGCGGCGTTTTCGGCGATTGGGACCCAGCTCTCTACGCTTTCCAGCGCGCTGGCCTCGCTGACGAACTTCGATGGATTGTTTGCGTCGAAGCAGGGGTCGAGCTCGAATACGAATGTGTTGTCACTCACCTCCGCGAGTACGAATGCGGTGGCGGGTAGCCATACGATTGTGGTGAACAACCTGGCGCAGACGTCCTCGTACTACTCCGGGCAGGTGGGCTCGGCGAGCGATACGTTGAGCGGAAGTTTGACGCTGCAGATTGGATCGGGGACGGCGCAGACGATCACGCTGGACTCCAGCAACAACACGCTGACATCACTGGCTGCGGCGATCAACCAGGGGTCGTATGGGGTGACGGCGAACGTGGTGACGGACACGACGGGGGCGCGGCTTTCGTTTGTGAGCAAGACGGGTGGGGCGGGGGGGCAGATTACGCTGAACTCCAACCTGACCGATACGACGACGGCTTCGGCGGTCTCGTTCACGGTGGGACAGCAGGGTGTGGACGCGAGCCTGACGGTGGATGGGCTGACGACGACGAGCGCGTCGAATACAGTGACCAACGCGATCCCGGGGGTGACCTTCCAACTGCTCTCCGCGCCGTTGAATACGCCGGTGCAGGTGCAGATTACGAACGACAACAGCTCGATTGAGAGCGCGGTGCAGTCCGTGGTGACGGCTTATAACGCGATTGTGGCGAGCATCAAGACGCAGGAGGGGAAGGATTCTACTGGGGCGGCGGAGCCGTTGTATGCGGACCCGACGCTGGCGCTGCTGCAGACGCAGCTTTCGCAGGCGCTATTTGGCGGGGCGGCGAGTGGGAGCGTCAAGAACATTACGCAGCTTGGGCTGAGCGTGCAGACGGATGGGACGCTGGCGCTGGATACGGACACGCTGGACTCCGCGCTGAACTCGAATTACAGCGATGTGGAAGGATTTTTCCAGCAGGCGGGGGGCTTTGGGCAGAGTCTGACGACGACGCTGAACAGTTTGGGGAATGCGACGACGACGGGGGCGATCTCCCTGGCGTTGGCGCAGAACGCGACCAACGAGCAGGGGCTTACCGACAACATCGCCGATGAGGAGACGCTGATTGCGACGGAGAGGGTTTCACTGACGGCGGAGCTGAATCTGGCGAACCAGTTGCTGCAGTCGATTCCGTCGCAAATTGAGGCGCAGAATAAGCTTTATAACGCATTTACAGGCTACAGTTCAGGCAATTGATGAAGGAGCAGATGATGGAATCCATGTCTTATGAGCAGCAGTCCCTGGTCGGGGCGACGGGTATCGAACTGGTGGTGGCACTGTATGACGGGGCGATCCGGCAGCTGCACCGGGCGGTGCAGGCGGTACGGGAGGACGATACCGTGGGGCGGCGCATTGCCGTGAAGAAGGTGGTGGACATCCTGATGTATCTGCAGGCGCGGCTGCGGCCGGATGTGGGGGGGACGTCGGCGAACACGCTTTCGGACTTCTATGCGGCGATGTTCACGCTGACGCTGGAGGCCTCGCATATTGCGTCGGTGGACGGGTTTATGGAGGTGATCCGGTGTGTGCGGAATGTGCGGGATGCGTGGGCGATTGCGGCGAAGGATCCGGCGGTGGGGAAGGTGCTGCCGCGGGAATTGCGGACGCGGGAAGAACGGTACGTGGCTCCGGTCGCTCGCAAGGATGCGGGTGAGGTGATGGCGCAACGGTGGTCGGCTTAGGGGTGGTGAGGATTGGTGCCCCCCGGGGCTGATGTGTGCAAAGTATTCGAAACAGGTAGGTTAAGGGTGGACCTGCTTTGCGGTTGCACCAGGAAGTGTGCACTGGGGTAGGACAGTTTAGGGGGGCGGGGTGGGGAGGAGTGCGGTCGAGCTTGCGCTCGATACCCCACCCTTCGACGGTGAGACTGTCGAAGAATGGGGCACCCGTCGTGGCTTGGTGGGGACTGGGGAAGACCCACTCATCGCGGTGAGGCTGCGATGAATGGGGCACCCGTCGTGGCCGATCTGGGGTTAGACGGCTACGGCTAGTTCTTCTTCAAGGCGTTGCTTTTCGTAGAGCTTGGCGTAGTAGCCGGCGCGTACCAGGAGGGCGTCGTGGGTGCCGACCTCGGCGATGCGGCCATCGACCAGGACGGCGATCTGGTCTGCGTTGCGGGCGGTGGAGATGCGGTGGGAGATGAGGATGGTGGTGCGGCCGTGCATGATGCGGCGGAGGCCACTGAGGATCTGCTCCTCGGTGTAGGTGTCGACGCTTGCCAGAGCGTCATCGAGGACAAGGATGCGGGGGTCGCGGAGGACGGCGCGGGCGATGGAGGTGCGCTGCTTCTGACCGCCGGAGAGGGTGACGCCGCGCTCGCCGACGAGGGTTTCGAAGCCTTTGGGGAATTCGAAGATTTCGGTGCGGATGTGGGCGACTTCGGCGGCGGATTCGATTTGGGGGAGGGTGGCGTCCGGGCGGCCGAAGGCGATGTTGCGGTGGATGGAGTCGGAGAAGAGGAAGGTCTCCTGGGGGACGAAGCCGATGTTGGCACGGAGGGTTTCAAGCGGGATGGAGCGGATGGGGGTGTCGTCGATGAGGACGGAACCGGCGGGGGCGTCGTAGATGCGGGGGATGAGGTTGACGAGGGTGGATTTGCCGGAGCCGGTGGGGCCGACGATGGCGAGGGAGGAGCCAGCGGGAATGGTGAGGGAGATGTCGTGGAGGATGGTGGGGCCGGTGGGGTAGGCGAAGGTGAGGTTTTGGAAGGTGATCGTGCCGGAGATGGTGCCGGTCCAGGCTGAAGACCCTCGGGCTTCGCCCGATACCCCACCCTGTCTGTCGGCTCCGCCGCCATCCGAGGATGGGGCACCCAGTTCGTCGGCGATGGTGGGCTGGGCTTTTAGGAGTTCGTCGATGCGGGTGAGGGAGGCGGTGCCGCGCTGAAAGAGGTTGACGACCCAACCGATGGCGATCATGGGCCAGGTGAGTTGGACCATGTAGACCATGAACTCGGTGAATTCGCCGACGGAGATCTTGTGGGTGACGACCTCATGCCCGCCTACAAGGAGGGTGATCATGAGGGAGAGGCCAAGGACGAACTCGAGGACGGGCCAGAGCATGGCCATGAGGCGGACGAGGTGGAGGGAGCGGCCGATGTACTCGCGGTTGGCGGTCTCAAAGGAGGCGACCTCCGCGTCTTCCTGGGCGAAGGCGCGAATGAGGCGGGCTCCGGCGAAGTTTTCCTGGGCCTTGGAGGAGATGTCCGAGAAGCCGGCCTGGATACGCTCAAACCGCTTGTGGATGCGGGAGCCGAAGCCCTGGACGAAGATGGAGGCGAGGGGGAGGGGGACGAAGGCGAAGAAGGTCAGCTTGGGGCTGATCTTGAACATGAAGGGCAGCGCGGCGATGGTGAAGAAGACGGTATTGGCGCTGTACATGATGGCCGGGCCGAGGAGCTGGCGGACGGCGTTGAGATCGTTGGTGGAGCGGGCCATGATGTCGCCGGTGCGGTGGGTCTGGTAGAAGTCGGCGGACTGGCGTTCGAGATTGGCGAAGAGGTCGTTGCGGAGGTCGGCTTCGATTTCGCGGGAGGCACCGATGATGATCTGGCGCATGAGGTACAGGCAGATTCCGGAGACGACGGCGACGGCCATGAGGCGGAGGACGTGGGAGATGATTTTCTGCTCGGTAACCTCGGTTTTGAGGTCGTCAATGGCGTGGCCGATGACGATGGGGAGCAGGGCCTTGACGGTGTTGTAGAGGATGAGCGAGAGGCCGCCCCAGGCGAAGAGCTTCCAGTAACGCCGGAGATAGGGTGCGAGGGGCTTGAGGCGATTGGGCATAAGGGTTGGATGTTCGGGGTGAGGGGTGGGGCTCGAAAGTTGGGAGGGCGGTTGAGGTGGATCCATTCATCGCGGTAGGACCGCGATGAATGGGGTACCTGGTTCTGGGGCTGAGAGAAGATGGCGTTCGAGCTTCGCTCGATACCCCACCCTATCCGCGCTGAAGCTGCGAAGAGGATGGGGCACCCGACGTGGCGCTTAGAGTTGGGCGGGTTTGGTGGGGGAGGGGGTGGTGGTGGGTTTGGTTGGGTCGGTTGGTGGGGGGACGGTGGCGGGCTTGGTGGGGTCCGAGGTCTTGGGGGCGGAGCCGGGGGTGCTGGCGGGGGGTGGGGTGGGGATGGCTCCGGCGGGCGGGGGAGGGGTGCTGCCGGCGGGCGGCGTTCCGGCTGGCGGGGGGGTGGGGGGTGTCGCGGGGCGCTGCTGTTGCGGCGGCTGCTGGGGGAGGTCGGCTTCGGAGATGAGTTCGACGTCGAAGACGAGCATGGACTTGGCGGGGATGGTGGGGGGCTTGCCGGCTTCACCGTAGGCGAGTTCATACGGGATGAAGAGGCGGCGCTTGCCGCCGACGTGCATGCCCTGGAAGCCGGTGTCCCAGCCGGTGATGACGCGGTGGAAGCCGGCGGGGAAGACGATGGGCTCCTTGCGGTCGACGGAGGAGTCGAACTTGGTCCCGTCGAGGAGGTAGCCGGAGTAGTGGACGGTGTAGAGCTTCATGGGCTGGGCGAGCTCGCCGGTGCCGATGACGGTGTCGATGTACTTGAGGGCGTAGAGGGTTTTGGGGCAGCCGGGGATCTTGGGGATTTTGGCGTCGAGGGTGGGGAGATCGGCGCAGGCGCCGGAAGTGGCGGGACGATGGGTGGTGGTGGTGCGGTGGGTGGTGGTTGCGGACTTGGTGGCCGTCTGGGCGAGGAGGGGGGTGGCGAGAGCCAGGAGGGTGATGGCGGGGGTGAGCTTCATGATGTCACTGATGATAAATGCTTGTCCTGCCGGACGGGCCCGCTGCGCGCGGAGCGGGCACTTCGTGCCATGTGCTGGTGGACTGGGCGAGCCAGACGGCTGAGGTGCTCCCGTTGGTCGCAACCGGGATTAGGTTGGGGTGCGGAGGAGGAAGTAGGCTCCGGCGAAGGCGAAGAGGGCGTCGGCGGACCAGGCGGCAAGGGTGGGGGGGAGAGTGTTGACGTTGCCCATTGCTTCAAAGAGGCCGGAGACGCCGAGGTAGACGACAGCGATCAAGATGGCGATGGCGAATCCGGCGACGCCGCCGCGCTTGCCGGTCATGAGGGCGAAGGGGACGGCGAGGATGGCCATGACGAGGGTGATGGCGGGGTAGGCGAGCTTGCGGTTGAGCTGGACGGAGAGGCGCTTGGTGTCGAAGCCGGATTGTTTGAGGTCTTCGATGTAGCCGGAGAGCTCGGAGAAGCTCATCTGCTGGGACTGGCGGTCTTCTTTTTTGAAGTAGGTGGGCTGCTCGCGGATTTCGGGGAAGGTGGAGAGGGTGTAGGGGGTGAAGGAGTCGGCGATTTCGCCGGCGAAGGTGCGGGACCAGCCGTTTTCGAGGATCCACTGGGAGACCTCGGGGTCCCAGTGGGCGGAGGAGGCGAAGATGCGGCGGGTGAGCTGGAAGGTGGAGGGGTCGATTTCAAAGACGGTGAGGTTGGCGAAGACGTTCCGGTCGGGGTCGAAGAATTGGTAGAAGAAGATGCGGGCGGGGTCGGCGTGGCGGGCGGCGGGGAGGTGGGGCTCGGCGGGCTGGAGGGCTTGCGAGACGGGGGTGGGGAAGGTCTGGCCGGAGATCCATTGGCGGTCGGGGCGGAGGAAGGTCTGGGCAGGCTTGCCCTTGATGATGGAGCGGAGGGCCTCCTGGCGGCGATTGGCGGCGGGGAGGTAGCTTTCGTCGAAGGCGAAGAGGGCGACGGCGATGACGGCGGTGAGGACGAGGACGGGGGTGACGACGCGGTAGAGGGAGAGGCCGCTGGCCTTCATGGCGGTGAACTCGGATGACTTGGCGAGGGCTCCGAAGGTGATGAGGACGGCGACGAGGACGCAGAGGGGAGTGACGTTGTAGACGATGTAAGGGATGAGGTTGAGGAGGTACTCGCCGACAGTGACGAAAGCGATGCGGTTGCGGATGATGTCGCCAATGAGCTCAAAGAAGGTGAAGATGACGAAGACGAGGGAGAAGGTGGTGAGGACGAGGATGAAGGTTCCGCCGAACTCGCGCATGATGTAGTCGTCCAGGATGAAGGGGAACTGGATGCGGAGCATGGAGCGGAGGCGCTGGGGGATGGAGCTGGTGAGATCCTGCTCGGAGCCGGGGGCGCGGTGAGGAAGGAGGCGGCGGATAGCGCGGGTGAGGGCGGCGGCGAGGCTGGCGAAGAGCGAGAGAGCGACGCCGCCGCGGGAGAGCTGCTGGAGGAGCAGTGCGCCGGCGATGGCGAAGAGGATGTTGGCTCCCCAGACGCCGAGGAAGGGGGCGAGCTTGCCCTGGTTGGCAAGGGCGACGCCGACGGAGGAGAGGAAGTAGTAAACGAAGACGAGGAGGATGGTCAGGACGAAGCCGGTGGATTTGCCGCCGCGTTTGGAGCTGAGGCCGAGGGGGACGCCGACGAGCATGAGGACGAGGCAGGCGAAGGGATAGGAGAAGCGCTTGTTGAGCTCGATTTTGTATGTGCGGGCGGCGCGGTCGCGGTCTGCCGGGGAGGCGAAGGGGATGGTGATGGGACCTTTAGGGCCGGCCTTGGTGGGGAGGGGTGGGTCCTTCATGCGGGCGAGGAGCTCGGGGACGGAGAGGGCGAGGGTGCGGGTGTCGGAGCGGGAGAGGTGGGCCTCTTCCTGGGCGCCGGTGACCATGGGGATATCGGTGACGTGGAAGGTGGAGATGTTGTACTGGTTGGGGTCGGTGGCGGAGATCTGGTGCTGGGCTCCGTCGGTGAGGTGGAGGTTGAGGTTGCCGGGACCGGCGGAGGTGACGATGGCCTGCTCGGCCGTGGTGATGCGGGGGGCGGAGGGTTCGGTGAGATCGGCGACGAAGACGTGCCGCCAGAGGGCTGCGCCGGAGCCGGGGCGGACGTCCTGGACGTAGAGGACGATGTTCTTGAAGTCCTCATCGAAGACGCGGGGCTCGACCTCAAAGGAGGCCTGGGAGTATTTGAGATTGTCCTGGAGGGCGAGGAGGGCGGCGGCGGAACGGGGGGCGAGGTAAAGGGAGTTGACGAGACCGAGGGCGAGCGCGCCGATGCTGACGAGGGAGACGATGCGGACGAAGTCGAGTGCGCCCATGCCGGCGGCGCGCATGGCAGTGATTTCGGAGTCGGCGGCGAGGCGGGAGAGGCCGAGGAGGATGCCGACCAGGACGGCCATGGGAATGGTAACGATGAGGGCTTCGGGGAGGAAGTAGGCGACCAGGCGGGAGGCGTCCGAGAGGGAGGCGGAGTTGCGGACGACGATTTCCAGGATGATGCTGAGGCGGCTGGTGAAGAGGACGAAGGTGAAGAGGACGCCGCCAAGGAGGGCGTGGGAGAGGACCTCGCGGAGGATGTAACGGGTGAGCAGGCGCATGGGGAGGTGCTTCGTCTAGTGTAGCTGGTGCGAGTTCTTCGTTGTTTGTTCTCAGTTGTTAGTAAGAGCCGCTCAGGAGTTGCTGCCAGATGGATTCGTCTACGGGGATGCCGAGGCGGAGGTTTTCTTCGCGGAGGCGGAGGGTTTCTTCGCCGGGGTAGCGTGGGGGGTGGAGGGGGTCTAAGGATGGGGCGGCGTGGAGGTTGGCGATGACGGATTCGGCAGTGGCGGCGAGGGCTTCGGGGTCGGCGATGTGGGTGGGGTCGATGGCGAGGAAGACCTGGGAGAGGCCGGACTCGTGCTCGGCGGACGGGGGGATCTGGTGGGTGGCGAGGCCTCCGGAGAGCATGGAGGCGATGAGGTCGAGCGTGAGGGCGAGGCCGGAGCCCTTCCAGAGGCCGATGGGGAGGGCGCGGTTGGTGTGCTCGATGGCGGAGGGGTCTGTGGTGAGGGAGCCGTAGGCGTCGAAGCCGCCGGGGAAGGGGAGTGGGGCGCCGCGTTTGGCGTAGGCGGCGAGGGTGCCATAGGAGTACTGGCTCATGGCCATGTCGAGGACGATGTGCTGGCCGGCCGGGCGGGGGATGGCGAGGACGAGGGGATTATTGCCGAGGGTGGGCACGGTGGCGCCCCAGGCAGGGAGGTTGGGGAGGGTGTTGGTGAAGGCGACGGCGAAGAGGCCGGAGCCGGCGGCCTGCCAGCCGTAAGTGCCGCCGCGCATCCAGTGGTTGGTCTGGGCGAGGAAGACGGCGCCGATGCCGTGCTGGCGGGCGAGGGCGATGGCTTGGGCCATGGAGGCGTGGGCGTTGAGGTTGCCGACGCCGCGGTGGCCGTCCCAGCGCTCGATGGCTCCGAAGGCGGAGGTGAGGGTTGGGATGGCGTGCGGGTCTACGGTGCCGTTGCGGAGCATGGCGGCGAAGCGGGGGAAGCGGTTGAGGCCGTGGGTGTAGACGCCGTCCCGGGTGGTTTCGGCGAAGAGGCGGGCGCATAGGGCGGCACGGTCCGGGGAGAAGGCGCAGCGGAGGAGGGACTGTGTGAGGGCGTGTTCGAGGTCTGGGTAAGGGACGCGGAGCATGTGTGGATGCTACCGCGTCCTTACCTTCAGAGCAGGGTAGCTACTTCTTCTCGGCTTCCTTGACGAGGTGCTCAGTGTGCTCGTGGGCGTGGCGGGTGCGGTCCTGAGCTTCCTTGGAGAGCTCGTGGGCGGTGAGGTGATCGGACTGGGTGTGGGAGGTTGCGGCTTTGGTGTGAGCTTGCTCGGGGTGGTTCTGAATCTCGTTCTGGCGGACGCCGGGGCTTTGGGGCATGTGATTTCTCCTTCACCTGCTTGGATGCGAAGAGGAGGTTTGGAGTGCAGTCGAGGCGAGACTCCCCCGGGGGGTATGGTGTACAAAGTATTCGAAACAAGAAGGTTAGGGGTGGACCTTGGGTTTTGGCGTTGATGGTGGGGTGGGACGAAAAGGGCGAATCCGAAACTCGCTGAGGCATACCCCAGTGGCTAAAGCCCGGTTCCGTGGCAGCCCTGTGAGACCCGAGGCTGAAGCCTCGGGGTACCTAGAAGCGGAAGACACGGGGGACTGAAAGCGAGGACGTGGGCGTGCTGTCTCCAAGGCGCGGGAGAACACAAGTGAGAGGGGCTAGCGGCCCATCCAGCCTCCGTCTACGGTGAGGACGGTCCCGGTGACGTAGTTCGAGGCGGGGCTGGAGAGGAAGAGAGCGGCTCCGGCGAGGTCTTCGGGCTGACCCCAGCGGCCGGCGGGGATGCGTTCGAGGATCTGGCGGTTGCGGGTTTCGTCGGCCTGGAGGGCCTCCGTGTTGGTGGTGGCGAAGTAACCGGGGGCGATGGCGTTGACCTGGATGCCCTTGGGGGCCCACTCGTTGGCGAGGGCCTTGGTGAGTTGGGCGACGCCACCCTTGGAGGCTGCGTAGGCGGGGACGCGGATGCCGCCCTGGAAGCTGAGAAGGGAGGCGATGTTGACGATTTTTCCTGTCGCCTGGCGACTGAATATGTCTTTGGCTACGAGCTGGGAGAGTTGGAAGACGCTGGTGAGGTTGACCTGGAGGACGTGTTGCCAGGATTCGAGGGTAGTGGCTTCAGCGGCGTCGCGGTGGATGGTGCCGGCGTTGTTGATGAGGATGTCGACCTTTCCGAGGGTGTCGTGGACTTGCTGGAAGAGGTCTTCGGAGCCGGTGGTGGAGGAGAGGTCGGCGCGGAAGGCGGAGGCGTTTGGGCCGATGTGCTCGGCTGTTTCCGTGGCGGGGCGGCGGTTGCCGTGGCAGGCTACGAGGGCTCCGGCCTGGGCGAGGGCCTGAGCGATGGCGGCACCGAGGCCGCTGGCGGAGCCGGTGACGAGAGCGACTTTGCCATCGAGGCGGAAGAGGGCGGGAAGGGAAGAGGAGTTTGGCATACGGGTTAAGGTAGCGTAAGTAAGCCCTGCGCGGGTGGCGGTCCCTGCGTGACTTTTCTTGGGCTTCGCGTCGCTGCTGCTGTTGGTTACCTTGAGGTTCTGACGGGATCGATTTTGATGTGATGAGTGGCGACGGTACACTCGGGTGATGTTCGTGCGGATGGGATGGCGGCGGAGAGTAGCTTTGGTGGGGGTGTTTGCGGCGGCGGTGCTTTGTCCGCGGACCGAGTTTGCGTATTCGGTGCAGACGCATGAGCAGTTGATCGACCTGGTATGGAAACCTGCGATTGAGCCGCTGCTGCGGACGCGGTTTCCGGGGATTACGGCGGCGCAACTGACGGAGGCTCATGCGTATGCGTATGGCGGGTGCGCGATCCAGGACCTTGGGTACTATCCGTTTGGCAAGGAGTTCTTCAGCGATCTGACGCATTATGTGCGGACGGGTGACTTTATACGGAGCCTGCTGCGGAACGCGAAGACGGCAGATGAGCTGGCGTTTGCGGTAGGGGCACTTTCGCACTATGTGGGGGATACGACGGGTCATGCGATGGCGACGAATCCAAGTGTGGCCAAGGAGTTTCCGAAGCTGGGGGCGAAGTATGGGCCTTCGGTGACGTATGACGAGAGTCCGCATGCGCATGTGCGGACGGAGTTTGCGTTCGACGTGGATGAGATTTCAAAGCGGCGGTTTGCGTCTTCGGCGTACTTGTCGCATGTGGGGCTGCAGGTCTCCCGGCCGGTGCTGGCGAGGGCTTTTTTTGAGACGTATGGGCTGACGCTGGGCGAGGTTCTGGGGAGTAACCGGAGGCAGCGGCCGACGTTCAAGGGGTATCAGTTTGGGGTGCGGAGGTTTTTGCCTCGGATTGCGTATGCGGAGAATGTGCTGCACAAACGCAAGATGCCGAAGGATGTGCCGAGTGCGGACCTGGACACAATGGAGAAGGCGCTGGCGCAGAGTGACTTTGAGAATGGGTGGGATGCGTACCGGAAACATGCGGGGATTGGAACGTATTCGCTGGCTGGGCTGATTTTTATTTTGCCGAAGGTTGGGGTGCTTTCGGATCTGGCGATCAGGATTCCGACGCAGGAGACGGAGGGGCTGTATGTAAAGAGCCTGAACAGCTCCACGGCGACGGTCCGGACGGTGCTGGCGGACTTGCAGGCTGGGGATCTGGCGAAGCTGACGAAGGACCTGCCGAATCGTGACCTGGATACAGGGCTGCGGACGACGCCGGGGACGTACCGGCTGACGGATGTGACGTATGCGAAGCTGCTGGACCGGGTGACGGCGCCGAATGCGGGGAAGATTCCTACGGGGTTGAGGGACGATATCCAGGCTTACTATGCGGATGCGAAGGCTCCGATTGCGACGAAGAAGAATGCGGGGCAGTGGGACAAGGTGCAGGCGGAGCTGGGGTTGTTGCTGAGCGTGCCGACAATTCCGGAGCCTTAGCGGCGCGGTTGACTGGCGCGATGAGGATTCGTATGGTTGGGCTTGTTGATGAGGTGATGCTATGAGCGGGATGATGCGAGTTGTGAGTCTGGGCGCGGCGGCTGCGATGTTGAGTGTGGGCGCGTGGGCGCAGGGCGGGGATGTCGGGACGGGGAAGTCGCTGCCGACCGAGGCGAAGGCGCCGGTGGTGGCTCCGACCGAGACGGTGGGGGCGGTGAAGCCGATCGACCGGCGAAGCGCGGCGGCAATTGAGGCGCAGGCGAAGACGCTGCTGGCGCAGGCACAGGCGAGCCCGAGCGGGTCTGCGAGTGTGACGCTGGAGACGTATCCGGGGCACATTACGATGCTGACGGTGCGGACCAAGAGCGGTGGAGCGGAGATGCATCGGGACTGGAACGATATGTTTGTGGTGGTCGACGGCGAGGCGAGCGAGGTGACGGGCGGGACGATTGTGGCGGCGAAGGAGAACTCGCCGGGCGAGACGCGCGGAACGATGGTGCAAGGAGGGACGCCGACGCCGATGCAGAAGGGCGATGTGATTCATATTTCGCCAAACACGCCGCACCAGACGGTGCTGGCTCCGGGTAAGACGTTTACTTATTACGTGATTAAAGTGGAAGCTCCGAAGAGCTAGATTTTTGTAAGTGGGAGTTATGCGATGAAGTTAGTGGAGATGGCGGATAAGACACGGTATTCGCGGATGACGACGGATGAGATTCGCGAGACGTTTCTGCTGGATGGAATGTTCAAGGCGGGCGCGCTGGAGCTGGCGTATGTGGACCTGGACCGGACGGTGATTGGGTCTGCGGTGCCTACGATTGCGCCGCTAAAGCTCGAGACGCAGCCGGAGCTGCGGGCGGAATATTTTTGCGAGCGGCGGGAGCTGGGGGTGCTGAATGTGGGTGGGGCGGGGTCGGTGACCGTCGATGGAACGACGTTTGAGCTGGGGAAGCTGGATGTGATTTATGTGGGGCGGGGGAGTAAGGAGATTGAATTTGCGAGTCAGTCCGCGGACGAGCCGGCTGTTTATTATTTGCTGAGTTACCTGGCGCATACGGATTATCCGACCAAGATGGTGAGATTCGCGGATCTGGATGGGTTGAAGTTAGGGGCGGTGGAGACCTGTAACAAGCGGACGATCTATAAGGCGATCTACAAGGACGGGTTGCAGAGTTGTCAGTTGGTGATGGGATTTACGCTGCTCGATCCGGGAAGTAACTGGAACACGATGCCGCCGCATACGCATATGCGGAGGAGCGAGGTTTATTTTTACTTCGACATGGACCCGGCGCACCGGGTGGTGCACCTGATGGGGCCGCCGGATGAGACGAAGCATCTGATTGTGGGGGATAAGGACGTGGTGGTGTCGCCGGGTTGGAGCATCCATGCGGGCGTGGGTACGAAGAACTATACGTTCTGCTGGGGGATGGGTGGGGAGAACCAGGCGTATGACGATATGGATGTGGCGACGATCGCGGGGCTGAAGTAATGGAGGCTCGGACGGGGCTGCCGGTGGGGGAGCCTGAGGGTGGGGAGACGAGTGCGATTACGCCGCGGCATGGGGTCTCCGGCGGGTTGAAGCTGAAGGCGGCGCAGGGGGCGGAGTGGGACCTGGTGAGCCTGGGCGAGGTGATGCTACGGTTCGATCCGGGTGAGGAGCGGATTGCGAGGACGCGGAACTTCCGGGTGTGGGAGGGGGGCGGCGAGTACAACGTTGCGCGGGGGCTGCGGCGGTGCTTTGGCAGGCGGACGGCGGTGGTGACGGCGCTGTCGGATAACCCGGTGGGGCGGCTGCTCGAAGATTTGATGCTGGAGGGTGGGGTGGACCTGCGGCATGTGCGGTGGAGTGCGTATGACCAGGTGGGGCGGGAGGCGCGGAACGGCGTTTACTTTTTGGAGCGGGGGCATGGGATTCGGGGGGCGCTGGGGATGATGGATCGCGGGCATACGGCGATCAGTCAACTGCGCGCGGGGCAGGTGGACTGGGATGTGATCTTCGCGAAGGAAGGGGCGCGGTGGTTTCATACGGGCGGGATTATGTGTGCGCTTTCGGGGGAGTCGCCGGCGGTGGTGATGGAGGCGATGCAGGCGGCGCGAAGGAATGGGGTGGTGGTGAGCTATGACTGCAATTACCGGGCTTCGCTGTGGGCGGGGCAGGGCGGGAGGCGGGGGTCGATTGACGTGAACCGAAGCCTGATGCCGTATGTGGATGTGCTGTTTGGGCATGAGGGGGATATTGCGGCGGCCATGGGGGAGAGCTCGCATGGGCCGCCGTGGCATGACGAGGCGAGCTATGCGGCGATGTCGGCGCGGGTGACGAGCGAGTTTGAGGTGAAGGTAATTGCGACCACGACGCGGCGGCCGAGGACGGCGAACCGGAATGACTGGGCGGCGTTCGCGTATGCGGAGGGGTCGGTTTATAAGAGCGTGGATTATCTGGATTTGGAGATCTTTGACCGGGTGGGCGGGGGAGACTCGTTTGCGGCTGGTTTGATTTATGGGCTGTTGCAGGGGAAGGGGATGCAGTGGTCGCTGGACTGCGGGGTGGCGCATGGGGCGCTGGCGATGACGACGCCGGGGGATAGCTCGATGGCGACGCTGGGTGAGGTGGAGCGGGTGATGGCGGGGGCGAGTGCGGGCGTGCAGCGGTAAGACAGGGAAGAGGGATTAGGGAAGAGGGAAGAGAATGCTGAAGGCGAATGTGTTGGCGGCGATGCGGGAGATTGGGATTGTGCCGGTGCTGCGGGCACAGTCCGTGGAGCAGTGCATGAGGTTGGCGGAGGCGATTGCCGACGGCGGGGTGACGTGCCTGGAGATCACGATGACGGTGCCCGGGGCGCTGGAGGTGATGCGGCGGCTGGCGAAGGAGCGGCCGGATATTCTGATTGGCGCGGGGACGGTGCTGGACCCGGAGACGGCGCGGATGTGCATTCTGGAGGGAGCGCATTTTGTGGTGTCGCCGGCGCTGAATCTACGGACAGTGGAGATGTGCCAGCGGTACTCGATTGCGGTGCTGCCCGGGGCGCTGACGCCGACGGAGATTGTGACGGCGTGGCAGGCGGGGGCGGATGTGGTGAAGGTGTTTCCGTGCAGTGCGATGGGCGGGGCTTCGTATTTGAAGAGTGTGAAGGCTCCGCTGCCGCAGGTGGAGTTGATTCCTACGGGGGGCGTGTCGCTGGCGACGGCGGAGGAGTTTTTGAAGGCTGGTGCGTTTGCGCTGGGGGTGGGGGCGGATCTGGCGGATGTGAAGTCTGTTGCGGAAGGGCGGCCGGAGGTGGTGTCGGAGAGTGCGCGGCGGTATCTGGGGATTGTGCGGGCGTACCGGGAGCGGCACGCGAGCTAGGTTGTCTTAGCTTTCGTGGATATGTCCTTGGATTCAGGGACAACCAGGCAGGAGGTATCAAAGCTCAACATGGTGGCATGGTCGATGGTGCCCGCTTTCGCCATGCCGGTGGCGGCAGCGTGAATCGCTTCAAAAGCGTCGCTTTTGTACTCGATTTTGGTTTTCATTTGCACTTCCTTCACGGTATGACTGACGACAGGTGTCTGGGTAGAGCATCGTTTAAGCGATTCCCTGATGTTATGGGCAGGGACTATATATCGCGCCTTCAGCGCTTGGACTCCTTACCGACATGGACCTGGGGCTACGCCCCAGGCTGGTATAGGACGGGCTTTTGGCCCTGAAACCAAAGCTTCACGTATTCGCGAACGGGTTCAGGAGGGGAATTTGGGTTGGGATTGCCAGAGGATGGGCTGGCGGATGGGGAAGGCGTGGAGGAGTTCGGGTGAGGTGGGTTGGGCGGGTGTGAGGGCGCGCCAGATGGTGGCGTAGTCGGGTTGGGAGTAGGCGCGGGCGGCAAAGAGCAGGGCGGGGCGGCGGCAGGGGAGCTCGTGGAAGTGGGACTTGTCGGCGGGGTAGGGCCAGGTGTGGGGCGAGGCGATATAAGGGGCGTGGCGGGAGATGGCGCTCCTCATGCCGGGACCGTCCTGAAGCTCGTGATCCCAGAGGGAATCGAAACGGGTGGAGAGGAGGACGCAGGCGCCGGCGAGGAGGTCGAGGTTGAGGAGGGAGTTGCGGAAGGGGTTGGGGGTGGGGAGCTCGTTGGGGAAGAGGCCGTTGGCGTTGATCTGGGTGCGGATGGTGGAGGTTTTAAAGCGGTGGAGGGCTTCGGAGAGGGCCGCATCCGGGCGGCTTTGGGTTGGAGTGGGAGCCGCGTCTGCGTGGGCCGTTTTGGCAGTGGGTGCGTCCGATTTGCTAAGGCGGGCGAAGGCGGCGACGAGGAGGAGCCAGGCGCTGGCGATGTCGTCCTTGTTATCGCGGGCGAGGAGGCCGGTGCGGGATTCGGTGAGCCAGGTGAGGGTTTCGGCGAACCAGGGGGTGAGGAGGGCGAGGGTTTCGGGCGGGAGTTGGAGGAAGGGGAGGGCGACGGCGAGCTCGGCGAGGGGGGCGTAGAGGAGGACGGTTTCAAGGTCGGGGAGGGTGGTGGGAAGGCGGGTAGCGGGGGTGGCGAGCCAGGCTTGGAGGTGCTGGGCGGCGGCGGCGGGGTACCTGGGATCTTCCGCGAGGAGGTGGGCGGCGGCAAGGGCGGGGATGTCGAGGGTGAATTGGAGGAAGGCGTCTGAGGCGGGGTCTGCGGTCGCGGCTACGGGGCGGGCGAGGGCCTGGGCGGCGGCGGCGAGGATGCGGTCGTGGTCGATGACGGCGAGATTGAGGCGGGACTGGCCGGCGGAGACGCCGGGGAACTGGGCGTGGGTGGGCTGGGCGAGGAGGGTGGCTGCGGCGGAGAGGCAGAATCGTCTGCGGGTGGGCATGGCGAGGATACGGTAACACGCGGAGGTGGCTACGGGCCGGCGCTCGACGCTGAGGCGTGTGATGACGGGAGGGTGAGCGAGCGGGTTGGCGGTCGATCCTGCTGGGCGAAGGGGGTGGGGGTGGCGGGCACGGAGCCAGCCGATTTGGGACATGCGTTGCCGAAATGGATTTTCGGTTGCGGCGATTCCGTTTTGGTTTTCACTTCCGGTTTCTCCCCTCGATAAACCGACGAACGATCGATCGGCTGGGTAGAGTTGGGGACGTTATCCACCTTGTTCCTGCGCTTGCACGACGCTTGAGCGCCACCTCACTTTACCTCTTTCTGGAGTCTTCCATGCCGCGATTTACACTGCAGTTCGCACTTCAATCCGCCGCCCTGAGCGCGTGTGCAGCGGCCCTTGTCCTTGTCTCCGGATGCTCCGGTTTCTCTGGAACAGCGCTGCCGAGCACGCATGCCGCTCCTCTTTTCAACGGCTCGCTGCATGGCGGCCAACAGGCCATTCAGGACGCTCATGTGTACCTGTACGCCGCAAGCAACGGCGGCTACGGCAACGCAGCCACGTCCATGCTGGTCCCCGGAGCAGCGGGCACGACGACAGATACCAATGGCAATGCCTATGTCACAACCGATGCCTACGGCGGCTTCTCCTACGGGGGCACCTATAGCTGCACCCCGGGTACGCAGGTGTATCTGCTTGCGCTGGGCGGCAATCCCGGACTCGCGCAGGGCACGCAGAACACGGCGATCGCGCTGTCCGCGGCGCTTGGAGACTGCAACAATCTGACGACGTCTACCTTTACGTTTATCGATGAGGTGACGACGGTGGCCATGGCGTACGCGCTGAACCCCTTTATGGGCGACGCGACGCACCTGGGCACCCGGTCCAGCAACATCGCAGGGTTGAATGCGGCCTTCGCGACGGCGAACAATCTGGCCAACACGACGACCGGCGTGGCGCTGGCGACGACACCGGGAGGCAACGGTACCGTTCCGCAGCAATACATCAACACCCTGGCGAACATCATCTCGGCGTGTGTGAACCAGGCTTCCGCGAGCGCGACGCCCTGCACGCAACTGTTCGCCTACTCGACTCCAACGAGCGCTGTTGTGCCTACGGATACGCTTGGCGCGCTGGTCAACATTGCAGCCTTTCCCGCAGCGCAGACGGCGAATCTTTATGGCCTTTCGGCTGCGGTCGCTCCCTTTCAACCGAGCTTGAGCGTGCAGCCGAATGATTTTGCCTTGGGCATCACGTATACGCCGGCTGTGGCGGTCAACAATCCTGGCAATGTTGTGATCGATGCGAGCGGAAACATCTGGATGGCGAACTGCCAGTCCTGCCTGAGCCCGACCGCGCCGGACTCGCTGGTGGAGTACGCGCCGGACGGAACGTTCCTGCATTCCTACACGGGTTCCAGTACCCCGGGGACGCGGGTTCTGCATGGGATCAAGGGGATTGCGATCAATGCGAACAGCACCTACATCTACACCGTGAACCAGGGCGTGACCGGCGGCGCGTCGCCCGGCGTTGGCGACGACCAGGTCATCAAGATGAGTATGTCCACCGGAGCCGTGCAGGCTGGCTTCCCTCTCGACTTCGACCAGGCGACGTACGGCGTGGACACCTTCAACGGCATTACCGTGGACAACTCCGGCGAGATATGGGCGACGGCGACGAACACGGGGGCGGTCATTGAAGCGACGCCGAGCGGCAACCTCATCAACGGGTCGCCGTTCTTCTTTGGCGGCACGACTGGGGTGGCGACGGATAATATCGGCAACATCTGGTTTGCCGGTACGGGCGGGAACAACATCATCCAATTCGATACCAACGGCAACTTCCTGCAGAACTTCACGCCCTTCGGGTTGAATCAGCCGCTTGGGATGGCGATCAACGGCTCGAACGAGCTCTGGACGGTCAACGCCGGAAACCAATCCTTGAGCAAGGTGGAGTACTTCAACGGCAGCAATGGGAGTGGGAGTCCTTACACGGCGCTCGGAATCAACACGGCTTCGGTGACCGCGATTGACGGGATGAACCAGGTGCTGATCCCGAACTGCCGCGTCAGCTGCAGCGGCTCCGGGAGCACGTTGCCCGACAACCTGCTTCGGTTGTCCCAGGCGGGAGTTCCGGACACGGGTGGCTCGGGCGCCAGTTATGGGGCACAGCTTCCTTCCTTCAGCGGCCTTGGCGGCGCAGCGATCGATGCGTCTGGAAACGTCTGGGTCTCAAACAGTGTGACCGGAACCGTTACTCAGGTGATTGGATTTGCGGCACCGACGATTCAACCGCTGGCCGCGGCCTCAGCGAGCGGGACGCTGGGGCAGCTGCCGTAAGAAGCGACCGAGAGTGCGAGGAAGCGGGCCGGCTGCGGGGGAGATCTGCCACAGCCGGTGCGCTCGACTTCGATGGCTACTTGAGGGGAAGGAGCGGTGGGGCGGGTAGGGCCATGGGGAGGGTACGGGTAACGAGATCGGAGTAAGAGCCGATGGCGGTGAGGACCTGGATGGGCCAGGTATCGTCGAGGCCGAGGAGCGGGCCGAACTCATGGGTGCGGCCTAGGAGGCGGCGGATGGAAGGGTCTTCGGACTTGATGGCGGCGGGGAGGGTGGCGCGGGTGACGCCGAGGGCGTCGGCGTTGAGGAGGAGTTGGGAGACCCAGGTGGCGATTTGGATTAATTTGTGGTCGGTGGTGGCGGGGCCGAGGGGGTCTGGGGAGAGGGTTTCGGGGAGGATTTTGTAGCGGATGGCGGAGGAGCCGATGGTGGCGCGGAGGTCTGCGAGGCGGGTTTTGTCGGCTGCGATGGCGGGGCAGTTGCCGGTCATGAAGGCGGCCTGCATCTCGCCTTCTTCGGAGAAGGAGTAAGGGATGATCTCGATGTGGTTTATTTTGAACCAGATACGGAGAGAGGCTTCGGTTTCGGTTTCAGCGAAGAAGCAGACTTTTTTACCGGCGAGGGCCTGGGGGTTGGGGACGGAGTTGGGGACGAGGAGGCCGGTGCCGTCCTCCAGGATTGGCGGGCCCAGGAAAAGTCCAGGTTTTGTGGAGTTGGTGAGGTCGAGCGAGGCGGTGGGGGCGAGGTCTGCTTTGCCGGCTAGGACGGCGGCGAGGGCGGAGGACTCGTCCGGGAAGGGGAGTGCGAGGACTTTGGCGCCGGGACCGGCGATGGCGATGGCGACGGCGTGGCAGAGTTCTAAGTCAAAGGAAACAATGGGTCCGTGGAGGTCCAGGGTGGTGTAGTCCGGGGTGCCCTGGGAGATGGCGCAGGTGAGGGTTTTGGTCTGGCGGATGTGGGGGACGGGCTGGGTCAACCCGGGGAGGGCGAGCAGGGTGAGGAGGGGCAGGAGACGGGTGAGGGGTGCTTTGGCCATGGATTGTGGTGTGGTGGATTGTGATCAAGTTGTGGAGATTGGTATGGCTATCGTGGGTGAGGGACCGTCAGTGTGTGTGGACTGAAGCAGCGGTTTCGACTGCGTTGCAGTGGGTGGAAGTGCGGGATTGGATGAACTCGCTTGGGGTGCCGACACACGTCAGCCTGCGGAAGAGGCCTGTGGCGGAGATGCCATCGAAGAACGCGATGGGGGCCCGGCCTTTTGCATCATCCTCATGGTGTGAGTTTACGCGGGAATGGCCGATGGATCGATCTCCGACGGCGAGCGTGACGGACCTGGTGGGTGATGTTGTGACAGGCACCGGTGCTCGGGCCAACAGCTAGAGCTTCGACCCACCGTCGACGGGGATACTGGCCCCTGTGATCCAACGCGCTCCGTTGGACGCCAGAAAGACGACGACGTCGGCGACATCTTCCGGCTTGCCTAAACGCTTGAGCGCCTGCATTCCGAGCGCGGTCTCACGTCCTGCTTCAGTTTTCGTGAAGTTTGACATGTCGGTATCGATGACACCCGGGGCGACAGCGTTGACGCGGATGCCTTGGGGACCGAGGATGGCGGCCCAGTTCTTCACGAGTGTTTCAAGAGCTCCTTTGGTTGACGCATAGGCAAGGATCGATGGGTTCCCGAGTCCAGGTTTACCGATGACAGCATGTGCACCAATCGAGGAGATGACGGTGATGTTCGAGCCCGCACCCAAGATGGGGAGGAGTTGCTGAACGAGTAGGAACGGGCCTCGTACGTTGGTCGCAAAGAGGTTGTCGAGGTCTCCAGCGGTGTAATCCGGGATGCGTGCCGCCTTGCTCACTCCGGCGTTCAACACCAGCACATCAAGCCGGTCACCCGCTAACAAGCGCACCTGTTTTGCCAGCGCCGCCGGCCCGTCCGGAGTCGACAGGTCTGCAGCGACAGCATCGGCGCGTCCACCTTCGGCTTTGATCGCGGCAACAAGTGAGTTCGCCTCTTCCCTGGAGCGGCCATAGTGAACGATGACGTGTGCGCCCGCCTGTGAGAGGGCGGCCGCCGTCGCGCGGCCGATCCCTTTTGAGGCGCCCGTGACGAGAGCGATCCGGCCTTGGAGGGGAATCGGTTCAGGCATTCGTTCCACCATCGACGGTGAGATTCGCTCCGGTGATATAGGAGGATTCCGGGCTTGCGACAAACGCCACCAGAGCAGCGACTTCATCAACGTGACCGTACCGGTTCAGAGCGGTCACTGCCTTTTGGGGAGCTGCCCAGTCGCCAGAAGCGGGATTGAGATCGGTATCGATTGGGCCCGGCTGGACGTTGTTCACGGTGATGCCTCTGCTACCGACCTCTCTGGATAGACTTTGCGCAAACATCTTGACGGCACCTTTGGTCGCGGCGTAGGCGGCCAGTCCGGGGGTAAGATTGCGTTCCCCTACGCAGGAACCGATCATGATGATGCGGCCGTTATCATTCATCTGCTTGAGCGCAGCCTGAGTGGTGACGAACATGCCGCGAAGATTCAGATTGATGACGTGATCCATCTCTTCGAGGGTCGTATCGACGAACGGCTTTGGAATGGCGGTCCCTGCATTGTTGACGAGCACATCCAGCTTGCCGAGGGCAGCGACTGCCTTGCCAACTGCTGCCTGCACAGCTTCAGGCGCGGCTGCATCCGCCTGAATCGCCACCGCCTTTCCACCGGCTGCTTCAATCGCCTTCACCACGACCGAAGCGGAGGCGGCGTCCTTTGCGTACGTGATTGCGACACTGGCGCCATCTGCTGCCAGACGCTTTGCAATGGCGGCACCGATCCCGCGTGAACCACCCGTAACAAGCGCAACTTTTCCTTTGAGTGCTTGAGTCATATGTCTCCGTTCCTTGAGCAGATGTCTTCCAGTGGCGAAGAACTTGTTTGAACCATACCTCTCCGGCGCGAAGCAATAACATTGCTTTATAAGCTGAGGGGATATGCTTTCGAGGCAGAGGTGATCGATGGAGCTGAGACATCTTCGTTACTTCGTCGCAGTTGCCGAAGCGCGGAGCCTGAAGCTGGCGGCGGAGGGGAAGCTGAATACGACGCAGCCTTCCCTGAGTCGCCAGATACGAGATCTCGAGGATGAGGTGGGGACGCCACTGTTCCTTCGCGGAGCAAAGGGCGTTGAGTTGACGGCTGCGGGCCGAGTGTTTCTGGACCATGCACGGGTGATGCTGTCGCAGGCTGAAACGGCAGTGCAGTCGGCCCGCCAGATTGCCTATCCGGCGGTTCCGTCGCTCTCAATGGGTTTCATGATTGGTCACGACACGACCTGGCTTCCCGCGGCGCTCAGGCTGATTCGCGAAGAATTGCCCAACATCCACATTGTGATTTCTACCCAGAACTCTCCCCAACTCGCCGCTGCCATCCTGCACGGTGGGTTAGACCTGGCGTTCCTTCGTAGAGGGGATGGGACGGATGACATTGAGTACCGCACCCTGATCGAAGAACAGTTCAAGGTTTTTCTGCCCTCGAACCATCCGCTTGCAGCGAAGGAGACGATCACTCTCCAGGAGATTGAGCGAGAGAGGTTTATCAGCGTTTCAGGAACCGCCCTTAGCATCTCCGGGAGGCAGCCCGCCCTGCGGCGAACGATTGATCGATTCCTGCATGAAAATGGGATTGATATTCGACCAAGCTATGAAGTGGACAATCTAGGGGGCGTCATGTCTCTGATCGCTTCGACGGGTGGTGTCGCGCTGCTCCCGCTCTATGCAAAGATTTTTCTTCCGGATGCCGTCACGACGCGCCCACTTGAAGGTGTTGGGCCGAAGATCGATCTTTCCATTGGGTATCGGAGAGCGAACAGCTCCCCGATTTTGAAGCTGTTCTTGTCGCGAGTGGACGAACTCACGCGCGAACACTCACTGTCCTTGGAAGCAGAGTAGAGGCTAGGGGGTCCAGGTGCCGGAGGTGGGGATGCCGGGGGTGACGTCGGGGCGAGGGTTGAAGTCGGGGGGGATGGGGTTGGGGAGGTGGGCGTCGGTGGGGTGGATGTTCATGACGCTGCAGCCCTTGTAGTCGTAATGGGGGAAGGCGGTGACTTCGTGCGCGGGGATTTGCGCGTAGGTGGCGGGGAGGAGGGGCTTCTTGCCGAGGAGGCGGGCGTTCGAGAAGCCGGAGAGGAGGTCGCCTACGTTTTCGACCTGGTCGTCTGCGGGGCCGAGGTCCTTCTGGCCAAATCTTTCGAGGCCGATTTTGCGGGCGCGCTGCTCGTCGGGGAGGTCGGCGAGGGGGGTGAGGTGGAAGAGTTCGTCGACGAATTTGATGATGCTGGAGTGCTCGATGGGCTCATGCGAGATGGCGTGGGCGGAGCCGTAAGGGCTGATGAGGAGGAAGGGGATGCGCGGGCCCTGGCTGAGGGCAAGGCCGGCGGGGTCCTTGGAGCGGACGTGGGGCTGGCCGTGGTCGTAGAGGCCGTCGGATTCGTCGTAGGCGATGAGGATGGCGGAGTCTTTCCAGTAGGGGCTGGCGGCGATGGCGTTGATCTCTTCGGCGAGAAGGGCTTCGGAGAGCTGGGAGTCGGAGTAGCCGGGGTGGTCGTCATTGCCGGCGAAGATGGTGGCGAGTTTGGGGTTGGGATCGAGCGGCTTGCGGCCGGTGATGTTGCCGTAGCCGCCGCGGACGTAGAAGACGCCGGAGGGGGGAAGGGCACGGGCGGCTACGTCGGAGAAGAAGTCGCCGAGGCCGTGGATGTGGGGCTCGACCGAGGGGTTGTCGGCGATGTAGCCGAAGTAGGCGGGGGCGTTATGGTGGGGGACGTAGGTCTTGTGGGAGGCGCGGCCGGACTCGTCGGTGGGCTCGTGGTCGTAGCCCTGCTGGTACCAGCCCCAGGGGATGGCGGGGTTGGGGGTTCCGGCGATTTTTTTGATGTCCTCCTGGACGTCAGGGAGGTCGAGCGACGGGTCGAGGTCCGTGGCGGTGGTCTGCTGGATCTTGTCTCCCATGAAGGAGAGGGGGAGGGTGGCGAAGGTGAGGTTGAGGGACTTGGTTTTGGTCTTGGGGTCGTTGGAGTTGGCGGCTTTGGCTTTATCGATGGCGTCGAGTTTGACCTCCCAGTAGGGGAGGGGGTCGGCGAGGATGGGCATGGTGGGCTTGCCCTTGCCGGGGACGGCTTCGTCGTTATGGAGCATCCACTGGGTTTCGCCGACCTGGCCGGAGATCATGGCGATGGCGTTGGGGGTGGAGGGGCCGATTTCGGTGGTGAAGAAGTGGTCGAAGAGGGTGAAGCGGTCGGCGTATCGCCAGAGGAAGGGGGCGGTATCGCAGTCGAGGTGGCCCATGACGAGCTCGCCGTACTGTTTGCGCTCGAGCGAGGGGAACTTGGAGGGTTTGCCGTCGGCGGAGAGGGTGACGCCCTCTTCGGTGAGGGCGTAGCGGTCGTTTTTGGCTCCGGCGTTGGGCTCGTTGGTTGGGAGGTCCAGCTTGTTGACCATGCCGACGTGGGCGTGGTTCACGCTGGCGATGTCGGAGGGGTAGACGGGGACCTGTTTGCCGTTGACGTCGGTGAGGAAGGGCGGGATGCGGAAGGGGGAGATGGAGGTGACGGTGCCATCGACGTTGACGAGGGGCTGGACGAAGCCGGGGGTTTCGGCGGGGGATTGGGAGTAGAGGCCGTAAGCGCCGGGATAGGAGCCGAAGTAGAAGTCGAAGGAGCGGTTTTCCTGGAAGAGGACGAAGACGTATTTGATGTGGTTGCGGACGAGGGCGAGCTTCTGGTCGTGGGTGAGGACGGGCTCGCGGTTGAGGGTGTAGCGGCGGGGGGCGGGGCCGGAGGACGGGGCGGTGGTAACCACGGCGGGAGGGAGGGGCGTGGTCTGGGCGAGGGCCGGGATGGCGAGGACGGCCATGAGGAAGAGGCTCTGCGTGGGTTTTCGGTACAGGTGCAGGGGGTTCCGCATGAGGGGCGCTCGCTTTGAAGGGAATGAAGGTCGATTGTAAATGAGTGGCGGGGCGGAGGGGGGGGCTTACTGCGAGTGTATTATCAAGAAGACGTTCCTCTCTGATGCCTGTTCTTCTTCTCCTTATTCCGGTTATGTCGACGCTGCTTGGCGGGTTGCTGGCGGTGCGGTTTCGACGGTTTCTGCCGATGCTGATGGCGGCGGGGGCGGGACTGCTGCTGGGGGCGGCGTTTCTGGACCTGCTGCCGGAGTCCGTGGACCTGGGGGCGAGGGTGGGTTGGGGGGCGCAGCAGGTGCTGGGGATGACGCTGGGATTCTTTCTGGCGTTTGCGGCGGTGGAGAGCTACCTGGATCATCGGGCGGCGCGTGCGACGGGTGGGCCGTCGCGGCGGACGCTGGGGCGATTTGCGGGTGGGCTGATGATCTTTCATAGCTTCCGGGATGGGATGGCGATTGGGGCGGCGTTTGCGGCGAGCCATGCCGTGGGGTATGCGGTGACGCTGGGGATTGCGGCGCATGACCTGGGCGACGGGATGAATACGGTGATCCTGACGACGGGGGGGCGAAGGGCTCGGCGGGCGGATTACCTGTTTCTGGCGGCGGATGCGGTGGCGCCGTTTCTGGGAGGGCTGCTGACGATCTGGTGGCTGGTCTCGTCACGGAGTGCGGTGGTGCTGCTGGCGCTGGCGGCGGGTTTCTTTCTGCAGATGGCGACGAGCGATATGCTGCCGCGGGTGCGGGATGTGGAGGGACGGCGGGGGGTGCTGCTGGGAGCGGTGATGGGCGGGGCAGGGGTGATCTGGGCGGCGAACTGGCTGATTGCGCGGTAGGGGTGCCGGGGGGCTGCTTTCTTTTGCGGCTTGTAACCGTCGTGTGGGGGAGGCTCGTCTTTTGCTGTGTACCCCAGACCCCAGAGACAGCAGGTGTTCCATGGCTTCGAGAGCGGTAGTTCTTCCAGAGTCGTCTATGATTTCCGAGCACGGGATTTCCGAGCGGGTGAACTTTATTACCGAACTGGACGATATCGATCTGCTGGTGAAGTTGTATCGTCCACGGCTGCTGCGGTATGTGGCGTTCTCGCTTGGCGATCAGGACCTGGCGGAGACGGTGACGCAGGATTGCCTGCTGAAGGCGTTTAACGGGCGGGGGTCGTTTCGGGGCGATTGCTCCGTGAGTACGTGGCTGTTCAGCATTGCGAACAACCTGATCCGGGATCAGTTGCGGACGAAGAAGTTTCAGTTCTGGCGCAAGGCCCGGGCGACGGCGCTGGATGTGCAGGAGATGGCGTCCTTTCTGCCGAGTCATGAGTCCGGGCCGGAGGCAAGGATGCTGGCGCGGGAGCGGACGGAGCAGGTGAGGGCGGTGGTGGAGGAGCTCTCTGTGAATCAGCGGCGGGTGTTTCTGCTGCGGTTTACCGAGGAGATGGATCTGGGCGAGATCTCCGAGTTGATGGACATGCCGATCAATACGGTGAAGACGCATCTGCATCGCGCGGTGACGGCGATCCGCACGAAGCTGGGAGGACAGCGGTGAGGCCTTTGGATGAACGACATTTGGACGATGATGCGTTTGCGGAGCTCTCGATGGGCGAGGTGCCGAGCGACGAGGTGAAGACTCATCTGGAGGGCTGCGCGGCTTGCCTGGAGGAGTTGGAGCGGTTCAGGGAGTCGGTGGGAAGCTTCAACATGGCGTCGCTGGCTTGGAGCGAGGAGAAGAGCGAGGGTCTGCCGGCGTTGCGGCCTACCGCCAAGACCAAGGGTGCCAAGGCCGATGTGGGGCGGAGTCCGAGGCTGATCCCGGCGCTGAGTGTTGCGGTGGCGCTGGTGCTGCTGCTTGTGGGCGTCGCTGTTCCGGTGCAGAGGATGCACTTGAGCACGCTGCACGATGCGGATGTGGCGAGCGTGGCGGACGATGATCCGGCGGGACTGAACTCGCCGGAGCAGATTGCCAAGGACAACGAGCTGATGGCGGATGTGAACTACGAGCTGGTGCATAGCCGGACGGTGCTGCTGTCGCAGTATGATCGTCAACGTGGCGTCCGCGAGGGCGCAGGAATGACCGAGACAGGGAAGAGGAGCCGGTAAATGAGGCTGCTGAAGACGATGCTGCTGCTGGGAGTGCTGGGCTGCGCGCTGATGGCTGCGCTGCCGGGTCACGCGCAGGGTGGCGGCGGTCGTCAGGGTGGCGGTGGTGGCGGGCAGGGAAGTCCGAGGGGTGCGGGGGCTCCGGGGATGCAGCCCGGGATGGGTGGGTTCAACAACAATGGCGGCGGGCGAGGTGGGATACCGCCCGCGGCCGGCGGAGGACCAGGACGTGGAATGGGCGTGCCGGGGGGTGGAGGCGGATCGGCGCAGATGGGGCCCGCGGGACGGTGGTGGGACGACAAGCACTATGCCAGCGCGCTAGGGCTTCGGCCGGACCAGAAGCGGCGGATGGATGCGATCTTCAATGGCAATCGTGGGGAGCTGACGGACAAGGTGCAGACGCTGCGGCAGGAGGAGTCCAAGCTGGAGGCCGCGACGCGCGATACCCGCCTGAGCCAGGAGAGCATCTTCGGTCAGATGGACCGGGTGGCGCAGGCTCGGGATGCGCTGGAGAAGGTGAATGCGCGGTTGATGGAGAGTCTGAAGAAGGAGCTCGACCAGGACCAGGCGGGGCGGATACAGACGCTGAAGTAAGGGCTCGCACTGCGAGTCTTACCTGTTGCAGAGGATGGGATCAGGAGACGCTTTCCGGTTTGGGAACCGGGGTGGGGAGTGGGTTTTTACGTGGGCGGCCACGGCCCCGCTTGACCGGTGCGGCGTGCGGCTGGGAGGGAGCTGGATCGTCTTCAAAGTGGGGACTATCCTGCGTGTCCAACAGGAATTGTTTGGCGGCCTGCAGCCGCTGAATCTGCCGTTCTATCTCCAGGATCAGTTTTTCCACGTGATGACTTCCTCGGTAGAAAGACGTAGAAAACGGGGCATAGGTTGCAACATGGATTGGGCCATGAGAGGTGATGGCAGCCTGTTTAACTCCGATGTTGCGCGGGTCACCGTTTATATTGTTCAGATGAAAAACAAAGTGGCCGCGCGGTGACGGAGACAGTCCAGAAGGCGATGGGGACCGGGGCATGATGCGTGGCATGCACAAGGTGGATCTGGCGTACGTGCAGCTTGCGTCCAGCGAGATTGCGCGGGATATCAATCGCGATGTGATCCTGGAGGTGATCCGGGCTCAGCAGCCCATCTCCCGTGCGGAGCTGTCGCGGATCTCCGGGCTGCAGCGGAGTACGGTCTCGCTGATTGTGAACCAGTTAATTGAGGAGCGCTGGGTGCGCGATGGGGCGACGGCGAAGCTGCCGCGCGGGCGGCGACCGACGATGGTGGGGCTGAACGACGACCTGGTGATGCTGGTCGCGGATATACGGCCGAAGCTGGCGACGGTGGCGGTGATGGATTTGAACGGGCGCTTCCTTTCGCGGACGCAGTTGCCGGTGACGTCCGGGCCGGAGAAGACGATTGAGGCGATCATCGGGGCGATGCAGCGGATGCGGGAGAATCATCCGGCGAAATCGTTTGAAGGGGTGGGGATCAGCTTGCCGGGGCGGGTGGATGCGACGTCGCGGGCGCTGCGGTTTGCGCCGAACCTGCCTTGGCTGGGGTTCGACATCAAGGGAGCGTTTGAGCGGGGGACCGGGCTGCCGGTGGAGCTGGATAACGAGGCGAATGCGTGCCTGCTGGCGGAGATATGGTTCGGGCGGATGGATGGTGTGCGGAACGCGGTGCTGGTGAGCGTGACGGAGGGCGTGGGGACGGGGCTACTGGCGAATGGGCAACTGCTGTACGGGAGCGACGGGATGGCGGGGGAGTATGGGCATCTGCCGCTGAATATCGACGGGCCGCGATGCGGGTGCGGCGGGTGCGGATGCTGGGAGATGTATGCCTCATCCGAGGCGGCGCTGGGGTATTACGCGGAGCTGCAGCCGGAGCGGCCGGTGCGGGCGATTGCGGACCTGCTGCAACTGGCGGGGGAGGATGATCCGGCGGCGGTTGCGGCCCTGACCAGGCAGGCGGAGTATCTTGGGCGCGGGCTGCGGCTGGTTTCGGCGAGTCTTTCGCCGGAGGTGATTTTGATCTCCGGGGATATTGTGGGGGCTTGGGGCCGGTTTGGGCCCGTGATTGAGGCGAGTTTTGCGGCGTCCACGCTGGCGGGGGTGAAGCCAAGGCTGGTGCCGACGCATGAGACCGAGGTGGCGCGGCTGCGGGGAGCGGCGATTGTGGTGCTGCAGCGAAGGTCCGGGCACCATGAGGCGGGTGCGGCGGTGAGGGAAGAGCCGGTCAAGAAGAAGGCTGGACCGGCTCGGAAGAAGCGGAGTAAGAGCTAGACGGAGTAGGTGCGGACCCACTCCACGATGGAACGGACGGCGATGCCGGTGGGGCCTTTGGGGAGCCAGGGCTTGGGTTCTTCGTTCCAGGCGCAGCCGGCGATGTCCAGGTGGATCCAGGGGGTGTCGCCGGCGAACTCCTTGAGGAACATGGCGGCGGTGATGGCTCCGGCGGCGCGTCCTCCGGCGTTGATGATGTCGCCGATCTGGCTCTTGATCTGCTCGCGGTAATCGTCGGTGCAGGGGAGTCGCCAGAAGTTTTCGCCGGAGGTCTTGGTGCCGGTCATGAAGGACGCCCAGGCGGCTTCGTCGTTCGAGAAGAGGCCGACGTTATTGTGGCCGAGCGCGACAACGCAGGCGCCGGTGAGGGTGGCGGCGTCGATGAGGTGGGTGCAGCCGAGGGTCTTGGCGTAGTGCAGGCCGTCGGCGAGGACGAGGCGGCCTTCGGCGTCGGTGTTGATGATTTCGATGGTCTTGCCGGACATGGCGGTGACGACGTCGCCGGGTTTGAAGGCCTTGCCGTCCGGCATGTTTTCCGCCGAGCAGACGATGCCGATGACCTTGACGGCGGGCTTGAGGCGGGCGATGGCGTGCATGGCACCGATCATGGCGGCGGAACCGGCCATATCGTACTTCATCAGCTCCATGCGGTCCGCGGGCTTGATGGAGATGCCGCCGGTATCGAAGGTGATCCCCTTGCCGACAAGGCCTAGGACGGGAGCGTCGGCGGTTGGTGCCGTGTCCGGGGTGTAGGTCATGACGATGAGGGCGGGGGGTTCGGCGGAGCCCTGGGCTACGGCAGCGAAGGCACCCATTTTGAGCTCGGTGAGTTTGTCGGTGGAGAAGACCTCGCAGGTGAGGCCCGCTTCGTCACACATGGCCCTGGCGCGGGCGCCGAGGACGGTGGGGGTGAGGACGTTGCCGGGCTCGTTGACGAGGTGGCGGGCGAAGTTCTGCGCGGCGGCGAGGGTGAGGCCCTCGTTGAAGCCGGACTCGATCTCCGCGCGGGTGGAGGGCTCCGTCTCTTGTGCGAGTACGGTCAGGCTATGCACGGAGAGGTCCTTGCGATCGCTGCGGTAGGTGTCCCAGTCGAGTTCGGAGACTTCAGCGCCTTCCACCAGGGCGCGGGCGGCAAGAGAGCAGGGAAGTGCGTCCAGATGCTCGTCCGAGAGGGCGCGATCCTCCGGGAAGACGAGAGCGATCTCTCGGATGGCGCGGGGTTTGGCGGCGCGGACGGCGGCTCCAGCGCCTTTGCGGATCTCGTTTACATTGAGCGTCCTGGCCTTGCCCAGGCCGACGATGAGGAGGCGCTCCGCTTTGAGGCCGGAGGGGGCGTGGAGGAGCAGGGTCTCGCCGAGATTGGCTTTGAACTCACCGGTGGCAAGGATCTTCGCGGCGGCGTTGGTGACGGCGTCGGAGGTGGTCATCAACACAGGAACCGGGGTTCCATCCTTACCTTTGGCAACATCGACGGCAAAGACGGCGAGCATCGCGGTCTGAAAGGTGGCGGCATCGCCAAAGACGATCTTCGTATCCATGCCTTGATGGTAAACCGTTGGCGGGGGAGCTAGCGGCGCTGGCTGCGGGCGATGGCGGCCTTGGCTTCCTTATCGCCTTCGCGCTTGCGCTCTGTGGCGCGCTTGTCCCATTCCTGCTTGCCTTTGGCCAGGGCTAGTTCGCACTTCAGCTTGCCGTGCCGGAAGTAAAGCCGGACGGGGATCAGGGTGAATCCCTTCTGCTTGGTCGCGGCCTCGAGCTTGCGAATCTCCGCTTTGTGCAGCAGCAGTTTGCGCGTGCGCAGGGCCTCATGGTTCATGCTGTTGCCATGGGAGAAGGGGCCGATATGGGCGTTGAGCAGGAAGCATTCGCCTTCCTTGAGCAGGCCATAGGCGTCTTTGAGGTTGGCCTTGCCCTCGCGGATGGACTTGACCTCGGTGCCGCGCAGGGCGATGCCCGCCTCGAACTTGTCTGTGAGGAAGTAGTTGAAGCTGGCGGAGCGGTTGAACGCGGCGTCGCGCATGCCGGAGGCGATGGGGTCGCGGTCTTTCTGCTTGACGGCCGGCTTGGGCTCGTGGGCAGGTGTCGTAATGGACATTTGTCTCGGCATGGGAACTTCTGATTTTAACATGCGGTGAACGCGCCTCACCCAATGCGGGTGCTCACGTCTAACCTTCAACCGTGAGGATGAAGGACACGTCCCACTGACCGGGCATTGCCGCCGGAGCAATTTCAGGAATGACTGCTGCGACACCCTGCTTGATCTTATGAGGCTGAAGTGACCCGAATGGTATACTCGCCAGAGCCAAAAGCTCTCGCACGCACAGACATCTACGGCACGTTTCGGTGCTGTTGCTCCTGTTTCAGCAGCCTTCCGCAAGGCAGGAGCCGCGGCCCGCGAAACGAAGTTCGAGCCCGTGCACAGAAAGCGATCACACCCAGCATGAGCCGTGGATTCATCCTCCCCCTCCAGAACACTGCCCACTCCTCTCCCTTTGCCATGAAGCTGCCCCGCCGCATCCCGCTGGGCCTGGCGTTGCTGATCCTGCTTGGCGCGGCCGGTTTTGCCGCTCCTGGCGCCCAGGCGCAGTCCGCTGGAAAGCTGGACAAGCGCGGTCAACAGGCGGAGGTTCGGGAAGACTACGACGCCGCGTATGAAGACTACGTGAAGGCGCACGCGAAGAAGCCCAAGGACATCCGCTACAAGACGCGGCTGGAGCGCATGCGATTCCAGGCGGCGGTCCAGCATATCGACCGCGGCCGGGTGCTGCGGCAGAACGGCGACTGGAGCGGCGCGCTGACCAGTTTTCTGCGCGCGGCAGAGATCGATCCCGGCAACCAGACGGCGCGGCAGGAGATTGCGCTGACCCAGGCGCAGCAGCCTCCGCCCACGCCCTCCGGCCCCGGCGCGGCGGCGATGATGGAGCAGCAGACGCAGCAGAACGCGGTGCTGAAGAGCATCTCCAGCATCTCCGGCCCGGTGGAGCTCAGGCCGCCTTCCAACGAGCGCCAGACGCTGCACATGGTGGAGGATGTGAAGGTCATCTACCAGGCCATTGGCAAGGTGGCCGGGCTGAACGTGCTGTTTGACCCGGAGTACACGTCCAAGCGCATCCCGGTGGACCTGACCAACGTGACGCTTGATGAGGCGCTGCGCATTGTGGGGACCATCTCCAATACGTTTTATAAGGCAGTGACGCCGAACACCATCTTCGTCGCGCAGAACACGCGCACCAAGCGCACGGACGTGGATGAGCTTGCGGTGCAGACGTTTTACCTGGCGAACTCCTCCCAGGCGAATGACGGCAATGAGATCCTGACCGGGCTGCGGCTGCTGCTGGACCCTTCCGTGAAGCTGTATCTCGTGCCCAGCCAGAACGCCATCGTGATGCGTGGGACTACCGATGAGCTGCTCCTGGCGCAGAAGCTGATCAATGACTTTGACCGTGCGCGTCCGGAGGTGGTGGTGGATGTGGCCGTGCTGGAGGTCAACCGCGACAAGGTCCGCAACCTGGGTATCACGCTGCCCACCTCGGTTGGCCTGACGCCGCAGCTTGCCTCCGTGACGGCCGCCGCCGCGACGGGTACCTCCTCCACGAACACCAACACCGGTACCACCACCACAACAGGCAGCGGGCTGACGCTTAATAACATCGGCCACCTGAACGCCACGGACTTTGCTGTGTCCATCACCGGCGGAACCGTGAATGCGCTGCTCTCCGATTCCGACACCCGCATCCTGCAGAACCCGCGCATTCGCGCCACCGACGGCCAGCGCGCCACCCTCAAGATTGGTTCCAAGATCCCCATTGCCACCGGCTCGTATAACGCCGGCGTGACCACCGGCGTGGCGTCCATCGGCGTGCAGACGCAGTTCACGTACATTGATGTCGGCGTCAACATCGACATGACGCCTTCCGTGCACTACAACCGCGACGTGAGCATGAAGATGGCCATCGAGGTCTCCTCGCAGAGCGGCTCCGTGACCATCTCCGGCGTCACCGAGCCCATCATCTCGCAGCGCAAGATCGAGCAGGTGATCCAGCTTCGCGAAGGTGAGCCGAGCATCCTTGCCGGCCTGGTCACGCACCAGGACAACAAGACCGTCAGCGGTACGCCGGGCCTGGGCGAGCTGCCGTTCTTCAAGTATCTCTTCAGCACGCAGAGCAAGGAGACGCAGCAGGATGAGATTGTTTTCCTGCTGATCCCGCACATCGTGCGCGAATCCATCCTCAGCCGCCTGAACACCGCCGCGATCGATACCGGCACGGGCAGCTCCATTGAGCTGCGCCGGATCGAATCCACGCACGATCCGAACGAGCCTGACCCGAGCATGTACCCGCGGCCCAAACCCACAGATACGACCGCCGCAAACGCCGCCGCTGCGATGATCCAGCAACTGCACCAGCAGGCCTCCCCGCCGACCCCGCCGCAGGTGCAGACCGTTCCTACGGCTCCGGCCCCTGCCCCTGTCGTTCCCACGCAGACGCCTGCCGGTGCGGCTGCTCCGGGTGCGCCTGTGGCTATGCCCATCAGCCTGATGCTCAATGCGCCGCCTGCAAACCAGGCCGTCGGCGGCACCTTCCAGACGACGGTGATGCTGACTGGCGGACGCAATGTCTACTCGGTCGCCATGCAGGCGCAGTACGACCCCAAGGTGCTGGAGCTGGTCAATGTGGATTCGGGCGAGTTCCTGGCGCGGGACCAGAAGCCGGTGTCGCTGGTGCATCGCATCGATAATGGCACGGTGACCATCTCCGCTACGCGCCCGCCGCAGGTGAACGGGATCACCGGCGACGGCGTACTCTGCACGTTGACCTTCAAGGCCATCGCGCCCGGCGAGACCGCGGTGACGCTGACCAAGGTGGGCGCGAAGGATGCGCTGCAGGGCAGTCTCCCCACGGTTGGCGGAATGACCATGGTGCACGTCAAATAACTCGATGATGATGATGGCTCCAACCCGGATCTTCCAACCGCGTCAGGACGGCGAGTCCGGCCTGACGCTGGTGGAGCTCATCATCACCACCGCCATCGTCTCCATCCTGGCGACGGCTGCGCTGCCCATCGCGCGCTTCCAGGTCAAGCGCACCAAGGAAGCCGAGCTGCGGCGCGACCTGTGGATGATGCGCGACGCCATCGACCACTATAAGGACGCCGCGGACAAGGGCGGCATCCAGACCAAGGCCGACAGCTTCAACTATCCGCCGGACCTGCAGACGCTGGTGGATGGGGTGGACGTGCAGACTAAGAAGGTGCGCTTCCTGCGCAAGGTTCCCACGGACCCCATGACCGGCACCGCGGACTGGGACATCCGCTCCATGCAGGACGACCCCGATGATGCCGGCGGCGGGGGAGGCGGAGGCGGCGAGAACGTCTTCGATGTGCATTCCAAGAGCAACGGAACCGCGCTGGATGGGACGAAGTACAACACATGGTAATCCACACTCAGCCACGTCCATCGCCCGCCTCATCCGAGCCCGAGAGCGGCTTCACGCTCATTGAGCTGATGATCGTCATGACCATTATTGGCATCCTGGCCAGCTTCGCCATTCCGTCTTACGTCGCCAGCATCAAGCGGGCGCGGGAGGCGGTGCTCCGCGAAGACCTGCACACCATGCGCATCGCCATCGACTCCTTCACATACGACAAGCAGAAGGCGCCGCAGTCCGGCGACGACCTGGTGCAATTCGGGTACCTGAAGGTGATGCCGGTGGACCCCTTCACGCATCGCGCGGATACGTGGCTTTTTGACCAGGGCAGCACGCTGACCACGGTGGACGAGACCCAGTCCGGCATCGACGACGTTCACTCCGGGTCGCAAGACGTCTCAACTGAGGGCACCAGCTACGCCACTTGGTGACACGTCTGGTCTGACCACTTGCCCCGCGCGTTCGATCCGATCAACCCCCATCCAGGGCGGTGCTACTTTCGTTAACAAAGTGCGTCTAAGATGGTGTAGAGCTGCGTCCGGCAGGAAAGCGGCTCGTTCGATTTAGATCCTGGGACACCGAAGTCCCGCAAGTCCGAACCTGTACGTCTCGACAGGAGTCTCCCATGCGTCACCTTCCTCACCTCGGCCTCGCCGCCCTTCTTACTCTTCCCCTCGCCGCCCTCGCGCAGACGGCTCCGCCGACCGTTCCCAGCACCACCACGCCGCCGGTTGAGAACCCCTCCGGCGCACCTAAGCCCCTGCCGCAGCCTTCGCCCAGCACCACTCCCGCCGATTCGAAAAAGGCCGCAGCTGACGCTAAGAAGCAGACCGACTCCATCCCCTCCCCGGGTGAAGACCTGAAGACGAACATCAAGAAGGGCAGCGAGGACGACGTCGACGCCATCGGCACCCGCAACATCGGCGGCCGCGGCCTGGGTAACTGGTACTCCACCAACTGGGAGATCGGCGTGGGCAAGCAGTATTCGATGGAGGTCGAGAAGTCCGCGCACCTCATCACGGACCCCGTCATCGTCGAGTACGTCAACCGCATTGGCCAGAACCTGGTCAAAAACTCGGATGCCCGCGTTCCCTTCACCATCAAGGTCATCGACTCCGACGAGGTTAACGCCTTCGCACTTCCCGGTGGCTTCTTCTACGTCAACTCCGGCCTCATCATGAACTGCGATGAGGAAGCCGAGCTCGCCGGCGTCATGTCGCATGAGATCTCACACGTTGTCGCCCACCACGCTGCCCGCCAGCAGACCAAGATGAACTACGCGCAGATCGGCTCCATCCCGCTCATCATCATGACGGAGGGATCATGGACCGGCTATGGCATCTACGAGGCCGCGCAGCTCGCCATCCCCATGACGTTCCTCAAGTTCAGCCGCATGGAAGAGGCGGAGGCCGACTTCCTGGGCGTCCAGTACATGTACAAGGCCGGCTACGATCCGCAGAGCTTCATCACGCTCTTTGAAAAGCTGGATGCGCTGGAGAAGCATAAGCCTGGCACCCTGGCCAAGGCCTTCTCCGACCATCCCCAGACGCCGGACCGCATCGCCGCGTCGGAAGAAGAGATCGCCACCATCCTGCCCGCGCGCCCGGAGTACATCGTCACCACGTCTGAGTTCGATGACGTCAAGGGACGTCTCGCCCGCATCGAAAACAAGCGCAAGATCAACGACAAGAGCGGCGGCACCAAGCCCACCCTGCGTCGTGCCGGCGGGAGCAACAACGACCCCAACAACCCCAGCTCGACCGGCACCTCCGGCGACGACCGCCCCACGCTCGGCCGCCGCAACTAACCCTCGCTCACAGCGAGACACAGAGGCCCGGACCCGCTCCGGGCCTTTCTGTTTCCGCTCTAAATCGCGTCCGCCCGCACCCGCACCCCGCGTCATCCGCGATAAACTAAAGCCACATGATCCGCAAAGCGTTTCCCCTGCTCGCCGTCCTTTCTTGTGCACTTCTCGCCCCGCTCGCCCAGGCCCAGGTCAGCCTCTACGGCACCGTAACGCTCAACCACATGACCGGCATCCAGTCCTCTCCGGTGCTGCAGACGCTGTTCCCGCCGCCTTGTACCAGCGCCTCCACGACCAACTGCACGGCGTATAACGACACCGTCAATCCCATTGGTTTCACCGGCGGTATTTCGTACGACCTCAAGACCTTCAACCGCTTCACGCTGGGCGTGGACGCACGCGGCATCACGGAAAGCGATCATCGCGGCGCGCAGTCTGCCTCGAATGGCGCCGGCACGCGCATCTATTCCGGTCTCGGCGGCGTGAAGCTCAGCTTCAAAACTCCGTTCGATTACCTGAAGCCTTACGCGCAAGTCTCCGCCGGCTTTGCCCGCAGCAACTACGGCGTGCTGACCAACGCGCAGCACAGCGGCACGACCTACCCCTCGAACCCCACGCTGACCGGCATCCCCACGCAGAACAACGTGGCGTACCATGTCTTCGCGGGCACGGATCTCCGTGCGCTGCCATGGCTGGACTGGCGCGTCGTCGAGCTCGGCTACGGCGGCCTGCGTTCCTTCGGCACCTACAGCCACAGCTATCCCATCTACTCCGTGAGCACCGGCGTTGTCCTGCACTTCGCGCGCCCCTAGCCCCAAACTGCCAGCCTCGACGAAAGAATCCGACCCCATGCGCACCCAGAACACCGGCTACACCGACACCCACGCCGCCTCCGGCCTGGACCACGAGTTTCCCTCCATCGACGTTTGGGAGAACCAGTTTCCCGGCTACGAAATCCTCATCGACGACCCCGAGTTCACCAGCATCTGCCCCAAGACCGGCCTGCCCGACTTCGGCATCCTGACCATCCGCTACATGCCCCGCAAGGATTGCATGGAGCTCAAAAGCCTGAAGGAATACCTCTTCCACTACCGCAACCTTGGCATCTTCCAGGAAAACATCGTCAACCAGGTGCTGAACGATATCGTCAAGGCGACGGACCCGCAGTGGGCCATCGTCAAAGGCGACTTCCGTCCCCGAGGCGGCATCTCCACGACGGTTATCGCGACCCACCCCCGCCCGGAAAACGCCTTACCACCCACCTCGTAAAAGCCGAGGTTTACATGCTTCGGTCTGTGTTACGCCACAAGCGAGGCCTTTAGCCGAACGCCCAACGCATGCATGACCTTCAGTACAGCGTCGAAATCAGGCGCGCCAGTCTCATTGAGTGCTCGCATCACAACATCTTTTGGTAGCGCCGTCTCCTCTGCCAACCGATCCGCCCCACCCTGTGCCCGTACAACATCGCTCAATGCATCCACCACCCCGCGAGCGTCTTCGTTCTCCAATGCATCCGTTAAATAAGCCGCAATGGACTCACCATCAGTGAGAAAGTCGGCAGCATGAAAGTTTGTCGTCTTCAACGTCATTTGTCTCTTCCTCGACTTCTGCCAAGCGTTTCGCTTTCGCAATATCAGCTCGCTGGGAGCTTTTATCTCCTCCGCAGAGCAGTAGGAGAAGTGTGGTCCCTCTCCTTACAAAGTACACCCGATACCCAGGCCCAAAGCGAATTTGCAGCTCAGAAACGCCTGCTCCGACACTCTTTACGTCGCCAGGATTTCCTGCGTAAATCGCTTAATCCGGCGAACAATCACCGCTCTTCCCACCCTGTCACGAAGTCGATCAAGCCAATCCCGGAACTCTTCGGTCTGCCGGACTTCATTCAAGCTGACCTCCGCTTCTACTGTGCCATCGCAGGCTTTTTCACCGCAGCCTTCTTCTTCGCCGCAGGCTTCGCAGGGGCAGCCGGCGGGCACGGAGGCGGCACCACTGCCGCCGCGGCAGTTTTATCGTTCAGACTCTTCCGTAGATCCGCCACCTTCTGATCCTGCGCGCTCACCGCATCCCGCAGCATATCTCCCACAGCCCGCCGAGCCACCAGCAACCCACTCAGCACCTGCGCCAGGTCCGCCGTCTGCCCCTGCGGCGCGGTCAGCTCTGCCGTGTCATCCACGCGCAACACCACGTCATACAGCGCATTCACATTCTGCGTCACCGCCAGCAGTGCACTCACAGACCCCGGCGCGGCATCGGCAGCCCGCATCAGTGGCGGCAGCGTATCCCGCACATCCCGCCGGATGGACACGATATTGTTCGTCGCCGCATCCTTCACCGGGTTTGCCGCCTTCCATTTATCCACGCGCAACGTGTCCAGCGTCTGCTGCAGCATCACCATGGAAGGCTGCAGCGTGTCATAGAGCCGCGTATGGGCCGCATCCGCACTCGGCGCCGCGCTCTGGCTCGTCGGAGCCGAAGCCGGCACCTGCGCTCCCGCAACCACACCCGCAACCCACATTGCCGAAACCAATCCAACCCGCAGTACCTTCATACGCTTGATCATCCTTCCAGTATCGCCTCAGAAGCTCATCTCCGTCAGCCCCAGATGATCGTCGGGCCGGCGGCCCAGCTCCCACCGAAACTTCCGTTCGCTCTCCTCAATCTTCATGTCGTTGATGCTGGCCTCCCGCCGCCGCATCAGCCCGTTCTCGTCGAACTCCCACAGCTCGTTGCCGAAGCTGCGCCACCACTGGCCCGCGGCATCATGGCTCTCGTACACAAACCGCACCGCCATCCGGTTCTCCTTGAACCCCCAAAGCTCCTTACAAAGCCGGTACTCCAGCTCCCGCCCCCACTTACGCGTCAGCAGCTCCACAATCGCCGGTCGCCCCGTCACCCACTCCGTACGGTTCCGCCACCGGCTATCGACTGTATACGCCGCCGCCACCTTCGCCGCGTCGCGAGTGTTCCAGGCATCCTCCGCCTTACGTACCTTCTCCGGAGCCGTCTCCGCGGTAAATGGCGGCCCCGGCGGCCTCACCTCTGCACTCATGCCCGACATAAAATCCTCCACTCCCCAACACCATACCAAAGCCAGCCTGCTATCCTTCCCCACAATGGCCTCCAGCTCCGAACAGACGACCTCCAAACCCCACGCGCTTGCCCTTCCCGGCGCCACCCTCGCCCTCGTCCTGCTCACCGCGCTCAACTTCGTCAACTACATTGACCGTTACGTCCTCGCCGGCGTCCAGGAGCAGGTCAAGCAGGAGTTCCACGTCTCCGACGGCCAGCTCGGCTCGCTTACCTTCTGGTTCCTCATCACCTACATGGTCGCCTCCCCCTTCACCGGCTGGCTCGGAGACCGCTTCCCGCGCAAACCGATGATCGTCGTCGCCGCCATCTTCTGGTCCTCCATCAACCTCCTCACCGCCTTCGTCCACTCCTTCGATTCGCTCAACATCCGCCACGCCGCGCTCGGCCTGGGCGAGGCCAGCTTCGGCATCTTCGCGCCCGCCATGCTCGCCGACTTCTACCCCGAAGACCAGCGCAACCGCGTCCTCACCATCTTTAACATCGCCGTCCCCGTGGGCGCAGCGCTTGGCTATCTCGTTGGCGGCACTGTGGGCCAGCACTTCGGCTGGCGCATGTCCTTCACCGTCTCCGCCTTCCCCGGCATCCTCATCGCGCTGCTGATCGCCGGCTTCATGAAGGAGCCCGCCCGAGCCGGCAGCAAGGACGAAAAGGCCAAGCTGGAGAAGGGAATCGTCCTCGGCCTCCTCAAAAACCCCGCCTATCTCTGCTCCATCGGCGGTTATGCGGCGGTCACCTTTACCATCGGCGGCCTCTCCATCTGGATGCCCACCTTCCTCCAGCGCGTCGATGGCCGCAGCCAATCCTCCGCCTCCTTCATCATGGGAGCCATCACCGTCGCCGGCGGCCTGCTCGGCACCATCGCCGGTGGCACCCTGGCCCAGCGCTGGTCGAAATCCAACGCCGGAGCCCTCTATCTCGTCTCCGCCTGGGGAGCCCTGCTGGCCTTCTTCCCCGCCGCCGTCTGCTTCTTTGGCCCGCAGCTTCTGCACACCCGCGCGCTGACGATCCCATCGCTCGCCCTCGCCATCTTCCTCATCTTCCTCGGCTCCGGCCCGGTCAACGCCGCCACCGTCAACGCCGTCTCCCCCGCCGTCCGAGCCACCGCGCTCGCCGGCCAGCTCCTCCTCATCCATCTCCTCGGCGACGCCAGCTCCCCCACCCTGATCGGCCTCATCTCCGACCGCACCCAAAGCCTCTCCACCGGCCTCGGCGCCACCCTCATCACCCTCCTCCTCGGCTCCGGAATCTTCTTTCTGGGTGCCCGCTACGCCAAACCCCTCCGCTCCGAAATCGCCTGAGCCCCACCAAGCCAATGAACCCGCCCCTCCTCCGCTTCAACAACACCCTTCCCCACGACCCCGCCATCGACGCCTGGTTCCGCGCCCGCCCCGGCCCCCTCGGCGCTCTCGCACACCACTGGTTCACCGTCATGCGCGCCTCCGGCGACGAGCTCCACGAGCTCCTCCACGACGGCTGCCCCAACGCCTGCCTCGGCGACGTCCCCTTCGCCTACGTCAACGTCTTCACCGCCCACGTCAACCTCGGCTTCTTCCAGGGCGCATCCCTCCCCGACCCCGCGCACCTCCTGCAGGGCACCGGCAAGCACATGCGCCACCTCAAGCTCAACCCCGAAGCCCCCACTGACCCCGCCCCCATCCACACCCTCATCCAGGCCGCCTACGCCCACATCAAGTCCCGCATCGAACACGGCTGACCGCCCCGCCTGTGAGACCCTAGACTCGTCATGCCGTTCCTCCTCAGCATCCTCCACCACTGGCTCGCCTGGCTGATCGCCCTCCCTTGGCTGGCTCACGCCCTCGCCACCGCCCGCGGCCTCCCCACCGTCCCCAACCTCCTCCTGCCCGCCCACGACCTACAGCCCGCCGGCAACCCCACCCTCACCGTCATCGTCCCCGCCAAAAACGAGTCCGCCAACGTCGCCGTCTGCCTCCAATCCCTCCTCGCCCAGGACTACCCACACCTCCAGATCCTCGCCGTCAACGACCGCTCCACCGACACCACCGGCGAGATCATGGACACCCTCGCTCTCGCAAATCCCGGCAAGCTAAGAGTCCTCCACATCCGCAATCTACCCGCCGGCTGGCTGGGCAAAAGTCATGCCATGCACGTCGCCGCCAGCACCTCCACCTCAGACTTCCTCCTCTTCACTGACGCCGACATCCTCTTCGCCCCCTCCGCCCTCCGCCTCGCCCTCGCCAACGCCCAGGCCACCCAGGCCGACCACCTCGTCCTCATGCCCACCACCATCATCCGCCGCTGGGATGAAGCCGCCGTCCTCTCCTTCTTCTCCATCCTCGGCCTCTGGGCCGCCCGCCCCTGGCGCATCGCAGACCCCCGCGCCGTCCGCGACGCCATCGGCATCGGCGCCTTCAACCTCATCCGCCGCACCGCCTACCAGGCACTCGGCGGCTTCGCAGCGTTCCCCATGGAAATCGTCGAAGACATCGGCCTCGGCCGCCGGGTCAAACAGGCCGGCCTCCGCCAGCGCGTCGCCTTCGGACGAGACCTCGTCAGCGTTCACTGGGCCGCCGGAGCCCACGGCCTCATCGGCGTCATGACCAAAAACCTCTTCTCCATCGTCAACTTCCGCGTCGCGCTCGTGCTCCTGGTCTGCCTCTGGCTCGCCCTCTTCAACATTGCCCCGTACCTCGCCATCTTCTTCCCCGGCTACACCCTCCCCGCCGTCATCACCCTCGCGAGCATCGCTTCCACGTACCACCTCATGGGCCAACGCTCGGGCCTCGGCGTCCGGAACGCGCTCCTCACCCCCTTCGCCGCCGCCGTCTTCATTTACGCCATGCTCCGCTCCGCCTTCATCACCTTGCGCCAGGGCGGCGTCCTCTGGCGCGGCACCTTCTACTCCCTTCCCGAACTCCGCCGCCACACTGCCCCCCTCCTCCCCCGCCGCCGCTAACCTCTCTCCCCTGCCGGTCCCGGAACAAAAAGCCAAGCAGCCCCGACGGGTGACCCATCCTTTTCGCAGCCCCATCGCGAATAGGGTGGGGTATCGAGCGGAGCCCGACCGCTCTTAATCCCACTCACCCACAACGCTTCGGTGCCCCATTCATCGCAGCCTCACCGCGATAAGTGGGAAGTAAACTCTCAACCAGCCTTCCCCTCGGATCCCTCACCCCCGCCGCATTCGATAAAACCCATACCCCACCGCATTCGCCACCGCCGTCGTTCCCAGGATCTTCCCCGCATACGCCATCGGGTTCACCACATCCACAAACGGATACGCCGTCAGAGCGAAGCAGAACAGGGTCGCCCCAAACCCCGCCACGGACGTTACGGAAAACCACCACGGCAGCCTCTGTCGCAGCGCCTTCGCCCCCAACACCGGGATCGCAAACATCACCAGGTACGCCAGCGAATACAACTCCTGCGAGGCATTGCTCAACGTCTGAAACGCCTCCGCCGCCTTAACCCCGAGGCTCGCAAACACCAGCAGACACGCAATCAACAGCGTCGCCATCACAATCGAGTTCACCGGCGTCCGGTACCGCGGATGCAGCCGCGCAAACCACTCCGGAATCAGGTGATCCCACCCCGCCGCCATCGGCAGCCGCACCACCCCGGTAAAGATAAAGCTGCAAGCCCCCAGCAGCCGCACCTGCAGCAGCAGAATCGCCACGGCAGCAAGCAGGCTGGTCCCTCCCGTATTCCCCAAAGCCCAGCGCAGCGTCTGTGGAATCGGCGCAATGTAGTTGATCCCCACCGCCGGATTCATCGCATGGAACGCCACCACGGACCCCGTGCCAAAGATGAACATCGCGCAGATCACCGGCGAGGCCAACACCACGGACAGCCCGATATTCCTTGACGGATCCCGCGTCTCCCCCGCCATAATCGCGATATATTCCAGCCCGCACAGCGCCCCGAACAACTGCCCCAGCAGCGCAAAGGAGACCAGGTCGCGCTTCGGAAGATGCATCGCCAGCGGTGCGTAGTGGATCGGCGCATGATGCAGCCACGCCCACACCGGCATGACAATCAGCAGCGCAAACACTACCAGCATCGCGGCCCCGCTGACGTTATGAATCCACTTGCCCAGCGAAAGCCCACGATACGCGGAGAACGCCAGCAGGCAAAGCAGCACCCCGAGGATGGAGAACACCGCCGCATGGTTCTCCGGAATCCAGGCTGCGGAAGGCCCCAGCATGTAAGCCAGTTCGCTCGGAATCGCAAACAGGATGGTCGCCGTCACCGCCAGCCCATACGCCCACACATTCCACGCGGTCATAAACCCGCCCGTATCGCCGAACGCGGTCCGGGCCCACACATACAGCCCACCCTCCAGTGGCATCTCGCGGTTCAAAGAGTAGACCGAAACCGCCATGGGCAAGTAGAAGAGCGCAATCGCCGCAAGCCAGGCCACCGCCTGCGCACGGCCAAGACCTGCCGCAATCCCCACCCACGAACTTCCCACGACGGTCAGAATCTGCGAGAGCACCAGATCGCGCAGGTTCAACTGGCGGGATAGCGTATGAGTTTCAGTTGGTGTGAGTCCTGGCTTCACCGTGGAGGTCGGGGACATTGCGCCTATCCTCGCACACCACCACCCCGGCATGGAGAACTTATTTCAGTGCGTCCGCTTCTCGTTGAAAGGGAAGGGGTTCCCAGATCGTTCCTCACCTGTTGCACATTTAATGGTGCAACTTTCACCATAGAGCAAACTTCTATGGTCGAAATCGCAAATCCCCAGCAAAGACGCACCCCTCACCATGCGTCGTTGCTGCACCTTGTCCACGTTAGCCATACCTCGCGCCACGTTTTGGACACCATTTACCACACCGCAGAGCCATGGTGAACCGTGGAGCCATGGTGAAGCGCTAGTTCAGCACCGCGAACACAGGAGGCTCAACATCCTTCTTCAAGCCACTATCCTCAATGGAATCAGCATGAACCGTGCTCGGAGTCACCGGCCCAGACGGATGTCCACCCTTGCCGTACCGCTTTTGCACGTAGTCGTCCAGAATCACCTGAAACTCCTCCACAATACGGTCCCCCTTCAGCGTCTTCAGCAACTGTCCATCCACATACACCGGCGCTTTCGGGTCTTCAAACGTCCCGGGCAGCGAAATCCCAATGTTTGCGTGCTTCGATTCCCCCGGCCCATTGACAATGCAGCCCATCACCGCCAGTTTCAACTCCTCCACACCCGGATAAGCCTTCTTCCACTCGGGCATGGATTCCACCAGATAATTCTGAATCCGCTCCGCCAACTCCTGAAAATATGTACTTGTAGTCCGCCCACACCCCGGACACGATGTCACCTGCGGCATAAAAGAACGAATCCCCAGCGACTGCAAAATCTGCTGCCCACAACGAACTTCTTCCGATCGATCTCCACCCGGGGTCGGCGTCAGTGAAACACGAATGGTGTCCCCAATCCCTGCTAAAAGCAGAGGACTCAGGCCCGCGGTAGAGGCCACAATGCCCTTCATGCCCATACCCGCTTCCGTCAGGCCAAGGTGCAACGCATAGTCGCAACGCCGTGCAAGTTCCGAATAAACGTCCACAAGGTCGCGAACACCTGAAACTTTGGCAGAGAGCACAATCTGATCTCGTCGCAGCCCGTAACGCTCTGCAGCAGCGGCATTATCGAGCGCGGAGATGACCATCGCCTCCATCATGACGTCTCGTGCATCCGTCGGGTTTGCGGACTTGGAATTCTCATCCATCATGCGGGTCAACAGCGCCTGATCCAGCGACCCCCAGTTCACGCCGATACGAACCGGCTTCTGATTGTCGACCGCACACTCCACCATCGTCCGAAAATTGTCATCGTCCTTGCGCCCAATCGACACATTGCCGGGATTGATGCGGTACTTGGACAGTGCCTGTGCCATGGCAGGGTACTTCCGTAGAAGCTGGTGGCCGTTGTAATGAAAGTCGCCGATGATGGGTGTGTTCCAGCCTTTGGCGTGGATGCCGTCGATGATGTACGGGACGGCCTTGGCCGCGTCATCGTTATTGACGGTGATGCGGACCATCTCGGATCCGGCGCGGGCTAGCGCGGCAATCTGCTGGACAGTGGACTCGATGTCGGCCGTATCGGTGTTGGTCATGGACTGGACGACGACGGGCGCGCCGGTGCCGACGAGGACTCCACCAATGTTGACGCTGACGGCTTTTCTACGCGAGATCGTGGGCATAAAGGTGATTCAAGTTTACCACCGGAGGTAGGGTAAACTGGCGTAAGTGGCCCGGTAGCTCAGTTGCATAGAGCAGCGCACTCCTAACGCGAAGGTCGCAGGTTGGACTCCTGCCCGGGCCACCATTCCTTTATCTACTGCTGACGAGATGCTCGACAGGCCTTCAGCTTCAGTGAGGGAGCGTCGCAGTTCCGCGAATGGTAAGGCGTTGGGTCGGCGTTGTGGGCGTTGGTTGAAAACTTCCTATTGCGATGGTGTATTGGCCGGGAATGACGGCGCGAATTCCTTCGCCGTCAACCTGAGAGAGGGTGCGTGGGTCTAATTGGAAGGTGACGCGCGTCGTCTCGCCGGGGCCGAGGTGGACGCGTTGGAAGCCCGCTAGCGCGACGGCGGGGGAAAGCGCTGTCTGGGGCGGAGTGAGATAGAGCTCGGCCACTTCGTCGCCCGCGAGAGTGCCGGTGTTCTTGATGGTGGTCTCCACCGTGAGCGAGTCGCCAGCCTGGAGATTGGGTTTGGAGAGCTTGAGATTGGAATAGGCGAAGGACGTGTAACTGAGGCCGTACCCGAAGGCATACAGCGGCTTGCCCTTGAAGTAGCGGTAGGTCCGGTTGGCCATTGAGTAGTCGGTGAAGGGCGGAAGTTGATCCATGGAGGCGTAGAAGGTGACGGGCAGGCGACCTCCGGGATTGTTGGCTCCGCTGAGAGTTTCAGCGATGGCCTGCGCGCCCGCCTCACCGGGGTACCAAGCTTCAAGGATGGCCTTAGCATGCTCCTGCGCCCAAGTAACGGCGACTGCGCTGCCGTTAAGAAGCACAACAACAAGTGGCTTGCCGGTTGCAGCTACGGCTTCCAGAAGGTGCTGCTGGGATGCTGGAAGGCGAATGTCGGTACGGTCGCCGCCCGCAAAGCCTTCGATTTTAATGGGCATCTCTTCACCCTCAAGCTCCGGCGAGAGGCCGAGGAAGGCTACTACAACATCGGACTTCTGCGCGGCTGCAACGGCTTCTGCCTCGAGCGTCTTCGGCGCGGGTGTCCATTCCATGGTGATGCCGCCGCCAAAGAGGGGTGCCTGGTGCTGGTACTCGACGCGGAATGTATGGGGCTTGGTGTCGGCGAAGCTCATGGTAAAGGGCGGCGTGCCGGTGTCGTGGGTGTCGTTTGGAGGCAGGGCGTAGTTGATGATGGGACGACCGTCTAGATAGACGGAGAACTTTTCGGTGTCACCGCAGGGGTAGCAGTGGGCAAGACGCATGGCGAAGTGGTAAGTGCCTGGTACGGGAGGCGTAATGGTGCCTGACCAGCGGACGCTGAAGTGCTCTGCCGGTGCGCCGGAAGCGGGACTGGCGGAGTTCCAATCGAAATCGATCTGAGGGTCAACGCGGGTAAGAACGGGGGCGCTGGTCAGCGAATCGCCGGCAAAATATTCGGCCTTGAGGCCTTTGAGGGTGGAGTCTGCGGAGGGGTGGAAGAGGGAGCGGGGAGCGGGAAGTGCGACTCCATCCGCGTAGGGCGCGCCCTGGGCGTAAAGGATCTTGGCGTTCTTGAACTGTGCGGCGAGAGCGTCGATGGGCATCTGCGGATCGCGAGGGACGGCGTTGTAGTTGCCCTCCAGAGCGGAGAGGGAGGAGGCATTGGGACCGATGACCGCGATGGTGTGGAGGCTGGGTTTGAGGGGGAGGATGGAGTCATTCTTGAGGAGGACCATGGACTCGCGGGCGGTCTTGAGGGCGAGGGCGTGGTGCTTCGCCGAGCCGACCTCAGAGAAGGGAAGTGAGGCGTAAGGCATCGTGGCAGCAGGATCGAAGAGGCCTAGCTTGTATCGGGCGGTGAAGAGGCGTTTGAGGGAGATGTCGATCTCCGACTCCTTGATGAGGCCTTGCTGCACGGCTTTGTTGAGGGCAAGATAGGTGGTGCCGCAGTTGGTGTCGGTGCCGGTGCGGATACCGGCGACGGAGGCGGTTTCCGGCGAAGTGGAGTAGCGGTGGGCTTTGACTTCGAAGAAGTCGTCCACGGCGCCGCAGTCTGAGGTGACGAAGCCCTTAAAGTTCCAATCCTTGCGTAGGATGTCTCCGAGAAGCTCCTTGCTGGCGCAGGCGGGAGCTTTATCGATGGCGTTATAGGCGCACATGATCGAATCTGCCTTGGCCTCGACGATGGTGGCGCGGAAGGCGGGGAGGTAGGTGTCCCAGAGGTCGTGGGGGGTGGGGTCTACGTTGAAGCGGTGACGGTCTGACTCGGGTCCGCTGTGGACGGCGAAGTGCTTGGGGGTGGCGATGACGCGATAGTAGTTGGGGTCGGTGCCTTGCAGGCCTTCCACGAACGAGACGCCGAGACGGCTGGTGAGAAAGGGATCCTCGCCGTAGGTCTCCTGGCCGCGGCCCCAGCGCGGGTCACGAAAGATGTTGATGTTGGGCGACCAGATGGTCAGGCCGAAGTAGATGGAGTGGATATCGTGGCGGATGGCTTCGTTATATTTGGCGCGAGCCTCCGTCGATATGACGGTGGCGATGTCTTTGAGGAGGGGGGCATCCCAGGTTGCCGCCATGCCGATGGCTTGGGGAAAAAGGGTGGCGTAGCCGGAGCGGGCGACGCCGTGGAGACCTTCGCTCCAGAAGTCATATGCGGGGACGCCTAAGCGCGGGATGGCAGGGGCGGTGTTGATGAGCTGCGGGACCTTCTCCTCAAGCGTCATGCGGGAGATTAGGTCGTCGACGCGCTGCTGGATGGGGAGTTTGGGATCCTCGTAGGGAAGCCGGGTGACGGATTGCGCGGAGAGGGCGGCAGCATGGAGGCCGAGAACGAGCAGGGAAGACAGAAGGGGAAGAGCGCGCATGGGAAATCAGAAACCTCCAGAACTACGTTCAGCAACGACTTATGGCGTGACGCGAACATTATTCCGTCGATGATAATAATGTCAAGACTTGTAACCGTGAAATAAGCCTGAATGTTGAGCTTATGGTGTCAGAATCATTTAGTTTTACAGGAAAACAATACTTGCCTGTGCCCGGGTGGAGAGGAGGGCAATCTAGAGCGCGTTTTTGGCGACTCTGGGAGGAGTTTGCTTTGCGGAAGGAGCAGGGCGTAACGGTCTAGGAAGATGGAGTGCTGAGGAGCACCAAGTCAGCTGATTTTGCGACGCTATCACTGGCTCAAGCGATGAGGTATGTTTCTCTTGCGGTTACGGCTTCGTCCAGGAGAGGAGCCAACGGTAACACGGGGGTAGGAAAGGGTTCGGTCCATGTACGGTCAGCGGCGAGTGGTGGTGACGGGGATAGGACTGGTGAGCCCGGTCGGGATTGGGACTGAGCCGACGTGGGCGGCGCTGACGCGCGGGGAGAGCGGGATTGCGCCGGTCCAACTCTTCGATGCGTCGCGGCACGATTGCAGGTTTGCGGGTGAGGTCAAGGGATTTGCGCCAGAGATGTACATCGACCGCAAGGACATCAAGAAGATGGGGAGGTTTATTCAGTTTGCGATGGCGGCGACGGAGTTTGCGATGGGGCAGTCCGGGCTGGCGGTGACGGAGGAGAATGCGGACCGGGTGGGGGTGTATGTAGGGAGCGGGATCGGCGGGTTCGAGGTGATTGAGCGGGAGTATGGGCGGATGATGATGGGCGGGCCGGGGAGGGTGTCGCCGTTCTTTGTGAGTGCCACGATTGCCAACCTTGCTTCGGGGCAGATCTCCATTCGATATGGGGCGGCGGGGCCCAACCTGACGTGTGCGACGGCTTGCACGACGGGGGCGCATGGGATTGGTGAGGCGTGGCACGTGATCAAGCGCGGGGATGCGGATGCGATGATCTGCGGCGGAAGCGAGGCGGCTGTGACTCCGCTTTCGGTGGCGGGATTTGCGGCGATGAAGGCGCTTTCCACGAGAAATGAGGAGCCGGCGCGGGCGTCTCGGCCGTGGGACCGGGGGCGGGACGGGTTTGTGGTGGGGGAGGGGGCGGGGGTGCTGGTGCTGGAGGAGCTGGAGGGGGCGCGGGCGCGGGGGGCGACGATCCTGGCGGAGCTGGTGGGGTATGCGGCCAACTGCGATGCCTTCCATCCTAATGCGCCGCCGGAGGATGGGCGCGGGGTGCGGAAGGTGATGCAGCTGGCGCTGAGGAGTGCGGGGCTGGAGCCGGGGCAGATCGGGTACCTGAATGCCCATGCGACCTCTACGCCGCTGGGCGATGCCGCGGAGGCGCATGCCATTGCGACAGTGTTTGGGGAGAAGCAGCCGCTGGTGAGCTCCACCAAGTCCATGACGGGGCATTTGCTGGGTGGGGCGGGGAGCCTGGAGGCGGGGGTGACGGCGATGGCGCTGCGGGACCAGGTGGCTCCGCCGACGATCAACCTGGAGGACCTGGACGAGGGAAATACGCTGAACCTGGTTCGGGATAAGGGCGTGGATTGCGCGATGGAGTACGCGATGACGAACTCGTTCGGGTTTGGCGGGACGAACGCTTCTCTGATCTTCCGGCGGTGGAAGTAGGTACCCCACCACCCCTCCGCACTGTGTGTAAAGTCTTCAAAATATTCGACTTAGGTCTAGACTTTGACGTTTGGTGCGAATAAAGTCCCTGTTTGCAACGCGAGTGCCTGCAAAGTCTTCATTCCAGAGTAGATAGCCTCACCATGAGGGGGTGCCGGATTGGAGGGCTCGGAGACAGGTTTGCCTTGAAGGCGTGGGTCGCCTAGACTTGGGAAGGCCGGTTGCGGATGAGGCCGGGCGGTTAGCTCAGTTGGTTAGAGCATCTCGCTTACACCGAGAGGGTCGGGGGTTCGAGTCCCTCACCGCCCACCAAAAGTTCCTTGTTCTGATTGGGTTGGAAATGGCGCGGCTCGCGCTACTCTATCTTTCATGATCGACAAATGGGTTGGAATCGCGCTCAGTGCGTGGGTGACGGCGTGTGCTTGCGGGATGGCGCAGAGTGGGGCGGCACCGTCCGCGGACAAGTTTCCGGATAATGAGCAGCTCCGGCACTACCGGGCGATGAGCGGGGCAAAGCTTTCTCCGGACGGCAAGTGGGTGCTGTTTTCTGTGACGGATGCGACTGCCGACGGCGGGAAGGCGCATCTCTGGTTAACGAGTGTCGAGGGGGGAGAGCCGCGGCAACTGACCTACTCGCCAGAGAGCGACAAGCAGGGTGAGCGGAACGGCGAGTGGATGCCGGATGGGAAGAGCGTGCTGTTCACGGCGCACAGGGGGGAGCATACGGGGCTTTACCGGCTGCCGATGGAGGGCGGGGAGGCGAAGGCGTTCGAGCTGAAGGCTGTGCCTGCGGTTGACGATTCCAAGCGCGCAGATGCGGTGCCTCCGGTGAAGCCGGACGATGCGAAGAGGGCTGCGGAGGCGAAGGTGGAGGCGCTGCCGCTCGATGTGGCGGGGTATCGTGTGTCTCCGGATGGAAAGACGATTGCGATTACAGCGCATGATCCACAGACGCCGGGCGAGAAGAAGGAACGGGATGCGAAGGCGGATGCGAACTGGGCGAATCATGATGCGCATGGGATGAGGCTGTACCTGCTGGATGTGGCGAGCGCGAAGCTGGCGACGACGGGTGTGTCTCCGGATGTGCGCGGGGCGGCGTGGGCTCCGGACAGCAGTGCGCTGCTGCTGCTGACGGACCTTCCGGGCGATGAGGGCGACCTGAAGCCTTCGATGACGGCGTGGCAAGTGAAGGTAGCGGATCGGGATCATCCGGTGCAAGTGACGGAGCTTCCGCCGACGGCGCATACCGTGGTTTGGTCCGGAGATGGGAAGCGGGTTCTGTTCCTTGGGCAAGCCAAGCAGGACGCGCCGCCGGGGTTCAGCGATTTGTACGAGTACAGCTTTGAGACAAAGGCTATCCGCGATCTGACGGAGGACTTCGCGGAGAGCGTTGGGCGTGGGGAGCCGTTGTCTCTGAAGAATGGCGAGACGGTGGAGCTGGGGACGAATGGGTTCGACACCGAGCTGCTGCGGTTTGCGCCGGGAGCAGGGAAACCGACCAAGGTGAAGCTGCCGGTGCCGACGGTGAATGTGGCGGCGACGAACCAGGGTGAGACGGGATGGGTGTTTGTGGGCGCGGGTGGAGGGCATGGACCGGCGATGTATTACGCCTCGTCGCTGACGGGGGAGACGCGGGTGCTGCCTACGCCGAGGCTGACGCCGGAGGGCGTGAAGAACGTGACCGCTCCGAAGCGGCTGAAGTGGACCAACGAGAAGCTGCCCATTGAGGGGCTGCTGTATCTGCCGCCCGAGGCGGAGCATGGCAAGGTGCCGCTGATTGTGGAGGTGCATGGCGGTCCGCTGGGCGCGTATGGAGACAACTTCTCACCGTTCATCGAGTTCATTTTGGGTCATGGATGGGCGTTGCTGGAGACGAATCCGCGGGGGAGTACGGGGTACGGGGTGAAGTTTGCGGCGGCGAACCATAACGATTTGGGCGGGGCGGACTACCGGGACATTATGGCGGGGGTGGATTATGTGCTGAAGACGGAGCCGATCGACGCGGAGCGCATGGGGCTGATGGGATACAGCTACGGCGGGGAGATGGCGGCGTTTGTGGAGGGGAAGACGACGCGGTTCAAGGCGATCATCAGCGGGGCGCCGGTGATCGACCAGCAGAGCGAGTATGGGACGGAGGGTGGGTCGTTCTACGACCGGTGGTACTACGGCAAGCCGTGGGAGCACTTCGAGGATGCGTGGCGGCAGAGTCCGCTTTCCGGCGCGGCGCATGCCAAGACTCCGTTTATGCTGCTGCAGGGCGAGGCGGATACGACCGATCCGCTGGGGCAGGCGCAGGAGATGTATCGTGCGCTGCGGCAGGAGAATGTGCCGGTGGAGCTGGTGACGTATCCGCGGGAGAACCACGGGCCGCTTTCGCAGGGGATTTATGGATCACCGACGGTGGAGCCGTGGCATGGGTTCGACGCGCGGCAGCGGATTGTGGGGTTCTTTACGAAGTACTTTGAGGCTCCGGCGAAGTGATGGGGGTTTAGCCCCTTTGGGGTCGCTTTGCGGAGGGCTGGACCGATTGCGGATGGGGCGTTCTAGGGAAAGCTCGCTATGTGAGCCGGCGTACGCAGCCCCTCGTGCTTTGAGGCATAGGTTTGAGGTCTGGGGATACGCAGAGCGGGATATGTCCCAGGAGCGGCTGTCCGTTTGCCAGCAAGGCCGACGGAGTAGCCGCCAAACCTTCCAGGTGCTCCGTGAGGTTCCATGCCTATCAAGCGCATTCCAATCGATTTTCTCAGTGTGACGCGGGTGAGTAGTGCACGAGGATGTGGAGTGGCCGTGACGTTTTCTGACGGCACCCGTGCGTTCTATCCGCCGGAGGAGCTGGCTCTGCTTCGTCCCCACCGGGAGCGGGCTGAATGTGTCGCGGCTCCGTTGAAGTAGTTGAACGGGAGTGTTGCGGCGCAGGATGCGGGCCGATCCTGTGCCGCTGGGACTGTGGTTGGGGGATTCGAACTATTTGGTGAGGGGACGCTGCTTGATGCCCCACTTGTAGACGAGTTCGAGGTAGCCGAAGTTGGCGGTGGGACCGGTGGGGAAGTTGGAGGCGACGACCTGCTTGGTGATGGCGTGGGCGTAGTAGAGGTTGAGATTGAGGGTGGGGGTGAGGGCGTAGTCGGAGCTGATGTCCACGACGGAGGCGAAGCTGTTGTGCAGGTTGGCGGGGCGGCCGGTGAAGCCGAAGACATTCTTGTCGTACGCGCCGCCGCCCTGGTACCAGAGGTCGGTGGCGGAGGCGAGGCGGAGGAAGTGGAGGTCGGAGCGGAGTTCCAGCTTTTTAGAGGGGCTGTCCATGAGCTGGAGGAAGCCATCGTTGGAGTTTTCCATGTTGTAGAAGGGGAAGCGGGCGTAGGCGCGGGGGGTGGGGGTGACCTGGAAGAAGGTGTTGTGCTGGTTGTCGGCGGCGTTGGGGTCGCCGGAGGTGTGGAGGTATCCGCCGCGCAGCCAGGGTTTTGAGGCGACGTGGATGAGGCGGTATCCACCCTCTGAGGCGAAGGCTCCGGAGTGCTGGTTGAGGAGGCCCCACTGACCGTTCTGGAGGACGCCCCAGAAGAGGAAGTCGAATGCGCCGGGGCCGGCGGGGATGGTGGTGATCATGTCCGCGCCATAGGTGCCGATGCGGATGTTCTTGTGGTCGGCTTGGCGGGCGGCAAGGGCGCGGTTGTCAGTCTTGACGACGCCGGTGCGGCCATCGTGGTAATCGATGGCGAAGACGCGGAAGAGGAGGTGATCGTGGAGGTTCTTCTTGGTGTAGGCGAGGTATTGGAGGTCTACGTTGAGCTCCGGGTTGGCGTTCATGTTGAAGACGCCCTGGGTGGCGCGGCCGGCCATGCCGGTGAGGTCCCATGAGGCTTTACCGTAGTGGCCTTCAACGCCGTCAAAGCTGCGCTGGGCGTTCGAGAAGCCGAAGTTGCCGATGAGGCGCTGGGCGATGCGGTTGGTCTGGAGCCAGAGCATACTGGGGTCTTTTGGGGTGGTCTCCTGGCCGTCGAAGAACTCAAAGCGGCCGGCGCGGAGGGAGGTGTCCGGGCCTGTGCCGCGGAAGCGGAGGAAGCCCTGGCGGAAGCTGGCGGCGACGGGGAGGGTGTTGGCGTTGGCGGCGAAGTAGGTGCCGCCGAGGAAGAGCTGGCCGCGGGCGGTGACGGGGTCGACGGAGGTGGTGGGGACGTCGAAGACGTTGTTTTCGGAGACTTCGAGCTGGTAGTCCAGGTGCTTGAATTTCTGGGCTACGGCGATGCGGAGGAGTTGTTCGACGTAGGGGTAGGTGGTGGTGTAGGGGGCGTCGTTGAAGAAGTTGACGGCGTCCGTGCGGGTGCGGTTGAGGACGTTGATGCTGAAGGGGAGGGTGGGGCCGGGGGGAGGGGCGGATTGGGCGGAGGCGGAGGCGAGGAGGGTGGCGAGGAGGATTCCGTGCGTGGCGGTGGTGCGGCTCATTCGTTGTTCCTTGGCAGGGCTGGGAGATGCAGTTTGTGGGGCAGAGCGGATGATATGAAAGTGGAGGCCCGAAAGGATCAATCGAAAGGATGGTAAGGGTGTCTGGGTGGGTACCACCCTCCCCTCACCTATGCGCAAAGTCTTCAGAAGAGTGGGGTTATGGGTGGACCTGTAGATTTTCGTGAGCTAAAGTCTTTGTTTCAGTACGGGGTGACTGCAAAGTGTTCATTATGAAGGAGATAGGGTCATCAGCGGAGGGTGCCGAAATCATAAGGAAGACCTGCCGGGTGGCAGGTCTTCTGGAGTTGCAAACGCAAAGTTTTTGGTGGACGCGGTAGGAATCGAACCTACAACCAGTCGATTAAGAGTCGAATGCTCTGCCAATTGAGCTACGCGTCCGTTTGGGTGAGTCAGGTAAAACCGGACTTGGGAAGGGCAGCCGGGAGGCTGCGGCGCTTCAACCACCACTCAAGAAGGATAGCACAGGAGGGCGGGTTTTAGGTGATGAAGTCGACGTTGGCGGGGTGGGGAATGATGCCGCGGTCGTGACCCATGGTGAGGATTTTGCGGACGGCTTCGCGGCCGTCTTCTCCCATGTCCAGGGTGCGCTCATTGACGTACATGCCGACGTATCGGCTGGCGAGCGAGGGGTCGAGATCGCGGGCGAACTGCATGGCGTAGGTGAGGGCGGAGTCGCGGTGGTCGAGCGCGTGCTGGATGGATTCGCGGACGGCCTTGTTCGTCAGGCTCATCACTTCCGGGCCTAAAGACCGGCGGATGGCGTTGCCGCCGAGGGGTAGAGGGAGGCCGGTTTGCTCTCGCCACCAGGCGCCGAGGTCAAGGATCTTCATGAGACCGTCGCGGGCGTAGGTGAGCTGGCCTTCGTGGATGAGGAGGCCGGCGTCGTATTCGCCGGCTACGACGGCGGGGATGATTTTGTCGAAGTCGACGACGGCGGTTTCAATTTCAGGGTGGAAGAGGCGCAGGGTGAGATAGGCGCTGGTAAGGGTGCCGGGGATGGCGATGCGGAGCTTTTTGACTTCGTCGATGGTGTACTTCTTGGTCGCGACGATCATGGGGCCGTAGCCTTCCCCAAAGCTGGAGCCAGTGGACATGATGGCGTACTGATCCTGCATGTAGGGGTATGCGGCGAAGCTAATGGCGGTGACGTCATACGGGGCGTCTGCGATGGCGCGGTGGTTGAGAGTTTCGATGTCCGTAAGGTTGTGGGTGAAGCGGAAGCCGGGGACGCGGATCTTCTGGGTGGCGAGGCCGTAGAACATGAAGGCGTCGTCTGAGTCTGGGCTGTGGGCGATGGAGATTTCCTGGAGCGAAACGGGGGATGCAGACATGGAGAGAAAGGTCCTTCTAAGCGGGTGATGCGATGAGTGTGGTGTCGAGTTCGGGCTGCGTGAGGCCAAAGCAAGGCGTAACTGGGATGGAGGAGAAACGGGAAGAACCCGGCAGCGGAATTCTTGTGGATGCCGGGTTAAGCTTTGCGCCAGCGTTGGATGGAGGTATAGATGCCGGCGGCGGAGAGGACTTTGATGACCTCACCGGGGAGGAAGGGGGCGATGCCCATTTTGAGGGCGGTGGCAGGGGCAAGGTGAAGCAGGGTGCCGAGCCAGGTGACGCCGCAGAGGAGGACGATGGCGGTGCCGACGGTGGAGGCGAGCGTGGCAGCGGCGAAGCGGGAGGTGAGGCGCGCGGCGGAGCGTACAAGGAAGCTCGCTGCCACGGCGGCGAAGGGATAGGCAAAGAGGAAGCCGCCGGTGGGGCCGACGAGCTGGGCGACTCCGCCGAGGCCGCCGGGGTTGAAGACGGGGAGGCCGGCTGCGCCTTCTGCGAGGTACAGGATGACGGCGGCGAAGGCGGTGGCCGGGGAGAGGAAGAGGCCGACGAGGATGACGGCCATATTGCCGAGCGTCAGGGGGACGGGAGTGAAGGGAAGCGGGAAGGAGATGTGGGCGCAGGCAGCGATGAAGAGGCTGGCGGAGAGGGCGAGGACGGCCTTGCCGGGGAGGGTTTGGGTGAACTGATCCAACTGGTGGAGACGGGGTGAGGCGGGAGCGGAAGCCGAACGGGCGATGGACACGAGAGCGATCCTTTCAGAGTACGAGGGCTAAGAGCTTAGGCGCTGTGCTTGGTGGGCGGGTTGCGACGCGGAGCGCGGGGATAGTCGGTATTGCCGAGATCGTGGCCCCCGATGGCTTTTTCAAGGTTGGCCCAATCGGATTGAGATCTGGTGGAGACGGGATTGCGACGGGTGCCGATGGGGATGGCGGAGGGACGGACGGGGTCCTGCGGGGTGGCCTCCGAGGGGGCGGGCGGCAGGGCGGCGTTGCGGCGGATGTGCCTGGTGATGGAGACCGCGGCCCAGACGAGGGCGAGGAACGAGAGCACGGAGAGGATATAGAGAATGAGCACTTGCGCCTTTCGCGGAGGGTGTCCGAGTGTCCGCACCGCGTGTTCCGTACGACCCAAGTAAGGATACCAAGATTCGGCCGGTTGCGACGGCGGGGGGCTCATCCCGATTGGTGAGTGTGCAACTTGGTTCCGGCTGATGGGGGGACGTTTGCGCACTTGACTGAAGTACCGAGGGGCTTTCAACTAGGGGGTGACTATGGGGATCTTTATCAGATCGCGACGGAAGGCCGGTAGCTCACGCGGGGCGGGCTGGGCGCTGAAGGTTTGGGGACAGCGGCGGCGTATTGCCACGGTGGCCGCGGCGGGGTTGACGGTGGCGGTGGGATACCACGTGGTGTTTGGGCCGAATGGGTTGACGGTGTACGAGAAGAAGCGGCAGGAGACGACGACGCTGGCGAAGCAACTGCATGACCTGGAGCAGGATAATGAATCGCTGCGGGGGCACGTGGGACGGCTGCAGATGGATCCGAATGCGATTGAGCACGAGGCGCGGGAAGAGCTGCACTACACGCGGCCAGGCGAGGTGATCATCACGCTGCCGGCGGCGGATAAGGCGCACCTGACGAAGCCGACGGGGCAATGAGCGATGGATGTGCTGAGCCGGGTTCCGCCGCCTGCCGACCATCGGCTGCACTACGGGCCGGGGGAGCTGAACTTTGGGGACCTGCGGGTGCCGAAGCTGGCGGCGGGACAGAAGGCTCCGGTGGTGATGTTTGTGCATGGCGGGTGGTGGAAGGCTGCGTATGGGCTGGAGTACGCGGGGCATCTGTGCGAGGCGCTAAGACGGAAAGGCGTGGCGACCTGGTCGATTGAGTACAGGCGCGTGGGGAATGAGGGCGGCGGGTGGCCGGGGACGTTTGAGGATGTGGCGGCGGGGTATGAGTATCTGAGCGAGGTGGCGAAGCAGTTTCCGCTGGATCTGGGGAGGCTGGTGGTGAGTGGGCATTCGGCCGGTGGGCACCTGGCGTTCTGGCTGGCGGGACGGCATCATGTGCCGGCGGAGAGTCCGGTGGCCAAGCCGCCTGCGATGCTGGCGATGCGTGGGGTGGTGGCGCTGGCGGGAGCGGTGGGGCTCCAGATGACGATCGACCTGAGCGGGTACTTTACGTTTGCGCACGACAAGCAGGAGGTGTATGCGCTGATGGGTGGAACTCCGGCGGCATATGGAGAACGGTATAAGGCGGGCGATCCGGCGGAGCTGCTGCCGTTCAACGTGCCGCAGGTGCTGGTGCAGGGAACGGAGGATAACCAGATTCCGCCGGGGCTTCCGGGGAGGTGGTCAGAGCGGGCGAGGCGGATTGGGGAGACGGTGCGGGTGGAGATGATTGAGGGGGCGGATCACTTTGACGTGGTGGATCCGGAGAGTGCGTGCTGGCCCAAGGTGGAGGCGGAGCTTTTGCGGGCGCTGGGTTAGGTGGCGTAGGGATCACGGGCGGGGTTGGCGGCTTGCCAGCCATAGGTTTCGTAGTGCCAGCGGGCTTTGCCGTTGGCGAGCTCGAGAACGGTGAAGCCTTCCGGCGTGCCCCAGCGGGAGCCCTGCCACCAGTTGCCGCAGACGGCTCCGCTGGTGATGAAGGGGACGCCGTGCCAGGTGACGACCTCGTTGATGTGGGTATGGCCCTGGAGGACGGCGATGACGTTGTGACCGTGGAGGGTGTCGAGGACATCGTATGCGTTACCGAGGAGGAAGCCGTGGAGGTTGGTGAGGGCCTGGGCGAGGGCGGCTTTGGAGGCTTTATCGTCCGGGGGGCCGTACTGGGGGGCGGCGGAGACGATGGGGACATGCGAGGCGATGATGATGGGAGTGCCGGCGGGGGTGGCGGCGAGATCCTGCTTGAGCCAGGTGAGCTGCGCGGGGTCGATCATGGCGTCGAACTGACGGGTGGGGGTGATCTGGATGGAGTCGAGGAGGATGAAGTGGTAGCCGGCGCGGTCGAAGGAGCGGTAGGTTTTGATGTTGAAGCGCTGCTCGAAGGCTTTTTTGCCGTAGAGGGGATCCGAGGTGGGGACCTGGGAGACGGGGTCGCGGCCGAAGACGTCGTGGTTGCCGATGACGTGGTGGACGGGGATGCCGTCGAGGGTGTGCTCGGTCTTTTGGTAGAGGTCGAGGAGCATGAGGGAGCGGTCGCGGGGGACGGCGGTGAGGTCCATGGCGTGGTCGCCGCCCTGGATGCAAAGGTCGGGCTTGAGGGCGCGGATTTTGGCGAGGGCGAGGGCTGTGCCCTCGTTGGCGCGGAGCTCGGGTTGATTGTGGGTGTCGGTGAAGAAGATGAGACGGAGGGTGCCGGGGGTGGCGGCGGGGGATGCAGGCAGAGAGAATGCGGGGAGGGTGGTCGCGGCGGCGGTGGCGGCGGAGAGGTGAAGGAAGCGGCGGCGGGAGAGGGGCATGGGGCGATGGTAACGCGGGAGCGGTACAGATGAAACTTTGCGCTGAGGATGGTTGATTCTTTGCAGTGGGCTGGGCTCGATACCAGCTCGTGGGGCTTTTCCAACAGTTTTTGGGAATCAGTCACCCGCGTGTCGAAGGGCATGTCTTCGCGGGATCGTTGGCTGTGACATCTGAACCCTTGTCCGGTACTCCGGTCGGGCCCTTAGTGCCTTACCCTCATTGTCACTCTAAGTCATTGCTGACTTACCTTTATGGTCGCGTGTCCTTCCACGCCGCCACTGCATCGCTGATTATACAGACGTGTTTTACACCGTTATGGTCGACGGTAAGCAAGTTTTTGGCTTTAAGATTGACACTTCCTGGTGTTTGAGCCGGAGGAATCATTGCAGCTAATTTATAGAAGTATCGTGGTGCTCGCGATCGGGCTTCTGCCGACCGGTGTGGGAATTACCCAGGGCCTCTTAGTCCGTCATGCTCCGCAGACGCAGGCAGAGATGCACTTACGAGTCGTGTCTCTTTATGACTTTCATCCTTCGCGGATTTCGGATGCAGACCGAAAGGCTAAGTCACAGGAGATGGATCTCTTCTGGGACGAGATGAAGGCAGCTCCGGATGCCACTCTACCGCTTCTGCGAAAGGAATTGCTTGACGATTCTGACCCATCCTTCTTTTTTACGGACGGGACCGAGTTGCTTCTGTCGCTTTCCAAGACGAGAGCAGACAGGGACCTTGCGGCTGGCACTCTCCTGCGCGTCGACTTATCCGATACCCAGAGCGGAGCCTACTTCAATGACGTGCATCGCCTAGCGACTGAGGACATCAACGTAACATCGGCAGCGCTCCATATTTTAGACAATCCAGCCTTTCGAGTATCCGTGCCGCAGCACGCGATGGTCTTAGATCTTCGAATGTCACTGATGTACATCTTGCTCTCTATGAGAGAGGAGCTATGGGTAAAATCAGCGGGAGAAAGATTCGCGAATGAGAGGAACACAGACGCAAAGCTTGCGCTGATATTTGCGCTTTCGTATGCTCAGACCGACGAAGCTGACGCTCAGCTGAGAAGGATTGCGTCTGACAACTCTCAGCCAGAGATTGTAAGGAAAAAGACTCAAGAAGTTCTGGACGCTGCTCAAAAGACGGAGAAGAGCTGGATGCCCATCAAAGGAACGATTCCCCAGATTCGCGAGCAACGACGCCAGCGTTTGAAGTCCGTAAGCGATGAAGCCATCGATGACGTGCAGTGGATGACTAGAAGGATCGCTCAACTGCGAGCGAAGGGCAAGGGCTGAGTGGATCAAGTGATGAAAGCATGACTTGCGAGGGTTCAGAGTGCATACAGAGATTTCGCCTTGGCAGAATGACGGCTGCTCATTCAATGAATTAAGACACCACACTAAAGGGTGAAGAAGTCTTTGACTTGTTGGAGGACTACGTCGCGGGAGACGTCGGAGATGGCTTCAATGAGCGGGAGCTGTTTGGGGCAGGCGGCGACGCAGTTCTGGGCCATGCCGCACTCCTGGACGCCGCCGTCGCCGGCGAGGGCGCGGAGACGTTCGGTTTTGAGGACGGAGCCGGCGGGGTCCATGTTGAAGAGCTTGACCTGTGCGATGGTGGCTGCGCCGACGAAAGACGTTGAATCGTTGAACTGGGGGCAGACCTCCATGCAGATGGTGCAGGAGATGCAGTTGGATAAGGGGTAGCGCTGCTCTTGAATCTGGGGGAACTGGCGTGGGGCGGCGCCGAGATCGTAGGTGCCGTCGATGGGGACCCAGGCTTTGACGGCTTTGAGGTTTTCAAAGAGGACAGAGCGGTCGACGGCGAGGTCGCGGACAACCGGGAATTTCGAAAGGGGGGCGAGGGTGATGGGCTGATCGAGCTTGTCTACGAGGGCGGAGCAGGCCATGCGAGCTTTGCCGTTGATGAGCATGGCGCAGGAGCCGCAGATCTCTTCCAGGCAGTTGGCGTCGTAGGCGATGGCGGTGGTTTCTGCGCCGTCCGTGGTGTAAGGGGAGGCGGCGATCTCGCCGAGGAGCGAGGTGATGTTCATGTTCGGGCGGTAGGGGATCTCGAACTTTTCAGTGCGGGCGGGGGCGTCCGGGTTGGCCTGGCGCTTGATCTCTACGCGGATAGTCTTCTGGGTGCTGGAGCCGTTGGTGGCCATTGTGCATTGCCCTCGGGGGCTGAAGCCCCGGTTCTTCTGTGAGACACGTACGGCACGGCTGAAGCCGTGCCCTAAACACGACCACGAGTCTAGGTGGAGCTGTAGACGCGGGGGCGGGGTTTGATGTGGGAGATGTCGACGTCCTCGAAGGTGATTGCGGGAGCTCCGTCCTTGAAGGCGGCTTTGGTGGTTTTGAGGAACAGGTCGTCGTTGCGGTTGGGGAAGTCGGGTTTGTAGTGGGCGCCGCGGGATTCGTCGCGCTGGCGGGCCCCCTGGACGATGACGCGGGCGAGCTCCAGCATGTTGTAGAGCTGGCGGGTGAAGGCGAAGCTGGTGTTGGCCCACTGGCTCTTGTCGGAGAGGTTGATGTTTTTGTAGCGGGCGAGGAGCTCGACGAGCTTGGCGTCGGCCTCGTCGAGGCCACTGTTGTAGCGGACGATGGTGGCGTGCTTGGTCATGGTCTCGCCGAGCTCGCGCCAGAGCTTGAAGGGGTTCTCCGTTCCGGTTGAAGACAAGAGCGCGGCGTTCTTTTCGCGCTGGCGGGAGAGTTCAGCGGCGTGGCCACCGTCGCCGGGGGCGGGCTTGAGGGACTTGGCGTAGGCGAGGGCGTTGGGGCCGGCGACGAAGCCGCCATAGATGCAGGAGAGCAGGGAGTTGGCGCCGAGGCGGTTGGCGCCGTGGATGGAGTAGTCGGCCTCGCCAGCGGCGAAGAGGCCGGGGAGGTTGGTCTGCTGGTGGAAGTCGACCCAGAGGCCGCCCATGGTGTAGTGCATGCCCGGGAAGATCTTCATGGGGACGGTGCGCGGGTCGTCGCCGACGAACTTCTCGTAGATCTCGAGGATGCCTTCGAGCTTGTTGAGGCGGGCGGGCGGGAGATGGGTGAGATCGAGGTAGACCATGGGTGCGCCGTCGATGCCGAGGTTTTCCTGGTAGACGATGCGATGGATGGCGCGGGTGGCGATGTCGCGCGGGACGAGATTGCCGTACTTGGGGTACCACTCTTCGAGGAAGTAGAACCGGTCGGCCTCGGGGATGGAGCGGGCGACGCGCTTCTCGTTGCGATCGCGGGGCACCCAGACGCGGCCGCCTTCGCCGCGGGCGGACTCGCTCATGAGTCGGAGCTTGTCTTCTCCGGGGATGGCGGTGGGGTGGACCTGGATGAACTCGCCGTTGGCGTAGAAGGCGCCCTGCTGGTAGAGCGCGGACTGGGCGGAGCCGGTGCAGACGACGGAGTTGGTGCTCTTGCCGAAGATGGCGCCGATGCCGCCCGTACAAACAATCACCGAATCTGCAGGAAACGTGCGGAGTTCCATGGAGCGGAGGTCCATGGCGCAGATGCCGCGGGTGGCGCCGTTCTCGTCGAGGACGGCGGAGAGGAACTCCCAGCCCTCGTACTTGGTGACCTTGCCTTCGGACTCGTAGCGGCGGACCTGCTCGTCGAGGGCGTAGAGCAATTGTTGACCCGTTGTCGCCCCGGCAAAGGCCGTCCGCTGGTAGAGGGTGCCGCCAAAGCGGCGGAAGTCGAGCAGGCCTTCGGGGGTGCGGTTGAAGGGGACGCCCATGCGATCGAGGAGGTCGATGATGGCGGGGCCCTGGGCGGTCATCTGCTTGACGGGGGTCTGGTTGGCGAGGAAGTCGCCGCCGTAGACGGTGTCGTCAAAGTGCTTGAGGACGGAGTCGCCTTCGCCCTTGAGGTCCTTGGCGGCGTTGATGCCGCCCTGGGCGCAGACGGAGTGCGAGCGCTTGACCGGAACGATGGAGAAGAGGTCGACGATGCCGCCGGCTTCGGCGATCTTGATGACGGCGGCGAGACCGGCAAGGCCTCCTCCTACGACGATGATGCGGGGTGCTGCTGCCATATCAACCTTTTCCTCGGAGAACCTGTCCTACAACGCTTGCACCAAACAAAGCTATTAGCCCACCTGTTATCAATCGGTAACCAAGACGCAGGCGGTTCTCGGGGCGCTTATCTTTCCAGGCGAACTGGCAATACCCCTCGATGACTCGCGAGCTTCCATGTCCGATCGAGTTCCACCAGCGTAGTTTCATCGCATCTTTGGTCTTGCTGTTGAGGCAGTGGGACATCTGTACAACCGCGACATTTGCAATAACAAGTCCAACCAGAAACACGATTCCACCTAGTGCCATGATCCCGAAGATGAGCGGAGAGAAACTCACCGAACAAATCTCGAATTCATGATGCGGGGTGCTGCTGCCATTTGCAGATCCTATCTGAGATGCTTCTTGATCAACGGTAAGGCGAGGAGGATCAGCATCCCGAAATAGCAGGAGACGGATACCCAATCCAGTAGCCTCACACAATTACGGAGTGGGCCCTCTGGCAAGCTCTTACGGAGCCGCTGTACGAATGAAGTGCTCCGAAAAGGGTTCATAGGAATGTGACCGAAGCCGTTTGTTGTTGCGAAATCCTTCACAATCATGAGCTTCAACCAGTCGCAACCGATGCTCAACAGTAAGAGAGCGAACCATCCCCAACCCTCGACGAACGATTGCCAGAAACTCATCTGACCGCACCTGGCTGAGTTGGATTGGTGGTGCCGGGTGTAGAGGAAATCGGGGCAGGCAGCGATATACCAGCGGGTTGGGCGGGCATGACGTCGGCGGGGGCGTTGGGATACTTGTAGACGACGGCGTAGATGCTGATGAGGCCCATGACGCAGAGGGCAGTGCCGATGGCGGTGCAGACATAGCCGAAGCGCTTGCGGGCGCGGTCGCCGGGGGTGATGCCCCACTTGACCGCAAACAGCCAGATGCCGTAGGCGAAGTGCCAGCAGGTGCAGATCATAGCGATGACGTAAATAGCGAGCATCCAGGGGTTGGAGAGTTCGACCTGCACCTTGTGGAAGGCTGCGCCGGGGTGCTCGGGAAGCTGGATGCCGGCGAAGCGCTGCCGCCAGACGTGCTGGATGATGTACGCGAAGGCGATGAGGCCGGTGACGCGCTGGGTGAGGTACATCCAGTTGTTGGCCCAGGGGTAGACGTTGACGTTGACGCGGCCTCGGAAGGCGATCCAGACGCCATAGAGGGCGTGGAAGGCGAGGGGGATGAAGATGAGGCCCCACTCGAGGATGCGGACGAGGGGAAGGGCGTTGAGGAACTTGACCTGCTGGGCGTAGGCGAGGGGGCCGTTCCAGGTCTCGAAGTTCGAGATGATGTGCTCGACGAGGAAGGCGCCGATGGGGATGATGCCGGAGAGGGAGTGGAGGCGTCGCCAGAGGAAGGAGTGGCCCTGGCCGGCGCGGAGGGGCTGGACGCCTTTGGTGGGGCGGCCCAGATCAGGGGGTGCTACGGGTGCGGCGGCGGCCATGCGGGACTCCTGTACGGCTTGGTGTTGCAATGATTGCGGCACCGTGATTATTCCGCCGTGGAGGGACGGGGGTCAATCAAACCGGGGGGATGTGGGCGGTAATCGACGGGTTTGTGCGATTTTGTTGCGCGGCTGGTTGAAAGCAGTGATCCCACTCATCGCGGTGAGGCTGCGGTGAATGGGGCACCGGGGTTTGTGAGACTTGGAAGGTGGTTGAGGCTATCGGCTGCGGCGGGGGCTTTTGGCGGTGAGCCAGCGATGAGGCATGAGGCTGGCCAGGGCGCGGACGCGGTGGCTGTAATGCATGCGGGATTCGGGAGTGAGTTCCGCCATGGTCAGGCCGAGTTCCTCAATGAGGAAGAGGGGGTCATAGCCGAAGCCGCCTCCGCCGCGCGGCTCCTTGAGCAGGGAGCCTTCGAGCGAGCCGTGGCCGTAGGCGAGGACTTCACCGTCTCGCGCGGCGGCGATGACGCAGCGGTAACGGGCGTGACGCTGGGAGTCCACGAGGTGGCTGGCGGCGGAGAGAAGGCACTCGTTGTTGAGGGCATCCTGGTTGGTGAAGGCGGAGCCGGTGAAGGCGCTGCGCTGGGCGTAACGGGCGGAGTGAACGCCGGGTGCGCCGCCTAGGGCGTCGATCTCAATGCCGGAGTCGTCCGCGAGGACGACGTGGCCGGGGGCGTGGAGGGAGTAGGCGATGGCCTTGATGCGGGCGTTGCCCTCAAAGCTGGTGGCGTCTTCCACCGGGGCGGGGATGGCGGCGAGGCCGGGGAGCGGGACGATCTCTGCTTCGCCAAGGGTGGCGCGGGCGAAGTCACGCAGCTTGCCTGCGTTGGTGGTGGCGACGTAGAGCCTGGGACGCATGAACTTAGGGTAACCGAGGAGGCCGGTGGAGGCCCGGAACGGCGGGTGAATGCGGGTGGCTGGCGGATTGATCGGCTGCAGAGGAATTGGATGCTCCAATGGGTGCCCTGTTACTTTAGTGCTCCTTGAGCATAACGCGAGAAGCGTGCGAGTGGATTGCGTGTTTGCGGCGAAGTTCAGTCGGCGATGCGGAGGCGGAGGAATGCGACTCCGCCGAAGGGGGTGCGGCCGTAGGTGGGGGCGAGGGAGTCCGGGGTTCGGTAAAGGGTGAACTGGACGCCAGGGGCGGCGAGGAGGTGGGGGGCGATGCGGTACTGGCGATCGTAACCGAGGGTGTAGGCCTGGACGTGACCGATGGGATGTTCCGGGGAAGTAGCGGCTGAGCCGGCGTCGAGGAGCTCGCTGGTGCGGGCGGCAATTTCAACCCGGGTGAAGAGGAAGTTGCGGGTGTGTAGGTTGAGGAGGGACTCGATGAGGAAGGAGTTTTCGAGGGAGTTGGGTTGAGGGGTGGGCGCGGTTGGGAGGGTGAGGGTTTGGCCCCAAAGGAGGGTGGTGCTCCAGTTGCCGGTGGCGGGGGTGGACATGTCCATGCCCGGCATGGAGGTGGTGTCATGGTGTGCGCCGAGGGGGCGGTTGAACATGAGGGAGGCGGTTTGGCGGCGCTGGTTGTCCTGGGGGGAGAGGGCCTCCGGGCTGGTGATGCGGGCGATGGAGTATTGGGCGATGAGGTTGGGGGTGGGGGCCAGGGTGAGACGGGTGGAGTAGCTATCGACGGCGAAGCCGTTGGGGGAGGGCTGGAAGCGCCAGCGGCGCTCGTCAGGCTCGGCTCCGTGGAAGCCGGAGGCTTCAAGGCGGAGAGCCTTCCAGGTGAGGCCGGCGGTGAGGACGTTGAAGGCGATGTGGGTGGAGTCCTGCTGGTGGTGGCCGAGGGCGGCGATGGGGTCTTCCGACGCGGAGAGGCGGTGGGGGTAAGCGGTGGGGCCGATGGCTGGGTCGCCGACGGGGGCGGCGTAGAGACTGAAGAGGGCGTGCTCGGAGAGGTGGAGGTCGTAGAGGGCGGCGAGTTCCATGACGAAGTCGTGGGGGTGCTGGCCGTCGACAATGGGACGGCCGTAGGCGGTTTCGCCCTGCTGGAAGAGTTCGGGGTAAAAGCGGCCGGTGATAGTGGCGGGTTCGAGGGAGAGCATGGCGCGGAGGGTGAGCTGGCCACGGCCAAGGCGGCGCTGCGCCATGGGCATGACCCAGTTGGTGGAGAAGAGCTTGTCGCCTCCGCGGGGGTTGGCGGCGTGCTGCTGGGTCTGGGCGAGGAAGGCGCTGCCGTGGAGCATGAGGGTCCAGCCCGCGCGGGGGTGGGAGGACATCCACATGGGCGCGGGGGAGGAGAGGGGTTCGACGGTGGTGCCGGAGGAGGTGTGCTGGAGGATGGCGGCGACGAGGGTGGTGGGGGATTGCATCATGCCGTTTGGCATGGCGTCTGAGGGGGAGGCGCCTGGCGTGGGGGGCATGGCCATGCCGGGCATTTGTGCCTGGATGCGGGTGAGCAGGGAGGCGAAGACGAGGGCGGGCGCGAGGAGGCGTCGCTGGAGCGAGAGCATGATGGGAATCCTGAGTGGGTAGGAGTGATCGTGGCTTGGCTGGGAGGGCCGAGGCGGGCGCACGGGGGCGCTGGATCAGATTCTCAGGATGGTGAGGAGGGGGGGCTTGGGGATGGTGATGGAGGCCGCAAGGAACAGGGTGGGGGTGGGGATAAGGGTCAAGGCGGCGGGACGGAAGGGCGTGGCGGGCGGTACGAGGGCTTGGGACGTCGGCAGGACGGACGTGGCGGGCTGGGGGTGGGTCTGGCAGCAGAGGGCCGGGGCGGTGAGGGATGGATTGGGGGGGCAGCAGGCGTGAGGGCCGGTCTGAGAGGTTGGCATGGCCATTGTGGCCATGGCTGCGGGGTGCGCTGGCCGAGACGCGAGGGCGTGGAAGCAGGGCAGGATGGTGGCGAGGATGGTCAGGAGACAGAGGAGCAGGATGGCCGCCGGGCGGGTGCGGGATGCGGTATGTGCCGAGGCTGCCATGACGAGAGTATAGGACCTTCTTGTATGACGATGCGAGGATGTTGCGGTGAAAGACACTCTCGCAATTTTGTTGTGGGCTGGAAGAACGAGGTTCGCTAAGATGCGTGCGGGAGATCTTTTATCTATGCGCTACGTACGACGGATCGTTCTTGGCTCGCTGCTGGTTCCGGCATTGCTGTTGGCTGAAAGCAAGAATGTTGCCGACTACCCCCTCCGCATTCACATCTTCAACCGCAGCGAGACGACCTTCTACCATGCGCGGGTGGAGGAGGAAGCCAAGGGCGAGGGCCGGGCGAATCTGTTCGAGAACGGTGAGGCGCATGGGGTGGACTTCAGCTTCGATTGCTCGGATAAGCTGAAGGCTTCGTTTGGGTATGAGACGTATCCGGCGAAGTGGAAGAAGCCGGGGAAAGAGTTGACGGTGCTGCTGCCCGTGTTCGGGAAGACGGGCAGTTACTTTACGTGCAATGTGAAGACAGACGTGAAGGACTTTGCCTACGCAAAGACCAATGGGAGTATGAGGTCGGAGCCGGTGGCGGAATTTAAATCGTGGATGGTGAAGCATGAGTACGACCCGGAGCATGGGAAGAATATGCCAGTCAAGACGCAGGGTTCAGAGGGGTCGAAGCAGTAGCTACGGGCGTTTTGCCACGGTTTTGTGGGTTTTCGTGGAGAAGGCGGGGGCTCCGGCGTAGTCGGCGGTGAGGGTGGTGTTGAGGCTTTTGATGGTGGGGGCGTCGGTGAGGTAGAGGCCGAGCTCCCGGTTTTGTGTGAGCGATGGGGTGGAGAAGTTGATGGAGCCGAGATAGACCTTCTGGGTGGGGAGGGCGTAGTCGGCGATGATGACTTTGGCGTGGATGTAGAGGCCGGTGGTGGTGTTGGCGTAGGTGTGGAGGCCGCAGCCGGCGGCGGTAAGCGCTTTGAATTGAGTGTCATAGGTGCCGGTGTCCGTCATGGCGAGGTGGACGGCTACGCCGCGTTTCGAGGCGGCTTCGAGCGCGGAGACGATGTTGGCTGCGCCCATTTCCTCGTTTTCGAGGAGCAGCGTTTTGGTGGCGCCGTTGATGATGCCTAAGAGGTCCGTTGTGGCGGTGGTGGGGCTCCAAATAAGGTCGGCGCCGGGGGCGGGTTTGTAGGCGAGGTCAGAGGTGGATCGGAAGTCGGTGTTGAAGGTGGCTTGGATGGCGGCGATGTCGGCGGCGTTCGATTCAACGAGGGCGAAGTCGCGGGAGGTGGTGTAGAAGCGGGTGGTGAGGTTGGCGGTGAGGATGGCCACCGTTAAGCCGTCTATTATGAAGGACTTCTGGTGGGTGGCCTGGAACTGCGGGTTGGCGTACGCGGCAGTGCAGTTGGGGGTGGCGTTGAGCTGTTTGTAGGCGGCGGCATTTGAGGTTTTTTCGAGGTTCTGATCGAGGATGACGCGGACCTTGACGCCGCGCTTGCAGGCGGCGACGAGATCGGCGGAGAAGGTGGTGTCGACGAGTTCGTACATGGTCATGTCGATGGTCTTCTGGGCTTTGTTGACAAGGGTGTAGAGGGGGGTGAGGGAGCCAGGGTAGGTGTAGAGGGTGGGGGCGGTCTGGGCGTGGGCGGTGGCGGCGAGGAGGAGGGTTGCGAGGAGGCGGGGGGAGGTCATGGAGACGAGTATAGGGGGTGTGGGTGACGGGGTGATCCACACGGTTTTGTGTGGTGGATTGGGTTGAAGTTGTGGTTTTTGGTGTGGCTATGGTGGGTGAGGAGCAGCGTGGGGGTGTGGTTGAGGAGGGGGGGGGTGTGGCGGGGTAGAGGAAATGCGGTCGGCTTTGCCGATACCCCACCCTATTCGCGATGAGACTGCGAAAAGCATGGGGCACCCGGAGAGTTGTTTGACATTCTTGCGCGAGCCTGCTGGAAGTTGAGGTGAGATGGGCTTCTTCGGGGTCCTTCGACTGCGTAAGCCGCAGAGTGCGCGGCTTACTTCGCTCAGGATGACGATTTTTCTCTTTGATGGGAGAAGGCGAGAGGCAACGGCGTCGGGCTTTCGCCCGATACCCCACCCTGTCCGACGGTGAGACCGTCGTTCGAGGATGGGGCACCCGGAGAGTCGTTTGAGATTCTTGCGCGAGCCTGCTGGAGGTTGAGATGAGATGGGCTTCTTCGGGGTCCTTCGACTGCGTAAGCCGCAGAGTGCGCGGCTT
>CAXSZW010000005.1:93291-321685 GCA_964242025.1 uncultured Acidobacteriaceae bacterium
ATGACGATTTTTCTCTTTGATGGGAGAAGGCGAGAGGCAACGGCGTCGGGCTTTCCCCGATACCCCACCTTGCCCGACGGTAGGACCGTCGTTCGAGGATGGGGCACCCGATGTTAGTGGTTGGTGGGGAGGGCGGGTTTTGGGAGATCGACGGAGCCCATGCGGCCGGTGGCGCTGTCGCGGATGATGAAGCGGAGGGTTGCTGCCTTCGGCGACGATGGGGGGGCGGTGAGGAGGAAGGAGGCCTGGCGGGTGGGGTCTGCGAGGTTGGTGCCGGGGCGGGCCTGGGCGGTCATGCCGTGGAGGGTGTGGGCGATGAGTTTGCCCCTGCCATCGAGGGAGGCGGCTAGGACGTAGACGCTGGCGGTGGAGGAGCCGTCCGACCTGGTTTTCCAGGTGAGGGCGGAGGCGTTGACGTGCAGGAGCCAGGTGGAGGGTGGGGAGGCGGGTTCCTTGTCCGGCTCTACAGTGAGGTGGAGGCCGTTGAGGGGGAGGCGGGATTCGGCGGCGGTGGTGAGGTCGTATGCGGCGGTGGCGGTGGATTTTTCCTGCTGGGACTGGCCGGAGTAGTAGCCGGCGCGGGTGGTGATGGTGAGGCCGGGGCGGAGGCAATCGATGCGGATGCGGCGGTACTGGGAGGCGGATTCAGAGGTGGAGTCCGGGGAGTAGGCGAGGGTGTAAAAGTTGGCGCCGAGGTTCGAGGCGGAGGCGATCTGGTGGGCGATATCGTTCATGCCGCGGACGACGCGGCCTCCGGTGATGGGGGCGAGGCGGTCGAAGTCTTCGTTGGCGTTGAAGGGGTCGATGGAGCCGGTGGAGGAGTCCGCGGCGGCCTGGGCGAAGGCCATCTGGGAGGCGTCGGTGATCTCGCTGACGCTGGCGGCGGAGCTGGTGGGGTCGATGGCGTAGAGGGTGACGCGGGTGTCGAGGAGGACGTCTGTGACGTGCTGGAGGGTGTCTTTGACCTCTTTGGCATCGCCGGAGTCGATGTTTTCCGGGTCCAGGGTGGGGAAGCCTCCGCCGACCCAGATGAGGTTCTTGCGGCCGGGGATGGCGGCGTTCGACTGGGCGATCTCTTCGAGGGCGCGGAGGGACTGGTCGAGGCGTTCGAGGGGGCCGTGGTCGGCTTTGCCGTTGACTTCGAGACGCCAGGCGTACTCGGTTGGCGCGGCGGCGAGGGCGCGGAGGATGGCGTCGCGGTCGCGGGTGAAGGGGGCGAGGGTTTTGAAGCGGTTGTCGTACAGGGTGAGGAGGGTGGTGGGCTGGGGGAGGAGTGCGGGTTGGGTGGCGAGGAAGTCGTGCAGGGAGCGGCGGGCGAAGGAGGAGTCCTCGAAGTGGGTGTTGAGCTGGTCGAGGACGAGGATGTTTGCGGGGGAGCGGCCGAAGGTGGCGGGGTGCGCGGGGTCGAAGGCGGCGGAGATGCCGGAGGCGATGGTTTCTGCGGGGAGGGCGTGGGAGGTGGGGGGCTCGAGCGAGCGGATGCGCTGGGGCTTGTTTTCTTCAAAGACGGCGAAGTCTTTGGCGGAGAGATTGTCGACGGAGTGGCCGGCGGCGTCGGTGACGACGATGTCGAGGACGACGAGGCGGGCGTTGACGCGGAGGGTGGGGGTGGGGTCGTTCTGGGCGGCGAGGGGGAAGGCGAGGAGGAGCGTAAGAGCGAGGGTGGTCAGGCGGGACGGGGGCAATGCTCGGACCTCTAAGACTTATGACGACGCAGGGGGATATGGGGACGCATGGCTATGGGGTGTCCCAGGGGTTGAGGATGGGGAGGTGGAGGCCGGTGAAGTCACGGACGTTGCGGGTGACAAGAGTGAGGTTGTGGTGGAGGGCGGTGGCGGCGAGGAAGAGGTCTGGCTGGAAGAAGGTGCGACCGGACTTGCGGCCGTCGTCGACCATGAGACGCCAACGCAGGATGATGTCTTCGGTGATGCCGAGTACGCGGCCATCGAACATTGGCCGAACGATTTGATCGAGGAAACTCTGGAGCGCGACTCTCTGAACGGGATTGGTGAAGGTCTCGATGCCGAATCGGAGTTCAGCCAGGACCACGGTGCTGACGTACATCTCTGTGTATTTGCAGTTTGAGATGAAGTGAACGACGCGGGGATCAGGCCGAGGCTTGCGAAGTTCCGAGAGGACATTGGTATCGAAGAGCCATGCCATCAGAACTCTACATCGCGCACTGGCATCTGGTAGCGGTCGGGCGTGAGGTCGATCTCCTTGTAAGGTGACCTTTGCATCGCGGCGACCAGCAAGGCACCCGTGGCATTCTCAAGGTCCACTGGAGGTTTGCGCTGTGAAGAGCCAAGCGCGTCCATCAGGACGTCCTCGATGCTCTGAAAACGGCCGGTGGCCATCCGTTGTTCGATGATGGCTTCGAGTTCGGGTTGATGAATCTCAATGGTCATGATGGCTCCCCTACGCTTCATTAGAAGTATAAGCGGCCGGCGATTTGGAGTTGGCGGGGGGTCAGGAGGGTGTTGGAGTTGGAGTTGAGGTAGGTGCCGAAGGCGGGGTTGCCGACGAGGTAGTACGTGCTGGTGGGGTTGCCGGTGGGAGGCGGGGCGTTGAGGGCGGTGCAGCCGAGAGCGGTGGCGGCGACCTGCGTGGAGGGAGAGCTGGTGACGCAGTAGGCCTGGGTGTTGACCGAGGTGATGTTCTGGTGGTTGAAGAGGTTGAAGGCTTCGGCGAGGACCTCAAAGCGGAGGTGCTGGGTGCCGGGGTTGTAGTAGAAGGACTTTGAGAGGCGGAGGTCGACGACGGCGGTCTTGGGCATGTTGAAGGCGTTGCGGTCGAGGTCCGGGATGCGGGCGGTGCCGCCGGCGCCGATGATGCCTCCATAGAGGCCGCCTGAGACGCTGTTGGCGGTGCCGGCGCTGTAGGGGAGGCCGCTCTGCATTTGGAGGATGGGAGCGATGCCGAGGCCGTTGAAGAGCTCGCGCTTCCAGCTGTTGAGGCCGCTGAAGTTGGTGCGGTAGGTGGCGGCGGCGATGAAGCGGTGCTTGACGTTGAGGACGGAGTTGGCGTGCTCGCCCTTGGGGTTAAGGGGGTCGAGGAGCTCGCTGGCGCTGCCGAAGCCGGTGCTGAGGTAGGGGTTGTCGTCCAGCGCGTGGGCCCAGGTGAAGTTGGTGAGGAGGGAGAAGTTGTCCGAGTAACGGTGGTTGACGGCGAAGACGAGGGCGTTGTAGCTGGAGTTGACCTGGCTCTTGAAGTCGAGGACGTGGTAGTAGGAGGGGAAGGGCAGGGCGCCGGTGGAGACGTACTTTTTATAGGTGTGGAAGCTGTTGTTGAGGAGCGGAAGGGGCTTGCCGCCGTGGGGGTAGGTGATGTAGCCGGGGGTGGTGGCGGCGTTGTTGAGGACCTCAAAGGTGGTGGACTGGGTGGCGGGGAGGACGTTCTGGTCTACAGCGGCGGCGAGCTCGCGGCCGAGGGAGCCGAGGTAGCTGGCGGAGAAGACGGTGTTCCAGCCGAGGCTCTGTTCGACGGCGAGATCGAACTCGTGGACCTGGGGGTTTTGGAGGTGCTTGTCGAGGTAAGCGATGGTGCTGGAGTACCCGCCGGCGTTGCAGGCGGCGACGTATTGCTGGGGCGTGGCGAGGATGGCAGGGAACTGCTGGCACTGCAGGCTGCCGTTGGCGGTGAGGGCGATCTGGCTGCCGGTGCCGCCGGAGAGGAGATAGGTCTGAATGATGTTGGAGTTGATGATGCGGCCGTAGTACATGCCGTAGCCGCCGCGGAGGGTTGTCTTGCCGTCGCCGTAGAGGTTGTAGTTGAAGCCGACGCGGGGGCCGACGTTGTTGCGGTCGTCCGGCTGGTTGGCGGTCTGGGGGACGGGCGCGCCGCCGGTGCCGGTGGATCCGCCGGTGTTGATGAGGGGGTTGAGGGGGATGTACTCGTACTCGTAACGGACGCCGAGGGTGAGGGTCAGGCGCGGGGTGACGCGCCAGTTGTCCGTGAGGAAGCCGGCGTAGTCCGTGGTGGCGAGCGAGAGGCGCGGGTTGCCGAAGCCCTGGGAGAAGGAGTAGTACTGCGGCTTGTAACCGGCGCCGCCGACGCCGGTGGTGGCGTGGAGGTAGTCTGCGATGAAGTCCCAGTTGAAGTCGTAGCTGTAGGAGCCGCCCTCTTCATAGAGGTTGTCGACGTAATCGAAGACGCGGTTGACTTCCAGGCCGGCCTTGGTGACGTGGGAGCCGTGGCTCCAGGTGACGTAATCCTCGCCCTGGATGCGGCGCTCGTTGGGAAGGGCGCGGCGCTCGCCGAAGTAGAGGCGTCCGATGTTGAAGCCCTGGAGGTCGAAGTCGTACCCGATCTGGATGGAGGGCGCGGCGACGGGGGCGAGGGGGTCGCCGGGGATGGAGCCGGCGATGGGGAGCTCGTTGGGCAGGGGGGCCTGGGAGCTTTCGTACTCGAAGTCACGGCCGTACTGGAAGAGCAGGGAGTTGACCATGCTGGAGCTGAGCACGGTGGTGAGGCGGGCGATGCCGAAGTCTTCCTTGACGAAGTCATTGCCGAAGGAGGAGCGGCCATAGAAGTTGGAGGCCTGGGTCTGGACGCCGGCGGGGGAGCTGTAACGGAGGCGGTTGTACTGGAGGGTCAGGCGGTTCTTATCGTTGATCTGGTAGTCGAGTTTGGGGAAGTTGAGGACCTGGTCGGAGACGCGGGGAACCGCGCCGAGGAAGGAGGAGATAATGCCGAGGCCCTGCTGGTAGTAGGCGGAGCCGGCCTGGTAGCTGACGCCGAGGGCGTTGGCTTCCGAGCAGGCGTAGGGGTCGCCGGGGGCGGAGGTGGCGGTGGGGGTGAAGGCGCCACCGCTGCAGGCGGCTCCGTTGGGGAGCATGGAGTCCGACGCGGCGAAGGTGTGGGCGGGGTCCGAGGCGCGGCCGGTTCCGGGGAAGTTCCGGCGGCTTTGATCGTAGGAGTAGAACCAGAAGAGCTTGTCGTGGATGAGCGGTCCGCCTGCGCCGAAGCCCCACTGCTTACGCCAGTCCTTGGGCTTGTAAACCTGGGTCTGGAAGTTGTTGGTGGTGCCGACCTGGGTGGTGAGGGTGGTGTACGGGTTGGTTGCGCCGAAGTCGTTGTCGCGGTCGTAGAAGAAGAGCTCGCCATGGAGCTGGTTGCCGCCGGACTTGGTGACGGTGTTGATGACGCCGCCGGCTGCGCGGCCGTATTCGCCGGAGTAGTTGGAGGTGTTGACCTGGAACTCCTGCACGGCGGACTGGGAGACCGAATACGAGGCGCGGGTGCGGCCGCGTTCTTCCGAGAAGTAGGCCTGGTTGTTGTCCGCGCCGTCTACGGTGGAGTTATTGAGCAGGAAGCTGATGCCGCGGAAGCTGAGGAGGCCGAAGCCGTCTGAGTTGGAGACGACGCCGGGGGTGAGGAGGGCGAAGTTGGACCAGCGGCGGCCGTTGATGGGGAGGTTATCGATGGCGTTCTGGTCGATGGTAGTGGAGATGGCGGCGTCGTCGTTGTGGAGCTGCGGGGTTTCGTCGGTGACTTCCACCTTGTCCGCAACGGAGCCTACCTTGAGGTGCGGCGAGACGTTGGAGAGGCCGCCGACGGTGACGACGATGGTGTTTTCGACGGAGGTCTCGAAACCGGAGGAGGTGAAGGAGGCGGTGTAGGTGCCGGGGGTGAGGTCGGTGACGCGATACTCGCCGGAGTCGTTGGCCTTGACGGTGCGGGAGGCTCCTGTCTCCGCAGAGGTGATGGTGACGGAGACGCCGGGAACGAGCGAGCCGGAGGCGTCCGTGACGGTGCCGCCGATGGCTCCGGTGGTGGCGGACTGGGCGAAGGCCGCGGAGGGAAGTGTGAAGGGCAGCGCGGCGAAGGGCAGGGTGAAGAGCGCGGTGGCAGCGTGGCGCGAGAGGCGGGAGGACTTGGAAGCGGCGGTGCGGGCGTTGCGCTTGAGCTTGCTCGAAGGGAATTGCATCCAGTGAATCTCCTGATGGTACGGGTGAAGCGTGAGGCATGGTGCGGGACGAGGGCGGAGGAGAGTGCCTCCGCCGGGCCAAAAGGGCAGAGAAGTTATTTAACCGTGAGCGGGACCGAGAAGGCTGCGGTGGAACCGGCCGATCCGGTGGCGGTGACGGTGACGGTATAGGTGCCGGAGGGCGTGGGGGCGATGGCTGTGGAGCTTCCGCAGGCGGCGAGGCCGGAGGTGATCAGCAGCAGGGCCAGAGCCATGCCGAACTGAGCGAACCGGAGCGAGGTGCGGCGGCGGCAAAGCTGGATAAGCGTCGCGAGGAAGACGCCGGGGAGGATGCCGAGCAAGGACCAGGCTCCACGGGCTCCGAAGGAGAAGGAGGCGGGGATGACCTGGGGGGATTGCTGGGTGACGATGCTCATGGCGACGGTGTTGGTGGCGGAGCAGCCGGTGGCGACGATGGTCGCGGGGCTGAAGGAGCAGGAGGAGTTTGCGGGGAGGCCGGAGCAGGTGAAGGCGATGCTGCCGGCGTAGACGCTCTGCACGAGGTTGAAGCTGTAAAGCGCGGTCTGGCCCGCGACGACGGTGCTTTGACCGGCGGCGACGGAGGCGGTGGTGAAGGTGGGCGCGGAGCTGATGATGCTGGTGCCGGGCGAGGTGGAGGAGGTGAAGTAGCTGTCACCGCTGTAGGTGGCGGTGATGGAGTAGGTGTTCGCGGTGGTGAAGGTGTTGGTGAGAGTGGCGGTGCCGTTGGCCGCGACGGGCTGCGGGGGGCCGACCTGGGTGCCGTTGGCGAAGAAGGTGACGGTGCCCGTGGGCGTGCCGCTGGAGATGATGGTCGCGGTAAGGGTGAGGGGGGCCGACGTGGAGTACGTGGTGGTGCCGGAGCAGGCGGTGCTTCCGGTGCTGGCGACGGCGACCGAGGTGCGCGTCGCGGGGGTCCTGACGAAGGTGCCGGAGAGCGGGAAGGAGGCGGTCGCGCCGAGAGTGGATTTGACCTGCAGGGTTCCGGTGAAGGCGCCGAGCGTGGAGGGGGTGGCGGTGATGGGGAGCAGGCAATCCGTGGTGCCGTCCGAGTTGGCGGTGCAGGCGGCGGTGCCGAGGGTGAAGTTAGTGGAGCCGGCGGTGAGGGTATAGGTGGAGGGCTGGTCGGAGACGGCGAAGTGGATGTCTACGGTCTGGGTGGGGGCGTTGAGGCCGACGGTGCCGAACTGAGTGCCGGAGGAGACCTGGCGGATGAGCGCGGAGACGGTATCGCCGACGAGGAGATTGGAGTAGGCGTCGACGTTGATGCCGAAGATGCCAGGGCCGGGGGCGGCGGTGCTGGCGAAGGTGGTGCCACTGGAGCCGAACTTGGCCTGGAGTGCGGGGCAGCCGTCGCCGTAGGCATCGGTGGCATTGGCGCAGAAGGTGGTGGCTCCTCCGGCGATGGGGTACATGAGCTGGCTTGCGCCATCGACGCGCCAGATGACGCCACTGCTGGCGTCCGTGATGTAGAGATTGGAGAGGGGATCGACGGCAACGCCGAAGGAGCTGCCGATGCCGAAGCTGCCGGCTGCGCCACGCTTGAGGACCTTGCCGACGGTGCCCTGGATGCCAGCGTAGTTGGTGAGGATGCCGGCGGGGGAGACCTTGCCGATGTTGGCGTTGAACTCATTGGCGAAGTAGACGTTGCCGGTTGGGTCTACGGCGAGGGCGTATGGGGCGTCGATGAGGGAGCTGTTGGCGGAGGCGCCGCTGGTGAAGAGGCCGAAGTTGCAGCCGTTGGTGCTGGCGGGTGAGTTGGGGCAGGTAGAGCTGCCGCCGCTCGTCGCGCCGGTGATTTTGGCGATGGTGCCGGGGGGGATGGAGACACCGGTGACGGTGGTGGTGGTCGTGGCGTTGGTGTTGATGACGAGGAGGGCTTCCTTGAACTCTTCCGCGACGTAGAGGTTGCCGGAGGCGTCAAAGGCGAGGTCGTAGGGGGCGTCGAGGTAGCTGGCGGTGGCGGCGTTGATGGTCGTGGTGCCGAAGTTGGCGGTGTAGCCGAAGGTGGTGGCCAGATTGCCAGCGACGAGCGAGATGACGCCGGTGGGGCTGACTAGGCCGGCAGTGGCGGAGATCTTGCGGATCTCGGCGAGGCCGGTATCACCGAAGTAAAGGTCGCCGTTGGCGGCGAAGGCCATGCCGACGGGATGGGAGAGCTTGACGCCGGTGGCGAGGCAGCCGTCGCCGCGAGCGTCCAAGGAGGTGAGGGTGCCGCAGGACGCGCCGGCGGCGGGGGCGGTGGCTGCGCCGCCGGCGACGAGGGAGACGACGCCGGAGAGGGCGTCGATGCGGCGAATGAGGCTGGCGGTGTAATCGCTGAAGAAGATGTTGCCGGCGGAATCGGCAATGGCGTAACGGGGGGAGGTGAGCTGGATCTCGGTGGCGAGGCAGCCATCGCCGAAGGCGTCGGTGGCAGTGAGGCCGGAGGAAGGACAGGCGGCTCCGGCAGCGATGCTGGCAGCGCCACCACCAGCCACGACTTTAACCGTATACGGGATCAACTGCGGTGCAGTCTGCGCGGCGGAGGTGGCGGGATAGCCGGTGAGGAACGAGGCAGCGAGAACGAGGCCGGAGAGACGAACGAAGATGGACACGAAGGGGAGCTCCTCAGCGTGGAACAAGGTGCGGGCCAAAGCGGCAAAGGTGCGCGTGGCTGGCCGAACGGTACAGGACCCGGACGATGAGGGCGGAACCCGGCACGGTCGGCGCGGGGAAGCACTTCGTTAGGATCGGTTGCAGATGACAGAATTGAGACGAGGATACCATCGTGTGGGTGACGGCAGGATGAAAAGAGGATGTGGAAGAGAAGGTTGAACTTGCGGGCATGAGAGCTATACATAACATGCATTATCGGACGTAAACTCTGACTGAGTTGCACAAAAAGTTACGTAGATGATGGAGCTGCGTCAACGTTATATGGTGAGGCGTATGGGGCGTGTGATGGCGAGGGTTGGGGGGTGGGGGGTGGTGGGGCTTATTTTTATGGTGCATGGTGCGGTGGCGCAGGGGGATGGGGGGGCGGCGGCGGTTAATGTGAGTGGGCGGGTGGTGAATGCGGTGAATGGGGCGCCGGTGGGGCGGGCACTGGTGAATTTGAATTCACGGGCGGTGCTGACGGATTCTCTGGGGCGGTTTGAGTTCCCTGCTTTTGTGCCGAATGCGGCGCAGGCGGGGGCGACGAATACTCCGCAGGCGTATGTGAAGGTGACGAAGCCGGGGTATTCGGCGGCGCTGGATGCGATGGAGGCGCTGGGTCAGCAGCCTGTGAGCGATGTGACAAAGCCTTTAGAATTCAGGATTTACCCGAATGCGCTGGTGACCGGGGTGGTGCTTGGGAGCGACCGGCAGCCGATGGCGAAGGTATCGCTGACGATTTACCGGGAGACCCCTTCCGAGATGTCCAGCCGGCTGATGCCGGTGGGGGCGGCGCAGACGAACAGCCGCGGGGAGTTCCGGTTCGATGAGAGTGCGGGGCGGTATGCGGTGATGGTGCGGTACATGCCGAGGGCGGGTGAGACGGGAGAAGCCGTGCTGGCTCAGCGGTTTCCGGAGGCGAATGGAAGTGATGCTTCCACAACCTTCATGGTGGGGCCGGGGGAGGAGCGGAAGATCGATCTGCAGGTGAAGACGGGGGTGGCATACCCGGTGACGTTCCGGGCGGATGGAGGCTCCGACGGGGTCAGGAACGTGCGGGTGGTGGTGAAGACGAGCGGTGGAAGCTCGTTTACGGTGTTTGCGCAGAGCACGCGGACGCCGGGGGAGTTCAAGGTGGAGCTGCCGTCCGGGAACTATCAACTGCATGCGATTGAGCAGTCGCGGGAGCGTCGCATGGAGGCGGACGGACATGTCACGGTGGCGGGAAAGCCGGTGAGCGGGCTGGAGCTGCACTTGACGGAGCTGCCCTCGATTCCGGTGCAGGTGGTGGTGGACACGTCTGCGAACACGACGGCTGCCAACAACACTATTCCGGGTGCAAATGCGGCTCTTACAATGCCTACGGCGCAGAATCTCAACCTTTACCTGAGAGATCTGGATGACTCCGGCGAGGCTGGAATGGGGGATGTTCGGCTGACGGCGATGCCGGATAAGACGTTTGCGTTGCAGCCGGGGGCTGGGCGGTACCGGTTGTCGGCGCAGGCGGGTGGGGCGTGGTTTGTGGAGCGGGCGAGCTATGGGACGACGGATCTGCTGACACAGGGCCTGACGGTGGCCTCCGGGGCGGGGACGGATGTGCTGCGGGTGGTGGTGAGCAATGCGACTGGGCAGGTGACGGGAACGGTGCGTCAGGGGGGCACTCCGGGCCGGGGGTTCGTCTACCTGATTCCGCATGAGCCTAGCCTAACTCCCTTGTATACAGCGACGATTGCGGCGGATGGAACGTATCAGATGAGGGTTCCTCCAGGCGGGTACACGGTGATGGCGTTCGACCATCGGTTTCCGGGGGATTTGCGGAATCCGGAGGTTGCGGGGCATGTAGCGGGGGGCGGACAGACGCAGGTGACGGCGGGGGCGAAGGCTAGTCTCGACCTGGAGTTGCAGCGGGTGGAGGCGATTCAGTGATGGTGGATGTGATCCAAAACGTGGTGAAATGTACGGCTAAGGTGGGTGAGGGACAGCGTACGGGGATGGAGCCAGGGGTGCTGGTGCCGGGTCGGGAGAGTGCGGATGGATCTTCGCGCGAGTCTGCTGGAGGTCGGGGTGGGATTGGCTTCTTCGGGGTCCTTCGACTGCGTCAGTCGCATGAGGCGCGACTTACTTCGCTCAGGATGACGATTCCGCTCAACCTTAGAGGATTGCTAGTTCCCTGCTGGCTGATGCTTGGATTGACGACCTCGGCTTGGGGGGCTCCGGCGGCGGCGAGTCCGGCTAAGGTGTACCGGGTGACGGGGGTGGCGGTGAATGGGCGGGATGGGGCGCCGGTTGCGAAGGCTCGGATTACGGTGACGGAGGTGGAACGCGGGGTGCGGGTGAGGACGGGCGGGAACAATGAGGGTGGGGGACCGGGTGCGCTGATGGGGATGGCGGTGGATGGAAGGTTTGCGGGGGGTGGGCCGGGCGGTCGGCAAGGCGGCGGACCGATGCGCGGAGGGCAGGAGGCGAATGGGAGCCAGGACCCGGATGCGGTGATGACGGATGCGCGAGGGCGATTCAGCGTGACGGTGCCGCACCAGGGGACGTACCGGGTGGCGGGTTCGGCGCGGGGGTTCCGGCAGCAGGCGTATGAGGGGCAGGGGAACTTCTTTGCCGGGGTGGTGCTGACGCCGGCGGCTCCGGAGTACAACCTGACGCTGAAGCTGACGGCGGATGGGACGATCAGCGGGATTGTGTTCGACGAGGCGGGGGACGGGGTGCGGAACGCGCAGGTGCGGGTGGAGGCGGTGCGGCCGGTGGAGGCGAATGTGGGCCAGGGACTGCGGGTGGCGATGAACGCGCAGACGGATGACCGGGGGCACTATGAGGTTTCGCCGCTGGCTCCGGGAAAGTATGTGGTGAGGGTGACGGCGCGGCCCTGGTATTCGAATGGTGGTTTGGGAATGAGGGCGGGGCGGCTGGATTCTGCGGTGCAGGCTCCGGGAGCGGGTTCGCCCGATCCTTCTCTGGATGTGGTGTATGCGGAGACGTGGTTTCCTGCGGCGACGGATGCGGAGAGCGCGGAGACAATTGTGCTGAGCGGGGGCGAGGAGCGGCAGGCTGACTTTCACCTGACGCCGATTCCCTCGATCCATCTGCGGGTGCCGCGGCCGCAGGAGGCGCAGGGTGCGGAGGGAGGGCGTGGGCCGGGTGCGCCGATGGTGATCCGGACGGATGCCGGGGGTGGATTTGGGTTCGGCGGCATGACGACCACGACGACGAGCAATGGGGACTGGGACATTGGGGGGCTGAGCCCGGGGACGTACCAGGTGCGGGCGGGCGGTGGGGGCGGGGGCGGTCAGCAGATGACGCAGGTGACGCTGGGTGGGTCGCAGACGGTGGTGGGGCTGGCGGCGGCGACGACGGCGGTGGTTGCGGTGACGGTGGCGATTGAGGGGGTGCCGGAGCGGTCAGTGAGGCAGATTACGCTGGTGGATCCGGTGACGCGGCAGACGTACCAGAGCGGCGGAGGGCCGGGGAGGAGGATGCCGGAGCATGAGGATGATGACGACGATGAGGGGCCGGCGCGGGTGGTTCGGGTTCCTCCGGGGACGTATGAGGTGTATCTGGGCGGGGCGCAGGGGCTGTTTTTGACCGGGCTGACGGCGACGGGGGCGGAGGTGAAGGGGCGCACGGTGACGGTGGCGCAGGCGGCCAAGCTGACGGTTCATGCGGCGACGGGGCTGGGGCAGGTGGAGGGTGTCGTACGGCGGGATGGGAAGGCGATGGTGGCGGGGCTGGTGCTGGTGGTTCCGGCGGGGTATGGGCGGGCGGACAACGTCGCTCCGGTGCGGGAGGATGAGACGAATACGGATGGGAGCTTTACGGTGCGGGGGGTGATTCCGGGGGAGTACATTGTGGTGGCGATCGATAAGGGATGGGGGGTGAACTGGCGGGATTCGGGGACGCTGATGCGGTATCTGGGGAGTGGGGTGGCGGTGGAGTTGAAGGGGGATGGGGTGGTGAGGAAGGATCTGGAGGGGGTTGGGCCGTAGGGGGTGGAGCTCGTGGAACGGGGAGGACGGGCAACGAAGAGGTTGGGCAAGGGCGGGCGGCCTAGGGGTTCCATCGGCGGACAGGGGGCTGGCGTGAGGGTGGGTGGTGGGTAGGTTGGGGGGCGAGGTAGGAAAGATGGCCCTGGGAGGAATCCTCCATCGTGGAATTGGGGGGTTGGGGCTAGGCTGAGGGTCGTGCCATCCGAAGCACAGATTGACCCATAAAAGAGACGTAATCAATCGATGAAAATCTTGTCTGTTTTGAAAACTGCAGAGGTTTCAGGTTCCGGCGACGGCATGGAAGGGGTGTTCGTCCGGCTGATGGAGGATGGACATGAGGTCCATGTGGTGGTGCGGGCTTGGGGGTCCGTGGCGGATCGGCTGGAGGCACGGGGGGTGCATGTGATCCTGCACCCGGAGCTTCCGGTGATCGATGGAAGACGGCTGCGGACGGTGGGAGGGTGGGCCTGGTTCCTGGGGCCGATTCCCTTCTCCGTGTGGTTTCTGACGCGGCTGATCCGGCGGCTCGGGATCGACGTGGTGCATACGAATACGCTTTTGACGCCGGCGGGAGCGCTGGCCGCGGCGGTGACCGGAAGGCCGCATGTGTGGCATGCGCGAGAGCTGCTGCGCGGATGCGGCTGGATGCATCGGGCGTATGTGAAGTGGGTGGGACGCGGGCTTGCGAAGGACAAGGGCGCGGTGGTGGCTGTGTCGGAGAGTGCGCGGCAGCAGTTTCCGGCGGAGATGCGGGAGCGGGTGCCGGTGATCTACGACGGGCTGGAGGCCGAGGCATGGAGGCCGGATGCGGAGTGGGTGCGGGCGTTTCGGGGTCAGTTCCCTGCCGGCACCTTGCTGGTGGGCGTAGTGGGACGGATCCGCTGGCGGCGCAAAGGCCAGGAGGTGCTGGTGCGGGCGGCGGCCATTTTGCGCGAGAAGTATCCGCAGGCGAGGTATGTGCTGGTGGGGGCGACGGTGCCGGGTGAGGAGTGCGTCGCGGCGCAGTTGCGGGAGCTGATTGGGGTGTATGGGCTGGAGGACATTGTTTCTGTGCTGGACGAGCCGATCCCTGCAAGCGCCGGTGAACGGGCCTCTCTGTATGCGGCGATGGATGTGCTGGCGGCACCGCTGATGCGGTCCGAGGCGCTGGACCGGACGGTGGTGGAGGCGATGGCGGTGGGTACGGTGGTGGTTGGAAGCCGGTGCGGCGGCGTGGTGGAGCTGGTGACGTACGGGGAGACAGGGCTGCTGGCGCAGGCGCTGGACTTTGAGCAGTTGGCGGAGGCGCTGGATCTCCTGATGGATTATCCGGAGACGCGGGAGCGGCTGGCCGCGGCGGCGCAAGCGATGGTGCTGGAGCGGTTCGACCTGGACAAGAGGACGTGGGAGATGGCCGCGGCGCTGGAACGCGCGGCGCGGCGGGCGACGTAAGGCGGGCTAGTTATAACGGAGGCGGGTTGTGGGAAGCTCCGGCTGGCGCGGGGTGGGACGGGCCTGGATCTGGGCAGTCCGCTCACGCTGGCTGATGGCATAAAGTACGGCTTCCATGCGATTGGAGACGCCGAGCTTGTCAAAGATGCGGAAGAGGTGGTTCTTGACGGTGTGCTCGCTGAGCTTGAGAGAGGCGGCGAGCTCACGGTTGCTGAGGCCATCGGCGAGCAGGTGCAGGACCTGCTCTTCACGCTTGCTGAGGAGTGAATCTCCCAGAACGTTGGTGACCTTGAGCGAGCGCGGGAGCGAGAGGGAACGCAGGAGGAGGTCAAGCTGGGAGGCGTTGGCCCAGATTTCGCCGTTGGAGACGCAGCGGATGCACTTGAGGAGCAGCGGGATATCCGCGCCCGAGCCGCAGAGGATGCCGCGTGCGCCGGCGTGGAAGAGAGAGACGATGTCTTCCTTCTCCATCTCCGAGCCCATGACGACGGAGCGCACGCTGGGGGCGGAGGCGGAGACCTGCTGGAGGAGCGGGAGGCCGTTGGAGTCGCGGCCCCAACCCTGGGTGCCGATCAGGATGACGTCGGGGTGACCGAGGTCGAGGAGAGCGTCAAGCTCCTGAGAGTCCGAGGCACTGCCCATGATGTGGACGGAGCCATCCACCGTGAGAGCGGAGCGGAGCAGGTCGACGAACATGCCGACCATATTGACGAAGACGACGTTGACTGGAGCGAGTTGCTCGATGGTGGTTTGCTGCTCCTGCTGCTGCTTTGCCATGCGTATCCCATTTCCCGAACTGGTACAAAAAATTGTTTCCAATGCGAATATCGTCACATTTCCAAAATGAAGAGATGCAACTTCCTGGGCACCGGAGTTACTCTATCCCCTGGGTCTGGGAGTCCGAGCGTAAGAGTTCGGGCAGAGATGAGGGATAGAAAGAGTTCCAAGCACTACAACGAGAATTGGTTTGAGTGTGCGGACTGCTCGATGGCGACGCTCGTGGATGAGTTACTGTTGGTTCAAAAAAATGATGGACTTTGGAAGGCGGCTACCGTCGCTCTGCGTACCTCGGCAGGCGTAAGGAACACCTCACACCTTAACCCCATGATCCAGACGTCCGGAACAAACCTTCGGCGTTGGACTGAGCTTAGCATATGGGGGTTCCCACTCAACATCTATCCCACAAAGGGATAATTTTTAACGCGTTCTAAACAGGTTGAGGCTTCGCCCGGTCAAATTTGTGGTTGACCGGGCAGTAGTCGATGCCGCCGCATGATTTTGGATCAGAATTGGTCCTGGTTGGAGTCCCCTTCCCCGGCGGCGGGCGGCGGCATGGGAGTGGGTGGGGTTGCGAGGAAAGGGATGTTGGCCTCATGCAGGGCGTGGTTGAGGGTCACCAGGTCAACGTCCAGCAGGTGCTGGAGTTTGGCGAGGGCGTCCTTCTGGATGGGGATCAGGGCGTCAAGCTGGTCGGTGTCCTGGGGGCGCGGGGCGGCGGTGTAGTTCTCCATGATGAAGACGACGCGGGCGATGCGGTCGGTGACCGGCGGCGGGATGTAGGTGAGGGGGACGTTCATGGGGTCGGGATTGGCCATGAAGAGGGGTTCAATGTCTTTCAACTGCTTGTTGAAGGTATCGAGGGCGGTCTGGATGGGGGCGGGGATTTCCTTGGGCTTGAAGGCGGCGGTCTGCGCGGCGAGGGCGGATTTGAGGGCGGCGTAGCGACGGTCGGCGTCATGGCCGGTCTTGTAGAGCTCAAAGCCACGCAGGATGGCGGCCTGTCGGGCGGTGCGATCGGCGTCCGACAGGGTGACGTTGGGGTCGTCCGAGACGTGGATGGGGCGGGTGAGGGTGGTTGCGCCGGCCCCGGAGCCGAGGGAGAGCTCTACGGTGTAGTCGCCGGGGAGGACGACGGGGCCCTGGATGGATTTATAGAAGAAGCCGGTGGCCACGGCCCATTGCTGCTCCGGCGTGGCGCGGACGAGGGTGGGGTAACGGAGGTCCCAGGCGACGCGGTTGAGGCCCTGGTCCGCAGTGCCGGTGAACTGCTGGATGAGGGTGTGCTGGGCGTCGAAGATGCGGAGGACGGGGGGTTCTTTGGGTTTGGAGGCGAGGCGGTAGGTGATGAGGGCGCCGTAGAGGGGGTTATCGCCGAGAAAGGGCTTGTCGGCGTCCATGGCGGCGTGGATTTCGATCTGGCGGAAGGAGATGGCGGGGCGGGAGTCGAAGAGGGTGACGCCGGCGGCGGAGGCGGATTTTTCCGGGGATTCGAGGGGGGTGAGGTCGTCGAGGACCCAGAGGGAGCGGCCGTGGGTGGCGAGGATGAGGTCGTGGTCGCGGGGATGGATCTTGATATCGTCAATGCGGACGGTGGGGAGCTTGCCGGAGAGAAGGCTCCAGTGGACGCCGCGGTCCTGCGAGAGATAGGCACCGAACTCGGTGCCGGCGAAGAGGAGGCTGGGGTTGATGGGGTCTTCGCGGAGGACGCGGACGACGCCGAGGTTGGATGGGAAGCCGGAGGAGATGGAACGCCAGGTGTGGCCGAAGTCTTCGGTGAAGAGGACGTGGGGGAAGAAGTCAGCGCTGCGGTGGCCGTCGATGACGACGTAGGCGGAGCCCTTGCCGAGCTTTGAGGCCTCAATGCCGCTGATGTACTGGCCGCGGATGGGGGCGGGGAGATTGGCGACGGTGTTGGTCCAGGTCTTGCCGCCATCACGGGTGACCTGGAGGTTGCCGTCCTCGGTGCCGGTCCAGAGGACGTCGGGGTCCAGGGGAGACTCGGCAATGCGAGTGATGGTGGGGTACCAGGTGACGCCGTAGTTTTTGGAGAGGATGGGTGTGGGCGGGGTCTTGCCGAGGATGGGGAGCTTGTTGCGGTCGACGTCGGTGGTGAGGTCCGGGCTGATACGGGTCCAACTATCGCCGCGGTCGTCGGAGCGGAAGAGGTATTGGGCGGCGAAGTAGAGGCGGTGAGGCTTGTGGGTGGAGACGATGATGGGGGCGTTCCACTCCCAGCGGTAAGGGGGCTCGCCGGGTTTGGCCTGGGGGACGACGTTGGCCCACTCGTGAGTGGAGAGCTTGAGGCGGAGGAGGGTGCCCTCCTGGGACTCGGTGAAGACGAGGTCGGGGTCTTCCTGATCGGGCTGGCAGTGGAATCCGTCGCCGGCGAGGATGTCCATCCAGTCCACGTTCTGGATGCCGTTGATGGAGCGCGTGCGGGTTGGGCCCCAGGCGCTGCCGTTATCCTGATAGCCGGCGCAGACGTGGTAGGGCTGCGCCATGTCGTAGCCGACCTGGTAGGCCTGGCCGATGGGGATGTGGTTGAGGTGCTCCCAGTGGCGGCCGAGATCACGGGAGACGTAGATGCCGCCATCGACGCCGATGATCATGTGGCCGGAGTTGGCGGGGTCGATCCACATGGCGTGGAAGTCCGGGTGGACCTGCGAGCCGCGGTTGGGGACGAAGGTTTTGCCGCCGTCTTCGGAGAGGGTGACGCCGGCGAGCTCACCGCTGCCCTGGAGGGCTGCGATCCAGATGCGGAGATCGTTGTTGGGGTCGATGTAGAAGTTGGAGAAGTAGGGGGCGTTGGGGTTGACGTCGCTCATCTTGCGCCAGGTCTCGCCGGCGTCGTCGGAGCGGAAGAGGCCGCCTTTGGCGTGCTGGATTTCAGCGTAGACGATGCGGGGATCGCGGCGATAGACGGCGATGCCGATCCGGCCGGTGTCGCCGCCGTCTGTGTAAGGCAGGCCGTTGACGAGCTTCTTCCAGGTGGCGCCGGCGTCAGTGGATTTATAGAGGGCGCTCGAGGGGCCGCCGCCGTTGAAGCCGAAGGCGGTGCGGCGACGCTCATAGGCGGAGGCGTAGAGGGTGTCGGGGTTGGTGAGGTCCTGCTTGACGTCCACGACGCCGGTGTCGTTGTTGATGAAGAGGACGCGGGACCAGGTCGTGCCGCCGTCGGTGGTCTTGTAGAGGCCGCGCTCGTCCGAGGGGCCGAAGAGGTCGCCGAGGGCGGCGACGTAGACGATGTGAGGGTCGCGGGGATCGATGAGGATGCGGCCGATGTGGCGGCTGTTGGGCAGGCCCATAAGGGTCCAGGAGGCGCCTGCGTCGGTGGACTTGTAGACGCCCGCGCCCGAGGAGGAGCTCTGGCGATTGTTGGCCTCGCCGGTGCCGATCCAGACGATGGAGGGGCTGGACTGCGAGACGGCGATGGCGCCGATGGACATGGGACCGACGTGCTCGAAGATGGGCTTCCAGGTGAGGCCGCCATCGAGGGTCTTCCAGGCTCCGCCGGAGGCTGAGCCGACGTACATGGTGTCGGGGTTGGACTCGAGGACGGCGAAATCGTCAATGCGGCCGCCAACGCTGGCGGGGCCGATCTCACGCCAGGCGAGATTGCCCAGGAGGGGATCCCGGGTGGGGGCGGGGTCCTGTTGGACCGCGATGGAAGAGCCTGTGCCCTGCCCTTCCAGGAAGGAAGGAACGGAGCACAGGCTGAGCAGAAGCAAGGAAGACAGGACGGAGGACGTCTTCAGCATGGGAGCCTCTCTGACACGGGTTGCAGATGGTTAGAAGAGGATCTTCGCGGCGAGCTGAAGCTGACGAGCAGTTCCGAAGCCGATGCTGGTTCCGACGGTGCTGGTGATGAGTCCGAAGGAGGATGACCCGGTGGAGAAAGTACCGCTGGGTGCGCCGAGGTTGGGGTGGTTGAGGATGTTGAAGAACTCCGCACGGAACTGGAAGCGGGTGCGCTCCGTGATGGCAGTGTCCTTGATGAGGGAGAGATCGAACTGGGCGAATTTGGGTCCGTAGAAGACGCCGACAGGAGCGTTACCGTAGGCTCCGGGGACACCGCCTGCTCCCTTGACCGGGGCGACGGGGAGTGGGGTTGGCGCGCTGAACGCTGCGGGGTTCAGCCAGGCGACGGTGTTGGCGATGCCCTTGGTGTGGGTGGCGGCGTAAAGGGGCGCGCCGGGAACGCGGTTGGGGCGCTGGTTGGTGTTGTCCCCGTCTCCGCGGTTGCCGGAGCTGAGGTAAACGGTGCTGGCAATGCCCGAGTGGGCGATGCCCAACGTGGCCAGGCTCCAGCCACCGACTGCGCGGTTGACGAAGCCGTTGGAGCTGTTGAGGAACTGCTTGCCCTTGCCGAAGGGCAGCGCGTAAAGCAGGTTGAAGGAGACGTTGTTGCGGACGTCGTTGGAGGCGTTGCCGTAGTCCGCGGAGAGGTTGAAGGGCTGCTGCGGACCTTGTGAGTAGAGGCCGCCGTCGGACTCGTTGGCGAGTGCGTGGGAGTAGGAGAAGTCGACTGTGGCCGTGAGGCCGGCGGTGAGGGCCTGCTTCACCTCCAACTGCGCTGCGTTGTAGTTGGACTGCGCCTCAAAGGTGCCGATGGTGATGGTGGAATATTGCGGGAAGGGGCGGACGCCGGTGACGGGATTGACGTAGTTGACGCCTTCCGGGATGTACAAGCGGAGGGCGTGGTTGCCGACATAGGCGAGGGTGGCGGTTGTCTTGGGCGAGAGCTGCGCCCCGACGCTGAGGGTCCACTGGTTGTTCAGCGGGTTGCGCGGCTTGGCCTCAAAGCCGGAGAGGCTGGGAAGCGCGGTGGTCGCGGAGCCGAGGTACTGCGTCACCGGGAAGGAGAGGCCAGGGATGTTGGCAGCGGAAAGTGAGGTGGTGCCGGGTGTGGTGTTGGTGATTTCGTTATAGAAGGTGCCGATCTGGAAGGCTTCTACGTACATGCCGTAACCGGCGCGGACGACGATCTTCTGGTTGGGCGAGTACGCAAGGCCGACGCGGGGGGCGAAGTTCTTGTAGTACGGCTGGTAGTACGCGCTGCCTGGCGTGGTGAGCGAGTTGGTCGTCGTGGACCAGACCGAAGACGGAGTGAAATCATGCGGCACCTGGTTCCAATCCCAGCGCAGACCGGCGCTGAGGGCGAGGTTGGGCTTGATCTGCCAGGTGTCTGTGATGAAGCTGCCGACCTGAATCATCTTGGTGTTGTTGTTGGGGAACGTAGCGGAGATGGAGGCGCTGTTCACCTGGTTGGCGGTGAGGGTTGCGATGGAGGAGAAGGCAACGGAGGGCGCGCTGAGGAAGCCGTGGAAGGGCTCGTAAACATTCCAGACGTTGGCGCCGCCCTTGATGGTGTGGTGGCCCTTGATCCAGGTGACGGTATCGCCGTACTGGATGTCCTTGGGCTCACGGCCGTAGACGCCGCGGCCGCCGGGTGAGATGGTGAGGCCGCCGACGCTGACCGTGGGCAGCGTTCCGGATTGGTCAAAGGCGGTGATGTACTCCTGGATGCCTGCGAGAAAGTTGTTGAGCAGAGTGGGCGAGAAGATATGGGTCTCGCTGACCGCGATGTTGGTGGTGACGGCGGAGACGACCTGGTGATCGTTGAGGCCGAAGGCGGATGGAGTGACGCCGAAGAGTGGGCCGTTCACGATGGAGTAGTTGGTGTTGTAGCGGACGAAGGTGGAGTCCCTGGAGCCCCAGTTGTTATCCAGGCGAAGGCTGCCGACGTTTTCTTTGACATGATTGCTGCCGGCGACGCTGGCGTTGACGGTGTTGCCGGTCGTATCGGAGGGGTTCGCGCTGAGCACGATGCTGCTGAGATACGGCGAGGTGGAGCCCGTGGTCGGCATGGACTGAAGGATGGGCGCAAGGGCCGGCTGCGTGGCCCTCAGGCTGGCGATCTTGGCGGGACTGAGGACGAGTCCGCCGCCAACCAGGCCGATGGACTGGCGCGTTCCTTCATAGCTGGCGAAGTAAAACATCTTGTCCTTGATGACGGAGCCGCTGAGGAAGGCGCCGAAGTCGTTGAAGCGTTTCGGCGCTGGCGTGCCCACGGGCTGGAAGTAGTTCTTGGCGTCGAAGAAGTCGTTGCGGAGATAATCGTAAACGCCGCCATGAATGGCGTTGGTGCCGGCCTTGGTGACGATGTTGACAACGCCGCCGGTGGCGCGCCCGTAGTCCGCGGTGTAGTTGCTGGAGAGGCTCTTGAATTCGGCGATGGTGTCCAGGCTTCCGGTCAACAGGCGCGCTCCGCGCTCGGAGCCGTTGGCGAGATATGCTCCGTCAACGCGGGTAGCGTCGATACCGTCGATGGTGAACTGGTTGTTGGTGGACTGCATGCCGTTGAAGGTGATGTCGGCGATTTGGCTGGTGCGGAGCACGGCGCCCGGCGTAAGCAGGGTGAAGCGGCCGTAGTCGCGGCCGTTGATGGGCAGCTCCGCGATCTGCTGATTTTCAAAGGTGCCGCTGATGGAGGGGTTCGTCGTCTCAAGGGCGGCGCTGTTGGCTTCCACGTTGACGGCTTGCGTGTCGCTGCCAACGCTGAGCGAAAGGTTGAGGCGGAGGTTTTCATCCACGTTGAGGACGACGGTGGTGACCGCCTTGCTGAAACCCGCGTGGTCCACGGTGACCGTATACGTGCCGATGGAGAGGCTGGGCAGGACGTACAAGCCGGAGGTGTCCGTGGTGGCGGTGGTGACGCGGCCCGTAGAGGTGCTGACGGCGGTGATGGTGGCGGCAGGCAGCGCGGCGTTGGTGGTATCGACGATCTGGCCGCTGATCTGGCCTGTGGTGTTCTGGGCGAGTGCGACGGCTCCAGGCAGCAGAAGGAATGGGGCAGAGAGACGAAGTGCGAGCGAGCTTGAGTAAGCTTTGCTGAAGAAGTTCACAATAGCCTCCGAAAACTTTAGGACAGGCGATGCCTGATCGGGATTGCGCGGTGCTTGTCTTGGCAGAAAGAAGCCGCAGAGGTGCGGTTGCACAGCGAACCCGGATGGGCTGTGCATGGAAGGTTGGGAAGAGGTGTTAGGACTAAGTTGCGTGCGGACGTCTCAGATGCACCCAAGAATGGACAACAGGGGATTCTGTCGAAGCACAACAGCACTTACGCACCGCAAAGGATGGTGCAGAAGAAAAGGCCTACAACGTTACCGGTTCCAGCAAAGTCACGGACGGCTATCGCTCAGAACTTGTATTCGTTGAAATCAGGGATTGTGATCAAAACGTAACAATTCCAGTTCGTGGTGTCAACACATTTCGAGTTTTCAGCGGCGCTTTGGGATTTAGAGAATGCAGCTTAAGGAAACGACGACAGGCCTGAGAGGAAGTTCCTCTCAGGCCTGTCGTCGTTTCGTTGAAGCGGTGCGGTAGGGACTTGCTTTAGAAGCTGGCGCGGATACCCATCTGGATCTGGCGAGGGGTATTGCCCTGGGTCTTCGTCACTCCGAAGTTCGTGGAGCTCTGCAGACTCAGGCCGGGGTTGGCAAAGTCAAGATGGTTCATGACGTTGGTCAGGGTGCCGGTGGCTTCGAGGCTGAACCTTTCGTAGAGAACAAGTCTCTTCTTGACGCTCAGATCGAGGTTGAGGTAACCGAGGCCGCTGATGGGACCGCTGCCGCCGTCACGCGTATCGAGACCGAGGATCGGAGGACGAACGCTGTCATACATCGCCACGGGGTTGGTGAAGATGTTGACCGCCGCGCCCGGACCACCGGCGTGCACCGCAGTTCCGACGGAGATGAGGCTCGGATCGACGCCGCCGAGGATGCCACGCGTCGTCTGCGTTCTCCGGCCTGGGTTCTGCAGGAAGATACAGTTCTCAGAGTCTGTGAAGTTGGCGCCATCTTCACCGCCAAAGTTCTGACCCTGGTTGTTAGAGACGCATTGCAGAGGCTGTCCGGTCCCTGCAGTCAACACAGGGGCCAGCGTCCAGCCGCCGGCAGCGCGGCCGAGGAACCCGCGCTGATCCTTGAACCAGGGCGTGCTGTAGACGATGAAGGTGTTGAAGATGATCTTCTGATCAAAAGCCTGACGCCCATACTGCTGCGAGAGATTGAAGTTGTCTTCCGCCGCAATGGAGCTGGTGGACTGGTTATAGGCGCCGAGTCCGAGCGCCTTGCTGAGCGTCAGGTTCTCCTGCAGCGTGATGCCGTGGAAGTCATTCATCTTGAAGGAGACGTAACCGCCATGGTAGTTGCTGTAGCCTGCCGGCGTTCCCATGCTGAGACCGGTGACGACCTGACCGGCTCCGCCATAGGTCGCGTTGGAGGTTGGTGTGCCCATCAGGCTGCGCCCAAAGACGAAGCCTGAACCACCGGCGCCGTTGGTGTTGTTATCCAGTGCCTGCCACAGAGCGAAGACCTGCTGGGTGCGGAACTTGGATGCCTGCTTGGCCAGAACCGCCTCTGTGCAGCTGGTGTACTTGCTGCAGTAAGCGGATCCTACTCCACCGAGCGCCGTTTCAAAGAACGGCTGCGGCGTAACAGCGGCTCCGGTCGGCGTGACGCTCTTCGCGCACATGCTGGCCGAAGTGGTGCAACCGAGCGCAGTCTCCATAGCAAGATAGGCAGCCTGGAAGCTCTGTCCACCCTGGCTCAGGTTGTACTGAATCTGGTTGGGATTGAGCTGGATGTATTCGTGGTGGATGAGGCGGCCGATGTAGCCAACCTCCACGAGCATTTTGCGATTGACCTGCCGTTGAATGGAGAAGTTGATGGTATCCACTTCGCTGGGCCGCAGGCTGGGATCGACCGGTGACGCCAACTGCACGCCGGGACCGTCGAAGCCGGGGTGATAGGGCTGCGCCAAGGTTGTCGGTGCGGGAGCGTTTGCGAGCACCGGCGAGACGCCGTCCAGTCCTCCACCCGTTCCGAAGCGATAGGCCGTGGTGTCCGTGTAGTTGCTCTGCGTGCAGCTTCCGGTGCCGGTCGTCGGAGACTGTGCGTACTTGCACTGGGTCGCGAGGATGAGGCCGGGGCTGAGCAGCGGGTTCAACACTTCGGCGTCACCGTTGATCCGACCGAAGATCCGTCCGTAGCCGCCGCGGATGACGGTTGCGCCATCTCCGAAGATTTTGTTGAGGGCTGCGTTGTTGAACTTCGGGTTCCAGGCTGCGGAGAGACGGGGGCTGACCGCACCATAGTAGGGATCGTAGGGGTATTTGCGTCCGCCCTGCACGTTCTTGACGAGCGCAAAGCCGATCTCCGGGTTGTAAATCGAACCGGTTGCACCAGCAGCCTTGCGATTGGCGAGATAATCCTGGACGCGGATGACGTTGCCGCTTACATCGGTGAACATGACCTGGTTGCCATCCCGCTCCGTTGGGGGCATCTCCAAGGCATAGCTGATGCCGAAGTTCAGCGTGATGCTGGGCTTCGCATGCCAGGTATCGGTGACGTACAGGTTGTAGTACGGAACGGTGGTGTGGGCACTGATCGGAGTTGCGGGCGGGTTGAGGGTCAACGTGCCGTTGTTGTTGGCGTAGGTGTTGGCAACCTGCGTGTCGGTGACGATGCCGTAGTAGGTGTCGAGTTGGCGGGCATTGGCGAGCGTACCCGCGCCGACCGCGGCCAAGCCGGCGTAGTTCACGTTACCGCCGCCGCCGGTGTCACCAATCTGATAGGTGGGGGTGTAGTTGATGCTGGCGCCGTTATCCGTGCGCTGGTGATAGTTGAAGTTGTGTTGATACTGCCCGCCAAAGGTGATGAAGTGGTTGCCCTTCAGCTTGGAGAGGTCATCGCGGAAGAAGTTGTCCTTGCCATCCCAGATACGGGTACGAATGTTCTGCGCGTTGACGTTGTAAGGCGACAGGACCTGGGTCGCGCTTTCGCCGAGAGGCTCGATGGCGCCGCCGGCTCCGGCGATCTGCGGGGGAGCGCCCGCACCCTTCCACACCCAGTCGTTGCGTGTGTAGCTGTAATGGAAGTCATTGGTGAGGCTGGAGCTGATGTTGGTGGTGAGGCCGACGACGAAGAACCACGGAGTCTGAGGACGCGGTGATACCGCCACCGGGGTGCCAACCTTGTCTCCGGGCAGAACGCCGCCGATATCGACCTGGTTGGAGGTGAGGTTGTTCAGCCGGTAATAACGGTAGCTCGACATCAGGTGCCATTTCTGGCCGAAGTCGTGATCCAGGCGGGTGGCCAGGAAGTTGCTGCTCTGCGGAGTGAGGATGTTGGCCCGGAATGCAATGATGTTCTTGCTGTCGCAAATGGAACCCGCGAGTGTTCCACAGCTGTTATCAAAGACGCCTGCGTAGGTGGCGCCGTTCGCGCCAGTGGAGCCGGAGTTGCCCATCGGAGCTACCGGTAGTTGAGAATTGTAGTAGTTTTTGAGGGTCTGGTTCATGCCGATCTTCCGAGGATCGGCGGCGGTGAGTTGAGCAGCTGAGCAGGTGGAAAAGCTCTTGTCGGGACTTGGAGTGCAACCCGTTTGAACTCCTGGGATGGTCAGCTGGCCGAGCTGGAGAAATTCGTAGGACGGAACATCGCGGTAGTAGGTGGAGGAGGCGGGATAGCGGAAGCCCTCGTAGTTGGCGAAGAGATAGGTCTTGCCGCCGAAGAGATACGGAGCGATGGGTCCGCCGGCTGCTGCGCCAAAGCGGCTGTAGTGATAGCTCGGTTTGGGAGTGTAACCGTAGGCAGTGGGGAAGTTGTTCTGCCAGGTGTTTCCGTTGAAGTTGTTGTCCAGGTAGTACTCGTACACGGTGCCGTGAACCTTATCGCGGCCGCGCTTGGTGACGATCTGCGACTGCGATCCCGAGGAGTTGTTGAAGTCTGCCGTCTGGCCGGAGGTGGAGACTTTGAACTCTTCGATGGAATCCTGCGGCATTGGAACTACACCCGCTGGACCCGCGACACCCCCAAGCGCGCCACCCACACTAGAGTTGGTATTGCCTTGGGTATAGACGCCGTTGGTGCCGTCCATATCGCTGGAGTTGCTTCCTCCATCCAGCTGGAAGGTGGCCTGGTCCGCAGTCGTTCCAGCGACCTGGCCGCCTGGCGCGACGCCCGGCTGCATCGTGACGAAGGTGGCGACGTCACGGCCAATGGCGGGAAGCGATTCAACCAGCGCCTGATCCACCGTCGTTCCGGTGCTTGCGCTCATGGTCTGAAGGTCGGCGTTTGAGGCCTGAACTTCGATGGTCGTCGACTCAGAGCCAATTGAGAGGCGGAAGTTGGCCGTCGTCTGCGCGCCGACGAGGACTTCCTGCTCTGGAATCTGGTCCGTCGCGAAGCCCGGCTTCGTCGCGGCGATGGAGTAGTGGCCGGTGGGAACGTCCGTCATCACGTACTGCCCGGTTTTATTGGTAACCGATGTCAGCACCTTCTTGCTGGACAGGTCGGTGACCGTGATGCTTGCACCCGGAAGCAGCGCCCCGCTGGGGTCGGTGACGGTCCCCGTTACCGTACCGCTGCTTGACTGTGCCATTGCGTGTCCCACGCTAAGCGGCAGCAGTGCCATCATCATTGCCAAACAAAGTTTCCGTACCGGCCGTCCAAAAGTGATTCGTGTCATTCCATCCCCTTCTAAGTTTCGTGACTTATGAGTGAGGCTCGTATTTAGGTACATGGGGGTCCAACGGCTTCCAGACAGCGGAAGTCCGGGCCTTTGCAAATGGAACTGTGTAAAAACAAAACAGGAAGCTTGCTACTGGGGCAACTGCATGACTTCAACAACCTGATTGCTGACTTCTACAAACTGAGCATTTCCGGTGACGCGACAACCATCTGCGCTGCAGAGACTTCTCGTCCAAGGGTGATGCTGCGGAAGGTTGTAGCTGATCCAGTGCTTACGACAGGATGTCGTGCGCACTGGGAGCCGCCGAATCTCCCTATGGGAAAGATCGATCGATCTCTCCTAAGGGCAGGTAATGAATGAAGTGTGAATTGAACTTACCATATAGAGTCCGCAGTGGAAAAAGTTTTATTCCAACTTTGCGGCACAAATTCCTTGAACGGGGAGCAAAGTCTGTCGCACGGCATGTGAAAAAGGCGGCCACAGTGGCCGCCCCTCGTCTCCAATCCATCTAACGGAGTCACCTTATTGATCCACAAAGAGCAGCGGCTGACGGATGGGATTGTTCCGTATGACTTCCGGATCGGTGGGGTCCGGGTTCATCGTCTTCCAAAGCGCCACAAACTCCGGCCGATGACACGCAAGCCCCGCGAAGAGTAGCCCCGGTGAACGAACGGGCAGCGCGTCAAAGTGCTCCACATCCTTGGTATACGGCCATGACGCCTTGTCCTTGAGATAAGGATAGAGAAACGCCGCCGCCTTGCAGACGCCGCGGCCATCCGGCAACGCAAAGGTAGCCAGGTCCACACGGCCACCCTTCAGCGACTGCGCCAGCATAGTCATCACGTCAAAGTTGAAGATGGAGTAGCTGTACGGTTTCGTCCTCACCAGTTCCTTTGGAAAAGAGCCATCCTTGCCTAACTGATCGGTCAGCAGCTTGTCCACAAACCACGTACTAATCTCATCGCGGGTGGCCTCGTCGCCCACCAGACGCGCGAACTCGGATGCCTGCAATGCCCAGCAGGTCGCGTGGTTATTCAAAGCATTGCGCTCCATCTTCCCCTTCTCGCTGGTCTTCATCCAGTTGAGGTAGTCGCGAAACCATTGCTTAACGGCCTCGGCGTCCTCAGGCGATAGCGTTGCCCCGCCGAGAATGCTGGCTGCTCTTGCCACCTCCACCAGGTGCAGCGTGTCGATGATGCCGTAGCTCCGTCCCGTCGAGACACCGTGGACGCCTTGCGAAAACTCAAGGTTCGGATTCATGCGGGTCGCGGGCGTCACAAACCACGCCCGTAGATGATCGCAAGCCCGCTCCGCGTACCGGCGATCCTTCGTCAGCATCCAGGCCGCAGTCAAGGCGGGCATGCGAATGGCCAACTGGATCATCGCCTTGCGGTGCTCATTGAAATTTTCCGGATTGCTCTGCCCATCGCGATTGATATAAGGACCGTCCGGATTCTTCGGATTCGGCCAGAAGTAATCGGCCTGCGAGAAGAAGTCGTGCAGCCCGCCCGGACTCTTGTCGGAGTGGAACGCCGTCACCGTCACAGGCTCCAGGGGCAGATATGCCTTTCCGGCCTTCAAGATGCGGCCTCGGTCTGTAGCCGCGACCATCTGATACGCACTCTGCTCCGTCGCCGCCCATGCCTTGGCCATTCCACCCAGCAGGGTCGTCCCAGAGACCACGCAAAACTTTCGCCGATTCAAGTTCAAGTCTTTGACCCCGCTCACGATAGCTCCGGCCCCGTAGGGCCGCGCTCCATTACCCTCCGCTTATATAGAGTCGAAGACAAGTGACTCACCGTTTGTCACAAGGCATGCAGACGTTGTGCACGTTGACTGAATTCGTTCTTCAGGCAAACGCTTGGGTAAGTTTTACATCGGACTGGATATAGCCTAAATCTCAGAAGCTGGAGCGCGCCCAAGGCACGATGACTGATCCGCAACTGAAACCCGAGCAGGACAATCCATGGCGAGAGCGGCTACGAGCGCTCCGCAACATGCCGCCAGTCCTCCGCATCCTCTGGGATTCCGGCCCGGCCGTGGTGAGTTGGGGACTGATCCTCCGGCTCTTCGTCGCGACGCTTCCCTTCGCAGTGGCCAAGGTGGCGCAGTACATCATCTCGGATATCGCCGACCACATCCGTGGGCAGGTGCTGCCGCCCAATTTCTGGTGGCTTGTCGGCGCGGAGGTCGCGCTCAACGTCCTGCTCGGGCTGCTCACCCGCGCCATCGACTACTCCGACTCCCTGCTGGCCAACCGCTATACACAGTATGTCAGCGTCCGCGTCATGGAGCAGGCTGCAAGGCTGGACCTGACCACCTACGAGAACCCGGTCTTCTACGACCGGCTGGAGCGCGCCCGCGTCCAGGCCACGGATCGCCTCGCGATGATTCAGCAGATGGGCCGCCTCTTCCAGCAGGTCATTACCACGTTGGTCTTCTCCGCCGCGCTTGCGTGGGCTTCGCCGTGGCTGGTCCTGCTGCTCGCGCTTGGCGTCATCCCATCGTTTCTTGGCGAGACGCACTACGCCTTCCTGGGCTACGCCAAAAACTTCCGTCAAACCACCGCCAAGCGGACCATGGATTATCTTCGCCAGGTCGCGGGCAGTCGCGAGGGCGCCAAGGAGGTCAAGCTCTTTGGCCTGAACAAGTTCTTTACCGACCGCTTCCAGAAGCTTGCCAATCAAATTTACGCGGAGGACGTGGCGCTCTCGCGTTCGAAGCTGATCGTAGGCGGGCTGCTCGGCATCATCGGTACACTGGGTTACTACGGCGCTTACGTTTACGTCATCTGGCGCACGCTCGGGGGCCACTACGATATCGGCCAGTTTACCTTCCTCACCGCAGCCATCCAGCAGGCCAGCTCCAACCTGCAGCAGGTGTTCTCCACCGCATCCGGCATCGCGGATCAGGCCCTTTTCCTCACGGATCTTCTCGCCTTCTTCGCGATGGAGCCGACCGTCATCGCCAAGCCGAACGGACTTCCCTTCCCCCACCCCATCCGCCGCGGCTTTGAATTTCAGGACGTCTCCTTTACCTATCCTGGCACCAATCGTACCGTGTTGCGGAATTTCACCTTTACGCTCTCCCCCGGCGAGCGCATCGCACTCATCGGCGAAAATGGCCAGGGCAAGACCACCATCGTCAAGCTCATCACACGCCTTTACGATCCCTCTGAGGGTCGCATCCTGCTCGATGGCATCGACCTGCGCGACTATTCGCTGGAAGACCTGCATCGTCACATGGGAGTCATCTTCCAGGACTTTATGCGCTTTGAGATGACCGCGCGCGAGAACATCGCCGTGGGCCGGGTGGACCAGCCTCATAACCAGGCGGACATTGATTCGGCCGCTCACAAGAGTCTTGCCGATACCGTCGTTGAGAAGCTCTCTGGCGGCTACGATCAGATTCTGGGCCGGCGCTTTGAGGGCGGCGTCGAGCTCTCCGGCGGCGAGTGGCAGAAGATCGCGCTTGCCCGCGCCTACCTGCGCGACGCCGACCTGCTCATCCTCGATGAGCCTACCGCCGCACTCGACGCGCGCAGCGAGCTTGAAGTCTTCGAACGCTTCGCGGAATTGACCCAAGGCAAGATGGCGCTGCTCATCTCTCATCGCTTCTCCACCGTGCGCATGGCGGATCGCATCGTTGTCCTCTCCAACGGCCAGTTGATTGAGGAGGGAAACCACCTCAGCCTGATGGAACGCGGCGGCGTTTACGCGGGCATGTTTGAGATGCAGGCTGCAAGTTATCGTTAGAGGAAGTTCCACCTGCCTCTGTTGAAAGACTCTGCCAATCAAATCTCCCACGCACGTGAAAGAGGAGCGCAACTTTGGACGTTACGCACAACGAAGAGGTACGCGGAGGTCAGTTCAATACCTCCGAGCCTGAGATCCCCGCCGGCACTCTGCCGGAGCAACCGCCCGTCTCCGATGACGCTCTACGTGAGGACGCCGTAGCGCTCGCACAGGGATGGGAGTTGATGCCTGCCGCCCGCTATGAGACTGGACTACCCCATCGCTTGAAGGAGCTCAAGGCAAGGCTCAGGAGCCTGCTGCAGGAGGCCAAGGACCGCGTCACCGGTAAGGAGCTGACGCCGCAGTTGGAGCTGCTTGAAAGCGGCCGCATGCTGGAAGCCGCCATCGTCTCCAGCGAGAGCGCCGTGAAAGCGATGCAGGCGCTGCCCCACATTCGCCTGCCGCATGGCACATTGCCACGTGTGACCCACCTCGCAGAGGCGTACCTCTCCCGCGCACAGGGCATCTGGTCGCCGCGTTCCCTCGCACTGTATGTAGAGGAGGCGCAAAAGACAAACGCACTGCAACTGGACGAGGTTCTGCTGCTTCCGCAGGCATTGAAGCATGCGCAATTGGAGTACATCCTGGACCGTGCGCAGGAGGCCTTCGCCGCCGGTCCGCTGCCGCCGATTGAGCAGTCTCCCTTCTCCGGGCCCATTCACAGCATGCGCCGTCTCAACCAGTTTGAGTGGCGCACTCTGCTTGAGTCGCTCGTCTCCTTCGACCACATCCTCCGCCAGGACCCTGCGCACGCTTACGCCGGTATGGAGGATGAGACACGCCACGCTTACCAGCTTCGCGTCGCTCATCTGGCCGCACACGCGGACGCCGATGAACCTCAGGTCGCGCGAACCGCGTTCCACATGGCTCGCGAGGCCGCGCAGGCCGGTGACACCGATCCCCGCCTCGCGCAGCGCAAAAGCCACATCGGGTATTACCTTCAGGCGGAAGGACTGCCGGAGCTCAAGCATCGCATCGGCTATCACAGCCCCGCGAGTGAGCGCATGCGCCTCTTCCTGCGCACGTACAACGATTACGTCTACGTCTTCAGCATCATCACGCTCTCGCTGCTGCTCATCACGCCCATCATCGCCCCGCTGGTCCCGCACCATGAATTCTGGGCTGTCATGGGGACACTTCTGCTTGCGTTGATCCCGCTTACACAGGGCGCCGTGGATCTGGTCAACAACCTCGTCCTTTCACTGCTCAAAGCTGAAGCGCTTCCCAAGCTCGATTACAGCAAGGGCGTTCCCGTGGAGGCTTCCGCGCTGGTCGTGGTGCCGACGTTGCTCCTCAGCGAAAAGCAGGTGCAGGAGCTCTTTGAAGATCTTGAGGCCCGCTATCTCTCCAACGAAGATCCGCACATTCACTTCGCGCTGTTGACCGACCTGCCGGACTGCGCCGTGCAGCCGCCGCCTGATGAAGCCAACCCTCTGGTCCAGATGGCCCTGCAGTACACCGAAAATCTCAATGCCAAGTACGCCAGTGGCCGTGGCGGATCGTTCTTCCTGCTGCATCGTCACCGCGCCTTCAACGCGCGGCAGGGCGTGTGGATGGGCTGGGAGCGTAAGCGCGGCAAGCTCCTGGACCTGAACAAATTTTTATTTCACGAGTACGATCCATTTCCCATCAAATACGGCCCGCGCCATGTGCTGGATAACGTCCGTTACGTCATCACCTTGGACTCCGACACGCAACTTCCGCGCGCAACGGCCGCCCGCATGATCGGCACGCTCGCGCACCCGCTCAACCGCGGGATCGTGGATGCTCGCCTAAAAGTCGTCACCGCCGGATATGGCATCCTGCAGCCGCGGGTCGGCGTCAGCGTCTCCTCCGCTTCACGCTCGCATCTTTCCGCCATTTACTCCGGTGAGACTGGTTTCGACATCTACACCCGCGCCGTCTCGGACGTCTACCAGGACCTCTTCGGCGAAGGCATCTTCACCGGCAAGGGCATCTACGAAGTCTCCGTTCTGCACCAGGTGCTGGAGCGCCGCTTCCCCCGCAACGCCCTGCTCTCCCATGACCTCATCGAAGGCGCCTACGCTCGCGCCGGCCTCGTCACAGACGTGGAGGTGATCGACGATTACCCCTCGCAGCACCATGCCCACGCCCGCCGCCGGCATCGCTGGATTCGCGGCGATTGGCAGATTCTGCGCTGGCTCTTCTACCGCGTTCCAGATGAGTCTGGCCGCCTCGTCAACAATCCCATCTCCTTCATCTCGCAGTGGAAGATCTTCGACAACCTGCGCCGTTCCCTGGTTGAACCGTTCACCTTCCTCGTGCTTCTCCTCGGCTGGTACATCCTCCCCGGCGGCCCGCGATACTGGACAGCCATCACCCTGCTCCTGCTGCTTTTACCCGCGCTCGTACAACTCGCAATCGACCTGCTCAAAGCGCTCGCCGGCTTCAGCTTCACTGCAGTCCGCAGTGGTCTCGGCACCTTCGGAAGTTCGGTCGCCTTCGCGCTCATCAACCTCACCTTCCTCGCGCACCAGATGATGCTCTCGGTCGATGCCATTGCCCGCACGCTGATCCGTTCGCTCGTCTCCGGCCAGCGTTTGCTGGAGTGGGAGACCGCCGCTCAGTCCGAGTCAAGCCGCTCCCAAAGCTCACTCGACTTCTATCTCATCCTCTCCCCTGTCCTCGCCCTGATCGTCGGAGTGGAACTTGCGCTCTTCCACCACGATGCCCTCTTCCCCGCTCTCCCCATTCTTGTCTTGTGGCTTATCGCGCCGCTCGCCGCGCGTTGGCTCAGCTCTTCACCTAGGAAAGCCGCTGGCCCGCTGGAGGTGGACGACCGCCGCTTCCTCGCAGAGCAGGCCCTCTACCTTTGGCGCTTCTACTCCGAGTTTGGCGGCCCTGACAATCACTGGCTCATCCCGGACAACGTAGAAGAGAAGGATCTCCTGCAGGTGCGCAAGCTTTCGCCCACCAATCTCGGCATGTTGCTCAACGCGCGACAGGCCGCGTGTGAGCTCGGCTTCCTCACCGTGCCGGAGCTTGCAGAGGCCACGCTCGGCACACTCGCCACCTATGACCGCCTGGAGAAGCAGCGCGGCCACATCTTCAACTGGTACGACATTGAAACCCTCAAGGCTGTCCCGCCTTTCACCATCTCCACCGTGGACAGCGGCAACCTTGCCGCCTCTTTCTACACCCTTCATACCGGTGCACTCGACCTGCTCAAGCGCCCGCTGCTCAGCCTTGACAGCTTCGCAGGCCTCGACCTGACCCTCGGCAATATTGCCGCTGCCGGGGACCTTACCTCCCGCGTCAACGCCCTCTTCGCCACTCCTTCTTCCACGCCAACCAGCTCCTCCGACCCGTGGCTCGCGAAAGAGGCCGGCCATCGCACGCACGCACTCAAGGCCGTCATCAACGACTACCTCCCGTGGCTTCTTCCTAAGTTCGCAGCTCTCACGCACCCCGGTGCTCCACTCGCTCCGCTCGCCGCAACCATACCCTCACCCGGAGAGTCCGAGCAGCACCTCCACACTCTCTGCACCACCCTCACCGCCGTTGCGCCAGATTCCCCCCACGCCGCGCTCGCCCAAGCCCTCCTTGTCTGCGTCCAAGTGGCGACGGAGCGCCACGCGCAACTTCGTCGCGACCTCATCACCATCGTCAACCTCGCTGAGCAGTTCGCTGAGGCGATGGAGTACGGTTTCCTCTTCGTCCCCGCGCGTCAGCTCCTCTCGATCGGATACGACGGCGTCTCGCATGAAGTTCACGGCGCCTGCTACGACCTCCTGGCGTCGGAAGCTCGCATCGCCACCTTCCTCGCCGTGGCCAAAGGGGATATCCCACAACAAGCCTGGTTTCGCCTCGACCGCTCCCACGTTCTCGTCAAAGGCCGCGCCTCGCTCCTCTCCTGGACCGGCACCATGTTTGAATACATGATGCCCTCGCTCTGGATGCGCAGCTTCCCTAACACCCTCATCGCGAACTCGCTTGAAGCTGCCGTCCACATCCAGTACGAGCACGTTCGCGGCATCCCCTGGGGCATCTCTGAGAGCGGCTTCGCGGACACCGATCCTCTCGGCCGTTACGGCTACCAGGCCTGGGGCGTGCCGCAGGTCGCACTCAAATACGCCGCGGAGGACGGCCCCGTCATCTCGCCGTACAGCACCTTCCTTGCCCTTCCCCTGCTTCGCAAGCAGGCTCTCGCTAACCTTCGCCGCATGGCGTCCATGGGATGGACCGGACGCTATGGCTTCTATGAAGCCGGCGATTACACGCAGGGCTCAACCCACAGCAAAGACGCAGGCGTCGTCTCATCGCGAGCCAAAGAACCACGCCTCGTCCGCTCCTGGATGGCCCACCATCAGGGCATGGCGCTGCTGGCTGTCACCAATCTGCTTCGCAATAACATCGTTCAGACCTGGTTTCATGCCAACCCTCGCGTTCGCGCCGCTGAGCTTCTGCTCCATGAAAAAGCTCTCAGCCGTGACACCGTGCGTGAGCTGAAGGAACGCACCAAAGACACCAGCCCCACCGCAGCGTGATGGCTTAGCGGTGGGCTGGCGCAGCCTCGCTCAGCGCATGATCGAGCGTGCCGTCAGCGCCCGACCAGATTCGTTTCTGCGTCCAGTCCGCAGCTGGTGCAGTCCAGAAAGGATGCGCCGCAGGCAGCCCAAGCGGAAGCCAAGCCGTGCTGCACAGGTACAGGCTGCCGGTTGAGATGTACGTCTCACCCAGCCCAGGCTGATGCCCTGCAAGTCCAATCTGTAACCAACCCTGTTGCGAAAAGGTTCCGGCCGGCGTCAGCGTTCGCCGCTGCACTGCCGTCAACGCGGCTCTTACCGCGCCCCCGTTCAATCCCTCCGGAAGCTGTCCGCGAAGGGCCATATCCGCAAGCAGATGAAACGCGCCAGCACGATACGTCAACGACCGCCCGATAGGCGGAAACTCGCCCGCGGGTGAAATGGTCCGCTCCTGAATCGCCGCATAGCGGCGTGCCCGCTCCGACACCAACGGCCTCATGAAATCCCACGTATGCTCCTCGATCAGCCCATCCAACACCGCCATGAGATACGGTTGAATCACATAACTGTTATAAAAATCCGCATGGTAGTTGGGTCCATCGCCATACGTGCCGTCACCCACATACCAGGCCTGATGTTCGCGTAGCGCGTAGTCAATGCGCAGCCGATCCCACGGCCCATCGAGCTTCCTGAGCATCACCTCATTCAGCGCCGCGAAGAGCAGCCAGTTGGAAAACGGCGACTGCACCGTGCGTTCACTCAGCAACGCAGCGACGAGGCCCGCCCGCGTAGGAGCATTCATCGAGGCGAGCAACTGCCGTGGCGCGCGGAGAAGTGCAAGCGAAAGAAACGAGGAATCAACCAGCGTCTGCGCCGATTGACCGAAGCGCATATAGTCCGGTGAGCCCGTGTCCACCGCTGACGCAATCGCCTCCTGCGCGAGCCCGCGATAGCGCCTCCGCAGCGCAGTCTCGGCAGCAGGCTCTTCAGCGGAAGGGTCCAGCTCCAGCCACGGCGCCAGCCCCGCGAGCAGCCGTGCCAGCGCCTCAAGCGCCGAGCCCACCGCGCGCTCTTCCTGATGACCAGCCACGGCTTCAACCGGCATGGATCTGCGCAAAGTCCGCTGCTGCGCGGCAACCAGCACAGGCGCGGCGACCAGCTTCAGCCACTCCAGCCATTGCGCACGATCCGCTTTCTGCGGAACCGCCTCCGCACCTCCACCGCGCACCGCGCCGAAGCCCAATGGAAGAAGTCCGCCTGCCTTGGCACAAAAGGAAAAGAAGCGCCGCCGAGAGACAGCATGCATGGTCACGTACCCGCGAGATCGGAATTGAAGTCCGTGAGAAGACTAATGCATCAAGCAGCGGCTTACTGAATCACCCGCACCGCACCCCGTCCCACCAGCTCCTCAACCCGGTCGATAAACAGCCGGTCCGCCGCCACCATCATCTTCCTCGGTTCCAGCACCGCGCAGAACTCTCCCGGCTCCTCAAAGTCCAGCAGCATCTTTGCCCCGCCAGGCGAGTCCGTAAACAGCCGCATCAACTTTTCCAGCAACGCCAGGTCCGGCGAGTGCAATGGCACCTTGATCCGCAGCGCCTCTGGAAGCTTCAGCTTCACATCCTCCAACGCCTGCAGCCCGCTCACCGCCAGCTTCGGAGCGGAATCCTCCTCCCCTCGCAGCGATCCCCGCACCACCACCGGCACCTCCATCTTCATCTTCTCCGCCAGCTTCTCGTAGCTCTGTGGAAACACGATCAGCTCAATCTTCCCCACCGTATCCTCAAGCGTCGCCTGCGCGTACATCTCACCGCTGCGCTTGCTCTTCGCCACTTTCAACCCTGTAATGACGCCCGCAATCGAGATCTCACTTTGGTCCGGCCCATTGTTCCCCCCACGCCGAAACACCTGCGGTTCCGGCTTCATCTCGCACGCAGTCGCCGTGTCCACCACCTTCATATTTCGTAACTTCTCCCGGTACTTATCCATCGGATGCCCGCTGACGAAGAAGCCAAGCACCTCCTTCTCATTCTGCAACCGCGTATGCTCATCCCACTCCGGAGCATTGGGCAGCGCGTCCACGGACGGACCGCTCGCCGGCATCACGTCGCTGTCGAAAATCCCAAACAGCCCATGCTGCCCGGAGTCCTTATCTTTTTGCGCCTTCTGCGCCCGCTCGATGGCCGTATCCAACGCCGCCATCACCGCCGCCCGCTTGCCGAAGCAATCCATCGCTCCTGCCTTGATCAAGCTCTCGAGCACCCGCTTGTTCATCAACCGCAGGTCCACCTTCTCACAGAACTCCCATAAGCTTGCGAACCCCGCCTTACCCTCTGCCTGCAGCGCCCCGCGCGCCTCAATAATGGACTGTATCGCGTTATGCCCCACATTCTTGATCGCTGCCAACCCAAACCGGATCGCCCCCGCCGCCGGTGTAAAGCTTGGCAGCGAAACCTGCACATCCGGCGGCACCACCGCGATGCTGATCTCCTTGCATTCGGAGATGTACTTCACGACATTCTCCGGCTTCGACGTTTCGCTTGTCAGCAGCGCCGCCATAAACTCCACCGTGTAATGCGTCTTCAGGTACGCCGTGTGATACGCCAGCAGCGCATACGCCGCTGAGTGTGACTTGTTGAATCCATACTCCGCAAACTTGGCCATGAGGTCGAAGATGTTCCCGGCGACGGCCTTCGGATGCTTGTTCTCCGCCGCCCCCTCCATGAATTTAACCTTCTGCTTGGCCATCTCCGCGACGTCCTTCTTACCCATCGCACGCCGCAGCATGTCGGCTTGGCTTAGCGTAAAACCCGCCAGCCTGTTGGAGATCTGCATCACCTGTTCCTGATACAGCATCACCCCAAGCGTCTCTTGCAGGATCGGCTCCAGCTCTGGCAGCTCATACTCCACCGCGCGCCGCCCCCACTTGCGTTCGATGAACTCATCCACCATCCCGCCCTGGATCGGTCCCGGACGATAGAGCGCATTCAACGCCGTCAGATCCTCCACCGTGTTCGGCTTATAGCGCCGCAGCACATCGCGCATGCCGCTAGATTCAAACTGAAACACCCCGCTCGTCAATGCTTTGTGGAACACCTGCTCATAGGTCCTCGCATCATCGAGTGGCACCGTCGTCAGGTCCACCGTCTCGCCGCGCGTCTGCTTGATCAGCTTCAGTGCATCGTCAATGACGGTCAAGGTCGTCAGGCCCAGAAAGTCCATCTTCAACAGGCCCATCTTCTCAATCGCGCCCATATCGTAGCTGGTCACGATCGCCTCATCCTTGGTCCGCGTCACCGGCACCAGCTCCGTCAGCGGCTGCGGCGCAATCACCACACCCGCCGCATGAACACCTGCGCCACGCACCAACCCTTCCAGCCGCAACGCCGTATCCACCAGCGACTTCACCGCCGGCTCACTCTCATACGCCTTCGTCAGCGGCCCATTGTCATTCAGCACCTCTTGGATCGTCACGCCAATCTTGCCCTGGATCATCTTCGCGATCCGGTCCACCTCACCGTACGGCATATCCAGCGCACGACCCACGTCCTTGATCGCCGCCTTCGCAGCCATCGTATTGAACGTGATGATCTGCGCCACTTGGTCGTTGCCATACTTCTGCCTGACGTACTCAATCACCTCGCCCCGGCGATTCATGCAGAAGTCGATATCGATATCCGGCATCGAGATGCGCTCCGGATTCAAAAACCGCTCAAACAGCAACTCATTCTGCAGCGGATCGACGTCCGTGATCTCCATGCAATACGCCACCAGCGAGCCCGCCGCCGACCCACGTCCCGGTCCCACCGGAATCCCCTGCTCCCGCGCATACCGGATAAAATCCCACACAATCATGAAGTATCCAGGAAACTTCATGGCCTTGATGCAATCGATCTCCCGGTTCAGCCGTGCCTCATAATCCGCCTTACTCTTCCGCAGCTTCCCCGTCCGCTCCAAATGTGCAACGGTGGTATCAAATCGCTTCTGCATGCCCTGGCGGCACACCTGCTCAAAATACCCATCCAGGTCCAGTCCATCCGGACACGGAAACTCCGGGAACGGATTCGCCACCTTGTTCAGCTTCAGATTGCATCGCTCCGGAAACTGCATCGTCCGGCTCAGCACCTCAGGATGGTCCGGAAACATCCGTGCCATCTCCTCCGCCGTCTTGATGTAGAACTCGTCCGTATCGAACTTGAATCGCTTCGGATCGTTCATCGATCCCGCCGTCTGCACGCACAGCAGCACCTCATGCGCCCGGCTGTCCTGGTCCTCAATGTAGTGCGAATCGTTCGTCGCGATCAGCGGAATGATCAGGTCCTTCTCCATCCGGAACATCGCCTCGATCACCGCCTTGTCCGGCGCCAGCCTGTGATCCTGCACCTCCAGAAAAAAGTTCCCCCGCCCAAACATCTCCTCGTACCCACCCGCGCACGCCTTCGCCTTCTCATAGTCCCCGGCCATCAGGTGCTGCGAGACCTCCCCCGCCAGGCACCCGGAGAACCCGATCAACCCCGTCGTGTGCTTGGCCAGAAAGTTCTTGCTCACCCGCGGCTTGCGATAAAACCCATGCAGCGCCGCCTCGCTCGTCAGACGAACAAGATTCCGATACCCCTCTTCGTTCTCCGCCAGCACCAGCAGATGGTTGTACTTGTCCCCATCCCCCTTCGCGCGATGATCCTCCGCCTGGCACACATAAAGCTCACACCCAAGGATCGGTTTGATTCCCTTCTTCTCGGCCGAGTTGAAGAAGTGCACCGCACCATAGATGTTCCCATGGTCGGTCATCGCCACCGACTTCTGTCCTATCTTGCCGACATGCGCCACCAGCTTGTCGACATCGCAAGCCCCATCCAAAAGCGAATAATCCGTATGCAAATGCAGATGCGTAAACTCAGCGCCCATCCCCCTAGTTTAGGCGTTCCGCATTCTCATCACCAGATGTGCAAAAGCCGCCCCAAATAGCAGGGCGACCTCGCACCATCAGCAACGCCAGATACTACTCAATCCCCTTGTCGTAAATCTTCTCCCCCGCATTCACCGCCACCGGCAAACGATTCTCCTTCGTCGCCAGCGGGCACGTCGCGTACGGCGAGTACGCGCACGGCGGATTCACCGCCTGGTTGAAGTCGATCGTCACCGTCCCCGGCTTATCCACTCCATTGGAAGGCCCATCCGTATACAAAAACCGCCCCCCTCCATACGTAGCCACCGCAGCCGTCGGATCGCGAAACACAAAGAACAGCCGCTTCTCATCCGCCTCCATCGGCACCAGCGTCTCCGTCTTCCCGTTCAGCACAAACTCCACATATCCCGGCACAGGCGTCGGCGTCATCTGGCCAATCTTGTTCAGCACGTTGATCGTGTGCGGCGTCGTATACGGAACCCACTTCGCCTCCACGCGATAGTGCCCATCCACCCCATACCAGTTCAGCCCATGAAAGTTCTTCAGCGCTGGCGCATTGGAGTCCTTCACCCGCAGGTACCGCTTTCCTCCCCGGCTGATCGCCCACATCCGCAGGGTCCCACTCGCAATCGCATCCCCATCCCGCTCACCCGCCTTCACCTCAGGATGAGCCGCCGCAACCGGCTGTCCACCCAGCGTCACGGTCGGCGCCGCACTCTGCACCACCACCTTGCCGCCATCCTGTTCCAGCGCCACCAGGTGCGCCGGAGCCTCCCCCAGCACCAGTGAGTTATCTTTAGCCGACCCAACCGTCGTTACACCCGGCTTCAAATAGTCCAGCGCCACCAGCGAAAACCACCCATACGGCTGCGTCAATCCCTGTGCCCGGTCCGCCCGAATCTTCACATAATCCGGAGCGCTCTGCGCCACCGCCGCACTCACACCCACGCCTGCCAACACCACACCTGCCATCGCCAATCGAAGGTTCGTCATCGTCGTCTCCACGCGTTCGGTTGTTTGCATCGCTTTCCCCGCCGGCCGGCCTCAACCGGTAGCGGAGTCTCACAGGACGGAAGACACAGCCCTCAGGCCGTCGTCACGTCATCCCATGCTTCACTTACCGCGTTGCTTGCACCCGACATCGCACCCGGCCCAGCGCACACCCGCGCGCCCGGCCCTTCGTCCCGCCCCACGACCTCTGATTCGCGTCCATCATTCACGCCATCCCATCTGCCGGTCCGATACCAAGAATTGTAACCGCAATCGGCATCTATTTCATCCCCTCACCCGCCGTCCGCTGCCGCAGGTCCAGCGCGAAGATCGCTCCGTCATCAAACACACGCCTCCGAATCCTCGCCAGCTCCCAGTACTGTTCATGCGCCCGCAGCGTCGCCACATTTGTTGATCGCACAATCACCGTCGTCTTCGGATCCCTGATGGCCTTCGAGAGCGTCTTCTCATCCTGCATCGCCTCATCCCCATAGGAGTAGATCAGGTAGTCCACCCCATGGCTCGTCAGCCACTGCCCCAACGCCTCGCCGTCCCGGAAGACCGGCCACCCCGGCGCGGGCGGCGGACTCGCCATCGCCGGAAGGCTTGCCTCCAGATAGGTCTCTCGCTTGTTGTCCAGCAGGTAGGCATACGTCACGTTCTCCAGCACCGTCGCGTGGGGGCGCAACGCCTCCTGCAACGCCCCGTACTGCGCAACCTCGGTCGCAGTATTCAGAGGCCGGTTCCTCAACCCCGCCACAATACTCGCCGTATAGTTCATCGCAATCGTCTTCGGCGGCAACAATCCTCGCCTCAGCGTAAAAGAGTCGGAGACATACATCACCATCAGTAAAGCGACCGCCGCCAGCTTCAGCCGCTTCGCAAAGCGAGCCCCCTCGGCCTCATTGATCCCCGCACAGAGCAGCGGAAACAGCAGCAGCAACCCCACCATCAAAAACGGATACGTATAGCGTCGAACCGTATCGCCACCCGTGGCCAGGCTGGTCGCTACCGTGGAAAGTCCCGCCGCCGCCGTCGCCGAAACCAGTGCCGCCGAACGCCGGTTCCACCTCAGCCACTTCGCCTCCACCGCGGCCAGCGCCAGCAGCGGAGCGCCCGCCATCACACTCATCGCCACCGTCCCCACAGATGCAGCGCTTCGCACCGGCAGCACATGGTACGTCGTGTACTCAAACCCATGCCCCAGCAGCGGAAAGAAGTATGTCCCTGACGTCTTGTGCAGATCGATCATCCACACCACCAGCGCCCCAAAGAACCCCGCCGCCGTTGCTCCGAGCGACCGCGCCAAAAACCTCCATCGCTCTCCCATCCGCGCACCATCCGAAAACTCCGGCGACCTCCCAGTGAACGCCAACAGCCCATAGAAAGCCATCGCAAACAGCACCGGAAATACAATGTAGTTATTCTTCAGCCCCGTCGCCGCCGCGCCCATCATCCCCAGGCAGAACGGCTGCACCCACCACCGTCCCCGGCGCAGATCATCCTTCACGGTCGCCAGGCACATCGCCACAAAGATCCCGCATGGCAGCCAGATAAAGCTCAGGTTGAAGTAAAGCTGCTTCGTCAATCCCGCCAGGAGCAGGAAGCAAAGCGTCTGCCGATAGGTCAGCCGGAACGCCTTTGCAATTCCCAGCGACGCGCTCACCAGCGTCAAAATTCCCAACACCCCATCCACCAGCGACACGTTCTTCAAAGGCGTCAGCGTCAACAGCATGTCCTGCAAATAATACGCAAACCCCAGCGAGTTCATCACCCGCCGCTGGCTATACGGATCAGCCGGAAGATGATGCAGTTGCAGCATCTTCAGCGGCATCACCATGTAAGCCTGCCAGTCGTCCCACGGGTTATAAATCGGTTGCCGGATAAACGCGATCAGGTGCAGCAGCACCGCGCCGCACACCAGCCCAAACACCCACCGCCCCCTGTGGCTCCGCCCCACCCACAGCAGTTCCCACCAACCGTCGCCCGTCCCTTTCCACTCCTGCCAGCAAAACCATCCCAGCCCAATCCCAACCATCGCCAGCAGCATCGGAACGTTGATCGCGTGAAGCGCATTCAGCACACTTCCCAGCAGGCACTGCAGCCCCATCCCCAGGCAGGCGGCCACCGCGCGTCCCGGCGGCGCAACGCGCAACCCCCGCGCCGCAATATACCCCCACCCAATCAGCGAAACGAAGATCAGCATCGCCCACGACAACGCCAGGAACCCTGCGAACGTCGACCATAGCCACGGATCAGTCACGTAAAAGCTCCACAAGAATCCCGCGCTCACCGCAATCGCCAAGACGTAACCACAAACGATCTTTTTCAACCGATCAAAGAAGATTTGCTTCCAACCCTGCCCCGGGCGTCCAAAGGCAATTTTCCGAATACTACAGCCACAGTGCAAGCCTTCGCCGTTCTTTATCCTCGAATTCCTGCCGCCTCCCTACCGCCCCACCCAAGCCATCCCATCCGGCTCTCCACCCGCGTCGATCTTCCCTGTCATCGTCATCGTCTTCAGATCCACCACCGCCACATACCCGTCCCGATTACAAGCCACAAACGCCCTCGCCCCGTTCGGCTCCATCTGAATCCCGGAAGCCCCACGCCCCAACGCAAGCCGCTTCACCACCTCTCGCGTACCCGCATCCACCACTGCCACCCCCTCAGGCGTCCCCACCAGCACCCGTTTGCCGTCCGGCGTAAACTTCAGCCGATTCGCCCCCGGCGCATTCACCTGTAGGGTCGCCACCACCTTCCGCGTCGCAAAGTCGATCACCGACACCGTCCCATCCTGCGCGTTCGCCACCCATACCTCCCGCCCATCCGGCGACACATCGAACCCCTCCGATCCATTCCCCACCTTCACCACCGTCTCATCCCAATCCTTCCCATCCCCTGAAGGCGGCCGCGGCGGAGGCGGTGGACCACCTCGCCCATCCGGACCACCCGCACCCGGAGCAGGCCCACCCATCTTCATCGCCACCCGCTCCATCAAACTCACCGTCCCCGAGTTCACATTCGTCGTCACCACCCGCTGCTCATCGTCCGAAACCCAGATCATGTGTGTCCGATTCTGGCCCGTCCCCAGCACCAGATCCACCGTCCCCGCCGCCGGGTCATACCGCCCAATCGCCTTCGCCGCCTCCGCCGTAAACCACGCCTTCCCACCCACAAACGCAAGCCCATGCGGCCCCTTCAGCGCCCCCGTATCCACCACCTTCTCCTGCTTCATACCCGCCAGGCCGATCACCGTCAACGTATGCAGCGCCCCAAACCCATAGTTCGACACGTACGCCTCCTTCCCATCGCTAGACGCAATCACCTCATGCGGATCATCCCCCGTCGGCGCCGTCCCCACCACCTTCAGCGTCCTTCCATCCACCCTCGCCAGTGTATGGTTCTTCTTCGAAATCACCAGCAAAAACTTCCCTGCCCGAAACCCGCAATCGGCAGACCCGCCAGGCACAACCCAACCACCAGCTCCAGAATCTTCATACCCACACCATACGCCGCTGCCTAGGCGATGGCAGCGTCTCATCAGCCTGAATCACAAGCGCTGGCCTCGGCTTCCCGAACTCTCCCGGCGCTGCCACCGTGACAATGTCGCCCCGCCTCACGTCCACCCTTCGTGAGTCTGCGTCCTCTCCCAAAACTCCGTATCGTTCCCAGTCGCCGCAATCACGGCCCGCTGCTCACGGGATCGCCGTATAAAGTCTTCATCCAACGTCCGCGGCACCCACCGCGTAATTGGCCGCAGCCCCAACCCGCTTAAGTTCACCGTGTCCTTCAGCCCGGTCTCCGCGGAAGCTTTCATACCCGCATCTAATCCCAATCTCTGGCAGCAGCCCTACCAAAACCTCCAGCCGACCCATTACAATCCCACCTCATGGCCGCCCTCATCAACTGGCTCCCCAACCTCCTCCGCCGCCGCAAACGCGACCAGACTCTCGCCCTCGCCGCCACCTGGCCCATCCTCACCGCCCGCCTGCTCAAATCTACCGTCGTCCCCCGAGACCCCCTCGCCGAACCCGCCTCCACCATCCAGGACTCCCAGGTCGAATCCGCCTTCTACTTCACCCACGAGGGTGCCTACTACGGCGGCCACCTCCGCTCCGTCCCCGTCTCAGACTCGGAGGCCCACCGCCTCCTCCGCACCCTCCCGGAAGACACCCCCGTCATCATCCGTTACAACCCCCAAAACCCAGACCAGGCCCACACCCTCCCCACCGACAACCCAACCTTCCCCACCCAAATCTGGCCCACTTAGTCCAGATAACCTGCTTCACGTCCATGCCGCACGCGCAGCACCAACACCACATTCCCGCCCACGCGATACCGCGCCACATAAGCTCCGGCCCCAAAAGTAACCACCAGCTCCCGAAACTCTGGAGCCATTCCCTCCACGGGCCGTCCCATCTCTGGAAACGACTCCAACCCTCTGACTCGTTGCAGAATCGTCCGCACTGCCCGCGTCGCAGCGTCCTTGCTCTTCGGAGCCAGAAACTCATACAGCCGAACCAGGTCTTCGGACGCCTCCTCCGTCCACCTTAACCGTGGCATTGCGGCACCGGCGCATCGTCACCGGTCTCCAGTTTCGCCACCCACGCTTCGATTTCGTCTTGTTCGACGTGAAGTCCAGTCTCGCGATACCGCTCCCACGCAGCCACCGTATCCCGTCGGAACGCCTCCCGCTTCTCTTCACGATCAACGTACTGCTCAATCGCATCCCGCAGGATCCCCTGTGCTGGGCGTCCCTGCGTCGCCGCCAGCCGCTGTACCCGCTCTTCAATCCCTTCGTCGAGCTTCACACTGATAGTTTCCATGGTCGAGTCTCCTCCTTCAACCTTATACCTGGCGCATCCCCACCAGCCCCTTCGCCAACTCCACATACAACTCCACACACGCCAGCAACTCCTTCTTCGCAATCCGCTCATCCGGCGTATGCGCCACATGGATCGATCCCGGCCCCAGCAGAAACGGCTCCCCCCAGTTCGTCAATGTCGGAATATCCGTCGCAAACTTCGCAATCATCGTCGGCCCGTCCCCCACCGTCCGCATACGCACAAACTTCAAATCCAGCGAGTACTCCACCCGCACCCGCCCAGCCACGCATCGCTCAATCGCCTCCGTCACCTCCTCGGTCGGCCCCACCAGCCGGATCAGCAGATGCGCCTCCGCCTTGTCCGCAATCACATTCGGAGCCCGCCCCCCCGAGATCAAACCCACATTGACCGTCGTATCCCCAATCTCGTCCACCACCGGCAGCTCCAGCCTTTGAATGTCCGCCAGCACCTCCACCAGCTTGTCGATCGCCGAATCCCCCAGTTCCGGATACGCCGAGTGCGCCATCGTCCCATCCGCATACAACTCCACCCGTAGCGCCCCCTTCGTCGCCAGCGCCATCCGGTTATCAGTAGGCTCCCCATTAATCAAAAACCGAGACCCCCGCGCCTGCCCATTCGCCACCTTCGCCCCCGCCGAATCCCTCTCCTCCCCCACCACGAACAGCATCCCCACCTTCACCCCAAGGTCACGCAGCCTCTCAGCCGCCGCCACCTGCGCCGCAATGATTCCCTTCGCATCGCAAGCCCCCCGCCCATACAGATACTCCTCATCCTCCCTGAATCCCACATAGGGCGGCACCGTATCCATATGGGTCGAAAGCACCACCTCCGCCCCGCCGGCCATCTCCGCATACACATTGAACCGCTCACCCCCACCCGCCGCCCCCGGAGTCCCCTCCGCCGGCTTGGGCACCGCCATCCGCTCCACCGTCCACCCCTCGCCCTTCAGAAACTCCTCAAGAAACACCCCCGCCGGGTACTCGTGATACGTCGTGGACTCAATCTGAACCAGCTTCCGCGTCAACTCCAAAGCATCAATCGCCATAGACCCCAAGCATACCAACTGCCTCACCCTGCCTCGTACTGCCTCACCCTGCTTCATACTGTCCTTATGCCTTTCCCCTCCCAGGTCCGCACCCTTGAAGATCTCCACGGCCCGGCCGGCCGTCTCGAAGCCATCCTCAACACCGGTTCCCCTGACTCCCCCTTCACCGCCCTCGTCGCCCACCCCCACCCTCCCTCCGGCGGCACCATGCACAACAAGGTCGTCTACCACACCATGAAGGCCTTCACCCACTTCGCCATCCCCACCCTCCGCTTCAACTTCCGCGGCACCGGCCTCTCGGAGGGCATCCACGATGAAGGCCGCGGCGAGGTCGAAGACGTCCGCGCCGCAGTCGACTACCTCCACCGTCTCCACGGCACGCCCATCCTCTTCGCAGGCTTTTCCTTCGGCTCCAACGTCGGTCTCCGCGCCTGCTGCGGCGACTCCCGCGTCGCAGCCCTCATCGGCCTCGGCCTCCCCGTCCGCGCCGCCGGCCGCGACTACTCCTACGACTTCCTCCCCCACTGCACCGCCCCCAAGCTCTTCATCAGCGGCGACCACGACGAGTTCTGCCCCCCCGAAGTCCTCGACCAGTTCCTCCTCCTCGCCCCCGAACCCAAACACCGCGTCATCATCCCCGGCGCCGACCACTTCTTCCAGGGCATCCCCTCCAGCCCCAAGCCCAAACTCCCCCAGATGCAGCAAGCCCTCACCACCTGGCTGACCGAAACCTTCACCCTCACCCCCCACCCCTGACCCGGAGGTGCCCGCCTGATCAACGTCGGCGAACCCATATACGATCCCGCTCGCAATTTAGATTGCCAGGAAAGTAACCACTTGAGGTTATACTTTCGCCATCATGAAAACCTCAGTTGACCGCTCCGCCTGCCCCAAGTGTCACGGCTCAGGAATGTCCTTCACCACCCAGCAGATGCAGGACGGCTTCACCGTCTCCTGGACCCCCTGCGATTGCAAAGCCGCGATCTCCATCCCCCTCACCTCCGACTACACCCCATCCCCGGTCTTCCTCTAACCAGCCTCCCTTGCGCCGTCGTCCATTGGATTGATCCCCCATACCACATGGAGAGAGTAGGCTCTCCGCATGTCATCCCCAGGACAGCCCGGCGACCTCATCGTGACTGGCACCCTGGCCGGTGATCACCACTACGACGTGAAGACCAAGTGGGTCCACGGCATCATGCCGGCAAAGTCTCGCAGGATCAGCGCCGTCGCCCTCCACCAATGGCTCGCCGAACATGGATGCGAGTTCTGCGCTCATCAGGTGAAGATGCGCCTCAGCTTTACCTGCCATCACCTGGAACGCCCCCGCCTTGCCCTCAGCGATTTAGAGCTCCTCTCCTCCACCTAGCGCTCCCGCTTTACGGACTTTTTACGCCCCGGTCATTTCCAATCAGAGACTGACCCTCGATGCTCGGGTCCTTGAGGGCTCTGAACTGAAATGAAGATTACTGACCTGGTCCTCGGCAAGCCGCTCGCCACCAGCGCCGCCGACCACGAACACATTGGCGTCGCCGCCGGCATCCCCATCTTCGGCCTGGACGGCCTCACCTCCGCCGCATATGGCCCCGAGCAGGCCATGGCCCTGCTCGTTCCCCTCGGCCTCATCGGCGTCCAGCAGCATCTCCTGCCCATCATGGGCGCCATCCTCGTCCTCCTCACCATCCTCTACTTCAGCTACCGCCAGACCATTGAAGCCTACCCAAACGGCGGTGGCTCCTTCACCGTCGCCAGTGAAAACCTCGGCGATAACGCCGGCCTCCTCGCCGCCGCCGCCCTCATGATCGATTACGTCCTCACCGCCGCCGTAGGCGTCTCCGCCGGAGTCACCGCCCTCGTCAGCGCCGTCCCTTCCCTGCACCCGCATCAGCTTGCCCTCTGCCTCCTCATCCTCGCCATTATCGTCGTCATCAACCTCCGCGGCGTCAAGGAGTCCGGCTTCATCTTCATGCTTCCAACCTTCCTCTTCGTTGGGACCCTCCTCATCACCGTGGCCGTCGGAGTCTTCCACGCCCTCGCCGCCCACGGTCACCCCATCGCCGTCGCCGCTCCCCCTCCCGCCCTGCCCGCGACCGTCCAATATCTCACCCTCTGGCTCCTCCTCAAGGCCTTCGCCAGCGGATGCGCCGCCATGACCGGTGTCGAGGCCGTCTCGAACGGCGTCACCGCCTTCAAAAATCCCAAATCCAAACACGCCAACCAGGCCCTCACCGTCATCATCGCCCTGTTGATCGTGCTCCTCGCCGGCCTCGCCTACGTCGCCAAGGCCTACGGCGTCTCCGCCATGGACTCAAACGACCCCGCCTACCAGAGCGTCCTCTCCATTCAGGTCGCCGCCGTCTTCGGCAGGGGCTGGTTTTACTTCTTCACCATGGGCAGCGTCCTCGCCGCCCTCAGCTTCAGCGCCAATACCGCCTTCGCCGACTTCCCCCGCATGGCCCGCGCCATCGCCCTCAAGGACTACATGCCGCACGTCTTCCTCGTCCGCGGCCGCCGCCTCCTCTTCTCGCACGGCGTCTATGCCCTCACCGGCTTTACCGCGCTCCTGCTCATCCTCTTCAACGGCGTCACCGACCGACTCATCCCCCTCTACGCCATCGGCGCCTTCCTCGCCTTCACCCTCTCGCAGGCCGGCATGGTCGTTCACTGGCTCAAGCACAAGGAGGAAAAACACCGCCTCCTCAAGCTCTTCCTCAACGGCCTCGGAGCGCTCGCAACCGGCATCACCCTCGTCGTCGTCCTCGTCGCCAAGTTCACCTCAGGGGCATGGATTACCGCCATCCTCGTGCCCGCCATCATCGGCGTCATGTACGGCATCAAGCATCATTACGCCGGTGTCGCCAGGGGCGTAGCCGATCACGCCCCCCTTCGCCTCTCAGACCTCGAGCAGCCCCTGGTCGTCATCCCCATGGCCCGCTGGGACCGCCTCAGCGAAAAGGCCATCCGCTTCGGCCTCCTCATGTCCACCGAGGTCAAAGTCGTCAACGTCCAAAGCGAAACCGATGCCGGCTTCGACCACGTCTGGGAGGAGATGGTCATGACCCCCATGCGCCTCCACGCCCTCCCCGCCCCGGAGCTCGTCACCGTCCACAGCGACATCCGCACCATCGTCACCCCGCTCATGGACTACATCCTCCACCTCGAGCACGAAAACCCCGGCCGCAAAGTCGCCGTCCTCCTCCCCGAGCTCGTCGTCCGCCACTGGTGGGAGAACCTCCTCCACAATCAGCGCGCCCAACTCCTCAAAGTCATGCTCCTCCTCCGCGGCAACCAGCGTATCGTCGTCGTCAACATCCCCTGGTACCTCTGAAGCAGAAGGAAAGCGAACGACGAAAGCAGAAGGAAAGTAAACTATGAAAGCAGAAGAAAGCGAACTATGAAAGCAGAAGGAAAACGAACTCTGATGGCAGGAACGGAGAGGTTCTTGTTCTTCGTTCACATTGGAAATAATTCGTCATCCTGAGCGAAGTCTGGCGCGCTCTTTGCGCCAGACGCAGTCGAAGGACCCCGAAGACGACCACGCCACCCCAACCGCATCCCCTCTCACGCGACAATCCCAAAGACCCACCACCATCCCAAGAACGAAGAACGAAGAACGAAGAACTGAAACTAGCCCTTCAACCAATCCCTCACCGCCACATTACAAACATCCGGCCGCTCCGCAAACGGCAGATGCCCCACCCCCGGAATCACCAGCATCTGCGCCCCAAGCGCCTCCGCCAGCCGCCGTCCGGACCCCACCCCCACGGCAAAGTCCTGCTCCCCCCAGATCAACAACGTCGGCACCGCCGCTACCTTGCTCAGCAGCCCGCGCAGCACCCTCATATCGTCCCACCACTTCCGCAAAATGCCCAGCATGTGCTCGATCGATTCCCGGTTCAGCCCATCCGTATACCCATCCAGCATCTCTGGCGTCACCCGCCGCTTATCCACGTACATCCGCCGGTGCGCCACATCATGCGCCAGTCGCGGCATCCGTGGAATACGGAACGCAAACCACCGTCCCATCCGCGAGTTGTAAAACTTGATCAATCCCCTCCCCATCTCGCAGAACGGATTCGCCGGAGCAAACAGCACCAGCCGCCTTACCCGCTCCGGGTGCCGGGCCGCCAGCATCATCACCACCGCCCCGCCATGCGAGTGCCCCGCCACATCGGCCGCCTCAATCCCCAGCGCATCCATAAACGCCGCCACCCGGTCCGCCGTGGCCTCCAGCCCGGCATCGAGCCCAGCCACCCGTTCGCTCTCCCCCATATTCGCCAGGTCCAGCGCATACACCGTCGCATCCTGCGCCAGGAACTCCACATTCTGCTCCCAGTTCCGCGCCGAACCAACCAACCCATGGATCAGCACCAAAGCCGGTCCCTCCCCTGCCCGCCGGTAGTGCACCCGCACCCCCGCCGCCACCACCGCGCAGTCCTCAACCTGTCCTGAAACAACCATCCCCAATTATTACAGGAATGTGAATTCTCTCAACCGAAATATCGCCCGCAGCCCTGCCAAGAAGGTCAACCCGGCACCGCCACAGGTAAAAGGGGACGCCCCACGAGTCCATCTCGCCGGCATCCCCTGTTAAGAATAAGTGTAGTGTTTTGAATACGTTACAGACACAAAGCCCAGAAACAAAGAACTTAGCCGCAGAAATTGCAGAGGTCCAACCCTAAGCTCAATGTTATGAAGACTTTGCACACATGCGGCCGGGGTGGCGGGCACCCCGCTCAGGCCAGACTAGCCACCTGAACCTCGTGTACCGCCTTCCGCGTCAGCATCTCCGCCAATACCGCGTCCAGCACATCCATCGCCTCATCCACCTGCACCGAAGTCAAAATCAGCGGCGGCAAAAACCGAAGCACGTTCCCCTGCACGCAATTGAACATTACCCCGCGCTCAAGCGCCGCCTCGACAATCGGCCGCCCCGGAACCGTCAGCTCCAGCCCGTACATCAGCCCTTCGCCCCGAACCTCAACCGCCTCCTCAAAGTCCCCGGCAATCCGTTCCAGCCGTTCCCGCAGCCGCGCACCCGCCGCCCTCACGTTAGCCAGAATCCCGTCATCCTCCATGACCTGCAGGAACTCCACGCCAAGCCGGCAAGCCAGCGGCGTCCCGCCCAGCGTGCTTCCATGCTTAGCCATCCCGAAGGAGTGGAACAGCTCCTCGCTCACCAGTAGCGCACTCAGCGGAATCCCGCCGCCCAGCGGCTTACCCAGGATCAGCACATCCGGCCGGACCCCACTCCGCTCGAAGGCGAACCACTCCCCCGTCCGCCCCAGCCCACTCTGTATCTCATCAAAAATCAGCAGCGCGTTGTGCTCCGTCGCCAGCTTCCGGGCCTCGGCCAGAAACTCGTCCGAGCACACATGCACCCCACCCTCCCCCAGCACCGGCTCAATCAAAATCGCACACGTGTGGTCGTTGACCGCGCCCCGCAACTGCGCCACGCTGTTCCGGTCGACAAACTTCACCCCCGGCAGCGCCGGCCCAAAGTCCACACTGTACTTATCCTGCCCGGTCACGGAAAGCGACCCAAACGTCCGCCCGTGGTAGCTCCCCCGCAGCGCGACCAGCCCATGCTTCTCCGCCCCGCCGGTCTGCCGTCCATGCGTCCGCGCCAGCTTCAGCGCCCCCTCCACCGCCTCGGATCCGCCTGTGGAAAAGAAAGCTCCAGCCATGCCCGCGAGCGTACAAAGCCGCTCCGCCAGCAGGCTTGGATAGCGATTGCTGTACTGCGGTGAGAGGTGAATGAGCCTTCCCGCCTGCTCCGTCATCGCCGCCAGCATCCGCGGATGCGCGTGGCCCAGCGCGTTCACGCCCAGCCCGCCCATCATGTCCAGGTACTCCCTGCCCTCCACGTCGAAGAGCACACAGCCCTCCCCGCGCTCCATAACCGCCGGATACCGGGCATACACCGGAATCATAAATTCATCGTCGCGTTCCAGAATCTCTCGTGATTCCGAACCCGCCTTCAGGAAAGTCATACTATTCAGTTCACCTCAGCCCTTCACATCGGTCAAGCCACAGAAACATCTATGCACGTACATAACCAGATGCGGAGCCTCTTTTCCACACCACTCTCCCAAATTGCCTTCAATATCCTCTCAGACGTCTATGATTATCCGTAGATTCCCGTGGTCACTCACCGTACTTCTCCGAACTTGCCCTATCTTCCTGAGCTCCCCTCTGAATCCTGTTTGGAAGTGAACGTGCTACAAACCTTTCAAGCGCCGGAATGAAGAACGCATTCCAAACCCGGATCCTCGTCATCGTGCTCGCCGTCTTCACCTCGGCCGCATGCGTCTTCGCCGGTCTCAACTTCGTCGCCGAATCCGCATACAACGTCCCAACGGATGGCGTCACTTGGACAGAAGCCACTGGCGGCCTCTGCGCCGAGCAGGTTCCCGCAGACTCCCCCGGCCAGCGCGCCGGCATCCGCGCCGGAGACGTCCTCCTCTCCGTAGACGAGCACCTCACCCCCCGTCTCGCCGCCTTTGAGCGCCAGATCTTCCACGATGGCCCCTTCAGCAAAGCCACCTACTCCATCGCCCGCCCTACCCAGCGCTGTCAGTACCACGGCACCGCCACCCGCTTCGACATCCAGGTCTACCTCGACTCCACCGACCGCTCCATCAACTATGGCCTTCGCCTCATCGCGATGGTTTACCTCTGCATCGGCCTTTACGTTCTCTTCCGCCGCTGGACCGCCCCCAAGTCCACCCACTTCTTCGTCTTCTGCCTGGCGTCCTTTGTCCTCTACGCCTTCAAGTACACCGGCCAGCTGGACACCTTCGACTGGACCATCTACTGGTGTGAGATCGTCGCCACCTTCGTCCAGCCGGCGCTCTTCCTTCACTTCGCCGTCACCTTCTCGGACACCCACGCCGACCCCGCCCGCCGCCTGCGCCGCACCCTCCTCGCCGGTCTGCTCTACCTCCCCGGCCTCTACCTGATCGGCCTCCAGGTCACCGCCATCACCCTCTGGTCCGCCACCGAGACCCTCAAGCATCGCCTCGACAAAACCGCCATGGCCTACATGGCGCTCTACTACGTCACCGCCGCCGCCCTCTTCTTCCTCCGCGCCCGCCGCACGGAGAACCCGCTCCAGCGCCAGCAGCTCAAGTGGCTCACCCGCGGCACCCTCGTCGCCGTCATCCCCTTCACCCTCTTTTACGTCGTCCCCTACCTCTTCGATCTCCCCGTCCCCGCCGCCCTCCAAAACCTCGTCCGCCTCTCCCTCGTCTTCCTTCCCCTGACCTTCTCCTGGGCCATCGTCCGTTACCGCCTCATGGACGTCGACCTTATCTTCAAGCGCGGCGTCACCTACACCCTCGCCACCGCCGCCCTCGTCGGCCTCTACTTCGCCATCGTCGCCGCCTCCGCCTCGGTCGTCCACAGCCGCCTCCCCACCCTCAAGTTCTGGGGCCTGCTCGCCGCAATCGTCGCCACCGGCCTCATCTTCGAACCCCTCAAACGCATCATTCAGGGCCGCGTCGACCGCATCTTCGACCAGAAGCGCTTCGACTACCGCGAAACCCTCATCGACTTCGGCCGCTCCCTCAACTCACAGACCGACCTCCGCGCCCTCGTCGACTCCATCGTCGAGCGCCTCCCCCAGACTCTCCTCGTCACCCGCGTCGCCGTCTTCCTCGCCGCCGAATCCGAGCACGACACCCAGCCCATCCCCCGCGCCCACTTCACCCTCGCCGCCTCCCACGGCCTCACCGACCTCCACGCCGCCGACCTCACCGCCCTCGACCTCCGCTTCCTCGACTTCGACTCCCCCGGCGCCAACACCCACATCTTCCTGGAAAACCCCAAGCAGGTCCTCCGCCTGCCCGAAGCCCAGCAGCAAACCGCTGCCCGCCTCGACCTCAACTACTACCTCCCCTGCCGCGTCGCCAACCGCGTCGGCGGCGGCACCCGCACCGTCGCCATCATCGGTCTCGGTCGCACCGGAGACGGCGACTTCCTCTCCTCGGAAGACATGGAAGTCCTCGAGTCGCTCGCCGGCTACATCGGCATCGCCATCCAGAACGCCCAGCTCTACCGCTCACTCGAATCCAAAATCAACGAGTTCGAACGCCTCAAAGACTTCAACCAGAACATCGTCGAATCCATCAACATCGGTATCTTCGCCGTCGATCTCGAAGACCGCGTCGAATCCTGGAACTCGCAGATGGAGGTCCTCTTCGCCCGCCCACGCGCCGAAGCAGTCGGCCGCCCGCTCTCAGAGATCCTCCCCGCAGACTTCCTCACCCGCTTTGACACCGTTCGCCGCGAAAACGAGCACGCCCACGGCACCCACACCCTCTACAAGTTCCGCCTCGCCCTCCCCACCGGCGAGACCCGCACCGCCAACATCTCCATCGCGCCGCTCTTTACCCGCACCATGGACGTAGTCGGCCGCATCATCCTCATCGACGACATCACCGACCGCATCGAGCTCGAAGCCCAGCTCACCCAGAGCGAAAAGCTCTCCTCCATCGGCCTTCTCGCAGCCGGCGTCGCGCATGAGGTCAACACCCCCCTCGCCGTCATCTCCAGCTACACCCAGATGCTCACCAAGCAGTTGCGCAGCAACCCGGAGATGGCCACCCGCCTCACCCCCGTCCTTGAAAAGATCACCAGCCAGACCTTCCGCGCGTCGGAGATCGTCAACGGCCTCCTCAACTTCTCCCGCACCTCCGCAACCGAGTTCGTCCCCATCGACCTCAACCAGCTCCTCCACGACTCCGCCATCCTCCTCGACCACCAGTTCAAGACCGCCCGCATCCGTATCGTCTCCAACCTCGACCCCGACCTCCCCCGCATCCACGGTAACCAGGGCAAGCTCCAGCAGGTCGTCCTCAACCTCATGCTCAACGCCAAGGACGCCATGCAGGGTGCCAGTGACGCGCTCATCACCGTCCACTCCTCAGCCAACAGCACACGCGATCAGGTCATCATCGAAATCCGTGACTCCGGCTCCGGCATCGCGTCCGAACACCTGCACCGCGTCTTCGACCCCTTCTTCACCACCAAGACCAACCCCCAGGCCGGCCAGCACAAAGGCACCGGCCTCGGCCTCGCCGTCAGCTATGGCATCCTGCAGGAGCACGGCGGCAAAATCAGCGTAGAAAGCGAGCTCGGCGTCGGCACCACCTTCCGCCTCGATCTTCCGGCCCTTCCATCCACATCCTCCAAACCATCCATCCCGGCCACCTCCGAAACCCACGCATAATCCGAAACGTATCAGCAGCTAGTCCGTCTCTCTCCTCGTAATCCCCGTTACGCCCAGCAAGATAAGGACTCCCCAGACGAATGTCGACTGCCACCGCCACCATCGCACCGCCCACGTCCTCCACCGCCTCTCCACGCATCCTCATCATTGACGATGAGCCCAGCATCCGCGAGTCCCTCGAAACCCTCCTCATCCTTGAAGGCTTCGACGTCACCATGGCACCCGACGGCACCCAGGGCCTCGAAGTCCTCTCCCGCAACGACTTCGACCTCCTCCTCCTTGACCTCGCCCTCCCCGGCGAGTCCGGCATCGATCTTCTCCCCCGCATCACCGGGATGCACCCCCAGCTCCCCGTCATCATGATCACCGCCTTCGGCACCGTCAACAACGTCGTCGACGCCATCCGCGCAGGCGCTGAAAACTTCGTCCAGAAGCCCTGGGACAACGAGAAACTCCTCGCCGACATCCGCTCCGCCATCGCCCGCCACAAGGCGGAAGCCGAGGTCATCCAGCTCAAGCGCGTCCTCAAGCAGCGTTACAACTTTGAAAACATCGTCGGCAAATCGGAGCCCATGCTCCGCCTCTTCGACACCGTCGCCCAAGTCGCGCCCAGCCGCTCCACCGTCCTCATCCAGGGCGAATCCGGCACCGGCAAAGAGCTCATCGCCAAGGCCATCCACCAGAACTCCCCTCGCCGCGACCGCCCTTTCATCCCCGTCAACACCGGCGCCATCCCCTCGGACCTCCTCGAGTCCTCCCTCTTCGGCCACGTCAAAGGAGCCTTCACCTCCGCCATCTCCGCAAAAAAGGGACTGTTCGAAGTCGCCAACGGCGGCACCCTCTTCCTCGACGAAATAGGCACCATGTCCATGGACATGCAGGCCAAGATCCTCCGCGTCCTCCAGGACCGCCGCTTCATGCACCTCGGCGGCACCAGTGAGATCCAGGTGGACGTCCGCATCGTCGCCGCCACCAACGTCAACCTCCGCCAAGCCGTCAAGGACGGCCGCTTCCGCGAAGACCTCTTCTACCGCCTCAACGTCATCATGCTGGAACTCCCACCCCTCCGCCAGCGCCGGGAGGACGTCCCGCTTCTCTGCCAGCACTTCCTCAAGTTTTACGCCCAGGAGAACGGCACCGAAACACCCTCGCTCAGCCCGGAAGCCCTCCGCGTCCTCATGGACTACGAGTGGCCCGGCAACGTTCGCGAGCTTGAAAATGCCATGGAGCGCGGCGTCGTTCTCTCCACCACCCGCACCATCACGCCGGACCTGCTCCCCACCCAGCTCACCGGCACCACCTATACCGCCTCACTCCTCGACCACCGCCCGGATGCCTCCCTCTTCGACGTCATGGAAGACATCGAACGCCGCATCATCGCAGACCGCCTCGAGCGCTGCCACTGGAACCAGACCGAAGCCGCCGAGTACTTCAAGATCCCCCTCAGCACCCTCAACCAGAAAATCAAGCGCCTCAACGTAGAAATCAAAAAGCGCCCCCGCGACTAACCTCGGCCGCAAGTAGATCCGACTCCTATCCCAGGCGGCTTGGGTAGGAGCAGACGACTACCTCATATGAGCCCGGCAAGGAAGCGTTGACGACCCGTGCGATCTCGTCCACGTAGAGCCGCACAACGGACCAGTTGTTCTTGGTCAGTTCAAGGATTGAAATCTGACGCCCCGCCAGATTCTGCTGGTAAGAAAGGTTCTGATCCGCTGTCACGAGGAGATTGAATCCGCGTATCTCGGCTGTGCTCAACAGGAGACCATTTTCCAAAAGCTCCCAGCCCATATTGCGCGCTGTTCTCACCTCGTGTCCCGGCAGGAACTTTCGCAGCGGACCCGGAACGTTCTGATCGAAGAGAATCTTCAAGCAGACTTCATCAGTGATTGATCTTGCGCGAAGCGCAAAACCGCGCGGACATCCTCAATATCGAGCTCATAGTTGTCAGCTATCTGCTCAACAGACTCGCCGAGCTCAATGCATTCGATCAGAGTATCGGCTCGTACTCGTGAGTTTCGAACCACCGGTGCCCCACCCAGCCTGCCAGGCACTCTCTCCACATACTCACACCCACTCCAGTCCATACCCGCACCTCCGCCATCATTCTAGACCTTCGCTCCTCACCCCCAGAAAAAGTGCGTCCGCCAGTGAGGATAAGTTCCTTATTTGCAAGACTTTGCAGGCAGTGGTCATTGAAAGCAAAGACTTTAGCTCGCCACAGAAAGGGAGGGTCCAACCCTAACCCCAATCGTTTGAATACTTTGCGCACATGAAGGTAGGGGCCGGGTACCCCGATCACCCATGCACCATCCCCTTCACCTGCTCCCCAATCATTCGAATCCCCTCCATCAACTTCCGGTGCGGCAACCCCGCCACGCTCATCTGGAAGTCGAACCGGCTCACGCCCCCCAGCACCTCATCGTAGTACCGCACCTTCGCCGCCACCGTCTCAGGCGACCCTACCGCCAGCGCCCCCTTCGGCGTCAGCAGCGCGTCAAACTGCCTCCGCGTCACCGGCGGCCACCCCCGCTCCTTCCCAATCTTCGTAAACGCCTCCGCATAACCGGGAAAGAAATCATCCGCCGCCTGTTGGTCCGTCGCTGCACAATACCCCAGCGCATGAATCCCCACCTTCAGCGCACTCGCCGGATGCCCAGCCCGCCGTCCATACTCCTTGTACAAATCCACCATCGGCCGGAACTGCTCCGGCGCCCCACCAATGATCGCAATCATCAACGGCAACCCCAACGCCCCCGCCCGCGCAAACGACTGCGGCGTACCTCCCACACCCAACCACACTGGAATCTTCTCCTGCAGCGGCCTCGGATAAACCCCCTGCCCCGTCAGCGCCGCCCGATGCTTCCCACTCCAATGCACCTCCGTCTTCTCACGAATCGTCAGCAGCAACTCCAGCTTCTCCGCAAACAGCGAGTCATAGTCCTTCATCTCCAGCCCAAACAGCGGAAAGCTCTCCACAAACGATCCCCTCCCCACCACCATCTCCGCCCGTCCTTGCGAGATCAGGTCCAGCGTCGCAAACTCCTGAAACACCCGCACCGGGTCCGCGGCACTCAACACCGTCACCGCACTCGCCAGCTTGATGCGTTTCGTCCTCGCCGCAGCCGCCGCCAGAATCACCGCCGGCGCAGAGTCCAGGTACTCCGGCCGGTGATGCTCTCCCAGCCCAAACGCATCCAGCCCCACCTCATCCGCCAGCGTAATCTCATCCAGCAGATTCGCAATCCGCTCTACTGGCGTGATCGTCGCGCCAGTAACCGGGTCCGGCCCCCAAGCCGCAAAGCTATCAATCCCAATCTCCATTGCATAGACCTCGTGGCAGGCTTAACCCGCTGACACCTTGATGCGCTCAAGCCAAAATCGATCCAGGCCACCTGCAAAACCTTCACTGTGAATGCACTTTAAGAGCAGGACTTTTCCGCTCATCCTGCATCGGCACCGGGGGCAGGTCTTTCACCCGCGCCACCGCGACCTCCATCGCTCCCACACTCCTGGTTTGGATGTCGAGCACTCCCGTTCGAATGCTGTACTCCCCCTTTTCCGGTACGCTGATCTCTACATTCAGGTCGATAGTCTGCCCCACCAGACGCTCGTATTGCTCGGCGTTTGCAACCACCTGCACCTGCCGGGAAAGCGTCGTCACCGGCCTACCCTCCGCATCGAGAACCCAAGCCGCAAAGTCGAAAAGTCCGCGATAGATCCCGTCCTCCCCCTTACGCAGCACAACGCTCTTGGGATCGACCTGAAAGCCCACGCGGTACCGCCGAAACGGCCCCTTTGCATAGGCGGCATCCGGCGCAGTCGCGACGCTCCCGTTCGTGACCTCGAACGCCGGGAGCCCAGCCACCGGACGCAGTGAGACATGATAAATCACCTGCGTGGCCGCGGGCATTCCGTGCCCCATCACCCGTATCAGGTCGCTCTCGTCCAGTCGCCCATGCTCATCTTTCGGATCATTTTCTTTCCGCTTAACCAGAGCGCTCGTCAACGAATCTGGATCGTCCGCATAGTATCCCTGCCGATACGAAAGCGAGTAACCAGCACGAGCGAGCTTGACTGAAATCTTCCGCAACTCGCCATGCCACGACGTGTTCGTCGGAGTGTAGGACAGCGTGTAGTACATGACGCCATCCTCCACGGCAGCTTCAATGCCGCCGCTGAAGTCATTGCTGTTGATCCACGCTCTCCCGCCCGTATCCTTTGCGATCCTCTCCATCGTGCTGTGTACATCCACGGAGTCGTTCGAGAATTGCTCCTCGTTGTCCGCATAGTCCAGCCCCGTGCTTTGGATATTCGTTGTGGTAGAAAGCATAAGTCCGCGGGAATCGATCGGATAAACCGCCACCTGCGCCCGCATCATCAAATTCGTAGTCTCGCGAAATTCCCGCTCAGAGCCGCCCATCTGGGCAAACGCATCGTAGTCCGCACTATCTCGAAACTTCAGGGGAATGCGCGGCATAATGCTGACAGGAAATGCTCCGGAAAACCAGATCAAGTTCTTCCGTCCTCGAATGCCTGAAAGGAATCGTGCCAGCGCATTCAGGCCATCCAGCGTCAACTTGCTGCGAACCTGAGTCTGGTCTGATTTCTCCCGATCTTCCTTCGTCTGCAGCTCTGCCAGAACCTTGGCAGGGACATAGTGAAGCAGCCCCATCTCCTGAATCTTGTCGGTGATTGTGTCGGGCGTGCTCCCTTGCTCAGCTTCAGCGGTGAGCATGACAGATTTCTGGGGCATCTTTCCCTCCAGCGTCGCTTTGAGCACCTTCGGGTCAGAGCTGAAACCCTGCAGCATCACCAGCCGGGAATTCAGCGAAAACACCGCCAGGGACGTGCCTGGCTTCATCTCCCCCAGGTACTTCGCAATCTGTGCTCGCAGAAAAGGTTGATCCTTGATCGGCGTGTTCAACACGTCGATCAAAATCACATTCACCGCTGCGCTGTGTGGAGGAGGTTGTTGGTTGGTGAACGTGCCTGCAGGAAGCGGATCCACCTTTGCCACCGTCACCTGGGTCTCAGGACTATGCTCCTCAAAGGAACGGATCGTCTGCCGCTCGTGGCCTTCCACCACAGTGAAGTCTTCCTTCTTCAAACCCCGAACGCGATGGTGCTCCTTGTCCGTCACCACCACGTCGACCACCACCAGCTTCGCCCCGGTACGAATCGTCAACGGTGTACCGCTACCGCTGTCAACTTGGACTGCACCCGCCGGAAAACCATGCAACACCATCAATACAGCCAGAGCAATCAGAGTCTTCATCTCGGGGTCCCTGTGCGTTCACTCACGTCGAAGTCTAGCAAATTGAAGCGGCTCAAGCCGGTCGCTTTCCTCTTTAGCCTCAATGCTCGCGCGCCAAGTGATATGGTGTCTTCAATCACCCCAACTTTATCCGAGGTCCCATGCGCCGCATCGTTCGTCGTGCCATCCTCCTCTCCCTTGCCCTCACGAGCACGTTCCTCCACGCCCAAAAACGTCTCATCACAGACAAAGACATCTTCGACTTTCAATGGATCGGAGACTTCCAGCTCTCCCCCACCAAGCCGCTGGTCGCCTTCGTCCAGGCCTCCGTAGCGCCTGACCACTCCGGCTATCAGACCTCCATCTATCTCCTCGACCTCTCATCCCCCGGCGCCACACCCGTGCTGCTCACGCCCGGCACCCATGACGGCTCTCCCCGCTTCTCGCCTGACGGCAGCCAGCTTGCCTTCACCCGTTCTGCCGAGCGCGAAGGCCGCCCTTCCCCCCCGCAGGTCTATCTCACCGCGCCAGTGGCTGGCAGCAGCCCCATCAAAATCTCTGAGCTCCCCAAAGGCGCAGGCTCCCCCCAGTGGACCCCGGACGGCCACGCCCTCACCGTCACCTCCTCCACCCCGCAGGATCAACCCAAGGCCAAGCTCGAGGCAGCCAAGCTTGGCCGCGCCACCGGCGACGCCGCCCACGTCTCGGACATCCACATCATCAATCGCTCTTCCTGGCGCTTCAACGGCGAGGGCTACCTCGATCCCACCAACGTCCCCCAGCTTTACATGATCTATCTCCCCAAGCCTGACGGCACCCAGGATCCAGCCTGGCAGCTCACCTCCGGCCGTTTCGGCGTTGCCGACTACCTCTGGCGCAAGGGCTCCAACTGGCTCATCTACTCCGCCACACCCATTGAGGAACCCGGCTACGAGGAGTTCCCTCACCCCACCGTCTACGGCCTCGACCTCCCCACCGGCTCGACTCACCCCAAGGAACTCCCCACCCCCGCCTTCACCCTTCCCATGAAGCTTGAGGCCCGCGGCCTCGCCCTCTCACCCAACGGCGAACACCTCGCCTTCCACGCTGCTGCCGAAGGCCCCCGCGCCATCTCCCACGCCGAAACCGACCTATGGATCCAGGACCTCAAGTGGACCAAAAAGTCCGCCGAGCTCTCCGGCGAGCCCCACAACCTCACCGCAGCCAAAGGCTATGAGATGGGCTCAGGCGTCGGTGGCGACAGCACCGCTCCCCGTGGTGGCGGCCGCGACGGCATGAAGTGGACCGCCGATTCCAAAACTATCCTCGACGTCGTCGGATTCAAGGGCAGCGCCATCCTCATGCAGGTCGACGCCTCCTCCGGCGCCCTCACCCCCCTCACCGCGCCCCGGCAGTCCGTGCTCAACTTCGTCGCATCGCCGGACGCCTCCACCCTCATCGCGCTCGTCTCCAACCCCATCCTCCTTGGCGACCTCTTCACCATCGCCAGGCCCCCCTCCGGCTCCGATGCCCGCACCCCCCTCGGCGCCCAGACCCCCATCACCCACGTCAACGAAGCCCTCTTCTCCCACCTGAACCTGACAATGCCTCAGGACCTCCACGTCAAGCCCACGGCGAAGCCCGAGGACATCCCAGAGCTCTCCATTGACACCTTCGTCCAGCTCCCCCCGGACTACGATCCCGCCTCCAAAAAGCCCCTGCCCCTCATCCTCAACATCCACGGCGGCCCCCACTCCGCATACGGCTGGGTCTTTGACCACGAGATGCAGTACATGGCCGCCCAGGGTTACGTCGTCGACTACCCCAATCCCCGCGGCTCCACCACCTACGGCCAGAACTTCGCCAACATCATCGAAAACAACTACCCCGGCAACGACTTCCACGACCTCATGGACACCGTCGACGCCATCATCGCCAAAGGCTGGGCCTCCGAGGACAAACTCGGCGTCACCGGCGGCTCCGGCGGCGGCCTCCTCACCGACTGGGTCGTCACCCAGACCACCCGCTTCAAGGCCGCCGTCGCCCAGCGCGATATCACCGATTGGGCCAACTGGTGGTACACCGCCGACGTCGGCGGCTTCCACCAGTCCTTCTACCCCAAGACCCCACCCTTCGATAACGTCGAGCTCTACCGCTCCCACTCTCCCATCACCTTCGTCAACAACATCAAGACACCCATGATGTTCATCCTCGGTGACGCCGACTACCGCACCCCTCCTGGCGCCGGCGGCGAAGAGTTCTTCCGCGCGCTCAAGTACAAATGCATCCCGACCGTCATGGTCCGCTTCCCGCGTGAAAGCCACGAGCTCTCCCGCTCCGGCGAACCCTGGCACCGCGTCGAGCGCCTGGAAAACATCGTCAACTGGATGGACAAGTACCTCATGAACAAGCCGGAACCCCAGTACGACGTCGCCCCCAACTACACCTGCAAAGTCCCAGCCACCCACGCCAACTAACCGGCCTTCCCAGCACGATGCCCCATCCTCCGCAGGGAGCATGGGGCATCGTTATTTCCGTACCCTCCGCCACAAATCGCTTGTACGATGGTCGTCTCAAAGGAGCCCCCACCGTGGCCGACGTCAAACGAATCGCCCTCTTCCTCGACGGCACCTGGAACACCGTCGACAGCAACACCAACGTCTGGCGCCTCAAATCCCTCTGCGCCCAGACGCCCGAGCAGCTCGTCTACTACAGCGCCGGCGTCGGCACCCAGTCCGGCGAAAAAGTCACCGGCGGCATGTTCGGCATCGGCATCAATGACGAAGTCACCGCCGCTTACGAATGGCTCATCGAGCACTTCCAGCCCGGCGCCCAGCTCTTCATCTTCGGCTTCAGCCGCGGAGCCTTCACCGCCCGCAGCCTCGCCGGCTTCATCTCAAAATGCGGCCTGCTCAAGCCCGGCTCGCCCGTCTCCCTGCCGCAGATGTTTGAGCGTTACCGCAAAGGAAACGTCCCCACCTCCATCCTCAAGCTCCAGACCATGCCGGACGCTGGCCTCTCCCAGGAAGACCTCTGGATCAAGCACTACTCCCGTTCCATCCCCATCTGGTTCCAGGGCGTCTGGGATACCGTCGGCGCGCTCGGCATGCCCCTCCCGCTTATGCCTCACGTCAGCAAGGCCGACTTCGCCTTCCTCGAAACCGACCTCCACATCAACGACACCCACGCCTACCACGCCCTCGCCATTGACGAGCATCGCGAGGCCTTCGAGCCCACCCTCTGGATCAAAACCACGCCAAAGCAGGGCGACTGCCCCGCCCCCCGCGACCTCGCCAACGTCGAGCAGCGCTGGTTCGTCGGTGCTCACGCCAACGTCGGCGGCGGATACCAGAACGACCTCATCGCCCAGATCCCGCTCGTCTGGCTCATGAGCAAAGCGACTGACAAAGGCCTCCTTTTCACCGACACTGTCACCCTCGACGGCGATCCAATCCCCTGCCAGATCCATGACTCCTACGCCGAGATGGCCCATCACCTCTACCAGATCTTCACCCTCGACCACCGCTACTTCCGCCCCATCGGTGCCGCTCCCAAAGACACCGGTTCCGCCATCGTCACCACCATCAACGAGACCATCGACTCCACCGTCTTCGCCCGCTGGCGCGCCGATGCCACCTACCGCCCGCAGAACCTCGCCGATTGGGCCAAGGCTCACAACGTAGACCCCGCCACCCTCACTCAGCCCGTCTTCGCGAAAGACGCCACTCCCCTGCCAGCCCCACCCGCACCCGCTGCGCCCACGCCCTGAACAGCAAGTAAAGTGCCCCCCCCCGTCGAGCCGTAACGGCGAAGAAGGGGGCAATCCACGGGCAATTACGGCTGCCCCATACCTCCGCCCGCCCCGTAAATGTTGCCGGTCGTATAGGAAGCATCCTGCGCCGCTAGCTGCACATAAATGGAAGCTAGCTCCGCAGGTTGCCCCGCACGCCCCAGCGGATACTTCCCGCCAAAGTCACGCCAGTGCTCCTCCGTTGCCCCACCGGAGATCTGCAGCGGCGTATAGATCGGCCCCGGCGCAACCCCGTTCACGCGAACGCCCTTCGGTCCAAACTGCTTCGCCAGCGACTTCACAAAGTTCATCGTCGCCGCCTTCGTCTGCGCGTAGTCGTACAAGTTCGCAGCTGGGTCATACGCCTGTTCGGACGTCGTGGCGATAATCGCGGAGCCCGGCTTCAGGTGCGGAAGCGCAGCCCGGATAATCCAGAACGGCGCATAGATATTCGTCTTCATCGTCCAGTCGAACAGCTCCGTCGTCATATCCAGAATCGACTCCATCTGGTGCTGCCGTCCGGCGTTGGAGACGACGATGTCCAGCCCGCCCAGTTCAGCGACGCTCCGCTCCACAAGCTTCTTGCAGAAGGCCTCCTCGCGAAGGTCCCCCGGGATCAGAACAGCCTTGCGTCCCGCTTTGCGAATCAGTTCCGCCACCTGCTGCGCATCGGGTTCTTCCGTAGGAAAGTAGTTGATCGCCACATCGGCGCCCTCGCGCGCATACGCGATCGCCGCGGCCCGGCCCATGCCGGAATCACCCCCCGTAATCAGCGCTTTCCGATTCAACAGCCGCCCGGAACCCTTATAGCTCGTCTCTCCATGGTCCGGCGGAGGCGTCATCTTGCTCGCCAGACCCGGCCACGGCTGGAAGGGACTGGTGTAAGGCGGCTTCGGATACTTGGTCGTGGGATCGGCCACAGGCTGCGCCGTAGAGGTTGCGGCATTCGCCTGAGCCTGCGCTGCAAACGGAAGGCCGGCAGCGGCAACGCCCGCGCCAAGCGCGCCCATCAGATGGCGGCGAGAAAGATTGGAATCAGAGGATGACATGAAAGCTCCAGGCAAACAGAAATGTAGGAGGTGCGGGCCAACGGTCGACGCCCACAGCTCCTGCAAGGCTTGGTTGCAGAGACCTCGCAGCGGGGTTGTGTTTCAAATGCAGTTGCCCGCCTCGCATCTTCGTTTGGCCCCATCGCAAAACTCGTTTACGATCAAAACTGCCAAGGAGGCTTCCCCGCACATGAGCGCCCACGATCCCCACGACCACGCCCAGATTCAAAATCACTCGGTTGACCGCTGGATCGACCACTGGTGGCCCGCACTCGTCATCGTCTTCGGCCTCCTCTTCGTCACCCTCCTCCTCACCTTTAACCCCCACACCTAGACCGCCGCAGCCCATCAGCTTCGCAGCAAAAGAAGACGGGATAAGAACCGGCTCACCGAGCCCTGTTCTTATCCCGTCTTCTTGGATCTGGTGATCTCTCGCTTCGCAGCTCTGCTTAGATGACGCGCGGCGGAGTCACCTCGAACGGCATCCGCATCTCGTCATGCACCGGCGCCGTGGAGTGCGCCTGGGACGTCAGCCACTTCTGCACCACCTTGATCACACAGGAGTCGGAGCAAAGGTCCACCGTCGTCGGGGATGAAGGCATCACATTCCACGCCTCCAGCTTGATCCCCTGCGCATTGCAGATTCGAAACCAATGGTTGTTCTCGCCTTTGACTTGCCCGCACATGTCACACTTGTACGTATTGATCTGCATCGCCGAATCCTCCGTGTGAGACGAGCCACGCCCGCTGCCTCACTCTAATCAGTTGGATGACGAAACATGGTCGTTCGTTCCGCGCCGTTAACCAAATGGAACACACGGCATTCATCAGGTCAATACAACCACCGGTTCAGCGGGTCAATTCAGCCAATCTCGGGACGCCGCTTCACCGGAAGGGAGACACCATGCGGACACGCTGTCTCTCACCCACGTTAGCCATACAGTTCGCCATACTTCAGCTCACTTCACCACAGCGTCATGGCTTCAGCACAATCTTCATGGAATCGGGCTGCGGATGGGACGCCAGGTCGATGGCCGCCGCACACTCCTTCAGGCTGAACCGGTGGCTGATGAGCTTCGTCAGGTCGAGCGTACCGTCTCTAAACCCTTCAAATACAAGATTTACCCCCTCCTCCTGGATCGCCACACTGGCCGAGTAGGACCCCATCAACGTCTTCTCATCCATGCACACCGCCGCCGGATCGAACGCAGCCGTACCATGCTGCGTACTCGCAAACAGCATCACCCGCCCACCTGGCCGCACAGCCTCCATCCCCTTTGAAATCAACGAGTCAGCACCCACTGCTACAAGGACTACATCCACACCGCGTCCATCCGTCGCTTCCTTGCATTTGGCAACCACATCATCTGTTGCAAATAAAGGGTTTGTGAGCCCGTACTGCGCCGCCACCGCATGGCGCTCGGTGTAAAGGTCGCTGGACAACACTGTGGCACCCGTCCTCCTAGCCAGTGCCGCCAGGATGATCCCGATCGGCCCCTGGCCGATCACCAGCACTGTGTCATCATCCTCTAAGTGTAACAAACGAATAGCCTTAAAGCAGGTATTCACCGGTTCGATGAAGGCCGCCTGCTCGAATGGAATGTCATCCGGCACCTTGACGAGCCCCCCCTCTACAATCCAGTTCATCACCCGTATGTACTCCGCAAACCCCCCGCCCGCCGCCGTGAACCCCGCCGTCGTACCCACTTTCTTGTAGGTTTCGCACTGGGCAAACGTCTGTTTCCGGCAGTAAAAGCAGTGGCCGCAGGGGATGTGGTGGAACGCCATCACGCGATCCCCGACGCTAAACCCTTTGACATCAACGCCAACCGCCGCAATCGTTCCGGCCATCTCGTGTCCGAAGACCCTCGGTCCGGGATGGGAGTTCGTGTGGATCTTCTTCAGGTCCGTCCCACACACCCCGCACGTGTCGATCCGCACCAACACCTCGCCCGCCCCAAGCTCCGGCACCGGAATCGTCTCAAACCGCACATCGTCCACGCCACGATAGACTGCGGCTCCCATCATCTCCATCGCTATAACTCCTTCAAGATCAACGTCAAAGCTGCCAGCGCCCGCTGACTCGCACCGCCAAGCTGCATCGTCTTCCGCCACTGCCGGGGCCGCAGTGCCGTATGCAGCGCAAACGCCCCCGTCCGAAAATGACCATGCGCCGAGCTGAACCGCACCAGCGAATTTAATTCAAAATCATGCCCATCCGACACCGCCTTGATTGCTCGGAACTTCAGCCCACGCATCATTGCCAAGCGTCCTACGGTAGACGCCTCCATGTCCACAATATCTGCACCATACGACGCAAACAGCCGCTGCTTTTCTTTGACGCTGGCTATGGTGTGAGTGGTGATCAGGTTCACGCCGGTCCCATCCCCTGCCATAAGGCGCTCCCCTGTCGATGAGTCGACGACTACCCCAGCTTCATGTATGGATGCTACCTGCACGTCTGGGTGGCACCCTCCGGCCAGTCCCGTGCTGATGAGGGTGGAGATGTCGGCGAGGCGGAGGGCGGCCTCTACGGCAAGGGTGGCGCGGGTGGGGCCCATGCCGGCGCAGGCGACGACACAGTTGGGGAGGATGTAGGTGTAGATACCGAGGCGTCGGGCGATGGGATCAGGCGGGATGCCACGAACGAGGCCGGCGACCTCACGAGGAAGGGCGGCGATGATGGCTGGTACAGGCATCAGGCGGTAGGTCCTGCGTCCGGCGGGAGCGGTGGCGCGTAGCCGTGGGCGAGGAACCACTCTACGGCGGAGCGCATGGCGGCGTAGACGGGGACGACCTTGAAGCCGAGGTCTCGCTCCGCATGGGCGGAGCTGGCGAACATGGTCTTGCGGCCCATGCGAACGGCTTCGACCGTGGCCCTTGGCTCCTTTCCACGGAGCTTGCCGGTAATGGTTTCGTCGAAGAAGGCGAAGGCCATGGCGACGGCGTGGGGAACTTTTATGGATGGTGATGGCAGGCCGGTGATGGCGGAGAGGCGATCGAGGATTTGTTTGAGGGTGAGGTTTTCGCCGCCGAGGATGTAGCGGTCGCCGGGGGTGCCACGGTCCAAGGCTACGACGTGCATGCGGGCGACCTCGGAGACATCCACGAGGTTGAGGCCGGTGTCCACGTAAGCCGGGAAGTTTTTGTTGAGGAAGTCGACGAGGATACGGCCGGTGGGGGTGGGTTTGGCGTCTCCGGGACCGATGGGGGTGGTGGGGTTGAGTAGGATGACGTGCTGGCCGAGGCGGGCGGCGGCGATGGCCTCCTGCTCGGCGAGGTACTTGGAGCGCTTGTAGTGGCCGATCATCATGTCCAGGGAGACGGGGGTGGTCTCGTCCACGATGGTGCCGTCTGACTGGAAGCCCATGGTGGCGACGGAGGAGGTGTAGACGACCCTGGGGATGGAGAGCTCGCGGGCGAGGCGGAGGAGGTCTCGGGTGCCGGCGACGTTGGCGGCCATCATCTGGTCGGGGTCCTGGACCCAGAGACGGTAGTCGGCGGCGACGTGGACGAGGGCGTCGCAGCCGGCGAGGGCCGAGCGGAGGGCTTCGGGCTGGCGGAGGTCGCCGACGACGGTGTCGGCTGTGAGGCCTTCCAGGGCGGTGAGGTTGCTGGTGGAGCGGGTGAGGAGACGAAGGCTGGCACCTTGCGCGGCGTAGGTGCGGGCGACGTGGCTTCCGACGAAGCCGGTTGCGCCGGTGATGAAGACCTTCATTTGGCTCATAACGCAGTGATCACGATAACAGGATTGGACTGTGATTTCTGGATTGGAGGGATGTTTGGAGGGGGGTGGCCGGGGGGGCGAATGTGTGCAAAGTCTTCAAAGCAGAGACTTTAGCTTTGGACTTTGACGTTTTTGGCAGGTAAAGTCTCTATTTTCAATGAGGGGTAGCTGCAAAGTCTTCAGAAGACTGGACTTATCCTCATCATGGGACGCACTTTTTCAGTACCGCTTACGGCAGTGGAGAGCTGGTGGATGAGGTAGGCGAGGACGTCCTGGTCCGGCGGGATGCTCTCGTGGGTGCCAAGATCTTGCAGGCGTTCAACCCGGTCCTCGGGTTCAAGGAGGATAGAGATGGAGGTGCGATGGCTAGGTCTGGAGGGGGTTGCTGGTGATGCCGCGGGGAGTGGCTTCCAGCTCGCTCATGATTCCATGCGGCTGAGGCGAGGCGATGGCCTGCGGAGCCGCACTTGCGTGGATTGTCTGGAGTGGGTTGGAGGTAACGCCGTAGCCTGCGCCTGTTCCGGTTTTGAGGAGGAGCAGGAATGAGGTGTGGTCCGCGGCGGCGGGGTCGAAGTGTTGGGGGGCGTCCATCTCCGGGGTCTGGAAGAGGATCTCGTAGGCGCCGGGGTCCGCGCTGGCGAAGGTATAGGTGAGGTTTTTACCGGGGGTGAGGGAAACGGAGGTGGCGGGCTTTGGGGTGAGGATTTCGGTCAGATCGGGCGAGAAGTAGAGGGTAGATGGGGCGTCGGCTGCCTGGAAGGTGACGGAGTGACCTTCGATGACACTGACCTGGGCCGGGCTGGGAACGCGGGCTCCCTTCTCCTCGCGCACTGCAACTGTGGTATCGCTCATGCGATGACGCTAGTCGTTTTTGGCTGCGGTGTCCAGAGGGAGCGCGGCCTTCTGCTGACGGACGGCTTCCTGGAAACGGGCGTCGACGCGGAGGGATGCCAGTTCAGGACTGCGGTTGAGCTGATCGTCCTGCAAGCCGTGGCCGATGGCCTGGCTGATGAGGCGGATGGCGCTGTCGCGCTGGCCGAGAATTTCATAGGCGTCACCGGCGATGAAGAGGACGTCCGGGTTGTCCGGATCGAGGGCGACGGCCTGGCGAAGGAGGGCGGTGCTCTGGTCGCGGTTGCCGAGGAAGGCGTAATAGTCGCCGAGATTCGCGAGGAGGAGCGTGTCCCTTGGGGTCTGCTTGCGGGCTGTTTCTGCAAGTTGAACGGCTTTGCGATAGGCTTCCAGCGCGTTCTGGTGCTCATTGGAAAGCTCAAGGTAAGCGGAGGCGAGGTTGCCCCAGGCACGGTAGTTGGTGGGGTTGAGGTCTGCTGCCCTGCGGTACATTTTGGCGGAGTCTGCGAGTCTTCCCTGAACGGCATCGAGCTCGGCGAGGGCGGAGACGTTTGCGAAGTTCGGCTCGACTTTGACGGCCCTTTCGATGCTGGCTTTGGCGTCGTCTAGGCGGTTGAGCTGCATGGAGGTGAGGCCAAGATCAAGCAGAGCGGTGGAGTTGTCCGGGGCGAGCTCGACGGCCTTGCGGAAGAGATCTGCGGCTTTTTCCGGCTGCTTGGGTCTGAGGTATACGCCGAGGAGCACGGGCCAGCGCCAGGAGTCTGGGTCGCGGTCCATGGCTCCCTGGGCGGAGGCGATGGCGTCGTCTGTACGGCCCTGGGCGTTGTAGACTTCGGCCTGCGCGCCCCAGGCCTCGGGGCTGTTGGGGTCGAGCTTGAGGGCCTTTTGCATCTGCTGGGTGGCGAGGGCGGTGTTGCCGGTCATGGCGCTGATACGTGCGAGGGTCACGTACGGCGGAGCGATGTCCGGTGCGAGCTGGATGGCGCGCTCACAGGCGGTGCGGGCCTGATCGAGGAGGGCGGAGATGCGGGTGACGCGGTACTGGAGGAAGTAGGCGAGGCCGAGATCGGCTTGGGCGAGGGCGAAGTTGGGATCCTGGCGGAGGACGCCTTGCAGAAGCGCAATGGCGTCGGTGACGTTCTTACGCTTGTCATAGCGGAGGAGGAGATCGTGGGCCTTGAGGTAGTCCTCATTGGCACCGGTGGAGGCGGAGAGCGGGCCGGAGATGGATTTGGTGACGCGCGCGGGAAGGACACGGCGGATGAAGCTCTTGATGCTTCCGAAGAAGACGAAGAAGAGGACCACCGCTGTGATGAAGTAGCGGCGAAAGATGGATTTGGGTTTTTCTTCCGGTGTGGTGATGACCGGAGGAGCGGCGGCGGGGATGGGCTCTACCGTGGGAAGGGATAGGACGTCTGATAGTGCGGTGCAAAGGGCTCCGGCGGTCTGGAAGCGGCGGAGAGGGTTGGGATCGATGGCGCGGTTGACGACGCTGACGTACGTTTCGGGGAGGTCGGGACGATAGTCCAGGAGGGAGCGGCTGGCGATCTGCGGAGCGGACTGCGGAAGGTCGATGAGGGTGGCGGTGAGGCCTTCACCGTCATATGGTGTGGGGGACGCTTTACCGGGAAGGCTGCTGCCAGGGTATTGGCCGCTGACGAGGTGGAAGAGGAGGATGCCGACGGAGTAGAGGTCCGTGGCGACGGAGGCGGGGGCTCCGTTGAAGAGCTCCGGGGCCATGTACTGCGGGGTTCCGGCGAGGTTGGAGTTGCGGTCCGGCAGGATGGAGAGGCCGAAGTCCACGAGGAGGATGCGTCCGCCGTCCTCGCGCATGACGTTTTCGGCTTTGATATCGCGGTGGAGGAGGCCGGCCTGGTGGACGGCGCTGAGGGCTTTGGTGACGTCCAGGCCGATGAGGGTGGCTTCGCGGGAGCCGAGTCTTCCCTGCTCGCGAACGATGGCGGCGAGGTTTTTGCCGTGGACGAAGTCTGTCCAGAAGCCGACGAGGCCGTCGTGCTGGGCGACGCCGTAGATGGGGACGATGTTGGGATGGCGGACGGAGGCGAGGGCGCGGGCTTCCCGGAGGAGGCGCTCAAACTGGTCGGCGTCGCCGGAGGTCTGGGGGAGGAGGAGTTTGAGGGCGACCTCACGCTGGAGCTCGGTATCCCATGCGCGGTAGACCTCACCGAAGGCACCGCGGCCGACCTTGGCCTGAAGTTGGAAGTTGCCCCAGGCGGTGGGCGTCGCTCCCTGCGGATTGACTGCGGCAGGGATGGGCGAGATGGGGTCGGGACTCATGGATTCAGCGGGATGGAGCGAGGCAGATTGAGCCGAGTATAGCAGTGAGGATGTGTGGGTTAGCAGGGGGTTTCGAGGGTTCATTGACCCTTCCGGTTCATGGGTGCTCTAATGGCCGCCGTTGACGACACGATCCGTTTGCGCCCTTGAGGAGATACCTGTCTATGCATGTTGTGACTCTGCTCGCCCTATTTGTGCAACAAACCGGCACAATCTATAACCCGCAGCCTGTCGCGGCGGATGGAAGCATCTATCTGTGGATTGCGATTGCGGTGGCGCTGGTGGCGCTGGGACTGGCGTTCGCGCTGGCACGGTCGGTGATTGCGGCGGATTCGGGGACGGTGGAGATGCAGGCGATCTCAAATGCGATTCGCGAGGGGGCGGAGGCGTTTTTGAAGCGGCAGTACCAGACGATTGGCGCGATTGCGCTGGTGCTGGCGGTGGTGGTGTTTGTGGGGTATCACCTTTCGCCACGGACGGCTCCGTTTGCGGCGAAGACGGTGATCAGCTTTTTGGTGGGGGCGGTGTGCTCCGGGCTGGCGGGGTTTACGGGGATGTACTGCTCGATCCGGGCGAATATCCGGACAGCTTCTGCGGCGCGGACGAGTCTGGATCGGGCGTTGAAGATGGCGCTGCGTGGCGGGGCGGTGACGGGGCTGGTGGTGGTGGCGTTGTCGCTGCTGGGAGTGGCTTCGCTGTTTCTGGTATTTGGCGGGCTGAGCGATCCGCGTGGGGTGCCGTACCAGTTGGTAGGGTTTGGGTTTGGGGCGTCGCTGGTGGCGTTGTTTGCACAGCTGGGTGGAGGGATTTATACCAAGGCGGCGGATGTGGGGGCGGACCTGGTCGGCAAGGTGGAGGCGGGAATTCCGGAGGACGATCCGCGGAACCCGGCGGTGATCGCGGACCTAGTGGGGGATAACGTGGGCGACTGCGCGGGGCGTGGGGCGGATATCTTTGAGTCCACAGCGGCGGAGAATGTGGGGGCGATGATCCTGGGGGCGGCGCTTTATCCGGTCTTCGGGCTGAAGGGGATTCTGTTTCCGCTGATCGTGCTGGCGATCAATTTGATTGCGAGCATCGTGGGGGTATTCGTGGTGAAGACGAATGAGACGGAAGACCCGATGAGTGCGCTGAATCGCGGATTCTATGTGACGTCCGGGCTGGCGCTGCTGGGGTTTGCCGGGGCGGTGTATGCGATGCTGAATGCGCCGGGGGTGAGTCCGGCGTGGCTGCTGGGATGCGGGATTGTCGGGCTGGTGACGGCGTTTCTGTTTGTGTGGATCACGGAGTACTACACGGAGTCACAGTACAGGCCGGTGCAGTCGATTGTGAAGGCGTCGCTGACGGGGCCGGCGACGAATATTATCAGCGGACTGGCCGTTGGCATGGAGACACCGGCGATGCCGGTGGTGGTAATCTCCGCGGCGCTGCTGTTGAGCTACTACTTTGGAGTGCAGGGGCTGGCGGGGGTTGTGGGCGTGAGCGACTACGCCAAGGGCATCTACGGGACGGCGATTGCGACGATGGGGATGCTGAGCTGCGCGGCGTACATCCTGGCGATGGATACGTTTGGGCCGATCACGGATAACGCGGGCGGGATCATCGAGATGTCGAGCCAGGATGAGGCGATCCGGGGGCGGACGGACAAGCTGGATTCGGCCGGGAATACGACGAAGGCGCTGACGAAGGGATATGCGGTGGGGTCGGCTTCGCTGGCGGCGTTCCTGCTGTTCTCGGCTTATCTGGAGGAGATTCGGACGATTGTGGAGCAGAAGGTGGGGGCTGCCGGGGGCTTTATGCCCGCCGGGTGGACGTTTACGGACGTCAACCTGGCGGAGGTGCCGGTGTTTGTGGGCGCGCTGCTGGGGGCGATGCTGACGTTCCTGTTCAGCTCGCTGGCGATCAAGGCAGTGGGGCGGACGGCGCAGATGGTGGTGCAGGATGTGCGGAACCAGTTCCGGGAGAATCCTGGAATTATGGCGGGGACGTCCAAGCCGGACTATGCGCGGTGCGTGAATATTGTGACTGGTGCGGCGCTGAAGGAGATGGTGGTGCCTGGGCTGCTCGCAGTTGGACTGCCGGTGGCGGTGGGGCTGATCTTCCGGAACTTCAGTGCGAGTTATCAATCAAGCGTGCCGGTGGCGGGGGGGTACCTGAATGTGCCGGCGATTGGTGGTGTGGCGGTGAATCTGGCTGGGGCTAAGGCTGTGGCTGGGCTGTTGATGGTGGGGACGATTGCCGGGGTGCTGATGGCCATGCTGATGAACAATGGCGGCGGGGCCTGGGATAACGCGAAGAAGTTTATTGAGACGGGGCAGTATGGGGGGAAACGGTCCGATGCGCATAAAGCGGCGGTGGTGGGGGATACGGTGGGGGATCCGTTTAAGGACACGGCGGGGCCCAGCTTGCATGTGCTGATCAAGCTGCTGGCCACGATTACGCTGGTTTTGGCTCCGTTGTTTGTGTAAAGCATTCCATGCAGGTGGTTTAGGCCTGGGTCTCTGAATGGGGTCCGGGCCTATTCTGTATGATTCAGGCAAGTTAGGCGTGGAGTTTTGCATGGTCAACGTGGGTAAGTTGTGGCTTTTGGCGAGTGTGTTGTGTGGTGTGGCGGCGGGGCAGACGGTGGTGGCGGGGCCGAGTGGGATGACCGCGACCGCAGGAGGGCACACGCTGCGGGTTGAGGCGTTGAAGGCGGATCTGCTGCGGGTGAGGATGTATCCGGAGGGGAAGGAGCCGGAGGATGCTTCCTGGGCGGTGCTGCCAGGATCGCGGACGGCGCATGTCAACGTGACGGCTGCGGGGAATGGGTTTTCGACCGGGGTGCTGACCGTGAGCGCGTCCGCGGATCTGAAGCTGACGGTGACGGATGCGGCGGGCAAGGTGGTGCAGGAGGATGCGACGCCGGTGGCGTGGGAGCCGGATGGCGGGTTTCGGGTGAGGAAGCGAGCGACTCAGGAGGATCACTTTTTTGGCCTGGGGGATAAGCCGGGGCCGCTGGACCGGCTGAACCAATCGTTTGTGATGTGGAATACGGATAACTTTGGGTGGCAGGCGACGACGGACCCGATCTATAAGTCAGTTCCCTTCTTTCTCGAGATGCGCGAGGGGCGGGCGCTGGGAGTGCTGTTCGACAACACGTACCGGACGTTCTTCGACTTTGGGCATGAGGCGCAGGACCGGTATACGTTCAGCGCGCCGGCGGGGCCGCTGGAGTACTACCTGATCTACGGGCCGGAGCCAAAGCAGGTGGTGGAGGAGTATGCGTGGCTGACCGGGCCGACGCCGATGCCGCCGCTGTGGTCCTTGGGGTTTCAGCAATCGCGGTATAGCTACTTTCCGAGGGCGAGGCTGGAGGAGGTGGCGGACCGGCTACGGAAGGATCGGATTCCGACGGATGCGCTGTATCTCGATATCGATTACCAGGAAAAGAACCGGCCGTTTACGACGGACCCGGTGGGGTATCCGGACTTTGCGGGGCTGGTGCACAAGCTGGCGGCGGAGCAGTTCCACCTGGTGGTGATTACGGATCTGCATATCGCGCACCTGCCGGGGCAAGGGTATATGCCGTATGACACGGGCGAGGCTGGCGACCACTTTGTGAAGCTGCATGGGCAGGAGTATGTGGGGCCGGTTTGGCCGGGGCCAAGCGTTTTTCCGGAGTTCACGCGGGCTGCGACGAGGACGTGGTGGGGCGGGCTGTACAAGGGATTTGTGAGCGATGGGGTGGCGGGGTTCTGGAACGATATGAACGAGCCTGCCGTGTTTGTGGACCCGTACAAGACGATGCCGGATGATGTGGAGCATCGGATTGATGAGCCGGGTTTCAAGAAGCGGACGGCGACTCACAAGGAGATTCATAACGTCTTGGGGATGTTGAACTCGCAGGGGACGTATGAGGGTTTGCTGGCGTTGCAGCCAAACGTAAGACCGTTTGTGTTGACGCGGGCGAGCTATGCGGGCGGGCAGCGGTATGCGTCGACGTGGACTGGGGATAACTCATCCACGTGGGACCACCTGCGGCAGACGACGCCGCAACTGCTGAACCTGGGGCTGAGCGGGTTTGCGATGGCGGGCGCGGATGTGGGTGGGTTTGCGGGGTCGCCGCCGCCTGCGCTGCTGACGCGGTGGACGATGCTGGCGACGTTTCAGCCGATCGACCGGAACCACTCTGCTAAAGGCACGCGGGACCATGAGGTGTGGGTGGATGGGCCGGAGCAAGAGGCGATTCGGAAGCGGTATATCGAGGAGCGGTACAAACTGATGCCGTACCTGTATACGACCGCGGAGGAGATGGCGCGGACGGGGCTGCCGATTGTTCGGCCGCTGTTTCTGGAGTTCCCTCATGCGGCTCCGAATGGGTTTCCGCTGGACCTGGAGGGTAAGGGCGAGTTTATGTTTGGGCCGGATGTGCTGGTGGCGGATTCGCCTTCGCCCGAGGAGGTTGCGCCGTATGAGGTGCATCTGCCGCCGGGGGTTTGGTACGACTACTGGACGGGGGCAAAGCTCGACCGGAGAGCTCCGGTGGTGAAGCGGGACCTGGAGATACGGGATGCTCCCGCGGCGGCGCTGAAGCCGGTGATGGTGCAGCCGAAGGCGGATGAACTGCCGGTGTATGTGCGGGCCGGGGCGATTGTGCCGATGGGGCCGGTGGTGCAATCGACTGAGGAGAGGCCGCAGGGGCCGCTGACGCTGCGGGTGTTTCCGGGAGAGGGGTGCGAGGGGAATTTGTATCAGGATGATGGCAAATCGTTTGATTACCGGAAGGGGGAGTTTCTAAGGCTGAAGATGAGTTGCAACGTGGGGAGGGATGGGTCGGTGACGGTGAACATTCCGGCGCGGGACGGGAGGTTCAAGCCGTGGTGGAGTGGCTACCGGGTGGAGGTGGTGGGATTTGTGCCGAAGGTGGGTACAGATGGGGAGAAGACGGGGTTGGGGTGGGCTAAGACGGTCAAGGATACGGAGAAGGCGCAGGTCGTGACATTTCGGTAAGAGCAAGGCCGACCGCGGACGAACGCGGACAAGGGCGGATAGAAACAGGCAACGGCCAGGACGGGCGCATTCTCGCGCGAGCCTGCTGAGGGTTGAGGGAGATCAGCTTCTTCGGGGTCCTGACGGTCACCGAGACTCTGAATTGGTCCGCTGAGTTACATGCTGATGTAATGCTTCGACTGCGTTCAGGCGCAAAGGGCGCGACGGACTTCGCTCAGGATGACGCTGTTTTCTTGCGCCAGGGAGGAGTATCAGGTGCGGGGGACGTGGCGGTAGGTGGGGGTGAAGCCGAGGGTGCGGGCGTAGTCGAGGATGTGATCGAAGTGGAGGGAGATGGTAGCGCCGGCTTTCTGGGTGACCTCGTCTTCGATGGGGAGGTCGAAGTCGTCGGCGCCGTAGAGGAGGCCTTCGAGGGCGCGCTCGTTCTGGGTGAGGACGGAGGTGCGGATGCGGGGGACGTTGTCCAGGAAGATGCGGCTGAGTGCGAGGTGGCGGAGGTATTCCTGGGTGGTGATTTCGATGCCGCCGATTTGGGTGAAGTAGGGCTTGTAGGTCCAGCAGAGGAAGGACGCGAGGCCGTTGGTTTCGTCCTGGAAGGTGCGGGTGCGGTCGAGGTGCTCGAGGCGCTCGGCGATGGACTCATCAAAGCCGATGACCATGGTGGCGGTGGTGCGGAGGCCGGCGGCGACGAGTGCGGCCTGGGCTTCGAAATATTGGGCGACGGTGTACTTGAACTTGCTGTGGCGGCGGCGGAAGTCTTCGGTGAGGATCTCCGATCCGCCGCCGGTGATCCAGCGGACGCCTGCGGCGAGGAAGCGCTGGGCGGTGGCGGTGTAGGAGAGTTTGGCGTGGTCGGCGAGGTACATGAACTCGGCGATGGTGAGGGCGTAGAACTCGAGAGAGTCGCCGTAACGGGCGCGGATGGCGGCGAAGAGGTCGCAGTAGTAATCGAGCGGGAGTGCGGGGTTGAAGCCGCCGTTGAAGGCGGCGAGGTCGCCGCCGAGGGTGAGGAGTTCATCGAGTTTGGCGAAGACCTGCGGCGTGGACATGACGTAGCCGCCGGGTTGCGAGGGGAGGCGGTAGAAGGCGCAGTAGTCGCACTGGGCGACGCAGACGTTGGTGTAGTTGACGATGCGCATGACCATGTAGGTGCAGGCGGAGGGCGCGTGGAAGCGGGCGCGGACCTGGGTGGCGAGGTCGCGGAGGTCGGCGTCTGAGGCGTTGCGCCAGAGGTATTCGGCGTCGGCTACGGAGATGCGGGTGCGGGTGGCGACCTTTTGGCGGATGGCCTGGAGCTGATCGAGTTCGAGGGCGGGAGGCACGTATTTAGTTTACTTGGTGGCGAGGGCGCTGGTGCTGAGGGCTTTGTGGGCTGCAGCGAGCTCGGGGAGAGAGGGGTCTGCGGCGGGCCATGCGGCGAGGAAGGCCTGGTAGGCTTTGCGGGCGGCGGCGGGGTCGCCGGAGAGCTCGGCGGTGCGGGCGAGGCCGAAGAGTTCGAAGCCGGAGTTGGGACGCTCGATGAGGGCGGCTTCGTAGGCGGCTTTGGCACCGGGGTAGTCGTGCGCGGCGAGGAGGGCGGCGGCTTCGGTTTCGGCGACGGGGCGGACGTAGAAGGGGGGCTCGTGGTAGCCGGCCTTCTTTTCGTCGCGGGCGGCGGAAGCGTAGAGGAGCTTGGCTTCGGGGAGTTTGTTTTGGGCGACGAGGATGCCGGCGCGGAGCTCCTGCGAGGCGATGCCGAGGGCGCTGAGGAGCGGGGCGGAGGTGGCGTCCGGCATGACGGGGGCCATGGGTGGGGCGTCCGTTTTGGCTTTGGCGGAGGTTTGGGCGGCTGAGTCGGCTTGTCCGGCTTTGGGTTTGGCGGCCATGTCCATGTCCTTCATGGCGGATTCGCGCTGGTGGGTGCGCCAGAGGGCGGCGTCCATGCGGTCGGAGGCAGACTGAGCGGCGGGAAGGTCGTGGGAGTCGAGGGCTTTCATGCCGGAGGCGTAGGCGGTGAGGGTGGAGGCGAGGAAGCGGAGGTTGGTGGTTCTGGCGGTCTCGGGAAGGTTGGCTTGGGCGGTGAGGGCGAGGACGGTGTCCCAGTCGCCGACGCGGAGGGCGACGGGAAGGCGGCGGGCGATGCGGGACATCTGGTCGCGGGCGGACCAGATATAGAGGGTGGCGGAGAGCTGGCCGCGTGCGCCGGCGAGGCGGTCGGAGAGGGCGTTGGCGTCGGCGAGGCGGCCTTGCTCTATGCGGTTGGCGATGGCGTACATCATGTTGTGGACGTAGTTCCAGTCCTGATCGGGGCCGACGTGCTGAGTGTTCATGTAGAGCTCGTCGGCGGCGGTGGAGGCGTCGAACCAGCGGTCTGCATGGGCGTAATCGCCGACGCGGAAGTAGATGTGGCCGGGCATGTGGACCATGTGGCCGGAGGTGGGGGCGAGGCTGGCGAGGAGCGCGGCGCTGGGGATGGCGCGGTCGGGATGGTTGCTGGGCTCCATGGCGTGGATCCAGTAATGATTGGCGGCGGAGTCGTTGGGGGCGTCGCGGAGGACGCCTTCGAGGATGGCGATGGACTCCTTCATGCCGGGCCTGGGTTCGCCGGTGTCGTCGAAGCCATCGCGCACGGCGTTCGCGAGGAAGATGCGGGCTTGAAGGTCCCTGGGCTGCTTGTTGACGAGCTTGCGATAGAGGGCGATGGCTTGGGCGTTCTCGCCTTCTTTAGCGGAGGACTCTGCTTCAGCGGCTTCAATGTAGAGCTTGTCTGTTGCGCTGCCGTGGCTCTTGAGGCGGACGGCTTCAGCGAGGGCCTTCTTGCCGTATGCGGATTCGGGGCCGCCGCGAAAGCCTTCTGCCTGGGCGAGGCCCCAGGAACACATGGCGCAGTTGGGGTCGACGCGGATGGATTGCTCAAAGGCCTTGGCGGACTCGTAGTCCCAGAAATCATGGAGCAGGTTCAGGCCTTGATCGAACCATGCCTGCGCTTCTGCGTTTGCCTTGATGGTGATGTGGCCGTTGCCGATCCCGGTCATTTTGATGGGTGCGGGAAGCTTGTCCGGCGCGGGCACGGGAACCATGTCATCCATGGCGGGCATGTTCGGCATCGACATGGTGTTCTGCGCATGGGCGTAACACGTGGGTGCGAGCAGACAACACGAGGCGGCAAGAAGAAAGCGGGCAACACGCATGGGGTTACTGTACCGGATCGCGGATGCCGGTGGCATGGGAGTACTTGGGTGCGGATTTCGCCTGGGATGTACCACCTTTGTTGTATGAACGAAACGGTACGGGTGAGAGCGTGTGGACGCCTGGGTCGCTAGACTCAAAACCAAAGTAACCAAGGGGTACCTCAACGATGATTCTCTCCTCTTTCAATCCAGCGAACGGGACACTGCTTCGCAGCTATGACGCACTGAGCGCGGAGGCCATGACGGCCAAGATTGCTAATGCTCACCAGGGATTTCTGCAGTATCGCGAGACGCCGCTGGAAGACCGCGTGATGTGGATGAAGAAGCTGGCAGGCATCCTGGAGCAGGAGATGGAAGAGTTGGCCACGCTGCTGACGATGGAGACGGGGAAGACTATCTCGGCTTCACGCAACGAGATTTTGAACTGCGCGGCGTGCTGCCGTTTTTATGCGGAACATGCTGGCGTGTTGCTGGCAGAGGAGAAGGTTGAGCTGGATGCAAACCGGTGCGTGACCACATGGCGACCGATGGGCGCGCTGCTGGCGGTGATGCCGGGCAGCAGTGCCTTCTGGCAGGCCTTTCAGTTTGCGGTTCCTGCGCTGTTGGGGGGCAATACGGTGGTGCTGAAACATTCTTCCTGTCTGCCGCAATGCGCGGTGGAGATGGAGTTGCTGGTGCGTCGCGCGGGGTTTGGCCGCGGGGTGTTTCAGACGTTGCTGCTTGGATCCGCAGCCGTGGAGACCGTGCTGAATGATGAGCGTGTCGCGGGAGTTGCGATCGCCGGGACGAAGAAGACGACGCGGGAGCTTGCGGCGCGTACAGCGTTGATGGGGAAGAAGGCCGTGGTGCAGCGGGGCGGGAGCAACGCGATGATCGTCCTGCCTTCCGCGAATCTGTTTGCCGCGATCCAGGCTGGGGTGGCTGCGCGATGTGTGGACAATGGGCAGTCGAGCGCGTCGACGGCGAAGTTTATTGTGCACACGGATGTGTATGACGACTTTGCGATGCTGTTTGCAGCGGCGATGGAGGATGTGAAGATCGGGAATCCGCTGAAGGATGAGACGGAGTTGGGGCCGCTGGCAACGGAGCGAAGCGTGATCCGCTTGACGGCGCAGGTTGCGGAGGCAATCGCCGCGGGAGCGCGGGTGCTGACGGGTGGTGAAGCCATGCTGGGCGATGGAACTTACTTTGAGCCGACCGTGATGGTGGATGTTCCATTGAACTCGGAGGTGTGCCGCGAGTCGATCGAAGGCCCTGTCGCTCTGTTGTTTCGGGTGGAGTCCCTGGAGGACGCCGTTGCGGTAGCAAACAAGACCGATGCCGCGAGTGTGTCCGTGTGGACGCAGGATGTGGAGGAGCAGCAGCTTTCGCGGAGGCTAACTGCTGGCGGCGTGTTTATGAATGCGCCGGTCGCGATGGATGCGCGCATGGGCTCGGGGTGTGGGTTGACCATGGCGGCTGCGGCATTGCATGAGTTTATGACGACGACGCTCGTCGTGAGGGCTGAGACGATTCCGGGTGAGGATTTCAACTTTGAGTTGGCGCTGGATGGGTTCGATGAAGAGGATTCAACTGCGGAGGCCGTGCAGCCCGAGAATGCCGACGCAGTGGATTCGCTTTACGAGGCCTTCGGTCGCGAGGACGAGCTGAGTCTTGAGGAGGATATCTTTGTCGGGTCACACGATGCGAAGAGCAGCGACCGTGACGCGGCCGTGGGTGTGATGGACGTGGCAGCGGTTCAGGCCTCGGTGGCGGTGATGCAAGCTCCCGAGATGGCCGTGGCGCGGGTTCCGATGGTAAGCGCGGCGACTTCACCTGTGGTCGAGAGAGTTGAAGAGGCTGAAGCTGAAGTGGTTCCGGCGGCGCTCAGCTTTCAAGAGATGTTTGAGCGGGCGTTGCAAGTCAGGGCGTAGATGTTGGGCAGGACGATGAGATGGGGGCGCCGGCATGATGCCGGCGCCCTTTGTTTATGGCATTCCGCGGCTATTTGTATCAGTGCAGGTGCTCTTCTTTCGACCTGGGAGCGACGACGACGAGATCGACACGGCGGTTCATGCGGCGGCCTTCCGGTGTGGTGTTTGGGGCAACGGGACGGAAGGCTCCGTAGCCGGCAACGGAGATCCTGGTGGGCGGGAAGCCGGCTTCGTCGACGAGCATGGAGAGCACGCTCATGGCGCGGGCGGTGGAGAGCTCCCAGTTGGACTGGAAGGTGGCGTTGTGGATGGGTTGATCGTCCGAGTGGCCTTCTACGCGGACTTCAAGGCCATGCTGCATGAGGATCTTTGCGGTGTTGACGAGCTTTTCGGCTGCGCCGGGAAGAAGAGTGGCTTCGCCGGAGTTGAAGAAGCCCAGCTCACGCAGGCTGATGATGAGTCCGTCAGGTGTTTGTTGCATGACGATCTCACGTTTGGTGATGGAGTCGCCGAGGACGCCTTGAAGCTGACGGCTTAGCTCCGCGGTATCGAACGCAGGCGGAGCGGTGGGTTTGGGTTGTAGTTGAGCGGCTGAAGCGAGAGGCTGCGTGGCGGGTGGCTGGGGCGCGGCCGCGCTGAGAGACTCAAAGCCTGAGTGGATGGCCGACGAGACGGTGTGGATGCCTTGCTTGTTATGTCGCGTGAAGGCGAAGAGGACGACGAAGACAGCAAAGAGCAACGTAACGAAGTCCGCGTACGAGATGAGCCAGCGATCCTGCGAAGGCGCGGCGTGAGCGTAGGCGGCGAGGGGCTTGCGACAACGGCGCCTCATTGCGTGACCATCTCCGGCTGCGCCTGGTTGAGTGGGGTGACCTTGCCGGCGATCAGGTAAGACTGCAGGCGGCGCTTAAGAGCGCGGGCACTGATGCCTTGCACCATGGCGATGACGGCATCGAGTGTCATTTCGTGCATCAACTGACGTTGACGTATGCGGATGCGCAGGCGGCCAGCGAGCGGGAGGAAGAAGAGGTTGGCGATTCCGATGCCGTAGAGCGTCGAGACGAAGGCGACGGCGATGCCCTTGCCGATCTCGGCCACGTTATCCATGCGCTGCATGACCTGAATGAGGCCGAGGACTGCGCCGATGATGCCGAGCGTAGGTGCGAAGCCGCCGGCAGCTTCCAGGACGCGGACGACACCTTCACCACGCTCTTCTTCGAGATCGAGATCGATCTCCATGGTCTCGCGAAGTTCGGAGAGGACGACGCCATCGACGGCGAGGGTGAGGCTTTTGCGGAGGAAGTCATCTTCTATCTCAGCAAGATGGGGGTCTATTGAGAGCATGCCGTTACGTCGAGCGCGCATGCACCAGTCCGCAAGCTCTTCTATGTAGTCCGCGGAGAGGGGGTTGGCGTGGAAGAAGACCTGACGAAGCTGTGCGATGGCATCGCGAACTATGGGTAGAGGGAATTGGATTAAAACAGCGCCCAGCGTGCCACCTACTACAATGAGCGCGGCCGTGGGCTGCAGGATTTGGTTGACGCTGCCGCCATCCAGCATGAGGCCGGCTACTACGCCAGAGATGGCGAGGGCCACGCCGGCTACTGTACCTCGATCGATCTGTCGCTTGCTCATGAAGGTCATCTCTTGATGCGTCCTGCTTCAGTCATCTTCAGCGTCTCTCCGTCCGGTGACCATCCCCTAAAGGGGTTGCGTGCTTTTGCACATGGATTCCGCGAGGGCCATGCGTCACGACTTATGTAAGTGCAAGCTGAATGCCAAAAATGTAGATGAGGGGAGTTGATTTGGCCCTAAGGATGCAATCCACCGAGAAGAAGTACAGCTGGGCACCTGAAGAGATCGTATGGAGGTTGCGGTATGAGAGCTTGATGAGAGATCAGCCTGCTCGGATGCTGCAGCATCTTCATTTCTCACTCTGATTGTGAGGATGAAGCGATGTTCTGAAGGTGCACAAGAAAATTGCACGAGCCCTGAACGCGAACGCTGAGCTTGTCGATAGAAGTCCTGCAGCAAGAATGACCTGCCCTGAACGAGCGATGCTCACCAAGTGGCGCGACAAGTTTAGAAGTTCAAAAAATATCAACCAAGGAGCAATACCATGTCACTCAGCATCCTCAACAACATCTCGGCACTTCAGGCAGAGAACCAGCTTTCGATCACAACCGCAGCGGCCAACAAGAGCCTTCAGCAGCTCTCCTCGGGTTCGCGCATCAACTCCGGCTCCGATGACGCCGCCGGTCTCGCAATCTCCGATGGGTTGAATGCGAACGTCGCCGCCCTGAACCAGTCCTCGCTGAACGCGACGAACGCAGTGGGCTCCCTGCAGACCGCCGATGGCGCTCTTGCCCAGGTGACCGCTCTTCTGAACCGCTCCGTCACGCTGGCCACCGAGGCTTCCAACACCGGCCTCAGCTCCGCGCAGTCCACCGCCATCAACAACGAGTTCACCGCGCTGCTGACGCAGATCAGCAACATCGGCAGCTCGACCAACTTCAACGGCACCGCGGTGTTCGGCTCCACGGTTTCCGCCTTCACGTCTGACGGTACCAGCAATGGCACGGTGACCATCGGCGGAGCGGTTGCGGCTCTGAGCACGAGCAGCCTCGGCCTGAGCTCCTCTTCGCTTTCCACGTCGGCCGGCGCGCAGTCTGCCCTGACGTTGATCACGGCGGCCATCTCCACGGTCTCCGCGCAGCGCGGTACGCTTGGCGCGACGGTTGAGCAGCTCCAGGCTGCATCCACGGTCGATACCAACGAGAGCCAGAACCTGGTGAGCGCGTCCAGCAACATCACCTCCGCTGACATCAGCACGGTGGTTGCGAACGACACGAAGTACAGCATTCTGCAGCAGACCGGCATCTCGGCTCTTCAGCAGGCCAACCAGCAGGCTCAGACCGTCCTGAAGCTGCTGCAGTAAAAAGCAAGCGGCTGCGCGTGACCTGCGCAGCCGTACTTCCCTTCTTCCTGTCAACAGGCAACAGAGGCCGCAGACCCATGCTTCCTCTGTTGCCATTTCCCTGCATCGCACGCAGCCGTAAGCAGGAGGCTTCACTCCTATGAGCACGACATCATCAACACTGACCTCCGTCCTTTCTGCATTGGGAGGAGCATCCGGCATTGACGTTGCCGGTGCCGTGAATGCGATTCTTTACGCGGACCGCGCACCGGAGAGGGCATGGCAGGCGCAGCAAGCGACACTCGTTAACCAGACTGCGGCGATCAACCAGTTGCAGACCGAAGCGTCATCCCTGAGCGATGCGCTGAGCACACTTCAAACCGCAAGCGGTGTTCTGACAGCAGCGACGGCAACAACGTCCAACAGCAGCGTGGTGACGGCGACGGCTGCTGCCGGCACACCTGCGAGCAACCACCTGATTGTGGTGAACAGCCTGGCTTCAACCGGGTCCTGGTATTCGGCTGCGGAGAGCAGCAGCTCCGCCACGCTTGCGGCCGGAAGCTTCGACCTTACCGCAGGCGGTGTGACGACGACGATCGCTGTGGGCAGCGGCGTCGATACGTTAGATCAGCTGGCGGCCTCGATCAACAGCCGGTCGCTGGGCGTGACAGCGAATGTGGTGACTGATGCCACTGGAGCTCGACTCTCTCTAGTTTCAACGACATCCGGCAGTGCCAGCGACTTCACGGTGGGCAACGATAGTACGTTGGCATTCACGCGTGCGAACACGGGCAAAAACGCAGCCCTGACGGTGGACGGTGTCCCGATCACCAGTGCAACGAACACCGTAACTGGCGCGTTGAGCGGAGTGACGCTCAACCTGGCGTCCGCCGCAGCAGGATCCGAGATCTCGCTGGCGATTGCGCCTGACTCAAGCTCCATCACGGATGCGATCAGCACCTTCGTCAACGCTTACAACACGCTGATCACGGATGTGAACTCACAGTTCAAGTACAACAGCGGCACCAACACTGCGGGCACGTTGCAGACCGATAGCGCGGTGCAGGGCCTGCAATCCCAGTTGCTGGGGTCGACGAACTTCAACTCCGGAAGTTCGACGTTGAATACATTGAACGCGCTGGGGATCTCGACGAACTCCGACGGTACGCTGTCCTTGAACACGGCACTGCTCGGAAGCGCGATTGCCACCAACAGCTCCGCGGTTACCAGCTTCTTTCAAGGTACGGCGAGCAATGGATTTGTCGCCTCATTGAATTCGGTGCTGACGACGTACACGGATCCGTCGCAGGGCGCGTTTACGATCGACCTGAAGAGCATCAGCAATGAATACGATGACCTGACGGACCAGACCAATACGCTCGAACGCTACCTGACCACGCAGCAGACGATCCTGACCGCCCAGTACAACGCGGCCGACATTGCGATTCAGCAGTTGCCGCAGAAGCTGAAACAGATTCAGGCATTGCTCAACCCGAATAGCTCTTCTTCGTAAAACCTATGAGACATCCAATGGCATCCCTTGAATATCGGCGTGCGGCGACGCAGCAGGCATCCGTGGTCGGGCTCGTGATTGCACTTCACGACACCTTGATCGGCAATCTCAAACGCGCGGCAGACGCGATGGACCGGAACGATATTGCAGCTCGTTGCGACGAGTTGGTGCATGGCTTCAAGGTGCTGACCCAACTGGACGCGATGCTGGATATGAAGAACGGGGGCGAGGCGGCGCTGAATATTCGCAGGTTCTACACGCATGTTCGTGGGAAGATGCTGGAGGCACAGTTCAAGCTGATGCCGGATGTTCTGCGGGATCAGGTCAGGATCGTGCTGGAGGTTCGCGAGGCGTGGGAGCAGGTAGACAGCGCGCCGAACGACGGACGCGGAGGCCTTGCGGATGTTGCGACGCAGCCGGCGATCGAGACGGAGATGCGGATTTCGTTCTCCTGCTCGGGTTGAGGATAGGGTAAGGGCTGTACTAACGCGGCGACTGGATACTCCAGTCGCCGCTTTCCTTTGGATGGTGCGTGGATAAGGCTGAGCGCAAAGAGAGAGGCCCACGGGATGCTTTCCGTGGGCCTTTTGGTGCGGTGTGGGACTTGATTTACTTCAGGTAATCGAGCAGGGTGTTGCCCTGGAGGACCTTGCCGGCGGCCGCGAGGATGGCGGAGTTCGCGGTCTCAGCCTGGCTCAGGTTGGTGGCGGCGGTTGCAGTGTCTATGCCGACGAGCGAGGTCTGGCGAGAGGTGATTGTGACCTTATCCTGTGCGAGGTAAGTCTCCTGCGCCTCCAACTGGTTGATGGTGTTGCCATAGACCACATGTTGCTGCGTGACATAGTTCAGCGCGGAGGTGACAGCTGCGGTGGCGGTTCCGATGGCGGTGGCGTCGCCATTGTTCAACGCGGTGGAGAGCGTGCTCAAGGCGCCGAACACGCTGGCGGTGGAGTTGGTGAAGAGCGAGTCACCTGGGATGTTGGCCTGCACGGAGAGGGAGTCGCCGACAGAGATCTGGTTGACGTTACTGTTGCCATTGTATTTGTAACCGGTTGAGGAGCTTGCATCCGCCGTGAACGCTGCCTGGCCGCTGACGGTTCCGCCGAAGAGCGAGATGCCCTGAAAGGTAGTGTTGGCGAGCGACACGACGTTTGAGAGGATGCCCTGAATGTTGGTCGCGATGGTCTGGCGGTTGGCGTTTGAGGTGGTCGAGTTGGCTCCTTCCACGCCGAGCGTGATGGCCTGATTGAGCAACGAGACGACCGAGCTGACGACCGAATCCGCACTTTGCGCCTGCGAGAGAGCTGACTCCGAGTTGGTTGTGTACTGATCTATGTTCGCGCTTTGCGCCTGTAACTGCACCAGGGTGGCGGCGGCTGCTGGGTCATCCGAGGGCAACGAGACTCGTTGTCCCGTTGACACCTGCTGCAGAGCGGTCTGAAGGTTCTGGTCGCTCGTTTGAATATCGGAAATAACACTGGAGGTAAGGCTGGGTACAAAGCGCATGTCAGTCAGCTCCCGCTGATCATATTGATGGTGGTGTCAAAGAGACTATCGATGGTGGAGATCACCTTGGCCGATGCTTCATAGGCCTGCTGATAGCGAATCAGGTTGGCCGATTCTTCATCAATGGAAACGCCTGATGCAGAGCTCCGTTGGGCGTTGAGGCTGGTGAGGCTCAGGGCCACGGCGCTCGCTTGAGTGTTTGCGTTCGCGGTAAGGCTGCCGACCTGATAGGTAAGGCTGGAGACTTGAGACGTGGCGCTCTGGCCGGATGGCAGTGTGGCATTCTGCAAGGCGACGAGATTGGCTACGTTTCCGTTGCTGCCGGAAGAACCATCTGAGCTGGCCGCAACGGCGGTGGGGTTTGTGGTGGTGAGCTTGATGGCGGCCGCAGAGCCGGCGACGGTGGTGGGGATGGTGAAGAGAGCGGCTCCCTGCGCGCCGTTCTGGTCGTAGCCGGTGGCTTGTGCGGCGTTGAAGGCCGTCGCGAACTGATTCGCCAGGGTATCCAGCGAGGTCTGCAGGGTGGGGATGTCGGTATCGCGCACCTGGATGGTGCCGCCAAGATCTCCGCTGGTGATGGCGGATGTGATATTGGTTCCGCTGGAATCAAGCACCTGCAGGTTGCCGCCGGCGCCCGGCGAGGTCTGCAGCGCATAGCTCTGGTTGCCGAGCACAAGCGGTGTGCCGTTGCCGGTGGAGAGCGAGTCGCCATCCGTGCCGTGAGTGACGGTGAGGTTGGTCAGCGTCGCAAGCTGCGTCTCCACCTGGCCGAGCTGGTCCTGCAGCGTGCCGGAGGTCTGGCCGGTGGCGTTCTGCTGTGTGATCTGCTGGTTGAGTGTGGCCGCCTGAGCGCTGAGTTGGTTGATCTGCGTCACGTCCGTGGAGACGGTGGTATTGAGGCTGCTGCTGGGACCCGAGAGGCCAGCGGAGATCGAGTTGAACTGATTGACCAGAGTCTGAGCGCTTGAGAGGACGGTCTGACGATCCGCCGTGCTGGTGGGGTTGGAGGAGAGCGCGGAGAGGCTGGTGAAGAAGCCGGAGAGGCTGCTTGAGAGGCTGGTCCCGGTGGTGGGGAAGAGCGTCTGGATCTGTGTCAACGCATTGACCTGCGCATCCGCGCTGCTCTGCTGGGAGGTCTGCTGCTGGATCCTGAGATCAAGGAGTTCGTCGTGCACGGACTGGATGCCGGTGAGCGTGACACCGTTCCCAACGCTGATCGCGCCGCTCAAGGTGGGGGCGGACTCCTGCAGGCTTACGGTTTCGCGGGAGTAGCCGACGGTGTTGGCGTTAGCGATGTTGTTGTTGGTGACGGAAAGAGCAGCCTCCTGCGCGAGCAGGGACTGCGTGGCGTTGGACAAGATGGAGGAGAGACTACCCATTGAAGTTGGCACTCACTTTCAGAGTTCGCAGGACCAGGTGTGATGATTGGTGCGCATTCCACTTCCCTGCTCCGGATGATCGGAGTAGCTGCGGAAGAGACCGGCGAAGAGACGCATGGTCTCTCCGGAATGTTTGAGCAAGGCTGCGTAACGCTTGTTGAGTGTGACCAGCGTTCCGGTGGCCGCGCTAATGCGACTGGCGAGTTCCTTGTCCACGGGCAGGATGGCGTCCGGTTGAGCTCCGCGGCGAGCCTGGGCACGAGCCGGAATTTCTGCGAGCCGGACGCAGTGCGCGAGCTGTCGCGTCACGCTTTCCTCAAAGACCGGAAGCTCCCTTGCGACGATGGCAGACATGGCCCGGTCCAGTTCCTGGGAGAGCGTCTGCAGGGCGACGAGGTACTCCTCCGCATCTGGATGCGTCAGGGAGTCTACCGGGCTTCGCTGCAACACTTGGGTCTGCATAGTCTTTTCCATTCAAAGGCGTTATTGCCTGGACGTCTTATAGGTCGCTGCTGGAGAGGGCATCGGCGATCTTCGCCGGGTCGAGCTGATACTGCCCGGAGTTGACGGCCTGCTTGAGCGACTCCAACTTTGCGGTGCGGGCCGGTGCGCTCTGGAGAGCGGTCTGGGCCAGGGACTGTACGGTGTCACTGCTGGACGAGAGGCTGGTGGTGTCTTCGGTCGGAGCGACGGCCTGATGTTTGAAGGCCACGGAGTTGTCAGCGCTGACTTTTCCGCTCTGATTGGTGGCTTCGGCTGCTGCGGTTGAGTTGTAAAGGTCGATTCTCACGATGCACCTCCTGTTGGAACGCTCCTCCTATCGGCATGAGCTTCGATTTTTTTCAACAGGGAGCCTGAAAAAGTTTCGATTACCTTCTTTAAAGCTCTGTTTTAGCAGGAGAAAGCGCTGTCTTCCCGATGCCCGTACGGGCTCGTTCTGAGTCCGCTGCGGAGTGAAGGTGTTGCGTGATCATTTTGGCGATACCGATGCCGCCGGACTTGGTCAAAGAGCCTGCCAATGCCTGCATGGCAATGCCCTGGAACTGGTCTTTGCCCGTGTCGCCATCGTCTTCGCCGTCGCCGCCAGGCACGGTGGCGAAGGAGTTTTCTGCCTGCTGGAGCCAGCTCCCGAGCAGGATGGACTCAAAATCTGAGCCGGCTTTCTTGATTTTGGCGTCTTCATTGGACGCGGAAAGGCCGGTGGCGCTGGCGGTCTGGGATCGCTTCATCAGTCTGTCCGCCTGCGTGTCCAGAGCTCCGGTCTGAGATGAGAGTGCGTTGATACCGCTGTCGAGTGTCACTTAGATGATCTCCAGGTCTGCCTGCAGGCCGCCGGCGGATTTGATGGCCTGCAGGATGGCGACGATATCGTGAGAGGTTGCGCCGATGGTGTGGAGGCCGCGAATGAGGTCATCCACGTTGGCTCCGTTTTCCAGCCGGATGGACTGCGCGGGAAGGTCCTTCACGGCGACGACTGTGTTGGCGACGGGCTGCGTGGTTCCGGTGTTGCTGAACGGGGTGGGCTGCGAGACGGTGTACGTGGTCTCTACCTCAATACTGAGGCTGCCGTGCAGAACAGATACAGGCGAGAGCGTGACAGCGCCGCCCATAACGATGGTCCCAGTGCGCTCATTGATGATGACCTTGGCCGGCGCATGGAACTTGATGGACAGAGATTGCATCCGAGCGATGAGTAACGGCACGGACTTCGCTCCGGCGCCAGCAACATCGACCTGAATGGTCCGGCTGTCCATGGCGTTGGCGATGCTGTGGCCAAACTCGCGATTGATTGCGTCCGCAGTGTCCTGGGCAGCGGTGAAGTCCGGATTGCGCAGCAGGAGGGAGACCGTGTGCATGTGGCTGAGATCGACGAGGGCATCGCGCTCAATGATGGCGCCCTCAGGAATGCGTCCCACGGTCGGGTGATTGACGGAGCGGATGTTTCCTGCAGCACCCTCAGAGTAGCCACCGAGGGCGAGGGGACCTTGCGCTTCCGCATAGACCTGCCCGTCAGGACCGCGGAGCGAAGTCATTAGAAGCACGCCGCCTTCCAGGCTTTTTGCATCTCCGGCCGATGAGACGGTGATGTCCAGCTTCATGCCGGGCCTTGCAAAGGCCGGTAGAGACGCGGTGATGAAGACGGCTGCGACGTTTTTGACGACAACCTGGCCTGGCGAGATCTGAACACCCATCCGCTTCATCGCGTTGGCCAGGGTCTGCACGGTGAAGTAAGTCTGCTGCCGATCTCCCGTGCCGCGCAGGCCAACGACGAGACCATAGCCGACAAGTTGATTGTCTCGGACGCCTTCGACGTCCGTGATGTCGCGGAGGTAGACCTGGCGCTCCGGCGTCGCTGCGAGGGCGAGCGGCGCGATCAGCAACGATGCAAGGCCAACGCACAGTGCGGTGCGAATACGGGCAAGAACGAGTCGAGGAGCCTGGGTCATAGATCGCATAGGTTAGAAGCCGAAGAGCCAAAGAATTGCACGGGTGATGGCATTGGGAGGACGGGTGCTGTCCGAGATGATGCCCTTGCCTTTCATCTCAATCTCAAGATTGCTGAGGGCGGCGGAGGGAATGGTGTTCGCGGAGCTGATATCTCCGGGGCGCACGATGCCGCGGATGATCAGGTCTTCATGCTGATTGTTCATGGCAATCTGACGCTCAGCCTCGATGACCATGTTGCCATTGGCGAGCACCGCAATGATTTGGCCTGTGAGGCTGGTGGAGAAGGTCGTGTTGGACGACGTGGCACCCTGGCCCTTGAGTGCGGTCGACGAGTTTGCATTGAAGAGCGGGTTGAGACCCTTGGTTGCGATATCGCCGGCGAGACCGGTGATGCCGGCAGACGTGGTGAAGGTGCGTTGGCTGTTCACGTTGCCACTTTGCGCGGCGGTCGTCTGCACGGAGACCTGCACGATGATGGTGTCGTTGACGTTGCGCGCCCTGTAGTCGGAGGAGAGATCGCCGAGAGAATTGGCGGCGGACCAGAGGCTGCCGGCGGTGCGCGCATCCGGGGGGGGCATGTACTGTTCATGCAGGCGAGTCAGGTAATCCGAGCGGAGTTCCTGCGCCGTCTTTTTCTTTGGCAGCTTCACGCCTGCTTCAGCGCTGCCGGCAAGGAGGGCGGGCACAAGCAGAAAGCTGATGGTGGCTTGAGTGAACGTCGGTCGAGGCATTTAGAAGCTTCCCTTCAACAGGTTTGGCGCGACAATCTCCGCCTTGTACGAGACCTTATGATCCGGAGTGGACACCCGAACCTTGTCACCGGGAAGGCCGCCTTCCAGACAGATAACACGCAACCGAATGTGTATCTTTTGATCTTCAATCAGCAGCGTGGCCGTTGAGCCGGGCCTTAGCGCGGCCCTTACGGGCGCTTCGGCGGGCTTGGTCAGCATCTGCGGCTGGCCCGGCTTTTGGGGCAACCCCTCAGGGACGGCAATGGCGCCAGCCACGTCCGGCCATGTTGCAGCCACGTAGAACGGCAGGCACTCCGTTCGGTTGCGACAGGCAATGCGCAACTGTGCGTTGTGGGCGTCGACCATGGTCATCGTCTGGATGTCCAGCATGGGGTTGACGGACGAGGCTGTGATGGGAGCTGAAAGCCGGACTTGTACGCCTTGAATGGGAAGCTGCCGATACTGCATGGCCGTGACGACCATCTCTTTCGTGACGAGAAAGCGCTGGGCGGCATTCTCCGCAGAGGCGCCTGTCGAAAGACAGAGCGCCCCAGCGAAGGCCATCATCGACATAGGAAGCATTGCCCATCTCACCGTCGTGCCTGGAAATAAGTGCATCATCGAGATCCTTTTACTGCGACAACTGGTTGAGCTGCTGCAACATCTCGTCCGCGGCCTTGACGACGCGAGAGTTCGATTCATAAGACCTCTGAGCCACGATCATCTGCACGAACTCATCGACGACACTCACGTTCGACTGCTCCAACATGCCCTGCTGCAAGGTACCAATGCCCTCCGACCCGCCGGGAGTTCCGATGATGGGATCGCCTGAAGCTGTCGTTGCAAGGTAGATGTTGTTGCCCACGCTGTTGAGGCCGCCGGGGTTGACGAAGAGGGCCAACTGGATGCTTCCCACCTGCGAGGCCTGTGTCTGGCCAGGCTGCACGACGGTGACCGTACCATCGCTGCCGACCGTCACATTGGTCGCATCCGGAGGGACGGTGATTGCGGGCTGAATGGGGTTGCCATCTCCGGTCACCAGGTTGCCCTGCGCATCCGGGTGAAAGGAGCCTGCGCGGGTATAGCCGGTTTGGCCGTTCGGCAAAAGAACCTGGAAGAAGCCGCCGCCGGAGATGGCGAGGTCCAAGGGATTGCCGGTTGTGTTGAAGTCACCCTGAGTCTGGATGGTCTCGGTCGTCGTGGGACGAACGCCCAGGCCAACCTGGAGGCCGGCTGCGTTTGTCGTTTGCTGCGTCGCAGCGGATCCGGGCATGACGGCATTTTGATAGAGCAGGTCCGAGAAGCCGAGGCGGCGCTGCTGAAAACCAGTGGTGCTGGAGTTCGCAAGGTTGTTCGCGATGTTGTCCAGATTGAGTTGCTGTGCGGTCATGCCGCTTGCGGCCGTGTAAAGAGCACGAATCATGAGATAGCCTTTCCGGTGAATCGAAGTTTAGGTAGTGACCCGGGGAAGATCCTGGGCTGCGGTCTTATCGATTTCAGAGTCGATCATGGTCAACGCATGACGCATGCCTTCTGCCGCACGCTGCGCGTTGATGAGCTCAATGACGCTTGAAACGGGGTTGACGTTTGAGCCTTCAAGTACGCCCTGACGAATCTGAGAAGAGCTAGACGCGACGACGTCCTTCGACGGCACGGTGTAGTAGCTGGAACCCATGCTTTGCGGATCAGCCGAAGCGGAGAACTCAACCAGCTTCAACTTGCCGACGATGGCTCCGTTTGCGGACAGGGTTCCGTCCGGACTTACGGTAACGCTGGCACCGCGCGGAATGGTAATCACACCGCCAGTCCCGATGACGGCATCTCCGGAGGCCGTAACAAGCTGTCCCTGCGGAGAAACCTGAAGAGCACCTGCGCGCGTGTAAGCCGTGCCGTTCGCAGTTTGCACGGTCAGAAAGCCAGGGCCGTCAATGCCGAGATCGAGCTCGTTACCCGTACGCTCTAGTGAGCCCTGCTGCATATCAAGTCGCGATCCGCCGAGCAGACCATAGCTGTTCGTCGCCTCATTCAACTGCGAACTGAGCGGATGCCCCGATCCTGCCAGCACCGAGCTAAAGGTCGTGTGACGTGCACGGAAGCCGCCTGTGCTGCTGTTCGCCAGATTGTTGGCGATGGTGTCGAGCGCATCGGTACGCGCCATCAACGCGGTGCATGCTGCATACAATCCACTATCCATGAAGAATCCTCACGGCAGGGTGTAGTGCAAGGCAAGGGCCAAACTCGAGGGTGCGTTTTGCTTGCTTTTACACCGATTCTTGCCTCTATGGAAGGCAATCTGAGAGATCGGTGAGAAGGGCGGAGGAAGGTTGTGAGAGCGGCAAATTGAATCCTCAGAATGTGCTCTGCGTGGGAACGGCAGGCGGACTGCGACGCTACTCCGTAATACCGCACTCCACTCGAACGACGGCACTCTCGGCCATTTGGAGTATCTCGCTCCAGCGGGAAGAAGCGTCGGACTCTTGTTGTTCGCGGATGGCGGCGAGCACGTAGGCCGGCAGATGCCAGTAGTCGGCCAGCATAACTGCCAGCGCCTTGCGTTCTTGAGAAGAATCGCCGACCGACTTCCATCCCAGGAGGCGCGGTAACTTTCCCACCTCATACAGCAGGCCGACGAGATACGCCTCCTCCGGAGATACACCTTCAACGCACCTGGCAAGCTCCTTGGCACACTGCGCAACCCGACGGAAGTGCTGCCACTGTGCCATGATTCCGCTGTTATGGGGAATACTGGAGGCACAGACCGCCTCATAGCAACGCTCCATGTTGAGGCTCGCGATGCAGTCCTCAAGCCGTGTAGGACGATCTTCCTCAAGGGCGTATTCCTCGCCGATGAGGCGCAGAATCTGGAGGGTCGCTCCAGCGTCAGAGAGGATCACCTCCGTCACGGCGCTAAGATCGATCAACGATTCCTGGAGCAGGAGTTCAAGCTGCAGCCGCGTACCTACCATGGTTGGCACGTTTGGAAGCGAATCGGCTGCCGCTTGCGAATGCATGGCGAGCCAATGCGGAAGGTGGAGCGTCGATGTTTCATCCGGGAGATAACGGTCGTCATACATGAGATGCTTCGGCCCCTTGTGAATGTTTCGTTCTTGCCAACTGAGTCAGGCTAAGCTCCGCCTTGCTCGACAGCCGGTGCTGTACTAAGCGACGAGCGGCTGAAGTACCTGCGTGATCCGCATACCGTAGACGCCGTCGATGATGACAGCCTCTCCCCGGGCGACCACGCGGCCGTCCAGGACCAGTTCAACGGGCTCATCCACCTGCCGATCCAACTCGACGACGGACCCGCTGGTGAGATCCAGAACCTCACGCAGGGACAACTGCCGCTGGCCGAAACGGAGCGTGACGTTGAGCTCAACATCGAGCACAAGATCGAGATTGGCGGATGGCGCAGCGGCGGGATATGCCAAGGACCTGGCAGCGACGCTTTGCGCAGTGGCGACCACGCGGGAGTTGAGAAAGAGAAAGAAAGAGACTGGAGTCGCTGAACCTTCCACCTGTCCACGCAGCTCTACAACGTGATCCTTCACGGTACTCGCATCTGCGACGGCTTCTACTCGAACGCTCACAGCACCGTACTCGCTGAAAGCCTGGGACCAAGTGGACGTAGCAGCTTCGAGCGACGATCCGAGAAGCCTTGCGGCATCTTCCGCAGAAAGCTGAGATGCGCCTGCGGTCTGCATTCGCAATGACGCCAGGTCCCCGGTGTGCAGGCTTAGTACGGCATCACCCTCGAGGGCTCCGGTCAGCTTGAGCTTGAAGTAGACAGCCTCGGCCGCGAGCGGCGTCGCGGGTACGGGCTGGTCGGAGACCCGTGTGATCCATGTCTGGCCGCAGACATCAGAGAGCACGCTGCTCAATGCGTTGGCGAAGGATTGCCCGAGGTTGGTGAGAGTGTTGCCATTTTCAGGAGCCTGCATTGGTCATGTCCTCATGCTTCCTTGTTTCTTGATGGAGATGGTTCACGGCGGTGAGCAACTGCATCGCCTTGTTGTTACCCTGTCTTACGGGGGCCGCGTCATAGTACGTCTTACCTTCCAGGGTGAGCTTGCCTGGTGAAGCAACAGGGGCTGACAGCGTCAGCACGGTGCCAACCTCAATCTGCGCCAGCTCCCTTACAGCCACTTTCAAGCCGGGGATCTCGCCTGATAAGGAAAAGCGGCAGTTGAGAATTCTCCGTTGCAGACTGGGTAGCGGAGCATATCCGTTTCCGTTCTTGCCGTTCGATGGATCCGCACGAACATTGCGAACAAGATGGCCACCAAGTGAGGCTTGAAAGGCCACATAGAGCGCGCCGTTCATGCCGGCGACGCTGACATCGAAGCGGATCCGCAGCACTTTCTCCGTTGGCGGGAACACACGATGTGCGAGGTGCGGCTTGACGCATTTGCCGGGGGTGAGGACGAACCCGATCGGCTGCCAAACGCGTTCAATCTGTTGCGCGATGAGAGAGCCGACGCCTTCCATAATCTCTTCATCGATCTCTGTCAGCTCACGGGAACCCTCTGGATTCGCGCCGGAGCCTCCGAGCAGAAGGTCGATCACGGTAAACATCAGGGCGTTGTCCATCTCCAGCAGCACTGTACTTGCGGAGGGCCGTGCCGCGCAGGGGAGCATGTATCCCGCGGAGAGGCAGTTACTACGGAAGTCTTCCATGGAAAGCTGCTCTACCTGGAGCAGGCGCACCTCAAGACCCGTGCCAAGGTAGACGTCCAGCGAGTTGGTAAGGTTCCGGGCCAACACTTCATGCAACGTCGTTAGCGTACGGGCGCTCTCATTGGAGAGGCGGCCCGCGGACCTGAAGTTACAGGGAAGAACGGTCGGCTCAGGGCCCTGTGGACGCTTTGCGGCTTTACCTTCAACATTCATCATCGTGTCTTTTGCGCCTTTCCGTGCGTCGTGGGCTTGGTATCCAGATGGGCCAACGCTGACTTGAGCTTGGCAAGTACGGCAGCGTGAATCTGCGAGACGCGCGAGATAGCAAGTCCGACGACCTCGGCGACCTCCTTCATCGTGAGTTCTTCGCGATAGTAAAGGGAGAGAATCATTTGCTCACGCTCGGACAGGTTGGAGATAGCCGCGATGAGATGCGCCCTGGTCTCTTCCTTGCGGTACATCTCAAATGGGTTATCCCAAGTGCTGGGCGCGGATTCGATGAGGTCATGCGCGGCTTCTCCTTCGAAGGTGGAGGCCATCTCCTGTCCGACCACATGGAGACCGCTGAGCTCCGTCTGTACTTCGTTCAGCTCCTTGAGGGTGATCTTCATCTCCGCCGCGATTTCGTCTTTCGTGGGATAGCGGCCAAGCGTCGCTTCCAACTTCTGTGAAGCCTCCGCGATATCCCGGGCCTTTCTGCGAATCCCGCGCGAGCCCCAATCTAAGGCGCGAAGGCTATCGAGGATAGCGCCCTTGATACGAAACTTGGCAAAGGTCTTGAAGGAGGCGTTCTTGCTATCGTCGAAGTTGCGGTAGGCCTCCAGCAAGCCGATGACGCCGGCGTGGACGAGATCTCCCAATTCCACCTGCTGGGGGAGTCGTTCCAGGATGCGCGAAGCGATGTACTGAACCTGGGGCAACTCCTGCAAGATCAATTCATTCCGTTCGGCGTACTCGCCTTCGCCTTCTGCGATCATCTTGTATACAGCGTGCGCTGATGCCATGTATCTCTCCCTGCAAAGACTGCACTAAATGTACGACTAACGAACTATGCCGATGGACTGCACCAGCGTCATCGGAGGAATCTCACTGGGCGAGATGACGACGATCTTGGGAAGGAACGGCTCCAGTAGCCGCCGCAGATAAAACCTTCCCGGTGAAGAGCAAAGCAGAACCGGCGGGGCCTCGCCGATGCGGTCGCCAAAGGAGGCACGAAGACTGTCTAGCACGCGACGTGCCACAGAGATCTGCAGCGAGCTGGATGAGAGCTGACCGGCCTGCATATTTGCGGCGCGCATGCACTCCTCTTCAATTGCGCTGTCCAGCGTGACCACACGCAGCTCGCCGCGCGGATCAAGAAGCGGTCGAATGAGCGCGCGGCCCATGGTTTGGCGTGCTCCTTCCACCAGAGCCACGGAGTTCTTGTTCGTGGCCGCAGTGTCGACCAGTGACTCGAGGATGGAACCGAGGTCACGAATGGAGACCTGCTCCCGCAACAATTGTTGTAGGACCTTCTGCACTTCGCCCAGGCTCATCAGCTTCGGGATCAGCTCTTCCACCAGCTTTGGATGAGAATCATTAAGACGATCGATGAGACGCTTGGTTTCCTGACGAGTGAGAAGCTCATATGCGTTGCGTTTGATGAGCTCGGCAAGGTGCGCGGCAAGCACGGAGGTTGAGTCCACCACGGCGTAGCCCGCGGCGATCGCCTGCGCCTGCAGTTCCCTGCTGATCCACTTCGCTGGCACGTCAAAGGCGGGCTCGCGGGTCTCTTCACCAGGGAGGTTTGGTACGCCAGTATCGGAGCTGATGGCCAGCAGAAAGCCTCGACGAAGCTCCCAGCGAGCGATCTCCACTCCGCGGAGATGAACGACGTATTCGCACTCCCGCAGGGAGAGGTTGTCGGTAATGTGAATGGACGGAACCAGGAATCCGAGCTGCTGCGCGAGACTTTTCCGCAACGCCTTGACCCGCGCCAGCAGTTGTCCGCCCTGCTTCGCATCGACCAGTGGTACAAGGCCAACGCCAACCTCCAGCATCAGTTCGTCCAGCTTGAGGACGGCGTCCATTGCCTCAGCCGTTGGCGTTGCGAGGCCTCCCTTGGCGCCGGCTGCATGCGCTGCGGGTTCGACTGCTTCCGCGTCTTCCGGCGCCCTCTCGTCCTTGATCTTGTAAGCGGCAAACATCAGGCCAGCCGCGAGTGAGAAGAATGCAAACTTCGGCAGCCCGGGAATAAGACCCAAGGCTGCGAGAACACCGCCGCTGATCCAGAGCAGGCGCGGGCTGCTGAGGATCTGCTTCCTGACGTTGATTCCAAGCGACTCTTTGGAGGCTGCACGGGTAACGACGATACCGCCTGCGACGGAGACCAGCAGCGAAGGCAGAATCGAGACGAGGCCGTCACCAACGGTGAGGATGGTGTAGGTCTTGAGCGCTTCCTGGAAGGGTATGCCTTGCTGAAAGACGCCGATCAGGAAGCCGGCAATAATATTGATCGCCATGATCAGAATGGTGGCGAGTGAATCGCGTTGCGAGAACCGAGCGGCTCCATCCATGGCTCCGCAGAATTCTGCCTCGCGGGAGACATTCTCGCGGCGCTTGCGGGCCTGCTGCTCGGTGATGAGGCCGGCGTTCAGGTCGGCATCAATGGCCATCTGCTTCCCTGGCATGGCATCCAGGGTGAACCGGGCCGTGACCTCTGCGGTACGCACGGCGCCATGACTTACGACGAGGTACTGAATTGCGATAAGTGCGAGGAACAGAACGAACCCGACGATGTAATTTCCGCCAACAACGAACTGGCCGAACGCCTCAATGACCCGACCCGCGGCAGAGGAGCCCTCATTGCCGTGAAGGAGAATGCGGCGAGTGCTGGCCAGATCGAGCGAAAGACGCAGCAAAGTCAGCAGCAGCAACAGGCTGGGGAAGACGGAGAACTCAACCGGCTTGAGGATTTGAACGGCCGTCAAAAGAACCAACACAGATGCCGTGATGCTGACCGTCAACATCAGGTCCAGCAGAAAGCTGGGTAGCGGCACCAGCATGACGAAGACCATTGAAACCGCGGCCATCGGCACGATCCACTCGCCAGACGCTGCCAGCGTTTTTAGAAATCCGTTGCTCTTCTTCATCGCTTGATCAACTCTCCCATTGCATTGCGGTTACGGCGCATGGCCTCCTGCTGGCGAACTTCAGCCTGTGCACGGAAGACGATGACCAGGATGTCTGCGACAGCCTGATAAAGTGCGGAGGGGATGGCCTCGCCAACCTCCACGGTCTTGTAGAGTGCCTGGGCCAGCGGCTTGTTTTCGAGAATCAGAATGCCGTTCTCCGCTCCCAACGCCTTAATCTGCTGAGCGAGCAGATTCATCCCCTTGGAGACAACCTGGGGCGCGTCCATGTCCGGCGTGTAGCGCAGAGCCACGGCGTAGTGCGTGGGGTTTGTAACGATTACGGTTGCCGTTGCCGCAGCCGCCAGAGCCTGCTTCCTGCGCATCCGGCGCTGTAAGCGGCGTATACGGGACTTAATCAGTGGATTACCGTCACTTGACTTCGACTCCTCACGGATCTCTTCCTTGGACATCTTGAGATCGTCCTGCATCTTCTTCCAGGTCAGGAAGTAGTCGACCCCGGCCCAGGTGAGGAGTACCAGACCTGCTTTCCATGCAATTTCGAAGGCCATGGAACCCATGGTGGAGGCGAGCGCCCGCACTCCGTAAGAGGAAGCGCGAATCAGCATGCCCCAGTGGGAGCTGATGCAAGCCTCTCCAACCCATGCGATTGCGCCAAAGGGCAACAACGACTTCAGCAGATTGCTGAGACCTGTGATGGAGAAGATCTGACCGATTTTGCTGGCTGGGTTGAAACGTTCAAACTTGAGAGCCATCGCCTCCGGAGCAATGTTGATGCCGCCTTGCGCAAGACCAGCGGAGACCGAACAGATGAGTGCCGCAGAGAGAATCGGAACAACCCAGCGAAGCACCTCCACCGTGCTCCAGAAAAGAATGGGGCCATTGCTCTCCAGATCACTGGTCGCGGCGGTGTCCAGCATGTTGTGATAAAAGATGGTCCAGTGGGTCACGGCGCCAAGCGACATCAGACTGAGAGCGCCAATGGCACCGGCGATTGCAAGCAGGCTGGGCAGCTCCTTGGAGCGCGCCATCTGACCTTTCTTGCGGGCATCTTCCCGTTTTTTTGGTGTTGCTTCTTCAGTTTTATTGGAATCGGCCATGGGTTCTTATCGAGCCAGGTGCAGCAGTCGGTCGGCAAACGTGAGCGAATCGAGAAAGAGATTGCGGAACATCTCCGGCCAGTACTTGAGCGAGACAAACAGGATGCCGAGACCCAGCAGACTTTTTACGGCAGGTCCGAGCAGCATCAGCGGAAGCTGGGGAGACGCCTTACCCATGAGCCCCAGGACAAGGTCGGTCAGAAGCGTGGCAGACAATACGGGTGCCGCGATCTGCACGCCGATCAAGAGGATCGAGGTTCCCGCGCCAATGAGGCTGAGCGTGAAGGGACGCGTCAACTGTGCCGATCCTGGGGGCAGGTAGGCAAAGCTGTTGCCGATGGCGCGCAGTAGCCAGAGATGCACATCCAATCGCAAGAAGATGAGCATCGCAACGGATTGATGGAACATTGCCACGACCGTTGTATCGACCTGCGTGTTGGGATCCAGAATGTTGATGAGCGAGTAGCCCATCTGCACGCTGAGAATCTGACCGGCCATCTGCACGGCCTCAAAAACAACCGAGGTTGCGATGCCGAGTGCGACGCCGACAAGGAGTTCCCGGAAGACGACGAGCGGCCATTCATTCAGAGGAAGCGGATGCATGGTCCGCGAGATCATGGGATACATCAGAAACGTCAAAGCAATCACAAGCACAGCCTTCACGCGCGCAGGAATGACGACGCTCCCCAGAAAGGGCGCGAAGAGCATCAGCCCGGAGATCCGGACGCCGATGGCGAGCATCGCTCCAATCACGTCTGCGAAGGGTATCTGCATTACTCCAGCACCTTATGAAAATCGGAAAGCAGTTGAATGGTGTACGTGCAGAGATGACGCCACATCCATGGCATGAGGACAAAGAGTCCCGCACCCACCGCGAGCAGACGCGGCACGGTAGACAGCGTCTGGTCCTGCAGTGAGGTCAGCACCTGCACCACATTGACCACGAGGCTAACCGCAATGGCGATCAGCAGGATTGGCGCGGTCAGCAGGATGACCTCCTGCAGCATCATTCTTCCCAGCGAGACAACGGCATCGGTTCCCATCAGTTGAAGCTCCTCATCAGCGAACCGATCAGCAGATGCCATCCATCGACCATCAGGAAGAGCAGCAGTTTCAGGGGTGTGGAGATGACGACTGGTGGAAGCTGCATCATGCCGACAGACGTGGTGATGGACGCCACGACCATATCCACAACCAGGAATGGAAGGAAGAGCACCGTGCCGATCTGGAAGCCTGCCTTGAGCTCCGAGAGGATGTACGACGGGAGCATGACGCGGAAGGAAAGATCCTGAACGTTATGTGGACGAGGCTCTTTGGCCAGCTCGAGGAAGAGCGCGACATCCTTTTCGCGGACATAGTGGGCCATGAACTGGCGCATCGGAACACCGGCGCGGTCCAGCGCTTCCAGCGGGGTGATCTTCCCTGCCTCAAGCGGCACAACAGACTGGTCATAAATCACCGCGCCAACCGGCTGCATGAGGAAGAAGGTGAGGATCATGGATAGGCCGATGAGTGTCTGATTCGACGGCGTGGTCTGGAGACCGAGTGCCTGACGCAGGAAGTGGAAGACGATCAGCAGTCGCGCAAAGGGAGTGACGCAGAGAAGAAGTGAAGGGATCAGTGAGAGGAATGTGAGTAAAACAACGATGGTCCAGGGCGCCGATGCTCCGCCTAGCCCGTTGATCTGTAAGCCGTTCCCATTGGCCGATCCAATCGGAGCGCCAGCGAAGGAGACGCTAAGGACCGACATCGGCCCAGCGAGACGAGAGGCAGCCGGTGCCGCCCAAGCGTAACTGGAGCCCAGGAGCAAGAGAGAGAGGACGAGCGTGATCTTTGAGCACCACCGCGTTAAGCTGCTCATCGGCTGCCCTCCACGGACGCGATCGCTTGGCTCACTGCATCGGTGTTCACATCGTCTTTCTGATTGAGGATCGCGAGGAGCGAGACGTTTCCTGCCGCGCCGCCGATGAGGAACTGTGCGCCGTCAACCTGAAGAATTGAGACGAAGCGCTTCTCACCGAGTGAGATGGTCTCAGCAACTTTGAGCCGACGCGTGGCAAGCTGCTGCGTACGCTTGTGTTCAAGCCACTTCCAAGCTGTGACGGCATGTGCCGTGAGGGGACGAAGGATGGAAACAAACGCTGGCGTGTTGCTTGAAGAGCCAGCGCCGAAGGTGGGCTCCGCTCCGCTTCTGAGTTGTCCCATAGACAGTGGAGACTGAGTTGCCGTTGCGATGACGGCTTGCCAGGTCTTCATACGAGGTCCGTTATTCGCGCGGCAAGGCGATCGCCAATGACTTCAAACTCTGTCCATGCCATGAGGACTCCGTTGACCTGCAGCGGAATATCCGAGCTCTGGTGGCAGGAGGTTCGCACCAGCGCTCCCTGCATCAACTTCAGCAGCGAGCCCACGGTAAAGCCGACGACCGACACCTCAAGCGCGAGCGTGCAGGGCAGCCACGGGAGTACATCGGCGGGGTTCAGCTCCTTCAGCGGCGCTGCCGCAAGGGCAGCCGGAACCGCGACCTGCCTGATGCTCGAAACTGGTGCAACACTTCCCACGAAGACCCCTTGAGCCGATGGTGTCGGTGAATTCTTCACCTGTCTGCGTACCGTCAGCAGCCATCGAGGACTGCGTTGGGAGAGGACGAGCAGGAGAAGTTACCCTGACTGATGCAAACCGGGGGCCAAAAATGGGAGTTGGAGGGCGAAGCGAACGAAAGTGTTATGAACGACTTAGAAGCCGCATGATTCCAGTGACTTACAGATCTCAAGAAGGATGGTGATGGCGACGCCGGACCTTCAGCGCTCCTTCATTAGGGCTGGTGAGAGGCCGTCTGCTCCCTGCGTGGAGGCGCAGGGAGCAGACTCTCATCACTTGCTCATAAAGCTGCAGAACAGCTTTGACTTATCCGGCGATCATCTGCAGGGTCGCCTGCGAGATCTGGTCCAGCGTCGTTACCGTCTTTGCATTGGCCTGGTAGGCCTGCTGCGCCGTGATCATCTTGGCAAACTCTGCCGCGACATCCACGTTTGAAGCTTCAACCGAGCCGCCGGTAATGACGCCTCGCCCGCCGGTTCCCGCCACGCCAATGTTGGCCGCACCAGAGCCCGCCGTCACTGCATACTCGTTGCTGCCAGTGCGGAGCAGCCCCTGCGTGTTGGCGAAAGTTGCGACGGCGACCTGACCCAGCGCGCTGGTTTGGCCATTGGAGAAGGTTCCCTGGATCGTTCCATCGGCGGAGACGGAGTAGCTGGTCAACGTTCCGCTCGCGCGTCCGTCCTGCGTCGTGGCGCTTGTGGAGCTGGCCAGGTTGGTCTGCGTAATGCTTGAGGTGCCGGAGGCGTTGCTCAGGTTCCACTGCAGATTCATGGAGGCAGCGCCATCTGTGAAGGTCGGAATACTCACGGCCACGGAACCGGTTGGAGAGGTCAGATTGCCCGAGCTATCGAAGGTCAGATTGCCGCTCGCCAACTGCGAGGAGCTCGCGCCGGTATCGGCCGTGGGCACGTTCACGGAGTAGCTCCAGGTGTTGGTCCCGGTCTTGGTGTAGTCCACCGTGAGCACGTGCGAGGTGCCAAGGGAATCGTAAACCGGTGTCGTGCTGGCGAAGGTGGAACCCACAGCCGCAGTCGAGCTCAGGTTGGTGGAGAGATTGAAGCTGGTAGATGCGGAAGCCGGGACCACAGAGCCGATCCCAATCTGCATCGCCTGCAGCTGCCCAGTGGTGGAGACGACTCCATTGACGGCCGGGTATCCCATGACCAGATCGCCGCTAGGGGTAATCAGTTGGCCCGTGGAATTGGACGTAAAGTCTCCAGCGCGCGTAAAGGCCGTCTGTCCGTTAGCGCCTTGCGTGACGAAGAAGCCGTTGCCGGAAAGCGCCATGTTTGACGAGATACCAGTCGCGGTCTGCGCACCATCGGTGAAGTCCGAGGTCGTCTGGGAAGCAGCGACACCGAGCCCAGTCTGGATGGGATTGTTCGCGCCGTTTACCAGGCTGCTCTGCGCAAAGATATCGCTGAAGGACGTGGTCTGGTCCTTGAACCCAACCGTATCGAGGTTAGCAAGGTTGTTGGAGACCGACTGAAGCTGGTCCTGGCTGGCAATGAGACCTGAGAGAGGAACACCGAAGAATGACATTTACTTGCCTCCGAAAGAAGTGTTAAGAGTGGAAAAATCTAACGTCGTGGAAGGGTCGCCGGCCGCAAGGGAAGCCGCGTTGACGGAGCTGGAAGGTGATGAACTGTTCAACAGCGCTGCGCGTGCCGCCATCAGTTCAGTCGAACTGGTTGAGCTGTTGGCCGAGTTGCCGGCGGAGATGGCGCTGCTCGATGAGGAGGCGCTTGAGCTGGTCGCGCTCCCCAAAACCTGGTTGATGCTGATCAACTGATCCAGCTGGTTGAGCGAGATCATCTGCCCCACCATCGCCGTCGAATCCATGGGGGCGGTGGGATCCTGATTCTGCAGTTCCTTGACCAGCAGGTTCAGAAAGGTTGTGCCCGCCGTCGTACCGTCAAGGCCTGAGGTTGAAGTAGCCTTTGGTGTCGCGGCCGCAGCTTGCGCATTGGCACGGACAGCCTTGCCGTTGGAGTTGATCAAGTCGAGGACGGATAAGGGCGAAGTTGCGTTTGCAGCTGTAACAGACATTGTTTCTTCCTCCTGAATAGAAGCTCGTTAGATCCGAATATCCAGCCGTGTTGCGTCAGCGGCGAGAAGCGTTGTGGAGCGCGAAGCGATCGCGCTAAGACCGGGAGAGCGTTCCCCCCTGTTTGCAGAGGTGTCCTGCCGACCCTGACGTCCCTCCCCTGAGTGCTGCCAGGACTCGGTTTGCGAAGAGCTTCCGCCCTCCCGAACCTCAACCCGAGCCTGTAGCCCATAGGCGTTGCCCAGTCTCTCCTCCATGGCCGGCATGTGTGCGGCAAGCATCCGTCCAAGCTCCGAGTGATCGACGGAGATCTGCGCTGAAAGCGCCTGGTGCGTCACCGAGGTGCTGATCGAAATGTTGCCGAACTCGGCAGAGTTCATCCCGAGTTTCATCTCCGACTGGTGCACGGTCTGAATGAGCCGCACACCGCTCAACCCGGACATCGGAGCAGCATCAATCACACCCGATGCGCTGTTTGACAGGTTCTGGGCAGGAGCATCGGAGGTCGGCGAGGTCGGGGCTGGATGGGCCGCGGTCTGAACCTGGCCGTTCGACTGCGCAAGACTTCCCTGCACAGCCTGCATCATCTGCGCATCCCTGTTCTCCGCCTGGCCACTGCTCCCCTGCTGAGAGAAGGCAGCCGGCATCTCCGAAGTCTTTGGGAGTATCGCGCCCGTTACACTTTGCCCTTCGCTGTCAGAATCGGTTGATTTGTTCCGGGCATGCGCGTCTGACACAGTGCGATCTTTACCCGTCACGCTGCTGGCCTTAGAGAAGCTCGGTTTAGTGTCTGCTCCCGTAGAAACGGGTTTACCGGTAGATGTCATCGCATTCAGCTCCGCGCCATCAGGAAGACTTGCCGGAGCAGCCTGCGCGGGCGTGGTGCTTTGAGTGACGGATGTGTCCGCAGGAACCGCAATCTGCCGATCATCGTTCGCGACCGTTGTAGCCGGCTGCGTCGCTCCGTCCTTATCCTTGCTGCCAAGCAAATGGATGGGAGGAGGCGTGGAAGGAATCAGTGAACTTAGATCAATTGCAGGGGGAGGCACCGAGGCTTCGTCCGACTGCTCACGTATCGCACCTGAGGTCGCCTTGGAAGCATTAGTCACCGGAATCTCTGGGGAATCATCGCCTGATGCTGCGGCCACAGCCTTAGCATCGCCAGTAGCGTCCTGAGCCGTCGCAGGAACATCGCTGTCAAGGACGGGCAAGTTCGGCAGCGCGGAAGGCATCGTCTCGACCGTCGCACTGTCACTTCCAAGCGAGTGTGGCGCAATCGTATCTACAGCTTTGTCTCCCTCCGAGGGGAGCGGCTCATCTCCCTGTTGATTCGATGTTGAAAGCACGAGCGTGACTTGGGGTAGCGGCGCTGGCGGTGCGGAAGTCGCGCCCAGCACGGCGGCCGAGGAAGTTCCCGCCGAGCTCTCTTTCGAATTCTCCGTCTTCTTCTGCGCCTTCTTGTCGCCACTGGGCTCGACACTCTCATGGGCAGTGTGGGTCGTCGTCGCCTCGGACGCAACACTCAACGCGTGACGAAAGCTTGCGCCAGTCGCAGGAGCATCAGCGGACTTGACGGTCTCTGTCGAAGCCGTGATAGCGGGATGTAAGGAGACATGCACGCTCATAGTAGAAGCAACTCACTCGCCAAACTTGAAAACCTTGCACACTTGTAAAAGGCCGCTGAAATTGAATGTTTTGAAGCATTGTGTCGATAGCTGTGATCAAGCTCTCAAGCAGGTACTCGGCAGCCGGTCAGAGTTTGCCCAGTTCACTCGGCAGCCTTTGCCTACCGGAGTGCCCGTCGCGAGGCAAAGTTATCGTCCAATGTGCTCTGCTCTCGTCGGGTCTGCTCGTAGCGGTATCGTTCAAGCTGCTTCTCGCGCATGCCGGAGAGCAACTCTCGCGACTGGTGAGCCGTCTCATAGATCTTCATCTGTTGAGCACGCAACGTCTCCAGCTTCTGAATCTGCTCACGGGCCTGCTCCTGTTTCTCTTCGAGCGCACGCATCTCCCCATAGAACACATGGAGTTCAGATCCAGCAATCATGCGGCGCAGCTCGGCCTCACGTCGGCGAATGCTCTCCGTATGATGTATCTGCAAATCGATAAGCGTGGTCTTTGCCTTTGCCAACTGACCCAGGATCTGCCCCAGCAGCCGCTCCTCGCGCTCTTCTGCGATCTCCTTGAGCCGAAGCAGTGTTGCCAGGGGGAAGTGGAACGCCATACTAAGCCGGAAGCTCCTTCAACCGTTGGCACATGGCCGCAAATGTAGGCGTCTCGTTTGCATCCTGTTGCAAGAATCGATTGATCTCAGGGACCGTCTCCACCGCACGATCGAGCACTGTATCGAAGCCTTTTTGATACGCTCCGATGCGGATCAGATCTTCGGACCGGGCATAAGAAGCCAACAGGATGCGCAGCGCCTTGCTCTTACTCAGGTGCTCCGGCGACGCCACGGATGACATCAGACGACTAAGGCTATCGAGCACCGAGATAGGCGGGTAGTGGTTCTTGATCGCAAGATTACGGTCGAGAATAATGTGCCCATCCAGCAGCGACCTTACCGTATCCACCACAGGGTCCTGCTGATCATCTCCTTCCATCAGCACTGTATAAAACGCGGTGATGCTGCCAGTCTTGAAGCTTCCGGCACGCTCCACCAAACGCGCCAGCGTGTTGATGACGGATGGCGTGTAGCCTTTGGACGTCGGCGGTTCGCCGGCTGCAAGCCCGATCTCTCGTTGTGCCATTGCATAGCGCGTCAGCGAGTCCACCACCAGCAGCACATTTTTTCCCGTCGAGGCAAAGTGCTCCGCGATGGCCGTTGCACTCAACGCCGCTCTCATCTTCAGCAGTGGAGACTGATCCGAGGTTGAGACAACCAGCACGGAACGGCGTCTTCCCTCCTCGCCGATCACTTCAAGGAATTCCTGCACCTCACGTCCCCGTTCACCGATCAGCGCCATCACGGTCATGTCGGCTTCTGTACCCCGCGCCATCATGCCGAGCAGCGTACTCTTACCGACACCGCTCCCGCCAAAGACACCGAGTCGTTGCCCACGTCCGCAGGTTACGAATGCATCGAGGGCACGCACGCCACACCCCAGTGCCTCGCGGATCGGAACACGATCGAGCGGCAGCGGAGCTGACCCATCCACAGGCACCGAACGTCTTGCGCTATAGCTCCCCAGACCATCCAGGGGCTCACCCGTGCCGTCGATCACTCGCCCCAAGAGCCCAGGTCCCACACGAATCGAAGGCCTCGCACCGGTCGCAACGATGCGGTCCCCATAGCGGATTCCCCGAGGCAGTTGCAGGGTCATAGAGAGCATGACCGGACCACGGAAGCCCACAACCTCTCCGGCATAATGTGTGCCGTCACTGGTCACAATCTCACAGGCATCGCCCACTGAGCAGTATGGCCCCTCAGACTCAACCAAATTACCCACAACCTGCAGCACTCGGCCGCTCCAACGGAGCGTGCTAACCTGCTCCAGTTGGCTGAAATAGGGCGCAAGAGGTGTGGGCATCAGGCAACCGGCCTTTGTGCCAACACGTCGAAAAACCCCTTCTCCACTTCCTTCAATTGCATGTCCAGGCTGAAGTTGACGGAGCCAAGTTCGGTCTCAAGAATGCAATCCTTCGGCTGCAACTCAGGATCCTCCAGCACGCTGATACTCGCGGAGAGATTGTTCGAGCTGAAATGTTGCTGCCAACGCTTGACCTCTTCAGGCCGGACGCGAATGGATGCAGCCGCCCCCTCCCTAAGCTGTCCCAGCGCAATCTGAACCAGGGCCGAAACCAACATGGGATCCACCTGCGATTCTCGGTGGAGGATCTTCGCCGCGATGGAAAGTGCCAGTTGCACCACTTCTATTTCCACTCGCGAAAAGTAGTCCTTACGCATCCGCTCAAAATGTTCGAGTGCGCTCGTAATCCGCTGCGTCTCAGCCTTGGATCGCTCCTCATACTCAGGCCGCAATCTCGCCTCCGTTTCGGCCACACCCGCAGCCCGTTCCGCGGTGAGTGTCTTGCGCAACGCCTCCTCGGTAAGCCGAAGTTCATGGTCACGCGACACTTCTTCGATGACAACCTCAGAAGACTGCGGCACAACGGTGGCGGTGGCGCGATAGTGAAACTCGGAAATGGGCATGGACGCAGTTTGGTTCGCCCCGCTTTTGTTAGAGGACATAGTCGTCTCCTCCTTCGCTCTTCAGCACAATCTTCCCTTCAATCTCGAGCTTGCGCGCTACGGCCACGATGTCCAGTTGCGCTTTTGCGACATCCTTGCTGCGGACCGGTCCCAACGAATCCGCCTCTTCCTTCATCATCTCGATAGCCCGCGAGGACATCGTCTGGTAGAAGTGATTCCTCAGACTCTCTCCCGCACCCTTGAGTGCCAACGTAAGCACCTTCTTGTCGACCGTCGCCGTCACAATGCGTAGCTGCACCTCGGAGACGCTCAGGAAATCATCAAAGGTAAACATAAGGTCGCGGATGCTGACCGCGAGATTTGCCTCGTCCTTCTCAATCGTCTCCAGGATCTCCCCGGAGGTCGTCGCATCGATGTTGTTCATCAGGTCCGCGACACTTTGAAATCCGGAGTACGTCTTCTTCTTCTGCTCGCCCACGGAGCGCAGCCTGCGGTTCAAGACAATCGCAACCTTCTCAGCCATCGCAGGCGAAAACTGCCGTAGATTGGCAAGTCGTCTCACAGACTCCGCACGTACCGGATGGGGAAGGCACATCAACAATGCCGACGCCTGCTTGGTCTCCAGGTGTCCGAGGATCAAGGCGATGGTCTGCGGATGCTCACCCTCCAGGAAACGTGCAAGCTGCTTCGGGTCGATGCGCTGCAGCGACTCCACGCGAGAAGAATTCACCTCTTGGGAGCGAATAAGCCGCTGCACCATCTCCTTCGCGCCATTTTCTCCAAAGGCACGAATCAACAGGCGCGTCGCAACATCATGGCCGCCCTGCGCAATGTGTTCATGCGCTACGGACATCTGTTGATACTCCTCCATCACCTTCAAAGACACTTCTTTGGGCACAGTTCCGAGCCTTGCCAGCTCATGTGTCAGGCCTTGCAGATCCTCTTCCGTCAGATGATGAAAGATGGTTGCCGCTGCCTCATCGCCGATGGATGCAACCAGGATGGCCGCCTTGCGGGTCCCCGACATCCCATGAAGATCATGATCCGTATTCACTCTGTCTCACCCCGAAGCCAAGCCTGTACCACACGTGCGCTGCTGGAAGGTTGAGCCTTCACCTGCTCCACCACTCTTTCTTTCAATTGCAAGGTTCGCACTGCCTCTTCTGCGCCCGCCGGCAACGGCAACGAAGCCATCGCGCTGGCGAGCAGAGGATTCTCCGCAGCAAACGATGCGTTTGCGAGCGCCCTCTTCTGCACTGGTCGAATCATCAGGAAATATGCGACGACAAACAGGATCAGCAGCATGGCGTACCGGACGACGGAGGAGAAATCCGAGACACCCTTCCGAGCTCGATCGAGCACCGTGGGAGCCGGAACATCCGTCTCGTCGGGCCGGTCGAACGCGAGGTTCTCGACGCTGATCACATCCCCGCGTGACTTATCCAATCCAATCGCATTCTGCGCCAGCACTTCAATCTGGCTCAGCTCCTGCGGGCTGCGCTTGGTTCGAATCTCAGTCCACTTCCCGTTAGATCCAAGCTTTCGCTTCACCAGATCGTCAACGACCAGCGCCGCTGTGATTCGGCGAATGCGGCCTGCCGGCTCAATCGAGTGGCTCGTTGTCTTGTTGACTCCATAGGTCGCGCTCTCCGTCTTCGAAGACTGATTTGCGTCGGCCCCAATCGGCGGAGGAACATTCGGCTTGGACTGCGGCACGTTGCTCGTTGTGCCCGGAACACCGCCGACACCCGCGCCTGGCCCGGTCTGCTCATCCGAGCGCTGAATCGTCAGCGGCACGCTCACTGCTGGATCGTACTTATCCGTGTTCGTCTCAGTCGTACCAGTCTCATACTCCACGTTTACGCTGGCCCGCAGATTATCGCCGCCCACCACCGGACTTAGCGTTGCCATCAGCCTCTGGGTCAACTGGCGCTCCGCACCATCTTCGCCGGACAGGCCATCGCCCTTCGCCCCCAGTGCTTGGTTTGAGTCCGCGTCGATAATGGACACATCGGTCGGCTTCAGTCCGTCGACTGCACCGGACACAAGCCGCTGGATGGAGATCGTCTCGTCGTGAGAAAGCCCACCGCGGCCCAGCTTCAGCGTAACGGATGCCTTCGCACTGCGGTCGCGGTCCAGAAATACGGATTCCGTCGCCATCACCAGGTGAACCCGTGCGCTCTTCACACCGCCCAGGGTGGTGATCGTGCGTTCGAGTTCGCCCTCCAGCGCGCGCTGGTAGTTCACCTTCTCGTCGAACTCCGTCTGCCCCCATGACACCTTATCGAAGATCTCAAAACCCAGACGTCCACTGTGCGTCGAATCATTCGAAGCAACATCAAGCCTCGCCGCATCCACCTGGTCTGCCGGCACGCTGATGCTCTTACCGTCCGGGCTCAACTGATACGGAATCTTCTTGGCTGTCAGTTGTGTCGTCAGTGCCTGTGCGTCCGCCGGCTCCAGCCCGCTGATCAGCGGTTTGTAGTCCGGTGTAATCATCAGGCTGGTGAACAGTCCGATCAAGCCGATCGTCGCCGCCGCACCGACGCCCAGAAAGATGCGCTGGTTGTTGGTGCGAGTGGCCCAGAACTGTTTGGCCTGCGTAAGTATTTGATTGAATCCCGCCATAGGTCTTTAGTTGTCCTGGTCTTTCAGAACTGCATCTTTTCAATGTCTTGGTAGGCGCTGACAATCTTGTTTCGCACCTGCATCATCAGTTGGAAGGCGACATCCGCTTTTTCCACGGAGATCATGACCTTACTCATGTCCGCGTTGCCACCCTGCAGCAGCGTGTTCACCTGAGTCTCCGCACTGCCTTGCAGTGTGCTCACTTGGCTGATTGCACCCTTCAACACATCGCTGAAGCCGCCGCTGCCCGCACCCGCCACATCGCCCATGGACAATGGATCTGCTCCGGTTGGAATTGCGGACAACAGGCTGCTCGTTATATTCATGCTCATCGTTCAATCTCCTCCTTCAACCGCTTGTCTAGCTCTTCAAAATGTCAATCGACTGCTGAATCATCTGCTTCGCCGCACTCACCGCGGACGCATTCAACTGGTACGCCCGGGTCGAACCCATCAGGTCCACCATCTCCTGCACAGGATTGATGTTGGGATACGCCACAAAGCCGTCACTATTTGCGTCTGGATGACCCGGCTCATATCGCATCACCGGCGGCGCCGCATCATCTACGACCTGCGCGATCCGCACCGTCCCTGCGGTCCTACCCGCATGGGCAGCACTGGTGCTGGCGAACGTCAAGTGGAACGATGCGCTGCTCGAAGACGCGAAGACAACTTCCTTCCGCCGAAACGGCCCACCCGTATCCGTATGCGTGGTCTCGGCATTGGCCATGTTGGCCGCAATCACTTCAGAGCGCTGGCGCTCGGCTGAGAGCGCCGACCCGCTGATCTGCAGCATGTCAAAAGGTCCCATAACTAGTTCCCTCCTCCGTTGATGGCGCTCAGCAATTGGTGGAACCTGGACTTCACCAACTGCGTGCCCATCTGGTATTGCAGTTGTGATTGCGCAAGCAGCAGGCTCTCGCGGTCAAGATCGACGTTGTTGCCGTCAGGCCGCTCCATCAGGCCATGAACCTCGCTGACGACCGGCGTCAGGTGCAGCCCGCTTCCATCGCTGGCCATGCTGAGAGCCTGTTTGAAGTTGACGTCTTTGGTGTGGTAGCCCGGCGTATCCACGTTCGCCATGTTCGCGGCAATGGTCTGCTCACGATCAGTGGAGAGTTCAAGGAAGCGTTCAAGCGACGAAGGAAGAAGAGGTGAAGTGGCCATCTCAGGCATATCTCCGGGGCGGTAGCCCATACTCACGAATGCGATTGCGCATGGTGCGGATGCTGATACCCAGCATCTCCGCAGCCTGCGTACGATTGCCTTGCGTCATGGCAAGGGTGTTCTCCAGGTGAACTCGCTCCATCTGCCGGATGGGGGCGCCGGCAACCACCGTCGGCGCAGATGCCGCTGGTGCGGGCTTACCGCGAGTCTGAAACTCTTCATCGAAGCAGCCGCCGTCCAGCACAACGCCCGGGTGAAGCGAGCAAACCCGCCGCATGAAGTTGCCAAGCTCACGAACGTTGCCCGGCCAGTGGTGCGTCTTCAGCCGCTCGATAAAGTCAGTGCTGAGCCGTGGCACGGGGCCATTGCTCTTCGCCGCAAACTTCTCCACGAAGTAATGCGCCAACAATTCAATGTCTCCTGCACGCTCACGCAAAGAAGGGAGTGAAAGAGGAATGACATTAAGCCGATAGTAGAGATCGCTGCGGAACTTACCCTCATCCACCATGGCCCCAAGCTCAACATTCGTCGTCGCAATCACCCGAATATCAACCTTGACGGACCGCGTCTCACCCAGCCGCTCAAACTCACGCTCCTGCAACGCGCGCAGCAGCTTGGGTTGCAGGTTCAGCGGCATCTCGCCAATCTCATCCAGCAGCAGCGTACCGCCATTGGCCAGCTCGAACTTCCCAGCCTTCGCCGTCGTCGCACCAGTAAAGGCACCCCGCGCATGACCGAACAACTCGCTCTCCAGCAGATGTTCCGGAACGGCCGCACAGTTGACCGCGACAAACGGACGTCGGCTCCTGCTGCTCGCCTCATGGATAAATCGCGCCAATAGCTCTTTGCCCGTCCCGCTCTCCGCTTCCACCAGCACATCCGCGTCTGTGCTTGCAGCGGCACGCGCCCTCTCCAGCGCTCGCAGAAGCTGAGGCGCCCGCCCGACGATGCTTCCGGCATCGCCAGCCTCCGGCGCGCTCACCGCACGGCTCGGCTGCATGACTCTTGCCGCGGCCTCTTGCAACTGCTCAAACGAAATCGGCTTCGTCAAATAGTCGAATGCCCCGCTGCGCATCGCCTGCACCGCATCCGGAACATTGCCAAATGCCGTCAGCAGAATCACTGCCGTCGTGGGCGAAGCCTTACGCGTGCTCCGCATTACCTCAAGCCCATCGCCGTCCGGCATACGCATATCGCTGACCACCAGTTGAAACTCACGCCGCTCCAGCAGGCGAGTCGCCTCGCCCACACCGCTGGCTGTCTCCACGTTCCAGCCATTGCGATTGAAGTTCGCTCGCAGCGCGGTGCGGATGCCTGCCTCATCATCCACAATGAGCACTGAGTTGGGATGCATCGAAGTCATAGTGTCGGTATCTCCACAAAAAATGTTGTGCCGGCACCCAGCGTGCTCGTCACGTTGATCGCCCCATCATGCTGATTCACAATCTGGCTGCACACCGCCAGCCCCAGCCCAGAGCTTGTGCCGCTCCCACTGAAACCCGGCCGAAAGATCTCTTGCAGCAGCTCAGAAGCAATGCCGCAGCCGGTATCCGCAAACTCAATCACCGCGGAGTTCGCAGTATCATCCCGCCGCACCGTCACCCGCACCTGTCCGTCCTTGCCTGTGTGCCGAATCGCATTGCAAACCAGGTTCAGCACCACCTGCTGCAGCGCGCTGCCATTCCCGCGCACCATCATCACCGGCTCCTCAGCCGCAAACGTCAGCGCTACACCAGCCTCATCCGCAATCGGACGAACAAACTCCACACTGCTCCGGATCGATTCGCACAGGTTCAGCGCATGAAGCGCCGGATACCCCACCCCATGAAAGCTCAGCACATTGTTTACAGTCCCGGACAGCGACCGAATCCCGGCATACAGATGCCCAATCCAATCCTGCGTCTCCGGACCGCCCTTCGCGATTAAGCCCGCGAACAACTCCAGGCTTGCCAGCGGATTTCTAATTTCATGAGCGAGCGTCGTCGCCACCTCAGACAGCGCAGTGGCCTTGCGAGCGCGCTCTCGCTCCACCTCAGCCTGCTTGTGCACGGTGACATCGCGAAGAATCAGAATCGTCTGCTCTCGACTTACACCATCGCCGCGAAACAGGCAGCGATCATGCACGGAAAGCCACCTCTTGCCGGCCTCGGAGGTTCTGCAAAACTCCTGCTCATCCTCCTGCCCGGCACGTCGCTTCAAAAATCCGTTCAGGTCAACTCCCGCCTGCGCGGAGATCGCCTGCAGATGATCCGCGCAACCGGTGCCCAGATCCAGCAGACGCCTGCACTCCGGATTGATCATGGACACGGAGCCATCCGCCTCCACCACCAACACGCCGCACGGCATCGAATCCACAATCTGCTGCAGCGCGCTATGAACACGCTCATTCTCTTCCAGGCTCGCCTTCAGCGCGGAGTTGCGCTCAGCCAGTTGATGGCTCAGGTGCGCAACCTCCAACTGCAACTGCCCATACGAGCTCTCAAGCCGCGTCGACGCAGAGATGAACTCTGAGAACGCATCCGCAAGATACAGAACCTCCGGCTGGGATAAGTGCCCAGGGAGATTTATTGGATCGAGATGAGAGAGTTGTGCCATCTGCAGTACAAGAATGCAAGCAGAGGGCCAAACCGAAACTAGATCAAAATATCCTTCGCCGCAAGCTCACGCGCAGAGCCGGCAAGGATACTTGCACGCTCAATCACGTTCCTCAACTCGCGCACGTTGCCCGGCCAGTCATGCTGATACAGCGCTTCGAGCGCGGCCGGCGTCAACGTGACACCAGGGCAAAACTTCTGCGCAAAAAAATGAGCAAGGCTCGTCACGTCATGCTGACGATCGCGCAACGGGGCCAGCCGAATCGGAAACACTGCCAGCCGGTAATAAAGGTCCTCGCGAAACAGCTTCTGCTTCACCAACTCAGGCAAGCCCGCGTTGGTCGCGGCAACTACGCGCACATCCACTCGAAGATTGTCATTGCTTCCCAGCCGCTGTACCTCGCCCTGCTCCACGAAGCGAAGAATCTTGCTCTGCAGCGCCAGCGGCATATCGCCAATCTCGTCCAGGAACAGAGTGCCCCCATGCGCTGCATGGATACGCCCAATCCGCGACTGCATCGCCCCCGTGAACGCTCCCTTCGCATACCCAAACAGCTCCGCCTCAAGCAGAGCCTCAGGAATCGCCGCGCAGTTCACCACAATAAACGGCGACTTCTGCCGCGGGCTGATCATATGGATCGCCTGCGCAATCAGGTCCTTGCCCGTGCCACTCTCACCCGTCACCAGCACCGTCGTATCCCGGGCCGCAACCATGTGCGTCAACGCATACACATGCTGCATCACCGGCGAATCCCCTACCATGCCGCGCAGCCCAGGACCGGAGCTCGTACTCCGCACATACGTCTGCGGCTCCACAATTGGCTTCAACGCCGGGGAAGAGGTCCCCTGATACAACAGGTCCGCAAGCTGCGATGCAAAGGGAGTGGGAGTGGAACTCCCGACCAGGACGTGGCCGGTGTTCGTATTCATGGTCAGGATCTCGATATTCGGAAATCTCTGCCGCACCATGCCGCAGAACTCCGCGGGCAGCAGGTCCGGCAGCAACGGATCCAGCAGCAGCACTTCCGTGTCTGCCTGCGCGTGCAGAAGCTCCAGCGCCTCTGCCCCGCTGTGTGCTTCGGCCAGGTTCCACCGCAGCCCAGCCAGCCGGCCGTTCAACTGCTCCCGGAAGGTTGAATTTCCACTGACAAGCAGGATGGAGACAACGCGGCTGTCTTCCCGGCGGTTCGATGAAATGGTCGGCAGTGTAATGCGTGCGTTCCTTTCAAGTGAGACTGAGCGCCACACACAAGGCAAGCGCCTCACTCAGCCTAACTCACTTACTGGATCTGCAGAAGGTAGCCCATCCCGCGCACCGTGCGGATCAGCTTCTCATCGTGCTCTCCGTCGATCTTATCGCGAAGGTACTTGATGTACACATCCACAATGTTTGTGTTCGCCTCCGCGGACATGTTCCATACCTGCTGCGTCAGCATCGCACGGGACAGCGTCTTACCCGCGTTCTGCATCAGCGTCTCCAGCAGAGAAAACTCACGCGGCGTCAAGTCGATGTTCCGCCCATCCCGCTCCACCCTGCACTGGTCCGGGAACAAAACCAGCTTGCTGGTCTTCGGAACCTTCTTCACGGACGCGCTGGACCGCCGCCGCAGCGCCCGCACTCGCGCCATCAACTCCAACAAAGAAAATGGCTTCAACAGATAATCATCCGCGCCATGGTCCAGCGCCGCCACCAGGTCCTCGATCGCCGCACGCCCGCTCAGCGCCAGGATCTGGATCTCCGGGCGGCTTGCCCGCAGGCTTTCCAGCAGCGCGGTCCGGTCCAGCTCCGGCTGGTCCAGATCCAGGATCACCAGGTTATACGACCGGCTTTCCAGCCGCTCCATCGCCGCGTCCATCTCATGCGTCACGTCCACCGTGATCGTTTCCGCGGAAAGCCCCGTCGCCAGCAGCTTCGCGAGCGATGCGCTGCTCTCCATGATCAGGGCGCGGTACGCCGCCGGACGAGCCTCTTCAACAACATGCGGCCCAAACACGGCCTCACGGCTCATCATCGGAAGAAACTGTGCCAGCATTCCAGTCGGTTCCATCGCAGCAGCGTGCATCTCACATCTCCTTGGGGTCGCTGAATACCTTATAGCAGCCGACTTTAGGAGTTGAAAGGGTCAGACCCTTGCACTTTAGTACCATGCGATTCCGCCTCATAGGGCATCTCGCTGCTGCTATCATCCAAGTCAGCCCGAAGGCTCCCGCGGGCCATCTTCTGGCAAGCCATATACCCATGCGCAGCTTCTTATACAGACTCCCCCGCTTCAAGACTGAAGTCCCCATGGACCTCATTCTCGGTGACGCCGTCATCCTCGGCCTCTGTCTCAACATCAGCGAGTCCGGCCTCCTCGGAACCTTTTCCAATCCCGTCGCCGTCCACTCCGAGGGCCTCCTTACCCTCTACTACAATCAGCGCAGCTACCAGGTTCACGCCCAGATCGATGGCTTCCAGGGCGATGAAGCCCGCGTTGAATTTCGCTTCGCCTCAGACAAGGAACGCGCTGACATCCGCGACCTCCTCAAGCTGTTCACGCCAGACGCCTCTCATTCGTTCTAATGATGGAACATCCCCTTCGCTCGTGCCAGCAGACCTCCCGCTGACTTCCCTGCCGCCTCGGGCGCGACGGCCATCGCACTGCTGGCCACAGCTTCTCCCTTAGACTGAGCGTCGCCTGCCTCAGCCTTCGTTGAAGCGGCCTCCGCTTTGGCCGGTGCCGCCTCAATCTTCGCAGGCGCACCCTCAGGCTTGCCTTCAGCAATCGACTCCTTCGGTCCCACCTTCGCCTTATCCTTCTGCAGGGTCTGTACCACCAGCGACACCCGCCGGTTTGAAGCATCGAACGGCTTCGACGGAGTATGCAGCCGTTGCGCCGCAAATCCTCGCACCTGCGACACCTGGTTCAGCCTTACGCCATCTCCCTGCATCGCCCGCCGTGCCACGTTCGCCCGATCCGTCGACAGCTCCCAGTTCCCATAGTTCGTCTGCGTCGCATAAGGCTGCGCGTCCGTATGGCCTTCAATGGAAATCGTGTTCGGCAGATCCTTCAACTGCCCTGCCAATACGCTCAAGAGCTCCGTCAACACCGGCGTAGCCTGCGCGCTCCCTGACTCGAAGAACGTTCCCTTCTCGTCTTCAATCAGCTCGATGCGAAGCCCCTCCTCCGTCACCGTCATCTCGATCTGGCTCTTCAACTTGTTCAGCGCATTGATGCCCGCAATCGCCTGCTCCAGCTCCTTCTTCAGGGCCGCCATATCCTCCTTCTTCACCACCTCCTTATTGTCCGGGGCAGAGTTCTCCTTCACCTGCGCCTTCCCATCCCCACCCTTCTTCGTATTCACGCCCTTCGGATCGTGGAAGTATCCGGCAATCTCTTCCTGCGTCTGTTTGGACGTGGAGCTCATCAACCACAGCACAATGAACAACGCCATCATGGCCGTCACAAAGTCCGCGTACGCCACCTTCCACGCGCCGCCATGATGTCCTCCATGGCCGCCCTTCTTCTTGATGACGATAATTGGCTGTAGCGGTTCCGATTCCATCACTGCGTCTCCCGTAAGGCTTGTTGCATTGTTGATCGTGCGTGGGTTACGCGGCTGCAGGAGCGCCCTTGGAGCGGCACGCCTTTTCCACTTCCTGGAAGCTCGGACGAATGTGCGCCGGAATAGCCCTGCGCGCCAGTTCCACCGCCAGGATCGGCGAGGTCCCCTTCATGAAGGCCAGCATCACCACCCGCAGAATGTGGTAGTACGCATGCTCTTCCTCATTCATCTTGCCCATCACGGAAGCCAGCGGGCCCAGTACGCCGTAGCACATCAGAATGCCTAGGAACGTTCCCACCAGTGCCGCGGCCACCTTATGACCAATCTCTTCCGGCGGCCCGCCCAGCGCGCCCATGGTGATCACAATGCCCAGCACCGCGGCCACAATCCCAAGTCCCGGCAGCGCATCGGCCACCGTGGAAAGCGCCCCCGTCGTCTGCCCGGAGCTGTGATGATGAACCTCCATGTCCAGCTCCATCATCTGGTCCACGTCGAACGCCAGCACGCCACCCGTAATCGCCATGCGCATCGTGTCGCACACAAAGTCGCGAATGTGGTGGTCCTTCATAAACTTCGGATACTGCGCAAAGATCGGGCTCTTATCCGCGCCTTCAATGTCCGCCTCAATCGCCACCAGGCCTTCTTTCCGAGCCTTGGTGAACAGGTCGAACATCATCTTCAGCGTCTCCACATAACGCTGCTTGTTGAACGGCGACCCACTCACAATCGCCATCATCCCCGCGCCCAGTCCCTTCAGGATGTGCATCGGGTTGGCCGCGATCAATGTACCCAGCGCGGCGCCGCCAATCGTGACCAGCTCAGCCGGCTGGATCAGCACGGCGAGCTGGCCTTTTTCCATCAGAAAGCCGCCAATGACAGCTCCAAACACGACAAGTATTCCAAGAATCGAAATCATTCTTTCCCTCTCCCGGGGTCTGGTCCGCGCCCGGCTGATCCGAGTCGCGATCCCCCTATCGTCCACTCCATCGCCGCATTTCAACGCAAAACAGCCGGAATAGCACGGACGATGTAGACAAGTCGCTTAGACAAAAAGGGATGAGCTTAGGCTCATCCCTTCTCATCCCAGTCCATCACTTACTGGATCAGTTCCGTCGTCTGCGCCTGCAACGCGCACCCCGGCGCGGCATTCATTCCATACATCGCAAGGCTGCATGGATAGCTCACCGTCACCTGCGCCTGCGCACCCTGCACCATATTTGCTACCGCCGCTGAACTATTACAAGTCGTCCCCGTATACTTCGCCCCGTTCAACGTAATCGCAAACGTATACCCCGATTGCCGCAGCACCGGCGCCGCCGCATACACCGCGTTCACCATCGTCGCGCACGGATCCGTCGTCTGCCCGCGGCTGATCGCCAGCGCCCGCGCCCCATTATCCGTCGCGTTTGTCAGCATCACGTAGTTGTTCAGCACCAGCCCGAACGCCAGGATCCCCGTCACCACCACCAGCAGGATCGGCAGAGACACCGCAAACTCCAGCAGCGCCTGCCCCTCTTCCCCCGTCCCCTGTCTCATCGCGATCATCGCAGCGCCTCGTCCCTCCGCCGTACCGCAAACACGTCTGCGCCGTCCCCGCGTCACGCCGTCGCAAACGCAACAGTGCAATGCATCGGGGACGGCCCGGCAGAACTGGCCCATCATCACCGCTTACAGGGGAAAGGGAACCATACCGGCTCGCGTCGAAATCGTACGTGGCCCGCTATCCAACCCAGGCCGGCAAACAAAAGACTACGGTCCCCGTCCCCTCATCCCAATAGCACTTTCGAGGAACCCATTATTACGCCCGCCTGTACCGGCCCCCCTCATTTACAGTGGTACGTATTCACCTCAATTCACCTTGTCCCGGAGCCCACTGATGTCTAAGGCCGCACTCCGTCCGCGCCAGCTTGCCACGCGCGTCGCCCTCCTCGCCCTCCTCGCGCCGGCCTTCCTCGCCCGCTCCCAGAACGCCCTACCCGCGCCGCCTGCCCCCGCAGCCGCAGCGGCGGCAGCCCAGGGCGAAGGCCCCGGCGGCAGTCCCAACTTCGCCCTCGATTCCCTCTCCAAAAAACTCGACGACCTCCTCTGGTATCAGAAGCTTGGAGACGTCGCCGAAATCGACAAGTCCGAATATGGCGGCCTGCCTCCCGCCCACGTCAAAAAGCCCAAGGAGCCCGGCGCCACCAACCCCCTCATCATCCACGCCTACACCTTCATCCCCAAAAACCTCGATCGCTCCCACAAGCAGCCCCTCATCGTCTTCGTCCACCAGGGCGTCCATGCCTCGCTCGACACCGGGATCGACGCCCACCTCATCCGCGAACTCGTCCTCCAGGGCTACACCATCGTCGCCACCGACTACCGCGGCTCGACCGGCTACGGCCGCGCCCTCTACGAAGACATCGACTACGGCGGCCGCGAAACAGACGATGTCTACATGGGCATGAAGTGGATGCTCGACCGCTACTCCTTCCTCGACCCCAAGCGCGTCGGCATCGTCGGCTGGAGCCACGGCGGCATGATCACCCTCATGAACATCTTCGCCCACCCGCATGACTACGCCGTCGCCTACGCCGGCGTTCCCGTCTCGGACCTCATCGCCCGCATGGGTTATGAAACCGAAGGCTACCGCAAGATCTACTCCGCCCCATACCACCTCGGCGAAACCGTCCACGACGACATCGCCGAGTACCGCAAGCGATCCCCCGTCAATCACGTGAAGGAGCTCGACACCCCGCTCCTCATCCACACCAACACCAACGACGAAGACGTCAACTACCTTGAAGTCGAGCACCTCATCCAGGCCCTCAAAGCCGAAGGCAAGCACTTCGACTACAAGGTCTATGAAGACGCCCCCGGCGGCCACTACTTCAACCGCATGGACTCCCCATTAGCCCTCGAGTCCCGCCACGAGATCTACCTTCACCTCGCCAAATACCTCCACCCGGACCACTCCGAAGCCCCTCTCAAATAACCCTTGATGTCTCTCTCGCTGAGCAGCAACACTTCGTCATCCTGAGCCGAGTCAGTCGCGTTTTTGCGACTGACGCAGTCTTCGGACCCCGAAGATGCGAACGTCGCTTCAATCACCTCCGGCTCGCGCGAGAACCTCGTTCTTTCCAGGGTTCGAGCGTCAGCCCAGACATAAATGAACCCCGCGCCAACACGCGCGGGGTTCACCATCATCACTCGCTGCTTCTTACCCATCTCAGCCCAGCAAAAATCCACAACTTCGCATCATCCCACCACACCAATTTCATGGTCATGGACGATGGTGGACTTCACTCAAAGTGCGATCCCCCATCATCCAGCTCATCCTCCGCCGCCCCAGCCGCCGGAGGCGTAGCATCCGTCCTCACCGTCGGATACTTGATCCCCAACTGCTCCATGTAAGACCCATACTTGCTCGCATCGTAGTAGTACTTCTTCATCTCCGGGCGATACTTCTCCATGATCGCCTGGTTCAGATAGGTTGAAGGTTTGTCTGCAGGTCGTAGAAAAGGAATGTACTTCTGCTCTTTCGTCTGCACGTCCGTGAAGTAGGTCTTCGCGCTCGCCAGCAGCGCCGGCTCCGTCATCAGGTCGAACAGCGTCAGCGCCTGCACCTTCGCTCCCGCCACCGCGCCCTTATGCGCGATCGGCGTCGCCATCGCAATCCCATTCGCCCAGTTGTGTCCAGGCAGGTTCGGAATATTCGACGGATACCGCAGAACAATCGTCGGCACGTTCCAGCTGATATCCCCAATGTCATCCGACCCGCCACCATAATATTTCTCCGGGTCGTTCGGCTCCTTCAACTTGTCCAGCTCCATCGCCAGACCCTTCTCCGGAACCTTCAACTCTTTCTGCAGTGCCTTGGCCAGCTTCTGGTCGTCATCGCTCCACTTCGGCAGGCCGATCAATTTCGCGTTCGCCACCGCCTCCTCGGCAATCGGCTTGTTGAAGTATCCCGGCCAGGCCGTCCCCACCAGCGTCGAATCCCACTTCGTGTCCGTCATCGTCGCCGCGCCCGTCGCCATGTGGTCGCCCGTCGCCCACAAGTCCTTGATGTGCTGGTAGTCCGTCTCCCGGAAGTAGTACCAGACCGACGCATTCTGCGGCACCACATTCGGCTGGTCCCCGCCATTCGGAATCACGTAGTGCGACCGCTGCTGCAGCCGCAGATGCTCCCGCTTAAAGTTCCACCCCACATCCATCAACTCCACCGCATCCAGCGCACTCCGCCCCCGCCACGGCGCCGCGGCAGAATGCGCACTCTCCCCATGGAAGTTGTACTGAACGCTGACCAGCCCATTCGTCGAGAACCCCCCATAGCTCGCGCCCAGGTTATCCCCCACATGCGAGAACAGCACCGCGTCAATCCCCTTGAAGTACCCGTCCCTCACGTAGTACGCCTTACTCCCAAGCTCTTCCTCTGCCACCCCCGGCCATATTTTGATCGTCCCGGAAAGATGGTTCTTCGCCATCGCATCCTTCACCGCCAGCGCCGCCACAATGTTCACCGCGTTGCCGGAGTTATGCCCCTCCCCATGCCCCGGAGCCCCCGGAATGATCGGATCGTGATACGCCACGCCCGGCTTCTGCGAAGCCTGCGGAATGCAATCGATGTCCGACCCCAGCGCAATGACCGGTTCGCCGCTCCCCCACGTGGCGATCCACGCCGTCGGAATCCCACTGATTCCCCGCTCCACCTTAAAGCCGTTCTTCTCGAGCAGCGCCGTCAGATACTTCGACGTCTCAAACTCCTGAAACCCAAGCTCCCCAAAGCTGTACAAGGTGTCGATCATCACCTGCACCAGCTTCGCGTTGCCATCCACCTCCTTCAGAATCTGCTGCTTCAACTCCGCGGCCTGTGCCGGGCTGATCGCCGCCGGAGCCTGCGCGACCGCATTGGCCGCCAGAATGCCCGACAATCCAACTGCAAGGGACAACGAACGTACGCGCATCGGCAAGCTCCTTGAGATCGTGTTGTTATTTCCCGTTCAACGTCTGAGCAGCCGTCTTCAGCAGCGCCGCCTCGCGTTCAATCGCAGCCGCGGTCCGCGCAATCAGACCATCCATCTGCGCCCACTCCTTCTGCTCCATCTGTTCCCTCACCGCCGGCAGCGTCTTCACGCCATACCCGGTGAAGAACCCCGGCGCATACATCATGTTCTGGAACCACGGCCGGTTCGGCAGCCCCGCAGAGTCCAGAAACACGCGCTCAGACTGCATAATCTGCAGGTTGATCGCCGGATCGGCCGTCGCTCCATGCGCCGCAAACGCCTTATCGAAATCCGCCGCAGCCGTCGTCAGATCATCGGAAGCCTGGTCCAGCGGAGCGAAGTTCAGATACGGCGGCAGCGCCTCGGTCACCGGCGGGACCATCGTCTTCTTTGGATCCTTCACCGCCACATACACGCCATCCGCAATCTCCATATTCGTTTCCTTGGTCTTCGCTCGCATCGTGTCCGCAAGCTTCTTCACCTCGGTCACATACCCATGGATCGTATCCGCCACATCGCCGTACTGGAACGGGATCACATCCGCGTCAGCCATCCGCATCATCATCGATCCAGCCGTCTGCGCCAGCGCCTTGCCATACGCAAAGTCCGTATCCTCAAAGTGCGTGTACCAGTAAAAGTCGTCGTAGATGGAGTGATACTGCCCTCCACCCGCGTCCTCGCCGCCAAATCCAAGGTTCACGCTCGCAATACCCAGATGATGCAGGAACGCCGTGTAGTCGCTCCCAGACCCCAGTGCCGGAATTCGTATATCCGCCCGCGTCCGCAGCTCCGCCCGCATCTCCGGGCTGGTCTTCGCCATCGCGCCCAGCCGCTCGCGCTTCCACACCGTCATCTTCGTCTCAGGATCTTCAACGTCCTTGGTCACGCTGTTGATGAAGTTCTCGAGCTCATGCGATCCCTCCGCCCGGAAGAACCCTCGCCCGTTGCCATCGGAGTTGAAGTAAGCCACCGCGTGTTTGCTCAGCTCCTCCGCATGGGTCTCCACCCACTCGGTCGAACCCAGCAGCGCCGGCTCCTCACCATCCCACCAGCAATAAATAATCGTCCGCTGCGGCTTCCATCCCTGCTTCAGCAACTCACCCAGCGCCCGCGCCTCTTCCAACTGCGGACTCGCCCCACTGATCGGATCCCCCGCTCCATTCACCCACGCATCATGGTGGTTCCCGCGAATCACCCATTGATCCGGAAACGTCGCACCTGGAATGGTCGCCACCACGTCATACAGCGGCTTCCGGTCCCAATTGAACGCCAGCGCCAGGTGCGCCTTGGCCACGCTTGGCCCCGTCCGATACGTCAGCGGCAGCCCGCCACGCCACTCCGCCGGAACCGTCTGGCCCTGCAAGCTCTTCAGCAGCGGCGTCGCATCCGCATACGAGATCGGCATCACCGGAATCTTCGTAATCGTCTGCACATCCTTCAGCGGAATCAGCTTCGCTCCCGGAACCGCGCCAATCCCCGGCGTCTGCGGATCGCCCGGATACACCGGCATATCCATCACGCTGCCGCGCTGCGCCCCATCCGCGGGCCGCATCGGCCCCTCTGGATAAACCTCGTCCTGCCCATATCCATCCTGCTGCGGATCGGAGAAGATCAGGCACCCCACCGCTCCATGCTGCGCCGCCAGCTTCGGCTTGATGCCGCGCCACGTCTGCCCATACCGCACAATCACAATCGCGCCCTTCACGGACACGCCCATCGTCGCCAGCTTCTCGTAGTCATCCGGCGCGCCATAGTTCACATACACCAGCGGAGCCGTCACATCACCATCGCTGGAAAATGCGTTGTACGTCGGCAACTGCTCACTCTTCTGGTCGGACGTGGGATCAATCTTCAGCACCGGCTCATCGATCTTCGCCACGAACTTCGTCCCATCCGCTCTTATCAGCTCCAGCTTGCGCGTCTTTGGCGTGGGAAACAGCGTGTCGAACACTTCGATCTTCGCGTCCAGCCCATAGCTCTTCAACTGCGCCAGCATCCACTCCGCGTTGTCCTTGTCATAGGGCGATCCCACGTGATGCGGCCTCGCCGTCAGCCGCTTCATGTTCTCTCGCAGCCGCGCCGGGTCAGGCATCGCCCGAAACTTCTGTTCCCACTGAACCTCAGTAGCGGAATGTTCCGCCGTATACCCACGCAGCGGAGCGGAAGCGCCCGGATCGACCGCATAAGCGGAGCTGGCCAACAACGTAAAGCAGGCAATCATCTTGCGCATAGTTCAAATCCCTTTCGTCTTCCCTGAATCCGTGTGAGTTCCAAATCTCTACTGCAAAATCGAAAGCAGAATCAGCAGCGCATTCTGCGGCCCCTTGTACGAGTCCGTCACATCGTCCGTCTCGCCCAGCGAGTGCGCCCCGCTATCCTTGCCGCCGCCGCCAATCGTGATCGCCGGAATCCCCAGGTGCATCGGAATATTCGAGTCACTCGACCCCGACCCATACCCCGGCTCCCCAAACCCCAGCGCCTTGATCGAAGCCGCCGCCGTCATCACAATCGCCGCCTTCGGATCCGTCTGTCCCGCCGGCCGAATCCCAATCTCCTTGATCGCCACGCTCAGCTTGCCCTTGTCATGCCACCGCGCATTCTCTTCATCCAACCCAGCCTGCACAGCCTTCTTGAACTTCGCATCCAGCACATCCAGCGACTTCGTATCCGGCGACCGCTCATCAAACTCAAACCACGCCTCAAACGGAATCGAATTCACCGAAGTCCCGCCCCCCACCAGCCCCACGTTGAACGTTGTCTTCGGCTCCGTCGGCACCTGCAGGTCATCGATATGTGCAATCGCCCGCCCCGCCCCCTGGATTGGATTCGCAATCCCAAACGCCCCATAGCTATGCCCGCCCGGCCCCGTAAACGTCACCCGGTACCGATAGCTCCCCACCCCGCCATTCGTGATCCGGTGCGCCTCCCCTGGCTCGATCGAGATGAAATCATCGATCTGCCCCTTCATCGTCGTCCCAAACAGCTCCTTCATCCCGCGCAGATCGCCCGGCCCCTCCTCCCCAACATCCGCCACAAACGTCACCGACCCCTGCGTCTTCAGCTTCGCCTCGTTCATCCCATGAATCACCGCCAGCAGCGCCGCCAACCCCCTGCAATCGTCCCCGATCCCCGGTCCCTTCAGCAGGTTTCCCTCTCGCTTCACATGCACATCCGTCTCCGCCGGAAACACCGTATCCAGGTGTGCCGCCAACACCAGCCGCGGATGCGCCGCAGCCCCCGGCCGATCCCCCAGCACATTCCCCGCCTTATCCGTCCGCACATTCTGCAAGCCTGCGGCCTTGAACAACTCCGCCATCGCCACACCGCGCTTATCCTCATGGAACGGCGGCGACGAAATCTCACACAGCCTCACCTGCTCATCCACAAAGTGCGCTTCACTCGCCTTGATCGTCTGCATCGCAGCCTGCACATCCGCCCTTGCCAGAATCTTCTCCGGCGACGCCCCCTGCGCCCCCGCGCTCATCACCGCACCCGCAAGCACCCCGGCGCACAACGCCTTGGCCCCCGTAAACGTCCGCACACCCTCAAAGCATTCCCTGGAGCCCAGCGCCGCTGCAGCAAGCCATTGTGTCTTCAATCGACCAGATCCCCTTCATCTCGTTACGCAACTTCGTGCAGTGCTGTGACGGCGCGACTGCAACCGTCAATCCGCGGGACAGGGCAGCAAAAGCAGGGACCAACCCGCGTACACACTCTGGAGCGGGTCTTACCAAAAAGGATGGGAGCTATGGTCCTGTTCTAGTGCCAAATTCATCCCATGTCAATATCCGCGGCTTCCTGACATTCCGTGTGTAGAATGATCGTCTCAGGGGATTCCATCCGCTTATCGATCGAGGAGAGTACCAACTCATGAAGCCCACACCCGGAAAACTTGCAGGACTCAAGGCCGTCTCGGACGCCCGTGGAGTCATCGCCGCAGCCGCCATGGATCAGCGCGGTTCCCTCCAGAAGTCCATCGCCAAAGAGCGTGGCGGCGTCGTGGAAGGCGCGCACCTCGAAGAGTTCAAAACCCTCGTCACCGAGGTCCTCACCCGCCACGCCTCAGCCATCCTCCTCGACCCCGAGTTCGGACTGCCCGCAGCCGCCAACCGCAACTCCGCAGGCCTGCTCCTCGCCTATGAGAAGACCGGATACGACTCCGCCACCCAGGGACGCCTGCCGGACCTGCTCGACGTCTGGAGCGTCCGCCGCCTCAAGGAAGCCGGCGCGGACTGCATCAAGATCCTCCTCTACTACACCCCCTTCGAAAAAACCTCCATCAACGACCTCAAGCAGGCCTGGATCGAGCGCATCGGCGACGAGTGCCTCGCCCACGACATCCCCTTCTTCCTGGAGTTCGTCGGCTACGACGCCGAAGGCGGCGATGAAAAGTCCCTCGCCTACGCCAAAAAGAAGCCCTCCATCGTCTCCGGCTGCATGGCCGAGTTCGGCAAAGCCCGTTACAACGTCGACGTCCTCAAGGTCGAAGTCCCCATCGAGATGACCTACGTCGAAGGCACCAAGGCCTTCAAGGGCGAGAAAGCCTACACCCGCGCCGAAGCCCTCCAGCACTTCCGCGACGCCGAGACCATGACCCACAAGCCGTTCATCTACCTCTCGGCCGGCGTCTCCAACCCCGTCTTCATCGAAACCCTTGAGCTCGCCGGAGAAGCCGGCACCAAGTTCAACGGCGTCCTCTGCGGCCGCGCCACCTGGAAAGACGGCATCGTCGTCTACGCCAAAGAAGGCCCCAAGGCCTTCAAGAACTGGCTTGAAACCGTCGGCGTAGAAAACATCAACAACGTCAACAACGCCCTCAAAGCCGCCTCCCCGTGGTACCTCAAATTCGGCGTCAACTCCATGGAAGAGCTGAACCCCCAGCCCCTCCCCCCACGCTCCTAATTCGAACTATCCGGCTCGAACAGATAGCCCGCGCCAATGCGCGGGCTACTTGCTGCTTGAAGCCTCTCCAAGGTTCGTTATTCTCGGAGCAAAATCACTTGAACACCGACATCCAGTTTCTTCCATGCCCGGTCCGTCGTGACCACGACGCACCTCTCCTCAAGCCCTAGCGCGAGACACGCTCGATCTCCAAGCGATAGCCCCTTCTCACGCGTCTGAGCGATAAGCACTCCAGCCACCCGAGCTTGACCTGCGCTGAATGGAACCATCTCTAGGTCCAGATCGCTCAGTATCGTCCAAGCCTCTCCATCTGACATCCCGCCACGGATCAGCTTCGATTGCGTTTCGGAGAGATTCACTGTGCTCACCAACGCGCGCGCACCCTGACGGGCAAGGAGCCTCTCCACCTCTTCACTTCCAACCTCTTGTTGGATCAGCGCCAGCAACGCCGAACTATCAAAGACCGTCTTGCTCACGCTTGGCCTCTTCACGACGCTCAGCGATCAACTCGTCAACTAGGCTTACGCCCGCCGGTATGCAGCGACGTGCGACTGCTTGTGCACGGCGGATCGCTTGCAGCCGGCTTTGAATATGAATGCCTTCGTCATCCATACGAATGGTCACCGTTTCACCGCCCTTCAGCCCCATTGCCTTTCGGAATGCAGCCGGAATGACAACCCGTCCATTTTCGCTAACTTGTGCCCTTTCAACGTCCACGTGACACCTCACCTAGATTATGACACACTCAAACTACCTCCCAAACGGCATCGTCAGCGAATGACTAGGCCCCGTCATCAACTCCGCCCCACCCTCCGTAATCACCATGTCATCCTCCAGCCTCACCCCAAACTCCCCGGTCAGATAAACCCCCGGCTCATCGGAAAACGTCATCCCCGGCCGCAACTTCAGCGTATCCCCCTTCACCAGGTACGGCCACTCGTGCCCATCCATTCCAATCCCATGCCCCACCCGGTGCGTAAACGTCCGGTAATCCGGCCCAAACCCCGCATCTGTAATCACCTTCCGAGCAGCCGCATCCACACTCTGCGCCTCCGCCCCCGGCTTAGCCGCAGCCAGCGCCGCCGCCTGCGCCGCATGCACCACGTCGAACACCCTTAGCATCTTGTCCGTCGGCTTCCCATAAACAAACGTCCGCGAGATATCCGACTGATACCCCTCCACCGTGCACCCATCGTCGATCAGGACAATGTCATTCTCCTGGATCACCTGCGGCGTAATAGACCCATGCGGCAGCGCCGAGTAAATCCCCGTCTGGCAACTCGCATTCCCCGCAAACCCCACCCGCCCATACGCCACATCCACCAGCTCAGAAAACTCCCGCGTCGTCATCCCCGGATGCGCCGTCTTCCAGCAAGCCTCATACACCTCCAGCGTCACCGCATTCGCCAGCTTCATCAACTCCAACTCAGCGGCACTCTTAATCATCCTGCACCCCGCCGTCACCGGCGTCCCATCCACCACCCGCCACCCCGGATTCGCCTTTCCAATCTCGCTCGCAAACACAAACGGCGTCTTCTCCTCAATCCCAAGAGTCCCCGTCCTCACCCCGCCATCCGCCAGCCCCTTCCCCACCAGCGCCGAGGGACTCTCATGCTCCTGCCATGTGTAAATCCTGGTCGTCTTCCCCCCCGGAACCTGGTCCATCCGCTCCATCATCCGGTCTTTCTCAAACGCCGGACACACAATGAACCCATCCCCCTTCGCCGGCAGCACATAACAGAACATCCGCTCGCTGTTCCCGGACCGGATCCCCGTGAAATAAACCATGGACGTCCCACCCGCCAGCAGAATGGCGTCCATCTTGTTCTCCTTCATCAACTCCTGCGCCCGCGCCAGCCGCCCCTCACGCTCCCCCAGCGAAATCGGCTTCGCCTCCCCCTTCCGGCTCGTCAGCGCCGCAATCGCCGCTGGCATCGCCCCCTTAGAAGCCGTCCCGCCACCCCGCTGTCCCTCCGCCCCAAACACCGCGACGACCGGCACCATTGCCCCACCCACCCGCAAAAACCGGCGACGATCCATCGACATGAACTCTCCTCACAAAAGCCGGGTCTGCATCGGTCCAACCTCCAGGTAACTTTCTGAAGGGTCACAAAGGTACAGGGTTCAAGGGCCCGTTTAAATTTGTGATACAAGCCTAAGTCTTCTATTTTGAATATGTTGCACAATATTGCACGGGGTAGGGGGATAACTCAGGCAAGCCTCCCCCAACCAGCGGAGGTAACTACTCCCACTCAATCGTTCCCGGCGGCTTACTCGTAATGTCGTACACCACCCGGTTGATCCCCCTCACCTCACTCACAATCCTGCTCGAAATCTTCCGCAAAACCTCATACGGCAGCGGAGCCCAATCCGCCGTCATCCCATCCTCGCTCTCCACCGCCCGAATCGCACACGTATTCGCATACGTCCGCTGATCCCCCATCACCCCCACCGACTTCACCGGCAGCAGCACCGCAAAGCTCTGCCAAACCTTCCGGTACAGCCCCGCCGCCTTGATCTCCTCCACCACAATCGCATCCGCCTCCTGTAGAATCGTCACCCGCTCCGCCGTCACCTCACCCAGAATTCGCACCGCCAGCCCCGGCCCCGGAAACGGCTGCCGTTCGATAATCTCATCCGGCATCCCCAGGTCCCGCCCAATCCGCCTCACCTCATCCTTGAACAGATCCCGCAGCGGCTCAATCAGCTTCAGCTTCATATCCGCCGGCAGCCCGCCCACGTTGTGGTGGCTCTTGATCGTTTGACTCGGCCCCTTCACGCTGCTGCTCTCAATCACATCCGGATACAGTGTCCCCTGTACCAGCCATGCAATCTCCTCGCCGGAACTCTTTTCCGCCTCAAAGATCTTCTTCGCCTCATCGTCGAACACGGAGATAAACTCCCCGCCAATCACCTTCCGCTTCGTCTCCGGATCCGTCACCCCCGCCAGCTTCCCCAGAAACCGCTCCCCCGCATCCACCGCCACCACATTCAACCCCAACTGCTCCCGCATCGTCGTCTGCACCTTCGCAAACTCATCCTTCCGCAGTACGCCGTTGTTGACGAAGATACAAGTCAGCCGATCCCCAATTGCCCGCGCCACCAGCACCGCCGCAACCGACGAATCCACCCCCCCACTCAGCCCGCAGATCGCATGACCCGCCCCCACCTGCGCCTTCACCCGCTCCACCGTGCTCTGAATAAAGTGCTCCGGCGTCCAGTCCTGCGCGCACCCGCAGATATCCAGCACAAAGTTCTTCAGCAGCGCCATTCCCTGCTTTGTATGCGCCACCTCCGGATGAAACTGCACCGCCCACATCCGCCGCGCCTCATCCGCAATCCCCGCCACCGCATTTGCCGTCTCAGCCGTCAGTTCAAACCCATCCGGCAGCTTCGCCGCATGGTCCCCGTGCGACATCCACACCTCCATCGTTCCCGGCAGCCCCGCAAACAGCGGCGTCTCCTTCACCACGGAAACTTCGGCGTGTCCATACTCCCGCTGCGCCGCGCTCTCCACCCGCCCGCCCAGGTGGTGCACCATAAACTGCAGCCCATAGCAGATTCCCAGTACCGGCGCACCCAACGCCAGCACCCCCGGGTCCGCCGCCGGCGCATCCACGTCATACACGCTCGAAGGCCCACCGGAAAGGATCACGCCCTTCGGAGCCAGCGCCCGCACTTGCTCCAGCGGAGTCGTGCACGGCAGCACCACGGAGAACACGTTGAAATCCCGTATCCGCCGCGCAATCAGTTGTGTGTATTGAGAACCAAAATCCAGGATGACGATCGTAGAGGTGTCCACATCGTCAGTTTATCCCAGCCGTTTTCAACCCGTACCGCTAGCTCGGCTTCTTCGTACTGTTCGCCATTCCCACCAGCCCCGCCCCAATGACGAGGATCGCCATCGCCACAATCCACTGCGTATGCACATGCGCCAGGTTCGCCACGTAAACCAGCCCCGCCACAACAACAATCACACCAATTCCATAAATCGCAGCTGCAGACATAATGAGATCCTCGTAACTTGCTTTACTCCATGTGATGCGAACTTCCAGCTTTGCGAAGCCGCAAGCCCTTATTTTTCACCCTCAGCCGATCGCCAAAGCGTCAGGTACCCCACCAGCCGCGCCACATGAAAAAAGTCCGACCCCACCAGATAAAGCACCCCAACCCCTGCCCACCACCATGCCAGAAACTCCGGCGTCGTCACCGTCTGGAAAGGCAGCGGACACGCCGAAAATACCATCGCCAGCACCAGCAGCGCAATCTTCACAATCCCCAGCACCAGGTTGATCTCGACCAACTGCCCCTTCAACCCATGCAGCGCGCCCGCATCCCGCAGGCTCGCCGCAACGCCCGTTCCCCGCAGCATCGCCAGCAGCGGCGCCATCCCAAACCACCAGCTCACCGCCGACCACCCAATAAACATCCCCAGCGAGACCACAATCACCATCGCGCAGTACAGCACCAGGTTCGGCTCCTGCCCTGCCGCGATCGGCCCGCTCACCGCCGTCCGCGACGCCCACCCCATCACCCAGAACCACACCATAAACACCGCTGCCAGCACTGCCATCCGAATCGCCTGCAGCCCCATCATCGTCCCTGGCATCGCCCTTAGGCGCCCATCCGCCCGCCGCAGCACCACGGTGCGCCCCAGCGTCGAGACCACCACCCACAACACCAGCAGCACAGGCGCCAGCCACACCGCGACATGCAACACCCCTGGCATCACCTGCCCCACCGCCCCCGCCATCGTCCCCGCCGCCCGCATCGGATTCGCCGTCAGCGCCCCCACCGGATCGTTCAGCAGCGCCTTATCCAGCCCCACCGCGCCCGCGTCCATCGTTCCCCCCGTGGCCGCCAGCAGCACCGCCTTCAACTTCGACCAAACCACCCAGAGCGCCGGCACCCCAAACGCCCATCGCCAAAGCACCTCCAGCCCCACCAGCGAGGGCCTACCCCAGCACGCACTCAGCGTCCCCACAAATGACTGCGTCCCCCGAGCCACATCTTTACTGGCCAGGGTCACGCTATTTCACCACGAAATTCACAAGCTTACCGCTCACATATACCACCTTCACGACGGTCTTCCCTGCAACCCTCCCCGCCACCTTCTCATCCGCCTGCGCCGCGCTCTTCACCGCATCGTCCGCGCTATCCGCCGCCAGCTTCACCACAGTCACCAGCTTCCCATTCACCTGCACCGGAATCTCCATCTCACTCTCCCGCGCAAGTTCCGCATCCGCCTCCGGCCATGCCGTCCGAAACACCGTTCCTTGCTGCCCCAACGCCTCCCAAAGTTCAGCAGAAAAGAACGGTGCAAACGGCGCAAGCATCTGCACCAGTCCAAGCATCAGCGCCCGCACCGTCGCCGCACTCACCTGCTCCGCATCGATCGCCGCCTCACTTGCAGTAATCTCGTTCACCAGGATCATGATGGAAGCGATCGACGTATTGAAGTGCCATCGCCCGCTGAAGTCCTGCGTGACCTTCGCCAGCGTCTGATGCAGCTTCCGCAGCAACGCCTGATCCACTGCCCCCGCCGTGCCACCGGCGAATTCCGCGTACTTCGTCACCAGCCGGTACACCCTCGCCAGAAACCGCGAGATCCCCGCCACCCCTTCTTCCTGCCAATCCAAATCCCGATCCGGCGGCGCAGCAAACAGCGCATACATCCTCGTCGCATCCGCGCCGTAGCGTTCAATCATCAAGTCCGGGCTCACCACATTGCCCTTACTCTTCGACATCTTCGCCCCGTCCTTGATCACCATACCCTGCGTAAACAACCGCTCCGCAGGCTCATCGTTCTGGATCAAGCCCAGATCCCGCATGACCTTCGTCCAGAACCGCGAGTAGATCAGATGCAGAATCGCATGTTCCACCCCGCCAATGTACTGATCAATCGGAAACCAGTAATTCGCCTTTGCACTCGCAAATGGAGCGTCGCTGTTCTTTGCATCCGTATACCGGTAAAAGTACCAGCTCGAATCCACAAACGTGTCCATCGTGTCCGTCTCACGCTTCGCTGGACCTCCGCACTTCGGACAGGTCGTATTCACAAACTCCGGCACCTTCCCCAGCGGAGACCCACCCTCCTGCGTAATCGAAATCTGCTCCGGCAGAAGTATAGGTAGTGAAGACTCCGGCACCGGAATCGGTTCATCCGCCCCACAAGCCGCGCAATACACCATCGGGATCGGCGTCCCCCAGTACCGCTGCCGGCTCACCCCCCAGTCCTTCAACCGATACGTAACCGTCCTAGTACCAAATCCTCCCACCTCGGCAAACGCCCCCATCTTCTCCTGCGCTTCCAGGCAAGCCTCGCCCGTCCACTCGCCGGAGTCGATCAACACCGCCTCTTCCTCACCCGCATAAGGCAACGCCAAGTCCTCCGTATCAGCGCCTGCGGCTGGAGAAACGACCGGAGCCACCACCCGTTTCATGGCCAGCCCATACTTCGTCGCAAACTCAAAGTCCCGCTCGTCATGCGCCGGCACGCTCATAATCGCGCCCGTCCCATAGTCCGCCAGGATGTAGTTCGCCACCCAGATCGGCACCCGCTCGCCGTTGAACGGGTTCACCGCAAACCGCCCCGTCGCTACGCCATGCTTCTCAATCGCCCCCAGCTCATCCGTCTCACGAGCCTTCTGCTGCTCCAGCAAAAGCTCCTCCACCCCCGCAGCCAGTGCAGCATCCTCGCCAGCAAACGCCTTCGCCACCGGATGCTCGGGAGCCAGTTGCACACTCGTAGCTCCAAAAATTGTATCCACCCGAGTCGTGAACACCGTGATCTTCGACCCATTTGTGCCCGAACCAGGCACATTCGCCACCATGAAGTCGACGTTCGTCCCCTCGCTCCGCCCAATCCAGTTCCGCTGCATGGTCCGAACCTTCTCCGGCCACCCGTCCAGCGTCTCCAACCCTTTCAGCAGCTCATCCGCATACTTCGTGATCCGCAGAAACCACTGCGTCAAATCCCTCTGCTCAACGACCGTATCCTCATGCCGCCAGCACCGCCCCTGCACCACCTGCTCATTGGCCAGCACGGTCGCACACTGCGGACACCAGTTCACCTTGCTCTTCTTCCGGTACGCCAGGCCCTTCTCAAACATCTTCAGAAAGAACCACTGGTTCCATTTGTAATAATCCGGCAGACAAGTCGTCACCTCAGTCGACCAGTCATAGCTCAGCCCCAACCGCCCCATCTGCCGCTTCATCGCCGCGATATTCGAAAGCGTCCACTCCCGCGGCGGTACCTTGTTCTTCAACGCCGCATTCTCCGCCGGCAGGCCAAACGCATCCCACCCCATCGGGTGCAGCACGTTGTACCCGCGCATCCACATGAACCTGGCCAGCGCATCCCCAATCGCATAGTTCCGCACATGCCCCATGTGCAACTGCCCGCTCGGATACGGAAGCATCTCCAGGCAGTAATACTTTGGCTTCCCGCAGTCATGCCCCTCCGCCGCATACAGCGTCTCATCCGCATCCCACCGCGCCTGCCACTTCGGCTCAATCTCCGCCGGGTTATACCGAACCTGCTCCGTATCGTTCTTCACACTCTCTTGCATAGCTTTCATTGTAAAGAAAGCCGTCAACCCCGGCACTCGTCCCCCGCACACTTGCAAACATCCGCTCAACCCTCTATACAGGTCCGGACCTCAATTCCTCCCACCAAGAGAGCCCAAACATGGACAAACGCACCTTCCTCAAGAGCTCCTGCTCTATCCTGACTGGAACCATGCTCTCTCGCCTCATCCCCGCCGCCCAAGCCCAAGCCGCCATGCAAGGCCCTCACACCAACTGGGCCGGCAATTACACCTTCCACCCTGCCCACTACTACGAGCCCGGAACCCTCCCCGAGCTCCAGCACCTCATCGCCTCCAACCCCAAAGTCCGCGCCCTCGGCCGCGCCCACTCCTTCAACGGCATTGCGGACACCACCGCTACCCAAATCTCCCTCAAGCACTTTGACTCCATCGCCCTGGACCCAGCCGCCCGCACCGTCACCGTCGGAGCCGGCGTTACCTACGGCGCACTCGCCCCATACATCGATACCCGCGGCTTTGCCGTCCACAACCTCGCCTCTCTCCCCCACGTCTCCGTCGTCGGAGCCTGCGCCACCGCCACCCACGGTTCCGGAAGCCACAACGGCAACCTCGCCACCATCGTCTCTGCAGTCGAGTTCGTCGCCGCCGACGGCACCCTCCACACCCTCGCCCGCAAGGACGGCGACCTCTTCCACGCCGCCGCCGTCAACCTCGGAGCCCTTGGCGTCATCACCCGCATCACGCTGGACGTCGTCCCCTCCTTCCAGGTCGCCCAGGTCGTCTACCGCGACCTCTCCTTCAACGTCCTCGAGCACCACCTCGACGAGCTCTTCCTCTCCGGCTACAGCGTCAGCATCTTCACCGACTGGCAAAACCACAGCGCAGCCGAGGTCTGGGTCAAACGCCGCGTCGAACCCAACACCAAACCCTCCTTCCCAACCGAGCTCTTCGGCGCCAAACCCGCTACCGTCAAGCTCCACCCCATCCCCACCCACCCCGCAGAAGCCTGCACCGACCAACTCGGCGTCCCCGGCCCCTGGTACGAGCGTCTCCCCCACTTCAAAATGAACTTCACCCCCTCCAGCGGCCAGGAGATTCAGGCCGAGTTCTTCGTCCCCCGCGACCGCGCCTACCAGGCCATCCTCGCCGTCGAATCCCTCCGCGACCGCATCACGCCTCACCTCTTCGTCACCGAGCTCCGCACCATCGCCGCCGACGACCTCTGGCTCAGCATGGCCTACCAGCGCCCCTCCCTCGCCATCCACTTCACCTTCAAGCCGGAAGCCGCCGCCGTCCAGGCCCTCCTCCCTCTCATCGAAGCCAAACTCGCCCCCTTTGACGCCCGCCCTCACTGGGCCAAGGTCTTCACCGTGCCCTCCGCCCGCCTGGCCCACCTCTACCCCAAAATGGACGCCTTCAAAGCCGCCGTAGCCCACTACGACCCCAAAGCCAAACTCCGCAACCACTTTATCGACACCACCCTCTACGGCGCATAAGCGAAAAGCAACCTCCTGGTGCTGTCATGCCCTCTCAGGCCCTAGCCCTACGCCAGCCTCCACGTACGTTTGGGAGCTCTCCCCCCTCGCACGCCTGAAACAGCATGGAGACCCATCATGTATTACACCGATAAGAAATTGCAGTACCCCGTCACCGTCGAAAAGCCCAATCCCATCTTCGCCCGCATGCTCCAGCAAGCGATTGGCGGCGTCGAAGGCGAAATCCGCGTCTGTATGCAGTACTTCTTCCAGGCTTGGGGCGCGCGCGGTCCAGTCAAGTATCGCGACATGCTCCTCAACACCGCAACGGAAGAGATCTCGCACATCGAGATGCTCGCCACCGCCGTCGCCCTCAATCTTGAGAAAGCGCCCGTCAGCCTTCAGGAAGAAATCGCCGCAGATCCCGTAGCCGGGGCAGTTCTGAGCGGCATGGACATGCGTCACATCCTCTCCACCGGCCTCGCCGCCATGCCTGCAGACGCCAACGGCGTACCTTTCGACATGTCCCACATCTACGCCAGCGGAAACATCGCTGCGGACATGTACTGCAACGTCGCCGCGGAAGCCACCGGACGCGCTCTCGCAGTCCGCCTTTACAACGCCACCGACGACCCAGGCATGAAGAAGATGCTCGCCTTCAACATCGCCCGCGACACGATGCACCAGCAGCAGTGGCTCGCCGTCCTGGAGGAGCTTGGTCCCTCCCATCTGCCCGTTCCAAACTCGTTCCCGCAGTCGAAGGAAAACCTCGACTACAGCTATAAGTTCTTCATCACAACGCTGGATGGAATCGGAAATCAGGCCGACCAGCCATGGACCAGCGGACCGGCCCCGGATGGCAAGGGCACCTTTGAGCCTTTCATCGCCCAGCCCTTGGAGGGAGCTGGAGAGCCCACCCTCGGCTTTGGCCGTCCGGATACCTTTGGCCAGAAAGAGCAGGCCCTCGGAACCGCAGCCGGTTTCGTGGAAAAGACCAAGGACCTTCTGTCCCGCGCCACAAACCCCACCGAGTAACCTCAACCCGGCGAAGTGCGGTTACCAGGCCGCACTTCGCACCACCCCCAACCTGTTAGCCCGCCGCCAACGTCCTCAACACCCCCACATTCCGAGCCTCATCCCCAGGATTGTCCACCGGCGTCTCCGCAATAAACACCGCCCCCGCAAACCGTTCATCCCGCAGCAGCCGCCGGAACGCCGCCGCCCCAATCGTCCCTTCCCCGATATGCTCATGCCGGTCCAGCTTCGACCCCATCGCAGCCTTTGCATCGTTACAGTGCCACACCTTCACCGCCCCAAACCCCACCGTCTCTTCCACCACCGCCATCGTCCCCGCATACCCCTCCGGCGTCACAATGTCATACCCCGCCACATGCACATGACACGTATCCAGGCACACCCCCACCGGTGCACATTTCTCCAACCTCCCCACCAACTCCGCCACCTGCTCCAGCTTCCCGCCCAGGCTGAACTCCGCCCCCGCCGTATTCTCAATCAAAATTCGAAACTCCCTCCCCGCAAAATCAATCCCATCCACCGCCGTCACAATCGACTCCGCCGCCAGCCTTAGCCCCTCCTCCCGCGTCAGCCCCTTCCAGCTCCCCGGATGCAGCACCAGGTACTCCGCCCCCAGCGCCAGCGCCCGCTCCACCTCCCCACGGAACGCGGCGGTCGAGTTCTTCCGCACACTCTCCGTCTGGCTGCACAGGTTGATCAGGTAGCTCGCATGGATCGAAATCGGCCCCACATCATGCGCCGCCCGCAACTCCCGCATCTTCTGTGCATCCTCTGGCTTCACCGCCGCCGCCTTCCACTGCCGCGGGCTGGAGCTGAAGATCTGAAACGTATTCGCCCCCGCCTCCACCGCCCGGTTCACCGCCGTCCAGCACCCTCCGGCCGTCCCCAGATGAACCCCAATCCGCTTGCCGCCGCTCTTCTTCGTCGTCTCAACCATCTCTCCAGCCTACCGCGAACCAGCCCTCTCCGCCGCATGCCCCATCGGCACTATTACCGTTGGTTCCTGCCTCATTTTGCTTCTTCTTGAATCCCCGCAGCGAATCGCCGATAACCAGAACATCGCAGCAGAAAGCGGGCTCAGGGAAGCACCGGCACGGTCCCTCGCTCCTCTCTGCGGAGTCTCACCCAAAAGCTCTGGAGGCTGTCCATGTCGTCCCTGTCCGCCCGCTTCGCCGCCGCCGCCCTGCTCTTCGCCGCTGCCGCCCTCACCGGCTGCAACGCCGCCCCCAGCGTCGGCGATACAGCCAACCTCCCGTCCTTCCTCGGCTCCTCGCATGACAACGGCGAAGCCATCTCCACCCTTGGCGCCAACTACTCCATCCGCCAGGCCGCCCACCGCAGCACCCGCCTGCATGAACTTCCCGGCTCGAACTACGCCCGCCCCTCCGCACACCGCTCCCTCTAAAGCACAGACCTCTCCGGTCCGTCCGCTACACTGGACCCCGGAGTGCCCCACATGCCAAAGCCCCAAACCGCCGCAAGTCACGCCGCACTGGACACCGTGACGCACTTCATCGTCCTCCCTCTCGGTCTGATCCTCCTCGGCCTCTCCATCTGGCGTCTCCTCGCGGACGGGCCCGCCGCCCGCATCGACCACCTCTGGATGATCCTCGCCTCCCTCGCCATCATCCTCCTCAACCTCAAAAGCCGCGTCTACTCCCTCGCCGTCCAGGACCGCGTCATCCGCATGGAAGAGCGCCACCGCCTCGCCGCGAACCTCCCCGCCTCCGACCACCCCCTCATCCCCCGGCTCACCACCCGCCAGCTCATCGCCCTCCGCTTCGCCTCAGACGCCGAACTCCCCACCCTGGTCCACCGCACCCTCGCCGAAAACCTCGTCCCCAAAGCCATCAAGCAAACCATCACCACCTGGCGCCCCGATCACCAGCGCATCTAGCAACCAGCAAAAAAGGGAGAGGCACCCAGCCTCTCCCTCGTCTTTACTGCCTCTCACTGCCTCAATAAACATCCAACTGATACCGCTTATCCTTCTTCATCTGCGCCAGGTACTCCTCCGCGTGCTGCAGCGTCCCATTGGACCCCTTCGCAATCGCGTCCAGCAGCGCCGTATGCACATCCTTCGCCATACGAGTCGCATCCCCGCAGATGTAAAAGTGCGCCCCCCGCTCCAGCCACGCATACACCTCGGCGGCGTTCTCCTCAATCCGGTCCTGCACATAAATCTTCTTCTGCTGGTCCCGGCTGAACGCCGTACTCAGCCGCGTCAGATGCCCATCCTTGTGCATCGCCTCAAACTGCTCCTGGTACAGGAAGTCCATCTTCATCCGCTGCTCGCCAAAGAAGAGCCAGTTATCCCCCTTCTCCCCCTTCGCCTGCCGCTCCTCCAGAAACGACCGGAACGGCGCAACCCCGGTCCCCGGCCCCACCATAATCACCGGCGTACCCGGGTCCTCCGGCAGCCGGAAGTTCCCATTCGCATGAAGAAAGATCGGCAGTGTCGCCCCTACGGGCGCTCGGTCGCCCATATGGCTGCTCGCAATCCCATGCCGGCTCCGCCCATGCGAGTCATACCGAACCACCCGCACCGTCGTCTGCACATTGTCCTTGTGCATCAGTTGCGAGCTCGCAATCGAATACATCCGCGGCGTCAGCCTTGCCACCACCTGAAACAGCTGCTGCGGAGTCGTCACCAGCCCCGGAAAGTCCTCGAGCAGGTCTACCAACTCCCGCCCCCAGCAATACTCCTCCGCCCTTGCCTTGCCCTCCGCCCCGGTCATCACCTTCAGCCCCTCGACCGTCGGCGCAATCTTCGCCAGTTGCAGCACACTGCTCCGCGTCAGCTTCCCAATCGCCAGCCGAGTCCGCAGTGCCTCCTCGAGCCCAATCTCCACCTTATAGTGGTCGAGCACCCGCTCAGACCCCGTCATCTTCAGTGCCGTCAGCACCTCCTCCACGGCCTCCCGCCGATTCTCCGGCAGAATCCCCACCGCATCCCCCGGCACATACGTCATCCCGTCTTCCAGAGACAGCTCAATATGCCGAGTCTCCTTCTCCGAACCCTCGCCCGTCAGCAAATAGTTCGCCAGCACCGTCGACTGGTAAGGATTGTTCCGCGTGTACTTCCCCGCATGGCCCGTCGAGGCCGCAGCTTCTGTGGTCGATTCCAACGTTTCGCTCATCCCTCCATCTTAACCCAATTCGGTCGTACTTCCACGCATCCAGTACGCCGCTGCTCCGACAACCACCACCACCCCCGCCATCCAAAGCTCCCGCTCAAAGTGCGCCCGAGCCAACAAAATATACCCAAACCCACACAACGCCAGCACCGGCGGCACCGGATAAAGCCACATCCGGAACGGCCTCTTCAACTCCGGCTGCCGCCTCCTCAGCGCCATCACCCCCACATGCTGCAACAAGAACTGCACCACAATCCGCAGCACGACAAGCGCCGCAATCACCTCACCCAGCGAAACGAAGCACAACAACATCGCCACCCCACCCAGATAAAGCAGCGAAAAATACGGAAACCCCCGCGTCGGATGCAGCCTCCCAAACGCGCTGAAAAAGTTCCCATCCCGAGCCGCCGCAAACGGAATCCGCGAATACCCCAGCAGCAGCGAAAACACGCTCGCAAACGCCGTCACCATCACCAGCACTGCCGCCACCCGCCCCGCCAGCACTCCACCAGCCCCCCCATAAGCCGCCTGCATAAAATACGCAATCATCGCCTGCCGTTGCCCCACCCCGGTCTCCCCCAGCATCGGCTTCCACGGCAACACCGTCAGCACCGCCACATTCAGCGCCAGGTAAAGCCCCGTCACCAGCCCAATCGAGACCAGAATCGCCCGCGGAATCACCCTCCCCGCGTCCTTCACCTCCCCCCCCAGAAACGTGACGTTGTAATACCCCCAAAAATCGTAAGTAGCAATCAGCATTGCGCTCGCCAGCCCAGAAAAAAACGCCGGCGTCAGCCGGAACGCCCCGCTCGGAAACGTAAACGCCATCCCCAGATGCCCTCGCAGCACCGCCGTTCCCAACACCCAGGCAATCGTACCAATCACCGTCACCCAAAGCACATAACTCACCGCCCTCAAACTCGCCAGCCGCCGATACAGCATTCCCACCGCCAGCGCCACCGCCCCCATCGCCACCACCGTCCCCGGCCCCGCCGCCAGCCTCCCCCAGTGCCACGCATGTCCATTCAGCGCGGGCACCAGGAACCCCGCATACTGCGCCAGCCCAATGCACCCACTCGCCACACTCAACGGAGCAGAAAAGATCAGCTGAAAGCAAAACAGAAACGCCAGAAACCGCCCCGTCCCCCCCGGATAAATCATCCGCAAAAACCGGTACGTCCCCCCCGCCTCCGGCATCGCCGCCCCCAGCTCCGCCCAAACCATCCCGTCGCACACCGCCAGCAGCGCCCCGAACACCCACCCCAGCATCGCCTGCGGGCCACCCATCGCCCCCAGCAGCAGCGGGAGCGTAATAAACGGCCCCACTCCAATCATATCCAGCATGTTGAGCGCCACCGCCCCCCGCAGCCCCAACGTCCGCTCTAACCCGCCGTCTTCCATCATCCCCAGAGTCTACGTGGTAGCCTTCCTCCATGCCCGGCCTGGCAATCACTCCCGGCACCCTCGCCGCCGCCATCATCGCCCTTAGCTTCGCCGCCGGCCTCAATCTCTACGCCACCATCCTTTCCCTCGGCCTCCTCGCCCGCCTCCACTGGGTCACCCTCCCTCCCGGCCTCGAATCCCTCGCCCACTCCTGGATCATCGCCGTCAGCGCCATCCTCTTTCTCGGCGAGTTCATCGCCGACAAGATCCCCGGCTTCGACCTCATCTGGAACGCCCTCCACACCTTCATCCGAATCCCCGTTGCCGTCCTCCTTGCCTACGCCGCCGGCTCCCACCTCTCGCCAGAACTCCACCTCCTCGTCACCTGCCTTGGCGCAGTCATCGCCACCATCGCCCACACCTCCAAGACCGCCGCCCGCCTCGCCGTCACCCCCAGCCCGGAGCCCATCTCAAACATCACCCTCTCCACCGGCGAGGACGGCCTCGCCATCGGCCTCACCTGGTTCGCCCTCCACCACGCCATTGCGGCCGCCACCTTAGTCACTGTCCTCTGCGTCATCTGCGTCGCCGCCGTCTGGCTCAGCCTCAAAGCCATCCGCGCCGGACTCCGCCGCCTCCGCCGCAAACCACGCCCCGTTCTCACTTAGGAAGCCGTTGCTCGTTCTTTCCCGCTCTTTCCCTTTCGATCCTCGTTTCGCTGTCGTCTTCCTACCTCCCCTCCAGCCCGTCCCCCGTTATAAACTCACAAACAGATGCTCTTCCGCTTCCCCACCCCGGCCGCCAAGCAGCAGATGCTCCGCCAGCTCATCTGTTCCGACGCCCCCGAGCAAGCCCTCCGCTACCAGGGCTTCCGCTCCATCGCCGGCGTAGACGAGGTCGGCCGCGGCGCCCTCTTCGGCCCCGTCGTCGCCGCCGCCGTCATCCTCCCGCGCAACTGCGCCACCCTCGCCAAAGCCGGCCTCACCGATTCCAAACAGCTCACCCGCGAGGACCGCGAACGCCTCGACCGCCGCATCCGGAAATGCGCCCTCGCCGTCTCCATCGCGGAAATCGACGCCGAAACCATCGACCGCATCAACATCTACCAGGCCACCCGCCTCGCCATGCTCCAGGCCGTCGCCACCCTCCCCATCCCCCCGGACCACCTCCTCATCGACGCCCTCCGCATCGACCACCCCTGCCCCCAAACCAAGCTCTTTTACGGCGACGCCCTCTCCCTCTCCATCGCCGCCGCCTCCGTCATCGCCAAGGTCCACCGCGACGCCCTCATGCGCTCGCTCGACCTCATCCACCCCCAGTACGGCCTCGCCTCCCACAAGGGTTACGCCACCCCCGTCCACCGCAAAGCCCTCCAGGAGCACGGCCCCACCAACCTCCACCGCCGCAGCTTCGCCCCCTGCCGCGAGTCAGACCCCGACGCCACCCTCGAGCTCACCCTCGCCTCCTCCGACCTCCTCTTCGACGACCTCGACCTCGAGATGTCTGACCTCGACCCCACCCCTGTATCGGAGAATCCCACTTGGGCCTGAAGCTCCTCTGTGTCGTAGCCCATCCTGACGATGAATGTTTTGCCTTCGGCGGAGCCCTCGCCCTCGCCGCGGACGCTGGCATTGAAACCTACGTCCTCTGCCTCACCGATGGCCAGGCCGCCACCAACCGTGGCGACTCCTGCTCCTCAGAAGACCTCGGCCGCATGCGCCGCGAAGAGTTCGTCGCCTCCTGCAACGTCCTCGGCGTCACCCATCACGAATTCCTCGACTATCAGGACGCCCACCTCGAATTCGCCGACTTCTCTCACACCGCCTGCCGCCTGGTCGAGAAAATCCGCACCTTCCGCCCCAACATCGTCCTCACCTTCGGCATGGATGGCGCACTCAACACCCACCCCGACCACACCATGGTTTCCGCCCTCACCTCTGCCGCCTTCCACTGGGCCGCGCTGAAACGGCGCTTCCCCCAGGCCGGTCCCACCCACGCTGCCGATCGCCTCTTCACCCTCTCCACCACCTTCTTCATGCAAGACCGCCCCGCCCCCGCCCCAACCCCATACTCCGTCGTCCTGGACGTGCGTTCCGTGCTCGACCGCAAGCAGGAAGCATTCCGCCAGCACACCTCTCAAGCCCCCCTCATGGAGCGCACCCGCGAGATGTTCGCCCAGCACGGCCACTCCGAGCACTACACCCTCGCCGCCACCCGTACCCCCCAACCCGTAGCCATCACCACCTCCCTCTTCACCGGCCTTGCCTAGCCCCCAATTCGTCCACCCCCAGGGTAACTTTCCAGCGGTAACGAAAGTAGATACAAGCCTAACTGGCCTGTTTTGAATATCTTGCACACTTTACCCTAGGGAGGGGGTACCCGCATCCGCCTCAAAAGCGTCCTTACTCACATGGTCGGACTTACCCTTCTGTCCTTCGGTCTCATGACTCTCCCACTCCTCGCTGCCGCCACCCCACATCCGCTCCTCATCGGCTACTTCCCCCAGTGGGGCCTCTACTCCCAGCCCGCCTACCTCGTCAAAAACCTCGTCACCTCCCACTCCGCCGCCATGCTGGATCAGGTCAACTACGCCCAGGGCTTCGTCACCAACGGCCGCTGCTCCGTCGCAGACCCCAACGCCGACCTCAACCACCTTTACTCCGCCACAGAATCCGTAGACGGCCTCCCCGACTTCCCCACCCAGCCCCTCCGCGGCTCCCTCAACCAGTTCCTCAAACTTAAACGCCTCTACCCCAGACTCAAGCTCATCCTCTCGCTGGAAGGACAGGCCGCCAGCTTCGCCCAGGACGCCCAACCCGACCAGCGTCAGGCCTTCGTCGCCTCCTGCGTCGACCTCTTCCTCCGCGGCAACCTCGCCCCCAACGTCCATGCCCCCGGCCTCTTCGACGGCATCGACATCGACTGGGAGTTCCCCCGCCAGGAGGACGCCGCCAACTTCCTCGCCCTCCTCGCCGAGTTCCGCCGCCAGTTCGACGCCCTCCGTGCCGGCATCCTCCTCAACATCGCCGTCGGACACAGCCCCCGCATGGCTGGAGCCCTCACCATCAACGGCACATCCGACCTCTCCGCCGTCTCCGATCTCGTCGACCAGGTCGGCCTCATGACCTACGACTACACCGGCCCCTGGGCCCACACCACTGGCTTCGTCGCCCCCTATGCCGCTACCCAGCGCAGCGTCCAGGATTACCTCGCCGCCGGCGTCCCTGCCTCCAAGCTCGTCCTTGGCGTCCCCTTTTACGGCTACGGCTGGCAACTCGTCCCGGAGGAAAACAACGGCCTCTTCCAAGAGGGCGAACCCATCCGCGGCGACCGCCCGTACAGCTACATCGAAACCCTCATCCCCCACTCCACCGTCTACCGCGACCGAGACACCGCCACCCCCTGGCTCTTCGATGGTGACGCCTTCTGGACCTATGAAGACCCCACCTCAGTCCGTATCAAAACAAGCTACGCCCTTGACCAGCACCTCGGCGGCCTCATGTTCTGGGAGCTCAGCGGCGATACCTCCGCCGCCACCCTCCTCCAGTCCGCCTTCGACACCCTCCGCCACCCCACCCACGCCACCGCCACCCTCACACCGTAGACTGACCTTATAGGAGCAACAACCCAGAATGTCCGAGCACCCAACCCGCACCGGCCAGAACCCCATGGAAGAAGCCTCTGACCCAATCGCCTTCTTCGACCTCTGGATGAAGGACGCCAAGACCTCAGAGCTCAACGATCCCAATGCCATGTCCCTCGCCACCGCCACACCGGAAGGCATTCCCTCCGTCCGCATCGTCCTCCTCAAGCGGTACGATGCCCAGGGCTTTTGCTTCTACACCAACGGCGAAAGCCGCAAGGGCTCCGAGCTCCGCGCCAACCAGCACGCCGCCCTCTGTCTTCACTGGAAGTCCCGCCAGCGCCAGGTCCGCGTGGAAGGTCCCATCACCGAGCTTCCCCCCTCCGACGTGGACGCCTACTTCCACCGTCGCGCCCGCATGAGCCAGATCGGCGCTTGGGCCTCCCAGCAAAGCCGCCCCCTCGCCAGCCGCGACGCCCTCATGGCCGCCACCGCCGAAGCCGAGGCCCGCTTCCCCGACGAAGTCCCCCGCCCCCCCTACTGGACCGGCTTCCGCGTCCAACCCCTCAGCATCGAGTTCTGGCAGGAGGGCGACCACCGCCTCCACGACCGCGTCGTCTTCACCCCCACCCCCACCGCCACCTGGACCAAACAACGCCTCTACCCTTAGCGTTATATCGTTGTTGTCATCCTTCCGCGAAGCGGGAGGACCTGCTTGACCCCGGATCGCCGCGAACCCGTAAGGATCACTATGCCAAGCCTCACCCCAGAAGACCTCACCCTCCTCCGCTCCGCCAAGACCCTCCTCGAAGGCCAGAGCCTTGCCATGAAGATCGCCGCCAAGGTTGGCATGCCCCTCGAATCCCTCATGCGCCTCCTTCCCGCCCGCGCCCAGGAATCCATCGGCACAGCCGTCGACAAAGCCCTCCAGCAGTGCCTCCACGTCGCCCTCCTCGATCCCTCCCGCGCTGCCGTCACCCCCCGCACCAAGCGTCTCCACACCATCACCACCGCCCTCACCGGAGCCGCAGGTGGCTTCTTCGGCCTCCCCGGCCTCCTCGTCGAGCTCCCCGTCACCACCACCGTAATGCTCCACTCCATCGCCGCCATCGCCCGCCACCACGGCGAAGACCTCACCCAGCCAGAGCCCGCCCTCTCCTGCCTCGGCGTCCTCGCCCTCGGCGCCCCCGGCACCCATGACGACATGATGGAGTCCGCTTACTACGCCTCCCGCGCCGCCCTCGCGCAGGTCACCCGGGACGCCGCCGCCTACGTCGCCGAAAAGGGCCTTGCCAAGGAAGGAGCTCCCGCCCTAGTCGCCTTTCTCAGCCGCGTAGCCGCCCGCTTCGGCCTGGAGGTGACCGAAAAAGCCGCCGCCCAGCTAATCCCCATCGCCGGAGCCGCCGGAGGCGCAGCCCTCAACGTCATGTTCACCCACCACTTCCAAAATCTCGCCGAAGGCCACTTCACCATCCGCGCCCTGGACCGCAGATACGACCCCGAAACTGTCCGCGCCGCCTATGAACTCCTCCCCTAGCCTGGTAGGCGAGGTCGTCGCCGTCTCCCTCAGCCCCACCCACAACTTCAGCAAACAGTCCGTCCCCGAAATACAAATCCTCGCCGCCCATGGCGTGGAAGGCGACGCCCACGCCGGTCCCAAGGTCCAGCACCTCTACCGCGTCCGCAAGAACCCCAACGCCCCCAACCTCTGCCAGGTCCACCTTGTCGCACAGGAGTTCCTCGCCGAACTCCGCGCCCTCGGCTTCCTCGTCATCCCCGGCCAGCTCGGTGAAAACCTCATCACCCGCGGCCTGGACCTCATCACCCTCCCGGTCGGAGCCACCCTCCGCCTCGGCTCCTCCGCCCTCGTCGAAATCACCGGCCTCCGCGACCCCTGCAATCAGCTCAACAAGCTCCACCCCGGCCTCATGAAAGCCTGCATCGCCCGCTGCGCAGACGGCACCCTCATCCGCAAAGCCGGCGTCATGTCCATCGCCCTCACCTCCGGCCCCGTCCGCCCCGGCGACCCCATCACCCTGCACCTCCCGCCCACCCCATGGCGCACCATGGGCCCCGTCTAACCCACTAAAATCTTGTCATCCTTCCGCGAAGCGGGAGGACCTGCTTCTCGCTTTTCTTGCCGCCCCTACCGCACCTGAAACTCCGGACTCCCAAGCAGTAACGCCGTCAGCAGATTCAGCGTATCCGCCGGCCCCGCCCCCGCCGAACCCGCCATCTGCCCATGAATAAACTTGTCCGTACTCCCCGAAACCGCCCCTCCAATCAAAGTCCCTTCCAACACCCGCAGCGCCACATCCGCCCCCATGTTCGCTTGCCCTGCATCCGCAGTCGAAACCGCCACCGCCTTGACCCTCTTCCCCCGCGGCGTCGCAGCCGGAGCCACCATCTCCCGATCCGCCATCAGCCCAAACGCCAGCACATGGCTCGCATCGAACTTCTGGTTTGCAAACCGGTTATGCGTCAGTTGATCCGCAAAGTTCAGCCGATCCACCAGCGCCCCCGTGTTCATCCAGTGATCCGCCGTCACGGCATACCCCGTCGGCTCCAGCTTCTGGTACGGCAGCTCCCCAAACTCCCTCAGCTTGCCCACAATCGCCTGCGCATTCTGCGGCTCCGTCGCCGTAGCCCGGAACGCCGACGCCACAAACTCCTGCGGCGTCTTCACCTTGTTCCTGAAGTACCGCCGGGACCCAAACTCCGCTGACCCCACCAGCGTCCGCAGCACGCTTTTCACATCCCCATCCGAAGCCAGATAGCTCTTCGCCATCCGGTCCACCAGCCCCGCCGGCGGCTCATCCGCCACAAACCGCTGCGCCAGCAGATAGCTGATAAAGTGCGCCGTCTGCGGAGCCGCCGCAAGCAGCGTCAGTGCCGCCACCCCCTGCTTCATCCCATCCGGCGTCCCCGCATCGAAGCTGATCGCAGGCAACGCCCCCCGATCCGTCCTTGTATCCACCACCCCGCCCTGCTCATCGATCGAGTACCCAAACCAATCCTTCGTCCCCGGCTCATGCTTCTTCCCATCGAACTGAAACGCCCCCGCCTGCCCCGGCTTATCCACGCTCCACCCCGTCAGAATCGCCGCTAGCTTCGTCACATCCGCCTGCGTATACCCGCCGTTCACCCCCAGCGTGTGCAGCTCCATCACCTCACGCCCGTAGTTCTCGTTCAGCCCCTTACCGCCTTTCTTCGAGCCGGGTTTCTTCGGGTCCACCCCATTCGCCACCGAATCCGGCCCAATCGAAGTCCAGTTATCCAGGTACACCATCATCGCCGGCGACCGCGCCGTCGCCAGCAGCAGCTCCCGAAACTTCCCCAGCGCATGCGGTCGAATCGACTCCCGCTCATACGTCGTCGTGTACCACTGGTCGCTATCCTTCGGCAGGTACACGTTGAAGTGGTTGAACCAGAAGTCCGTCATCACCTCGCCCAACTGCCGCTCACTCAGAATCTCCCGCAGCACATGCGCCTGCGCCAGCTCCTCCCCAATCCGATACTGCACCCCCACCCCACCCTGCATCCCCAGCAGCGTCTCCCGTTCCCGAGGCGTAAAGTCCGCCAGCAGCAGCCCCCGTTGATCGTTCGTCACGTTATTCGCAAACGCAATCCGATTCTCCACCGGCAGCTTTTCCAGCGCCCCCATCCGGTCCTTCTTCGCCATCGCCAGCAGCGTCCCGGCAATCCGCGCTGCCGTCGCTTGATCCTCCTTCTTCTTCGCCGCCTTCTCCTCGTCGCTCGGCTCGACAGCCGGCGCAGCCCGGCCCACCTTCTCCGCCTGCAGCTTCCTCACCTGCACCTCGTATACACTCGCCAGCAGCGGGTCCGCCGGAAACGGCTTCACCCCATCCGCCACCTGCTGCACCGTCCCCCGGTCCGGAAAGATCGTCAAAGCCTGCGCCGCACTCATCCGCACCGTCGGCAACTCGCCCAGCCTTCGCTCCAGCTCCTTATCCGAAATCCCCTCCGGCGTCATCTGCTGCTCCAGCCACTGGTCCACCCCCACTGCGAGCACCTTCTCCACATCCCCCGGCCGCACCCCATACGTAAACCGGTTCAGCATCTGCACCGCCCGCTCCCGCGGCGTCAGCGGCACATTCACCCCAGCCACCCCACCAACCGCTCCCGGCAGCTTCAGCTTCCCCACGCCACTCGGCCCGCTCTGCGCCCCCGCCGCCGCAGCCACCATCAAGACCATCGCGATCACACGCATAGGCTCAGCCTCTCTCGATTAAGAACGCCCCGCCACCGGTAAAGTTGTCACCCGCTTTGGTACCGGCTTCCACTTCTTCCATCCCCACCACGCCACTCTCGCCAGCAGCAGCGCCCCCAGCACCAGCGTATCCGGCAGCGGCAGCATCACGCCCTTCTTCACAATCCACCAGTAATGAACCACCCCCGCCACCGCCGCAAAATAAACCAGCCGATGCAGCCTCTGCCAGTTCTTCCCGCCCATCGCCCGCAGCATTAACAGCGGAGACGTCACCGCCAGCGAGAGCAGCACCACCCACGCAAACAGCCCCACCTGGATAAACTTCCGCTTCAGCACATCGTCCACCATGGTCGGCCACACCGCCTTCCACTGGTCCACCAGCGCCCCCGCATGCCCCAACTTCACGCCGGAAATCGCCCCCACCACGTCATAGCCGGAGTACAAAAATACATACGTCGCCAGGTGCGCCGTCGCATAAAAAAACGCATACAGACCCAGCATCCGCCGAAACCGGATCAGGTTGCTTAACTTCGGATGCAGCCGCCGCAGCGGCGTTACCGCCAGCGATGCAATCAGCATCCACAGCGCCCAGTTCCCCGTCCAGTGCGTCAGGTCATTCACAGGGTCCGCCGCCGCCACCATCTGGCCGGAGCTGTACCAGTGATACATCCCCAACGCCGGCGCCAGGCAGAACACATGCACCAGCACCTTCACCCACGGAATCCATCGAGTCGGCATACCAAACCAGTTTACCCAACTCCCTGCTTTGTATCCCGCTGTTGCCTTTGCCGCTGCTTCTCAGATAGGGCAGGGCTTTAGCCCTGCCATTCAACCGCCTCGTCAGCCCCTCCTCCTGAGCGGCCTCCCCAGCAGCTTCATCGCTGGGAAGGCCGACGAAGGACCCGTACTCCCATCCCATCCACAACCGCTAGAGCAAATTACATGTGGGTGTAGAGGGAGGCGTAGCAATCAACCTCATTTTTCTTCCAAGAAAAATGACACTGGACGATATGTCCACTCCACAGCAACAGGTAATTTGCTCTAGTAGTAGCGCTTCAGATCCATCCCGCTATAAAGCCCCGCTACCTGGTCCCCGTACCCGTTGAAGATCTGCGTCTCCACAGTCTTCGGCAGCAAACTGCTATCGATCCGACGCTCATGCTTCTGCGACCACGGCACCGTATCCACGTCCGGGTTCACATTCGAGTAAAACCCATACGCCGGCGGATTCGCATCGCTCCAAAGCGTCGTCGGCTGCTTATCCTTGAAGATCACCTTCACAATCGACTTCGGCGACTTGTACCCATACTTCCAAGGCACCGTCACCCTCACCGGCGCGCCGTTCTGGTTCGGCAGCGCCTGCCCATAGCACCCAAACGTCATCATCGTCAGCGGATGCATCGCCTCATCCATCCGCAGCCCCTCGCTGTACGGCCAGTCGAACTGATCCGTCAGCTCCGGCATCTGCTGCCGGTTCAAATTGCTGATGAACTGCACATACTTCGCGCTCGGCAGCGGCTCGCAAAAGTTGATGAACTCGCTCAACGAATATCCATCCCACGGAATCACCATGGACCACGCCTCCACGCACCGGTGCCGATAAACCCGGCTCTCCAGCGGCTTGAAGTGCATCAGGTCATCGATCCCCACCGTCAGCGGCTTCTTCACCAGTCCGCTCACCTGGATCGTCCACGGCCTCGTCTTCAGCGTGTGCGCATTCTTCGCCGGCTGATCCTTCGGAATCCCAAACTCATAGAAGTTGTTGTAGCTCGTCGCCTTCGCAAACGGAGTCTGCGCGTCCGTCGCTTGAAACTTCCCCGGCACCGTCGTCAGCTTCGCATCATCGGCCAGCGCCCGCATCGGCATCATCGCCGCCGCCGCCCCGCCCGCCGCCATCATCCCCATCTTCGACAGAAACTCCCGCCGCCCACTCAAAAACGCACTCTCCGGCGTAATCTCCGAAGACCCTATCTCAGACCCATCCACCCGCCCCGCCATCCGAATCAACATAAAGACTCCTCAACTTCCTAAGCTCTTAGACGCAAATCAACCCACATTAACTCTACGCGACACCGCCCCGCCAGATGCGCCCCACCAAAACATCACTTCAACCTGAACGGAGCGAGCACCCCTGCCTTGGCCTTTGCCTTACCCAGCCTTGGCCTTTATCCGAGCCCTCCGCGAAATCCGCGGTCGGCATTCCCCTAGATCGGTCCAATCGGTGTAAATCGGTGCTAAGCCTTTCCCACCGTCCACTACTTCTTCCCCCCAAGATCCAGTCCAAACTTCGGAGCCCCCTCCGTCCCCGTAATCTTCACCGGAATCTCCGCACCCGCGCCGTTCTTATGGAAGAACGGATCCACCGGCTTCAGCAGCCAGCTCTTCCACCGCGACGCCACCATCTCAGACAGCTTTGCCTCTGTCCTTACCTTCCCCCGAAACTCAAACGTCTTCCCATCCAGCGTATACACCCCATCCAGCAGCACCTGCCCACCCGGCAGCTTATAATCCAGCCCGCTCAACCGCAACGCTCCCCCGCTCATCGTAAATCGCCCTCGCATCGTGGACATCACATCAGCCGCCCCCGGCTTCGCCTCCTTCGGACGCTTCTCGGCCCGTTCGCTGAGCCCATCCACCTTGTCCTGCACCTGCGGATTCGTAAAGTGAATCCGCGTCAGCGTAAACCCACCCGCCATGCTCAACTTCTGAACGACACTCTCCTTCCCTGGCCGTAGATGCAGCTTCTCCTTCGTCTCGATCACCCCCGTCATCACCGCAGGCTGCGTCTTCACCGCTAACCCCAAAAAATCCTGAATCCTTCCCGCCGGCACATCCACATCCAGGTCGATCGCATGCCCTACCCCCTTCACATTGATCACCGCCCCTTTACAAGTAAACTCACTCCCCCCCAGCTTCGCCCTCACCTCTGTCAAGTACGTGTCCCCGCTCGTCCCATCCACCACTGCCTCGAACGCCGTCTCCAGCCGCATTGCATGGTTCGCCGTATCCAGAGAAAAGTTCGGCACATTCGCCGTCCCCTTCACCCCAATCCTGTCCAACACCCCCCCAAACTCCCCCACACTCTCCAGCGTCCCCCCAATCCCCTTGATCGGATACAAGTCCGCCCGGTCAAACGTATACCGCCCCGTCACCCCCGAATCCCCCGGCGTCTCCGTATTCCAGGGCCCAAACCTCCCCACCGCATGGATCTCCCCCTTCGGCACCGCATTCATCAGCGTCGCGTCGTACGGCCACGGCGCATTCGGACCCACATCGTGCAGCACAATATGTTTCAGCTCAAACACCTTCGGATCCTTGTTCGGCTTCATCGTCCCAATCACCAGCTCCGAGTCGTCGCAGACAATCTCATCCACCTCCACCGTCGTTTTACCCTTCCTCTTCGGCCTCCTCGCCCCCGCCTCCCGCACCTCTCGCGGCGGAATATGGATCGAAAGCCCCTCCACCCGCACCACCCCCACATGCGTCGGCTTCACAAACAGCCCCATCAGCCCAGCATGAAACCTGAACCGCCGTATCCCGATCACCGGTTCCTTCGCTCCCGCCGCCACCACGTCATCCGGCGCGAAGATCCGCAACCCCTTCCCTGAAACCTCCAGCCCCCGTATCACGGAAACATCCAGCTCATCCAACTCCACCCTGCTCTCAAACCGGTCGCTCAGCGTCTCCACCACCCGCCCCTTCAGGATCGGCCCCGCCCGCCGCACCATCACCTCCGCCACCACCGCAAGCGTCGCCAGCACCACCACCGCGCCCAGACCCACCCATCGCCACGCTCGCATCATCAAAGTCCCTGCCAACATATTCGGATGCGATCAACAAATCACAAGTCGCACAAAATCCCTCACCCACCTCCACGCAGAAAAAGGCGGCAGCCCCATCCGGGACCGCCGCCTCTCACCTCAACCTGAAAATTACGGCTGGTTCACCCTCACCGAGACACCAGACCCCTGCAGCGGCAGGTGCGTCTGCACAATATTCGTATCCGTCCGGATAATCGATAGGTCCGTCGAGTCCGCAGAAACCACGTACACCTTGCCCGTCGGCGTCCCGGACGTCGCCGCGATATACGTCGGATGCCCATGCACAATCGCATCGCCTTCATCCGAGCTTGTGCCCGCCGGAATCGTCGCTACCACCGTATTCGTGGAAAGGTTGATCACGCTGATCGAGCCCGCAATCCCAGCCGCCGCATTGCCCTGGTTCGCGACAAACGCCTCCGACCCATCCTGCATCACCGCCACCATCACCGGGTTCACGCCCACCGTAATGTTCTTCACCACCTGCCCAAACCCAACCGCATCCACCGGGTTATTCGGATCGCAGTTCGGATTGCTCGTCACCGTGGACGACGAGCACAGAGGAATGCTCACAATCGTCACACTCCCCGCCGTCGTTCCATTACCCTGGTTCGCCACAATCAACTCCGTCAGCGTCGGAGCAAAATCCGCCCAGATTGGAGCCGTCCCAACCGGGATAAGGCTCGTCACCACATTCGTCGTCGGGCTTGCAAACGTGTCCAGCGTATTCGTCTGCGAGTTGATCACGGACAACGTCCCGTCGCCCTTGTTCAGCACAAACGCCCGCCGTGCATCCGCCGTCATCACGCCGTAAACAGGATTCCGTCCCACCGTAATGCTGTTGGAAATCGTATTCGTCGTCGTCTCAATCGCCGAGGCCACGCCCGCCCCGCCACCCGTCGGCTGGCTCAACCCATACACACGCGGCGCGGAGGCAATCCCGACCGTGTAGAGCGTCCCCACCCCGGTCGGCAGGTTCTGCTTGAACGCCGGAGGCGAGGTCTGCGTCAGTTGCGCCACCGAGCTCAACCCAGGCTGTGCAATATACAAATTTGCGCCCTGCGGCAGAATCGCCACCGGCGTCCCCCCCATTGGCAGCGTCGTCTGCAGCACTTGGCTTTGAATCAGGCTCGTAGAAATCCCAAACGAGTTCGTCGTCCCGTCGCCGTTCAGCGTATACGCCGTATCCCCGCCTGCATCCAACTGCATGTACAGCGGATTCGTCCCAATCGCCACCGTCACCAGATTCGTGTCGCCGGAAAAATCCACGATGTTCGCCAGTCCCGGCGTCGTCGTTCCGGTCGTCGCAATCGCCACCGCAAACTTCTCGGGCTGCGCCGCCGGGCCCACCGGATTCACAGAGCTCACCACCGGACGATACGTATTGCCGCACCCGGCCACTGCCAGCGCAGCCAATCCAAGCGCAACGCCCGAAACCGCAAACCGCGCCATCTGTCTGCTCATACGACCCGAACCAATCTGCTGCGCTGCGTACTGATGATCTGAATGCAAACCTACTCCCACGACCACGTTCTTAAGGATGATGCTCAAGGCTCGATTGTAAATCACGCGGCCCCGGACGCGCCTGGACACACCTCGGGAGTTTCGCGCACACCACCCGCCTAACCTGTTCTCGACACAAAGGAAAATGCGTCACCCTAAGCAAGGTCCATCGCTTCACGGACGGACACAGTCAGAAGTTGTTCTGAACAAGTGAGAATGCGTCATCCTCTGCGACTTTCTTTCTACGGTGGAAACGATGCGCCATCCTGAGCGAAGTACGTCGCGCACGTTGCGACGTACGCAGTCGAACGACCCCGATGAGGCCTGTTGCGCCCCAAGCCCATCCGGCTCGCGGAAACATCGCTGTACTCTTCAATCAGCCGACACCTGGAGCCTCCTCCCAATGCCCTCGCAACCACCCGACACTCCCCCCTGGCGCCACGCCATCCCGCCCGCCCGCGATCGCCTCCAGTCCCGCATCTTCGCCTGGATCCTCGGCCCCATCCTCGCCGTCCTCTGCTCCCAGTCCGCCATTTTCGCGCTCTCCCGCAGCCGCCCCCTCCGCGTCCTCTTCGCGGAAGCCTTCGTCATCAGCGCCTTCTTCGCCCTCGCCGTCTGGAAGCTCCGCGCCGCAACCGGCCCTGCCGCCCTCGCTGGCGGAGCCATCTGCCTCCTCGTCACCTTTTACACCGCCTCCCCTCGCCTCAACCCCCTCCACTCCGGGCTCGCCCCCCTCATCGAGCTCTTCATCCTCACCTTCGCCGCCACCCGCGCCGGCCGTCTCCGCAAACAGCGTGCCGGCCTCGCCGAACCCCGCCGCGGACGCTCGACCGCCCAGATCCTCGCCAACCTCGGCGCCGCCGGCCTCGTCACCTCCGCCTTCGGAGCGTACTTCGTCGGAGCCCTGAACTCCCTCACCCACCGCTTCCTCTTCATTCCAATCGCCCTGCCCGTCCTTCTTCTCGCCTCCCTGACAGAGGCCACCGCGGACACCGTCTCATCGGAGTTCGGCCAGGCCTTCGGCGGCCAACCCATCCTCTTCACCACCCTCCGCCCTGTCCCGCCCGGAACCGATGGAGCCGTCACTCTCAAAGGCACCCTCGCCGGCATCGTCACCGCCACCCTCGTCGCCGCCATCGCACCCTGGGCCCTCCGCCTGCCGCTCCGCGAAACCCTCATTGCCCTCCTCAGCGGCATCGCCGGCCTCTTCTTCGATAGCCTCCTCGGAGCCACCATCGAGCGCCGCGGCTGGCTCGGCAACGACCTCGTCAACTTCATCTCCACCCTCTTCGCCGCCGGCCTCGCCGTAGCCATCCTCCTCGTCCTCAGCCCCCACCCCAACGGCAGCCAGTGGTTCGCCATGCCCTGACCCAAATTACGTTGCGTACCCAGAAAAAGTGCGTCCCCTGTATCGGACAACCCCTTTAGAATGAATATTTTGCTCGCAGTGGTCCCAGAAAACAAAGAACTTAGCAAGTCGATACAGACGTAACCCCAATGTTTTGAATATTTTGCACACATCAGGCGGCCCCCCCCCTCCTAATCCCGCCCATCCACCCAGTTGTGCACCCAATCGCTTACGCCCAGCTCCATTGCGGTGTAGCTCACAATCTCATGGAAATACCGCATCCATAGGTCGAACCGGTCGATGTGCCCCAGCGCCGGCCGCGGTGACGTATACACCTCCAGCCCCTCGTCCCGGCAGAGCTGCTGAATCCGGAACAGGTGCGTATTGTCGCTCACCACCACCAGCGTCTCCAGCCCCCGCTCCCGCGCAATTCCCGCCAGCAACTCCGCCTGCTGCCCCGTATCCACAGAGTGCGTCTCCGCGATGATCCGGTCGAACGGCACCCCGTGCGCCAGCAGGTAGTCCCGCCCCACCCCACCCTCCGTCTTCCCCGAATCCTTATCCGACCCACCCCCCAGTGTCACAATCAGCGGCGCAATCCCCCGCTCATACAGAGTCACCGCATGGTCCAGCCGCGCGTGATACACCGGCGAGGGCCGCCCCCCATACTCCGCCGCCCCAAACACCGCAATCGCATCCGCCGGACGAGCCCCATCCTGCCCCGCCACACGGTTGATCTCATGCACCACCCACGTACCCCACCCCACCGCCACCAGCAAAAAAACACCCACACACCGCAGCAGAAACCGCAGGAACCCGCGCCCCGAATTGGAAGAAGTCTTCATCGTAGCCAGATGCAATCAACGTTCATCCCGACCGGGCCGATCCCCTTACCGTTGCAGACAAAGCGCAATCTCGTGCGTCGGAATCGCGCCCTCGCGCAGGATCGACCAGGAATTTCCCCCGCCCGTAAGATCCACAATCGTCGTCGCCACCGTCCGGGCCGTCGGTCCTCCGTCCACAATCAACGGAATCTTATCGCCAAGCTGCTCCCGCACACAGCTCGCATAGCTGCACTCCGGCCGCCCATGCAGGTTCGCAGAAGTCGCCGTAATCGGCAGTCCCAGCTTCGCCACCACCGCCCGCGCAATCGCCGCCTCCGGAACCCGCAGCGCCACATTCCCCGTATTGGCCGTAACCCGCAGCGGCAGCTTGCTTCCCGCCTTCACGATAATCGTCAGCGGCCCCGGCCAGAACCGCTCCGCCAGCCGGTCGAAGGCGTTGTCGCACTCCCGGGCCAGGCCGTACGCCTGCGCCACATCGCCAATCAGCAGAGAGAGCGGCTTATGCCGAGCCCGATTCTTAATCTCATAAATCCGGTCCACCGCAAACAGGTTCACCGGGTCAACCGCCAGCCCATAAAACGTGTCGGTTGGCAGCGCAACCAGTTGCCCGCCCGCCAGGCTTGACGCCACATAATCGATCAGCGCCGGCTCCGGCTCATCGGGATGGATACGCAGAATCTCGGCCGTCAAATCCGTGGCTCCTTCGGGAGACGTGAACCGTCAACCCCAACCCGCACCATAGCATAATCCCGCCATGAAAACCGTCCCGCTCCCCCCGCCCGCACACCCAGCGTAAACTCAACCCTGCATGTCTTCCGTCGTCACCTCCCGCTCCAACGCCCGCGTCAAGCAGCTTCGCGCCGCCTTCCAGTCGAACGCCCGCCTCTCCAGCGGCCTCATCGCCATTGAAGGCGATCACCTCATCGAAGAAGCCATCCGCAGCGGACAGGCCCTCAAGACCGTCTTCCTCTCCGAGCGCCGCGAGCCCCCCGCCTACCTCCCCGCCAGCATCGAAACCCTCACCCTCGCCCCCGACATCTTCGCCAGCGTCACCGAAACCCGCACCCCCCAAGGCATCGCCGCCCTCCTCGTCCCCCCCACCGGCACCCTCCAGCAAATGCTCATCGCCACGCCCCTCATCCTCATCGCCGTCGGCCTCCAGGACCCCGGCAACCTCGGCACCCTCATCCGCTCCGCCGAGGCTTTCGGCGCCACCGGCGTCCTCACCACCCCCGGCACCGTCAGCCCCTGGAACCAGAAGACCATCCGAGCCTCCGCCGGCTCCGTCTTCCGCCTCCCCATCGCCACCGCTGGCCCCGCCGAAATCGAAGTCCTCGAACAGCAGTCCATCCAACTTCTCGCCGCCCTCAAAGACGACGCCGCCCCCATCGCCCAGTCCAACCTCACCCTCCCCACCGCCCTCCTCATCGGCAACGAGGGCGCTGGCCTCTCCGAAGACTGGCTCCGCCTCGCCTCCGCCCGCGTCACAATCCCCTGCCCCGGCCGGGTCGAAAGCCTCAACGCCGCCGTCGCCGGCTCAATCCTCCTCTACGAAGCCTCCCGCCAACGCGCCGCCTTGTCTTAGGACTGCCCCTGACTGCCTTACACTGCACTTCACTGACGTTCACTGCCTTATGAGCCTCTTCGACACCTCCCCCATCCCCGCCCCCCGTAGCCCCAAGCACACTCCCCTCGCCGAGCGCATGCGCCCCCGCACCCTCGACGACTACACCGGCCAGCAGCACCTCCTCGCCCCCGGCAAGCCCCTCCGCCTTGCCATCGAATCTGACGACCCCGTCTCCATGATCTTCTGGGGCCCACCCGGCGTCGGCAAGACCACCCTCGCCAAGATCATCGCCGCCCGCACCCAGGCCTCCTTCATCGAGTTCTCCGCCGTCCTCTCAGGCATCAAAGAAATCAAGCAGGTCATGGTCGACGCCGAAAAAGCCTCCCACCTCGGCTCCCGCACCATCCTCTTCATCGACGAGATCCATCGCTTCAACAAGGCCCAGCAGGACGCCTTCCTCCCCTACGTCGAGCGCGGCACCATCCGCCTCATCGGCGCCACCACGGAAAATCCCTCCTTCGAAATCAACGCCGCCCTCCTCTCCCGCTGCCGCGTCTACACCCTCCAACCCCTCACCGAACCCGACCTCATCACCCTCCTCCAACGCGCCCTCACCACCCTCTCCATCCAAGCCACCCCCGAAGCCCTCACCGCCATCGCCACCTACGCCTCCGGCGACGCTCGCACCGCCCTCAACGCCCTCGAAGTCGCCGCCCAACTAGCAACCGGCCGCGCCGAACCCACCATCACCCAGGAAATCGCCGCCGAAGCCCTCCAGCGCCGCACCCTCCTCTACGACAAAAAAGGCGAGCAGCACTACGACATCATCTCCGCCCTCCACAAATCCGTCCGCAACTCAGACCCCGACGCCGCCATGTACTGGCTCGCCCGTATGCTCGAAGCCGGCGAAGACCCCATGTACGTCGCCCGCCGCATCGTCCGCATGGCCGTAGAAGACATCGGCCTCGCCGCCCCCGAAGCCCTCAACCTCTGCCTCTCCGCCCGCGACGCCATGCACTTCCTCGGCCACCCGGAAGGCGACCTCGCCCTCGCCCAGGCCGTCACCTACCTCGCCCTCGCCCCCAAATCCAACGCCGTCTACACCGCCTACGCCGCCGTCCTCCAGGACGTCCGCACGACGACCGCCCAGCCCGTCCCCCTCCACCTCCGCAACGCCCCCACCAGGCTCATGAAGTCCCTCGACTACGGCAAGGACTACCAGTACGCCCACGACCTCGAAGCCAAAGTCGCCGCCATGCAATGCCTCCCCGACAACCTCGCCGACCGCCGCTACTACCATCCCACGAACGAAGGCCGCGAACGCCAACTCTCCCAACGCCTAGAAGAACTCACCCGCCTCAAATCTCAGCCCAAAGAGGAATAAGCGCCCCGCTGCGATATCGTGACGTATGGCCAGAGCGAGAAGTGAAGAAAAACGCCAAGCCCTCCTCCAATCCGCCGTTCGCGAGATCGCCGAGGCCGGCCTCGGTGCATCAACCGCTCGCATCGCCAAGGGCGCCGGCCTCGCTGAAGGCACCATGTTCACCTACTTCGCCACCAAAGAAGATCTCTTCAATGAACTCTACATCGCCCTCAAATCCGATGTCTATCGTCGCTTCCAAACTGCCTTTCCGCTTCAAGCTGGCTTACGAGAACGCGCTCACCACATCTGGACCGAGTACCTCCGCTGGGCAATAAACAACCCGCAGAATCGCAAGGTCTCCATCCTGCTACATCTCTCCCCTATCATCACCACCGCAACCAGAAAGAAGATGGATGCCCAGCGCGGAGCCGTCTCCCAAACCATGAACGAGCTCGGCCAACAAGGCGCATTCCAGCATCTCCCTCCTGGCTTCGCCGCATCCGCCATGTCCGCCCTGCAGGAGGCCGTCATAGAAGTTGCCACAAAAAAGCCCAGCCAGAAAGCCGCACTAATCGTCCAAGCCTTCGAGGCCTTCTGGCGCATGGCCGAGTGAGGAATCCGCTGATGCACAGCCTCAGAAACTGCTGCGCACGCCAGTACCGCACAGGGGCACGCGTTCACCTGCGCCGCAAAGTCGCCGGCAATCGGTCCGGCTTCAGTCGCTGAGGCTCGCTCTCCCAACCGGAACGGCGTCATGCTCTATCGATGAAAATAAATGAGCAACCACTCGCTCATTACATCGATCTACTCCTCAGGAGAACATCACCATGTCTAAAGTCTGGCTTATCACAGGAAGCGGCAACGGCCTTGGCCGCGACGTCGCAGAAGCAGCCCTCGCAGCAGGAGATAGCGTCGTCGCCGGAGCGCGCCGCCCCGAAGAACTTACCCCCCTCACAGCCCAATACGGCGATCGCGTCACCCCAGTCGTCCTCGATGTCCGCTACGAAGCCGCCGCAAAGTCCGCCGTCCAAACCGCCGTGGCAAAATATGGTCGCCTCGATGTCCTCGTCAACAACGCCGGCTACGGCCACTTCGCTCCCTTTGAGCAGATGACCTCCGACGACTTCCGCGATGTTGTCGAAACCTGCCTCTTCGGCGTCGTCTACACCACCCACGCCGCCCTGCCCGTCATGCGCCAACAGCGCAGCGGCTATATCTTCCAGGTCTCCTCCGTCGGCGGCCGCATGGCCATGCCCGGCAACACGCCGTACCACGCCGCCAAGTGGGCTGTCGGCGGCTTCAGCGACTCCCTCGCCGCCGAAGTTGCCCCGTTCGGCGTAAAAGTCTGCACTCTAGAGCCCGGCGGCATCCGCACCAACTGGGCTCAGCGCGCCGGCGAAAACTCTCCGGATGTCCTGCCCGAGTATGAAGAGTCCGTCGGCGCGATCTATAAACTACTCGCCTCCATCCGCGGTAAAGCCGAAGGCGACCCCAAACGCATCGCCGATCTCATCGTCACCCTCGCCAGCACCCAAAACGTTCCCCGCCGCCTCATCCTCGGCAAAGACGCCGAAACTCGCGTCCAACACGTCGAAGCTGCCCGCGCCGAAGAAGCCGCGAAATACCGTGACCTCACCCTCTCCACCGTCTTCCCCGACGCCACAGTCATTCCGGGCCTCCTGAATCGCTAATCCACCTTGAAGGCCGGACGCCCCATGGCCCGGCCCTTCACAATCATCCAGATAAGCCCCTACGTTCCCTTAGCCACAAGACATACTTTCGCCGCGCCGCGTCCCTCATCATCCCGAAAGCCAGCCTCCCCGCCCCGAACCCGTGCTACCCTTTCCCCGAATCCAAACTCCTCCGAGGATAGTCATGACCACCCCCATTCCACCCATTACCCCATACCTGGTCGTTTCGAACGCCGCCGCAGCGGTCGACTTCTACAAAAAAGCTTTCGCCGCCACCCAGGACGGCGAAGCTCACCTCATGCCCGGCACCGACAAGATCATGCACGTCCGCCTCCTCATTAACGGCGCCCTCATCATGCTCGCGGACGACTTCTCAGACAAGATGGGCCGCAAGTCCGAAACCCCTGAAGCCCTCGGCGGCTCCCCCATTACACTCGCCCTCCAACTCACGGACGTCCAATCCTTTTGGGACACCGCCGTCGCTGGCGGCGCCACCGTCACCATGCCCTTGGCGGACATGTTCTGGGGAGACCGTTACGGCCAGCTCACAGACCCCTTCGGCCACAAGTGGTCCCTCTCCCAGACCCTCACCACCCTCTCCGACGCCGAAATGCAGTCCGCCGCGGAAGACGCAATGACCACCAAAGGCACCCTCATGGGCACCCCATAGCCTGAAAAAAGTGCGTACGCTGGTGAGGATAAGTCCCTTCGATGGAAGACTTTGCGGACACCCACCATTGATTCCAGAGACTTTATCCTCCGCAAACGTGGAAGTCCACCCCTAACTCCAATCTTTTGAAGACTTTGCGCACATTCGGTCAGGGAGGGGGGGCACCGCAGCACCCTCCCTGACCCCATCTAAGGCGTCGTAGCGACCGCCGAGACCCCCACCGTATTACCCAGCGTCACCGTCACATCTTGCACAATCGCCGCGTCCTGGTCGAGCGTAAACACCTGCGTATAAGTGAACGCCGATCCATAGCCATTGGACTGCGGCGTCGTGTACCAGGCCGCGAAGTTTGGTGTCACCGTCAGCGTGATATCCGGGTTGTCGATGGTCGCCCCGGCAATCGCATGGAAGTGGAACACCGCCTGCGTCGTCTCCCGCGTGTTCGAAAACCCGACTACAGCCACCGTCAGCGTATTCCCGTTCCGCGTCACCTGGGTTGAGGTGATCGTCGGAGCCGCCGCCGGAATCGTGATCACCACCGGAGCCACGTTCGCCGGGGTCACGTTCACCCCGTTCGCCGTCACCACCAGCGCAATCGTAGCCGTCCCCGCCACCGTCCCCGTCTGCAGTTGCACCGTAGGCGTCGCCGTGGAGTTGGCCGGGATGTTGAACGGCAGACTGCGCCCCCCCGTCGAGAACTGCACCGCCGGGTCGTTGATTCCCGCCGAGGGCAGCGGTGTGAACGCCAGGTTCAGCGTGCCCGCCAGCGCGACAGGGTAGGGGTTCACCAGTTGAAAGGTCAGCGTCGGCTGCGCCCCGGACGTTGAAGTCGTCGGCCCGGTGAACACAATTTGCGGCGTATTCGCGACGGTAAACGTCGCCGATCCGCTTGCCGTCCGCGTGGATGGATCGAAGACCGTGATCAGCCCGGTCCCCGCCTGCGCAAAGAAGCTCGCCGGAATCACCGCCGTAAGCGTCGTCGTACTGACGTACGTCGAAGAAATCGTACTCCCGTTGAGCTGAACCAGGTCGCCGGTATTGAAGTTGGATCCCGTCAACGTCACCGTCGTAGCCGAACCTCCCAGTGCCCCCGTGGCCGGCGAGACCCCGCTCAAGGTCACCCCCGCCACCGTCACGTTGAAGCTCTGCGAAACAGGCGTTGCAGCCGCATAGGTCGCATTCCCGGTCTGCGTAGCCTGAATGGTGACGACGCCGGCGCTCCCCGTCAGCGTGGCGGTCGAACCCGACACTCTCGCCGGACCGGAGGTAACTGTATACGAAACCGGCAGCCCGGAGGAGGCGGTAGCAGCCAGGTTGAATGGCGCGTCTCCCGTGGAATGGTTCGGAATGGCCGGGAAGGTAATCGTCTGCAGGGTCAAAGCCGTTACCGAGTAGCTCTGTGCCCCGCTCACGCTCGTGAGAAAGGCCGCATCCCCGCTGTAGCTGGCAGTCACGATATACGTCCCTGAGCCCAGCGTGGAGGTGGTGTATTGGGTCGTGACCCCGGTCACCGGCACAGTAGCCAGCGTGCTACCGTCGCCGTTCAGGAAACTCATCATGCCCGACGGAGGCGTAGCGTACGTGCTGGTAAAAGCCAGCGTCGCGGTAAAGGTAATCGGCTGGCCCACCCGCCCCGGGTTCGGCGAGACCGCCACCGTCGTGCTGGTCGGTATCTGCTGGCCCGTCTCCAGCAAGGAACTGGTATTGGTCGAACCTGAGACGTTCAGGCTGTTGGACGTCACCACAACGGTGTCAGAGTAATTCTGGAACGCCGTAGGCGAGAAGTCCACAACGACATTGCAGGTCTGCGTCGGCTGCAGCATCTGGCCCGCAACGCACTCGCCGCCCCCGGTATGAAGCGCATAGTTTGCCCCATTGTTCACCACCCCGGCCACCGTCAATGGACTGTTGCCCGTATTCTCAATGGAGTCACAGCACGTATTGGTCGTGCCCACCGGCGTCCCGAATGTGAAGGACGAGCCCGTCCTACTCGTGACCGCGATTATCCCTCCACTCGTATTTGTTGTGATGACGTCCTGGAATCGATCAAGCGCTATCCCGTAGTTGACAGCATTGCCTGACAGGTTGAAATACCCATTGCTGTAAACCGTGCCGTTCAGTATCGAGCTGACCGACTTCGTCGTGGCAAAGTAGATCCGGCCCGAAGGTGCCACGGCAATGTCCGCCAGCGCCCCAAGGTTCTGGCCGATCGGAACCGCTGCACCGCCGCTCACCGGAATCTCCGTGATCTCGCCTCCAGAGCTCGGATCGGCATAGAAAAGATCCCCGGCCGCATCGAGCGTAAGCCCTCCCGGCGACGTGAGTCCCGTCGCTACCGTGGTCTCCGCTCCCTGGTTGTCGACCTTGATGATCCTCCCGTGGCCGGTATCGGAGATGTAGAGCGCGCCCGTCCCATCGATTGCTACCCCGGTCGGCGTCGCAAGAGCGGAGGTCGTAACAGTGCCCTGCGCGGAGCTAATCGTGTTGAAAGACCGGATAACGTTGTTCGTTTGGTCCGCGATATAAACCGTCCCGTCGCCGCTGACCGCGATCCCAGCCGGTTTCCCTAAGCCCCTCAAAGCAAGCGCAGAGCCGCCGCCGTAGCTGCCCGCAGTGACCTTGTACACCAGGTTAGTCGCGGTATCTCCGACATAAAGATTCGCATCCGGCCCCACGGCCACACTCGCCGGCGATTTCACCGTCCCGGAGTACGTGCCGAAGACACCGTAAGAAAGGTTGTAGCCAAGTTGCGGAGCCGTTCCGGTGCCGTATAGGAACGTCTTGTACAGTAAAGCTCCGTTTGAGTCCATGATTGTCAAAGCGTCGGTTGCCAAGCCTGGATACGTCGGCGCGAATGCGACCGATACTGAACAGACACCATTGGCGCACGTCACAGGCTGAGCTTTGAATGCAGTCCCCTGAGCAAGCGATATTATTGCCCCCGTTGCTCCGGCCGATGCGCCGTAACTGAGAATGACGGTAGCCGGCGTACCAGCCAGCGGCACACTGCCAAATGTCTTCGAGTTGACGACTGGCCCGTTGGCCGCAGAAATAACTAACGTCTGCACCGACGAAGAACTTGTGGCATAGCTACTATCCCCGCTGTATGTTGCGACCACGCTGTAGCTTCCCGCAGCCAGAGAAGACGTGTTATAGCTGCCTAACCCATTGCTCAGCGTGATGGTACCGAGTGTCGCTGCGGGCGAAACCGCCGTGTTGGTCAAAGTGACGGTTCCGGTCGGAGCCAGAGTGGTCTGTGTGCCACCTGAGACGGTAGTGCTGAACGTGATAGGGCCGCCAGCGGCCTGAGTGAGAGGAGAGATCGTCAGCTGCGTGGTTGAGGCAGCGAGGGAGCTGCCCACGAGCGCAATCGTCGTCGATGTGCTCTGACTGTAGCTGTTACTACCTGGATAGGCGGCATCCACGTTGTGGGCGCCGGAGTTGGCGCTAAAGCTGACATTGTTAAGCGTGGCGCTTGCCGTCTCGGTAACCTGAGAGAGCAGAATGGCCGCTCCGTTGGACGAGAAGAGCGAAATGGCGAGGTCGGGATAACCATCGCCGTTGAAGTCCGCAGCCACCTCGCCGTATGGGAAGTTGCCGGTCGGAAACGTGAGTTGCGGCTGGAACGTTCCGTCGCCATTGCCCAGCAGAATGCTCTGCGTCAGCGCGGATTGCGCCGTGTTGCCCACTGATAGATCCTGCTTCCCGTCGCCGTTGAAATCGGCGATTACGAGACCAACAGGATCGGCCCCAACGGGATAGGTAGCCTGCGTCTTGAACGTTCCGTCTCCGTTCCCCAGCAGGATACTGATGGTGTTGTCGGTCGAATTCGAGACAGCAAGATCATCGTACCCATCCGCATTGAAGTCGCCCACCTGAACACCCTGCGGTGCTCGGCCAACCGCATACGTCACCTGCGCCTGGAAGGTGCCATCCCCGTTGCCCAGGAAAATGCCGACATTATTATCGGCCAGGTTGCCCACAGCGATATCGACGTTGCCATCACCGTTGAAGTCGCCTTCAGCCACCGTCTGAGGCGTGCCCCCAGTAGCATAGGTTACTGCCGTCTGGAAGGTTCCGTCACCATTTCCCAGCAGCACACTCATGGTGTTGCTGTAGTAATCGCCAGCAACAATATCTGCACTGCCGTCATGATTCAGGTCCATGACACCGAGCCCAACCGGAGAAGCGGCGCCGTAGGTCAACTGCGGCTTGAACGTGCCATCGCCGTTGCCGAGAAGAATGCTGACCGTATTGCTTCCTGTGTTTGCGACGACGATATCCGCAATGCCATCACCATTGAAGTCCGCGACTAACACACGCTCGGGATTACTGCCTGCGGTATAGCTGACTTGGGGCTTGAACGTTCCGTCTCCATTGCCAAGCAGAACGCTAACGGAGGCACCGTTATAGTTTCCAAGCACGACATCGGCAAAGCCATCGCCATTGAAGTCACCGGTCGCAACCGCATACGGATTTGCGCCAGTCGTGATCGGTGAACCCGTGGGCTGAACCGCACTGAAGCCGACCGTCGCCGCGCCAAGAGCAGCAGACCCAAGCAGAGGAGATGCTGTGCTGCTAGTGTCATTGAACGCGACAGATCCCGTGGGCGGGATGGTGTTTGATCCAACACCGACAACTGTGCCGGTAAGCGTGTAGTTCCCTGCCGCACCCGTTGACGAGATAGTCGTAGTGCTTGGATACACCCCGGTGACGGTTACCATCTGCGACGCCGACGTGCTGGCGGAAAAGTTCTTTGTGCCGAGGAACTTCGCGACATACGTGTGCGTGCCGACGGTCCCAGGCGAGAACCTGACCATAGCGGTCCCCGTCGACGTGACCTGAGCCATAGCAAGGTTGAGTTCCGGTGCGCAACGAATAGCGGCCTCGTCGCAGAGAATCACCTGGCCAGAGGTGTTCGCCGCATTTGCGGAGGAAACAGAGATTGTGAAGGTGATGGGCGACCTGTAAGTGGCCGATGCAGGAGCGTTAAGTGTGGTTGTCGTCACAGCAGCTGCTGTAGACGTAATCGTTACGGTCTGGGCGGGACTGATGCTGTATGCGTGCTCATAATCGTTGTTGTATGCAGCAGTGATCTGATGAACACCAGCGGAAAGGCTTGTAAGCGTAAGGCTCGCGCTGCCTCCGGTGCTGTTCGGCGTGATGTTCGTAAAGCCGAGCGGACCGTTCTGATCCGCGAAACTGATAACCCCGTTGAGGGCGGGGTTAGTGTAGCTTTGCACCGAACCAATCAAGGTAACGGATGTACCGGCAGCGGCACTGGCAGGATTGACAGTGAGCGACGTAGTCGTGGTGGCGGGATCCACAGTGACAGTCTGCGCCGCGCTGGTGCTGCTGCCATAGGATGAGCTGCCGTTGTAGGTGGCCGTGACCTGATGGGACCCAAACGCGAGACCGGTATACGTCACACTCGCAGTTGAGGTACTGTCCCCCACGACAAGGTTCGCGCTAACGATGGCGCCGTTCTGGTCAGAAAAGGTAACCGAACCGCCGGGTGCATTTCCGCTTGCAGAGACGGTGGCGCTGAAGGTCTCCGAAGAGCCGAGCGCTGGGCTCGTGGACGAAAGGCCAAGGGTCGTCGAGGTTGGCGTTGTAACGGAGCCGTTGGTCACCGTGACCGTCTGCTGAGCACTCGTACTCGAAGTGTAGTTGCCGTCTCCAGAGTAGACGGCTGTGATTTGGTGGGATCCAACGGAGAGGGTCCCGAGTGAGAGGGTTGCTGTGCTGCCGGTACTCGTAGCGGCAACGGTGCCCGAACCAAGCACTCCATTCTGGTCGGAAAAGGTCACCGATCCCGTCTCCGGAGAAGCAGTTCCACCTTGAATATTCGCCGTGAGGGTCTCCGTCTGTCCAGACGTAATGGACGCCGATGAGACTGATAGGACAGTTGTCGTCGGTGATGTTGTGGCACCGGACACAGTCACGGTCTGGGGAGAGCTCGTCGAAGGGCCGTAGTTGCTGTCACCGCTGTAAGCGCCGGTAATGGTGTGTATTCCCGGCGTAAGGGTCGTCAACTGAAGGGTGGAGAAATTTCCCATGTAGCAGCCGCAGGGGGTCCCGCTTCCGAGAACGCCGTTCTGGTCGGAAAAGGTCACCGTTCCGGTCTCGCCAAAGGGATCGCTGTGGCCGAGCTGCATGGTAAGAATCTCAGTCTGCCCTGGCTTGATGCTGGCTGCAGAGACATTTAATCCCAGGGCGGGAGTGCCTTGGCTTGCGATTACTGTCACTGAGGGACTGATGCTGTCGGAGTAGTTCGTATCTTGCGTATAGTTCGCAATAATTTGATGTGATCCAGCACTGAGATTGGTCGTAATGCTGGCCGTTCCACCCGTATCGTTATCTTCAACCGACGCATACCCAATCGTGCCGTTCTGGTCGGAAAAGAGGACCAGGCCGCCCTCCGCGGGATTCGTGCCACTGGTGACGTTTGCCGTCAGTGTCACCTGGTCTTCGGTCGTGGGACTGGACGGAGTTACCGTCAACGTCGTCGCTGAAGTCCCCTTCGCTACCGTGACACTCTGCATGTTGCTGAGCGCCTCCGCGTAGTTCTGATCTCCGGAATAATCCACGTAGAGACTGTGGGTACCACCTGAAAGACTACTGGTCGTAAACGAAGCGACTGCGTTCCCGTTCGAGCCGCTAATCGTGCCTGTACCCAGCGTGGCGCCGTTGTCGACGAAACGAACCGTGCCGGTCGGCGTAGCGCCACTGGCCGTAAGCGTCACACTGAGCGTCTCGGGCTGATTGAGACTGATATTCGCCGCTGAAACAGTGATGTTGATGTTGGCATTCGTGGAACCGATGCCGACCGTAACTCCGTTCATGTAGCTGGTGTTGGAGCCATTGTAAGAATCACCGGTGTAGGTGGCGTACACGGTATGGCTCCCTGCAGAAAGGCTATTCGTCATGAAGACCGCTGAACTTCCGTTGAGAGGAGCGCTGCCAAGCTGAGATTCGCCGTCGAAGAAGTTGACGGTGCCTGTGGGAGCGGGAAGCCCGGAATTATAAGCGTTGACAGATGCCGTGAAACTTACGCTGGCTCCCAAAGCGGGTGACTGCGGACTGACACTCAGCGTTGTGTAGGTGTTTGCGCCGTCACCTGTGCCGTAGAGCGAAAAGTGGTTCTGGCTTCCCGCAGCGCTGAGGCTGTTACTCGTCGCCGTGACGGAATCCTGATAACTGCTATCGATAGCAGTGGGCGAGAAATCTACAGTCACACCGCAGCTTGTGGCAGCCGCAAGGCTCGTGGCCGCGTTGCAAGTGGAAGAAGAATCGATTGCGAACGTTGGGCCGCCGACGGAGAGTCCGGCTAACGAAAGCGCGCTGTTGCCGTTATTGGCGATGGTCAAGGTGCCGGTGGCGGTCGACTGAATCTGTGTTTCCAAGCCGAAATTACCGGTTGATACATCATTGATCTTGAAGTAACCGTCGCGCGACTGTGAGGTGAAGATATCCCCGTTAGGAGCGACCGCCACGGCAAAGGGAGCGTTGTCATCCGCGCTCACGGTGTAGATTTCGCCGGTCGCCGGATTGATAATGCCAAGGATCTCATCAGTCGTGAAATAAACCCGACCCGCCGCGTCCAGCGCAACCGAACTCACATTACCCAGTTCGTTGCCGACTGACGTTAGCTGCCCGGTACTCGCAGTCCACTCCTGGACCTCACCACCATCTCCCTGATCGGAGAAGAAAATATTGCCAGAGCCGTCCACCGCGATTCCTTGGGGGGAGTCCAGACCCGACAAGACAGTCGTTTCAACATTGCGATTGTCCAGCTTGATGATGCGTCCGTTGCCGGAATCACTGATGTAGAGCGCCCCGCTACCATCGACCGCAAGAAAACTGGGACCATTCAGCGGCGTGGTTTGAACGACCGCTTGTATGCCCGCAGTCGAGTACGAGACGACTTCATTGAAAGTGGGGTCGGCAACATACAAGGTTCCTGCCCCGTCCACCGCGATTCCAGACGCATTGCAAAGATTCGCAATTTGGAACGAGGTAATGTTGCCCCCCAAAACGACACGCGTGACGGCACCGTTGCTGCGATCGATGACATAATACGTGCCATCCGGTCCGACAGCCACCCCTGTGGGGTAGCTTGCGAAGTTGTAGTATCCGTTATCTTCTCCAAAGAAAAATCCGAACTGTGGTCCTTGGCCGGTCCCGGAGACAAACGTCTGATACACCAGGTTGTTATTGCTGTCGGTTACGGACACGGCATCCATAAGCAAGCCAGGATTACGCGGCGTAAATGCAACCTGAGCCGTGCACACAGACGAGGAACATGAGGAGGATTGAATGGAAAAGTTCACGCCTGCCGTGACAGCGATGTTGAGTGTCGTACCTCCGCCGACTAACGCATAGCTGAGCGTTTTCACGGAAGGCTGCCCAGTCGCTACAGTTCCGAAGTCCTGCGAATTGACGACCGTCGTCGGTGGGCCGCCGTACCTGGGATGAACCGTCATCGCGGTGGTCTTTGTGGTGGCACGCGTACTCGCGGCAGAGGTCGCTCCAAAACTCCTCATTTGGGCCCTAAATGCCGGCGTTGCATAGTGCGTTACGACTTTCACGTGTTGGGTCCGCCGCGCCACCACCACATGTTTTTTCGTAGTCGTCAAGGTCCTAACGCCAGTCTTGACCTCAGGTGCTTTCAGGGCTGCCTGCGCGCCCGCGATGGAAGCCTTACAAATCAGAAGGAGCAGAAGAAGCAGACTGGAGAAGAATTTCATGAGAATTACCTCGAGCCCTTCGCCGCTTCGGACGAATGAGCGTATTTGGTTCTACTGTGCAAACTCAGTTCCCGTAAACGTTGCGCGTTGCAAAATAGTGAAGCCGTCATTCGGGCGTCCAGTGAGCATGCGCGGTAAAGAGTCCATCAACAAATCCGAGTTGATAGACAAGAAAAAGTCCGAAACAAACGCTGACGAGCCCAGAGGCTACCGTGAGATAGCGCGAGGACCTTCGCCCCGTCAGGGCGATAGGAATTGCCATAACCGTCGTCATGAGCATCATTCCTATCACGGTTCCTAGCCCAAAGACGACCAAATAAGCGATAGCCCAGGCTGGACTGTGAATCATGGATAAAACGAGGAGCGCGACAGCGGCAGATCCAGCGAGCCCGTGGACCAGGCCCATCGCAAGCGGGCGCAGTAAATGGAAGTACCCAAAACGCGCCAGCAAACCCCGAAAGAGCTCCGGGGCAGCGTCCGTACGAGCCGCTGCGGATAACTCCTCTAAGTCAAGCGAAGATGACTTAGGCTTGAGAACGGCTGGCGTGAGACGGTCCGTCACTCGCTGAAGAAGGCCGGTAAGGTTTAGAACCCCTAGTAAAATCAGCATGGCGGCGACAGCCATCTCCATCGACAAACCGAGTCGAGGTGGGATGGTGAGATTGAAAAGGATGATGGCCGCGCCTACGATAAAGATCGTCAGCGTGTGGCCCAGCCCCCACATGATCCCGATCACAGCTCCATGCCGGACTGAACGCTCTCGGCTGACGATGGTGGACACAGCAATGACATGGTCCGGATCCGTGGAATGACGCATACCGAGCACGAGGCCAAGAGCGACGACAGCGGCAAAAGATGCGAAGTGACCACCGGTGAAGTCCGGCAGCCGCAGCTTGAAACCTGCGGCGGGGAGAGCCGCACCGGCAATCGCGAGACCCGCAATCAACATCGCGGATGCAGAGGCGAGAGGTAGCCAGCGCTTAATCAGAGGAGAATCGCTGCGCCAGCGGGAGAGCAAGCTGCGCGCCTTCACCATCGCGATGCCGATCCCGATCAGCACGGCCGCAAGACCGAAGCTGAAAGCAACAATAAGAAATAAGCCCAGTCCAACTCGATGAAGACTGACCGCGCTAAGTAACACAACCAGCGCGGCTGGACACGGGATGATACCTCCAGAGATGCCAAGGAGCAGCAGTTGCTTCAATGGGACGGTACGCTCTTCAAAAGAAGATGCAGACTGCGCTAAAGCAGCTTCTGTGTCAATGGGGGACCGCCGCGTAGAGTACCAGTGCGTGTGAAGCACACCTTCCCCGTGCGCATCCGGTATATCAAGCCCGGTCCAAGCTCTAAGTAAGAGGTAGAGCGCAAGAATAGCAATCACTAAACCGGAAAAGATGCTGAGCCATGGGTAAATCTGTTCGGGAATGATGTACTTTGATGCGTAAAGCACCACAGCGCCCAGTATATATACGCCAGCTGTATGAGCCGCTGTGACCAAAAGCCCTAGCCCAATTGCGTGGCGAGTTCGACCCCGGGAACCCACCAGGTAAGCCGCCACGATCGTCTTGCCATGACCAGGTTCAAGAGCATGGAAGGCTCCCAGCCCTGCTGCAAGAAACGCAGCTGTGACCAGAAACCACAGGCTCATGTGCTGATTCGTCATCAGTTCCGTAAATCTGTTACGCGGCGTGGCTTGTCTGTTCGGAGCAAGCTGCATCGCGGCAATCGAACTTGGCACACTGGTTGGTTGCAACGCGGATTCGCCGGGGGGAAGCCGGGACGCCAATGGAGCTAGTCCTGCCCGATTCTTGGGGGGAACCGGGCTTACCTGCTGCGCAGCTAAAACGGACGGCACAACGGAAGAAGGTAACAGCGCTGCTGCTGCCGTGTAGTCGATGTCCGCCTCAACATCCTGCGGAGGGCTATTCAACAGACTGGTGGGATAGTTATTGAGCTGCTCGCTTCGATCAATCTGGTAACGCTGGTTGGACGCTAGGTTAATGCCCTTGCCCGTTGTTACAACAATCTCCTTCCAGCCAGCATGGCCTTCAAAGTTACCATCCACATAATGGAGATGCGCCGCAGAAGTCTCACCAAGCTGGATTTCCCCGCGGTAGACAACGCCGATCTTCATCGTCGAAAGGCCGCCGGCCCCAGGCGGAAAAATAATGCTGCGGGAAATGGGTGTCAAGCGTACGGCCTGGCCATTGATCTGGAGCTGCAGGTTCTTATTCCACAAAGCAGCTTGCTGCGCGAGGTAAGGAGCTAAAGAGACATCGCCATCCTGTGCGACGATGCCGGAGTTCTGAATCTCCTGGTAGGTAGGAATTTCCGCGATATCGATAATGTAGCGAATTTCTACAAAATCTTGCTCGATATGAACACCGGAATAGTGATTAATGCTGAAATTACCCATCGGATGGGCAAAACACGGAGTGGAAGTCAGCAGAAAAAGCAACCCGATCAACAGAGTTGTAAGCCAGATGGGTAGGCGAAACCGGGATCCCACTTTATTTCTGATTGCCATCTCTCGTTTCCGTCCGTACTGCCGCTACGGGGAGCCCATCTTCGCGAAGGTGAGCGAGGGTCTTGGACGCCTGCTCCGCGAAGATCACATGAAAATGAGGGTTGATTTGAAGGGCGCGCTGGAGGTGTGAGGCCGCTTTCATTTTGTCGCCCAATGACGAATAAATCATGCCAGCGTGATACTCCAGAAGTGCATCGCGGGTACCTAATCGCAAGGCTCTCTCCATCTCTTCACGAGCCGCCTGTGGCTGGCCGTTTTTGAGCAGAGCCCACGCCAAAGCATCCGAAGTGTAAATATCGTGCCGGCATTCAAACTCCTTGCGGGACAAGGTCAGAGCCTCCGGCAGCTTGCGATCGTGATCCGCGTAAAACAGCGCAAGCTCACGGTTGTACACCTGCTGATTGATGGCGTTCAGCTTGCCAATGAACTCAACGACGGAATATTGTTTCTCCGCAGTCGCCTTATCACCTTCGGCGGCGTATACATCGCCCAAAGCTGCAAGGTAGAGCGGGAGGGGAATGATGGCAACAGCCTCCTTATAAAAGGCGGCTGCTTCTGGAAGGCGTCCCTGAGCAGCCCGTATCCGTCCCATTGCAGCGAGCGCCCTGTGATAGCGGGGAAAGGATGCGAGTGCAGCTTGTTCTGCCTGCTCAGCCGAAGCCATCTCTCCAAGCTGAAAGTACTGTTCACCCAGCATGAACTGTGTCCATGCAACATTTTCGGCAGGTAAATGCAGCTTCTCAGCGAATACGGTTGCGGCCTGCATATCGTCCGTGGCGCGCTTAGTTTCACCCTTCATCCATTGAAGGTTAGCTCCGTGGCTCATCGCCAGAAATTGAATTCCAAGGTGGGGCAGACCATCAGATGGCCCGGCAAGCTGGTTGTAAAAATCTTGTGCCTCGACATAGTTGCCGAGCTCAAGCTCAGCGTCCCCGGCGTCGGAATACGCCGCAAGGTCGCCGGACCTAAGAGCGATGGCCTTGATGGCATCTTCCGCGGCATCCGCAAAACGATGCTCAGCCAAATGGATTGCGGCGAGTTGCGTGTAGGCGGGCGCAGCTTCAACGTGGGTGGATTCGAGCTTGAGCGATTGCTTTAACGAACTCTCGGCCAGGGCAAGATACTCAATATCGCCCGTCTCACGAGCTTTTTGAGCATAAGCAGCAGCCAGTTGGTTGTAGCTTCCCCAATAGTCGGGATCACGTGCAACCTGCGCCTGCCAAAGGGAGATACGCTGATCCGAGACGCTGGCGACCGAGGCTGAAGGATGATAAGTCCGTTCAGGACTCGTTTTTGTCGTGGGAGAAGAAGGAGGAACCTTAGACAGCTGGGGGCCTGAACTTTGCGTATATGCCGGGACTGCTATCCAGAACGCGACGGAGGCCCAAACAGAGGGCCACCGGCGCGTCCTGGAACTGAACTGCTTCATGATCAAACCTCTTTGTTAGCGCAGGCTGGTGCCTGCTGGAACTGCCTGCTGGACCGGATAGTTGACGGTGCCGGCGTCGCCAGGCAGAGGATGCGGTGCGGCGAGGTAGGGGAAGGTCGTCAGGAATGGAAGGTCGTTTCCTTCAAACGCTACGTTCGATTGGGTACTATCCGGCTTGATGAACTGCGTCCCTTGGAAGACGACGAGGACACGCCGGTCTTGGCATGCCGGGAAAGCAGTGCAGTTGAGCGCGACGCGCGAACCCAGCGGGCCGCCACCGGTGACGGTCGATGGAAACTGGACATCTGCAAGTTGGCGGAGAAGCTGGAAGGCCACATCGATGTCGTCATAGTCGATGATGCGCCCGTTTTGCAATCCGAACTGCCCAATGGACAGCGTCCCGTAGGGAAGATCAAGGTTGAGACGAAGAACGTCAGGCAAGAGAGCAATGCGAAGCAGGTCCTTGCTTGTGTTTGGAAACGAGGACGGCAGCAACAGCGGTGCGCCGTTCGGAAGGGCGGTTACTCCGAGTGCCGTAAGCAGGTTGGCCCGGCCGGCAATCGTGTTCCCCGTTCCGTCATTATCCGTGGTTGTCAGAGCGTCTGGGACCAGACCAGAGTAGTTTGCAACGTCATGCTCGGGGATTTCGAAGTTCTCGGCATCGCGCGCCGCCGCACCGCCCGTAATAAATACCGTTGCAAAGGCCTGCTGCCCCTGCCGCTCGAACTGCTGGTAGGTATTTGCGCCGTGACGGGAAGGAATAACCTGACTTACGGTAGCCCAAACATTCACCATTGGACCGCTACCGTGGATCATCGTCTTCGGTATCGAGACAACGATCGATGTAAGGTTGAAGCCGCCAAAGATATCGACTCCGCTGGTACCGTCCGCGCGGACAGGACGACCACGGAAGGTACCGACCTGACGGAAGACATCCTGTGACCCGTTGAGAATCCGGGTGAACTGAGCGAAGTCAAACACAAACGGGTCGTCGCGCAGCCCCACAAATGCCTGAACTCCGGTGGAACTGCCGAACGTCGTGCCGAACTTGCCGCTGGCAGTTGGCGCCGAAGTCAAAAGCGTGTTGCGAGCACCCGTCGTGGTGGGTACAGCGGGACCATACACCGATGCAGTTTGGGCCTGGCTGGTCTGATCGAACTTGATCTGAATTACCTGGTCTTCGCGTGCATCGCCGGTGTTATCGATCTTGAACTGATAGAGCATATCCGGTGAGAAGGCGTAGCTGGCGCCTTCAGCAGGTACCGCGAATGGATTCACGTTCATGATGAAGTCGACACGAGAGGAATCGTTGGGATCAACGAACGTGTAGACGTCGGTGAGATCTCCTTCCGCCAATCCGTCTACTGTGGGCGCCTCGCGGTGATCAGATCCATAGACCTTGGCGATGTTCTTGTTTGGGGTGACGGAAAGGACCGTCAGCGTGGCGGCGGTCGCCGCGGCTAGAACAGCCGCAGCGCGAATCAGGGTATTTTTTTGTCTCGTCATCGTCATTGGCCTCTGTGCCTCTATTTCGTTACGCAGTTACGATTTCGTTGCCGGAATCACCAGTAAAGAACCTGGGTCAAGGTTGATCGCCACGATTTGCTTCGGGCCAATAACGTAATAGGCCAGGTTGTTGCCCTGGAGCGCGCCCTGTCCCCGGCCCCCTGATTGCGGTGTGTAGAGAAAGCCGGTGGCCGTTGTTGCCGTGAGCGTCGTCGCGCTTGAAGTGAACGTGGAGCTTCCGCTGGTAAAGGTTCCGCCAGCGTTGGCGACAAATGTGCCGCTCCCCGTGATCGCTCCGTCCCCTTCACCCGTCGCGGAAAATTTATAGGTACCTGCGGGAGTAAATCCCGAGGTGACCTGCGGATACAGCATGCCAGTTCCGGTGCCGTCGAAATTCTGCACATTCGAAACCCCGTTACCCAGATTCGTGTTGAAGGTATCGGTGAAGGATTTGGTGGAATTGGTCAGCGTAATGGTGGCGACATTCCCAACTAGTGTGTACGTGCCTGTCAACGGAACGTTGGCGTCGATGCCTGAGCCAAGGTTGTAGTCGGCGACGGCGCTGGAGATGTTCCCACTGCCATCCGCCACAAAACTTCCGACGACAGAGTAGTCTCCATCCACTGAGCTGGTGCCCGTTGCGGTGAAGACGTAGCTGCCGGCATTCACAACCGGAGGTATGGTTGCCACCGTGGCCTGGTTGGTGCAGGCAGTCAGCGAAGCCGCCAGCGCGGTGGCCCCAAGGCATTTTATGAGAATCACTCGTCTATTCATTGTCATGGCCTATCCAATCTGACGGTTTTACGGTTACGGGACGATTTTGGTTTTCCTGCTAAGCATCTTTATTTCAAAACTTTATGCGGAACAATGGCGCTCCGCGATATTGCGCAAACCGCCACCAAAGAGAGGCGAATGAAAACGATTAGCCGCGATGGAAGCCATTGTTGCGGAGATATTCACGCTTGTAAAGCGGCAAATCGAGAAAAATAAAATCTCTCGTAACCAGATCAGTGGTCGTACCGTCCTGAATCCATTCGAGATAGCGTCAGCCTCCCATAAGGTCTCGTGCATATATGCAGCGCGCCTGAGCCGTGGCAGAAAATTCCCACACTTCGTGCCTCTCAGGCCGTACAAGTGTCGGGTGCGAAGCTCTTCACTCATTGACGACTAATTTAGTCCGAATTACACTGGAGACTCTACCGGTGTGCGATCTGCAGGATGGATGCGTGCGAGCGGACGTACACCGGCGGTTGATCGGAGCATGTCCAGTGACTTTGGATGAGCCGCTTCGGAGTTGGAGTTTAGGCAATGCTGCAGGCATTCATCATCACGCTGCGCGAGGGCGTGGAAGCATCGTTAATCGTCGGAATCGTCTTTGCATATCTCAGCAAAATTGGTAGGCCTGAGCTAAAGAAGACGGTCTTCTGGGCGCTTGGTTCCGCGATTGCCGCCAGTGTGATGGGAGCAGTCATCCTTTCTCGGACGAAGTTTAACTCCGACATCTTTGAAGGCTGGGTGATGCTGGCCGCCGCGGCCTTCGTGGTCAGCATGATCTGGTTCATGCATAAAACCGCCCGATCCATGAAGGGTGAGATTGAGACGAAGCTCGCCAAAGCCGCCGCCAGCACCTCCAGGCTCGGTCTGTTCTTCTTCGTCTTCCTACTGGTGCTTCGTGAAGGCGTCGAGACGGTGTTGATCCTTTCCGCCGTCTCCCTTAATTCGACTGAATTACTGAGCTTTACCGGCACCATGCTTGGGATCGCGGTATCGGTAATCTTCGGTGTCATGTTCATCCGCGGCAGCGTCAAGATCAATCTGCAGCGGTTCTTCCGCGTCACCAGCGTCATTCTTTACTTTGTCACCTTCCAGCTTGTCGTTAGTGGCCTGCACGAACTTTCCGAGAACGGAGTTCTGCCATCAAGCACAGCAGAGATGCGGTATATCGGTCCAATCGTTCGCAATGACCTCTTCTTCTTCGTGACCATGCTGGCGCTAGCGATGTTAATGCTTCTAATGGAACAGCGCCGTCGCGTGCCCGCAGTGCTGCCAGAGGATGCATCAGCCGCAGACAAACGGCGAGCGCAGTGGAGCCTCCGCCGCGAAAAGATGTGGATGACCGCAGTCGTCAGTGCTAGTTTTCTCTTTATCTTCCTCTCGACAGCTGAGTTCATCTACGCGAAGAGTTCGACCGCTTTGAGCGCCACGAGCCCGGTCACACTGGTAGGCCAGCAGGTCACAGTTCCCACAAGCGAAATTACTGACGACAAACTGCACCGGTACGGGGTGCATGTGGACGATGGTCATGGGCGGTCTCCAGAGGTGCGTTTTCTGCTCTTCAAGAAGCCGGATGGAAACATCGTCAGCGTAGCGGATGCGTGTTCGATCTGCGGGCCGGTCGGCTTCTACATCGGCAGTCAGGGGATCACCTGCAAGATGTGCGCGAGCCCGCTGAATCCGTCGTCAATGGGGCAGGTTGGCGGCTGTAATCCTATTCCGCTAAAGAGCACGAACACGGGCGGTCAAATCACGATCGCAGCGACGGACCTTAAGGCGCTCATGCCACGGTTCGAGTCCGGGAGATAACGTGTTCTTAAGGCTCCTTTGGGAAAGCTTCGTCCGGCAGCGGCGACGCAAAGCGCTGGCGGGGATCGCGATTCTTCTGGGTACGACGGCGGTAACCGCGATGCTCGCGCTCGCTACCACCATCGGCGACCGCATCCACCGAGAGCTCGCAGTCTACGGCGCGAACATCGTCGTGTTTCCAAAGGCAGATACGCTTTCCGTGAGCGTGGGTGGGATTAACTTGAAGCCGTCCACTGGCGGCATTTATCTCCACGAGTCTAATCTTGAGAGATTGAAGACCATCTTTTGGGCAAACAATATCACGGGAATCAGTCCAGAGCTGAGGCTCGATGCCCAGATCTCCCTTCCATCCAACCAATCTTCTGAAGCTCCGTTCACTGCCCCGATCCCTGTCTCTACGACCGGCTATTGGTTCAACCATCAGTTCGGAACTCTAAAGACTGGAGCTCCACAACTGCATCCTTGGTGGAAGTTGAGTGGACGGTGGCCAAGCGAACAGTCCGGCGTTGGTAAACATCGCGAAGACGCTATCGATGTGGTGATCGGCTCAAGGTTGGCGGAGCGTCTCGGAATCACAATCGGCGACTGGTTCCTTTTCGTTCGAGGAGAAGGTTATGCACCTGAAGCAAACGTCGTAGGTATTGTCACGTCTGGAGATGCAACCGACGATCAGGTTTTATTTCCTCTTCATCTGCCCACACTCCCTGTCTATGAAGCTGGAAAAGCTGCCGCTTCGTCGGAATTAGACGCCATCTTGAGCCGTGTTGAAATCTCAGCTCGAACGAAGCCAGAGGATGCGTTTGCTCGGAAAGATCCGGATACGCTTTCTCCGAAGCAACATGAAATCTGGTACTGCAGGCCGTATGCAAATTCGATCGCGTATCAGATTCGCGAGGCGATTCCGGGGGCGCAGGCGGAGCAAGTGCGCCGGGTCGAGCAAAGCGAGGGCACGGTGCTCGAGCGCATCAGCGGGCTGATGTGGTTGATCAGTGCGGCGGCGTTGCTATCGGCGGCCTTTGCGGTCAGCGCGGCGATGACGACGGCAGTGCTCGAACGGCGGGGAGAGATTGGATTAATGCGGTCTCTGGGTGCGAGCCGGGGTAGCATAGCGCTACTTTTTTATGCGGAGACGGCGCTTTTGGCCGTGGCGGCGGGGGTGCTGGGGTACCTGGCGGGATCTGGGTTGGCGTATTGGCTTGGGGGAAGAATTTTTATTGGTGAGGTGGCGGGGCCGGTGTTGAATGCGGTTTTATTGCCGGTGGTGGTGGCGATGGCATTGGTGGTGGCGATCGCGGGAAGTACACCGTCGATCCGGGCCGCGCTCCGGATGGATCCTTCAGCGGTGTTGCGGGGGGACAGTTGAAGCGGCTGGGGATGACCCGTATGTTGTTGCAATCATTACGACATCGACGGGCGAGGAGTTTTTCGGCGCTAGTGGCGATGACTGTTTCGGCTGCGGTGGCCACGGCGCTGCTGACGCTGTATGCGGACCTCAATGCGAAGCTTCACCACGAATTTCGTGGTTTCGGCGCGAATATTGTGGTGACGGAGGCGGTTCCTGAAGCGAATTTTGTGGTGAAGGCGAAGGATGCGGCAGGCCCGGGGGCCACGGCCGCCGCCTTCGGGTATGCGGTGGCGACCACAGATCGAGGGACGCCCGTGGTGGTCTCAGGAGTCGTTTTTGAGGACGTGCAGCGGCTTGATTCGTGGTGGCAGGTGAAGGCCTGGCCCAAGGGTGCCGAGGATGCGCTGCTGGGGAGCCTTGCGGCGGAATTCGTGGGGAACGAACAGGCAGTAAGGCTGAGTTTTGCGGGGAAAACGCATACTTTCAACGGCGCGGGACGGCTCAAGACGGGGGGAGACGAAGATAGCCGGATCTATGTGCCGGCGGAGGCATTGGAGGCCTGGACCGGAGTAAAAGCGAATGTAGTGGAGGTGCAGGTTCCCGGTGGTGCGGCACAGGTGGAAGCGGCGATGACTCGGCTGAAGGCTGCTTTGCCGGGGGCGCAGGTTGCGCCGGTGCGGCAATTGATCGATGGAGAGTCGCGGATTGTGGACCGGACTCATGCGCTGATGTTTGGGGCGGTGATTCTGATTGCCCTGACCGTGGGGGTTTCGGTGCTGGCGACGCTGTCAGCGAGCGTGCTGGAACGGCGGCGGGATTTCGCTTTAATGAAGGCGCTGGGGGGGCGGGAATGGCAGATGACGGGGCTCTTTCTGTTGGAAACATTGATGTTAGCGGGGGCCGGGGTAGGTGCTGGGTATATTCTTGGATCGGTGGCGGCGTGGGTGATCAGTGAGACGAACTTCCATACGGCGACGCTGCCACGGCTGAGTGTGCTGCCGTTTGTGGTGGTCTTGAATGTGACGATTGCGCTGCTGGCGGCGGTGCTGCCCATGCGGGCGCTGCGGGGGCTGGAGCCGGCGGCGCTTTTGAAAGGAGAATGATGGCTGAAGTTGTTACCAAGCTGGCTAGCACCGAACCGAAGGTGACGCGCGATGAGTGCGCTGTGATTGCGCTGGACGGCGTCTCGCGGGAGTATGCGGGTCGGACGAGCGTCGTGAGAGCTTTAGATTCAGCGACATTTTCTATTGTGGCAGGAGAGTGGGTGGCGATCACGGGGCCTTCGGGGTCCGGGAAGAGCACGCTGGTCAACCTGCTGGGGTGCCTGGACCGGCCTACCTGCGGGGTGTTGAAGATTGACGGGGTGGATGTGGCGGGGATGTCCGCCGGGGAGCTGGACCGGTTCCGGGCAGACAAGATTGGGTTTATCTTCCAGCAGTTTCACCTGATTCCCTACCTCTCAGCCCTTGAGAATGTGATGCTTGCGCAGTACTTCCACTCCATGACGGATGAGGGGGAGGCGCGAGAGGCGCTGGTCAAGGTGGGGCTGGGGGAGCGGGCGGACCACCTGCCGAGCGAGCTTTCCGGCGGGGAGCAGCAGCGGGTGTGTATTGCGAGGGCGCTGATCAACAATCCTCCCATCCTGCTTGCCGATGAGCCGACGGGAAATCTGGATCAGGCGAACCAGAAGATTGTCGCTGACTTACTGCAAGCTCTTCATTCTGCAGGACATACGATTGTGATGGTGACGCACGATCCGGAGATGGCGGGGCTGGCGCAGCGACGGATTGCGCTGAGCCATGGGAAGGTGTTCTGCCATCCGGTGGGTGGCATTGTGAGGCTGGGACGGTAGTCGACCATGGCTTAGCCTGTGGTGAAGTGTGTCCAAGTTGTGGTGAACGGTGTGGCTATCGTGGGCAAGAGGCAGCAAGCGGAATTGGGTACACCCTGTCCTGCCCGGGCCAGACCGCCGGCCGAGGGTGGGTGCGCGGGAGGAGCGGCAGCACGGGCGAACGCGGGCCGCCGGCTAGGAGATTGAGGGGAGGGTGGGGGTAAAAGGGAGCGAGAGGCGGAAGATGGTGCCGCTTGCGCCGTGGCGCTGGCTGGAACGGACGTGGATGGAGCCGTGATGCTTTTCGATTATGCCCTTGCTGATCCAGAGACCGAGGCCGGTACCCATCATGCCCTTGGTGGTGAAGAAGGGCTCAAAGATGCTGGCGAGGATCTGGGCGGGGATGCCGCTGCCGGTATCGGCGAAGGTGAGGACGAGGCGGGGCTCGCCGGTTGGGCTGTGCATCTGATGGCTGCGGATGAGGAGGCGGCCGCCGTGGGGCATGGCGTCCAGTGCGTTGCCGACGAGGTTGTTGAGGACCTGACGAATTTCACCTTCAAAGCAGAGGATGGGGCGCTGGACCCAGGGGCGGGTGGCGACGGCGATGCGGGAGTTCTGGAGGCGGCCCTGGTAGAGGCTGAGGACGGTGGTGACGAGGTCTTCCGCGGTGATGTGGGTGGGGCGGGTGGACTGGCGGTAGAAGCGGAGGGTCTGGCTGGCGATGAGGGAGATGCGTCGCAGTTCAAGATCGGCTACGCCCAGGTAATGATGCACCTCTTCCAGGTCTGAGGTTTGACCGGCGAGGTAGAGGAGGTTGGTGACAGCCTCCAGCGGGTTGTTGATCTCATGCGCGATGGAGCTGGCGAGGCGGCCTACCGCGGCGATCTTTTCGCTCTGGATGAGGGCGTTTTCAGCGCGCTTCTGCGATGTGATTTCAAGCGAGGCGGCGGTGATGGCCTGGACGGAGCCGTCTTCCGCGAAGACGGGAAAGTAGTTGACGGTCCAGTAACGGTGGATGCCGGGGTTGGAGGGGAGCTCGCCTTCGAGAAGCGCGTTGCGCAGGGGGACTCCGGAGGCGACGCTCTCAAACATCTCGCGCAGACCCTCGATGGGGGCGATCTCGGTGAGGGTTTTGCCGAGGACTTCCGGGGCGGGAAGGCCGATGATCTCGGCCTGCGTGTCGTTCAGGCGGAGGTAACGGAAGTCGACGGGATCGAAGAGGGCGAGTCCAATGGGGGCGGTGCGGTAGATGGTTTCGAGCTCGGCTGCCTGACGCTCTACGAGGTCCTTCTGGGCTTCCACCTGGCGGCGCGCGAGAACCTGCTCGGTGATTTCGACGGCGAACGAAAGAATGCCGTCCACGACGCCGTTTGCGTCAACTGAAGGCTGGTAGACAAAGTTGAACCAAGCCTGATCGTCTTCTCCGGTGATTAGGTTGTGCAGCAGTGCGGGGACTTCCCTGCCGACGTATGCTTTGCCGGTGCGATAGGCGGAGTCAAGGAGTTCAAAGTATCCCTGACCTTCGAGTTCCGGGAGGATTTCGCGGATGGTTTTCCCGAGGAGCTCCTGCTCCGAGGTGCGGCGGAGGAGCTTGATGTAGCCTTCGTTGGCGAGGGTGACACGGAGGTCCTGCCCGGACATCATAAGGATGGGGGCGGGGGCCTGGAGGAAGAGGCTGCGGATCTTTTCGCGTTCAAGCCGAGCGGTTTCACGGGCGGCTTGGGATTCGGTGAGGAGTTGAGTGTTGAGGAGGCTGGCGCCTAAGCGGTGGGCGAGCTCCTCTGCGACGGAACAATCCTCCTGGTTGAACGAGGCGGGATTGACGGTGCGGCAGAAGGAGAGGGTGCCGAAGGTTCGGGTGCCTTCCGCGACGGGGACGGTGAGGAGGGTGTGGAAGTTGAGTTCGCGAATGCCGCGGAGATGGGCGTCATTGAGGGCGACGGACTGACGCCATTCGTCGGTGATGGTTTCCACGAGGACGGGTTTGCCGCGCTCGAGGGAGCGGCGGACGGGGTGGTCGTGGGTGAAGGGCATGGTGGAGCGGGAGGCCTCTTCAAGGAGGGCTTGCTGGGCGGGGTCGCGATGGAGGCGGACGGCGCGTTCGATGGAGCCGTCGGGGTGGAGGAGGTCGAAGTAGCAGAAGTCCGAGAAGGTGCGGATGCAGAGGCGGGCGATATCGTCCAGGGTGGCGTGGACGTCCTGGGCGCGGGCGAGGACGCGGCCAGATTCTGAGAGGAGCTCCAGGTTGCGCTCGGCGCGGCGGCGTTCCGTGATGTCACGGAAGATGAGGACGACGCCGTTGAGGGCGCCGGCGGCATCGTGAATGGGAGCGCCAGAGTCGTCGATGGAGATCTCCGTGCCATCGCGGCGGAGCAGGAGGGTGTGGTTGGCGAGGCCGACGACGGTGCCGAGGCGGCGGACCTTGTCGACGGGACTTTCTACGAGGAGGCGGGTGTCCTCGTAGACGATGCGGAAGACATCGTTGAGGGCGTGGCCGGCGGCTTCCGCTTCCGACCAGCCGGTGAGGGATTCGGCGACCGGGTTCATGAAGACGATTTCGCCTGAGGCTTCGCAGGCGATGACGGCGTCGCCGATGCTGCGGAGCAGGGTGGAGAGCCAGATGTCGCTGCGTGCTTTGATGAAGGGCCCCTTGGGACTTCCTTAGTACCAAGGGTTATTTAACAGGAAAGGATGCCGAAGCGAAAGGGGGGCGGCATGGTGCTTGCGTGGGATCGAATGAGAGGCTCAGGGTTTGGGCAGGATGGGGAACGGCGAGGGCGTGGCATGCTGGCCGCCGCTGAGGATGGCTGCAGGGAGCGAGAGGCCCTTGGCGAAGGCGAGCTCCCAGGCCGGGGACTGGAGCTGCGGCATGGGGGCGGCGCGGAAGATCTTGCGGGTCTGGGCGGCGAGAAAGCGGGCGGTGGTCTTGGACTTCTTGCGGCGGGCGCTGTCTGTGGAGATGCCGGTGCCGGCGTACATCTGGCGGTAGAGCTTGGAGAGGAGGATGAAGGCGAGACGGGCGCGGAGGGTGGGGGTGCAGGCAGAACGGGTCCAGATGGCGGACCAATCGTAAAAGCGGTCCCAGACGCGCTGGGTGCGCTGGCTGATCTCGGCCGAGGACATGGAGGGGTGGGGGGTGAACATCTTGGGGCGGATGGCGGTGGGGATCAGCCAGTAGCGGGTTAGGGGGATCTCGCCGGTGGGGGTGGTGACGGTTTCAGGGGCCTTGGCCTGCTCCTTTTCCCAGCGGGCGAAGTCTACGGTGCCCGGGAAGGGGGTCATCATGACGAACTGGGCGAAGGTGACGCCGGCCTTGAGGGCCATCTCGACGGTGGCGTCGAAGGTGGCGGGTTTGTCCGTCGGGAGGCCGAAGATGAAGGAGCCCAGGACGTGGACGCCGTGCTTTTTGAAGGTCTGGAGCTGGTTGGCGAGGGCATCGCCGGAGTAGTTGAAGTCCTTGAAGACGGCCTTGAGACCTTCCGGGGTGACGGCTTCGACGCCGACGAGGGCTCCCTTGATGTTGGCGCGGCGCATGGCGTCGAGGTACTCGCCGTCTTCAGCGGCCTCCATGGTGATCTGGGTGAAGAAGACCATGTCCTTGGGGAGCTTGGCGAGCTCTTCCATAAGCTGGAAGCGCTCGGCGCGGATGGCGGTGAGCTCGTCGACTTTGGCCTGGTTGTTCTGCTCGCGGGCGAGGCGGAGGTCGGTGAGGGTGACGGGGTAGAAGTTGTCGTCGGCGAGAGCGATGAAGCGGAAGCCGATGCGGCGGAGGTCGACGATCTCGTCTACGACGGACTGAAAGCGGCGCTGGCGGGGGGCCTGGCCGTCGGTACGCCAGACGGAGCAGAAGCTGCAGTGCTTGGGGCAGCCGCGAATGGTCTGGACGGAGGCCCACATGTACTTGTCCGGGGGCATGAGATCCCAGCGGGCGGCGAGGAACTCGGAGCCCTGGATGCGGCCGCCTTCGTAGATCTTTTCCGGCGCACCGGCGAGGCAGTCTGCGACGGCCAGGCCCCAGGCGATGTCGCCATCGCCTTTGACGACGGCGTGGGCATGGCCGCGCTCGAAGGACTCTTCCGGGAAGAGGGTTGCGTGGATGCCGCCATAGACGACCCAGGCTCCGCGCTCACGGGCGAGGCGTCCGACCTCATAACCGCGGAGGGCGTTGCCGGTGTGGACGCTGATGCCGACGATATCGCCGGGGGCGATGGTGGTGGGGTCGATGGCCTCGATGGACTCATCGACGAGGATGGGGGTTCCGGCGGAGCGGGGGGTAGCGGCGGCGAGGACAAAGAGCCAACGCGGGGTGATGACGGCGGTGCCGAAGGAGTTGTCGCTGGGGTTCACGAGGTGAACGGGCATGGGGGCCGGCCTTCCAAACGTGCGCGTGCGGTGCGTCACAGGGCGTGTTCAGAAAGGGTGCGAATCGGGGCCGGGCTGCGTCTCGGGCGCGATGAAGCCGACGGGAGATCCCTGCGGCTTATGTTCTTTATCATACATAAGGCGCGGGTGAGCCGCGTGAGGCGATCTAGGTGGAGTATACGGGAAATCAGCTAGATAGCGATGGAGACGAAGTCCGGGATGGGGTCCGGGGTGGGGGTTTCGAGGGTGCGCTTGAGCTGGCCGCAGGCGGCGTAGATATCCGCGCCGCGGGGGCGGCGGATAAAGGTGGGGAGGCCGGCGGCGATGAGGCGCTGCTGGAAGGCATCGACGCGGTCGCGGGGCGGGGCCTGAAAGGGCATGGAGGGCCCGGCGTTCCAGACGATGAGGTTGACCTTGGCGCGGAGACCAGCAAGGAGAGCGATGACCTCTGAGGCGTGCTCGGGTTGGTCGTTGACGCCGCCGAGGAGGACGTACTCAAAGGTAACGTATTGGCGGCCCTTGAGGGGGATGGCGGCGATGGCTTCAAGAAGGGCGGCGATGTTCCATTTGCGCGTGATGGGCATGATGGACTCGCGGACGGTGTCGTTGGAGGCGTTGAGGGAGAGGGCGAGATTGGGACGGATGGGCTCGGCGGCGTAGCGCTCGATGCCTGGCAGGATGCCGGAGGTGGAGACGGTCATACGCTGTTCGGGAATTCTCATATGCCCCGTCAGTAAGTGAACAGCGGCGATGAATGGGTCGTAATTGAGGAAGGGCTCGCCCATGCCCATGAAGACGAGGTTGATGCGGTCGGGCTGGCCCTGGCCTCGGCTGGTTCCTAGTTGCACGCCATGACGATTGAGGACGGCGGCGACCTGGCCGGCGATCTCTCCGGCGGTGAGGTTGCGGCGGATACCGAGCTTGGCGGTGAGGCAGAACTGGCAGTTGACGGCGCAGCCGACCTGGGACGAGATGCAGATGGTGGCGCGCTGATAGCCGGTGGGGTCGCCGTCGTCGTCGGTGAAGATGCCGTCGCCGTTGGGCATCCAGACGGTTTCGACGGTCTCGCCGTCCGCGAGGCGGACGAGGTAACGCTCGGTGCCGTCGACGGATTTGGCGGTCTGGGCGAGCTCAGGGAGGCCGATGGTGTAGCCGCCTTCGGCGAGGGCGGTGCGGAGGGATTCGGGGAAGGTGGTGATCTCGGCGAGGGTCTGGACGCGCTGATCGTAGAGTGCTACGGCGAGCTGGGCGGCGCGGTACTTGGGCTGGCCGAGGGAGGCCATGAGGGTGCGGAGGTCGTCCAGGGGGAGGCCGAAGAGGGGGGTGAGAGCGGATTGGGTAGATTCGGGCATGTTAAAGTGCGTTCCGCAGTTGACCGAGGAACGATGATTGCTGTGAGCTTTCAGTCGGGTATCAGCTAAGAGCGATTTCTGATCTGAGCTTCGACTACAGCGACGCGCTCTCGCAGCTGGAAGTTTGACTCCAGAATGGCAGCCTGGAAGCTGATCATGTCGCTATGGAAGCCTCGAACCTGATCGTCCATCCTTCCGTTTAGAGCATCCAGACCTGACTCAACTCGTTTGTTCAGCGCATCTAGCCCGGATTCCACACGGTTCAGCCGAGCGTTGTTGTTCATCCAAGCGAGAATGACGAGAATGCTCGGGATGATTCCGCTGCTTAGGCTGAGTACGAACTGGTACTTTTCCAAGGCTCACACCTCTTCCAGTCGATGATAACAAATGGGCGGGGCTGAAACGGCTCCCACGTCTCAGAGGCGAGACGTGGGGCACCCGCAGCTTTGGCGGGGCTATGAAAGAATAGGAGGTTGAAGGAGCAGCATGACGGCTACGCTTGAAGGTATTTCGAACGAGACTTTGGTGGATCCAAACGAGACGACGCACACGGCGCATCCGGCGCGCAACATCCGTAAGACGGTGCTTCCGAACGGGATGCTGGTGCTGACCGAATCCATGCCGCACATGCGGAGCGTGAGCATGGGGGCGTGGGTGAAGCAGGGCTCGCGGGACGAAGCGGCGGAGGAGAACGGGATCTCGCATTTTGTCGAGCACATGGTGTTCAAGGGAACCACGAGCCGCACAGCGCAGGAGATTGCGCGGGAGGTGGACTCGATTGGCGGGAACCTGGATGCGTTTACCGGCAAGGAGACGGTCTGCTTCAACATCAAGGTGCTGGATGAGAACATGCCGCCGGCGCTGGATGTGCTGAGCGACCTGGTGCTGCATCCGCGGTTTACCGAGGAAGACTTGGAGCGCGAGCAGGGCGTGATCCTTGAAGAGATCAAGATGGATGAGGACAATCCGGACGCGCTGGTGCACGAGACGTTTACGCAGAAGTTCTGGAAGAACCATCCATTGGGGCGGCCCATCCTGGGGACGGTGAAGACGGTATCCAGCTTCGGCCAGGAGACCGTCTTTGCGCATCATCGGCAGCGGTTTACGGCGGCGAACCTGGTGTTTTCAGCCGCGGGGCATCTGGATCATGACCGGTTTGTAGAGGCGGTGGAGGCGAAGTTCGGTTCCCTGCCCTCCGGCGTGGCGGAAGACGGGCCCCGGCAGCCAGCGCCGGTGACGACGCCTCATATTACGTTGAAGAAGAAGCGGTCGCTGGAGCAGGTGCAGCTTTGCCTGGGGGTTCCGGCGCCGGCGGTCGATGTTCCGGAACGGTTTGCGCTGTATTTGCTGAACTCGATTCTGGGTGGCGGGATGAGCTCGCGTCTGTTCCAGACGATCCGCGAGGATGAGGGGCTGGCTTACAGCATCTTCTCCGAGCTGAGTCCGTTTCGGGACACGGGATCGCTTTCGATCTATGCGGGGGTATCGCTCGACAAGGCGCAGCGTGCGCTTGCGCTTACCCTTGCGGAGTTGCGGCGTCTGAAAGTTGAGAGCGTCGGCGAGGCTGAGCTGAAGCGGGCCCGGGACCAGATGAAGAGCAATATCGTGCTGGGGCTGGAAAGCTCGTCCAGCCGGATGTCGAACCTGGCGCGGCAGCAGATGTATTTTGGCCGGTTCTTTACGGTCGATGAGATTGTGCATGAGATCGACCGGGTGACGCCTGGGGACATTCAGCGTCTGGCGAATGAGTTGTTCCGGTCTGAAGCGATTGCCGTGACGCTGCTGGGGAACCTGGGTTCGATGAAGATTGAACGCGGCGATCTGGTGTGTTAAGAGACGTGGCCTGTTAAGAGTTTGCTGATAGAGTTTTTTGTGGAACGAATTTGAACCGAGGCGTTATGAAGATCGAGACCCTGAAGCGCTTGGAAGATGGCCGTGAAGAAGGCTTCACGCTGATCGAACTGCTGATTGTGATGTCCGTCATGCTGATCCTGATGACGCTGGCGATTCCCCAGCTTTTGAAGCTGAGGAAGACGGCGGCGGAGACGAGCGCGATCCAGTCCGTAAGAACGATTGGGCAGGCGGAGATCCAGTACAACTCGTCCTACCCGCAGAACGGGTTTTCCTGCGCGCTGGCTTCGCTGGGTGGCTCGCCCGGCACGCCGCCGACGCAGCAGGCGGCCCAGGTGCTGGACCCCACGCTGGCCGCGGGGCAGAAGCAGGGCTACACCTTCAACATCACCAACTGCACGAAGGTGACGGTCTCCAACCAGGATATGTTTACGGGCTATGAGATTACGGCCGTGCCGACCTCGGTTGGGCGCAGCGGCGATCGCGGGTTCTGCATGGACGAGAACAACATTATCAAGGTGGACCGGCAGGGCGGGACGAACTGCACGGAGACGCTGCAGTAGTGCTGACGAAGAACGGCTTTGTGGGCGCGGTGCTGGGTGTGGCGGGGATCATCATCTCTGCTGGCGCTCAGACCGCGCCTTCGGCTTTAACGGCGGAGCAGATCACCGTGCTGCATACGGTGGATGACCACTACAACCATCTGGCAAGTCTGCGGGCGCGGTATGTGGAGCGATATGACGGGATGGGGATGCATCGGTCCGAGAGCGGGACGCTGCTGCTGAAGAAGCCGGGGCGTATGGCGTGGCATTACGACCAGCCCGCGGGGAAGGTGTTTGTCTTCGACGGCAAATTTGCATGGTTCTACACGCCGGGAGATGCGCAGGCACAGAAGATTCCGGCGAAGCAGATGGATGACCTGCGAACGCCGCTGCGATTTTTACTGGGGCATACGAAGCTGGAGAAAGAGCTGGGTGGGATCAGCGTGGGGCAGGATGGGGATGCGGTTCGGATCACCGGCGTACCCAAAGGAATGGAGCAGCGGGTGAAGGGGCTTTCGTTGAGGGTGACGAAGGCGGGGGCGATTACGCAGATGACGCTCGAAGAGCTGGACGGGGCCAGGACGGAGTTCAGCTTCAGCGAGATGCAGGAGAATGTTCCCGCGGCGGAGAAGGAGTTCACCTTTACTCCGCCGGCTGGGGTGACGGTGATCAGCGGCCTGCCGAATAGCTAAAGGGTCACTTCACCCTGCTTGCCGACGTCTACTTTGCCGCCCGTGACGGCTGCGGCGATGTACTTGGTGTAGAGCACGAGCTTGCTGGAGGAGGCCTCCCAGTAGTGGGCTTCGGTGACAGTCACCTGCAAGACACGGATGCGAGGGTCGTCTTCGCCTTCAGGGAACCAGGCTTTGAACATGGGATTCCAGAGGTCGTGGATCTTGGCCTTGTCCTGAGTGACGCGGGCGAGGCCCTTGGCGGAGACGTACTTGGAGTTGGAGGTGTCGGCAAAGAGGAGGGCGATGTGGTCGTCGTCTTTGATCTCGCCGACTTTTCCGGACTCGGATGGGGTGAGGAACCAGACGGTGCCATCGAAGGTGGTGTCCTGCATGGCCATGGGACGGCTGTCGAAGGAGCCGTCGCCGGCGGCGGTGGTCATCATGCAGATGCGGATGCCCTTGATCAGTTCAGCGATCTTTGCGATGCCTTCGGGACCGGATAGATTGAGTGTTTCGCTCATCGTAATTCTCCTGTGAGCTTGGATGCCGGCTGGAGGCGCGAGGGAGGGTTGAGTTGCGGTCGGATAGAATCGGATTGACTGAACCGACAGACAGGAATTGAGCGCCATGATCCAGACTGCAACTGTGAAAGAACTTTCTACCCTTGAGTTTGAGGCCTCTGTAAGAGAGGTGGCGCCGCGCGTCGCGGTGTTCGATTGCGATGGGACGCTGTGGTCCGGCGATGCGGGGTCCACGTTTATGGCGTGGACGGTGGAGCGCGGGCTTCTTTCGCGGGAGGCGATCGACTGGCTGGACCGGCGGTATCGCGGGTACAAACGTGGCGAGGTCAGTGAGTTGGCGATCTGCGGCGAGATGGTGCAGGTGTACCAAGGCCTCCGGGAGGACGAGATGCGGTCCGCGGCGAAGGAGTTCTTCGCGGCCAAGATTGAGCGGAACATCTTTCCGGAGATGCAGCGTCTGGTTGCTGCACTGACGGCGGAGGGCGTGGAGATCTGGGCGGTGAGCTCGACGAACGACTGGGTGATTGAAGAAGGGGTGAAGCGGTTTGGGATTCCTGCTTCGCGGGTGCTCTCCGCACGGGTGGCGGTGCAGAACGGCGTGATCACCGGGACCATTCTGGACGTGCCGACGGATGAGGGCAAGGTGGCGGCCCTGAAGGCGGCTGGGATTACCCGGCCGGATGCAGTCTTCGGCAACTCCGTGCATGACGCGGCGATGCTGGCGATTGCGCGGCAAGCTTACCCGGTGAATCCGACGCCGGCTCTGGTGGAACGGAGTGCGGCGGAGGGTTGGGCCGTGTACTATCCGGCTTCCGTGCGCCCGTCTTAAGCGGTACGGTCCGCGCTGGCTGCAAGCGGCGACTAATCTGGAACGAAGGGCGTCTAAGAGACAGGAATGAAAGAACCTATCCGCAAGTTGGACGGAAACGGCGATCCCAACTCCGTGAGGCCTGTCCGGCTTGTGGTGGCGGCGCTGATCCTGCGGACGGTTGAGGACGCGATTGAGGTGCTGGTGTGCCAGAGGAAGGCGGACCAGCCGATGAGCCTGAAGTGGGAGTTCCCCGGCGGCAAAATTGAGGCGGGCGAGACGGCGGAAGAGGCCCTGGTACGGGAGCTTGAGGAAGAGTTGGGGATCAGCGCGGCCATTGGTCGGCGCGTAGCGCGGATACGGCACAAGTACCGCAACGGCGGCACGATTGATCTGCAGTTCTTCGTGGTGGATGAGTTTACGGGTGAGCTGGAGAACAGGATCTTCAACGATATGCGCTGGTCGCCGCTGGCGAAGTTGCTGGAGTTCGATTTCCTGGCGGCGGACCTGGGGCTGATCAAGGATCTATCGGAAGGCAAGCTGCTCTGAGTATGCTTCAGCCGTGGATCTGGCCCCAGACGTAAACCATCGTCAGCACGATGACGATTCCCGCAGTGATCCAGGCGACGATGTTGAATAAAAGCGAGTTGACGTACTTGCCCATGAGTTCGTGCTTGTTGATGAGTTTGAGCATGAAGATGAGCACGACGGGAAGCAGGACGCCGTTGAGTACCTGCGACATGATGGCGAAGGCCTGCATGGGGAAGTGCGGAATGAGCACGACGGCCGCGCCCAGGCCGATCAGCAGGGTGTAAAACCAGTAGAAGAACGGGGCTTCGTTCCAGCTCTTGTCCAGGCCGCTCTCAAAGCCCAGGCCCTCGCAGACCGTGTACGCGGTGGAAAGCGGCAGGATGGACGCAGCGAAGAGCGAGGCGTTGAAGAGGCCGACGGCGAAGAGGATGAAGGCGTAATCGCCGGCAAGCGGCTTCATGGCCTGGGCTGCGACGGAGGCGTCCGGGATCTCATGGATGCCGTGGACGAAGAGCGTGGCGGCACAGGCCACGACGATGAACCAGGCGACAATATCCGTGAAGATGGATCCTACGATGACGTCGATGCGGGAGGCTTTCATTTGGCGCACTGTGACGCCTTTTTCCACGATGGAGGATTGCAGGTAAAACTGCATCCATGGTGTGATGGTGGTGCCGATAACTCCAACCGTCATATAGACATACGCCTTGTCGCTCCATACGCGGCGAGGTGGTAATTTGATGGTCTCAATGAGGGCATTGTGCCAGTCCGGCTGGCTCAATACACCGGTGATGATGTAGGCGATGTAAAAGACGCTGGCGACGAGGAAGATCTTCTCGACCTTCTTGTAATCGCCTTTAACGATGAGCGCCCAGACCAGCACCGCGCAGAAGGGTACGCTGATGTACTTGCTAAGGTGAAAGAGGCTCATGCTGCCGGCGATGCCGACGAACTCCGCGATGACGTTGGTAAAGTTCACCACGACCAGCAGGAGCATGACGATGAAGGTCATGCGGAAGCCGAACTCTTCGCGGATGAGATCCGAAAGACCTTTTCCGGTGACCGCTCCCATGCGCGCGCACATCTCCTGCACGACAATGAGCGCGAGGGTAATGGGGATCATGGTCCAGAGCAGCGTGTAGCCATAGGCCGCGCCGGCAGCGGAGTAGGTAAAGATGCCGCCGGCGTCGTTATCGACGTTGGCGGTGATGAAGCCAGGGCCAAGCACGGCGAAGAAGAGGAAGAGGCGGACGCGCCAGGACTTGAGCGACAACGACTTGAGCGAGAAGCGGGATGCCACGGTCAGGCCCCCGTTCCGGGGATGGCGGGGCTCGGTGGGGAGATCACGAGGCTGGGGCGCGGCTTTGTCTGCATCGAAATTTCCGTCTGTGAGGTGCCGTACAACGATGCACGAAGAGGAGCGAGTGTGCGGCTGAGTTGAAGCTATTGACAGGCTAACCCACGGGGATGACGAGAGGGTAAGGAAAGGTGAGGGGGAACCTTGCTGGCGAACGTGGCGCCGGCGTCAGGCGCGGAGGTCTGCGATGCGGGCGAGGATGAGGCCGACCTGAGCGTCGTTGTGGTAACCATCGCGCACGGCGCGGGCGTGGCCGGCGGCGGCGATGCGGGTGCGGGTGGCCTCGTCCGGCAAGTAACGCTCGATTTTTTTCTTCAGCTCGTCATAGCCTTCAAAGAAAACGGCCTCCTGATCTTCAACGAACCTGGCGGAGTGGCCGGGGCAGCGTTCGGCGAGCAGGAAGCCGCCGCAGCCGGCGATCTCAAAACTTTTGTGCGTGTACTCGTCCAGGTTGGCGCGGGTGAGGAAGCTGAGATTGATCTTCGAGCGCCAGATTCCTTCGCGGTACTCCTTCTCATAGAGTTCTCCGCCAACGAAGATGCGGTCCATGAGGGGTTGCGGCAGTTCGCGCGTCCAGGCGGAGCGGTTGCCGGAGATGGCGATGGGCAGGCCCGCCTCGCCAAGCTTGCGCAGGGCGGCGGCGCGGTTGTCGTACGGTGTGCCGATGAACGAGACGCCCCGGTCGCGGTCTGCGTCCGACCAGCCGGAGGGTGGCGGAAAGTGGATGGTGGGTTCGTAAGCGGTTTGAATTTTGATGACGCTGCGGGCGCCGCGTGAGATGTAGTCGGGGAGGCTGATGTCGCGCTGGGTGACGTGGAGATCGAAGAAGGGGATGTCTTTGACGTAGAGGCGCCAGCCGGGATCCTTGCGCGGACCGAAGGCGTTATCGATCATGTAGCTGACGGTGGTGATGCCCATCTGGCTCATGCGCTCGAGCGTCGAGGGGCGCAGCTTGAGGACCTTGTCCGCCCAGAAGACGTCCGGGCGTTCGCGCTCTGCAAGGGCGAGGAGGTCCGCGTTCAGGCGAGCGACGCCCGGGCCGGCGGCGAGGCGGAACTCAAGCTTATGCAGCAAGGGATTACGGGACTGATAGCCGCTAATCTCAAACGGGATCACGGTGTGGCCGAGCCGCTCCAGCGTCCACAGGCGGAAGCGCGCGGAGTCTCCGTATGCGAGTTGGCCTGCGTACAGAATCCGCATGGCGCTTCAGTTCCCTTCTGCTGCGGGCGGTGGTCTCAGTGTTTGTGGCGGAGCCAGCCGATGACATGCTCCGGCCGGATAACGCCGACAAGCCGCTTGTCCGAGTCCAGCACAGGCAAGCATCGCAGGTTGTATTTATCGAACAATTCAGCGACCTTGCGACCGTTTGCGTTCTGGTCCGACGTGACCACGTGGCCTTCGTTGAGGGCCTCCAGCGTGGCTGCGGAGTCCTGCTGCGCGACAAGCAGACGCGCCACCGAGACCTGGCCGGTCAGGTGGCCGGACTCATCCGTCAGCAGGATCTCCGTGATGGTCTCGAGGTCGCCTTCGAACGTCCTGAGGGCCTCCAGCGCCTGGGGAATGGCGGTGGTCAGTTGGACGGCGACGAAGTCCGTGGTCATAAGGCCGGCAGCGGAGTCCGCGGCATATTCAAGGAGTTCCTCGACCTCATGCCGCTCCTTCTCGTTCATTTCGCCGAGGATGGCGCCGGAGCGCTCGTGGGAGAGCTCGGAGAGGAGATCGGCTGCGGCGCCGGGGTCCATCTCCTCAATGATGCCGGCGACCGTCTCGGAGTCGAGCGATTCAATGAGGGTCTTCTGGGTCCTGAGCTCCACCTCTTCCAGCGCGTCTGCGGCGACCTCTTCATCGAGGCTGGAGAAGAGGGCGAGGCCTTCGGCCGGAGCGAGTTCTTCCAGGATGTCCGCGAGATCGGACGGGTGCATCTTGGAGAGGCGATCCTGCTCGATCTTCAGGCGGACGCGGCGGCTGGGGTCGCGGTCAATAAGGTCCACAAAATCCCAGGGGATGACGCGGGGCTTAATGCGGCTGGTCAGGCGCTCAACCGCGTCCTGCGGGATGCCTTTCAGCAGGCGGCGCATGGCACCGCGCACGCCCACCTCTACCTCGGCGATGCGCAGGGACAGCTCGTTGCAGTCCTCCCCGACCATCTCCCAGACGAGATCGACGTCGTTGACGCGAACGACCTTATGGCCGTGGATGTCGATGATCTGCTGGTCAAGGAGGTCGCGTTCAAGCAGAAGGTACTCATCAAGGTTTGCGGTTTCGACGGCGGATTTGCCTTCCAGCAGTTGCAGATGACCGTCCGGCTGTCGGCGCAGCGCGTCCATCGGGACCAGCGACGGCGCACCCTTGCGTCCCGACGAGGCAAGGCGCAGCACGAGCGCCTCCACATGGCAGGCATCGTGCATGGGGCGCACGGCAAACTCGGAGACGCGGCCCATGGTTCGTCCGCCTGAGTCGGCGACGACCGTGCCCATCAGGGCGGAGACGCTCGTCCTGTGATTTTCCTGTCTCATACGTGGAGCCCTTCCGGAATGGTACGCCACGCGGAAGGGTGGACCGCAGACGGAAGAGCCGCCGCACGGGGCGGCGGCTCTGGTTGGTCAACAGCGGATGAGATTACTTGCCGAAATCGACCTTCGGCGCGACGCTGTTGGAGGCATCGCCCTTGAAGTACTCGTTGCGGTAGCGGTACGGCGTGAAGCCGGCCCAGAAGCTCTGGGGAAACTGCTGAATGTAGACGTTGTAGTCGCGGAGCGTCTGGTCATAGCGGCGCCGCTCCGTGGCGATGCGGTTTTCGGTGCCGGCAAGCTCGTCAGTCAAAGTCCGGAACTGCTCGTTGGACTTCAGGTTCGGATAGGCCTCCTGCAGCCGGAGCAGCGGGCTGATGGCGACGTCCAGCTTCTGGTTCGCCTGAATGCTGCTGGCGCGGTCAGTCGCTGCCATCACGCCTGCGCGTGCATTGGCGATGTTGGTCAGCACAGTCGTCTCTTCCGCCACGTAACCCTTCACCGAGGCGACCAGATTCGGGATCAAATCCATGCGGCGCTGTTGCTGCACGTTCACCTGCGCGTACGCCGCGTCCACATCTTCATTCTTTTGCACCATCGTGTTCTTAGCGCTGAAGAAACTTCCCGCGCCGAAGAGGAGCACCAGCACGAACACGCCCGCGATGCCCAGACCTACCCACAAACCCTTCATGTGAATCCTCCACTGCAATGTTACGGATGCGGCGCCCTTCGAGTTCCCGGGCATCAGAGCATCCGGCTAAACTGTATCACCCTGAGTTCAAAGGGCGAGCCTCAGAAGTCCCGCGAAGCTCCGCCGCCGCCGGAACTGCCTCCGCCCATGCCTCCAAAGCCTCCGCCGCCACGGTCGTCATCATCCCGGCCTCCGCCTCCGCCTCCACCCCCGCCCATGACGCTCCACAGGAGCATCCACGCCCAGCCGGCGTTGCCGGTAAGGATCAGCACCGCGAGGATGCCGAGGAAGATGACGCCAAGAATGATTTGGCCACCGCTGAAGCCCTGACTTCGGCCGGCGGGCTGGCCCTCGCGATGGTAGCGGTGGACAGTAGGCGTCAGCGTCACCTGTGCGTCCGTGGCGATCACCTGCGCAACGCCGTCCACCGCGGTCCTAGCAGCCTGGTTCCAATCGTCCTGCTGCTCGGCAGGGAGCGCCTGGTCCAGAATGCGGCCCACCTTGGCGTCCGGCAGGATGCCCTCAAGCCCGTAGCCAACCTCCACCCGGACCTTGCGGGACTGCACGGCGAGAACGTAAATGGCGCTGCGGTCCGAGCCCTTCTTGCCGAACTTCCACTTCTCTTCCAACTGGCCGGTGAACTCGTCGATGGTCTGGCCGTCGTCCAGTGTGTTGATGGTGACGACGGCGATCTCCGCGTTGGCCTTCTGGTGCAACTGGACGCACAGGTCTTCGAGTGTCTGCTTGGTCGCCGGGCTCAGCACACCGGCGAAGTCATTGACATACGAGGTGGGAAGCGGAAGGTCGGCCACCTTCTCCGCGCGGAGAAGGCCGATAGGAAGTAGAAGCAGACATACGAGCAGGCGTGAGAGACGGCGCATCATGAGCATCCAGACCCAAGTCTACGCTGGTTGTGACACGGAAGTTCCCTGCCGCTACTGCGCGGAGGGAGCAGGACGGGGACGCGGGGGAAGCTCGACGCCGTTGTCCTTGGCCAGCTTCTCTGCCTGGACCAGGTGTTGGTGGATGATTTTGCCATCCTTCATGATGGCGTCCTTGAGCTGCGGGTCGCTGGCAGCGATCCACTCCTCACGGAACTCACGCAGCGTCTTACGGTGGTCCAGCGCAGTAAAGAGGATGTACTCCTTGTCAAAATCTGTCCCGGACAGGGTGTTGAGCTTGTCGTATTCGGACTGTTCCGGCTTGTCCATGCGTTTGGGCGTCATGATTCCAAGGGAGACGGCGACGGGCTTCATGCCGTCTTCAATGGCAGTATGGTCCTCAACCACCTTCTGGGCGAAGGTCTTGACACTGTCATTCGCGCTCTTCTGTAGCGCAAGCCTGGCTAGTTCAATCTCCGCGACACCGCCCTGGGAAGCTTTGCGGACGAACTGCTTGTCCTTCATGGACTGCGCGTCGATGGAGGCACCGGAAGCCGAGTCCTGCGAGTAACCCTGGTGCTGCGGACGCGGCGCCCCCGGAGTCATGGCGGCGGTCTGGGCGGCGGCGGCGGGATCGACGCTGGATGGGTCCTGCGCGTGCAGCATTAAGGGCGCCGCCAGCGCAGCCATGGCGAAAAGGAAGAGCTTGAGCCGGTCGATCCGCATAGAATCCTCCGAGTGAGTGCCTTGCGCACAAAACTCTGTTGGCAGAGATAGTACGCTCTTCCTCCTACGTGGTGAAAGGCTTCTGCGATCGGTTGCCCGTTTGGCTGCAGACCGGGGCCGCGCTGTATCCTTATGGTTGGAGTTCCTTTTGAGTATGCCGCAGTCTGAAGCACCGCCCGTCGCCCGCCGCCAGCCCACCAGGACCGTTCTCCACGGACACACCCTGCAGGACGATTACGCGTGGATGCGCGAGAAATCCTCTCCGGAGCTGCTGGCGCACCTGGAGGCAGAGAATGCCTATACCGCCGCCGCGATGCAGTCCACCGGCGAGCTCCAGAGCAGGCTCTATCAGGAGATGCTTTCGCATATCAAAGAGACGGATGAATCGGTCCCCGTGCCGGACAAGGGCTGGCTGTACTCCACACGGACGGTGGAAGGGAGCCAGTACCCCATCCACTGCAGGCGGCACGGCCTGCGAGATGAGGACGGCGTTCTGCTGTTGGATCCGGAGGCGCCTGAAGAGGTGATGCTGGACGTGAACGCACTCGCACAGGGGCAGGCTTTCATGTCCGTCGGCGGGATGAGCGTCAGCCCTGACACGCGGCTGCTGGCCTACTCGACCGATAACACCGGCTTCCGCCAATACACGCTGCGCCTTCGCGATCTGACCACCGGGCAGGACCTGCCGGATACGGCGGAACGTGTGGGTTCCTTTGCGTGGGCGGCAGACTCAGCCACGCTTTTTTATACGACTGAGGACGAGACGACCAAGCGGCAGGATAAGGTCTTTCGGCACGCCGTGGGCACAGCCGATGCGGACCCAATGATCTTTGAGGAGGCGGATGAACGCTTCAACGTGGGCGTTGGCCGCACCCGCGACGGCAGGTACATCCTGGTCGAGAGCGGAAGTCACACCACCTCCGAGTATCGCTTTCTGCCGGCGGATGCACCCCTCTCAGCGCTCACATTAATGGCGCCCCGCATTAACGATCAGGAGTACTATCCGGATCACCGCGACGGAACCTTCTACATCCGCACCAACGATACGACGCGCAACTTCCGTATGGTGACCGCGCCGGTGAATGCGCCGGACCGTTCGTCATGGGCGGAACTCTTCCTGGGCGAGGAGGACGTACCGCTCGAAGACTTCGACCTCTTTCAAAGCTTCTGTGTCCTGTCCGAACGCAAAGCTGGGCTGCCCACGCTCAGCGTCTTCGACCTGGCACCCGACGGTACGCTGGGCGACTATCGTGAGATCACCTTTCCAGAGCCGACGTATACTGCCGGCGCAAGCGCCAATCGTGAGTTTCAAACGACGCGCTTCCGCTACAGCTACACCTCGCTGGTGGCGCCCGCGTCGGTGTACGAATACGACGTTCCCACGGCTGTTTCGCGGCTGCTGAAGCAGCAGGAGGTTCCAGGCGGCTTCGACTCCAGCCGGTACGCCTCTGAGCGGCTTTGGGTGGCGGCGCATGATGGCGTCATGGTGCCGGTCTCGCTGGTTTATCGAAGGGACACATTTCGTCCCACGCGCGACCGCGAGACAGGCGAGAATCCGCTGTACGTCTATGGTTATGGCTCGTATGGTTATGCGCTTCCGGTCGGTTTCAGCCCTGCGCGGCTGGCGCTGCTGGATCGCGGCGTCGTGCTGGCGTACGCGCATATTCGCGGCGGTGGAGAGCTTGGCGATGCGTGGCACGACGCAGGCAAAATGATGGTCAAACAGAACACCTTCTCGGACTTCATCGCGGTCGTGGAAGACCTGGTGCGTGAAGGCTATGGCGCTCGCGACCGGGTCGCCATTGAAGGTGGCAGCGCAGGCGGATTGCTGATGGGCGTCGTCGTGAACCAACGGCCGGATCTGTTCCGCGTCGTGCTCTCGCATGTGCCGTTTGTGGATGTGATGAACACCATGCTGGACGCAACCCTGCCCCTGACGGTGGCCGAATATGAGGAGTGGGGTAACCCGAATGAGGCGGAGGCGTTCGCCTACATGTTGGGCTACTCGCCGTATGAGAATCTTGAAAAGCTGAAGACGGACGCGGTTCCGGCCATGCTGGTGAAGACCAGCCTCAACGACTCGCAGGTGATGTATTGGGAGCCAGTCAAGTACGTGGCGCGGCTGCGGACCTTAAAGCGAAACAATACGCCACTGCTGCTGCACATTAACATGGAGGCCGGACACGGCGGCGCCTCCGGCCGTTACGACTACCTGAAAGAGATCGCCTTCGATTACGCCTTCCTGCTGCGCGAGCTTGGCGTAGAGGCTTAGGCCTTCACCTCAGCCGCAAGCGCATCGCCCTCGCCTGGAGCGAGAAAGAGGTTCGTCTCCAGGCCATGCTGGCGGGTGTAGAGATCGAAGTACCGGCCCTCCAGCGCATACAGCGACTCATGTGTGCCGCGCTCCACAATATTCCCCTGCTCAACCACCAGAATCTGATCCGCCTTGCGGATGGTCGAGAGCCGGTGCGCGATGACGAAGGTCGTGCGGCCTGCCATCAGGTGATTGAGGCCTCCCTGGATCATCGCTTCGCTCTCAGAGTCAAGCGAGCTCGTGGCCTCGTCAAGGATCAGGATGCGCGGGTCCGCCAGAATGGCTCGTGCAATGGAAAGCCGCTGCCGCTGGCCGCCCGAAAGCTTCACGCCACGCTCGCCCACGATCGTCTCGTAGCCCTCCGGAAAGCGCTCTGCAAACTCGTCCACACGCGCGATCCGGCAGGCTTCCATTAGCATCTCATCCGTCGCACCGGGACGGGAGAAGCGTACGTTCTCCCGGATCGTTCCATCGAAGAGAAATGTCTCCTGCAGCACAACGCCCAACTGGTCGCGATAGCTGCTGAGCCGCACGTTTGCGAGGTCCAGCCCATCCACCAGGATGCGGCCAGACGTGGCGGTGTGAAAGCCGCAGATCAGCGAAATGATGGTCGACTTTCCCGAGCCGCTGGAGCCGACCAGCGCCGTCACCGTGCCGGGACGCGCGTCGAAGCTGATGCCGTGCAGCACAGGTTTTTCTGCCTCGTACTCAAAGACCACATCCTCAAAGGCGACGTCGCCCTGGATCACCGGCATCGCAAGCGTGCGCGCGGGGTCAGCGTCCTCTTCACGCTCATTCATAATCTCGGTCGTCCGGTCGAGTCCAGCAACTGCCTCCGTCAACTGCGTGCCAATGGAAACAAGCTGCGCAATGGGCGCAACCATGAAGGCGAGGAACGCAACGTAGGTCACATAGCCCCCCGTCGTCAGCTTGCCCGCGACCACCTGATGGCCGCCGAGGTACATGATCAGCGCAGTCACCACGCCAAGCACCGTCGTCGACGCGAGCGACATCATCGACTGCGCGGTGAGCGATGAGATGACGTTATCGAGCAGCCGCTTCACGCCGCCCGAGAAGACCTCCGCCTCGCTGTCCTCCGCGTGGTACCCCTTCACCACACGCACACCGCCCAGCGACTCCGTCAGCCGACCGGTGACCTCCGCATTGATCTTCGAACGCTCACGGAAGATTGGCCGAATAGTCTTGAAAGCCCGCTGCAGAATGAGCCCGAAGAGCACCAGGATGACGAAGGTAAGCAGCGTCATCTCCACGCTCAGCGAGATGAGGTAACAGAACGCGAAGATGGCCGTCAGTACGCCGCCCACGAAGTCCACCACACCCGTGCCGATGAGGTTCCGAACCCCCTCAACGTCCGTCATAATGCGAGCGACCAGCGTACCGGTCCGGTTCTCATCATAAAACGCAACTGGCAGACGACCGATATGAGACTGTACCTGTTTCCGCAGATCTGCAATCAGTCTTTGTCCCGCAGTGGAAAGCAGTTGCGTCAACACGTAAGACGTGATGCCTTGCACCACCGTCGCTGACACGACGACAGCTACAATCTTCCATAAAATGCCGAGGTTGTGATGCGTCATCACGCCATCGATGAGATAGCGAAAGGACGCCGGCAAGACCAGCCCGCAGGCGCGGTTGACAATCATCAACAGGAAGCTGCCGGCCAGCAGCATCCGGCGCGGACGCACCAGCGTCCAGACCTGAGGCCACACCTTCCTGAAGCTCGGCTTAGGCTTGGATGCCGTTAGCCCGGCCGCAATGGCGCGTCCGGTGCCGCGCGAGGGCCGGTCACCGGTAGGCATCCCTCCACCAAAACTTGAAGCACTCAGACGTGTCGCCATACACTCAACCTTTCAGAACTAGACCGCGCCGATACGTCCACGCCGCGCCTCAATAAAGGACCGCACACAAAAAGCCACAAAGAGCAGGCAAAAAAGGCAGGTCGCGGCCTTCTCCTCCACCGCAATGGGGTGTGGAAACTCCTTGCCGTGGGCAAGCGCAAAGACATCGAACGCAGACTTGATGGTGCCCAGAAAGCCGAGCAGCCCAACCGTGACCGCGATGTGCATCCACAACATGCGCTTCTTGGCATCTTCCGTGATCGCCAGGCCACCGCTGAGGGCCAACAGCAAGCCGATGAGACTCGGAATGAGCGCCGTCGGGTGCATGTGCCCGGTCAGCCAGAAGCCCGTAACTCCAACAACGATCAACAGCACACCGAAAACGATGGTCAACTTTGCCACGTAGCCTGCCCTCCTGCAATCCAAAACCTTGTGTCTGCGTCTCTCAACGATACGCGAAAGCGCGCACTATCCCGCGGCTGTTTTGATCTGTGCCACCAGCTCTGCCGGCTTCCAGTCCTTGGTCGGATACCAGGCGATGACCTTCCCATCCCTGCCAATCAAGATTGTCGAAAGCGAATGCATGAGTGTCGCCGGATCATTGCCGGTCACGCCTATATCAAAATACTCTTCCAGCCGTGGCAGTTCCGCTTGGGAAGGTGCCGCGAAGTCCCAATGACGAAAGTCCTCGTCTGTAAATCGACCGGTATGCGCACCTCCATAACTGCGCAGCACCGCGGGCGTATCGTACGTGGGGTCAAAGCTGACGCTCAGCAGATGGGTTCTGCCATAGACAGCCTGATCCGTCGCCAATGCTTTATCAATCTCTGCGAAATTCTCGCTCATGCGCGGGCAAAAATCGGCCATCGGACAACGCGTATAGATGAAGGTCACCAGCAACACCCTGCCTCTGAACTGCGACAGGTGGATGCGCTTACCGTTCTGGTTCAACAATTGAAAATCCGGCACCGCATCGCCTGGTTGCGGAACGTGATAGCTGACCGTCGGCTTCGTATCCGGCCGCGCCTGCGCCACGATGACCACATGATCCAGCCTGGGGCTCAACGGTCCTGCCGCGTCATAGTGCACCACAACGCGCGCCGTAATGACGTCCCCCGGATGCATCTCGCTGACGGTGTTGGCATCCACCAGCTTGTAGGGCATCGTCATCGCCTCCATAAAGCCGGGGATGGCCTGGTGATCGACCGTGATCTCGCCGGAAGCGGCATTGACGGCGACGATCTTGCCGCGCATCGCGAAGGTCTTCTCCGGCAAGGCATCGGCGTGCGTGGACGTGTTAGACCGACACCCGGCCACCAGGGCAACCACGCAGACCAGGACAGCAAACTTCAAACGCATCGCGAAGACTCCTTTAACCATGATAATGGCTGCATGAACAATCAAGGGTCGGCGGCATCCAGCAGGGAGACGCACGAGCGCACTGACGCACCATCCGTCCCACTGCTGCATGCGGTCGCCGTGCTCAATGGCCTGGGCACGATGCTGCTTGGCCCCATTCTGCCGCTCGTCGCTGCACACTGGCACCTGACAGATGCGCAGAGCGGCCTGCTGCTGACCAGCCAGTTTTGCGGTTCATTTCTGGGTGGCGTCAGCACATCGTATCGCCTGCGGCGCGGCACGCTGGAGGGCCTTATCGCCGCGGCCGCTGGCCTGTACCTCTTCGCCTTCGCAACTGGATTGGCCCTGGCCTGCTGCGGGCTTGTTGTAGGCGGCTTCGGCATCGGTCGCGCCATCACCACCGTCAACATCATCGCGGGAAACCGCAGCGCAACCCAGCGCGGGGCCGCGCTCTCTCGCATCAACCTCTCCTGGAGTCTGGGCGCGCTGCTCTCTCCGCTGCTGGCTGCATGGCTTGCTCCGCACTTCGCATTGTCATGGCTACTCAGCGCCTTTGCGACGCTCTTCCTGCTCAGCGCCCTCTGGCTGCTGCAGCAATCGAGATCCCAGCCCGCAGAATTGAACCCTCAGGCAGCCGCAATCCATAGACCCGCAGCAGCCTTCCCCAAGGTGATATTCCTTTACTTCTTCATCCTCCTCTTCATTTATGGAGGCCTGGAGACCTGCCTTAGCGCCTGGCTCACCACCTTCGCGCTACGGTATGGCCGCGACTCACTGGTCCTGAGCGAGTACACCATGGTTCTGCTGCTCTCCGGCCTGACTGCGGGCCGTGCCCTGGCCGCGTGGCTGCTGCTTCGCATGCGCGATCGCACGCTCGTTCGTGCAGCTTTAGCGCTGTCCGCGATGCTTGCCGCCGCGCTCGCCACCGCGCACGAGACCATCGTCATCGCCGGCTTCGCGGTGCTGCTGGGCATCACGCTCGCGCCGGTCTTCCCTGCCACCTTTGCCATGCTGCTTGCGCACCGGCCGCCGGCTCGCAAAGCCGGCATCGTACTGGCCGCTTCGGGTCTTGGAGCGGCCGCGCTGCCCGCGATAATGGGCCTCGTCTCCACTCACGTGGGTGCACTCCAGGTAGCGCTCGCCATCCCAGTTGCGGCGGCAGTTTTACTGCTGGCTCTAAGTTTTCTGCCAGCCTCCGCGGACGCCACCCGGCCATGACGGCATAGCCCTCCACAGGAGCAGTTGCAGACCGGATTTCCGCCTCTCACCAGCGTATAAACGAGGGTATGGATCCAGTTGCGAAGCGCGTCTCCGGCCTCCCCCAAGCGATCGCCGGAGTTCTGGCCCGCGGCGCTACCGTTCTGACGCCGAATCAACGCATGGCCCACGCGCTGCGGCGCTCCTTCGATGAGACGATGCGTACCTCCGGCACCCCGCGCTGGACGCCCCCGGAGATCTTCGCGCTCGACTCCTGGACAACCCAGCTTTGGCACAGAATGACCGTCGCCGGCACGGTCACCGCCATGTTGCTCAACCGAACGCAGGAGCTCTCCTTATGGCGCCGCATCCTCGCCGCCGACCCTGAGATCTCCGCGCTGCGCACGCTCGATCCCCTGGCCGCGATGGCCGCTGCGGCCTGGCATCTCCTCTGCACACACAACGGTCGCGCTCGCCTGCATGAGACCGGCATCAGCACCGACACACGGGCCTTCCAGCGCTGGGCCCGGAGCTTTGAGCAAGCGCTGCGCAGAAGCGACTTCATCACCTCCGCACAGCTCCCTTCAGCCCTCCAGCAGGCCGTGGCAGAAGGAGAGCTCCCGGTCGGTGACGCGGGTTTAGCCCTCGTCGATTTCGATCTTCTGACGCCTTCCTTCACCGGCCTCTTCGAATCCATCCGCCAGGCTGGCTATGACGTAGTTGCGCACAAGACCTCGGCCGCACAGGACACCCCAGGACGATACGAAGCCCCGGAGGAACGCACGGAGCTCGAAGCCGCAGCGCATTGGATTCGGCGATCGCTTGAGGCTTCTCCTGAGCTCCGCGTTGCAGTCGTCGTACCCAACCTTGCTGAACGTCGCGCCACCATCGCCCGCGTCTTCGGCCATATCCTTGCTCCTGAACTTGAGCGCGTCACCCAGGACCCCGCGCTCACCGGCCCCTTCGAGTTCTCGCTCGGACATCCACTCGCGGAGACCCCCATGGCCGTCGCCGCGTTGGACCTGCTCCGCTGGACCTTTGAGCCGCTGCCATTCCCTGCCATCAGCCAGTTGCTTCTCTCGCCCTTCTTCGGCGCATCCTCTTCGAAAAACGAGCAGCTTGCCGCGGCGGAGTTTGACGCAATGGAGCTGCGCAAGCTCCGGCTCCTTCGCCCGCAGCTCTCGCTCCAGGCCGTCATCCACCTCATCGAGTCGTCCACCCGCCGCCCGCAACTTGCCTCCCTCTTGCATCGGCTCAAATCATTGCACCGCCTTGCTCATGCGGAGAAGCTCACCAACAACACGCCACAGCCACACGGAGAATGGGCTGAAGTCTTTCGCAGTCTCCTGGAAGCGGCTGGATGGTCCCACACCGCGAACACAGACTCGCTCGCGTTCCAGACGCATCGTCGTCTGAACAGTGCGTTGGATGAACTTGCCACGCTGGACTTCGACGGCTCCCGCGTGACCGCGCCTGAGGCGCTCTTGTCGCTCACACGCATCATGCAACAGATCATCTTCGCCCCGGAGTCGCGCAACGCCCCTGTCCAGATCATGGGGCCGCTTGAGGTCGGCGGCGTGCCCTTTGATGCCCTGTGGTTCCTGGGCGCGGGCGATCTCTCCTGGCCCCAGTCCGCATCCGCTTCGCCGCTGCTGCCATGGCAGTTGCAACGTTCGCTCGGCCTGCCGGGTTCGGACACCGCCCGCGACCACGCGGCGGCCTGCGCGCTGACCCAACGGATCGCAGGCTCTGCCGCGCAAGTCGTCTTCAGCTTCGCACGTCACGCTGAAGAGGGCGAGCAAAGCATCTCGCCCGCGCTGACCGGCCTTGCGCTTGAACCCTTTGCAGACATCGTCGAGCCCCCCACGCTCACGCCTCTCCCCATGCAGCAGATTGAGGACACAACGTCCATACCGCCCCCTCCGGATCGCGTCATCCGCGGCGGGGCACAGATTCTTCAACTCCAGGCAGCCTGCGGCTTCCGGGCCTTTGCTGAGCATCGTCTCCGATCCAGCGAGCCCGACGTGCGTTCCACGGGACTCGATGCAATGGAGCGCGGCAGCCTGGTCCACGCGGTCATGGAACGCTTCTGGAATCGCGTTGAAGATCAGCCCACGCTGCTCAAACTTCCACGACAGCAAGCGGATGCGATCCTCGAAGAGTGCATCGACGATGCGCTTCAAGCTCTGCCGGCCACTGCTGAAACGACGTGGGATGCAGCCTACCTCAACACGCAGCGTCAACGGCTCTCAAACCTTCTTCGCCCTTGGATCGAGCTGGAACGCACCCGCCCCGTCTTCGCCGTGCGACATAGTGAGAAGCGCCTCGCCGACGTGCCGCTCGGCTCATTGCGTCTCTCGCTGCGCGTGGACCGCATCGACGAGACGGAAGCCGGCCCAGTCATCCTGGACTACAAGACCGGGCTCGCACGTCCCGCGGAGTGGCTTACAGACCGGCCCGACGCGCCGCAGCTTCCGCTTTATGCCATCCTTTCCGCGGAACCCGTTGCCGGCGTTGCCTTCGCTCTGCTGCGTGCCGGCGACGAGCTTGCATTGAAAGGATTCGCCGATACCCAGGACGTCTTCGGCAAGCCGGCAAAGATGACCCTCGCCATGGAAGATCAAGTTGCCGAGTGGCGCAGAGTGCTACTCTCGCTCGCAAACTCTTTCTATGAAGGCGAAGCAAGACCCGAACCAAAATCTTATCCAAAGACCTGCGGCTACTGCTCCTACCGCATTCTGTGCCGCCTGAATCCCGCTGCGCTCCAGGCCTTCGACGACGACGATGCGCAAGCAGCAATGGATCTGGAGACATCACGTGGCTGAACTCTTCCTGGTCCCCAAGGCTGCAACCGCGGGTGACTCCGAAGCCCGCACTGCTGCCCTGGATGCCACTCGGTCCTTCATCGTGGAGGCCCCCGCCGGCTCCGGCAAGACCGGCCTGCTCATCCAGCGCTTCCTCAAACTGCTCTCGCAGGAGAACGTAACCGATCCCGCACAAATACTCGCCATCACCTTCACCCGCAAGGCCACCGTGGAGATGCGCGATCGCGTCCTGGGTCAATTGCAAGCCGCCAGCAACGGAGTTGAGCCCGTCAACGAGTTCGACCGCCTCACCCGTCCGCTTGCCGCAGCCGTCCTCGCACAAGACCGCCGCCACGGCTGGAGCCTGCTCGATTATCCCCGTCGCCTCAACATCCGCACCATCGATTCCATCTCCGCGGATATCGCGCGTTCATTGCCCATCCTCTCCGGAGCCTCTGCCGCGCTCGCACCCACGGAGGACGCACAGACACTCTATGCAGAAGCCGCGCGACGAACCCTCTTGCTGCTCGGCGGCGAGGATCGCGCTCTGAGTCACGCACTTGAAACCATCCTCCTGCATCGTGACGCCAACCTCGCGGAATGCGAATCCCTCATTGCATCCATGCTGGAATGGCGTGACCAGTGGGGCGAACTTATTCCCATCATTCCGTCCGAGCTCGACGACGCATGGCTTCAGACCGAGGTATTGCCAAAGCTTGAGAAGGCGCTTGACCAGGCCATCTGCCGCGGACTTAGCCGCCTCGCCAAGGCGCTCCCCGCAGACGTCTTGAACGAACTCTGCATGCTCGCCGCGGACATGGGTCATGCCGAAGGCTACAACGGCAATCCATCGCCTATCGCCATCTGCGCGGGCCGCTACAACCTTCCCGGTGAAAAAGCCGAGCACCTCGACCACTGGCGTGCCCTCATCGATCTACTGGTCGCACCTTCAAGCAAGACCTTCCGCAAGAGCCTCAATGTCAACGTCATCGGCTTCATGATCCGTCCTGATCACAAGAAGCAGTTACTCGCGCTCATTGACCGCGTCCGTGACAACCCCGAGCTGTGCAAGACGCTCTGCTCCGTCAAAGCGCTCCCACCATCTGAGTATCCGCCGGAGCAGTGGGCCGTTGCCAAATCCCTCTTTCGTGTCCTTAGCCGCGCTCTCGTGGAGCTGCAGTTTGTCTTCGCAGACCGTGGCGAGTGCGACTTTGCCGAGCTCGGCCTGCTCGCCCGCTCAGCTCTCCGCCGCGACGCCTCAGTAGAAGACCTCGCCGTCGCCACCGGCCTCAACCTCCAGCACCTGCTCGTGGATGAAATGCAGGATACCTCCACCAGCCAGTATGAACTCATCCATCTGCTCACACGACGCTGGGACGGCCACTCCCAGACCGTCTTCCTCGTTGGCGACCCCAAGCAATCCATCTATCTCTTCCGCCAGGCCCGCGTCGAGCGATTTGTGCAAACGATGTTACATAAGCAGCTCGGCGATCTTCCACTCACGCCACTGCACCTGACACGTAACTTCCGCTCCCAGGCCAACCTCGTCCATGCCTTCAACGACGACTTCTCCCGCCTCTTCCCCGCACAATCGGATGAGACGCAGCCAGAGCTCGTCCCGTATCTCGCCGCACAAGCCGCTCGTTCCCAAGGCCCGGTAGCCGCGCGCACATGGCATACCGGCGTACTGTCCTACACCACGGACACAAACGAAAAACGCAGCCTGCAGAGCATCCAGCGATCATCCGCCGCTCGCGAGATTCGCACGCTCATCGAAGCCCGCCGTGCTCTTCCTCTCCCGCCCAATCGCTCCGAGCCCTGGACGCTCGCCGTGCTGGTACGCAACCGCTCGCATCTGTTGGAGATCGTCGCTACTCTCAAGCAAGCGCCCGCAATTCCCTTCCGCGCCGTGGAAATTGAACCCCTCGCCGAACGTCAGGAGATCCTCGACCTCGTCGCCCTCACCCGTGCGCTGCTGCACCCCGCGGACCGAACCGCGTGGCTCGCGCTGCTGCGCACACCCTGGTGCGGCCTCACTCTCGCGGACCTCCACCTGCTCGCAGGCGCGGATGACGAATCCTTCGCGCACCGCACCGTGTTTGATCTGATGGACGTCCGCGGCGATCTACTCACGGAAGACGGCATCACACGGCTCACACCGTTTTACACCGTCATGCACGCAGCCCTCGCGCAACATGGCCGCCTCCGCCTTGCGCCCTGGGTCGAACGCACATGGCGCTCCTTCCACGCCGAAGCCTTCGCCACGCAGGAGGAGATCACCAACGCGGAGCGCTTCTTCACCCTGCTAGAAGAGCTTGAACTTCCAGGCGCCCGCCTCGATCTCTCGATGCTGCAGGCCCGCCTCGCAAGGCTCTATGCCGCACCCTCCGTACATCCGGGTGCCGTGGACTTAATGACGATCCATGGTTCAAAGGGCCTGGAGTGGGACGTCGTTTTCTTGCCCGCGTTGGAGCGCACCGCGCAGGCCACACGCAGCCGCCTCCTCTCATGGCTTGAGGTTGATGGCAGGTCCGACGACTCCGTCGCCCCCGGCATCCTTGCGCCCATTCAGGGCAAGGGTACGCCCAGTAAGGAGCTCAACGCCTGGATGCGCGGCATCGAATCCGCCCGCGAAGAAGCCGAGCGTAAGCGTCTCTTCTACGTCGCCTGCACACGCGCCCGCGAAGAACTCCACCTCTTCGCCGCGCCCATGCGTAACAAAGACGGTGACATATCCCGGCCGGCCACCAGCCTCCTCGCCTCCGCATGGCCCGCTGCGGAAGAGCATTTCCTTGCCGCACCCACACCCATCCTGGCCCTTCCTTCACCGCCCCCCCCCGACGATCTCGTCTTTGACATCGCCGCCTCTGCATCGAGACCGCCCCTCATCATCCAGCGAATCCCTTCGGACGTCTCACCTGCACCAGCGAATCCGCTCCCGTACGGCCTGCCGGACCGCAACCTCTTCCCCGCGTTCGATCGTCCAGAAGGCAGCTTCGCCTCCCGCGCCTTCGGCAACGCAGTCCACGCTTTTCTGCAGCAGCTCACGCTTCGCGTTGCCGCCGGCACCACCACCGCATCGCTGACCGAGGAGCTCCCCACCTGGCACCCACGCATCGTGCAATCCCTGCGAGCCGCGGGACTCGCGCCGGCTCAGCTCGAACGCCTTGCGGCGCGCATCCTGCTCGCCCTTCGCAACACCCTCTCAGATCCGGACGGGCGATGGGTGCTCGCTCCTCACCCAGCAGCCACAACGGAAAACGCCCTCACCCTCAGCTCGGGCTCACTCACTACACTCCGCATGGACCGCACCTTCCGCGCCGGCCCGGCCCCACGCTCGCCCGGCAACGACCACCTCTGGATCATCGATTACAAGACCGCCACACTCGGCGGACGTAACCTGCAAGTCTTCCTCACGGAGCAACGCGAAACCTGCCGCTCACAAATGCAGTCGTACGCCAACGTCTTCAGCACCGATCCCGACCCCTTACGGCTCGCGCTGTACTATCCCCTGCTTCCATCGCTCATCGTCTATGACGACATCAGCGCCAAGGCCTAGACCACCACACTGTTGTGCCGCACATCCGCACCGCGCACCCAGAAGATCACATCCTCCGCAATGTTCGTCGCGTGATCCCCCACCCGCTCCAGGTTACGAGAGATGATCAGCGCATTCAGCGATTGCGGCGTCAACTCGGGCTTCTCCTTGATCAAAGAGCTCAGCGCATAAAACGCCGCATCGTTCATCTCATCCACCTGATCATCCAGTTGCAGCACGGCCTGCGCCAACTCCGCGTCGGCCCCAATAAACGCCTGAAGCGCCTGCCGCACCATCGCGGAGGAAAGCGAGGCCAGCTTCGGAATATCCACCGGCAAATCGATGTTCGCAAACGCGCCCATCTCGCGCACCCGCACGGCGATGTTCACAGCCTGATCTCCAACGCGCTCAAGATCCGCGTTGATGCGGATCACTGAAAGAATGAAGCGCAGATCGATCGCCATCGGCTGCTCCATCGCGAGCAAATCCAGTGCCATCTGGTCAATCTCGCGCTCCAGCCGATTGATCGCCGGCTCTGCCTTGAACACCTGCTCGCAGATGCTCAAATCCCTCGTCCGGTACGCCTCAATCGAGCGTTGAATCGCCTGCTCGGCAAGGCCCGCCATCGTCAGCAGGCGCTCTTTCAGGTCATCGAGGTTCTGCTGAAATTTGATCCGCGTCGCCATCAGCCAAACCTCCCCGTAATGTAGTCTTCCGTGCGCTTGTCCTTCGGATTGGTGAAAATCTTGTGCGTTGAATCGAACTCCACCATCTTCCCGTTCAAAAAGAAACCCGTATTCTCCGCCACACGCGCCGCCTGCTGCATGTTGTGCGTCACAATCACGATGGTGTACTGGCTCTTCAACTGGAAGATCAAGTCCTCAATCTTGGACGTGGACACCGGGTCCAGCGCACTCGCCGGCTCATCCATCAGCAGCACCTCAGGGTCCACCGCAAGCGCACGCGCAATGCACATTCGCTGCTGCTGCCCGCCGGAAAGGCTCGCGCCGGACTTCTTTTTGAGGTCGTCCTTTACCTCTTCCCACAACGCCGCCTGCTTCAGGCTGCGCTCCACCGTCTCATCCAGAATCTTCTTGTTGCGAAAGCCGTTCAGCTTCAGTCCACTCGCCACGTTGTCGTAAATCGACATCGTCGGAAACGGATTGGGCCTCTGAAACACCATCCCAACGCGCCGACGAATCTCCACCGGCGACGCATCCTTATAGATATCGATGTCGCCCATCTTCACCGTACCCGTCGCCCGTGCAATCGGGTTCGTCTCATGCATCCGGTTCAGGCAGCGCACAAACGTTGACTTGCCGCAGCCCGAAGGCCCAATCAGCGCCGTCGCATGATTGGCCGGGATGTGCAGGTTGATGTCCTGCAGCGTATGTGTGCTCCCGTACCAGGCGTTCAGGTTCTCAACTTGTATTCCGACTCCCACTAACTTCCCCCTTTAAGTGCGCCGCGGCTTGCAAACACGCGAACCAGCGTCACTGAAACCATAATCATCACAATCAGCACCAGCGCCGCCGCCCATGCCAGCCGGTGCCACTCGTCATACGGCGAGTTCGCATACTTGTAAATCTGCAGCGGCAACGCACCAATCGGCTCATTCAGCTTTAGGCTCCAAAAGTCGTTGCCCAGCGCGGTAAACAGCAGCGGAGCCGTCTCTCCCGCCACGCGAGAAAACGCCAGCATGCACCCGGTAATGATCCCCGGCGAGGCCGTCCGCAGGCTCACGGAAAACGTCGTCCGCCACTTCGGAACGCCGAGCCCCAGCGCTGCCTCGCGAATCGAATGCGGCACTGTCGCCAGCATCTCTTCCGTCGTGCGCGTAATCGTCGGCACCATCATGATCGCCAACGCCACGCCTCCCGCAAAGGCCGAGAAATGTTTCTGCTGCATCACAATCAGCGCATAAATCGCAATGCCCATCACGATTGAAGGCACCCCGTTCAGTACGTCAGCCGTAAACCGAATCGCATTCGCCAGCATCTTGCCCTGGCCAAACTCTGCGAGATAAACCCCCGCCGCAATGCCAATCGGGATCCCCATCAGGCTTGCCAGAAACAGCACCACCGCAGACCCCGCAATCGAATTCGCCATGCCGCCGCCGTCTTGTCCCACCGGCGCCGGAACCTTAATAAAGAAGTTCAGGTTCAGCGAGCTCGCGCCCTTGAAGATCAGGTACACCAGAATCGCCACCAGCGGCAGCAGCACCAGCGCCGTCGCCGCAATCGCAAGTCCCACCACAAGCCAGTTCATCAGCTTGCGCCGTGTACTGTTCATCCGCATCGCCCGCGTGTTGAAGTTCATTGGCGGCCGCTGCACCGGCTCAACCGGACTCGTAGGAATCAACGTGGAAGCACTCATCTAGGTCGCCCTCGCCGGCGCGCCGCGCGTCACCGCCCACACCAGCAGCCGCGCAATCGCGTTCACCACAATCGTCACCAGAAACAACGCCAGCCCAATCTCAATCAGCGCGCTCAAATACAAATCGTCTGAAGCCTCGGAGAACTCATTCGCAATCACGCTGGCCAGTGTATTGCCTGGCGCAAACAGGCTTTTGCTGATCACCGGATGATTTCCAATCGTCATCGCGACGGCCATGGTCTCACCCAGCGCGCGGCCCAGTCCCAGGATCACCGCACCCACAATCCCAATGCGCGCATTCCTCAACACGCCCGTCCGGATCATCTCCCACCGCGTCGCGCCCAGCGCCAGCACCGCCTCACGTTGATGATTCGGCACCGCCGTCATAATGTCCCGCGTGATGGAAGAGATAATCGGCAGAATCATAATCGAAAGAATGATGCTTGCCGTCAGCAACCCCACACCAAAGTTGCTCCCGCCAAAGAACCCCGTCCACCCCAGGCACTTCACCAGAAAAGGTCCAAGCTGATCCCGCACAATCGGCACCAGCACAAACACGGCCCAAAGCCCATAAACCACACTCGGAATAGCCGCCAGCAGCTCCGTCAAAAACGAGATCGGCCCCCGCAGCCGCTTCGGGCAAAGTTCCGTCAGGAAGATAGCCACCCCCAGTGCCAGCGGCACCGCCAGCACCAGCGCCAGCAGGGATGTCGCCAGCGTCCCAAAGATAAACGGCATCGCGCCAAAGTCGCCGCTGACCGGATCCCAGTTCGTGCCCATAAAAAATTTCAGCCCGAACTTCACAATCGTCATCTTCGACCGCACCACAAGGATCGTCGCAATGAAAATCACGATTGCAAAGATGCTGGACGCGCACAGCAGCATCAGCGCTGCGAACAGCTTGTCCGCCATCGCGCCGCTTCCCCGCTTGCTCAAATACGCGCGGATAGCCGACGGAGCAACAAAGCCGCCCTCGGGCGGAACCGGTGCGGAGGCGTTAAGATCCGCGACGATCGTTCGTTGCGGAATGGTGTTCGTACTCTTTTCGTTGGCAGCCATGCTCAAGGAAACTGACCCTTCTTGCGTCGTGATCGGAAGCGCTGGTTGAACGCCCAAGCGGCCCGTGCCTCATCTGGCCCAGGCCGCTCGTCTGCACTCAACCTTACTTCAACGTGGTCAAGGTCTGCTTTACCCGGTCTGAAACCGCCTTCGGAAGCGGTGCATAAGAGAGCCCAGCCGCCTCGCCCTCGCCCTTATCCAGCATCCAGTTCATAAAGCTCACCAGCGCCTTGCCCTTCGCAGCGTCCTTCGCCTGCGTCGGAATCAGCAGCCACGTAAAGCTGGAGATCGGATAAGAATCCGCCCCCGGTGCGTCCGTGATCGACACCCGGTAATCCGCCGGAATATTCTTCGCATTCGCCGCAGCCGCCGCCGTCACGCCCGCCGTTGAAGCCTTCAGGAACTTGCCCGCCTTATTCCGCACACTGCCATACGGAATCTTGTTCTGCTCCGCGTAAATCAACTCCACATAACCGAACGCATAGGGCGACTGCCGCACCATTCCGGACACGCCCTCGCTGCCCTTCTGCCCAATCCCCACCGGCCACTTCACCGCGGAGTTCCGGCCCACCTTCTGCTGCCACTCCGGACTCACCTTGCTCAGCCAGTCCGTAAAGATGTACGTCGTTCCGCTGCCTTCAGACCGGTACACCGGCAGAATCTGCTTGTCCGGCAGGCTCACACCCGGGTTCTCCTTGGCGATGTACGGATCGTTCCACTTTGTAATCTTGCCCAGGTAGATTCCCGCAATCGCGTCCTGCGAAAACTTCAGCTCCCCACTCACACCTGGCAGGTTGTAGATCGGCACCACCGCGCCCAGCACCGTCGGAATATGCGTAATCTTCACCTTGGACGACCCCAGTTGCGCATCGCTCATCGGCCCGTCGCTCGCGCCAAAGTCCACCGTCCCCTCGGTCACCTGGCGAATGCCGCCGCCGGATCCAATCGACTGATAATTGATCTTCACCTCGGGATGCTGCTGGTTGTACTCGGTAAACCACTTGGAATAAATCGGGTATGGAAACGTGGCGCCCGCGCCGTTGATGCTCTGCGCACAGGCCGCGCCTGCGGACATCGCCAGAAGACCTGCTGCAATCAGTTTCAGTTTCAAGCTTCCACCTCGGAAAATTTCAGTTCGCATCGTTGCCTCTCCTGCAGTCTCAGTCGCGGTTGTTAACGCGCTGTTACAACTTCATCAAAACTGCAAGAAAGACGCCGCTTATTCCTTGTAAGCTGCTGGATATAAAGCCCTCGGTAACGTAAACAGGAAGTTACTTCCGCCTCCCAGCTCACTCTCCGCCCGGATCGTCCCGGCCTGCACCTGCACCATGTGCCGCACAATCGATAGCCCCAGTCCGGTCCCCCCGGACTCTCGCGACCGCGTCTTATCCACCCGGTAAAACCGCTCGAAGATTCGGCTCAGGTGCTCGGATGAGATCCCCATCCCAAAGTCCCGCACGCTGAACTCCACCGCATCGTATGGATCGTGAACCTCACGCGCGCTGATCACCACACGGCTTCGCGAACCGTTCTTCCCCTGCCCATACTTGATCGCATTCTCAATCAGGTTGCTCAAAATCTGCATCACCGCATCCGTATCCGCGAACACCTGGCAATCGGTCACCTCGCCCATCTCCAGCATCGCCTTGTTCTCCTGCACCAGTCCGCTCATCGCCTTCAGTGCGTCGCGAACCAGCACATCTGCGGGAATCGGAGCCGGACTCAATTCCACCGTCGAAGCCTCCACCCGCGCCATCACCAGCAGGTCCTCCGTCAGCCGGTTCATCCGCATGGCATTCTTCAAAATCGTCGCCAGAAACTCCCGCGCCTGCGCACTCAGCGTGGCCTCGTGGTCCAGCAGCGTCTCCACGTATCCGGAAATCGAGGTCAGCGGCGTCCGCAGCTCATGGCTCACATTCGCCACAAAGTCCCGCTGTGTCCGCTCCATCTCCTCCATCCGGGTCACATCGTGCAGCACCGCCACCGCTCCCCCGCCCGGCATCGGCGAGGCATTCACCTCATAAATCCGTCCCGGCACCAGCGCAACCGACCGCCGCACCACGACCGTCTGCTCCTCCGTCGCCTGCTGCACACACTCCAGAATCTCCGGGTCACGAATCGTCTGCACCAGCGCCTGTCCCACCCGCACCGCACCGCTTACATTGCCCCCGGGAGTCGTAATCAGCCGCTGCATCCTCTGGTTCGTCCACTGGATTCGACCCGCCGCATCCACAGCCACCACCGCATCCTGCATGGAGTCCAGCAGCGCCTCCAGCCGCCGCTTATCGTCGTCAGCCGCGCCCAGCCGCCGCCTCAGCCCCAGTGACGCCTCCTCCAGCTCCCCCACCGTGGAATCAAAATCCCCCGCCCCACTCTCGAGCACCCCATCAAACTCCGGCAGCGACCGTACCCTGCGATCCAGCCGCCCAACCTCCCGCCGCATCCGCATCCGCACCACCAGGCTCCCCAGCAGCGTCAGTCCCAGTCCCACACCCAGCGCCACCAGCGGCCGTCTCGGCGCCAGCACGGTCGTCAACACCGTCAGCGCGCTGATCGCACCGGCCAACCCGAAGAAGATCACCCACAGGGAACTCTTGCGCACCCACTCACCTCGCAGCCAGCCGGCCTATGCCGCCGGAAGCGCCTTGGGAATCTCAAACCGATATCCCGCCCCGCGCATCGTCTTCAGATACCGCGGCGTCTCCGCATCCTCTTCAATCTTCTCCCGGATCCGCCGCACATACACGTCCACAGACCGCGGCGTCACAAACCGCGCATCCCCCCACACCGCGTCTAGCAGATGATCCCGGCTGAACACCCGCCCCGGGTGCCGCGCCAAATAATCCAGCAGCCGAAACTCCGTGGCCGTCGTCGTCACCAGCTCGCCCTTCACCCGCAACTGCATCGCAGAGGCGTCAATCTCGATCTCCTCAAACTGCACCATGCTCGGCGCGGACGGCCGCTCAAACCGCCGCAGCACCGCCTTCACCCGCGCCACCAGCTCCCGCGTCGCAAACGGCTTCGTAATGTAGTCGTCCGCACCCAGATCCAGCCCGGCTACGCGATCGTTCTCCGCCGCCCGCGCCGTCAAAAAGATGATCGGCACGGAGCTCAGCTTGGCGTTCTGCCGCAGTCTCCGGCAGAGGTCCAGTCCGTCGCCCCCAGGCACCATAATGTCCAGCAGGAACAGAGCCGGCGGCTGCCGCTCCGCATCGCCGAGAATTCGGTCGATCGCCGCATACGCCCGTACGGCGTACCCGGCGCTCTCCAGGTTGAACTGCACCAGCCGCGCGATATCGGCTTCGTCTTCCAGTACAAAAATCGTCTGCATCCGGGCAAGTTCCTCGTTCGTCGGCCCAACCGTCCCAGCTTAGCCCACTCCGGCCACGTCATTGCTAACGTACGATGAATCGTGAAAGCCGTATGACTGGGGGGTTACCGATCGCTTTATTCTGTAAACCGTGAGTCACCTGTCATATATCCTGTTAACAATGCATCAAGGTGCCCCTATGAACAACACCGAACACCTCATCCTCTGTGTCGATGATGAATCGGTGGGTCTTGAAGTCCGAAAAATCCTCCTCGAGCGCGCCGGATACCGCGTCGTCACCGCCCTCGATGGTGACGCAGGCCTGGAGATCTTCGCAAAGGAGCCCATTGAGGCCGTCGTCCTGGATTACGCCATGCCCGGCCTCACCGGCGCTGAAGTCGCCACCCGCATGCGCGTCATCAAGCCCCAGATCCCCATCCTCATGCTCTCCGCGTACACCAGCCTGCCGGTTGAGGTACACCAGGTCGTCGATCTCTCCATGACCAAAGGTGAAGGAGCTCCCGCTTTGCTCAAGAAGCTCGGCAGCCTTCTGCCCCAGAAAGCATCCTAACCGGATAAGAGCAGCGCGACCGGAAACATCCACGCGGCCTGCTCGCGAGACCGGGGAGATTTGTGAACTCAGCCAGGTTTGACTACATCCTGCGGCAGGTCCTCATCGTGCCCATCTTCGCGGTGCTCGTCGGAGCCGTCGCCGTCTACTGGGAGATTCACGACGCCAACCAGACCGTCGCCCAGATCCAGATCGCAGACGATAGCATCACCCAGACCCTCCTCGTAGAACGCCTCGTCGTCGACCAGGAAACCGGCCTCCGCGGCTATCAGACCACCGGCAACGACCTCTTCCTCGGCCCCTACCGCGACGCGGAAAATCAGCTCGACCCTGCCCTGGACGCCCTCCGTGAGGGCGTGGACCCCAACCAGCTCGCCCTCGTCGATGACGTCGACACCACCCACAGCGCCTGGGAGCAGGGCTTCGCCGTCCCCCTCATCGCCACCATCCGCGCCGGCGGCAAAACCAACGACTCCGAACTCAACCTCCAGGGCCGCGTCCAGGTGGACGCCATGCGCCACAAACTCGCGGAGCTCACCCGCGCCGGCCAGAACAACCGCCAGGCCCGCATCGACCACTACCACCGCCAGGTCCAGGGCCTCGCCCTCGCCCTCATCATCTTCGCCGTCATCCTCGGCCTCGTCATCGGCCTGTACACCCGCACCCTCGTCCATGACCTCTCAGAGGCCTTCAAGCGCAGCTCCAACATCCTCCGCATCCGCGCGGATGAAGCCTTCCGCTCCGAGCAGCGCCTCCGCACCACCCTCGCCTCCATCGGCGATGGCGTCATCACCTGCTCGCTCGATGGCCTCGTCCAGACCATGAACCAGGCCGCCGAGCAGCTCTCCGGCTGGCGCGATGAAGAGGCGCGCGGCGCACCCCTCGCCCGCATCTTCGCCATCTTCGATAGCCGCACCCGCGAGCCCCTCGAAGACCTCATCGCCCGCAGCAAGACCGCCAACCACGCCGTCAAGCTCGGCGAGCACGCCCTCCTCAAGCGCAAAGACGGCACCGAAATCCAGGTCGACGACTCCCTCGCCCCCATCCGCGACAAGCACTCCGAAATCGTCGGCTTCGTCCTCGTCTTCCGCGATGTCACCCTCGCCCGCAAGTCCCAGCAGGCCCTCCTCGCCAATGAAAAACTCGCCGTGGCCGGCCGCCTCGCCGCCACCATCGCGCACGAAATCCACAACCCGCTCGACTCCATATCCAACCTCCTCTTTCTCATGGACGGCCAGTCCACCCCGGAAGAAACCGCCCACTTCCTCGCCCTCGCCCGCCAGGAGATCGCCCGCGTCACCCAGATCTCCCGCGCCATGCTCAGCCTCTACCGCGAATCCCGCGCCCCCATCGCCATTGACCTGAAAGACATGCTGGAGTCCATCCTCCTGCTCATGGAGCGCCGCTTCGCCGCCCTCGGCGTCACCGTCGAAACCGACCTCCCGCCAGACCTCATCATCCACGGCTTCCCCGGCGAGCTCCGCCAGGTCTTCACCAATCTCCTCACCAACGCGGCAGAAGCCAGCGAGCCCGGCTCCGTCGTCCACCTCTCCGCCGTCCCCGAACCTGACCACCTCAGCCCAGACGGCCTCCGCCACGAAGAAGGCGTCCTCATCTCCATCTGCGATACCGGCTCCGGCGTCCCGGCGGACGTCATCGACCGCCTCTTCCAGCCCTTCTTCTCCACCAAGGGCGAGCAAGGCACCGGCCTCGGCCTCTGGGTCAGCCGCGGCATCGTCACCAAACACGGCGGCGCCATCCACCTCACCAGCTCCGCCGCCCCGGCAGACCACGGCACCACCGTCACCGTCTTCCTCGCCACCAACCCCGTCATCAACGCCGGCGGCGACTAATCTAACGCGCCTCGCGCTTACCCGGATTCGGGCAGTTCGCATCGTGCCACGTCATCGCCTCATCCTCTGTCGCGAACCTCCGCCCGCGCTCGTAATCCCACTCATACACCTCTTCTTCGTTCGCCGGGATCAGCAGAATATGCCCGCAAATCTCATCCTGCGAAACCCACAACGTCCCATCCGCTTCCCGTCCTGTCATCGTCATCGTCGCTCCTCGCTTACTTCCTAACCGTTACCACCACCAGCGCATTCGGCTCCAGCGTCAACTCCACCACCCCACCCTTCAACCTCCCCATCTCCGCCGCCCCCAGCGCCGTCTTCCGATTCATCTCCTCCACCTGCCCCGGCGTCGGATTCAGCGGACTCCCCATCGCCTTGTAAATCGGCAGCACATTCCCATGCTCGTGATCCACCCGCTCCACCGTGTACGAAGCGTCCGCCTTCACCCCCTTCACCTCAATCCGCATCGTCTTATTCTTAGCCGTCAACGTCGCATCCGGCTGCCCATTCTCCGCCGGATCGACAATATTCCAGGCCGCAATCATCACCGCCCCATCCGCGCTCTTCGTCACAATCACGTTCTTACTCTCATTCGCAATCCGCTTATCCCCCAGCTTGTGCAGCAGCGCAAAGTCATAAAAGCTCGGCTTGTTGATCCCAAACTCCGCCCGCAGCCCAAACTGCCCTTCAAACGGCTTAGGCGCCGGCCCACCCTCCTCGAACACATCGCTGAACGTCCAGAAGCTCATCATGTCCACCTTCCCGTCGCACTCGCGGATCGTATTCGCCACCCCCGGCCCCACAAACGTCGTATCGCGCGATTGGCTCTGCCCCTGCACATTCCACTCCGTCCAGAACAGCGGCAGATCCCCCCGCCCCGCCGCCTTCATCTGCGCCCTCACCTTGCTGATCGCCAAACACACCCGATCATCCTGCGGCGTATCCCTTGGCACACTCGGATCATCCGGATACAAGTTCTCGATCAACTCATCCGCATACCCATGGCTCGTCACAAAATCCACCGGCACATCATGCGCCTTCGTCCACGCTAGAAACGTATCCACCCACTGCGCCGCCGCCGTCGCCGGCCCACCCACCCTCAGCCTCGGACTCACTAACTTCAGCGCCCTCGCCGTATGCGCATACAAATCAAAGTAGCTCCGATCCTTCGGCACCCCATCCCAGAAGTCGATGTTCGGCTCATTCCACACCTCGAAGTACCACGTCGCCACCTCCTCAATCCCATACCGATCCACCAGGTCCTTCCCGAGCGCCGTCATCAGCGCATCCCACTTCTCCATGCTCTTCGGCGGCGAAACATTCATCTTGTACCAGAACGGATGCAGCGCATCCGGATTGAACGCCAGCTTCTTCGGCATAAAGCTGATCTCCACCACCGGCTTCACCCCATTCTTCAGCAGCCCGTCGTAGATCTGGTTCACATACGCAAAGTTGTACACCGCATTCCCATGCTCATCCTCGGTGTAAACGCCGTTCTCGTCATGCAGAATCCCATGCGCCCGAACATACGTAAACCCCGTCACCCCATGCACCGCCCGCAGGTCATCCCGCCAGCTCTCCCGCAGCATCAGGTTCGCCCGCCCCGACCCAAACATCTTCTCCCAAAAATGCGGAAACGCCGTCGTCCCCGCCGAAGCATCCACCACCACCGTCTCCTGCCCCGCGGCTGTCCCACACACTCCTAGCCCAAGCATCCCCGCCACACACGCAACAGCCACAAACCAATAAATCTTCATGCCCTCCAGCCTGCCACACCACCCACCCCTTTGGCTAACCTGCCCCACCTTCACCGGGGCGCGTAATAGCCCGATGGTCCCTTGATCTCAGAGCATCGTTGCAGACAATCCATCCGAAGCTTGTGAAACTTCCCATCCCGCTTAATCAACCTCGGCCTATAAACCACCGTGTATTGATCCTCAACCATACGCCGTATCGTATTGAGGGCCTGAGCCACCTCAGCGTCGGTCTTCGCAAACATCATCGACCCACCCGTCTGCATCGTAAGGTCATTCAAAACCCGCTGCCCTGCATCCGAGCGCACCTTCGCCTCTTCGGTCACCACATAAATCGCCACCTGCCGTTGCTGGCACATCGCAACAACCTCGCTGAAGTGAGCATGGCTCGCATTGTCCTGACCATCCGTAAACAGCAGGATAAAGTTCCCCGTAGCCACACCCGGCCGTTCGCTCCACTGATCGCGGCATGCCTTATAAACCGAGTCATAGAGCTTCGTCCCACCCATGCGGCTCTGGTAGTCGTTCCCCACAGTCTCCAGCTTTTGAAGCAGGTCCGCCTTGGCATCCGTCCACTGCTGCAGCACCTTTAAGTCGGAGTCGAACCGCATCAGGAACGCCCGATCCATTCCAAGACGCAGCAGTTGCGAGGTATAAAGACCTGCAATCGAGCGGTTTTGCTTCACATCGCTCAACACCGACCGGCTCGTATCGAAGATCAATCCAGCCCTGATCGGAAGATTGCTCACATGCTCGAACCGTAGCAGCCGAAGCGGCGTCTTCCCGTTATCCAGTACCTGAAAGTCCAGGCTCGTAAGATCCACAACCGCACGCCCCGCCTCATCCAGCGCATGAAACGTAACATGAACCTCATCCGTCCCCATCGTCAACACCGGAAGCGCCGCATCCTGCCGACCACTCTGTTCGCCACCCGCCGGAACACCCTGAGATCGAGCAACCAACCCCAGCAGCAACCCCGCAAGAAACTGTAGCCCACTCCTCGTCATGCCTCCTCCCCCGTTTTTCTGCAGCCCATCAAAGAATCACCGGATCGACTCGGGTATTAGACTCCATGACAGAGGACCACGTTATGAACTGGTCAGACTGCGATCTCCTTGAAGTCCTTCCCGGCAGGTGAGCGGAGAGCCACTCTTCAAAGGCACCCGACTCCCAGCCAGCACCATCCTAGAAAACGTAGACGCCTACAGGTACGAAGGCCTCTCCCTCGACCAAGCCATTGAATCCACGCTCGAAAGCTTCCCTTCCGTGCCCAACGGAGCAGAAGGCATTGGCGCCATCCTCTCCCCCCGCGCCCGGCTCGCCTAAGCTTCCGTCCTGTCTCGATCCGCGCTCATCCGTGAAATCCGCGGTCGTCCTTCCTTGATCGGTCCAATCGGTGTAGATCGGTGATAAGCCTCTCCCGCCGCGTCCACCTCGCCTGAGCTTCCATCCTGTCTCGATCCGCGCCTATCCGCGCAATCCGCGGTCGTCCTTGCTCTAAGATCGGTCCCATCGGTTGTAGATCGGTGTTAATCCTTTCGTAAACCTCACCACCGCCGCATGGTGAGCCGCAGAACCCCACCCGCATCTCCATGTAAACAGGCAGCTTACCAATCCGTCCCACCCCGTTGCACACTTCCTGGTGCAACTTCACCACATCAAGACTTTTCCATGGTCGAAGACACGAATCCCCAATAAAGACGCACCCCTGACCATAGCCACACGCTGTCACTCAGCCACGTTAGCCACA
>CAXSZW010000006.1:0-265649 GCA_964242025.1 uncultured Acidobacteriaceae bacterium
TCTGGACCGCAACCACATCAGTTGGGAGTCGCCGCTGGGGCGTGCCTTGATGAAATCGGCAGCGGGCGACAGCGTGGTTCTGCGGGCGCCGGGCGGGACAGAAGAGTTGACGGTGCTGGAGGTGTGTTACCAGCACATTGCGGTGGAACCGTTTGTTGAACCGGCTGGAGCCGAGAGCCTGGCAAAAGAGGTTCCTCTCCAACACTCCGTTGAGGAAGAAGAGCTGCCGCAAGCGTGAAGCAGGGCCGAAGTTTTCAGCAGTGGCTGACCGGTTCGAGCAGAGCGCTATGGTGCCAGCATGGGCTTACCCCGTCTGGAGGTCTGTCGGAAATCAAACCGCCCAACAACGTGTGGTGGATCGACAAACCCCTCGCACATGGCGAGGGGTTGCCGTTTTCGCTGGAGCGTCTAGGCGAAGGTTTCGCCGACCATCTCTTCACTCTTTTTCCAGAGCGCTTTTGCGTTGGTGGGATCGAGCGCATAACCACGCACGCCGCGGCTGATTGCGCTTATGGGTGAGTCCGTCGCGAGCAGTTCCGCGAGCTGGCAGTCCTCACAGTACTTGCCTCCGACTTCGTCCGCGGGGGCAACGACCCCTGCCCAAACGGAGGTCGCCGCACCTTCGGGAATGGACTTGAATTCGAAGGGCGGCTCGCCTGCCGCGGCGCGTTTTTGCTGCACATCCGCGACCCAGGCCTCGATGGCTCCCTCCGGCATGTGCCGTGCGAGCTCCGTTGCAATGCCGCCAGGATGCACCGCGGTTGCGCGCACGCCGCGCGCACGATGCCGGCGATCGAACTCCACCGCGAAGAGAATGTTGGCGGTCTTCGAGCGTCCATAGGCTACGAAGGGCTCGTACGGTGTGGTGTCGAAGTTGGGATCGTCCAGGTTGACATCGCTGAAACGGTGGCCCGAGGAGGACAGATTCACCAGGCGTCCGCCCTCCTTGATGAGCTTTGCGATGCGGTTTACGAAGACGAAGTGGCCGAGGTGGTTGGTGCCGAACTGGGTCTCAAAGCCATCCTCGGTTTTGCCGAAGGGGGTTGCCATCACGCCGGCGTTGGCGATGACGACGTCGAACAAGCGTCCGTCTGCGAGCAGCTTCTCGGCGGCCGCGCGCACGCTTTTCAGGCTGGCCAGGTCCAGCTCCACGAGTTCAAAGGCGGTGCCATGCTCCGCTGCGATTTTGCTGACTTCCGAGGTTGCTCGTTTCGCTTTTTCCAGATCACGCGCTGCTCCGACCACGTCGGCTCCATGCGCTACGAGCGCGCGGGCGGTTTCTATGCCGAGCCCGGCGGAGACGCCCGTCACCAGAATCCGTTTGCCCTTGAGATCTACGCCTGCAAGGACGTCTTCCGTGGTTGATTTTGCTCCAAAGTTAGCTGCCATACCGCACTCTCCTGTGAAACTGTTTGACATGGGCCTAAGCCCGGAATAAAACGGAGTCAGTCTCCGTTATGGGAGATCAGATTACCGGAGACGCTCTCCGGTTTCAGAAAAGCATCATGAAAAGAAAAACAGTCGCCCCTCTTCCGGTCCGCAAGCCTCGCTCCGATGCGCAGCGGAACCGCGAGCGCATTCTTGAGGTGGCCCGGCAGGTCTTTACCCGGCGCGGCGCGGACGCCAGCATGGACGAGATTGCCAAGGTGGCAAAGATTGGTCCGGGCACACTTTACCGCCACTTTCCCACGCGCGATGACCTGCTGGCCGCGGTCTACATTACGGAGGTGGAGAAGCTGGCGGCGGCGCAGAAGAGACTGTCTGCCGAGCTCGCTCCGAATCAGGCCCTGCGAGCGTGGCTGCTGGTCTTTATCGACTACATTGCGGCGAAGAAGATTATCGCGCCCGCGCTGAACGCCATGGCTGGCGGCCCTTCGCGTGTGTTTCAGCAGAGCGGGCAGGTGATGGAAGAAGCGGCCCATTCGCTGGCAAGCCGTGCCATTGCGAGCGGCGACCTTCGTCCAGACGTCGATCCGATGGACCTGCTGCGCGCGCTCTACGGCCTGGCCCTCAACGGTGCGGATGACTGGTCCACCAAGGCGCGGGTCTTCGTCGACGTACTCCTTGCAGGCTCCCGGCCGTAAGCCGGGATTCTCTTCGGGCTGAGTTAGAGGGGGGCGGTGAGGCGGAAGCGGAGGGCGGTGCCGGGTTTGGCGGGGAGCTGGAGCTTGGTGAGGCCGCGGTGGAGGCCGGGGATGGGGGTGGAGGTCATGAGCCAGGGGTCGAGGAACTCGGCTTCATAGGGGGCGTTGGGGAGGGGGAATTCGTAGTAGATGGGCTGGTGGAAGTCGAGGTAGAAGAGGATTTGTTGCGGGATTTTTTCGTGGGTAGAGGCATTGAGGTAGTAGGGTTTGTCGGGGGCTTCGAGGCCGGTGTGGGTGGATTCGACGAGGGTGCGGAGGAAGGCGATGCGGGCGGGGCTGGTGCCGTGGAGGGTGCCGCCGTGGGACCACCAGAGGGTTGGGGTGGTGTTTTCGTCGAGCGGCTGGGTGGGGTCGAGGAAGGTCTCGCCGTGGGTGGCGTAGCAGCCGGCGATGGTGGCGAGCCAGAAGCGTCGGGTGAGCTCTTCTCCGGAGATGTTGCCCCAGCGCTTGTTGAGGTTGCCCTCGTACTGGATTTCGTCGAAGCAGATGGGTTTGTGCCAGGCGGCGAGCCATGCGGGGACGCGGTCGAAGTCGAAGGTTTGAAGGGAGGCGTGGGTGACCCAGGGTTGGGCATAGTCGTACAGGGTGACGGAGTAATGGATGGAGCGGAGGTGGCTGTAGGGGTCGTGCTGCTCGACGAGGTGGAAGAGGCGGTCGAAGTCCTGGGTGGTTTTGGCGTGCATGAGGTCGAACTCGTTGGCGAGGGACCACCAGAGGTTGGGGAAGGCGGAGAGGCGGGCGAGGAGGTAGTGGAGGTAGCGGTCGTCGGCTTCGGGGGGCATGGAGCTGTAGCCCCAGTTGTCATAGGGGTGGAAGAGGATGAGGTCGGCCTGGATGTTGAGGGCGGCGAGGTCCTGGATGCGGCGTTCGAGGTGGGCGAAGAAGGCGGGATTGGGGCGGGTGTAGTCGTTGACGCCGGTGGGGGTGCGGTCGAATGGGTAGAGGGCGGGTTCGTTGTGGTTGTACTCGTAGTGCTTGGGGAAGACGCACATGCGGATTTTGTTGAAGGGGGAGGCTTTGAGGGAGGCGAGGGTCTGGAGCTGGAGGGGTTCGGGCTGGTGGATCCAGGCGTACGAGGTGGTGCCGAAGGGGAAGAAGGGGGTGCCATCAGCGTGGGCGAAGTGGTGGGTGTTGCGGACGGAGACGGGGCCGTGTTCGTTGGGGAGGGCGGGGGTGCAGAGGAAGGAGCCGGAGTGCGCGGCGAGGGCGGGGGTGTTGGAGGTGGTGGTGTAGGTCCAGGGACCCTCGGTGTCAGGCATGAAGCGGATGCGGTAGGTGCCGGCGCCGTCGTAGAAGCCTTCGACGGAGAGGGAGCGGTGGCCTAGGGTGAAGGTGGCGGAAAGGGTGACTTCGAGGAAGGGATTGCCGGTGGAGGGGCCTTGGAGGGTGAGTGCGAAGAGGGAGAAGCGGGGGGTGGAGGCGTGGGAGGTGCGGGGCTCGGCTGCGGCGGCGGAGGCGAGGGTGGCGAGGGAGGCGGCGGAGGTGAGGGAGAGCATGGTGCGGCGGGTCAGGCGAGGGGGCATGGGCTGATTCCTCAGATTGGATGAACGTGGTGCGGGCTTGAGGCCGTTCACCCACTCATCGCAGACAACGCGATGAATGGGGCCCGATCGATTCGTAGCGATACGAAGAACAAAGGGCGTCCCGGTGAGGACGCCCTTTTGGTTGGGTGTGGCGTGGGTTAGAAGGCGAGCTTGAGGGAGAGCTGGCCGATGCGGGGATCGTTGACGAATCCGTTGTTGGAGGTGGTGCCGGTGATCTGGCCGAAGTTGGCGCTGTTCTGGGTGAGGTTGGGGTCGCCGAAGTTGGTGTGATTGAGAACGTTGAAGAACTCAGCACGGAACTGGAGGTTGACGCGCTCGGTGAACTGGAAATAGCGGTGGATGGCGGCGTCCCAATCGGTATAGCCGGGGCCGGTGAAGGCGCCCTTGATGACGTTGCCGTAGACGTTGGCAGGGTTGACGCCGGAGGCGTTTGCCTTGGGCGTGGTGGAGAAGGCGCTGCCGAGGAACCAGCCGCGACAGGGTGTGGCGCTGTTGGTGGGGCAGGCCGTCTGGCCGTAGGGGTTGCCGCCGTTGTAGACGGCGCGGTCGCGGCCGAGGGAGTCGTTGGAGAAGCCTGCGCCGGAGAGGACGGTGAGGGCGTCGCCGGTGCGGTGCTGGATGAGTCCGGTGGACTGCCAGCCGTTGATGAGGGCGCGAGCGAATGCCGGACCTTCATGCACGGTGGGGAACTTCCAGACGTAAGAGAGAACGATGACGTTGCGGTGGTCGAAGTCCGAGGCTCCGTGGTCGAGGCGCTTGTAGTTGGGTTCGTAGGTCGGGATGGCGTAGGAGTTTCCTGGGCCCGCGCTGGTCACGCCTGTGTTGACCGGGAGATCGTCCGTGGCGTGGGACCAGGTGTAGTTGAGAAGAAAGGAGAGGCCGTGGTTGACGCGCTGCTCCAGCGTGGCCTGGAGGGAGTTGTAATGGGTGTTGCCCTCCATCTCGGTTTCGGAGATCTGGCTGGTGTACTTGGAGGCGGTGTAAGCCGTAGGTGCGGCGGCTTGATAGACGCGCTTGCCGACATTGGCGGCGAGACCGCCAGCGCCTGAGTTGGTGATGCTGTTGTAGGTGGGGTTGATGTCCACCGAGGTGAAGTTGTGGCTGCCGTGCGAGCCGACGTATGCGAAGCGGGCGGCGAGGCCATTGGCAAGCTGCTGCTCTACGGCCAGGTTCCAGACGTAGGTGGTGGGGATGGGGAAGTAACCGGAGGGATCGAAGGTAATCCAGTTGTTGACGTTGAAGGGGGTATTGGCTGGGGGCGGCTGGGTGGCCGGGAAGGGATTGGCCGTGGCCAGCGCGGAGCCGGTGTAGGGATGGGAGAAGTCGCCGGTGGTCTGGCCGTTGTAGTTTCCGGCGGTGTACGAGAGGGCAAGTGAGGTGACGAAGGGCTGGACGTTGGAGAAGGCGTTGTTGATGACGCCGTCCTGCCGGGTATCGAAGAAGATTCCCGAACCTCCGCGGATGGCGGTTTTGCCGTCTCCGAATACGTCATAGGCGAAGCCAGCGCGAGGGCCGAAGTCCTTGAAGGATCCGTTGTAGCCATCGCGAGGCATGCCTGCGTCTCCGACGAAGAGCAGGCCGGCGGGAGCGTTGGGGTAGACGGTGGAGATGCGGTTTGCGGCTTCTGCAGCGGGGTTGAACTGGCCGATACGGTTGAACTTCTCATGCCAAGGGTATGCGGGCTCGTACCGGAGGCCGTAGTTGACGGTGAGCTTGCGATTCAGCTTCCAGGAGTCCTGGCCGTAGAAGCCGTAGAACTTGTCGCGGTTGTTGATGAACTGGCCGGATGCCTGCGAGAAGCTGGAGAGGTAGCCAAGCAGGAAGCTGGCCATGGTGTCTCCGGTCGTGGCGGAAGAGAAGGCGAAGGAGCCGGGCTGGCCGGCGGCGTTGACGACGTCGACTTTGGAGGTCTCGCCGTGGAAGCCGAAGCTGAGAGAGTGACGGCCGACGGTCCAGTGGATGTCGTCGCCGAGGGTGTAATTGGCGCGGTTGAAGGTGGCCTCAGGGTTATCGCCGACGGAGAAGCCATTGGCGATGGAGATGCTCTGGATGGCCTTGAAGGCGGGTTGAAAGATGTTGACGCCGAGGTCCGCCATATTGATGGAGCCGGAGGCAGGGCCACGGGTAGAGTCATCCAGCTGGTAGCTGATGATGAAGTTGTTGAGCAGCTTGTCGGAGAAGGTGTGAGCCTCCGAGATGAGGGCGTTGTGGTACTGGATGCTCGAGCCGTCGGTGTAGGTGAGGAGGTTGGTGAGGTCAAGGACGGGCTGCTGGGAGAAGTTGTCGCGGAAGTAGCGGATGGTGGCGCGATCCTTGCTGGTAATGTTCCAGTCTGCGCGTCCGGTGTACTCGTTGAACTGCGTGAAGACGGGCTTCTTGTAGAGGATGGTGCCCGTGGAGTCCGCGGTGGGGAGGTACTTGAGCAGGGCGAGCGATGAGGCGCTGAACTTGCTCGGATCGATGTGGTTGTTGGCGAACGTCGAGGAGCAGCCGGAGACAGGAAGACCGGTCTTCGGGTCACGAACAATCGGTCCGGCAGTGGTGGTGGCCGCCAGGCAGCTTGAAGGATCGTAGACCGTATTCGAGAAGTTTCCCATCAACTGTGCGGGGGTGGGGAGGATGGCCGAGGTTGCGGCGTTGGAGGCGGTGTGCTGGATGGTCTTCTGGTAGCCGAAGAAGCCGAAGACCTTGTCATGCAGGATGGGACCGCCGATGGTGCCGCCGAACTGGTTGCGCTTGAGGGGATCGCGGATTTTGCTGAGGGGCGCGGAGGGGATGGGGCGGGAGTAGCCGAAGTAGTTGGCTCCATTGAAGGCTGCGTTGCGGATGTATTCAAAGGCGTTGCCGTGGAACTGATTGGTGCCCGACTTGGTGATGACGTTGACGACGCCGCCAGCATTCTGACCGTACTCGGCGTTGTAGTTGCTGGTTTGCACGGAGAACTCCTGGATGGAGTCCGGCATGGGGAAGGGGGCGTTGACGTTGGTGTACTCGTCTACGTTGTTGCCGCCGTCCAGCATGTAGTTGGTCTGGTTGGCGCGGGTGCCATTGGCAGAGATGGTGACGACACCGGGGAAGCTCTTCTGGCTGCCCTGGTCTGCGCTCTGGTTGGGCGCGATGACGACGCCGGCGACGAGGGTGGTAAGGGCGGCGGCGTTGCGGCCGTTGAGGGGAAGCTCATTGATGGAAGCGGTGTTGATGACCTGCGAGAGGGTGCCGCTGGAGGTGTCGACCTGGAGGGCGTCGCTGGTGACGGTGACGGTCTCTGCACTGGAGCCGGTCTTGAGGGTGACGTTCTGGGTGACGGAGGCGTCGGCCTGGAGGAGGACGCCTTTTTGGAGATAGCCAGTGAAGCCGGTGGAGGTGACGGAGAGGTCATAGGTTGCGGGAGGCAGGGACGGGAAGACGAAGTCGCCGGAGCCGTTGGATTTGACCTGGGTGGCGTTGCCGGTGCCGTTCTGCGTGGCAGTGACGGTGGCGTCCGGGATGACGGCGCCGGTGGGGTCTGTGACGGTGCCGGAGATGCGGCCGAGACCCTGGGCGTGGAGGTAAGAGGAAGCCATGCAGAAGAAGGCGGCAAGAAACAGGAAAGTGGAGAGCAGACGCGAGAGGGCGGAGTTTTGCCGGCGTTGCTGATTGGCGCTCGTGGAATGGAACGAATGGATCACGGAAATCTCCTCGTACTGGGTGGTGCTGGTCTCATGCGTGGCGTGAGAGAAAGTTTGAGACAGCAACAAGTGTTTATTCAGCGGGGGACGATCGTCAATAGAGGAATGAATATGCGCGGGCAGGGGGTAACTTATTCAGGACATTGAGCTAGACCTTGCCGGGAAAGGAGGCGGGGCTCAGGGGAGGGAGGTGTAGTGGGCGAAGTCCAGGTCGACGTGGGATGGGGGGGCTGAGGAGTCCGTGGTGTAGGCGAAGACGGCGGCGCGGGAGCCCTTCCACCAGGAGAAGGTGATGGGGACGGAGGGAGGGCCGAGGGGGTGGAAGGAGTTGCCGAGGTCGGTGCTGTAGGAGTAGGTGACGGTGTTGGATTCGACGTGGACGCGGAGATCGATGAGGGAGGTGGGGAGGGCGGGGCCGGGTTGGGTTTCGGCGAGGTGGAAGAAGGAGAGTGTGCGGATGTTGGCGTGCTGGACGACTTCCAGGCCGCTGGCGGACTTTTCCAACATGGCGAGGCCGGTGTGGGTGCCTTCGGTCATGCCGGAGAGATCAAGACGGATGGTGAAATTGAGGTTCTGGTCCTGCATTTGCTGGGTGAGGGTGTTGCGGGCGGTGAAGAGGTCGGCGGCGGTGGTGGGGGTGAGGCGGAGGAAGCCGGGGCGGGCGGTGAGGGACCAGTGGGGGTTGTCGGGGTTGTGGTTCCACTCCCACTGCGGCTTGAGGGTGGAGGAGGTGAAGTCGTCTGAGGTTTGGGGGCGCTGGGTGGAGGGGGGGCCGGTGTGGTGGGGGGCGGGCCAGGTGGCGACAGGCTGGCCAGTGATGGCGCCGGCGGGGGCTTCGCCGATGATGGGCCAGTCGTCTTCCCAGCGGACGGGTTCGAGGTGGTCGATGCGGCCGTGGGCGGCGCGGGACTGGAAGTGGATGAACCAGCCCTGGCCGTCGGGGGTTTCAATGTAGCCGCCCTGGTGGGGGCCGTTGATGGTGGTGGAGCCCTGGGCGAGGACGGTGCGGTGCTCATATGGGCCGAAGAGGTTACGGGCGCGAAGGACGGTCTGGGCGCCGGTGCCTACGCCGCCAAAGGGGGCGAAGATGTAGTAGAAGCCGTGACGCTTATAGAGCTTGGGGCCTTCGAGGGTGTGGAGATTGACGGGGTCGTCGACGATGACTTTTCCTTCGTCGAGCAGGGTTTTGCCGTCGGGGGACATGCGGTGGAGGATGAGGGGGCCGGCCCCCTTGCGGGAGTGGATGAGGTAGGCCTGGCCGTCGTCATCCCAGAAGGGGCAGGGGTCTTCCAGGCCGGGTTGGGCGAGGACGGCGACGGGCTCTGTCCAGGGGCCGGTGATGGCGGGGGCGGAGACCATGAAGATGCCTTCATCCGGGGTGGGGAAGTAAAGGAAGAAGCGGCCTGCGTGCTTGCGGAGGGCGGGGGCCCAGACGCCGCCGCCATAGCGGTTGCCGCCGGAGAGGTCATATTTGGGGCCGAAGGGGATGCGTGGGAGGGCGTGGGCGATGATCTTCCAGTGGATGAGGTCGGGGGATTGGAGGATGGGGAGGGCGGGGACGTACGAGAAGGTGGACGCGACGAGGTAATAGTTGTTGCCGTCTCGGATGACGTCGGGGTCGGAGTAGTCGGAGAAGAGGATGGGATTGGTGAAGGTGGGGGCGGATTTTTGCTGGGCGAGGGCGGGGACGGCGGCGAGGAGGAGGGCGAGGGCGGCGGTGCGGAGCGGCATGGGGTGAGTCTATCGTGGGGTGGGTGGGCGACACCCCTCCCCCCGGGGGATCTTGTGCAAAATATTCAAACGACGGGACTTAGGCTTGTATCGACTTTCGTAACTGTCTGAAAGTTACCCTGAGGTGGGACGAATCAGGGGGTGCGGCGGAGGGTTGAGAGCATGGAGCGGTATTCCTGGGTGGGCTCGGGAGTGGGTTGTGGGGGTTCGAAGGCGGCGGCGAACTCGGGGGACTCGAGGGTGCGGGCGAGGGCGTAAAGGGATTCTGCGAGGTCGATGACGGAGGCGAACTGGATGTGGAGGTGGCCGGGGGTGAGGTGGATGGCGGGGGGGAGTTCGTCGAGGGTGAGGGGGTCGGTGTCGCGGCGGACGAGGCGGCGGATGACGCGCTTGGAGATGCGGGTTTTCTCCTCGCGAATCTGTTCGAAGAGGGCGGGGACGTCTTCTGCATCGCGGACGCGGTCGAGGAAGTTGGAGAGGACTTCGCGGTCGATGAGGCGGGAGGTGCCGACCTGGACGACGGGGAGGAGCTGGAGGAGGTTCTGGGCGGCGCGGGGCTGGAGCTGGAAGAGCTGCTCGAGGTCGTGGCGGTCGTAGTGGGAGCGGATGGAGTTGGCTACGGTGCGGCTGATGTCATGGAGGCGGGGGAGCCAGGAGATGGGACGGGGCAAGGGTTCGACCTCCTGATGGGTGCTTGTAAATGCTACCGCAAGGTATGGGTGGGGATGGAGTTGAGGACGGGTCCCTCGTGCGGAGGTTCGGGCGGCTTGGGTGACCTGTGCTACGCTCCGGTTGCATAAAGGTACAGTTTTGGGGCTTTGCACGGTGCGCTAAGATTGGAAAGTGGACAAGAAGAAGCCGTTTAAACGCAGCAGTCAAAACCCAAAGAGACGCATCGCCTTGTCTACTTCGGCAGACGACTGCACGGCTTTGGCTGCAGCGATCCGATACGGCGGTAATCCTGAACACAAAAAGAACCCCGGTGATTTTAGTTTGACTCCTCCGGCAGCGGCTCAGGCCGATTCAACACTCTGCGACATCACTGGTGTATTCACCAAAGCTGAGGCCCTGGCGACGCTCAAGGCCGGGGTGTTACAAGGTCTTGTGAGCGTTCAGAAGCGAAATGGCCTACCTCAAAACATATGGTCCGTGATAAACGGGATTGCTATTGAGGCCGAATTGGAAAATGAGCTTCTCGCGGTCTATCATGGCTACCCGTTGACAGCCGGAGAGCCTTTAGAGAGAGAAGTACTATCTCGGTGGAAGTCAAATGCGTGAGCAATTCGAAATCGAAATCGTAAACTGGTTAGCCGGATACGGTCCTAACGCCGAAGCACGGGCAACTTTCGCCGAGATTTCGATCTATGTGAACAACCTTTGTGTTACCGACGTGGAGGATCGCTTTGCGCGTACGACCAGAAAAAGCGTTCGGGTTTCCGCCTACCCTCTTGCCTGCTGGATCGCCGCGAACTGGTGGCGCTTGTTATGCGAACCCGCGAAACGAGTCAATGGCGGTGCCGCTCAGCATGATTGGGATATGTCGCATCGGTTGACAGCAAGTGGAGGAGGTTATGTATGGCCAAATTTATTACTTTGGAGCGATGGTGTCGAAGTAACCGCACGCTGTACCCCGAAGCAGATGCCAGATGACCTCTCACCTGTGCGCTATTTGAGTTTCTTCGATGTTCCAGTGCTCGCGCGTTCCGTCGAGGAAGGGTTCGGGATCTTTATCGAAGCGGTACTACGCCGTCTAAACGAGAGTGGCCTGCGCGATACAAACCTTCACGCTTTATGGAAAGACCTCACAATGGAGCGTGCTCATGGCTCTCTAACGGGAACACGGAAGTTGGAAGCGTTATTGGGTGTCGATCCGGAAGAAGGAGCCGAGCTTCTTAAAGAAGCTGCCAAGTGGCAGAAACAGGTAGGAAAGCACGCAGTAGAAGAGATCGCTGCTGGAAGCTCCTTCGAGAACTTCAAAGACACTTTCGTTCGATGCAAGCAGGCCGCGCACAAAGTGGGGGCACAGAGCCGAGTCGAGGGCTTCGATTCCTTGCGGGCCACAATAATGGAGCACTTTTCTCCGGAGATCCCGCCCGCAACTGCGGGCAGATCGGCAGCGCATGTATTCAGACAGATTTGGGAACTGGGAGACCAGGTCGTTACAAACGGAATGTTAGCGGAGCGTCTCAACCTCAGAGCGCAAGTATTTGAAAGTTCCACTCCTGGAACTCCATTGACCTTCGGTATGAAAGGACATAGCGAAAATCAGCTTAAGGTGGTACTTCGCGACACCCATCCGTTCGGAAAGCGCTTCGATGTAGCTCGTTTAGTTGGTGATCACTTGACCTTTGATTATGGTGAAGCTTGGAAGCCAGCCACGGCATCTTTCACTGCTCGTCAAAAGTTCCAACGTGCCTTCGCATCTGAACTCCTATGCCCCTCCGAAGTGGTTCGCTTCCGCTACCGAGCCACAGCCCACTCCTTGGAAGGCTCAAACGATTTTGTGGAGATGATCGCGGACGAGTACCAAGTCTCCCAATTTGTGGTCCGAAATTATCTCTTTCCTGAAGAGCCTGGGTTTGAAACGCGTATGGGACGGACTTACGCAGTGGCCTCCTAGGAACGATACGAGAGAACTCTTACTCCGTGGAGCAGGGGATGGGTTAGGGTTTCGCGGTTCAGGGGTGCGTTGCTGGGTGGGGCTTTTTGCAAAGCCAGGGAAGCGCTTCCCGAACCCTTCTATGGCCAGGGACGAGCACTGTTGAGATATCGTCTTCTGCCAATCGCATGTTGTAATGCTCTCCTTGCTCAAGGTGCTGCCTTTCTGCTTACCGCCGCGGTGCTGGTGTCACCTCTAGGGTTTTTTGCGAGAGGGCTTGGCGGGGGTGGGGGTTGCTGCGGATTGGTTTGAGTCGGGGGTGAGGAGTTGCTCGGCGGTGGTGCGGTCGGTGATGAGGACGTTGATCCATCCGCCGAGGAGGGCGGCGCGGATGGCTTCGAGCTTACGGGCGCCGCCAGCGATGCCGACGACGCGGGAGGCTTTGCGGAGGACCTCCGGCTCAATGCCGATGACGCGGTCCATGAGGGGGGATTCGATGAGGGCGCCCTGGGCGTTGAAGAAGCGCATGCAGATATCGCCGACGGCGCCGGCGGCGGCGAGGCGGGTGCGCTCCGGGAGGGAGAAGACGTTGCCGCTCGAGGCGAGGAGCTGTGAGGGCTCAATGGAGCCGATGCCGACGAGGGCTACGTCTACCTTGCTAAAGAGGCTGGCGGCTTGCTGGACGGCGGGGTCCAGCGAGAGGATGCGACGGGCCTCGGCTGAGCCGACGATGCCGGGGGCCTGGAGGAGGATGGTGGCTGCGCCGATGCGGGTGGCAAAGTCATGCGCGAGCTGGGTGGCGTGGTACTGGGGGACGGAGTGGCCGATGCCGCCGAGGATCTGGACGACCTTGCCGTTGCGGCCGAAGTCGCTGGGGCGGAGGGAGTCCACCATGGCGACGAGGGCGCGGCTCCAGGAGGAGATGCCGATGATCATGCCGGGCTTGATGCTGCCTTCGACCATGAAGGCTGCGGCGGCGCCGAGGTCGCGGGCGAGGCGATCCTCCTGCTCGGTGGTATCGACGACGACGGCTTCTTTGAGGTGGAAGCGGGATTCGAGGCCTTCTTCAAGATCCGAGAAGATGCCGGGGGGGATGGTGACGCTGATGCGGACGATGTTGGATTCGCGCGCCTTTTTGAGGAGGCGCGAGATGGTGGACTGGTGCAGGTTGAGGCGCTCCGTGATGGCCTGCTGACGGATGCCCTGGTCGTAATACATGCGGGCGACCTTGGTCATGAGGCGGAGTTCGTCTGAGTGCGACATGGGTCCTCCGGACGGGCCCCTGCGCGGGGGGCGGGTACTTCGTACCGTGTGTGCCGGTCGTGGGGGTACGAGATGCTTGGGTCCGGGCGTTGCCCGGCGCGTGATGGGTTAGGCTTCGGGGTCGGCTCCGTGGTGGTGGACGTCCCAGCCAAGATAGTTTCCGAGGGCTTCGGCTACGGGGGCGGCGCAGTGCGAGGCGTTCATGGCGGCGTGATGTTCAAAGCCGTTGCGGCAGATGAGTTTGAGCAGGCGCTGCAGGCGCGGGACCTGGACGACGGCGCGGGTGCCGAAGGTGTCGAGGGGATCGTCGGTGAAGAGGCCGTCGCCGACGTAGGCGCGGATTTTGCCGGAGACGTCATCCGTGCTGACGCGACCGAAGGTGACGGGGCCGGCGGGGGTGCGGCCTTCGAGCGCGCCGAAGGTATTTTCTTCTCCAAGGACGGTGCCGAGGATGGGGGCCGTGGCAATGCGAATGTCGGGGAGGAAGTCTTTGGCCCAGTTGCCGCAGTGGAAGAAGACGCACTTGTCGGGGTCGGTGCCGTAGTTGTTGTTCCAATCGACAAGGGCGCTGGGGCGGCCGGAGGCGAGCTGGAGGGCGTACATGCTGACGACACCGGCGATATCGACCTCGCAGGCGGAGGGGAGCATTTGTTCGGACATCATGGACATGACGGTGCAGACGTTGACGCCGTAATTTTTTTGCATGGAGGACCAGCACTGGATGGCGGTGGCGGTGAGGCCGAGGGCGTTCATCCAATCGTCAATGACGATGGCGAATTTGGCCATGCGGATGAGGGACTCATTGGGGGCCTTGGAGGAGTCGGCGTAGGCCTTGATCTGATCGATGCGGGTGCGGACGCGGGGGTCGGAGTCGATGATCTGCGCGGCGTTGCCGAAGACTTCGGAGAGATCGATGGTATTGACGGAGATGCCGGAGGCTTCGAAGAGTTTTTCGCTGAAGCGGGTGGTGTTGAAGGCGTTGGGGCGGGCTCCGACGGCGCCGAGGCGGACGCGGCGCATGCCCTTGGCGACGCGGCAGACGGCGAGAAAGGATTCGAGGTCTTTGCGGAAGTCTTCCCCGCGGAGAGAGGTGGTGTGGCCGGACGTGAGGGTGTATTTGTAACCGTACTGGCGCAGATTATTGCAGGCGGAGATTTTGCCGCAGAAGGCGTCGCGACGACGGGTGAGGCCGAAGGCGTCGAGGTCATCCGGGCAGGCCTGGACGAGGATGGGGACGTTGAGTTCGGAGAGGCGGATGGAATCTGCGAGGCCTTTTTCATCACCAAAGTTGGGGAGGCAGATCAGGATGCCGTCGATGCGATGGCGGTTGTTGCGGAAGAGCTCGCCGCATTTGACGGCGTTCTGCCAGGTCTCGACAGCGCCGAGTTTGGAGTCGGATTCGGCGAGCCAGATGGGGGTGATGTTGAGGGCGGCGAAGAGGGTGACGAGGTCGCGACGGGCTTCGGTGATGAGGGCGTCGGGGAAGAAATCGCGGTTGCCGAGGATGACGGCGAGGGTCATGTTCATGGGTGGAGTCCTATTTGTAACGGTCTGTAATTTTTAACTTCAGTGGATGTTTTCGAAGTTGGAGAAGTCAGTGGCGTTGGCTTTGGTGACGAGGTCGCAGAGGATGACCTGGCGCTCGGGCTGGCCGGTGGTGCCGGTTTTTAGGAAGCTGTTGGCTTGGTCTACGGCCATGCGGGCGATTTTTACGGCTGGCTGGAGGGCGGTGGCGGTGAGGTCTCCGGCGCGGATGGCGGCGATGGCGTCCGGGCTGCCGTCAAAGCCAACGATGACAACACCTTGGAGGTGGGCGGACTTGACGGCGGAGGCTGCGCCGAGGGCCATGGTGTCGTTTCCGGCGATGATGCCATGGATCTCTGGATGGGCCTGTAGCATGGTCTCGGTCTTCGAAAACGCCTCTGATTGCGACCAATTTGCGGATTGCGCGGTGACGCGCTTCATGGTCGAAACATGGTCGAGGATGGCGTGAAAGCCGGTGGTGCGAACCTGGGCGTTGGTGTCGGATTCGCGGCCGAGGAGTTCGGCGTAGGCGGCGGGTTGAGTGCCGAGGGCATGGGCGAAGGCGGTGGCGACGAGCTTTGCGCCCTGGTCGTTGTCGGCGACGATCTGGGCCTTGGCGATGCCGGGGGTGTTGATTTCGCGGTCGATGAGGAAGCAGGGGATGCCGGCGCGGGTGGCGCGGCGGATGGCGGAGGTGGAGGCGTCGGAGCCGGCGTTATCGATGACGATGGCGGCGGCGTTCGAGGCGATGGCGGAGTCGATGAGGTTGTCCTGGCGGTAGGCGTTGTCGTCATGGGCGTCGACGCGGACGCGGTAGCCGAGGGCAATGGCGCGTGCGGCTGCGGCGTCGGCTTCGGCCTTGAAGAAGGGGTTGTCCTGCGAGGGGACGAGGATGGCGATGAGGGGCTTGCGCAGGTCGGCGCGGTAGCAGCCTGTCGTCAAGCCAACGAGGGGCAGGAGGAGGAGGGTTGCGGCGATGAGGCGGGGGCGCATCAGGCGATGGTCTCCGGCCCGGCGTCAGGTGTGGAGCGGAGCATGTACGGGAGGAGGCGGGCCTGGAGCTTGAGCTGGAGCTGATCGACGGCGACGGCGAGGACGATGACGAGGCCCTTAATGACGATCTGCCAGAACTCGGAGACGCCGAGCATGACGAGTCCATCGGCAAGGACGCCGATGACGAAGGCGCCGATGAGGGAGCCGGTGACGGAGCCTCGGCCACCCATGAGGGAGGTGCCGCCGAGGACGACGGCGGCGATGGCGTTGAGCTCGAAGGATTCTCCGGTGGCGGGGTGGGCGGCTTCAAGCTGGGAGGCGATGACGAGGCCGATGAAGGAGGCGCAGATGGCAGAGAAGATATAGGTGAGGAGCTTGATGCGGGGGACGTTGATGCCGGCGAGGCGGGCGGCGCGCTCGTTGCCGCCGACGGCGTAGATGTGGCGGCCGAGGGGGGTTTTGGTGGCGATGACGTAAGCGAGGGCGAAGAGCAGGAGCATGAGCCAGACGGGGCCGGGGAGGCCAAGGAGGTGGCTCTGACCGATGGCGGTGAAGGCGTTGCCGGTGGAGGAGTCGCCGGCGAGGTTGGGGAAGGTTTTTCCGCCGGAGAGGAGGAGGGCTGAGCCTCGGGCGATGTACAGGGTGCCGAGGGTGGCGATGAACGGGGCAACGCTGGCCCTGGTGATGAGCCAGCCGTTGATGAGGCCGACCAGGGCTCCGATGGCGATGGCTGCTGCGACTGCGGCGGTGACGGAGCCACCGCCGTGCAGGAGGACGTCGCCGGCGACCATGCCGCTGAGACCGACGATGGAGCCGACGGAGAGATCGATGCCGCCGGCGAGGATGACGAAGGTCATGCCGATGGCGAGGATGGCGGAGATGGCGACGTGCTTGGAGAGGATGGAGAGATTGGTCAGCGTGAGGAAAGAGGGGACGAAGAGGGAGAAGAGGATGAGGAGGAGGACGAGCACGAGGATGGCGCGGGCTCGGAGGAGGGTGAGGATGAGACGCGCGGACCCGCTGGCGATGCGGTCGGATTGGGAGAGGGTGGATGCGACGGAGTTCATGCTGGGACCCCTGTGGGTATGGCCTGTTCCTTCAAGGCAGGAACGAGGGTGGAGACGGTGGGGCTGGCGGCGGCGAAGAGGGACTCGTCTGTGATGGCGTGCCGGGGGAACTCGGCGGCGATGGTGCCCTGGCGGAGGACGAGGGCACGGTCGGCGAGGAGACGGGTTTCGTCGACTTCAGACGAGGTGAAGAGGATGCTGAGGCCGCCTTCGGCGAGCTTGCGGAGGACGCGGTAGATTTCGGCGCGGGCTCCCACGTCTACGCCGCGGGTGGGCTCATCGAGCAGGAGGACGGAGGGGTTGCGCATGAGGCACCGGGCGAGGAGGACCTTTTGCTGGTTGCCGCCGGAGAGGGCGGTGACGGGGAGCTCGAGGTCGCGGGCGGCGATGGAGAGCTGGTCGGCGAGGGTGCGGACGATGGCTGTTTCTTTCGAGCGGGAGAGGAGTGGGCCGGAGGTGGCGGCGAGGGCGATGTTTTCTCGGATGGACATCTCCGGGATGAGGCCGTCGCGCTGGCGGTCTTCCGGGACGAGGACGATGCCGGCTTCTACGGAGTGCTTGACGCTGGTGAGGGTGACGGCCTTGCCCGCGACAGTGACCGTGCCGGAGGCGAGGGGGCGCAGGCCGGCGAGGGCTTCCAGGATTTCCGTGCGACCGGAGCCGAGGAGGCCATAGATGCCGAGGATCTCGCCGCGACGGAGCTGGAAGGAGACGTCCTGGACGGCGGACTGGGCCTCCTGCTGACCGGCGGAGGGGAGGAGGGTGAGGGACTCAACCTGGAGGGCGATGGTTGCGGAGGCCGGGAGGGTGGAGGCGGGGACGTCCTCTGTGCGCGAGCCTCCGGACATGCGCTCGACGATCCACTGGCGGGTGACTTCCGCGCGAGGGGCCTGGCCGACGATGCGGCCGGAGCGGAGGACGGTGAAGTGGTCGCCGAGGTGGAGGAGTTCATGCAGGCGATGGGAGATATAGATGATGGTCACGCCGGCGAGCTTGAGTTCGGCGAGGACTTCAAAGAGGGCTTCGGCCTCCGAGGTGGAGAGGGCGGAGGTGGGCTCGTCCAGTATGAGGAGGCGGGAGCCGTGGGCGAGGGCCCGGGCGAGCTCGATGAGCTGACGTGCGCCGAGGGAGAGCTGGCCGGTGGGGGTGGCGACGGCGATGAGTTGATGGAGGCGCGTGAGGGCGGCAGCGGCGCGGGTGTTCTGGGCGGCGGAATCGATGAAGGCTGCGCGGGTGAGCTCGCGACCGGCGAAGATGTTTTCGCTGACCGAGAGGTTGGGCATGACGGAGAGTTCCTGGTGGACGATGGCGATGCCGTGGGCGGCGGCGGCGCGAGGGCTGGTGACGGAGATGGGTTGGCCGTCGAGGAGGAGGGTGCCTTCGTCGGCGCGCTCGACGCCGGAGAGGATGCGCATGAGGGTGGATTTGCCTGCGCCGTTTTCCCCGATGAGGACGTTGACCTGGTTGCGGACGGCGCGGTAGGTGATGTTGTCCAGGGCGATGTTGCCGGGGTAACGCTTGGTGACGTTGCGGGCTTCGAGGAGGATGTCTTCACTCATGAGGTGGCCTGCGGGTGTGGAGTGGATCGGGCGGTGGTGAGGGCGTGGCGCCAGCCTTCGAGGAGGGTGGCTCGGTGGGCGGGGGAGATGGCGGGGGTGAAGGTTTGGGTGTCGCCGGTGTGGGCGGCGAAGGCCTGGAGCGAGGGCCACCAGCCAAGGGTGATGCCGGCGAGAGCGGCTGCTCCGAGGAGAGAGAGGTCGTCATTGATGGAGCGGAGGACGGGGCGGTTGAGGAGGTCGGCCTGGAACTGCATGAGGGTGTCGTTGCGGGCTGCGCCGCCATCGGCGCGGAGGGCGGGGAGTGGAGTGCCGGCGGCGGACTCGAGCGCGAAGAAGACGTCGGCGACCTGGAAGGCGATGGCTTCGACGGCGGCACGGGCGAGGTGGGGGGCGCGGTGGGAGCGCTCAAGGCGGGTGATGCTGCCGCGGGCGGCGGTGTCCCAGTGCGGGGCTCCGAGGCCGACCATGGCGGGGACGAAATAGAGGCCTTCGGAGGAGGGGACGGAGGCGCTGAGGGCGGCGGCGTCGGCGGCGGGCGAGGGGAGGGCGAGGAACTCACCGACCCACTGGAGGGCCGCGCCGGCCATGGCGATGTTGCCTTCGAGGGCGTACTGGACGTGATTGGCCGTGGACCAGGCAATGGTGCGGGCGAGGGTTGGGGTGTGGGGTGGGAGCGCCGGGGTGAGGGTCATGAGGGACGAGCCGGTGCCGTAGGTGGCTTTGACGGTGCCGGGGGTGTAGCTGCCATGGCCGGCGAGGGCGGCGTGGGAGTCGCCGATGACCGAGAGGATGGGGACGCCGGCGAGTGCGGGGATGGAGGTGCAGAGGCCGAAGTTGGAGGCGGAGGGGCGGAGCTGGGGCAGGGAAGCGAGGGGGATGTTGAAGAGGGTGCAGAGCTTACGGCTCCAGGTGAGGGTGGCGAGGTCGAGGAGGCCAGTGCGGGAGGCGTTGGTGAGGTCGGTGGCGTGGGTGGTGGAGTTGGTGAGGTTGGCGAGGAGCCAGGAGTCGACGGTGCCGAGGTGGGTGGCGGGTGCGGGGTGATGTTCCGGGAGATTTTCCAGGAGCCAGGACCATTTTCCGGCGGTGAGGAGGGGGTCGACGGGAAGGCCGGAGAGTTGCTGGATGAGGGCGTGATGGGGGGTGAGGGCGTCGCAGAGAGGGGCGGAGCGGCGGCACTGCCAACTGACGGCGTTGGCGAGGGCGGTTGGGGGCTGGCCGGGGGGGGCGGTCCAGGCGACGGCGGTCTCGCGCTGGTTGGAGATGGCGATGGCTTCGATGGGCTGGCCTAGCTGCGCGGCGTGGGCGGCGCATTGCTCCATGACGGTGCGGACGGAGAGCCAGAGTTCGTTGGGGTCCTGCTCGACGAAGCCGGGCTGGGGCTGCAGGAGGGTGACGGGGATGGCGGTGCGGAAGATGGGGACGGCGTCAGGGCCGATGAGCGAGGCCTTGGTGTTGGTGGTGCCTTGATCGATGGCGAGGATGAGGCCGTGGGGCATCAGGGCTTGACTCCGAGGAGGTCAAGGGCGGCGGCATGGATGCCGGCGGCAGTGAGGCCGAAGTGTTCGAGGAGGAACTCGGCTGAGCCGGTGGGGGCGAAGACGCCGGGGACGCCAAGGATGCGCATGGGCGCGGGGTGGTGGGTGGCGAGGAGCTCGGCTACGGCTCCGCCGAGACCGCCGGCGGCGAGGGCTTCTTCAATGGTGACGATGCCACGGGTGGTGCGAGCGGCGTCGAGAACGGCGGCTTCGTCCATGGGCTTCATGCTGCTCATGTTGAGGACGCGGGCGGAGATGCCGGCGGCGGCGAGGGTCTGGGCGGCTTCAAGCGCGCGGGCGACCATGACGCCGTTGGCGAGGATGGCGATGTCGTTGCCGGGGTGGAGGACGGGGGCGTGGCCGAGCTGGAAGACGTAGTCGGCGTCATGCACGGCGGGGACGGGCATGCGGCTGATGCGCAGGAACATGGGGCCTTCATGCGTGAGCGAGAAGCGCATGGCCGAGGCGGTTTCAATGGGGTCTGCGGGGACGAGGACGGCGAGGTTGGGGATGATGCGGGTCCAGGCGAGGTCCTCAATGGAGTGATGCGTGGGGCCGAGCTCGCCGTACGCCATGCCGGAGGACATGCCGCAGAGTTTGACGTTGGATTTGGAGTAGCCGAGGTCGACTTTGACCTGCTCCATGGAGCGTGCGGTGAGGAAGCAAGAGGCCCCGGAGACGTATGGGACCATGCCGCCGTTGGCAAGGCCGGCGCCGACGCCGACCATGTTCTGCTCCGCGATGCCGACGTTGATGAAGCGTTGTGGATATGCGGCTTTGAAGCCCTTGAGCTTGGTGGAGGAGACGGAGTCGTTGACGACGGCGCAGACGCGGGGGTCTGAGGCGGCCATCTGCTCGAGGGTTTGCGAGAAGGCGTCGCGGCAATCGAAGAGCTTCGCGGTTTGGCCGGCGGCTTGGGGGGCGGAGGTGGTGGCGCTCAAGACTGTACCTCGTTTGGGTCAATGTCCACGCTGGGGATGCCGAGCTCGCGGGCGGCGATGGCGAGCTGGTCGACGGTGGGGACGCCGTGGTGCCAGGCGGGGATGTTCTCCGCGAAGGAGACGCCCTTGCCTTTAATGGTGTTGGCGATGATGCAGGTGGGCTTGCCGGGTTCGATGGGAAGGTTGGAGAGGCGGTGGAGGAGTGCGGCGTGATCGTGGCCGTCAATTTCTTCCACGGCGAAGCCGAAGGCTCGCCACTTGGGGGCGAGGGGATCCATGCGAATGGTCTGCTCGGTGAAGTCACCCTGCTGGATGCGGTTGCGATCGACGATGACGATGAGGTTATCGAGGTTGTAGTGCTGTGCGGTCATGGCGGCCTCCCAGTTGGAGCCTTCCTGGAGCTCGCCGTCGCCGGTGAGGACGAAGGTGCGCCAGGATTCGCCACGCATGTGGGCGGCGAGGGCGCAGCCCACGGCGATGGGCATGCCGTGGCCGAGGGGGCCGGTGTTGGCTTCAATGCCGGGAAGCTTGTTGCGGTCCGGGTGGCCGTTGAGCATGGAAAGGGGGTCCATGAAGGTGGCGAGCTGCGTGCGGGGGAAGAAGCCGCGGGCGGCAAGCGTGGAGTAAAACGCGCCGGAACAGTGGCCCTTGGACATGATGAAGCGGTCACGCTGAGGCCAGCGAGGCTCCTGCGGGCGAACGTTGAGGACGCCGCCGAGGTACAGCGTGGCGAGGATGTCCGCGGCGGAGAGGTCGCCGCCGGTGTGACCGAGGGAGGCGTGGTTTGTCATGGTCATGGCGCTGAGGCGGATCCAGTTGGCCTGACGGGGGAGAGCTTGGGCGGGAGTGGATGGGGTGGTCATCGGAGGCATGAGTGGCTCTTGGCGTCGTAGTGCGGGTTCCTGAAAGGAATCGTAACGTCGATAGAACGAAACGATAGGTTCGAGAAGGACATTTGTCAACATAAAATACTCACTATGCATATTTATGCGCTAATTTGAGCAGATCTACTCCGGAAGTAATGGGTCCGCTTTGATTTGCGGGATCAGGGTTGGGGCTGCATCATACTCCGGTAGGGCGCCTTGTGATTCCCTGTACGGGAGTTTTGACACGTAAAGTTCTGAAGAATATCAATGCATTCCAGTTCGGGAATATAATGGGTTATTGAAAATGTTTCCCTATGTCTAAATACGCGAGCCTCACCCCAGATATCGCATCGCCCGGTGGAGTTGACTCCCGGTCGATCCTCCGGAATGTAGCTGTCATCATTCCGACGTATAACGCTGCGCGGCATTGGGCGGCGCTGCAAGAGGGGTTGAGCCGACAGGATTGAACCCGATCAGATCCTGATTGTCGATTCCTCCTACTATCCAATGATCACCGTGGATCACGGTGTCGTTCCTCTCGATTCATCCATGATCCAGTATGTACCTCCTAACATTTTGGATCTTTGGATGATTGGGCGGGTGGAATATGGGCATAAGAACAATGAAGTGGCTTTGGAAGTCCTGGCTAGATTGATTGCCGCCGGTAGAGATGTTCACCTTACGGTGGTTGGTGATGGCCCTGATATGGAAGATTTCAGGCGGCGTGTCGCCGAGGCGAACCTCACCGCGGAGGTCACTATGCTTGGCTGGCAAACTTCTCCGTGGGAGCAAGTTCCTGCGAACGCCATCATCTTTATCCCGTTCGTTTACGAATCAATGTCCCTTGTGGCGCGAGAGGCAATGATCCGGGGACTACGGCTGGCGGCCAGCCCTATTCCTGTGTTTTTGGAGTGGATCCCACACCTGCTATTGGCGAGAGACTTTTCCGCTGAATCTTTGCTGAGAAGGTGAAGGAGGTAGAGGTGCTGGACCGAGGTGAACTGCTGGCTCATTACTCTACTGCTCTTGGAAGATTTTCAGACGAACTGCTTGTCTCTTCCTTTTACGCTCATACAAACTCGTCCTAGCAGCGAAAGAAGGACAGGTTAGATGATTTACCCAAGCCGCTTACAAAACTACTTTCTTTACGGTGTGACGATGTGGTGCCTTGTTTCGTTCAAGGTCGTCCTCACAGGTGTAAGCGGGGGAGACGGCGGCATCCGTATCGATGATGTTCTAATTCTGTTGGCTGCTGCTGTTCTGCTAGTTAGAGGGGAGTTTCGCCGCGTCAAAGTAAGCCGTCCACTTCGCTTCTATCTAATCTGTACTATGACGGGGGTGGTGTCTGCCTGCTGGAATGGGATTGTCACAGGACGAGTTCCGTTCTTCTACTCACTCATCAGCGCTGTAAGATTATCGAGTATATCGTCTTTTATTATCTTGGATATTTCATTGCGCGAACAGGTTCAATCTGACCCGCTTCCTAACGGCATATCTCTGGATTCTGCTTATTGTGATTCCTCTGCAGATGGTGAGCATTATACCCATCGCGAGTGGCTTCTCACCGGAGAGGGCGATCGGAAACACGAACGGTCCATATGAATTGGCGGCGGTGGCATCGTTCACGTTATGTTACCTGGGGTACTCTAAGCAAAAGAAGATTGCTGGCTCTCTTTCGGTGTTCTACGTTTTTTTATCAGCTTCCCGCGTGACCGCGATAGCCGCGCTCATCAGCTTACTGAAAGTCAACATCACCCGCGCAAAAAGCAAACGAGGAATTGTCACGGTGGTGACTGGGACCGCGGCCGCCGTCATACTCTTCTTGTCGCTGTCGTACGCCGCCACTCACACACAGATCGCGGGCCTAGGTCTGTTCAATCGTCTGGACAACTCCCAGTCTATTACGTCATGGAGCGAGGTCGTCGCAATTTATGAGGACGCGCCGCTTTATAACACGGCAAGCGAATACTGTAACGGTGCTTACGCGGAGACGGATGACCTGAGTTATTTCGGCGGCGATGAGAGCGGCGTCATGCGTTTCAAACACTGGATTATCCTGATCAAGAACACGATCAGCAGCCCGGATTCGCTGATCATTGGGCTGGGTCCGTCGTTTGGAACGATTGCCGTCGACGGCTACTTCGTCAGAGTCTTCATTGAATCGGGTTTACTGGGCCTTCTGACGTTCTGCGGATCGATTGGTTATATGCTCTTCGATCGAAAGCGAGCTACCTGGGCGTTCCGGGAGTTCGTTTTTATTATATTGCTCACAGGTCTATTCATCGATATTTTCTCGAGTTATCACCCAATGATTTCGCTCTGGCTGTGGCATGGCATCAATGAACACGAGGCTCGTGCGATGCTGTCTTCGAGGAGCTCACGGCATCTTACAACCTTCACATCCGCTGACGCCGTCGCCGTTTGACGCTTGTCTGAAATCACTGGGAAAAGCATAACGCGCGACACTGATCGCATAGGAGCCCGACGATGGCGGGTAGTCTTTCAAGCAAATTCAGCAGAATTACCCCCGCCGGGAAAATCATCCCGGAGGTTGAAGGATTGCGATTTATAGCTATATCCACGGTCATTCTCTTTCATCTCCATGAACAGCTACTTCGGAAAAAGGCGCCTCAGTTTGTTCTTGGCCCCGCTGATCATGGAATCCTAGCGATTCTTGCTGACTCGGAATAGCTGTTCCGCTCTTCTTCACTATTAGCGCCTTTATATTATCCCTGCGATTTGCAAAACATTTTCTCCAAGGCGCACCAGTCTCTCTGAGCGCATATTATGTCCGCCGTCTAACACGATTGGAGCCCCCGTACATCATTTCTCTTGTCCTGACAGTACCGTTCGCCATTGTGGCAAACGGTGGATTGCCCCGTGCCTGGGACCTCTTGCCTCATTTCCTTGCCTCTACAACATACACGCACGGTCTAATCTACCGGACAAGGAGTTTGATTAATGGTGTCAGTTGGTCTTTAGAATTTGAGGTTGAGTTCTATATACTTGCTCCAGTTTTCGGATGTGTTTACATGTTGCGCTCGCGTTTACAGCGATACGCCTTGTACTTCGGGGTCACTGTGCTGGCAGAAGTCTGGCAGCACTTCCATCATTCCGATCTCGCACAACTTTTTTCTGCCCTCGTATCTGGAATTCTTCGCCGCCGGTTTCTTCTTAGCCGATATCTACATTGATCGCTGGAAGGGGAAACCCGCCCGTAATCTTGCGGGTGATCTATACTCGGCCGCAGGTTGGTCAATGCTTCTGGTATTGCTGGTTGCGGGCGGCGTATACCGACTGTTCCTACCCATCGCAATCGTAGTTGCATACGTGGGTGCTTTTCGAGGTGAATGGAGTGGTCGCATTCTTTCTCGACCGATCATCACGACTATCGGTGGTATGTGCTACACCATTTACCTCTATCATTTCACCATCATTATTGTTCTTTCTCGTCTTACCTTTCGTTTGGTGAGTGGCCACTCGTTCCTACCTAATTTCCTAGCTCAGGTGCTGCTCCTTGGGTTTGTCGTGCTGGCGGCGAGCTTCCTTCTGTTCGCTCTGTTTGAGCGGCCGTTTATGGAAAAACATTGGCCGCCAGATGTCGCTTTGCGCATTAGATCGTTCGGTCGCCGCCCAGCAAGTAGGAAGGTCGAAAACTTATGAAGGGCACTGGCTTACAGCTTGCGTTTCTTGTACTTGCACATGATAAACCGAGACAATGTGCAAAGCTGCTGCGAGCAGTAGCACCGATGGGAAGCTCTTTTGTTCATATGGACTTGGACACTCCCATTGGCCCCTTTCTGAGTGAAATACCGTCATCCAATAGCGTTCAGTTTGTGTCGAACCGCTGCTCTATCCGTTGGGGCGGCTTTGATATGGTCGAGGCTACGCTGAGACTTCTTCGGCTTGCCATGCAAAGTGGGCACTTCGATTACTTCATCCTCCTGAGCGCTTCGGACTATCCGATCAAGAGCAATCAGCAGATCGTCTCGTTTCTTTCCCAGGGAGGAGAGCACATTCGCGGTCAGGGGATGCCGCATCCTGGGCATAGTCTCAGCCGCCTTGATCACTTTTTTATTCCAGCGAAGAATCGCCACCACCCTGCGATCAGAACGCTTAATTTTATGCTTCGGGCACTTCCTGCCAGGAGATGGCGTCAAGGCGTGATGAAGGGGATGGTACCAACATCGGGTTCACAATGGTGGGCTTTGACTCGAGATTGCGTGAGGTACGTCCTGGACTATGTGGATACTCACCCCGACTTCATCCGCTTTTTCGGTGGACCAAGTTTTCAGATGAGATGTTTTTTCAGATCATTATCAAGGCCTCTCCGTTTGCTTCAGAGATGCGCTGGACGCCGACCTTCGACATCTGGGATCGACCTGCGCCTTCATACCCGGCCATCCTGCATCTTGAGGATTTGGAAATGCTTCGGTCGCAGCCTCACCTGTTTGCCCGTAAGTTTGATCTTTCTACGGACCCCGAGTTCTTTGACATCATCAACCACGAACTGCGTACAGATTCACCCTCTGCAGGAAGGGAATGAGAAACCGTCATCTACGCTGTGTGCCTGATACCTTCCGTTTTTCATTCGCTTCTAAGAGGTGGGTCTTTGCCGAATTTGGTTCGGTCCTTCGTCAACTTTAGCTTATGGTGAGTTCTGCTTTTTGCCTTTCCACATGGGGTAGAGGAGGCGGTAGGTGATGGCTAGGTCCCAGATGTTTCCGTTGCCATTTGAAGAGAAGACACGCGAATAGCTGGAGTTGAAGCGGATGTTCTGGGTGAAGTGGTAGTCGAGACCGAAGTCAGCCTGTTTGGTGTCGGCGCTCGGTGCTCCATCGCCTTGGAATGGTGCGTTGCGAAAGTACTGCTGCATGCGAAAGAGGGGCTCCGTGCGACCGATGATGCCCTGCGGTCCGCCGAGTTGAGAGAGGCGATAGGAGGTCTCGATCCAGTAGCCCTGACCTCCGACGGTACGGGCGTACTCCGAGCGGACCTGCAAGGGGGAGCGAAAAGGAAGCCAGTAAAAGTGGGCGCCCATCGCATTGTAGTTAGTCTGCTGGAGGAATCGTGCATAAGATCCTCCGATTTCAATCCGTGTTCCGGGGAAGAAGGCGATGCCGCGAATGCCAGCGGCACGAGCAGCTTGAAATTGGCCGACGTTGCTGCGAACGGAGAAGTACGTGGTGTAGTCAAGCTTGACGCGATTGTCACTGTAGATATTTCCGCGGAGCTGCAAGCCATCTCCCGAGCCGGTAGTGCGGGTGCCGAGCGCTGAGATGATGGGAGCGTCCTGGAAGTTCTGAATCCAAAGCTGCGAGAGACGCTCGTTGTATGTGTTGAAGGGAAGGAGAAAGCGTCCGACGACGACGGTGAGTTTGGGATGTGCAATGTAGTCCAACTGAAGCACCTGAGTGCTTTTGAAGAAGCTGCCATGGTAAGGGCCGGTCCGGTTGTTCTGCGTGTAGAAGCCGTCTAAGTTGAAGCGGGCCTCTGCCAAAAGCCGCTGCCCAAGGGGTGCGGCAATCACGGGCGCAGCAACGGGCTGGAAAAAGTTTGTGCCTGTGTTGGTTGAACTAAGAAAACCTACGGCTCCAGAGATGATAGGAGTATCTTGCCCCTGGAGCATGGATACGGTGGATAGCAGGCCAAGGCAGGCAAGATAGGCTAGCGAACCCTGGCGGCGGATGTTATTGGCTGGACGAACTTTGTTTAGGGACGGGTTCATAGTTATAAGCGGCTTCCAAAAGTGAATGTATGGAAACCGGGGCGGAGCTGTGTCAGGGATCTGTCAGCAGGATGTCTTTCATTTGCTTCGCATGTTTTGAAGCGGGACGTCATGGCTTAACAGAAAGACGATTGCCAGTGTTTTCAGGTCCGGAAGTTGAGAGAGCAGACGCAGCGCTGACAGATGGGATTGGTTTCGACGTTGAGGGTGTCGCGAAACGCCAGCGCTGAGGGGCTATTGAGAGCTTCTTCAAGGGTGCTTTTACCGGCGTGAGATACGGGTGGATGAAAGAAACAGGGACGAAGCCGCCCATCTACCTCCAACACAGCAGAAATCCACGGGGCGTTGCACGTAGGGGATTTTGGCGACGTTCCCTGAAGGTGTTCTCGAAAACGGTCCGCAAGGTGGCGCAGCTTTGTGGCGTTTTCAAGAATGAAGCTAGACCGGATTTGTGGCGCGAAGTGAGAGATTAGCGCTTCGATCTCCACTTCCAATGCGGATAATTCGGGTGCCGTCAGGGAGATCTCGCCCCTGCGATCTGCCGACCATGGCTGATCTCGGTTGAAGGAGGAAGAAGTCAGATCTGCGGCAAGAAAGGAGATGCTATCCGCATGCAGAAAGGAGGCTGTATCGACTGTCTCTCGGAGGTGCATGTGATTCTGCTTTTGCACGGTCGTACGTGCGGCGATTGGCAAGTGAGGTTTCAGAGCGCGAATGGCCTCTACACCACGTGCGGTCACTTCAAATGCATTTGGAATTCGACGTATGGCGTTATGAACTTGGGGCGGGCCGTCCAACGAGATGATGATGTCATCGACACCAGCGGCCACCTGGACGGCATGCTTGTGGAGCAGTAGTCCTGTGGTGAGCAGGGTGATTCGGATGTTGAGATCGCGAAAGAAGTCCGTGAGTCCGGAGAAGTTGCGATGCAGGAGAGGCTCGCCTCCAGTCAAGACAACCTGTCGAACACCCAGTGAAAGAAAAGATTCGCGGTGACGAGCAAGATCGTTGAGTGATACTTCTTCCGATTCCGTGCGCTTCCAGATGTCACACATGACACAGCGGCAGTTGCAGCGCGTGTGCGTGTTGAGTAGCAGAATAGGAAGTCTGGATATCCAATATTTCTGTTCCCGGGGAACGGCTTGCGGCATTGGAGCAGGAAGGATGCTAAGGAGTTGGGAGATGGCGGACCTCCTTGTTGCCCAGACGGACATTGCGTACACCCAATACCTGTTCCGCGGAAGCGAACAATGCGGGGAGTGGGGCTCTGATCCATCGTCTGACTGCTTGGTGCGGGGTGAGGATCTCCACGCAGTGCATGCCCTGGCGGCTGCAGGGGGGGAGTTGGTGATAAAGGGTGGGAGATGCGAGATGAACTCTGCCGGCTAAGAGGACCAACTCAATCTGTTCGAGAGTGAGGGTAGATATGACTTCACACGGCGATTGCTCCCTACGTCGCCGAACGGCGATGAGATCGGCTGGCGCCCCGGATACGATCGTGCCTTCGCCTTGATCCAGATGGAGCATGGAGGCTGGCTGGGCAGTCACCATCTTGTAGAGAGCGGTGGAGGGTACACCAACCTGAGATGCAAGACAGTGAAGCTCATCCAAGAGATCACCGGCAGCGGTCAAAGAGGAGTCGCTTCCAAGGGCAACACGGTCAAGTGACGCGATGGTCAGAGCGTCCAGGGTTTTTCCAAAGAGGAGACGGTTCGACGTCGGGCAAAGGATGACAGAGGTCTTGTATTTGTTTAGCAGAGCCATGTCGGCCCGTGTCAATGCGAGGCCGTGCACGAGGACAGTTTTTTGTGTCAGAAGGTTGAGCTCCTGCAATTGTCGAACTTCTTGACGGCTGACGCGGTCTGTTCCTTCGCCTGCGTGGATGATAAAGGGTTTGCCGGGTGACGACGTTGCAAGGCGTTCCGGAATGTTCTGATCAAAACTGAGGGAGTGGGCCCAAGAGAAGTCTTGGACGACTCGTACCGGGAAGTCTGGAGCGCATAGTTCAGCATAGAGGGGGTTGTGGTGACAGACCGTTGTAGCGCCGCAGAGAAGATTTCGAATAGCTCCGAACCAGAGACGAGTGGCAAGCGGTACCCGGCGTTGCTGTTGAATGACAGCTTCGTGGGCCTGCTGAATTTCGTTAGCCCATTCTGTCGCGTTGCGGTAAGGCGGCTGACCTCGAGAGCGGCCAAGGTTAGGAAACAGGGAAAACTCAAGATGATCGTGAGCGTTGATCAGGCCTGGGAGCAAGACGTAACCGGTGAGGTTGAGGGTGGCCAGGTCCGTCTGGGCATCGGCAGTACGAAAGAAACCATCTTGAATAGCTAGTGGATGGTGATTCCAATGAGTCCCATCGATACTCATTGGCGCTCCCTGCAGCCGGAAAGTTCTTTGCGAAGGGGCGGCTGCGGAGGGAGTCTGCGAGAAGATTGAATCAAGGGAAGGGAGGGAAACAGTAACCGGCTTCTTTCCGAAGGGTTCCTGCGTCTGCAATGCCGGTTTTTGAAAGCTCATGATGTAGATAGCCGGAACGCTCATGAGGGCAAGATAGTCCTTCAGTTTGCCGGCTTCTTCAAAGAAAGATCGCTCGGGCTCGTCGAAAGGTGGAACTTTCATTTGAGTGAGGATGAAACCTTCAGCATGGAATGCTGATGCGATCTGACTGAGCGAGCGGTGATGGGTGGGGATATTGATCCTTTCACCGCCAACGCGAAATCCTCGTTTCCAACCTTGGCGCAGAGCTGTGGAAGGGTGCATGTCTGTTACAACGATCTGGCCGCCGGGTTTGAGAGAACGAGAGCACTGGGCGGCAAAGGATGCGATGTCTTTAACGTAGCTCAAGACGAATGAGGCGAGGATTAGGTCAAGCGAGAAGTCTTTGAGGGGTAGTGCATCGGCTGAGCAGCGATGGAGGATCGTGGCCGGGGAGAGCTTGGCTTTTGCGTTTGCAAGCATGGCCGCAGAGGGATCGCATCCGGTGAGAGAAGCTGGCGAGAGGGACTCAAAGTATGTGAGCCAGCGCCCCGTGCCGCACCCTACGTCCAGGACTGAACATCCTGTCACAGCCGGGAGGAGGTCTGGCAGCCAGCGTGTTTCCAAGGCGAGGAGTGGGTTCGCGTGACAATCATAGACCGCCGCCCAGAGGTCGAATCCGTCGGTTGTGTTGCATTCCGTCGCCTGGAGATTCATAACGACTCCCGTTTGGGCTTGCGGAGGGCGATAAACTGGTTGGCGAGGCGGAGTTCAAATGGGAAACGGTAGAAGTGTAAGGTGTAGCGCCATGCGCTGAGGGCTTGAAGGACGAGACGACTCCATTTGGGTGCGCGAATGTCCTGAACAGTGGGCCAGCGGGAGGCGACCACGGTCTCGAAGTTGTCGATGAGGAGTTTGGTCTTGCGTTTGAGCCAAGGGGCGTTTGTGTCGATGCGAAGAGTGAAATTCAGCCACTCCTCAGTGGCCCAGCCGGCGGGAGTATCGGGGAATGGGACCTCAATGTCGCCGTACATTTCGCCGCCAGCTGTATGGGGCTGAGGGGTGGGGGTGTAGTGCTGGATGATGATTTCTGAGGCTGGGTTGAGGCGCTTGATCTTGCGAATGAAGCAGAGGGTTTCGCGGGTGTCGCGGTCGGGATCGTTGGGGTTGCCGATGACGAAGGAGAACTCCGGGATGATGTCGAACTGGCGGGTGCGGCGAGCGATTTCTAAAGTTTGAATGGTCGTGATGCCCTTCTGCATTTCATCGAGTACCCAATCCGATCCGGACTCCGCGCCAAAGAAGATCATGGCGCAGCCAGCGCGTTTGATGGCGGCCCATGTGTCGTCGGAGTATCGGGACATGATGTCGACACGGGCCTCGCACCACCATCGAAGGTTGAGGTGGGCCATTCGGTCGCAGAGCTCACGGGCTTTATCTTCGCGGAGGAAAAAGTTCATATCATAGAACTGGACAGAGTCCGCATCGTAATTCTCGACAAGATGAGTAAGGATCGCAACGGTGCGCTCTGGTGACTCAAATTTCTCCTTGTTCCCATAGGCTGCGTGGACACCGCAGAAGCTGCAGTTGAAGGGACAGCCGATGCTGGCGTGATGGACGGCGGTTCGTTGACCGAAGAAGGATGGGCGTAGATATTTTTCTATGGGCAGGCGGTGGAAGGGAGACCAAGGGAACTCATCGGGGCCCTTCATGGGGCGCTCCCCGTTATCGCGGCGCAGGCCAAAGAGGTCCTTGTAGAGAAGACCTTTCACCGAGTCCATGGTTCGGTGACCGCGAAGAGCAGCGATCAGTTCAAGGAGAGTATCTTCACCTTGACCACGTACGACGTAATCGACGTAGCGGGCATTGAGAGTAGCATCTGGGTAAAGGGATGGAAAATAACCACCCCAGCAGATGGGAACGTTCGGGTGTACTCGGCGGATTTCGCGAGACGTCTCCATGGCGGCGACCATTTGGGGACCGGGCATGGCCGAGACGCCGAGGAGTTCGACAGGATGCTGGGCTATTAGGGCTAAAATGCGCTGGGTGGCGTCTCCTTCGAGGTTGCCGTCGACGATCTCGTAGTCCTCCTTTCCCTCGAGTGCGGCGGCGAGAGCGAGCACGGCGAGGGGGAGGCGACGATTGCGCGGTTTGGTCGCACGAGGGTGAAAGAGGATGATCACGCTGGCACCTCCGCGACGAAGAGGTGAAAGCGAGAGGGGGGGCGTCTACGGTCGAGCTTGGCGAGAAGCGGTCGGAGTGACCAGGCGATGCCGTAGTAAGGCTTGTGGATCTGCCATTTCAGGTTGAGAGCGTCAGCAAGATGCTTCAGGCGAGCCGGGGTCAGGAACTCCTGGCTTGCAAGCGAGTTCGCGGCGAAGCCGTACGTTGCGAGGAAGTGGCGATGCTTCTCCTCGACCATGCGCCGCCCGCTGTGCTCTCTTGCATACCAAGGCGTGTCCGCAATCACGATCAGTCCACCTGGACGGGTGCAGCGAATGGCGTCCCTAAGACAACGAAGAGGGTCTTCCACGTAGTGGAAGGATGCATTGAAGATTGTCAGGTCAACGGAGTTCGAAGAAAAGGGGAGCCTGTCAAAGGTAGCCTGAACACGCGGAAATGAGGTGGCGTAGTGGCGGCCTGCCGCCAAGCCATCTTCTTCGTTGGTAAGGATGTCTACCGCGATTGGGAAATGGCCCAATTGTTTAAGGCGATTGCTGAGCCATCCATTACCGGCACCGAGATCCAAGATATGGAGGTCCTGAGAAGAAAGCGTCGGTAGGATAGTTCGCACAAGATATTGAAATGTTTTGGCGCGAATCTTCCATTGGTGAGCGAGCTTTTCAGTCGGTCCGAGGAAAGGCAGGCTGCGGTAGTAGGCAGAATCTTTGCTGCCCCTGCCTTCGGTGCATCGGATGTATTCGTACTCATTGATGAAGCGCCGATAGTGGTCGAACTGGCTGCTTGTCAGGGTAAGCCAAACGCCTTGATCGACAGCGGTTGACTGTTTGCACACTGCACAGGTCAGCGCACTGACTGCAGAAGGCGAACCGATGCTGGAATCGCAGGTTGAACAGAGTAACCGGGGAGAAGTGCTTTCGACGCAAGGGATGGCGGAAGGAGTCATGATTGTGATGCCCTTTCGAAGCGGAGCAGGACATGGTCGCCCGTGGTTCGAAGCAGAGGCAGGTCAGAAAGAAGATTCTCAAGGCGAATAAGAAGTCCGAAGAAGGTGGGGTTCTTTCGGGCAAACGGCTCCAAGTAGGATGGCGGGATGGCAACCCCGATTCCTGTGTATGAAACGAGGTTGAAAGCAGGAGCGAAATGCCGTTGAATTTCTTTGACGGTGGGGTAAAAGACGGTGAAAGAAGAGCCGTCAATTCTGGTCTCGGAGCGGCCTTTGATGCGACGGAACGCTTTGTGAAATCGTCCGATTGAGAGGTAGTACACGATCTCAGTGAGGCAGATGCGTGTCGAAAAGCACAGGAGCAAGGGGCCGCCAGCCTTGACCAGTTCGGAGAAAGATGCGGCGACCAAAGCGAGATCTGAAACGCAGTTGAGACCTGAAAAATTGGAGAAGACTCCATCGAAGTGCTGGGTGGGCGCCAGCTCTGCAATGGACTCCGTTGGAAGCTGACAAAAGGTCACGGAGGTTGCGGATGGCATGTGCAGGAGACGTTGCTCGGCCTGTTCGATCATCTTCTGCGAGGCGTCGCAGGCGAAGACGCAGATGCCATGGGAGGCAAGGAACAAGGCATCCTCTCCGGTGCCGCAGTTTACTTCCAAAACGTTGTCTCCGGGGCGAAAGGTCTCGAGGAGGTGTTTCCAGACGACGTTTCGTTGCGCACGGCCTACCATGGAATGGCTGAATGCCCGATCATAAGAGGCTGCAAGGCGATCAAAGGCTGCACCGGCCGCGTGGGCGGTGCGGTTGGCGGAGACGGGGTGTGAGCTCATGCTTCCACCTCATGGCTCGTTGCTTGGAGGGCCTGGCGTGAGGCGTGGATGTTCTTTGTGAGCTCGGCAATGCGGGTTGTGTCAGAGGTTCCCGCGATGCGCGCTAGATGGACTTCATCTCGCAGGAGCTTGTCAGCGTATGAGTAATAGTTGCGTGAGTGACGACCAAGAATCTTTATTTCGCGGTCAGAACTCTTGCCCCAGGGAGCGAGTTGGACGAGCTTTGACTGAACCTGGGTGTAGTACGGAGTGCCTTTGATGGGATAGGAGACGGTGGTGAAGAAGATATCGGGTTGCGCCTTGCTGACGTGGGTGATGGTCGCTTCGATGTCCTCCATCTCCTCGCCTTCGTAGCCCCACATCAGGAACATGCCCGACTGAATGTTGCGGGCGCGGGTTTGCTCAATGGCGCGCTGTACTTGCTCAATCTTTACGCCGCGCTGCATGGAATCAAGCAGACGCTGGGAGCCGGACTCGGAGCCGATCCAGATGCGGAAGCAGCCGAGATCTGCGAGGAGATCGAGCATCTCTTCATTGAGGCGATCGGCCCGGGAGATGCACTCGAAGGGGATGTGAAGGTTGCGCCGGCGCATCTCGGCTGCGTATTGGCGGATCCAATCATGGTTGATGGTGAAGACGTCATCCGAGATCCAGGCGATGTCCGGGCTGTACTCGCCCAGAAGGAATTCAAGTTCATCGACAACCTTAATGGGGTTGCGGCGGCGATGCGTCTGGCCGTAGACCTGATGGGAGCACCAGCGGCATTTGTATGGGCAGCCTCGCGCTGTGATGAGGTTGACTGAGCCCTGCTGGTGATGAGTGCGCCAAGTGTCCACGTAACGATGGAGATCAATGGCGTTGCGGGCCGGCCAAGGTTGCGCATCGAGGTCTGCGATCTGGTTGCGGGGTGCGTTCTGATGAAAGCGGCCGGATTCATCGAGGTATGCGACGCCGGCGACTTTGGTGCGCCAGGCGGGGTCAGTGCGGTCTGCGCCTGCGCGGATGGCGGTGAGGAGTTCCTGCATGGTGGCTTCGCCTTCACCGAAGACGACGAATTCCGCGCCGGATTCAAGGTACTCCTGGGCGTAGGCGCCGGGTTCAGGGCCGCCAACGATGACACGCCATCCGGCTTCGCGGGCTACGGCCATGATCTCAACGGCGTTGGAGCGCGTCATGAGATTGGCATAGATGCCCAGGACGGTTGGGGTTTCGGAGCGGAGGTATTGGAAGAGAGCCTCGCGGGAGGAGAAGGTGGTGTCGAAGACCTCCACGGAGAAGCCCTGCTGACGCAGGTGTGAGCAGAGATAAAGGATGCCCAGCGGGGCATACGGCTTCATGATCTGCATCTCTTTGGGATCTTCATAGAGGAAGTAGCCGTGAGTGAGTACAAGATCTGGCATCAGGCGTTCCTCGTAACGGGGATGAGCGAGGCAAGAGGGAGGAGCGTATGTGGCGGAAGGGTGAGTATGTTGGTGTTGCGGCTGAGGGGTTCAAGCTCATGCACTGTTCGCCAGAGATGGTCTGACGGTTGGCCGCTACGCACCTCATGGTGCAGGGCATCGCGCAGAGCGTGGTAGAACGAGTCTGTGTACGCGGCGGTGTGGATGGTGCAGAGGTCATCGGAGTCAGTCCAGTTACGCTTGGCCCCGAGCTGCTGTTGGACGCGCTGATGGAAGACGGTGCCGGGCAACGGGTACGAGAGGGAGATGCCGATGTCATCGGGGAGGGTCTCGCGGATGATATCGATGGTTTCTACGATTTCAGGCCATGCTTCTCCGGGGTAGCCAAACTGGATGAAGTAGCAGGCGCGGATGCCTGCTGCGTGTAGGCGGCGGCGTGCGGTGTGGACGGCAGCGACTGTGAGCCCTTTGGTCATGGCGTCCATGATTTTTTGAGAGCCGGACTCCACGCCCATCCAAACCTCTGTGCAGCCGGCGCGTTTGAGGGCGGCGACGGTGGACTCATGCATGAGGTCGGCGCGGGATTGGATCTTGAATGGGAGCGGATCGCCGTGAGATTCAACGGCGTCCGCGAAGGCGGTGACCCAGTGGCGGTCGAGTGTGAAGATGTCGTCGCTGAACCAGACGTGGTCCACGCCGTGCTGCGTTTTGAGTGAGTGCAACTCAGCGGCTACGTATTGTGGCGAGCGTAGTTGGTAACGATTGCCGGAGATGGGCTTGGCGCACCAGTTGCATTGAAACGGACAGCCACGGCTGGAAACCACATTGGTTGAAAAGGAGCCGTGTGCGGAGGTCCAGGCTTCACGGTATGGGGCCAAGTCAATGAGGTCTCGTGCAGGGGCGGGTAGGGAGGACCATGCAAGGTTCTTTGGGGTTGGGGTATTGGAAATGTGATGGGAGGTGGTGAGGCCGGGGATGTTGGTGGGGCTTGTGCCGGCGAGGAGTTGCAAGCATAGCGTGGCGAGATTTTGCTCGGCTTCACCGTTGAGGATGTAGTCGGCTCCGTTGTCGAGGTAAAGCGTTGGGTTGTCGGTGGCGTCTGAACCGTGAGCGATGACCTTGATGTGACGAGAGCTGGCGAGCTGGGCGAGGCGCTGTGCAAGGTCTCGCATATGGGTGAGGCACATCTTGGTGACGAAGTTGAAGTCGTCTTCGTAGATGACGACGATGCGTGGGCTATGCTCTGCAAGGGCTTGCTCGAAGCCGGGGATGGGGTCTTGCAGCATAGGATCGAAGACGGCGGCGGAGATGCCGGCGTCGCGGAGGGCGGTGGCGGCGTAGAGGGTGCCGAGCGGCGGGTAGGGCTGCATCTTGCGCCACTGCTTGGCGTCGTGAGCGAGGTGGTAGGAGTGCGTGAGGAGGACGTCAGCAGGCATTGGCGGACTCCGGTGAGGGGAGGACGGGAAGATCCTGGCCCGTGATGAGGGAACGGCGGCGCACGAGGTGCTCGGAGAGTTTGGAGAGCCAGATCTCCCAGGGGAAGGAGAAGAGGCTGAAGGTGAGGCGCCAGCGGATGGGGTTGGCGATAAGGACGGCGGTGAGGCGCTGCGCGAACGAAGCGCCGGCGGCTGGGCGACGGACTTGATTAAGTAAAAGAAAGTACGCGAGCATGCGATTGAGGCGGGCAAGCTCGCGCCCCCTGAGCCAAGGGAGGAGATTGGCACCGAGTGGCATCGTCATCCAGTCTTCGAGGGTCTGCGGCTCGACGACTCCAAGTTCGCGGAGCTGGGGCCAGATGGGGATGCCGGGATAGGGGGTGAAGATGTTGGGGGAGAAGCGGACGTTTGGGAACTGGCGTCCGATGTCGGACATGGTGCGGAAGGTGATGAGGCGGTCTTCTTCGGTTTCGCCGGGGTAGCCGAGGATGAGGTTAAAGACGACACGGATGCCGGCGAGGGAGGCCTTACGGGCGGTCTCGTACATCTCATCCACGCGCTGGTGGCGCTTGTTCATGAGCTTGAGGACGGCCTTGGAGGTGGACTCGGTGCCGAAGCCCATGTAACGGACGCCGCTGTCGGCGAGGAGTTGGACGTCCTCCTGGGACATGCGGCAGATGAAGTCTGTGGAGGCCTGGAAGGTCCAGGTGAACTTGACGCCGGAGTCCACGATGCCGCGGGCGATGGCGATGGCGCGCTTGAGGTCGACGGGGAAGTTGGAGTCGAGGAGGGCGACATTGGTGATGCGATATTTCTTGACGAGGCCGGTGAGTTCCGCGACGACGTGCTCGGCGGCGTAGGCGTTGAAGCGGCGCTTGTAAACGACCATGTCCGTGCAGTAGTTGCAGGCGTAGGGGCAGCCGATGCTGGTGGCGTAGGCGAGTTCTCGCTTGCCGGTGGCGCGCTCGTAGGCGTCAAAGTCGGTGAGATCGAAGGCGGGCGGGGCGAAGGTCTCGAGGGCCTGGACGCGGCGATCGAAGTTTTCGATGAGGCGTCCGTTCTTCTTCCAGGAGATGCCGGAGATGAAGTCAAGGGGCTTATTTTCGGCGAGAGCCTGGGCGAGCTCAACGATGGTGAACTCGCCCTGACCACGGACGACGATGTCGACGAAGGGCTCTCGCAGAGTGGACTGGGGGCAGAGGGTGGGGTGCCAGCCGCCGAAGATGACGGGGACTTCGGGGGCATGCTGCTTGACGAGCTTTGCGGCCTTGACGGCACCGCGAATCATGGGGCCGGTGAGGACGGAGATGCCGATGCAGAGGGCTTGCTCGCAGGCTTCGCGGATGTGGGCGAGGTAATCGGGATCGATGGCGGCGTCAATGAGTGCGACTTCAAAACGTGCTTCGCGAAGGGTGCCGGCGAGGGCGAGGAGGGACAGGGGTGCTCCGAGCGGGGGGCCGTCATACGGCGGGTAGAAGAGGATGATTCGGCCACGGCTTAACATGCGGCCTCCGCTGGGGTGTTGGCGAGGCGCTTGGCATCGATCGAGGGCCTGTGGACAGAGGTGAGGCGCTTCTTGAGCTTGTTGTTGAGCCAGATCTCAACGGGGTATTTGTAGATGTCGTGATCGAGGCGCCAGCGGGCGGGGAGCGAGATGGACTTTTGCGCGAGGCGGGTGATGGGGCCACGGGTATCGGCAGCGATAGGGATGCGGTCGAAGGCGATGCGGAGGTAGTCTCGCATGACTTGGAGGCGGGTGTGGTCCTTGCCTTTGAGCCAGGGGAGGGTGGTGTAGCGGGGGAAATAATCGGCCCAGCCTTCGAGCGTTTTGGGGACTTCGATGCCCATTTCCTGGGCGCGCTTCATGATGGGGGAGCCGGGGTATGGAGTGAAGATGTTGGTCCAGAACTCCGCGCCGGGAAAGCGGCGGCAGACATCCATCATAAAGGTGACGGTCTCGCGGCGCTCCTCGAAGCCTTCGCCCGGGTAGGCGAAGATGATGTTGAAGGAGGGGCGGATACCGGCGGAGAGACAACGGGCGGCGCTCTCGTAGATCTGGTCGAAGTCCTGGAAGGTCTTGCCCATGAGTTGGAGAACCTTGGGGGAGCCGGAGTCGACGCCCTGGCAGATCTGGTGGAGGCCGGCACGGCGGAGGAGCTTGAGGTCTTCTACGGAGAGGCGAGCGACCATGTTGGTGGTGGCCTGGACGCTCCACTTGAACTGGGATTGGGAGCGGACGAGGCCTTCGGCGATGCCGCGGACGCGGTCGAGATCGACCATGAAGTTGTCGTCGACGACCCAGAGCATTTCCAGGCGGTAACGGCGGGTGAGGTCGACGGTTTCTTCAACGAACTGCTCCGGTGGGAGGGAGTTCCACTTACGGCCATAGACGCCGGCGTTGGTGCAGTAGCCGCAGTTGAAGGGGCAGGCGAGGGATGAGGTGTACATGGCCCAACGCTTGCCGCAGCCGCGCTCGTAGGCGTCGAAATCTGCGAGGTGGTAGGCCTTGGGGGGCATGTCGACGAGAGGCTTGAGCGGGCGCTCCGGGGTGAGGATGAGCTTGCCTCCCCGCTTGAAGCCGATGCCGGGGATGAGGTCCGGTGCGGAGCGGGATTCGAGGTGCTGGACGAGTTCGAGGAGGGCGTCCTCCCCCTGTCCGCGGACGACGTAGTCCACGCAGGCGGCCTGGAGGGTCTGGTCGGGGAGGAGGGATGGGTGCCAGCCGCCGAGGATGATGGGGAAGTCCGGGTTCCAGGCCTTGACAGAGGAGGCGATCTCTACGGTCTCGCGGATCATAGGGCCGGTGACGAGGGAGATGCCGAGGCAGAGGGCGTCCCTGACCTCTTCGAGGACACGCTGCTTGTAGTTGGGGGTGATGGTGGAGTCGATGAGGACGATCTGGTACCCGGCGCGGAGCAGCGGGGTGGCGACGGCGAGGATTCCGAGCGGGGCTGTCGCCTCCGAGCTGGCGAAGGAGGGGAAGAAGAAGACGATTTTCTTGGAGGCGGTGGTCGGTTTGGGCATGCGGCTCAGGGTTCCGGGTACGAATTCAGTGTGGATGGGATGTGGGCCGGAGGTGTCAGGCTGATGTCCGGGTGTTGTCATTGGTTTGTCTTTGGGGGTGTGGCGGTACCCTACCCCCGGGTGAATGTGTGCAAAGTATTCAAAACGTTCAAGTTAGGCTTGTACTGACTTTCGTAACCAGCGGAAAGTTACCCCGAGGTGGGACGGAGAGGGAGGTGAGGGCAGCGATGGCGGGGTCAAGGTGTTGATAGCTCAGGCGATAGGCGGGGAGGCGGAGGAGAGTGTGGAGAGAGGTGGACTGGAGGCGGCGGACGGATTCCAGGGGGAAGAGGGTTTCTTCGAGGTAAGGGGCGATGTGCGCGGCCAGGAGTGGGGTGAGACGGGCGGTGGGGGTCTCATGGCGTTTGAGGAAGACAATTGCGTGGATGGTGGCTTCCGGGGCGAGGGCGGGGAGGGGGAGGTCGCAGGTGCGGATTTCGACGGAGGGTTTGCCTTCTGTGCGGGGGGTGAGAGGGTGGCCGGCGACCTCCGGGAAGAGGGAGGTGGCGGAGGGTCGGAAGCGGACCTGGTGGGCGTTGCCGCGGACGGTGGGAGTGGGGTGATTCCAGAGGAGGTAGCTGGCGTCATCCGAGGTGAAGGTCCATCCGGCGCGGGCGCAGGCGTAGGCGAGGGTTGATTTACCGGCGCCCGAGACGCCACAGAGGAGGACGCCCTGGCCGTGGAGGCTGACGGCGGCGCCGTGGATGGGGGTGACGCGAGAGGCGGAGAGCAGGCAGAGAGTGATGGCTTCCAGGAAGTGATAACGAAGGTAGCTGGGGTGGCGGAGTGCGGCTTGATTGACCCAGCAGAAGGCGTGGCCGAGGGCGAGGTCGCAGACGGCGGAGTTTTCGGAGTCGGCGACGATGGAGAGAAGGTGGCCGGAGGCGCGGAGGACGGTGGCGGGGGGGCAGTCAAGACGAGAGGAGGGGGTGACGCCGATGCGGAGCTTGAGGTGGATGGGAGAGGGGGTGGGGATGGCGGTTTGGACGGCCCAACTGGCTGAGGCGGCGGCGAGGATCTCCGGGGAGTTGGTTTCAATCTCCATGGCGAAGCCGAGGGGATGGAAGGTCTGGCGAAAGGGGAAGGATTGCAGGGCGAGGAGGGGGTCGGGGTCCGAGGGCTGGATGGTTTCGAGATCGGCGATGGCCTGGGGCGCGGACGTCATGGAGCGACGATAAGGCGGGTGGGAGGCGGAGTTGTCAGGGGGCGGTCTTGGGATTGTCTTGGGATTGTCTGGGGGATTGTTGCGGGGTCAGGGGATGACGCGGCGGCGACAGAGGGCAGTTAGGCCGAGAGCGCGGCCGCAGTCGCTGGCGTAGAGAAGGGTGTGGGAGTCGGGCTCCCAGGAGGGTTGGATCTGATTGCAGCCGGCGGTGGTGAGGCGGGTCGTGTGGCCGCTGTTGCGGCCCAGCAGCCAGAGATTCCAGGCTCCGGACTGGAAGCGGCTATAGGCGAGCCAGCGGCCGTCGGGTGAGAGGGCGGGGTAGCGGGCTTCGCCGAGAGGGAGGGCGATGGGGAGCTGGCCGGGGGCGACCCGGTAGAGGGCTGCGGGGGATTGGCCGATGCTGGCGGCGGCGAGGAAGGAATCGTCCGGGAGGGCGGTGGCTTCGAGGACGTTCATGGAGGCGGGGGTGATGGGGATGGGTGTGGATTGGGAGTAGAGACGGCCATGTCCTTGTTGCGAACGGAGGAAGGCGATGCCGTTTCCGTTGCGGAGCGGGATGGGAGCGTAGGCGTCTTCGATGGGCGGTGCAGCGAGGCCGGGTGGGGGGAGGATGCGGGAGGCGGCTGCGACTTGCTCGACCCAAGGGCCGGATGGGGTGGGGGCGAAGGAGAGCTGATCTGGGAGAGGACGTGGCGTGGACGAGAGATGGTAGCCGGTGGGGGTGAGGTTGATGGAGGAGCCATCAGGGGTTGGCGAAGCTGCGAGCAAGACTTTGGAGGGGATGGGTATGCGGAAGGCGTAGTCGTCATATAGGCCGCGCTGGTGGTGGATGGCAGCAATGGCGCTGAGGAGGGTGAGGGATGCGAGGGCGATGATCCAGGGATGGTTGCTGCGCTGCAAGAGGCCGGAAGTGGGCGGGTCGAATTGGAGGGTTTTATAGCCGAGGATGGTGAAGGCGATGAGGCCGAGGAGGCGCGGTGCGAGGAGGATGGCAAGGGGGTTGGAAGAGTGGGGGATGGGCCACAGAGGGAAGCCGATGGCGAGGTAGAGAGCGACCGCGGTGAGTGCGAGGGGGAGCCTGGTGGGAGCAAGGCGTTGATAGAGGACGGTGATGGGGAAGAGGAGGAGGGTGAAGTTGTACGAGGCGGGCACGGTGGAGATGGTGAGGGTGGCGCAGAGGAGGGTGGACCACTCAAGCGGGATGCGGGAGGGTGAGTCTTGCGACGATGCGGGGCGGAGCAGGAGAATGGCCGGGGCGATGAGGAGCATCTGGAGGACGGGGGCGAGGGCGGCGGCGAGGAGCGGAAGTTGGCGCCAGGGGTGGGGGTTCCACTGCGGCTCTGCGATGAAGAGACAGTGCAGGAGGGTGGAGAGGGAGGAGCTGACGAGGGCGTAGGGCGGCAGGGCTTCGCCGCGGAGGGTCCAGGGGAGGATGACCTGGAGGTAGTGGCGGTGAAGGCTCCAGCCGAAGACGGCGATGGAGAGTGTGGTGCAGGCGGCGAGGGTGAGGGTGGCGGCGATGAGGGCTTGCCAGGATTTTTTGCGGAGGAAGTACAGGAGGAAGATGGCGGGGAAGATTTTGGTCATGGCGGCGATGGCGATGAGGCTGCCGGCAAGGGCGGGGCGGCCTGAGCGGAAGGCGAGACACGCTGCGACGAGAAGGGCGAGGAGGAGGATATAAAACTGGCCGTAAAGGAGGTTGCGGTGGAGGGGGACGCAGAGGACGGCGAAGAGAGCGATGCGATGGAGGGGCTGGCCGGTGAGGGATTGGAGAATCAGGGCGATGGGGATGAGGAGGGCGAGTTGCAGGAGGAGCCAGAGGTGTTTGGCCTGGAGCGGGGGAAGGGCGGTGAGGGGGTAGACGAAGAGGGTGGAGAACGGGGTGATGGGGGCGAGGCCGATGACGGGTTGATCGTATTGACGATGGTCCTTTTCGCGCTGGAGCCAGCGCCAGTCGTAGGCTTGCGAGGTATCGAAATGCTGGTGGACGAGCTGAGCGGCGAGGAGGTAGTTGGGGAAGTCGGTGTTGAGGGTGCGCCAGGCGCGGGGCATGGTGTGGAGGGCGAGGACGATGGAGAAGACGAGGAGGAGCGCCCACTCCGCGAGGTGCTGAAGGCGGGCGGTGGTCATGGCTTGGAGACGGTGTTCTGGAGGCGTGGGGAGAGGAGGGTGGACTGGGTGGTGGGGGGCTTGCGCAGACCGCTGAGCTGGAGGAGGACGTGCAGGATGAAGGCGGGGTTGTTGCGGAGATAGCGCTTCCAGAGGTGACGGGGATCCTGGATGAGGCGGTCAAGCCACTGGAGGCCGGCGCGTTTGACCCACAGGGGGCAGTCCTTGATGCGGCCGGTGTGGAAGTCAAAGGCGGCTCCGACGCCGAACATGAGTGTGGTGTCCAGGCGCGGGGACATGCGGTGCATGAAGAGCTCCTGCCGGGGGGTGCTGATGCCGACCCAGACGATGTCGGGCTTGAGGCGCGCGATGGTGGCGATGAGGTCTTCTTCTTCCGCGAAGGAGAGGGGGCGGAAGGGTGGAGTGTGCGTGCCGACGATGCGGAGGCCGGGGATGCGGTGCTCGAGTGCGTGTTGGAGCTCGGCGGCGATGCCGGGTTTGCCGCCGTAGAGGAAGTGGGTGCGGTGGGCGAACTCGGGGCGGCTGAGGACCTGGAGCATGAGGTCGGGGCCGGTGATCTGACGCATGGAGCGATGGCCCTGCCAGCGGCCGACCCAGACGGTGGGGGTGCCATCGGGCGCGGTGAGGAGGGAGGCGGCGAAGGCGGCGCGGATTTGGGGGTCGCGATGCGCTTCCATAATGCCGTGGGCGCCGGCAAGGCAGACGAAGCCCCTGGTGCGCTGCTGGAGGGCTCGGCCAAGGAGAGTAAGGGCGGCGGTCATGTGGATGGAGGCGATGGCGACGTCGAGGACCTGGGCGAGGTTGGAGCTGGCAGTGGGTTTCATCGGGAGGCATCTTTCGGGGCGTGGAGGGTGAGGGCTTTGAGGTGGTGGGGGTGGTCTGCGAGGAGGGTGCGGTAGAGACGGAGGTATTGATCGGCGACGGCCGGGGCGCTGAGATGGCGGAGGGTGCGCGAGGTTGGGCGGGGCAGGGCGAGGAGTTGCTGGACGGCCTGCGCGAAGGCGGGGGCGGCGTTCGAATCGAGCGGGACAAAGCGGCAGTAGGTGGCGCCGAACTCGCAGAAGGCGGGGATGTCTGAGCAGACGACGGGAGAGCCGGCCAGCATGGCTTCCACGATGGGGAGGCCGAAGCCTTCGACGGAGGAGGTTGCGAGGAGGAGCTGGCAGTGGTCGTAGCACCACTGAAGTTGGTGGCCGGGGATGCCGTGGAGGAAGAGGACGCGGGAACGGAGGAGATGGTGCTCGACGAGTTTGCGGAGGATGGGTGTCTCCGGGCCGGTGTTGCCGACGATGGCAAGGAGAAGGTGCGGGTTTGCGAGAGTGAGTTGGTGGAAGGCTGCGAGGGTGAGGGGGAGGTTTTTATTGCGGCGGTGTTGGGCGACGGCGAGCAGGAAGGGCTGGCGGTGGAGGCGGAGGTGCGGCGCTTCCGAGGGAAGCGCGGAGGCGGGTCCGGCGGCGACGCAGTTGGGGATGTAGGCGGCCTTGGCGGCGTGTTGGGGGCTGTGAGTTTTGAGGCGGGCGAGGGTGCTGTTGGAGACGCAGGCGATGGCGTCGACTGCGGCTAGGCATTGGGAGAGGATGATGCGGTTGAGGACGACGCGAGGATAGCCGAAGTTTTGCGGGGCGTCGATGGGGTAGAGGTCGTGCAGGGTGGTGAGGACGGGGCACGGGAAGAGGCGGCGGCGGATGGGGACGGGGTAGGCGAGATGGACGACGTCCGCGTGGAGTGTGCGGGCGAGGCGAGGCAAGGTCCGGAGGTACCAGAGGTTTCTGGCGTTCGAGGAGGTGGCGGAGTCTGCGGCGTGGAGGTGGAGATGAGGCGAGGTCTCGCCGAGGAGAGAGTGTGCGAAACCGAGCTGCCAGGAGCCCATGACGAGATGGACTTCTTCGATCCCCGGGCGTTCGAGGAGGCAGTTTGCAAGGCTGGTGGCATGGCGGGTGACGCCATCCGGAGCGGCGGCGGAGGAGACGCAGGCGACGAGGATCTTCATGGATGCTCCCAGCCGCGGATCTGCTCCTGGAGGAAGAGGGACTCTGCGTGTTGGCGGAAGTAGTAGCCGCGGGTGAGCTTTTCCGTGTACCGCATGAGGGCTGCGGGCATCTGCAAGGCGGACGCCGTGAGGCTGCGGATGGCCATGGAGCGAATGTGGGTGGCGAGGGGGGTCGACTCCAGGGTGACCCTGCGGTGCTCCTGGTGATGCTGCTTGAGGAAGCGGGCGCTTTTGCTGGCGGAGTGGACGCGGAAGTCGGCGAGCACGCGGGGTAGATGGTGAAAGCGATAGCCTGCGGCGGCGAGACGTATGAAGAATTCAAGATCCATGGCCAAGTGGAGATCTGTGCGGAGGCGATGGCCGTCTGCGAAGATCCGGCGGCGGAAGAAGGTGGCTGTGGTTGGGATGTAGAGGACGCGATGGTAGTTGAGGACGAAGCGGCTAAATTCGATTTCGCGGCGGAGGGAGAGGTGCCCTCCGGATGGGTCGATGAAGGTGTAATCGCCGTAGAGGACGTCGATGTCCGGGTTGCGGGCGAAGGTGGCGGCGACGTGGTGAAAGCATCCCGGGCGGTAGCGGTCGTCGGCGTTGAGCCAGCCGATGATCTCACCCGTGGCCTGGCTGAAGCCTGCATTGAGGGCGGCGCTTTGACCTGTGTCCGGCTGTGACTGCCAGGTGAGGTGCGTGCCTGACGGGGAGTCGGAGACGGACTGTAAGAGCTTCGGCGAATCGTCTGTAGAGGCACCATCGAAGACGATGTGTTGGTGTTGCGGGTAGTCCTGCTTGCGGACACTGTGCAGCGCTTCTCCAAGGTAGGCTGCCTGATTGAAGGAGGGAGTGACGATGGAGATGAGGGGGAGCGTCATGGCAAAGCCTCATGGCTGGTATGCCGATGGCTTGCGAGCGCGAGGGAGAGCGCGGTGATGAGCCAGAGGGGGAGTGACAGGTCAAAGCGCTCCGTATCCGTGAGGCCGCGGACGGCGACGAGCAGGAGGAGTTGGGAGATGAGGGGTTTGAGCGGGGTGTTTGCGCGGCGGGCCTGCGTGAAGAGGCTGGCATAGAGTGCGATGACGAGGACGACACCGGTGATGCCGTAGACGAAGAGCTGGTGGAGCAGCTCATTGTGGGCGTGCCAGGGCTCAAAGCCGCCGAAGGACGGGATGACTGCGCGGAAGGAGTGAAGGCCGTGACCGAACCAGGGCTCCTGCAGCGCCATGCTGAAGGTGACGGCCCAGATGCCGATGCGGCCGGTGAGCGTCTCCGCCTGAGTGCCGTTGTTGAGGTAGAGCTCAAAGTACGTGCTGAAGAGCTGCCAGAAGATGGCGATGACGACGGTGAAGGCGGCGATGCAGGTAAGTTTGGCGGCGCGGCTGAGGGTTCGGGTCCGGGTGAGGTACAAGGCTTCCACGAGGATCAAGGCGAGGATGGAAGTTTTGCTGAGACTGCGCAGAAGGGTGAGTGCGAGAGCGGAGCCGAGCCATCTCCAGCGGGCACCGCGTGGGCTGAGATGCTGGCAGATGAGGATGGCGAGAGCGCAGGCGAAGCCGATGGCGTTGGGATTGAGGAAGTCATCGTTGCCGAGGCGGAGGTCGCTATTGGACGGAGCGATCCAGGCGATGAGGGCGAGGATGCCTACACCGGAGACGAAGCCTTTGAGGAGCGACTCATGGGCGTGGGCCGTGTGGTCTGCGCGGAGTACGAGAAAGACGAGAGCCACATCCGCGGCCATGGCGGACCAGTAGCCGAAGGCGACGGCGCGGGAGGATGTTTCGCTCCAGGTGAGGCTGACGAGGGAGAGGCTTAGAAATGCCAGGACGAGGCGGACTGGCGCGATGCGGAGTGCCTGACGGAGGGTGAAGGCGGAAGGGACCGCCGAGTAAAACGCGACTGGGACGAGGAGCAGGAGATTGAGGGCGCAGCTAATGAATGCGCCGGTTTGTGGGTCGGACTGGAAGAAGAGAAAGGTAAGGCAGACGCGGAGGCCGAAGTAAAGACCGATGAGGCCCGGCATGGAGAAGGTGGAGGAGCGTGCGGGGCGGTCACCCAGGATGGCGGGATGTGCGGTGGCGATCATGCGCGCTCCTGGGTGGAAGGAGAGCTTTGCAGAGACGATGGGAGCGAGGCTTGCATGGTGCGGATGAGAGTCTTGCGGGAGTCGATTTCAGGCAGATGGAGCCAGCGGTCGCGAACGAGGATGAAGGCGGCGGCCGCGATGCAGGCCAGGATGGTGAGGATGAGGGCGAGGATGAGGCGGGGCGGAAAGGACTTTTTGTCCGGGATGGTGGGGGCATCGATAACGCTGATGACGGGGATGTCCTTGGCTTCCTGGATGCGGGCCATTTCGTATTCCTGGGTGAGGAGTTCGAAGACGGTCTCCTGGACGCGGACGCGGCGGTAGAGATCGGCGTATGGAACGGCGAGGCGGGGCAATTGGCGCAGGGGTGGATAGAGCTCGGTTGAGGAGAGGGGGGCGTCGCCGGCGGGGAGGGCGGCGGAGGTTCCGCTCATCCTGGTGAGCTGATGCTGAAGTGAGCCGACGCGAGCCTGGGCAGCGCGAACACGGACGTTGCCGTCGCCATAAATTTGCTGGAGGGAACCGAGTTCGGACTGGCCGGCGATGAGCTGGCCCTGGAGGTGGGCGGCGGCGTCCACCATGGCGCGGGTCTGTTCCTTGATGTCGATGGTGCTATGGGTGCTGGAGAAGTTGCTGAGGTCAAGCTGTGCGCGTTCGAGCTCGTCACGGACGGAGGTGAGGCGATGCTCGATGAAGAGGCGCTCCTGGCGGGCGGAGGAGGTGTTGGTCTGGGTGACAATCTGGTTGAGCTCTTCGAGGTAGGCCTGGACAAGGTCGCGGGCGCGGCGGGGGTCGGTGTCTTCTACGGTGATGGTGATGACGCCGCTCTTTTTGTCATCGACGACGGTGGTGTGGCGGGCGAGGTACTTGCCTGTGTCTGAGAGATAACGTTTGCGGTAGACGTGCTGCAGGCCGAAGCGCGTTATGAGGTGGCCGGAGACGGTGCCGCTATGGAGGAGATCGACGAAGAGCGCGCTGGTGTTATGTGTGCCGAGCAGGCTGCCGGCCAGACCCCCGAGACCGCCGAGTGCGCCGCCGGCATGACCGGCGAGTGCGGCTATCATGGCTGCGCCACCACCGCCTTGATCCGGAGGCATGATGCTGGCGCTGGCTTTGTAACGTTTGGGGATGAGGAAGGCGATTGCGAGGCTGAAGAGGAAGGCGACGATGGCGGTGCGGATGATGATGCGGCGATGCCGCCACAGGAGATCTGCGTTGGCGACCCAGGCGTGGTGGGCGGGGAGCGGGGCTTCTGCTGCCATGACGGCTGACGGATGGAGCGTATGGGTTGCCATGTCAGCGGCCCGCCACGACAGCGGTGATGGCTACGGAGGAGGCAATCTGCGCGGTGGTGAGGAGGTTCCGCCAGAACTGGGAGGCGCCGATGATTTTTTGCGGGACGACGACGACGTCACCGGCATCGAGCACGGTTGAGAGGACCTTACCGGCGCCGGAGTGACGGCCGACGACGAGGCCGTTGGCGCGAATGACGAAGATTTCTTTGCGGTTGGCGAGATCGCTTGCGCCGCCTGCCCTTTGCAGGTACCAGCCCGCGGATTTTCCGGGAACGAAGGTGATGGCGGAGGCGTTATAGACCTGGCCGCTGATGAGGACGAAGCCTGGGCGTTTGGGGATGTTGAGGATGTCGCCGCTACGAACTTCGATGTCTGCGTCGGTATTGGCCCAGGTGTCGATATCCGAGGAGATGTGGATGACGAGACGTCCGCTGGCGGGCTGGGTGCGCAGGCGGGCGAGCACCTGTTCCTGTTGCTGCTGGATGATTTGCAGGGTGCCGGCGGAGTCGCCGCCGCTGAGATTGGGAGCGAGACGCGCGGCGGCGGAGCTGGTTTCGATCTGGCGGATGAGTTCGGTGCGGCTGGTTTCTTCCAGGCGGCGGACTTGCTCACGAAGGAGGACGGCGCCGGCTGGGTATGCGGTGTCGCGCAGGCCGCCCGCGCGGCGGAGCACGGAGCTGAGACGCTCGCCCTGTTGAAAGCCGTAGCTGCCGGGGTGATCGGCTTCGCCTTCGATGGTGACGGAAGCGCCGATATCGCTCCAGCCGGTGATCTGGTGGACGGTGAGGATGTCGCCGGGCTTGAGCGCGACGTCGGCGGCGGGGTCGTTGCGGGTGACGGCCTCGCCGATGCGGATGGTGGAGCGCTGGCCGATGACCTTGCTTCCATCAATGATGTGGTAGCTGGTGAGATCGGCCTCCTGCTGCAGGGCGTCGCGTTTGAAGCCGCCAGCCATGCGGACGAGCTGGGCGGCGGTCATGCCATCCGAGAGGGGGAAGGGGCCGGGGCGAAGAACCTCGCCGCGAATGGTGACGCGGGGGGAATCGACTTGATAGCGTCCGAGAACGCGGACGGTGTCAAAGGGTTTGAGGTCGAAGACGCTGTTGCCGATGAGGACGTCGGCCACGTTGAACTGGATGGTTTCCGCATGAAGGTCCGGGGCCACGAGGCGAACGATTTCTCCCTGGGCTGCGGGCTCCGGCAGCAGGTCCTGGTAGCTGTGGAGGAGGTCACTGAGGTGCATGCCGTCGTGGTACGCGACGCGGCCCGGGCGTGAGACGTGGCCTTCCAGGTAGACGGCGCGCTCACTGAAGGGAAGGATGGGGGAGAGGTGGATGCGGTCGCCATCCTTGATGGGGAAGGCGGCGATGGCGGCATGTTTGGGAGCGACGGATGACGAGCTGGGGAGATCGAGGGTGACGGTTTCACGGTGATTATTGGCCTCGATGCGCTCAATGTTGATGTGGTCGAGGGCGGCTGCCACGGTGGCCCCGCCGGCGTCCGCGAGAACGTCGGCGAGAGTGGTCTCCTGCTTGAGTTCATAGATGGCCGGGCGCTTGACCGCACCGGAGACTGCGACCTGCGGACCTGCGGGGGGCACCAGGAGGGTGTCTCCTCCCTGAAAGCGATCGTCCGAGGAACGGTCACCATGCAGGAGGAAATCGTAAAGGTCAATGTCCGCGATGAGCTGCTTGCCGCGAAAGTGGCGTACGGTGCGGAGCGAGCCTACGCCAGTGGGGCCGCCGGCGGCGAAGAGCACGTTGAGCGGCGTGGAGAGGGAGCTGATGTCGTATGCGCCGGGTCTTTGCACATCGCCGACGACATACACGCGAACGGTTCGGAGACGGGATACGGTGACGGCGACGTGGGCGTCGCGATACTGCTTGCGCAGGATGTCCTGCATGATCTGGCCGGCGTGCTCCAGGGTCAGGCCCGCGAGGGAGAGGGTACCGGCCTCTGGTAGCGAGACGCGGCCTTCGCGGTCAATGACGCGATTGATGGTTTGGGAGACGCCGCCCCAGAGGTCGATGGTGAGGCCGTCGCCGGGACCGACGACGTAGTCAGGGCCGATGGGGATATCGAGGGGAGCCTCGCGGGAGGGCATGGGGTTGATGATGGAGGAAGACGACGCAGGGATGGGCGAGGCGAGCGAATCGGGTGTGCGGTGGGTGAGAAAGACCTCCGAGCCGAAGCGCTTCAGGTGGCCGCTTTCCTCCGGCACCTGGGTGTAAAGATCGCGCATGGACTGAAGGTTGTAGGGTGCGGGCTGACGAAGGACCTGAGGGATGTCGGTCGAGTTGTGCTCCTCGGCGTCTCGTGGCGAGGGCCTGGAAGGTGATGGCCGTTGATCGTCACGTGAGAACCGGTTGGCTTGCGACGGCGCCTGGGCCGTGGGTCTTGCCGTGTGGGAAAAGGAGTCACCCTGCTGGGGAAGGCGTTCGAGAGCATCAGCATCCAGGGTGGTGGGATTCGGCACCTGAGGCAGCCTTGGAAATGGATTGTGCGTGTCGCTTGAGAGTGGGTCGTTATCTTCCGGATCTGAGGACGACACGTCCGGGCCGGCGATGTAGCCGCGTGCGTGGAGGAAGTTGGTGATGGCAAGCCGGAGGGGGCGGCTGGAGGCGATCTGGTTGTAAAGGACTTCGTCCGTGATGGCGTCGGCCTGGACCTTCAAGCCTTGCTGCTGGAGTTGCTCGGCGGTGAGCTGCTTCAGCTCCACGACGAGCTCCGGCTTGTCACGCAGGAGCATCGTGATTTGAGAGGCGGTCAGAACACCGTGACGTTCGTCTGGCTCGGGGTCGATGAGGCTTTCCGGACTATGCTGGCTGGCGGTCATGCTGAAGGAGGTGGGGCGAGCGTCGGTTGGGCCTGAGGTCTGCTGCTGCGCGTGCAGAGGAGGGAGCCCCGCTGCGAGCGTGAGCACGAGCGTGAGAAGCCACTGTTGAGACCGTGCGAGTTGGGAGCGATGGGTCACGAGGGCAGGCCTGCGAGCCGGCGGCGGAACCGGGGACGTTCTATGCAGTAGCGAGCGCCTTCTACGGCGTGGAAACGCAGGCGGGAGAGGGTGAATCTGACCTGGATGAAGAGACGCCGGAGACGGGAGACGATGGATTCATTTCTATGGCCGAGGGTGATCATGGGGGGCAGACGGAGGGGGATGAGAGTGCCTCGGAGTTCTGTCCGAGGGGATGCTAAGCCGTTGGCGAGAGCGGCTTGGAGGAGCAGGCTTAGTTTGCTTCCGGGGTACGTGGTGAGCAGGTATGCGAGGGAGTAGCTTTCGATCCAGAGTTGTGCGGAGGCGGGGAGTTGATCGGCGATAAGGCGCTGGATGGGCAGCGGCAGAGTGGTGCGGAAGACCTGTGCGGAGAGCATGCTGACGATGGCGATGGCGAGACGGGGCTGAGGGTCGTCAGCGATGAGCAGGTCAAGATTGTGCCAGAAACGTGTGTCTGCGCTGCGAGCGAGCAGGTGCCGGTGAAACTCCAACAGCCATGAGGCGCGGGTGAAGGAGCCGCAGAGATGTTTGAAGAGGTGGGTCGCTTGCGCTACGAAGAGGTCCGATGGGGCCAGGACTTGCAATGCTATCCCACTGAACGAGCGGACCTGGCAGCGGCTGATGAGGCTGGGGGAGTGTTCGAGATGAAGCTCGGCTGAGCGTTGCGGCTTGGGCTTGTAGAGGTCCTGCACCTTCGCTACGAGGGACGCGCCTGCTTTGAATTCCCAGGTGTTCCCGCTGGTCGAGTGAAGGGTGTAGCCGAAGCGTTCCAGGACGCGGGCTGCTACGTCTGCGTGTGCTGCCGGGATCAGAAAGTCCAGGTCCAGTTGGCAGCGCAATGAGGGGTTGGGAACTGATTCTGGTGTCAGGGAGATGCCTTTGAGCGTTGCGAGGGGTACGCCTTCCTGTTCCAGGGCGTGGCTGATGTTTGCGGTCTCGGCGAGCAGGGCTTCATTGCGGTCTGTGTTATCGCGCATATTCTGCTGAAGGCGAGAGAGGATGGCGGGCGGCAGCAGGTGTTGCATCCCGGCACATTGCAGATGGTCGAGGAGATAGAGAGCCAGTCCGCTGGCATCGAGCCAGGGAAGCAGGGCGAGCCAGTCCTTTGGTGCGAAGGTGCCGAGCAGCAACGGCAGTTCGTCAGCAGGCGCCGCAAATGCGGTGAGCACGGCCGCTCCTAGCCCGTGTGGGCGCTTATAAAGCTTGTTCGATCGGATTGGATTGTGCTGAGTCATGTCATCGTTTATTGCGTGTACATGGCAGGCTCGCCGAGGCTTCCGGCAGCGGGCAACTTCCGGAGGTAGCGGACGATGGACCAAATTTCGTCATCGCTGAGAATGTCTTTGGACCCGGGCATGCCGCTTGGCCGGATGCCATAGTCGACAACCCACTTGAGTTGTCCATCGGTGTAACGCTGCACGTCCGCGGAGTTCAGCAAGGGGACAGGGGGAGACATGCGATCTGCGAAGGGAACGCCTGTGTTCTGGCCGTCCAGACCATGGCACGCAACGCAGTAGTGGCTGAAGGCTTCTTTACCGGCTGCGACCGTCTCCTGCGTGTCCGGTGAGGGGTTCTTCTGGTGCTTGTTGCCAACCAGCAGGGACTGCTTGGCCGTGACAATGACGCGGGTTTCCAGGGCGCTGGGCTTGGTGGCCTTGCACCCGTTCAATGCGATCACGGCGGCGAGACCGACGAAGCTTACGAGGGGCCGCATGGACTACTCGACCACGTGGAGGGTAAGGGTCATGCCGCCGTGACCGGAGCCGCAGAAGACGGAACAGTGGCCGACGAAAGTCCCCACTTTTTCCGGGGTGAAGGCGAGTTGGCCCGTACCGCCTTTATCGATCTTCGCCTGCAGGTTCAGTTCCTTGAAGTGGATGCCGTGTGCAACATCGTCGCTCCGCAGGGCGATGACGACCGGCTCGCCCTTCTTCAGGGTGATTTCAGATGGTTGGTATTCGAAGCGCTTGGCGACGACTTCAATGCGCTTGGGCGCTTGCTGTGCGGAGCTGGAAGGGTATCGGTTTGAGGTCGCAAGGAGCAGACCGAGGGAAAGGGCGAGGGCGGCGGAACGACGTTTCATGCATTCACCTCAAAAGAGAGTGGGGGTCGATAGCTTAGGGGTTGAGGTATTCGAGGATGAGGCGCTCGTCTTCGGCGCTGAGATTGGCCCGCACCCGCATGTGGCGGAGGACTGTGCCGCTGATGCTGGGCGAGAGGGAGTCCGGAGGGTTGTGGCAGCGGCTGCAGTTGGCCTGGAAGGCTCGTTCCCCGGGATCTTTCGAGCGGGGATCGACCTTCTTCGCGGAAGAGGTCTTCTTCTGCGAAGGCGCTGCATGCACTGCGGCCAGTGGGAGGGAGAGCAAGGTCGTTAGGACGAGAGCGGCGGGCAGGGAACACGCCATGGCGTCCCGCAGGAGGAGGCCAACGGCTGCGCGTTGCTTCGCGAGAGGTGAGGGTAGCTGGAACGAAGTTGGCATAGGGGCGATGTAACCTCAACGCCTCTCAGCCTAGACAGTCTTCCTGACGCTTGTGTCTGGCGAATGTCAAGCCATTGTCACTGCATTGTCCGGGGATGCTGAAGCGCCGGCGCGAACCGCGAGCATCGAAATGCGCCGCTAGCCGGGAGGGAATTGCCGGTTGTCTTTCTTTTGTCATTTCTAAAATGCTTGGCGGGAATGTTCTCGTCCGGGTGGCCCGGAACGCGGTAATCTCGTGACTGTCAGTGGAAGATGGGACGTGGTTGTATGGGAACACCATGAAGACGATTCTGGTTATCGAAGACGATTCGCGCATTCAGAAAGCTCTCAAACGCCAGTTCATGTCGGAGGGCTATGAAGTCCATGTGGTGGGCGATGGCTCGCAGGCGAGCAGCATCTGCAAGCAGATTTCTCCGGTCGCGGTGGTGCTTGACCTGATGCTTCCCGGCCTGTCGGGGCGGGAGGTGTGCCGGCAACTGAAGGCTGAATCGATTGATCTGCCTGTAATCGTTTTAAGTGCGATCAGCGAGGTCGCGGATAAGGTTCTGCTGTTGGAGATTGGCGCGGACGACTATGTGACGAAGCCCTTCAGCCCGCGCGAGTTGCTGGCCAGAGTGCAAGCTGCGATTCGCAGAAGCGCGAGGACGATGGAGTCCAGGCTTGCCGCTTCCGCGGAAGCTTCAACGGTAGCCGCGTCGAACCCTGACCTTTGTTTTTTCGGCGATGTGTCGGTCGACCTGAGGAAGGTGGAGGTGCGGTGTGCCGGAACTCCAGTTGTTCTGACGGCGCATGAGTTCAAGCTGCTTCGGTACTTCATGAACCATGTGGACTGCGTGGTGACGCGCGAGGAGTTGCTACAGGATGTATGGGGCTATAACTTCTTCCCGACCACACGCATTGTCGATAACCAACTGCTGAAGCTGCGCCAGAAGCTTGAGCCTGACCCCGCCAATCCTGTTCACTTTAAGACGGTTCATGGGATGGGCTACAAGTTTGTGGTGCAGCCATCAGCGGGATGAGCCGCGCCGCGAGGCTTCTGCGTGAGCCGAGCCGATCGCTTCGACTCTCGCGTATGAGGACGCTCCTCCTCGTCGCACTGCTGGCGCTCTCTGTGGGACTGACGATCTTGAGTTTGATCGTAGTTCGCATCACGCTTGACCGTCAGATTCAGCGAGATCTTGCGTCTGACCTGCAGCACTCCGTGGCGACTTACAGGAACATTCAGCGGCAGCGGAACGTAACGCTGGCGCGCGAGAGTGCCCTGCTCGCGGACCTGCCGAGCCTGAAGGCCTTGATGACTACCGAGGATGTGCGGACCATTCAGGATGGCGGGAAGGATTTCTGGCAACTGAGCGGTCTCGATCTGTTTCAGCTTTATGACCGGGGCGGGGCGCTTGTAGCCTCGTACGGGCTGAAGGCCGGACCTGCATCGACCGCTGTGGAGACGGCCATCGAGCGGCCGCAGGAGACGCTGACGCTGGCCGTGGATGGCGGTCTTTATGAGGTAATTGCTCAGCCCCTTTCGTTTGGATCGCGCGCGGAGGGAACGCTGCTTGGCTATGTGGTGCTGGGCTCAGCAATCGACCAGCGGGTTGCGATTGAGGTGAGCCAGGCTTCAGCCGCGGAGGTTGCTTTCACTGTCGATGACAGGGTCGCCGTGAGCACCCTTCCCGCTCCGCTGCAATCGTTACTGAACAGCGACCCAGCGTTGCGGCGGCTTGCGCCTGGCTCTGTTGCGAAGGTGAACCTGAATGGCGCGGAGTATCTTGCGGCGGTTACATCGCTAACCCCCCCTGACGCGAGTGCACGGGGACAGGTGAAACTGGCCGTTCTACGGTCGTTCGCCGATGCGAGCCACTTGCAGAAGAGTCTCAATCGATCCTTGCTGATCCTGGGAGGTTTTGCACTGGTGCTTGGAACGATCATCGCAGTGTCCATCTCGCGTCGCGTGACGCGGCCGCTGGAGGCATTGGTCGATGGAGCGCGAGCGCTGGGCCGTGGGGACTTCAACTACCAGCTTCCAGGTGACGGCACGACGGAGGTTCGTGAACTGACACAAGCCTTTGACCACATGCGTCTGGATCTTGAGAGCTCGCAACAAGCGCTTGTGGGCTCCGAGCGGCTGGCGACGATTGGCCGGATGGCCAGTTCAATCTCCCACGATCTTCGTCACTACATCTCCGCGATTTATGCGAATGCTGAGTTTCTTTCCCTTTCCTCAACACGACAGGAAGAGCGGGACGAGTTGATCTTCGAGGTGGAGACAGCGGTGCATGGCATGACGGACCTGCTTGACTCGCTGCTTTTATTTTCAAGGACCGGGAAGGCGCTGGCACCGACCTTCGAATCGATCCCATACTTGATTGAACGCGCGGCCGGGCTGATCCGCGCTCACCCGGAGGCGCGATCCGTCGACTTCTGCATCAACAGCCTTCCGGAGGTGGAGGCGTGGGTCGACTCTACCAAGGTGTTGCGTGCAGTCTTCAATCTGCTGCTGAATGCATGCCAGGCGGCGAATCGCGGCGAGCTTCCTGCGAAGGTTGCGCTGACACTGACTGAAGATGAAACTTCAATCGTCGTTCGTGTGGAAGACAACGGGCTGGGCGTACCCGTTGCGTTGATTGAAACCATCTTTGAACCTTTTGTCAGCCGCGGGAGAGAGAACGGCACCGGACTGGGACTGACGCTGGCTCAACACATCGCGCAGGAGCACGGCGGGTTGGTGCAGTTGGAAGAGTCCGTGCCGGGCAAGACGGTCTTTTCTTTCGTGCTCTACAAGCAGGCACTGCGCGAGCTGCAAACAAGCCGGACTGGCGCGAGCACTGCGGCAGATTCAGAGATCCACACCTTGAGGAATGACCGATGAAACAACGGGTGTTTCAGTATGCAGGTATCCTGCTGGCCCTGGCTGCCGGCCCGGTGGCGGCTGCCGGCCAGTCAGCCCAGAGAGCGTCCTCAGTCCAGCAGCAGGACGCGATGGGCGCACGCCTTGAGGTTTTGTCGAAGGCGCTTGGCGCCACGCAGCAGCAGCTTGAGGATGCGCAGCAACAACTGCAGCAGATGCGCGCCGAACTCGATGAGCTTCGCGGCCGCACACAGGCGGGCGCGCCGGCGGTCGTGTCCCATGCCGAACCTGCGACAAGCAATACGACCATAGTCTCAGCCGAGCAAGTCGCTCGTCAGCAGGAAGAGCAGGAGGTTCTGGCAGCCGAGGTGAAGCAGCACGAGCAGACGAAGCTGGAGAGCCTGTCCAAGTATCCGGTGCGGGTGTATGGGCTGGTGCTGTTCAATACTTTTTCCAATGCCGGCGTGGTGGACAATGCGGACCTTCCTTCCATCGCTGGCAGCCGCCCACCGGATGAGAGCCACGGCAGCGTGGGCGCAAGCTTTCGACAGACCGTGCTGGGGATCAGCGCGAATGGTCCCAGGTTCATGGGCGCGAAGACGTCCGCAGATCTGAGCATCGACTTCTTCGGCGCTCCGTATTACAGCTACTACGAAAGTAGCAACGGCAGTGTTCGGCTACGCCGCGGCGATATACGGATGGCGTGGGGAGCCACGAGCGACTCAGAAGCCAGCCGGGACGAGCTTCACCTTGGCGTGGATGCTCCGTTGATCTCACCGCTTTCCCCCACGTCGTTCGCAACGGTGGCCGAGCCTGCGCTCGCGTGGTCCGGGAACCTTTGGACGTGGGCCCCGCAACTGCAGTACAAGCACACCTTCGCCCTGCCATCTGCGGATGCTGGACGTTCCATCCAGGTGGAAGGTGGGCTGTGGGACCCGCCCGTGGTGGGCGTAGCAGGGGCTGCGGGCGGACGTGTTTTAAGCGCGGGAGAGGTCTCCCGGCGTCCCGGATTCCTTGGCCGCACCTCCTTCCACACCGGGTCGTCCGATCATCCGCTGGCGATTGGCGTGGGAGGCTATAGCGATCGGCAGACCTTCTATGGAGGGCAGCAGATTCAGATGTGGGCGGTCACGGGTGACTGGCGTATTCCGCTTTCGAAGCGCTTTGAGTTGCAAGGCGAGATCTACCGCGGGCGCGGACTGGGCGGATTGGGTGGAGGTGTCTACAAAGATGTGCTGATGGGTGCGGATAGGGTTACGGGATTGAGCCGAACAGTCGGCCTGAATGCGGTGGGAGGGTGGACCCAGTTGAAGACACAGCTTTCGCGGGGAGCGGAGGTCAACCTGGTCTTTGGTCAGGATGGCGGATTTTCCAAAGACTTCCGCCAGTTGAATCTTTCCGGAAGCAGTTACGCGCTGGAACAGAGCGCGCGGAATCACATGATGATGGCGAACTTCATCTACCGTCCTCGGACGTACCTGATTGTGTCGCCGGAGTATCGCCGGATTCTCAGTTGGAAGACGTATGGTCCTGCGGCGGCGGCGAACATTTACACGCTGTCTGTTGGGTATCAGTTCTGATGCGCACACTGCTATGTTTCCGCTGGGTTCTGGCCGCGGTGTTTCTTGCGCTCTTCGCGCGGCTTGCGGAGGGCCAGGCGTATGAGGTTTCGCTTCGAGTGGAGATCCAGCCTGGGCAAACGGCAACATCGCCGGATCATTCTAAAGCGATGAAAGGGATGAACGGGACCTCCCCGGTGGTTGGGTGGCTCACACCGATTGGCACGGCTGAGTTGCGTTCGCCACGGCCTGCGACCTCGTCCCATAGCTTCGTGCTCACGCAGAAGGAGAAGCAGTTCACGCCGCACTTACTGGTGGTCCCTACCGGCTCCGCGGTTGAGTTTCCGAATCTCGATCCCTTCTTTCATAACGTTTTTTCTCTCTTCAATGGCCGTCGCTTCGACCTTGGATTGTATGAGGCTGGGGAACGCCGCACGGTACGATTCGACCACGAGGGTGTGTCGTATATCTTTTGCAATATTCATCCGGAGATGGGCGCCGTCATCGTGTCGCTGAGTACTCCGTTTTTCGCGGTCTCGGCAAAAGATGGGACACTTACCCTGCCGGGTGTTCCGCCGGGAGATTACCGGCTGCACCTGTGGGCGGAGAACATCGCGGCCGCAGATCTTGCTTCCGCTAGCCAGACCGTTCATCTTTCAACGCAGAATGTTCATCTTCCGACCCTGACCTTCAGGGAGTCCATCGCTCCGCTGAAACGGCACTTGAACAAGTTTGGCGAGGAGTACAAGAAGTCGGACCAAAATCCTTACTGAAACGGCGATCGCTCCCCTTCCCGCGGAGAACCGTGTAGGGAGTGAGGTGATCTCGGGGCGCTTCCGCATGGCGGACGGGGCGCGATCATGCCCAGGCTGGCGTATAAAAATGAGAAGAGGATTGCTCATTGGAGAGCGTGCGTCTGGAACGTCAGAATTCGAAGAAGCTGAAGGAGCTCGCGGTGGCCGCCAAGAAAGCCGTCGGAAGCCGGGCGGGGAACTTGTCGAATACTGGAGCCGCCTCGTCCGAGCTTGCACGGGAGATCAACCGGGACGTCATCCTTGAGTTGATCCGGTTGCAGCAGCCCGTTGCGCGGGTGGATCTGGCGCGTTCGTCCGGGCTTCAGATCACCACGGTGTACTCGATTGTGGAACAGTTGCTGAGCGAGGGTTGGATACGGGAAGGGCAGGCGTTGCGGACCGCACGCGGCCGGCGCCCGACGCATCTTTCGCTCAACGACGACCTCGCGATGCTTGTGGCCGACGTCCACTTTGGCCGTGCCACGCTGGCGGTGGTGGACCTGAACGGCAGGATGTTGGAAAGCGAAGATGTGCGCTTGTCGCCGGAGGTGCAGGAGGGCGTGCGGGACCTGGCGGAGGCTATGAAAGCCCAGCGTTCACGGCATGCGGCCACGGTGTTCATGGGCATCGGAGTCTGTCTCCCGGGACGTGTGGATACGGAGACGGGATTGCTGATGGTGGCGCCGAATCTGCATTGGCAGAAGTTCGACGTTCAGGCTGAGCTGGCGAGACAGTTGGGGATGAAGGTGGAGCTGGAAAACGATGCCAACGCATGCCTGTTGGCGGAGCTGTGGTTCGGCCGGCTGGATGGAGTGCGCAATGCTGTGCTGCTGGCCATCTCAGAGGGCGTGGGCGCGTCGATCCTGGCAGACGGCCACCTGATCCGTGGGCGTCTGGGCATGGCGGGAGAGTTCGGTCATATCTGTTATGACCCGACTGGCCCCGTATGTGGCTGCGGCCGGCGCGGTTGCTGGGAGATGTTTGCGTCGTCCAGCGCGGCGCTGCGGTACTACAGCGAGCTTGCGCCAGACGCGCCTGCTATTGGATACCCTGAGCTGGCACGCCGCGCAGAGGGCGGCGATGGACCGGCGCGGGGAGCCCTCGAGCGGCAGGCAGCAGCAGTAGGACGCGGACTGCTGATGGTCACCGCGGCACTGGACCCTCAGACCATCCTGTTTGCAGGGGAGATCAGCCAGGCATGGCCGCTGATCGCACCCGTGCTGCAAAAGACCTGTGAAGCGGGGATTCTGGCGGGCACTGTGCCGCAGTTCAAATGCATTGGAAACGGTGATATGGCGCACCTGCTGGGCGCCGCAGCCGTGGTGCTGCAACGTCACGCCAGCTACTACCGGTCGCGGTCTCCGGTACGCGCGGCCAACGCTCAGACAGCGCGGTCCCATCAGCCGGCTCGCAAGCTGCAGCCAAGACACAAGTGATACGGTCAGGTCAGAGCTTTCTGGCACGCTGTGGGAACGATACGAGCAGATGAAGAAAAAGGATAAGTTGGCCGGGGATTCGACGCACGGAAAGAACCAGAAGAAGCAGCCGCTGGCAGTCAGCGACGCTTCCGAGATCTCCGCAAAGGCCGGGCAGACCAGGGCAGGTGCTGTGGACGCGGGTTCCGCGGACAAGCCGGTCTATGTCGAGGTCGCTTCGAATGAAGCCACGCGGGACGTCAATCGCGACATTCTGCTTGAGCGGATTCGCGCCCTGCAGCCTATCTCGCGTGTCGACCTGGCGCGTGCCTCCGGCCTGCAGCCCAGTACCGTTTCAGCGATCGTGGAACAGTTGCTGGAAGAAGGATGGGTGAGGGAAGGAGCGCTCCTCAAGACCGCGCGAGGCCGCCGCCCCACCATGCTCTCCTTGAATGATGATCTAGTCTTCCTGGTGGCGGATGTGCGCCCATCCTGGGCGGTGGTCGCGCTCGTCAATCTCAACGGACACTTTCTGGAACGGCAGTTGCTGCCGCTTGGCAGAGACGCGGAACGCAGCATGGCAGCCATCGCGGATGTGATGCAGACTTATCGCGAGATGCACGCGAGCAAAAGGTTCGAAGGCGTGGGGCTGAGCATGCCGGGGCGCGTCAATCCGGCGACGAACGAACTGCTGATGGCGCCCCACCTGCGCTGGAGCCGCTTCGGCATCTGCGAGTACCTGACCTCGCGGCTGAACCTGGAGGTGCAGTTGGAGAACTCGGCGAACGCCTGCCTGCTCTCTGAGCTTTGGTTCGGGCAGGCTGCCGGCCTGCGCGACGCGATGCTGGTCTCGGTCTCCGAGGGCGTTGGTGTGGCGATGCTGGCCGGAGGCCGCCTGCTTCACGGCGAACACGGGATGGCGGGTGAGTTCGGACACATGTGCGTGAACCCCGCGGGCCCGCGCTGTAAATGTGGCGCGGTTGGCTGCTGGGAGGTTTACTCGTCCTCACGCGCCGCGCTGCGGTACTTCGCGGAGCTTTCGCCGGAGACCGAATGCCTGACCATGGTCGACCTGATGGCGCTAGCAATCGACGGTGAGCCCGCCGCCCGCAAGGCGCTGGAGATGCAGGCGCAGGCGATCGGGCAGGGGCTGCACCTGCTGAATGCGGTGCTCTCGCCGGAGGTCATCCTGCTCTCAGGCGACTTCACGGCCGCCTATGAACTCTACCGCGAGATTCTGGAGACGGAGTGCCGGATCGGCTCCATGGACGGCACGGGACCGCGGCTCCTGTCGATCGGCGACGGCGAGATGAGCCGTTTGCGCGGCGCGGCGGCGGTGGTGTTGCAGCGTCATTCCGGTTACTACCGCAGCATGCACCAGCGCCGGGAGTTCGGCCCAGGCGACGCTGAGACGGCCTAAGCAGGACGGCCCAGAAGAGATCGATTCCGTGGCAGTTTATGCGGCACACCTCCGCGCGCAGCGTTCCCCGCCGCGTTAGAGGGAGGCTGTCTTCCGGAAGGCGGAACTGTGCGCGTTTTGCAGATCTGCTCAGCAGACTGAAATTGTTTCCTCTTTGAAATGCCAAAAGCGGCCCATGAGCGCTCTTTATTTCGCAGTCAAAAAAAACGAAATCAAAGGGGATTGGTGTCATTTTTGATGCTATGCGGAAGATAGTTTGACAAACGCAGGATGCCGCTCATATATTTCGGGCGTTCGAAAAAGGTTGCGTTTCCTGGAGCTTCACCACCCTATGCAGTGCCTGCCCACTTTATTTCAGGCAATGCCAATGCACTTGTGATGACGATTCAAAACGACAGCCGACGCAGCACACCTTACGGGATGGCCGGAGTCACCATGCAACTAACTCGCAAAGCAGCGGGCGAGCAAATCTTGAAGAAGGCGATGGAACTGGGCAGCGTTGCCCTGGCCCTTTGCACGCTTTTCCTCCTCGGAGCGGCCAGCGATGCCGCCGCCCAGACGGTACCGGTTGCCACGGCAAGCGCGTCAGCCACGTTGGCGACCATCAACGGCAATGCCGGACATATCGCCGCCAACAGCCTTGGCGACGCCTTCTACGTAAGCCAGGGCAGCAACACGGCATACTGGCTTCCGCGCGGCGCCACCACGCCTGTTGCAATCCTGACCGGACTCAGCGGGGGACGCAACGTCTTCGTCGACCCGTCCAACAACGTCTACGTTGCGAGCACCTACAGCGGCTACATCGTGGAGATTCCGTACGTGAACGGAACCTACGCGACCGGCACCGCGGCCGGCAGCACCTCGGCCTGCACCAGTGTGACGCCCAGTGCGCCGTGCCAGCAGGGAAGCGCCGGAGCGGCACTTGCGTACTACTACCAGCCGGGCGATGTAGGGATGGATGCGGCAGGCAATCTGTACACGATCGACAGCTACCCCAACGGCCAATGCGCGTCCGGCGATTGCGTTGTGGAGTTCCCGCGCGGAGCCACGACATACGGTGCGGCTGTGCTGGTGAAGTCCAACGCTATCCCGAACAATACCGGCGCACAGCTCGCGGTGGCGCCCAACGGCGACATCTATCTCGCTAATGGCACACAAGTCTTCTACCTTGCAGCCGGCACGTCCAACGTCGTGACGGTTGGTTCGTTTACCAATCCGGTGGGCGTGTCCAGCGACAAGTTCGGGGATATCTTTGTCGCGAATGCGGCGGTGCCATACGCCGTGACTGAGTTCCCTGCCGTCAACGGCATTGCGCAGCCGTCCAAGCAGTTCCCCGTGCTGAGCGGGTATGTGGGGAATGGCGTCGGCCTGGACAACCTGGGCGACATCTTCTACACGGGCTACAGCGGTGGGACTACGTTGAACCAGGCGCAGCTCAACGCGATCAACGTAGGCTCAGCCCCTGTGGGCACCGCGGTTTCGGCCACGGCGACCAGCATTACCTTCACCTTTGGCGCAGGCGGAACACCGGCGGGCATCACGTCTACGGGTAAAGGCTTCACCTATACAGCGGGCTCCTGTGCGGCGGGCACGGCGTACGCTGCCGGCGGCGCCTGCACCGTCAATGTGACGTATACGCCCACGGCGGTTGGCCTGCAGCGCGGCTCCATCAGCCTGACGAACGCCGCGGGTGCGAGCCTTTCCACCGCGCTGCTCTCCGGCATCGGCCAGGGCGCGGCGGAGACCAATGACCCCGGCACACTGACCGCAATCGGCAGCGGCTTCAACGCGCCCTCCGGCGTGCGTGTGGACGGCAACGGGAACGTTTACGTTGCCGACGCGGGGCTGAACGTCGTACAGGTGTATGCGGGCGGCACGGGGACGCCGACCACCATCGGCACTGGCCTCTCCAAGCCCTCTTCCGTCGTGGTCGATGGTGCGGGAAACGCCTACATCGCCGATGCCGGCAACGGCCGCGTGGTGGAGGTTCCCAACATCAACGGCACGCTGACCAGCAGTGCGCAGACCGTGATCGCCAGCGGCCTGGGCATGACGTTGAGCATCGCGCTTGATCGCTTTGGCAATCTGTACATCGCGGATGGCGGGAGGACCAGCATCACCAAACTTGGCAATATCGGCGGTATTCCCAGCACCAGCGCAACCTCCACCGTGGGCAGCAAGTTCACCATGCCTTTCGCGCTTGCAGTGGACAACACGGGCAACCTCTTTGTCGCGGATTACTCCACCAGCACGGTCAGCGAGATCACGTACTACGGCCAGGCCCAGACGGCTGTCGGGGCAGGGCTTTCGAAGCCCAGCGGGCTGGTCACCGACGCATCCGGAAGTCTTTACATCGCAGACAGCGGCAACAGCCGCCTGATCAAACTGCCGTATGAAAATGGCGCGTTCAACACCAATGACCAGTATCTTGTCGGATCCACCGTGGCAGTTCCGTACGGAGTCGGCATCGATGCCAGCGGCAACCTGTATGTCACGGATGTGGCCAACAAGACCGTCAGCATGATCAATCGCACGGCCGGTACGCTGGCGCTTGGACGGGCGCAGATCAACACCACCACCGCAGCATCGAACGGTTACATCGGCAGCGCCGGCAATCAGTCTCTGGTGCTGGGCACGCCGGACTTTGTGGCAACCACCACCACGCCGGCCTACTTCACCGTCACTCCTCCGGCTAACAAGGGATGCGCCAATGCGGCAACGCTTGTGACCGGCTCCTCCTGCCTCATCTCGGCCACCTTCGCGCCCACGACGACCGGAACCTTCAACGACTTACTCACCTTCACCAGCAACGCCGCCAATGCACAGCCGCAGACGTTGAACATCACCGGCCGCGGACTGAACCTGGCTTCATCCACCGTGACCCTGACGCAGACAGCTCCCTCCGGAGCCGCCGCATTCGGGTCCTCCATCACCATCCAGGCTGCCATCGCCTCAGCCGTAGCCGGTACCCCAACGGGAACGGTGACGTTCTCGGTCGACGGCAACCAACTGACCAACCCGCCGACAGTGAACAATGGCGTGGCGAGCGTGGTGCTGACTGGCCTTACGGGCGGCCCGCACACGGTGACCGCCACTTACTCCGGTGACAACAACTACGCACCCAGCAACGGAAGCCTGGCGATCACGGTGGCCAAGGCCCCCAGCGTCACGACCTTTGCCTTCGGCGGCACCGTCAACCAGGCGCCCCTGAGTGCGGCTCCCGGCGCGGCCGTTACCTTGACCGCGACCGTGGTTCCCGCAGCATCCACGGCTCCAACCGGCGGCGTCACCTTCATGGTCGGCTCCACAGTGCTGAATGCCACACCGATTCCGCTGACTCCTTCGTCGGCTGGATATGTGGCGATCCTCACCACGACGGCGCTTCCTGTCGGCACGGACGCAGTGACCGCCACCTACAGCGGCGACGTCAACTACGCCTCGTCCTCGTTCTCCGCCGGCATCCTTGTCACCTACCCGGACTTCACCGTATCGCCAGCCATGTCGAGCCTGACGATCGCTGCCGGCAGCTCCGGTGCGGTGCCTCTGACGTTCACCTCGGTCGCCGGTTTCGCCTCACTGGGGGCGACCGTGGGAGCATCTTGCACTGGGCTCCCTGCCAACAGCTCTTGCAGCATCAACCCGAACGCCTTCCCGCTGGTTCAAGGGGCACCCCAGACAGTCGCTCTGCAGATTCTCACTGGCCAGACCCCAATCGTTCCTCAGCCGGTCACCGGCGGCGTAGGTTCTGGTGGAAGCCCCATGCAGACAGCCTTGCTTGCACTGCTGGCCTTGCTTGCACCGATGACGCTGGTGGCTCGCCGCAAGGTCACGCGCGGACTCAGCAAGCAGTTGCTCGCAGGGGTAGCGCTGCTGATGGCTGGCCTTGGCGTCGCTTCGGTGACCGGCTGCGGCGGCGGGTCGGGCTTCGTTGGCGTAACCCCGAAGGGCACCTTCACCATCACCGTCAGCACATCGGCGACCGCGACGATCCCCGCGTACACGTCCGCCACCGTCCCAACAGTGGCCGCCGGTTGTAAAGTCGCAACCGTCGTTGGACCGTATTCCACCGCTTACACCGAGACCTGCCCGCAGGTCGCGACGATCAGCCTGGTGGTGCAGTAATGGTCCGCCTCCGTCTTCGCTCCACGCTTGCCCCGGGGTTTGGCATGACCTTCCAGGATTCGCCCTTCGACGAATCCTGGCGCCAGCCCACTTGCTTCAACGGCAGTTCCCCAAAGGTGAAGAATTTTATGAAGAAGCTCCTTCCTTCTCTGACCCTGTGGACTCTCCTGCTTGCGCTCATCGCGCTTGTCCCAGGACTGTCTTTCGCGCAGACCACCTCCGGCTCCATCTCGGGCGTCGTGGCAGATCCCACCGGAGCCCGCATTCCCGGCGCCACCGTCGTGCTGACCAACACAGCCAGCCGCAGCAAGCGCACCGTCAGCAGCAACGCGGAAGGCTTGTTCGCTTTCCAGGCGGTCCCGGCCACGCGATACAGCATCACCATCTCCCGCGCCGGCTTTGAAACGTTGGTGACCCGCGACATCGAAGTCCACCCTAACGACCAACTCAACCTCTCTGAGCTTCGCCTCTCAATCGGCGCCGAAACCGTCAGCGTCACGGTGGAAGCGCAGACCGATATCTCCACCTCCGGCGAGCGCAGTTCGCTCATCACCGACCGCGATATCGCCAAGCTCTCCACGGTCGGTCGTGAGGTCTCCGAACTTCTCCGCACGCAGGCAGGCTTCGCCGTCAACCAGTCCGGACTCGATAACTCCACCACCAGCTCAGCGGAGGTCGCCGGCGGCTTCTCCGGCCTCAATAATTACGTCGGTAACGGCGCAACGGGCAACGGCGCCAGCATGATCTCCGACGGCGCCAACGTCACCGACCCTGGGAGCGGCAATCAGCAGACCCAGACCGTCAACATGGACTTCGTGCAGGAGGTCAAGATCGAGACCTCTAACTTCGGAGCCGACACCGCCAAGGGCCCCACCGTCATCACTGCCGTCGGCAAATCCGGCGGACAGAGCTTCCACGGCAACGTCCACCTCTTTGTCCGTGACCACGTGCTCAACGATCAGGACTGGTTCGCCAAGTACCAGGGCCTCCCGCAGATCCCTGACCGCTACATGTATCCGGGCATCAGCTTCGGCGGGCCGGTCCTCATCCCGCACACCAACTTCAACCACGACCGCAAGCTCACGTTCGAAGCCGGCGACGAGGACTACATCCAGACCGGCTCCTACGCCTATGGCAGCCCCCTCAAGAGCTTCCTCCAGGCCCTGGTCCCAACCCAGGCCATGCGCAACGGCGACTTCTCCACCAACTCCATTGCAACCTATCTTGGCGTGAGCCCGGCCACCGTTGCCACCCAGTGCAGCGCCACCGGAACGTTGAGCACGTACCTGCATACGTGCGGCAGTCCGCAGTCGGTAACCGCTGGCTACAACACCGCGAACATGTCCAACTACACGGCGGTGGGCGGCATGCTGTCCGGCATCGATCCCCACGCAGCGGCCATTCTGAACGCCTACTACCCGCTCCCCAACGGCCCCACGGTGAGCGGCTTCAACTATCACACGCTAAACCTCGAAAACCCCACGAGCAACCAATTCCGCGTGCGCCTGGACTACGCCAAGAATGAGTCCAACAAGCTCTACGCGGTGTACAGCGGGCAGTTCGGCCACACCAATCAGATCCCTGAGAACATCTACTACTCGCCCGGCACCAGCAACTCCGCCATCATCGGTGGCGTGGACACCCCGGGCAAGATCAACTCCATCTCGCGTTCCAACCTCGGCAGCATCAACTACACCCACCTCTTCAACTCACAGGCCACCAACGAGCTCTTCGCCGGACTGTCCTCCTCCAACCAGTACTTCACCCCGGGCAACGGCAGCCTGCTGCAACAGAACACCTATGGCTACTCATCGGTCGGCATCTTCCCCGGTGCGACCAAGGCCTTGCCGGCCATCGCCACGTACAGCACCTCCGGCTCGGCCATCCTTCCCTTCGCCATCACCCCGGACTTCAGCCAGGGTCAATACGTCGCCAAGAAGTTCCTGCCCTCCGGCGGCGACAACTTCTCCTACCTCTACAAGTCGCATACCTTCAAGGTCGGCTTCTACGCGGAGCGTGATACCTCCAACCAGACCGACCTGAGCCCGGCGACAAACGGCACCAGCTCCTCTTACTACGTCAACGGCGTTACCACCACGTTGAACGGCGCGCCGGAGAACTACCTTGCAGACTTCTTCGTCGGCGCTCAGGGCTCCTTCACGCAGCAGAACTTCAACGCCCAAAGCAATCTCTTCTACTGGACCATCTCCGGTTACCTGAACGATAGCTGGAAGGTCAACAAGAAGCTGACCATCGATTACGGCGTACGCTTCGACCACCTTGGACCCTGGAACGATAAGCACGGCATCGGCCTGCCCATCTTCAGCAACGCGCTTTACAACTCAGACCCGCACACCGTCTCAACCGCAAACAAGGACAACACGACGCTCTTTCTTCCCGGCATTCGCTGGCATGGCGGCAATGGTGCCAACTCGCTCAACGCCGGCGATGCGAACCTGCCAAACTCCGGCTCGCCGGGCCGCTGGGCCTTCGTCTCTCCCCGCTTCGGCTTTGCGTATGATGCCCTCGGCAACGGCACCACCATCTTCCGCGGAGGCTGGGGCCAGTTCCGCGGCCATGACTCCTGGAACGATTATGTCGGTCCGGCTGCCACGGCACAGGGTCTCGTAACCGCGACCGCCGGCGGCAATGGCTACATCTCCTTCAACCAACTGACGCCAAGCAGCTTCTCCGCGACACGCTGCGATGCATCCGGAAGCAACGGCTGCCCCAGCATCCTTGCTTTGGATCCCACGGACAGTGAGCAGCCGCTGACCGAAACCTACAGTGTGTCCGTCTCGCAGCGGATGCCCGGCAACGCGGTCTTCGACATGGCGTACGTCGGCAACCAGAGCACGCATCTGCTGACGGATAACGTCTCCAACACCGCCGTCAACTCCTTTGACCTGCGCGATATCAACGCCGTCCACATCGGCGCGCTCTTTCAGCCGGATCCCAACCCCAACTCCGCCACCTACGGTCAAATTCTGAACCCGACCGCGCTCTCAACCAACCAGGTCAATGACTTCCGGCAGTACAACTACTATCAGCACATTGGTGTGCCGCGGCACATCGCCTACGCCAACTACAACGCTCTGCAGGCGACCTACAACAAGCAGCGCGGCAGGTTGAACTATGGCCTCAACTACACCTGGTCGAAGGCTCAAGGTGTCCGCGGGGCCTTCTCGAACGGCCTTTCAGGAGACCCCACCAACCTGCGCGCCAACTATGGCCCGCTGGCGTTCGACCGCACCCACATCGCCAACCTCAGCTACTCGTACGATGTCGGCCAGAGCTACCACTTTGCGCACCGTATCCTCAACGGACTCTCGAACGGCTGGCTCATCTCCGGCATCACCAACCTGCAGAGCGGCCCCAACCTTCAGGCCGTGGTTGCGCCCAATCTGTCGCTGACGGGCAACACCACCACGTCTTACAACGGAGCCGCTTGCGCCTCCAGCCCATGCGTCATCAACAGCAATCAGATTCTGGGCACGCCGGACGTCATGCTCCAGCCCGTGCTGCGGCCATCGGCCTTGTGTCCCAGCGGCAATCCCACCAGCGGTCTCGCCTCCAAGCAGTTCATCAACGGCAACTGCTTCGGCTTGCCGTCACAGGGTGTCAACGGTCCCACGAACCTCGGCTACATCCGTGGTCCCGCCTTCTTTGACACGGACCTGACGGTGCAGAAGACGATCCCCTTCAAGGATCAAAGAAGCCTGCAGCTCCGGGCCGCCGGCTTCAACTTTATCAATCACCCGCTCACTACCTTCAGCTCACGCTACCCCGCGGAAGCCGCTCTGCAGCTCAACGGCACCAGCTTCCAGAACGTTGGCCTGACGAACGGCGCCAACACGCATGGCGGCGGCTGCAGCGCGGCTGGAAGCACCTGCTTCGGCTACGCGGGATACAAGACGGGCCGCCGTGTCGTGGAACTGGAGGCGCGTTACACCTTCTAAAGTGTGTCCTTGCAAGCTCTGGGCCTCCAATGAGGAAGACGGCATGCCGTCTTCCCCAACTTTTTGGCCGTCATGAAGAAAGGGACACGCCGGATAACCCGCGTGTCCCCTTCACTGTGTAGCTTGACGTTCGACGATCAGGCGTTGAAGACGTACGTTGTCACACTGAGCGGCGCCGTCACCACGACGGCCGCGCCGTTCGTCAGCGTGACCGCCGGCAGCCGCGCGTGGGTCTCGCTATTGCTGGTTCGGATGGCCACACCATCCTTGGCGGGGAAGCCTCCTAACTGAATCGTAAGCGGGCGTTCCACCGCATCATCGTTGATCGCCACGCAGACGATGCGTTTACCGTCCGGCGAAAGGTACGCGGAGAAGTACGTGTTTGGCGCCGGCGTCGGCGTAGCGTCCACGCGGTGGAACCCCGGACGAATGAAGCGGGCATACTGGCCGATCGTGAAGAAGCGCTTCGTCAACTGATACTTCTTGGTCGTCATATCGATCGCAATCAGCGAGCTCCGCTGATTCGTCGTCGCCGCGCCCCACCAGTAAAGCCACGCGCTCACGTTGTCCTCCACCATATGCGTGTGGAGCACACGCGCCCAGTACACGCCGTCGTTCATGTTGGTGATCTGCGCGTCCCCGGCCGACACCTCCGTCTGCCAGATTCGTTTGCCCTTGGCAAGCGCGTCCGGGAACTGGCGCGCCCGCAGCCCGATATCCATGTAAGCCGCTGTCGTCGGCGCATAAGCGTGTGCCGCAACAATCTTGATCGCCTTGTTGTTCGTTCCATCGCTCAAAATCGTGTTGATCGATTCATCGCTCCAGGAAGCATGTTCATCGATCACAATCTCAGCGCTCACGCCCTTGGCCGCAAAGGTCGGGATCAGATTCTCACGCAGAAACTTGGAAAGCTCAGCCCCCGTCCACCGGCAGGACGCATACTTGATCGTCGGAACAAAACCCGGCTCATTGGTCGGCGAGATCGCAAAAATATCCAGGTCATAGCGCTTCTTGTACTCCAACACATACGCCGCCAGATACTCCGCAAACTCCCCGTACATCGACGGCTTCAGCGATCCATCGTAGGTGTTCCCGTTCGTCTTCATCCACGCCGGCGGCGACCAGCACGTGCTCATGAAGCGTGTGCAGCCGCGCTTCTTCGCCTCGTTCATCAGCCAGATCTGGTCTTCGTCGCCCGTCCAGTTATAAACCCCCTTCTCCGGCTCAATCGAGGCCACCGTCCCCGTCTTCGCATCCGGCGCCGCCGGCCCTTCGCCGATGATGTTCCGCAGGATCGAATACCCCATCCCGCCGCCCGCGGAAAACATCAGGTTCAGCAGCGACGTCTGATCCGCCTCCGCCAGCAGCCTCATCCCGCGCGCCTGATGAAACGCCTCGGAGAAGCCGAAGCCGTCAATCTGCTGCCGCACATGCTCGTCCTTGTACGCGATCCCTGCGGTGGCCGGAGCGCTCTCTCCCGGCAGATATCGGCTGTAACTCAGCGCGGCGGCGGCAGCGGTGGCGGACCGCAAAAAGTGACGGCGTGTGGGGCGCATGGCGACTCTCCAAAGCATGACCTGGTGTCCGAAAAGAAGGCCTCCCGCAAAAGGCCTTTGCAGCCTCTCCAGCGGCATTTCTTTCGGCGTTGCCACGTTATAAGAACCAACCCGTAAAGAGCAACGCGAATCCGCACCAAAACCCTCAAAACCCGCAAACAACAGACGCTTGACGCCTCATGCATTCCTTCTGTATGGTTTCATCCATCCGCAGGAAAGCTCCTTCCGCTGCGAATAATTTGTACCAGTGTAAGAATCGCAGGCATGGCCTCGACACCGACAGGCCACCCTCCCCTGCGAGGCCTGCGCTCGTCACGCCGCAAGCCCGCACGCGCACCCCCTTCGACCCTGCACCCCGACCCCCGGAGGATTCATGCCAGACACCGTATTCAGCAGCTTCGACACCGTCAAATACGAAGGCCCCGAAAGCGCCAGCCCCCTCGCCTACCGCTTTTACGACGCCGAAAAAATCGTCTTGGGCAAGCCGCTGAAAGATCATCTCCGCTTCGCCGTCGCCTACTGGCACTCGCTCGCCATGACCGGCAGCGACCCCTTCGGCGGCCCCACCATCCATCGCCCGTGGATGGCTCCCGGCGATCCCATCGCCCAGGCCAAGCTCAAAGCCGACGCCGCCTTCGACCTCTTCCGCGTCCTCGACCTGCCCTTCTTCTGCTTCCACGACGCCGACATCGCACCCCCCGGCGACACCCTCGCCGAGACCCTCAAAAACTTCCATACCCTCGCCGAGTACCTCGCCGAAAAGATGGCCGCCTCCTCAACCAAGCTGCTCTGGGGCACCGCCAACCTCTTCTCCGCGCCCCGCTTCATGGCCGGTGCCTCCACCAATCCAGACCCCGAAGTCTTCGCCTGGTCCGCCGCCACCGTGAAGCATTGCATGGACGTCACCCAGCAGCTTGGCGGCTCCAACTATGTACTCTGGGGCGGACGCGAAGGCTACGAGACACTGCTCAACACCGACATGAAGCAGGAGCTCGAACAGATGGGCCGCTTCCTCTCGCTCGTCGTCGATTACAAACACAAAATCGGCTTCGCCGGACAGATCCTCATCGAACCCAAGCCCAAGGAACCCACCGTCCACCAGTACGACTTCGATACCGCCACCGTCTACGGCTTCCTCAAACGCTTCGGCCTGGAAAATGAAGTGCGCGTCAACCTCGAAGCCAACCACGCCACCCTCGCCGGCCACTCCTTCGAGCATGAGATCGCCACCGCAGGCGCGCTCGGCATCCTCGGCTCGCTGGACATCAACCGCGGCGATGCGCTGCTCGGATGGGACACGGACCAGTTCCCCAATGACCTTTGGACCATGACCATGAGCATGGTGCACATCATCAAGGCCGGCGGCCTGGGCCAGGGCGGCTGCAACTTTGACGCCAAGGTTCGCCGCCAGAGCTTCACGCCAGAGGACATGGTGCACGCCCACGTCGGCGGCGCGGACCTCTGCGCAAGAGCCTTCCTCACCGCAGCCAAAATCATTCAGGATGGCGACTATGACGCGCTGCTGACCGCACGGTACGCCGGCTGGCAAACGCCGGACGCCCAGGCCATGCTCTCCGGCTCCATGACGCTCGACCAGATCGCCGCCAAGGCAGAAGCTGAAGCCATCAACCCCCAACCGCGCTCCGGAAAGCAGGAGCAGTTGGAAAACCTCCTCATGCGCAGCATCTACTCAGCCAAATTGTAACCGGATAAGGCACGTATGCCCTCGCTCCTCAGGACGTTCGCCATCGCGGCTCTGCTGGTCCTCACCACCGGCATACCGCGGCCCTCTGTCTCTCAGACAAGGGTCGCCCAGTCAAAGGCCTCTCAGTCAAGCCCCTCACAGGGCAGGGAAGCGAAGACGCCCGCCAAAGGCGCGTACTCGACCGGTCATTATCCCAACCTGCTCGCGGAGGCCGGTCACGCCCAGTCCGAAATCGACGCCCGTCTCCAATCCACCTTCCAACAGCTCTTCCACGGCGACCCCCGAACCCAGGCCATCTTCTACGCCGCCGGCCAAAACCAGAACGGCCCCCTCGCATACGTCACGGACGTCGCCAACCACGACGCCCGCAGCGAGGGCATGAGCTACGGCATGATGGTCGCCGTGCAGACCGATCACAAGGCGGAGTTCGACGCGCTCTGGAACTGGGCCAACACGTACATGCGCATCACGGACCCGAAGAATCCCTCGGTCGGATACTTCGCCTGGTCCATGAACACAGACGGCACCCCACGCTCAGACTCACCCGCGCCGGACGGCGAAGAGTACTTCGTCATGAGCCTGTACTTCGCGGCGAACCGCTGGGGCAGCGGCGCCGGCCTGTACAACTACAAGGCCCAGGCCGACCAGTTGCTGAGCCTCATGCGCCATCATGCCGTACTCACCGGGACTGAGCCCTTCCGCATCCATCCTGAAGACCCACCCTTCAACCCGCATCGCGTGGACCCCTCCACCCGCACCACACCGCGCACCAGCACCGTAGGCCCCATGCTCAATGAGCAGTACGGCATGATCGCCTTTGTCCCGTCCTTCGGCGCCAACAGCTACACCGACCCCAGCTACCACCTGCCCGCCTTCTATGAGCTTTGGGCCCGTTGGGGTCCGCCTGAGGATCGCGCCTTCTGGCTCCATGCCGCCGCCGCCAGCCGGCGCTTCTTCACCCAGACCACCAACCCCCTCACCGGCCTTTCACCGGACTACGCCAACTTCGACGGCACCCCACGCGCCACCTCCTTCAACCCCAACTCCGCCGTCTTCTCGTATGACTCCTGGCGCGTCATCAGCAACTGGTCCGTGGATCAAAGCTGGTGGGCCTCCAACCCAGACGCACGCACCCTCAGCGACCGGATGCAGGGCTTCCTCTTCAAACAGGGAATCGAGACCTTCCCCGACCAGTACACCCTGGACGGTAAGCCGCTCTCCGCCCGGCACTCCACCGGCATGGTCTCCACCCTGGCCGTCGGAACACTTGCGACCGGCACCCTCGCCGCAACCGATGGACCCATCGCCCGCTCCTTCTTGGACGCGCTCTGGAACAAGCCCATCCCTAGCGGTCAGCAGCGGTATTACGATGGCCTCCTCTACATGATGAGCCTGCTCCACCTCGGCGGCCAGTTCCGCATCTGGGCTCCGCCCACGGAGACCTCCCTCCGATGAAGTGCCTCCGTAGAAGCCCCCAGGCCCGGACCCCGCCCCTCACCTCACAAAGATGCTGTTTCTTAGCCGCCTTATCCATACCGTTCACCACATCCTCCGCATCATTCACCACAAGCTGGCCTGCATGGTGGCAGGGCCGTCTCCCCTAGCCGTGCACTTGGAGAAGTCCATGCAAACTGTTCAAACGAAAAGGCTTGTACCAGGAATCAGGGTTCTGTTAAGCCTGGTCACACTCGCCGGCGGCGTCGCGGTGGCGCAGGACGCCGGCAGCCCCAAGCCAGCGCTGCCCACCCTGCGCACAAGCACCCAGTTGGTCGTGGTCGACGTTCTCGTAGTGGACAGCAAGGGCAATCCCGTCCATGGCCTCACCCGGGACAAGTTCCAGGTCTTTGATAACAAAGCTCCACAGACAATCCGCAACTTCGAAGAACACACCGCTGCCGACGCCCCAAAGGCCGTTCCCGCGCCTCCCGTCCTGCCCCCCGGCACCTACACCAACTACACCCCAACCCTGCCAGGTAACTCGTTGACGGTGTTGCTCATCGACGCCCTGAACACCCCGCGCGCCGACCAGACCTATCTGCGCGACCAGTTGGCGAAGTACGTGCGCAGTGCCCCGCCGGGCCAGACGGTAGCCATCTTCGGTCTGAACAGTAAGTTATACATGCTACAGGGGTTTACTTCAGATCCCGCGACCCTGAAACGCGCCGTGGACCGGAAGCTCTCCTCCCGTGGGTCCATTCTCCTTGACGATCGCAACGGCAGTAACGACGGGCAACACCTCTCGGACCTGGCCTCAGACCTGGGTCCGGGTGCCTCGGAATTGGTGGCGAACCTGCGACAGTTTGAGGCCGACTCCGACAGCCAGCGGCTCCAGCTGCGCGCCCAGGGCACCCTGGACGCCATGAACGCCATGGCCCGCTACCTCAGCAACTTCCCCGGCCGCAAAAATCTCCTCTGGTTCTCCGGCTCCTTTCCGCTCAGCCTGCTGCCGGATCCCAGCCTGGCTAACCCCTTCAGCAGCATGCAGTTGAACCAGCAGGAGCTCCGCGAAACGACTGATCTGCTCACCCACGCGCAGGTCGCGGTCTACCCCATCGACGCCCGTGGGGTCCAGGTCCAGCCCATGTACGATTCCTCGTCGACCGGGCGGAAGTACGCCGCAAACCCCACCGCCCTCGGCAAGGATCTCACCCGGTTTGAGACCACCCAGGCCAACGAACACGCCACCATGGACCAAATGGCAGCCGAAACCGGCGGCCGCGCCTTCTACGGCACCAACGGACTCGCGGACGCAGTAAAAACCGCCGTCGATTCCGGCTCAAACTTCTACACCCTGACCTACCTCCCCACCAATCACGACCTCAACGGCGCCTACCACACCATCCGCATCACTCTCCCCCCACCCTTCCACCCCACCCACCGCCGCGGCTACTATGCCGGAAACCGGCCCTAAGAACCCGCCCCCACCCCCGGCAGCTATGCCCGCCTCGCCATGAGCCACGGGGCACCACCACCACAAGATATCTTGTTCCAAGTCCCCCCCCCCAGAAGCCACGTTGGTCTCGGGTAACCAACCTGGACCTGGCGGGATCCCCGCCGGGTTGCGGTCGACTTCGCAGCGCTGCCGGGCGGCTTTGTGTTTACGCTCCAGCCAAATGGCCATAGGACGGCTCTGATCTGGTTTAAGGTCTACGTCTTCGACCCGGAAGGCCAGCTGTTGGACTTTCTGAATCGGACTGATCGATTTAATCTCCCACCGGACGGCTACAGGCAGCTCATGAACGCCGGGGTAGGCACTCATCTCGATGTGAGCGTGCCGACCACACACGCCTCCTTTTTGCGCTTCGGCATTGAAGATGTCGGCCGCAATAAGGTCGGAGTAGTAGAAGTAGAGACAGCGCGAGTCCTCCAGCCGGCCGCGCCGCGTCGTCAGTCGTACAGCCTTAGCTCTGCCGTTGTTCGCTTGTTATTGCTACGTACTTCGGCTTCGGCGACCTCGATGAGCCGGGACTAATAAGCCGCTTAGCGCATACTGCCTTGTCATGAAAACGCCAGGCCATGAGCGTTTTGCTTTTCAGCGGGTGCTTGCGGCCTAAATGTGCTCCCAAGAAGTCCATCCCCGTACATACTGGCGTGTGCTGCTGGCTATGCAAAGTGCTATAGCATCACTCTCCTCATAGCTGCCGGTACATTGTCTATGGCATGTGGGGAGCCGCCAGGTGGACGTCAATTCGCCGACACTCAGTCGATCCTGATGGAGTGGACCGGAGGGCGCATCGTGTTCATGAGCTCGGTGAGGTTGCGGAAACAGATGCAGCCGCAATGCCGTGCGGGGTGTGAGGGAAGGGGTAGGCCCGCGCATCGCTGAGCGTTATTTCTAAGTAATGTCGGGCGAAAGCATGCAGTATTTCCCCACCAAAAACTTTTGCTTGCTTTCTGTAGGAATTCCGAACTAAATTAGTCTCCGCTTCGATGCAGTGTCTTTGCCGGTCGTAAACGTACAGAGTTCCACACCGGCCGAACGGTCTGGTAATCACATATTTGCCACTTCGTTCAGAAGATCCTCGACGGCGAAGAGTCAAACGCTCGTTCTATGCTCAACCGCTTCGGCAGCTCTCTCGGCATTGAAGAAGCCAGCGGCGATTAGATGGGATTTCGGATGCGGCGTCCATGTGCGTGCCGCTTACCGCGCAACTTAATTGATGAAACGATTGCGGAGGCGAAAGTGAAGTCTGTACGAATGAGCATGGCGCGGGTTCTGGTTTTACTATTTTCTGTTGCAGCTTTCTTGCTGCCGGCACCTGCGTTCTCGCAGCTCCTGCAAGGGACGCTCAATGGCGTTATTTTGGATCCCAGCCAAGCCGTAGTGCCGGGCGCTTCGATAACGGTGACAAACAATGCAACGTCGATTGCGCGCAATGAGACGGCGGCTTCTAACGGCACCTTTTCAATTCTCTCGTTACCTCCGGGAACGTACACCATGAAGATAACGGCGCCTGGCTTCGAGGGTTACACCAAGACCGGGGTTGTCGTGAACGCGAACGAGATCACACGTTCCGATGTCACGCTTGTCGTGGGGCGTATTGATCAGAGCGTAACGGTGTCCTCTCAAGCGGTCACTCTCCAGACTGATCGTGCAGATGTGCACATTGATATCACCGGCAAAGATTTGAGCAGCCTTCCTCTTTCGCTCGGACGCAATTATCAATTGGCACTCGCTGTCGTTACCCCGGGAGTGTCACCGCCCCAAAGCGGCGGTTCGTTCAGCGCCAATCCCAGCCGCGCGGTGGGCTACTCCGTGAACGGGGTCAGTGCCGTGACCAACACGACCCGCATCGACGGAACGAGTTCCACCGATTACAACTCACCGGACAAGCCCATGTACAGCCCTGCGCTTGAAGCCATCGAAAATGTGAACGTCGTGACAAACTCACCCGATGCCGAGCAAGGCATCGCCGGAGGTGCGGCGGTCAACCTTACGACTAAGACAGGTTCCAATCAACTTCATGGATCACTCTTCGAGTATCACTCCGACAACAATCTTCAGGCATATGCCTGGGGGGCAAATGGAGCCCTGCCCAAACCCAAGTACATCAACAATCAATTTGGAGGCACCATTGGCGGGCGAATACGCAAGGATAAGCTCTTTTATTTTGTGAGCTATCAAGGCACTTACGTGACGATCGGAAATACCCTCTTCGCGGAAAATCCGACCGCAAAGATGAAGATGGGGGATCTTTCCGACTCTCCAACTCCCATCTACGATCCTAGGACAGGCAATCCTGATGGTTCAGGCAGAACTGCTTTCCCGGGCAATAAGATCCCGATCGATTCCGGAATTCAGGCTCTGTTGAACTTCGCACCATGGCCTGATCCAAATACTCCCGGCACGGGCACGTTGGGACTTGCGCGAAACTACCGCAGCACTGGGAACAGTACGGAGCAGCAAAATCAGTTTGATTCTAAATTGTTTTACAACGCGACCAGCAAGCTCAGCACGTTCGTTCGCTTCGGCCTGAACAAGATCGCATGGACGAACCCGCAACAATACGGGTTGCTGGGCGGGCCGGCGTATAGCCCGGCGAACACGGCGACTGGCGTCGGTGTCGGCATGATTTACAGCGGGACTATTTCGGCGACCTACATCTTTACACCACACCTGATCGCTGATGCGAACTACGGCTATACGCGCAATAACGCGGATGGAACGCAGCAGTTGCTCAATCAGAACCTCGGGTACACGCTCCTTGGCATTCCCGGGCTGCAGAGCAGCAATCCATCAGAAGGCGGTCTTCCAGCGCTCGAGATCGATGGTTTCGGCGGTACAGCGGCGAACCTGCCCGAGGCAACGCTGGGCCCAGCCAACAACTTCCAGCCGCAGTTCCTTAGAAATGTGGAGAAGGAGTACGTCGGCAATGTGACGTATGTGCGCGGTTCGCACAACATTCGCGCAGGCGTGGACTTCACCCAGCAGCAGGAAACCGAGATTGTGGAGCAGGCTACCTTCTGCACGTTCTGCACGGGCGCAGGCGGCTTTCAGTTTTCACAAGGCACGACCCAGCTGAAGGGTGGTCCTGCAGGAAACGACTACAACGCATTCGCTGCATTTCTGCTGGGGCTGCCGGCCAACGCGGGAAAGGTTACGTTGATTCCGCCGCAGTACCATGAGTTCGCGCATATCTTTGGCGTCTATGCACGAGATCAGTGGCAGGTCAATCGCCGATTCTCCCTGAGCTACGGATCGCGCTACACCTACTACCCCTTCGCCAACCGAGACAACCGGGGCCTGGAGTATCTCGATGCGGCGCACAATCGCATGATCATTTGCGGCCTGAATGGCGTCCCGGAGGACTGTGGGATTACAAAAGATAATCAGCGTTTTGAGCCCAGAGTAGGCGCCGCATTCACGCTCCATGACAGGACAGTCCTGCGTGGCGGCTTCGGCTTGAGCACCGATCCAACTAACATTGGCGGAGTTCTGGGAAACCGGCAGAACTATCCAGATATTGTCGCAACGACTCTTCCTTCGCCAAACAGCTTCTTATATGCAACAACCTTGCGTCAGGGTCTCCCGCCGGTGGTTGCTCCTGATTATTCATCGGGGAGCGTTGCAGTACCAACGACAACCGGGGTGTTTACCGTGGACAACAAGACGTTCGTCCGTGGATATATTGAATCCTTCAATGCCACGCTTGAGCAGCAATATTCTGGTGGTTGGCTGTCATCGATCGCTTATGTCGGCACCCGCTCCATCAATCCGATTTCGACGATTAACGCGAACTGGGGACCAGTCGGTGCGGGGACTGCTGGCGAGGTCCTGAATGTACTCTCTGGGCGGATTGCAACCACCAACACGATTGGCACCTTCGGGAATACCAAATATGACTCGCTTCAGGCGCGGCTCTCGCATAGCTTCGCGCATGATTACGCTGTGAATGCGAGCTACACGTTTGGCAAGGGAATCGGTTACAGCTCGCAGGTGGCAATCCCGTCGCTCTACTCCCTCAATCGAGGTAACACCGCTGGCCTGGCACGGCATACGGTCGGCGTCTCTGTCATCCTGATGAGTCCCTTTGGGAAGGATCAACCCTACCTTCATAGCGGACTGGGTGCGAAGCTGCTGGGTGGCTGGCAGCTTCAAGCCATCTCAACGCTTCGGACCGGTACGCCGTTCACGGTGACGGATTCGAACACAACCTTGAATGCCGCAGGCTCAACACAGTTCGCGGACTGTATTGCGCCTCCCCGGAAGTTGAAGAGTATTTATCAGTGGTATGACAAGTCGACGTTTGCTCATCCCACATCGGTGCGGTTTGGCACCTGCACGACGAACAGTCTGTTTGGACCTGGCTTGATCGATGTGGACACCGGACTGTCAAGAACCTTTCACCTCTTTGAAGGCACCAGCCTCGAAGCTCGTGGTCAACTCTTCAACACCGCCAACACACCGCATCATGCCAATCCCAGCAGCAGCTTGAGCAGCAGCACGTTCATGCAAGCGACAGGAATCGCCAATTCGGGTCGTGACGGCATCGATCAACGGACTGCGCAGGTGAGCCTGCGATTGAGCTTCTGATGCTAAGAAGGTTTAAAGATGTGTCTACATGGAAACCAATCAGGTCGGAAAGACCGGCCTGATTCACTTTAGACGTTAGTAAGTCAAGCACTGGAGGAATACACCAATGACATCAAACATTCTTCAACGGCGTCCACAGATCGGCTCAGGTGTATTGAGAGTTCTCGCTGCCGCACTTGCATTGAGCTTTCTGTTAGCTCCTGCAGGTGTGGCGGCGCAGGACGATACTTCCCATGCCGGGGCTGACGTTCCGCCAGTGCTCAAGATCGGCGCTCATGCGCCAGACTTCAATCTTACTGGGGTCGATGGCAAGATGCACCGGATGAAGGATTACGCGGCCAGCAAGGTGCTGGTTGTCCTCTTCAGTTGCGATCACTGCCCTATCGCCCAGATGTATGAGCAAAGGATTAAGCAGTTGGCGACCGATTATCGTCTCCGAGGCGTTCAGGTCGTTGTCATCATGGGAAATGATCCGAAAGCGGTCCATTTCAGCGAAGAAGGGTACACCGATGTAGGTGATTCATTCGCTGATATGAAGGTACGGGCACAGTATCGCAGCTTCAACTATCCCTATCTCTTCGATGGCGAGACACAATCCGTCGCACTGAAATACGGTCCCACCGCAACGCCCCATGCGTTTGTCTTCGACCAGAATCGCGTGCTGCAGTATGAAGGCCGTCTGGACAATAATGCGCGCCCTTCGCTGGCGACCAAGCACGAGACGCGAGACGCTATTGAGTCTCTGCTGGCGGGAACTCCCGTTCGGGTACAAAGCACGCCTGCAGTTGGTTGCTCAACGAAGTGGGCTTATAAGGAAAAGGGGGCCAGTGCGGAAATGGATCAGGCTGACCAGAAGCCGGTCAGTGTGGAGATGGTTTCAGCGGATCAACTGAAGGCTCTACGCCGTAATAGTGGCACTGACCGCCTGCTGTTGGTTAATTTCTGGGCTACATGGTGTGCGCCTTGCGTTGAGGAATTCCCTGAGCTTCAGAAGATGGTCCGCATGTACGCCAAGCGCCGTGTGGACATCGTTACGGTGAGCTTGAACAGCCCAGATGAAAAGAAGTTTGTCCTGGACTTTCTAAAGAAGCAGCACGCGATCAACAGAAACCTGCAGTACAGCGGGGATGATTCGGCGGATGCGGTCGCCGCATTTGGACCAGGGTGGAAAGGCGGTGTGCCATATACCGTGCTCATCGACACCAGTGGCAAGGTGTTGTTCTCGACGCAAGGTGGCATGAAGCCTTTGGATGTGAAGCGTGCTTTGTTGAAAAATCTGCCGGATGACAAATACAACGGGCAGCAAGCCTATTGGCTGAGCTCCTTTTAGTCATTCTGAGGTAGCTCTAAACCCCGTTCTGGCAAACAGTGTTGCATTAAATAAGAAAGGTAATTTCATGATGAGTTCGAGTTCTATTCGCAGACCTGTGATGAAGCCGCGGCCCCGCAGTACCGTCTTCGGGATACTGTTTACGCTTTTGTGTGTTGGTGCTTTTGGGCAAACTGCTCCGGTCCGTCCAAGAATCCTAGGACTTTCTCACTTTGCCATCTTTGCGCACAACTTTGAACAGTCCAGAAAGTTCTATGGCGACTTCCTCGGCTTTGATGAGCCATACCCATTGAAAAATCCAGATGGCTCGACGTTCATGACCTTCTTCAAGATCAACGATCATCAGTACATTGAACTTTTTCCGGAGAAGACGCCCGACTCAGATCGTCTGAACCACATCTCTTTCGAGACTGACAATATCGCGGCGCTACGCGTTTATCTTGCCTCAAAGGGCGTTAAGGTTCCGGAGCAGTTGAAGCCGGGTAAGATTGGCAATCTCGCTTTCAACATCACGGATCCTGCCGGCCACACCGTTGAGATGGTGCAGTACATGCCCAACGGAGAGACCGTGCGTAATTACGGCAAGCACCTGAGCCCAAACCGAATCTCCACTCACATGTCGCACGTCGGAATTATCGTCAGCGACCTCGATCCGGAATACCGCTTCTATACGGAGATCCTCGGATTCAAGGAAACGTGGCGTGGTAGTTCCACAGGGACGGTCCTTTCCTGGATTAATTTGAAGGCTCCGGACAGTGATGACTATGTTGAGTTCATGCTGGTGAAGCCTGAGCCTCAACCCACAAAGCGAGGGGTATCCCATCACCTCTGCTTGGTGGTCCCTGATGTTACTGCGACCGTCGCCAAGTTGAAATCTTCGCCGTATATGAAAGAGTACGGGCGAGAGATCGATGTTCACCTTGGTAAGAACCGCAAACAGCAGGCGAACCTCTTCGACCCCGATGGTACACGTACCGAGATTATGGCACCGACGACGATTGACGGTAAGCCTACGCCTCCATCAACCGCTCCTCCACCGCAGTAGCCCTGTATTGGGGCTGCTGCCCTCAATGTGCGGCGTGTAGCCCCCGGCCAAGTTGTTGAAAGCGACTACATCGCGAGGAAGTGACAGAGTGCCAGATACCATTCCGCGACGACAATTCATGTTGGGCTCCGCAATGGCTGCGTCCAGCATGGCTTTCGCTGGTAGCTCGCTACATGCCACGGGTCAGACGCGTGCCGCCGGAGCAACAAGTCCTTCGCGTGCACCCCGTCTGCTCGCCGGCTTATGTGCCTTCTCGTTTGGACCGTTCTTCAAGAAAGGAGAGATGAACTTCGAATCATTTCTTCAACGGGCTGTGGAACTCCGTGCGGATGCGGTAGACATAACGGGTTATTACCTGGAAAGCACTGAGCCAACTTATTTGGCACACCTTCGGAGTCTCGCCTTTCGTAACGGCATGCCCTTTACCGGGGTGGCGTGCGGAGCAACCCTTCTCTCTGCGAATAAGGACACACGAGGAGATAAGCTTCTTGAGCTTAGGCGGTGGATCGATATCACCGTGTTACTAGCCGCGCCGCATCTGCGGATCTTTGCGGGCCGCTCGGCAGGAGAAGGCAACTACGCGCGGGACATAGACGATGTGGTGGAGCGAATGAAAGAGGCCACAGATTATGCCGGGAGGAAGGGTATCGTGCTGGGCCTTGAGAATCAGCGTGGAGTCACGGAGACAGCAGATCGCTGCTTGGAAATTGTACATCGCGTCGACTCGCCTTTCGCCGGCATCAACCTAGACATCACGCATTTTGTACCGACGCCCACGCAGGACAATTATCAGCAGATCGCCGCATGTATTCCGGTGGCGACCCACACCCATATTCGCGGTGGCATGTTCGACGATGGAACTGTAATCGACCTGAACCGCATCTGGACCAGTTTCGCGCGGGAGGGGTATAGGGGCTACATGTCCGTTGAGTACGAAAGCCAAGGGAAGAGTGCAGCACAGATCAACAACGAAGTGCCAAAACTGATGCAAGAAGATATTCAGCTTTGCCGCACTTATTCCGCCGCGTGAGGAAAGCCAATGTATAAAGCAACACAAACTAACGGAAGAAGAGAGTTTCTTAAGCGGGCCGCCATCGCTGGAACCGCCTGCGCCATCACGCAATCTGGTGCTGGACGCGTGTTGATTGCGGAGGCAAGTTCACCAGACGTTGGGCTTGCGGCATCGCAGTTCAGATCATTGTTTAACGGCAAAACTTTGCATGGCTGGACGCCCAAGCCACGGCTCGCACAGGAGCCGTCCGTCGGAGTGTGGAGGGTAGAAGAGGGCATGATCGTAGGAGGACAGCAGCCAGTCGGCGTCGGCTCCTATTTGGTCTCAGACGAGACGTTTGCAGATTTCGAGCTTGAGATTGAAGCTAGGCCAGACTGGCCAGCTGATACCGGCATCTACGTACGTACCAACGCTCAAGGTTCAACGGGATTTCAGGTGAATTTGGATTACCGTCCGCACGGAACTATCGGAGGGTACTTCGGCAATGGCCTTGGATCATTTCATGCCTATGAGTATGGATTCACCGCGGAAAAGGACACCAATGGCCGCATCACACGTCTGATACCTGGCAAACCATCACAGCCGAACGACGCGGGCCATCTGGTCACGCCGGACTATATGGTAGGCCCCGAAAAGCTCCTGAGCGTTTGGAAGCTTAATGATTGGAATCATTTCCGTATTCGCTCTGTCGGCGCTGTTCCAACCCTTACGACCTGGGTCAATGGTCTGAAGGTATCTGAGCTTGTCACCGCAAAGATGGTTACGCCTGGGTGGGATCCAACAGCGGTCTCCGGCCTACTGGGGCGTGCCGGCCATATCTCGCTTGAGGTGCATAACAATGCTCCCGGAGACTGGCTGGGAAACGACCGGTGGGCGCCCGGCGCTGTCTGCCGCTGGCGCAATATCCGTGCGCGGGAGCTCTGAGAAGAGGTTCAGCGAATCAAGCGGCCATTCCAGAATCTAACCAAAGCTGAGGTGTCTTTGAAGCAGTTTGAGAAAACACTGTCTTTCCCGTCTCTGTCGCAATCCATCGTTGGGGTTCCTAGACCGCCCGAGGAAGTCGGGTCATCTGCCCTCTCCCCTGAAAGTCCGAATCAGACTGGGTCTGAGACGGCGCTGAGCAAGAGGCCAATGACGATGTATCGTTGGCGAATCTGCGCACTCCTCTTTTTTGCCACAACACTCAACTACATGGACCGGCAGGTTCTTGCGCTGCTTAAGCCCACGCTGCAGGACCCCACCCGGGGCATCGGGCTAACGGAAGTTCAATTCGCCGCAATCGTCTCAATATTTTCCGCGGCTTATGCGATTGGCCTTCTCGTTGCCGGAAAGTTTATCGACCGAGTGGGCACTCGCATCGGTTATGCGGTTGCGTTGACTGTCTGGACGGTTGCGTCTGTAAGTCACTCGCTGGTAGCCCTACCAAAGGTGACGGGTCCGCTTCACGCGATGGTCGCCTGGGGCTCCCACCTTCTACAGCATCTGCCTGTCATCGGGTCCGCCCACTCGATCGCTGCGCTAGGAAATCTTTCCGGCGCGGTGATAGGTTTCGGGGTTGTGCGCTTTGTCTTGGGGCTCGGGGAAGCAGGCAATTTTCCCGCTGCAATCAAAGCAGTCGCCGAGTGGTTTCCACGCAGGGAACGTGCCCTTGCTACGGGCCTCTTCAATTCCGGCACCAATATCGGTGCAACCCTGGCCCCTTTTACAGTAGGCTTCCTTCTCTATCGTCTCGGTTGGCGATACGCTTTCCTCACGACGAGCGGCTTTGCGGTTGTATGGCTCGTGCTGTGGCTGACGGTGTATCGCCGGCCGGCTGAGCATCGTGGCGTATCCCCAGCAGAACTCCTCTATATCAACCAGGATCAGTCTTCGCAGGCAGAGACGAGCATCGCATGGTCGAAGCTTCTGCCACATCGTCAAACCTGGGCGTTTCTACTTGCCAAAGTCTTTACAGATCCCATCTGGTGGTTCTATCTTTACTGGCTGCCCGGCTTTCTCCATGCCCGCTTTGGGCTGACGCTTACGGCCATGGGTCTACCTTTGCTCGTCATTTATAACGCTTGCACAATCGGCAGCGTTGCGGGTGGGTGGTTACCCGCACGCCTGGTAGCGATGGGTTGGTCGCTCAATCGAGCCCGCAAATCATCCATGCTGCTGTATGCCCTACTCGTCACTCCGATTATGTTGGTCGGGCGGACCCATTCTGTTTGGCCCGCTGTGGCTCTTGTCAGCCTAGCGACCTCTGCTCACCAGGCTTGGTCGGCCAATCTTTTCACGCTGGCCTCAGATATGTTTCCGCGGCGTGCCGTGGCCTCTGTTGTGGGTATCGGCGCTTGTGGCGGGTCTTTTTCTATGATGTTCTTCGGGCTCCTGATTGGCTTTATTCTCACGCTCACTCGCGGCAACTATGTGCCTGTCTTTGTTATGGCGGGACTGGCATATCTGATTGCGATCGCCCTGATTCAGTTGCTGGTCCCCCGGCTGGAAAGTGTCACCTTCGACTGATGTCGAAGGTGAGCTTCCCGCTATGCTGTTCAACGCTAAGAAGACAAACTGCAAAAAGCAGCCGGAGACTCTGAATGATGCAAGTAAGGTGTACACGTCGTTCCTTCATCGCCGGCGCTGCAGCGATGAGCGCTTCTGCAACCCTGCCGTCCTTCGCCTCCACCGCCCACCTGCCGGGTCTTCGTTATGGCTACGCAGCCATGCCGTGGGGAACCGACGAACGAAAGGCAATTGAAGATATCGCGGCCACCGGATATCCGGGAGTTCAGTTTCGTGCGAATGCTGTGACTGATTTTCAGGCGCCGGAGTTGAAGGATCTTCTTGCCGAGCGGAAGCTGACGTTCGTGGCTCTCTCCAGCGGCACTATTTCGCTGGATGCCCCAGCGGGAGCTCAGATTGATAAGCACTTTGCCAACGCAAAGTTTGTAAAAGAAGCGGGCGGGCACTATCTACAAATTCTGGACGAACTCAAGACGCATCCTCGTACAGCAACAAGCGAAGATTGCAAAAAGCTCGGTCTGCTCTTAGCGGAGCTCGGCAAGCGCACGTCTGATATTGGCATTCCTCTCGGATATCACAATCATCTGAATACGCTGAGTGAAATGCCGCACAGCTTGGAACAGATTCTAGAGAACAGTGATCCCAAATACGTCGGATTAGAACTGGATACCGCGCATCTTACGGCCGGAGGAGGTGACCCTGCGAAGGAGATCGTCAAATATCGCGACCGGCTCCTCTTCATGCACCTCAAGGATGTACATGCAATCCCCGCTGATACTCCGCACGCCGCATATCCCTTCGAATTTGTTGAGCTCGGAAGAGGAACGGTAGACTTCCCGGCCATCTTCCAAGCACTGGAAAAAATCAGGTATCACGGATGGGCTGTTGTTGAACTGGACCGAGAACCGGATAAGACGAGAACCCCGAAAACATCTGCCGAGCTGAGTAAGATGTACCTGGAGCAGAAGATTGGCGTTGTCGTCTAATCTGACGATTCGGCTTGTGTGCCAAGGACTGCAGAGTTCGACGCGTCCTTGATCCAGGCCGGAATGGTCATTGCATGCCCACTGCGGCAGGAGTCATAGGTGCTCGTCACAATCTCGAGGGCACGATAGCCGTCAATACCGGAACACAAAGGCTCCCGAGAGTGACGACAAGACTCCGCAAAGTCCAGAAATTGACGTTCAAAAGGGAGCACGGAGATGGCCGTTGGGTCTGAGGTTCCGGAGCACATCTCCCGTGTCTCGGGCGGTTGCATGCCCACGTCGTTCTGGATGTCCCACGTAGTGATCGTGTCTCCCGTCAGGATTGCGGTGCCGCGCGTACCGTGGATCTCGATGCGTTCCGGGTACCCGCGCCACATTGCAGTGGACGCCTGAAGGACGCCAGTTGCCCCATTTGCGTATCGTAAGGTTGCGGCGAGTAAATCTTCAGAATCGATGCGATGAGTTCTGCCAAGCTGCCACTCCCCATAAACCCGTGACACGGGTCCCACAAGATGAAGCAGGAGATCCACCTGATGGATCGCCTGATTGATCAGCGCCCCGCCACCCTCCGCCTCCCATGTTCCTTTCCCCTTACGGCGATAATATTCCTGAGACCTGTGCCACTTGACATAGGCGTCAGCTTGCAAGATTTCGCCCAACCGTCCCTCATCTAAAGCTTGTTTGAGGAAGAGTGTTGAGTCGTCAAAGCGATGTTGGCTGACTACCCCAAGTCGTAAATTCGCTTTGGCCGCCACGTCGATCATTGTTCTCGCTGCCGCCAGATTAGTAGCTATGGGCTTTTGAACCAGGACATGCTTTCGATGTTCAGCGCAGAGCTTAACGATCGGAAGACGGTAGCCAGGGAATGTACAAAGATCGACGTAATCGACCTTCGGATGCCGGCATAACTCTTCCTCTGTAGCCACGAACTCTGCGGCATGCTCGGCAGCGAACGCAAGCCCTCTGGGAACATTTCTGTTGGTGCATGCGACGACTGTGAAGCCGATGTTGCGATAGGCCAAGGCATGTTTTGCCGCAATGGAACCCGTTCCTACGATACCTACACGCACAAGTCACTCCCTGAAATGGCGACTAGAGAAACAGTGGGCCAGCGTTCGATTGCACGAAGCAAAACCGAACACCGGCGCAAGAGATGGTCCAATCTGACGTGCTTTTCTCAATGCAGCTTCGGGTGCAACGCTGGGATCAATTGCACGTCAAAGCATGCATGAGAGCTCGTCCGATGTTCACAAGTCTGTGCAGTTCAACTTAGTTCGGACAACGTACAAAACGCAAGAGAAAACGCAATTTGCTCCTGTGAAAGACGGTTACCGCTTCAAGCAGTGTGCTGGTAGGTTACGAAGGTCGTATGCGCTTACTGGTTCATTCGCTAACCGGGTTAGCCGAAATGCCTCGTCTTAGTGTCAGACGGATAGCTCACTCAGAATCAGTGCGGCAGCCGCCCGCAGGCGGGAGCCGTCGCCGTCATCGGTACAACGAAGACTTGGAAGCTTCACAAGCGCATTGTGGTGCATCTCGGACTCGATGACATGCTTGGCCAGTGTCCATACCGCGGCAAGTTCCCCCACAATCACGATCTCCGCGGGCGCTATCCCTGAAAGCAGAACGCGGATTCCTCGGCCGAGCTGAATTGCTGCACGTGTGATGGCCTCGATCGCCGCAGCCTCTCCATCGAGGGCAGCCTTTATCAACGCTTCGAACGTTGGTGCCGACCGCCTTCCCGTCAGCTCACGGTGATACCGCAGAGCTGCCGTATTGGAGGCTAATGTCTCCCAGCAGCCGTAATTGCCACACGCACAAAGAAGGCCTTTCTCCGGCGAGATCTGCACATGGCCAAACTCGCCAGCCATACCTCCGCGACCGCGCAGGATCTTGCCGTTGACAAATAGCCCCACTGAAATTCCCTCAGATACATTGACGATCGCGAGGCCGTCGCCAGCCTTGCTCTCCCCGAACCAGACCTGTGCAAGCGCACAGGCGTTTGCGACATTGTCCATTCCTACCGGCAAACTTGTCGCGCGTTGGACCTCAGCTTTGAGTCGGGCAACACGCCAGTCAAGCCGCGGCGCGAAGATGCTTTTTTCAGAATTTGGATCGATGCGTCCCGGAAGACATATGCCAATTCCGACGAAGGAGTTGGCACTGTGCTCGGCCATCAGGTCTTTGATAGCCGAGCAGATAACTCCGATGGTCCTCGAAGGTTCCTTCGGTGGGATGATGGACCTTTGAGAGACAACGTCTCCGCTGAGGTCGGTAATCGCAAGTGTGATGCGGGAGGGATGAATATCCAGCGCGATAACGCAGTGACTTTCACTCAGTTGGATGAGAACGGGACGGCGCCCCCTTGGCAGCTTAGCCGACGCCCCTTCAAACAGCCAGCCTTCTTTCACAAGGTCTTCTATGATCAGAGAAACAGTGCTGCGCTGAAGGCCGCTGTGCCGGGCTATGTCGGCTCGCGAGATCGACCTTGAAGTTCTTACAAGATCGAAAACTAGTTTTCGATTGAGCTCTCGGGGAGTTCGGTTCGTCGCCGAACGGCCTTTTAGTAGCGGAGCCTGGACGCCCACGATGGGTTCCTTGCGCATGTCTGTCCTATGTTGCGGCGGGATATGCTCGGTTGCTTGTCTCAACGGCTCAGCAGCGTAGTGAGGCGTCAGACGCCGTTCACTGAATGCCGTACAAGGCGCATTCATTGATACATAGCTTCAGGCGAACTGATTTTATCCTGCGACTTCTGATCTGCCAAGCAACGTCGAATAACTGGCTGTCTGTAAAGTCTCAGCGCTTTCTGGTCTATCCGTCCGAAATGGAGAAGCTAACATTGTCGAGCAAGCCGCACTCGCCGAATGCCAGACAAACTATCACCGTCCTTCCCGTTTGACGGCGCATCGTCGATTCGGCAAGCAGCGAGCTCTATGATTGGGGGCGGATCTAGTATGCCTGTCACCAGGGATAATGCTAACCTCAGCTCAACTACCGCGTTAAGTAAAGTAGAGTCAGTCTTCCCTTTGCTTCACCCCTGAGGTTCCCATGCGACTTGGCCTCTCCCTCTTCTCACTTCTTTTCGTCTGGTCGCTGCCAGACACCCCGAAAGTCTCCAAATCTTTCGTCATCGCCGACGTTCACATAAGCCCGTTCACGTCAAACCCCTTCATGCACGGCAATTCCATTCAGGGCGACCGCTACTTTCTTACCCAGGCCACCATGATCGATCTCATCGCCACCGCTTACGGAGTCGATGCAGCGAACGTTCAGGGAGGGCCTTCATGGCTGGAGCGGGATCGCTACGACATACGAGCGAAAGTTCCTCCCAAGACCACCCAGGAGGACGTCAAGTTCATGCTTCGCGCCCTGCTTACGGATCGTTTTCATCTTGTTGTCAAAACCGGCACTGCTCCCATGCCGACTTACGTTCTATCCGCCGGCCCCGGAAAACCGAAGATGACCGAGTCCGAAGGCGCGGGCGAAGGCTCCTGTATGCCACTCCCTCCGCCGCCCAACCCTGCGCCCGGCGCTCCGTCCTATATCGATGTCGCTTGCAAAAACCTCACGATGGCCTCTCTCGCTGATACCCTTCATGACTTTGCAGGCGGGTATCTTGACCAACCTGTCATTGACGAAACCAATCTTGCTGGCTCCTGGGATCTCTCCCTCAAGTGGACTGGCCGCGGCCTGCTCGAAAAGCAAGGCGCTGATGGCATCTCCATCTTCGCCGCTGTAGAAAAGCAGCTCGGCTTGAAGCTAGAGCTGAAGACCGCCGCCCGCCCGGTCTTCCAAGTTGCGAGTGTTGACGAAGCTCCCAGCCCCAACGCCGCCAATATTGACGAACTGCTGCCGGAACCACCTGCGTCTCCCTTTGAGGTCGCTACCATCAAACCGAGTGCTCCCAATGAGCAAGGGTACGGTCGGATCACCGGAGGGCAGATTGAAACCCGCGCCACTCCCCTGATGTTCCTTATCTCTTTCGGTTGGGACATCAATCCGAACAACAAAGAGAGCATTGCCAATGCACCCAAGTGGCTCGACAACACTAAATTCGACATCATCGCCAAGGCTGGAGCGAATGTTCGCGTCGACAGATTCTCCTCCGGCAACCTCATCAACTACGAAGACCTTCGCAGTATGCTACGGGCGATGATCGCCGAACGTTTTCAGATGAAATGGCATATGGAGGATCACCCCGTCACCGCATACACCCTCCTCGCAGTCAAGTCTCGACTCAGGCCCACGCTTGACCCTACCGAGCGCACTCGATGTAAAGAAGGTCCGGGCCCCGATGGTAAAGACCCTCGCATCGCGAGTCCCGTCCTCAATCGGCTCATCACGTGCCAGAACATGACTCTCGCTCAGATAGGAGACGAGCTCCAGCGGGTAGCCAACGGCTACATCTATAACACCGTCGTGGACAGCACCGGCCTCAAGGGCTCGTACGATTTTACCCTCAGCTTCAGCTCCGCCGATAAGGTGCTTCCTAACGCCGGCGATGCGGCTAACAGCTCGGATCCAAACGGGGCTCTCTCCGTCTTCGAGGCGGTCAATAAACAACTGGGCCTCAAGCTGGAGAAGACCAAGCGTCCTTACCCTGTGCTGGTTATCGATCACATTGACGAGACTCCAACCGCAAACTAGAGGCTTATCCCTTCTGCAACGAGTTGCTCGGGGAGAAAGTGACAACTCATCTGGACAGTGGCATACGCTTCGCAAAGAACGAATAAGCCTACGGCGGTGAGCGGAAATAAAGTTTCAATTGTGAAGGAGCGACTGTGGCGTCTGAGCGTCTATCCGTTATTCAGTAAGGACGTTGTTGTTCTGGCGGATTGCGGATAGTCTGGCGCAGCGGCTTTGAGAAGGTCATAGCCGCGCGTCGATAGGAGACTGTATGTTTAGGAAATTGGCGATGATTCGGCGTGGGATTGATTGCGGTCGCATCGGTGGAGTGCAGTGGCTGGTAGTGGCCGCAGCGATCGGTTTGGCAGTGCTACCGGTGCAGGGGTTCGCTGGTGTTGGAGGGGGTGTGGGGGGACCCAGTGCGTCGCCACAGGCGGGTGCGGGGAGCGAGACCCATGCCCACGGAGATATGTCAGGAGACTGGCAGGGGACGCTGGAAGCGGGAAGGGCGCTAAGGCTGGTGTTGAAGCTTGCGAAGACGGATAAGGGGCTTACGGGGAAGATGTACAGCATCGACCAGGGCGGGCAGGGCTTCAATGTGAGCGGGGTTGCGCTGGATGGGTCGACGTTTAAGTTTGCGGTGGACGTTATCAGTGCGACCTACACGGGGACACTGAGCGCGGATGGAAACTCGCTTGTGGGGACGTGGACCCAGGGGCATAATCCGCTGCCGTTCACGCTGGTAAGGGCAACGAAGGCGACGGCTTGGGAGATTCCGGCGCCGGCACCTCCACCAAAGTTGATGGCCGCGGATGCGGATCCTGCGTTCGATGTAGCGACGATCAAGCCGAACAACTCCGGTGCGACCAGTATGCAGGGGTTGACGCTGAATGGGCGCAATTTCAGGACGCGGGCTTCGTCGCTGGGCGATTTGATCAGCTTTGCGTATGAAGTGCAGGCGAAGCAGATTGTGGGTGCGCCGGACTGGGTGGATAAGGATCGATTCGATATCGATGCGGTGCCGGATGTGGAGGGCTCACCGAATCCGGCGCAGGTGCGGTTGATGATCAAGAAGCTGCTCACGGAGCGCTTCAAGCTAACGTTTCACAAGGATAAGCGCGAACTTTCCGCCTATGTGCTGACCGTGGGGAAGGGGGGCGAAAAAGTGAAGCCGACGGAATTGACGGGGTCGCTGCCGGGGATTGGGATTATGCCGGCGCCCGGGGGGATCTCGCTGATGATCCGACGTGGCTGGGTAGGACGGTGGGTGGTCCCACTCATCGCGATGAGCTGCGATGAATGGGGCAGGGAGAGAGTTGGGGCTGGGTTGGGGTAAGAGCGGTCGGGCTTTGCCCGATACCCCACCCTATTCGCGATGAGACTGCGAAAAGGATGGGGCACCCGACGGGGTTGGGTTGAGGTCTTCGGTTAGAGGTGGTAGGCGCGGATGGCGTTGGTGGCGAAGATGGCTTCGCGCTCGGAGGGGGTGAAGGGGGCGAAGTGGGTGTGGAGGAGGGAGAACCAGGCGGGGTAGGAGGTGGCGGCGAGGCAGACGGGCCAGTCGGAGGCGGCGAGGAGACGGGCCGGGGTGAAGGCTTCGGTGACGATGTCCAGGTATGGGGTGAGCTGGGCGGGGGTCCAGGTGTGGCGGCCGTCTTCGACAGCGGTTTCGGTGACGAGGCCGGAGAGCTTGCAGAGGACGTTGGGGCGTTGGGCGAGGTCGCGGAGGTGGGTGGCCCAGGGTTCGAGGGTGTTGGTTGCGATGGGGGGCTTGGCGAGGTGGTCGAGGATGAAGAGCTGGTTGGGGTGGCGGTCGACGAAGGTGATGGTCTGGGGGAGGTGGCGGGCGAAGATGAGGAGGTCGTAGGCGAGGTGGGTGGGGAGGAGGAGGTCGATGCCGGCGTTGAAGTTTGGGCGGAGGATGAAGTTGGGGTCGGGTTCGGCCTGGATGACGTGGCGGAGGGCTTTGAGTTGGGGGTGCTGGAGGAGGGATTCGAGGTGTGCGGGGAAGGTGGGGGCGGCGATAGGGGCCCAGCCGACGACGCCCTTGATTTGGGGGGTGCGGGTGGCGATGTCGAGGAGCCAGCGGGTTTCTTCGAGGGACTGGCGGGCCTGGACGGCGACGGCTCCGGAGATGTGGGCGGAGGCGAGGGTGGTGAGGAGGTCGGGGGGGAGGAAGTCGCGGCGGAGGGGGGCGAGGGGGCCGGAGAGCCAGTCGAATTCTTCGGGGGTGTAGCGCCAGAGGTGGTGGTGGGCGTCGATGGTGAGCATGGCTGGGGGAATGGTAGCAGTGCGGTAGCATGGCCGGTATGAGTGCAATGGCGAAGGTTGGGATTGTTGGGGTGGGGACGATTGCGGAGGCGCTGGTGACGGGGCTGTGCGGGTTTGGGGAGAGGCGGGCGGAGATCTTGCTTTCGCCGCGGAATGAAGGGGTGGCGCGGCGGCTGGCGGGGAGGTTCGCGGATGTGACGGTGGCGAGCGATAACCAGGCGGTGGTGGATGGGAGCGAGATGGTGGTGCTGGCGGTGAGGCCGCAGGTGGCGGAGGAGGTGCTGGGGGGGCTGCGGTTTCGGGCGGGGCAGCGGGTGCTGAGCTTGATTGCGACGTTCAAGGTGGAGCGGCTGGCGGGGCTGGTGGCGCCGGCGACGGAGATCTCGCGTGCGGTGCCGCTGCCGCCCGTGGCGGAACGGCAGGGGCCGCTGGCGGTGTATACGGGGTCGGGGGAGGTGGTCAGGCTGCTGGATGGGTTGGGGAGTCTGATTCGGGTGGAGGAGGAGGCGCACCTGGATTTGATCAGCGCGGTGACGTCTCTGATGGGGACGTACTTTGGGATGGCGGGGGCGGTGGATGAGTGGATGGTGAAGGGTGGGTTTGGGGCGGAGAATGCAAGGGCGTTTGTGGGGGAGCTGTTTTTGAATTTGGCAGTGGCGGCGAAGAAGCGGCCGGAGGAGTCGTTTGTGGGGCTGGGGAGGGATTATTCGACGCCGGGGGGGCTGAATGAACATGCGTGGCGGGAGCTGAAGGCGGCGGGGTGGGGGCAGCAGGTGGGGGATGCGCTGGATTTGATCCTGGAACGGATTCACGGGACGGCGGGGTTGGAGACGCGGCTTGGGAGGAGGGGCCTTTAACGGAGGAGGCGAGGATCGATTGTTATGGGTTGGGCTTCGGCGATGGTGATGCGTGGGGCGTCAGCGTGGAGGGGATTGAGGAGGTAGTTCAGGGTGTCTGGGAGGATGGAGGATGGTACGGAGGCGAGCGCGGAGGTGTTGGACTTCAACCATGCGTCTCCCAGGCTTCGGGTATAGGTGACGTCGGACTTCCATGTGTCGCTTAGGGGGACGTGGAGGGAATGAGGGACGATTTCGTCTGGAACGAGAACTCGTAAGAGCGAGTAAGTTGGGGGAAGGGCCATGACATCAAGGTCAAGATGAACCAGGATTTCTACGAGCGCTCCGGCTGGGGATGCGGCGAGGTAGACGATGGGGAGGCCGGCTGAATGCCAACGAGCAGAGTAACGGCGTCCGCCTTCCCCGGTGAGCGAGCGATAGTTGCTGATGCGCCAAAGCTCCACGGCTAGGCGAACATACCTTCGTCAATCTGTCCGAGCATCTCTTCGACCTGTTGACGACCGGCCGTGGAGCTGAGTACTTCCGAGGGAGTGAGGTTGCCGAGGCGGGCGTTGGGCTTGGCGAGCCAGCGCTGGGCGTGGGAGAGATCACCGAAGACTTCGACTGCGCGCGTGAGGACGGGGCCTGGCGTGCGCACGACATCAAGGCGAGCGGCGGACGGCTTCGCAGTGGTGTTCGAGGACTTCGGCTCTTTAGAACGGGTGGTTGAGGATCGAAGACTCATGCGCGCCTCGGTGATGCAGTGATCTTTCAAGTTTATTGTAAGCCTCAGGGGAGGGTGACCATGATTTTGGTGTAGCGGGAGGGGGCGGCGCTCCAGTCGGCGAAGATTTGTGGGGCTTCAGTGAGAGGGACGGTGGCGCTGACGGTTTGGTCGACGGGGAAGCGGCCGGCTTCCAGCATGGAGATGACGGCGAGGAAGTCCTCGTGGAGGGCGTTGCGGCTGCCGAGGATGTCGAGTTCTTTCTGGACGAAGAGGCGGGTCTCGTAGGCGACAGGCTCCTTGGCGTAGCCGATGTAGACGACGCGGCCGGTAAAGGCGACCTCTTCAACGGCGGCGCGGAAGGTCTGGGGGAGGCCGATGGCTTCGATGATGACGTCTGGGCCGTGGCCGTGGGTGAGGGCCTGGAGAGTGGTGTGGAGGTCCTGCCGGGAGGTGTTGATGAGGTGGTGGGCTCCGGCGAGGCGGGCGACTTCGAGCTTGGCGTCGTCGACGTCAATGGCGATGGTTTGTGCGCCGCGAAAGGCGCTGGCTGCGATGGCTCCGAGGCCGATGCCGCCGCAGCCGAAGACGGCGACGATATCCGGAGGGGCGACGCGGCCGCGGGCGGCGGCGTGGGCGCCTACGGTGAGGGGCTCGACGAGGCAGAGTTCCTTGAGCGAGAGGGCGGCGGGGTAGAGGCGGGCGCGCGGGATGGAGATGTACTCCGTGAGGGCGCCGTCACGCTGGACGCCGAGGGTCTGGTTGGAGAGGCAGGCGTTGGAACGGCCGGAGCGGCAGCTCGAACAGGAGCCGCAGGCGGTGTAAGGCGAGAGGGTGACGGGGGTGCCTGCGGGGAGATCTGGATATCCTTCAACCGGGGAGCTGGTTACTACCGTTGCAGCGACCTCGTGGCCGATGATGCGGGGGTACTGGACCATGGCGTTGCCACCGCGGAAGGTGGTGAGGTCTGTGCCGCAGAGGCCGATGAGGGCGACCTTGAGGAGGACTTCGTCCGGGGTGGCGGGGGCGGTGAGGGTGGGGACTTCAGTGATGATGGCTTGGCCGGGGGCTTCGATGCGGAGGGCTTTCATGGATGGGTTAATTTTAGTGGGTTGGGTTTGTGACTGGCACAGTTACAAATAAAGGAGGTTCCGGGATGCGGGACGTGTGGCTGGCCGTGAAGAACAAGACAAGGCGTGAAGATTGTCGCGCGAGCCGGCTGAGGGCATGGGTGAGATCGGGTTCTTCGGGGTCCTTCGACTGCGTAAGTCGCATAAAACGCGACTTACTTCGCTCAGGATGACGATTCATTCGTGAGTCAATAGCAAGGACGACTGCGAGTGCAAATACGGAGATTCTGGCTTAGCCAGAATGACAGCGGTAGGGCGCAAAGCTGGCGGTGCTACATCATTTCAAGGGCGAGGAGGTTCCAGTCCATGAAGCCTTTGTGGCTGAGGGGGGCGCCAGTGTCGGGGTGGTAGTACTCGTTGAGGGTGCCGTCCTTCGCGAGGTTGGCGGTGAGGAGCTTGATGGTTTTCTGGGCGAGGTCGTTGGCTTCAGGCTTGAAGCCGTAGGCGGTGAGGGCGCGCCAGGTGAAGTAGTTGACGATGATCCAAACGGGGCCGAGCCAGTTGCTGGGGTTGGAGGAGAAGTCCATGGAGTACATGGGTTCGAGGTTGGAGAGGGAGCGGACGCCGAAGGGGGCGCGTAGACGGTCGTCAGCGAGGTAGTTGCGGTGGACGAGGGCGGAGGCCTGCTCGGGCGTGGCGATGCCGCACCAGAGGGGGAGGAAGCCGGTGAAGACCTGGAGGCGCAGGGGGAGGGTGGACCAGGACATGGCCATGCCGCGAGGGATGTCAGGGATGAGTTCGGCGCGGCGGTCGACGCACTGGACGTCTACGGTGTAGAAGAAGGCGTCGCGCGGGTCCCAGCAGTGCTGGCGGATGGCCTGGGCGAGCGTGTCGGCGCGTTGGATGAGGAGGTGCTGCTCGGCGGCGGGGCGGCCGAGGCGCTGGGCGAGGGTGGCGGCGTCGCGGAGGTCCTGGTAGAAGAGGCAGTTGAGCAGGAGGTTGGCGGAGGAGAAGAAGGGGCGGCCGAAGGTGGTGGGGTCGTTGTCGTTGCCGATCATGACGTCGTCACCCCAGACGAGGAGCCCGGTGGGGGTCATGTTGCCGAGGATCCAGGAGTCGTGGAAGCGGAGGAGGTGGTCGAAGTGGGGGGCGAGCCAGTCGACTGCGTGGGTTTTGTCGGCGATGAGGAGGGCGAGTTGGGCCATGACGGGCTTGGCCTGGTTGCGGAAGTTGGGGGCGGTGTAGGTTGGCGGGGTGATGGGGTCGGAGGCTTTAATGACGATGGGAAGACGGCCTTCGGGGGATTGGCGGTCGAAGAAGTTGAGGAGAGAGCCGCGGGCGTGGTCGGCGACCTGGGTGTGGAAGGCGGTGTCGTGGGTGAGGTTGGCGAAGCGGAAGAGGCCGCGTGTAGTCCAGAGGGTGTCCCAATCCCAGAGCTCGGCGGAGTACTGCTTGCCGGGGAGGCTGGGAGCAATGCTGGGATGGGCGAGGGGAGACTGGGCGGGGCGGAGGAGCTTGGGGGCGGTGAGGCTGAAGTAGTCGAGGAGAGGGGCTGAGGGAGAGGCGAAGGCAGGGAGGGTGAGGGCGGCGGTGGCGGAGGTGAGGAAGGATCGCCGGGTGAGGGAAGGGTGAGGCATATGGGAGATGATACTTGTCCTGCCGGACGGGCCCGCTGCGCGCGGGGTGGTCACTTCGTGACTTGTGATCTGGTTAGGGGCTGGTTAAGGGCGTGGGGCCGGACGTTGTCCGGCCCTTGGCTTTGTGGGGTGAGTTGGTTAGAAGACGACGCGGAGACCCTGCTGGAGGACACGGGGTAGACCGACCGTGCTGCTAATGATGCCGCGCGAGCCGCTGGAGGGGGTTACGTTCGGCGCGCCGAACTGGGTGTGGTTGAGGACGTTGAAGGTTTCGAAGCGATACTGAATTCTGAACCGCTCGCCAACATAGAAGTCCTTGAGGATGGAGGCGTTGAGGACGTTGGTGCCGTCCTGGTGACCGTAGAAGAGGGGGAAGGTACGAAGGTTATAGGCGTTGGGCTGGACGCTGGTGGCGGCCAGGAGAGAGGTGTCGAACGCGGCGCCGATGTTGCGCGGGCGGATTTTGAGAGCTGGGTTGTAGGCGGTGCCGTTGGCAAAGTACGGTTGGCCTGCCCCGCCGGGGCCGCCCCACTGGATGTATGCGCCGGTGAGATAGGTATAGATGGTATTGACGGTAAATCCGCCGATGAACTCGTTGACGAGATGGTTGGAGTGGCCGAGGAAGGTTTTGCCGGTGCCGATGGGGAGGGCATAGACCGCGGCCAGGGAGACGTGGGTGGGGAAGTCCGAGGCGTTCTCTCCGTAGACGAGGGGGCCGCCATTGTTCAACTGCGAGGTGGTGAGGTTATGCGACCACTGGTAGTTGAAGTTGACGGTGAGGCCCTTGGAGGTGCGCTTCTGGACGCGAACGAGGAGTTCATGAAAGAGAGTGCTGGCTCCGGGGACAAGCTGCTGGCTGACGCTGCTGTACTGCGGCAGGGTCTGGAGCAGGGAGAAGACCGGGATGCTGGATGCGGTGGCGAGGGTTCCGGTCTCTCCGGCCAGACCCTTGAAGGGGTTGGTGGCGTTTGAGGTCAGAGCGCTCTGCGTGGTGGAGTCCAAGAAGGGCTGCTTGCTGAGGAAGGGGAGTTGGCCGTTGGCGCTGAGGAGGTTGGTGTACGTCTGGTGGACAGCATGAGCGCCAATGTAGCCAACCTGGAAGAGGGTGTTTGGCGTGATCTGGTACTGGACGTCGGTATTCCAGCGTTCAACATAGGTGCCTTTGAGGGACTGAGGGCGGATGCTGATGGTCTGGCCGAGGTAGGTGTTGGGTCCGAGTGCGGAGCCGGTGGGCGCCGTGATGGGGTTGCTGGCGGGGAATGGGTTGCTGAGGCTCGCCGCGGGCGTCAGGTAGTTATCGTTGGTGGGATTGTAGGTGACGGTCGAAGAGAAGCCGTAGGTCTGGGGGGTGTAGTAGTCGTTGAAGGGGCTGAAGAGCATGGCGTAGCCGCCCCGGAAGACGAGCTTGTTATTGAGGACGGGGGGCGTGTACGAGAAGCCCAGACGGGGGCTGACGTACATCTTGGGGGTGAAGTACTCCACGCGACGGCCATTGGTGCCGGCGAAGACGAGACCGCCATTGGCGTTGAAGGATGAGGCGGGGAGCTGCGGGATGGGCTTGAGTGCGTAGGCAGCTGCGGCGGGACCGGCGACGGAGTTGATTGCGTTGGGGTCAAACCAGGAGGCGCGATTGTTGGACTCGTTGATGGAGCTTTCACTCTCAAAGCGGATACCGGCGTTGATGGTGAGGTTGCTGGCGGCGCGCCAGTCGTCCTGCAGGAAGCCGGCGAAGTACTGGCTGTTGTAGGTGGTCTTGGGGTTGATGTTGAACTGCCCGGAGGTGGGCAGGCCGAGGAGGAAGGACGCGAGCGAACCGCCGTAGGTGGGTGTGGCAAAGCCGGTGCCACGGCTGAGGAAGGTGTTGCCAAAGCCGAAGCTGCCGGAGGTGGCGCCGCTGGTGACGTTGGCTCCGTTGACGATGAGGTTGGAGGAGCCGCCCAGGTTGATGACGCTGCTCTTGTTGTAGCGAATGTCCGCGCCGAGCTTAATGGTGTGTTTGCCGCGCGAGGCAGTGAGCGCCGAGAAGAAGGAGATAGTGTCAAAGGCGGTGTTAGCACCCGGGTTGGCACTCAGACTCTGAAAGGCTGACGAGGTCTCCGAGAAGGAGACGACGGGCAGGGTGTCCGGCGAGCCAGGTTGATCCAGGTAACCGGGGAAGCCGAGCGTGGTGGCGTTGAAGCCGTTGCTGTTGATGGTGCTGTTGGCGTAGGTGCGGGTGAGGCCGGCGCGGGTGTCCAACGTGTAAGAGGGAGAGAAGGTGTGGACGAAGTCCAGGACGCCACCCTGGTGAATGGTGTAGCTTTGCGAGCCGCTGGAGATATTGGGGAAGATCTGTCCGGAGAGATTGAGGTACTCACTGCGGTGAGTTTCAAAGAAGAATTTGTTGTTGTCGTTGAGGCTGTAGTCGAGGCGTCCTTCGGTCGAGTTGTAATCGTTCGTGACCGGCGCCGTGCTGGCATAGTTGGCCGTGCCGTCCGCGTTGCCGGGAAGGTTGGGCAGGGGGAAGTAGTTGAGATAGGCCGCGGCGACGGGGTTGAGAGTGAGATTGGCGTTTGAGAACTTGTTGCCGGGGATGGGGGTGCGGACGACGCCGCCAGCGCCGTTGGAGGTTGCGGTGAAGGGGTTATAGAGCTGATAGGTGGGGCTGATGGCGAGCAAGGAGGAGAAGTCTCCGGTGCGCTCTGCGGCGGAGGGCACGGTGACGGTGGTGGGGTTGGGTTGGGAGCCCTTGAAGCCTTCATAGGCGAAGAAGAAGAAGAGCTTGTCTCGGCCGTTGAAGAGTTTGGGTATCCAGACGGGGCCGCCGAGGGTACCGCCGTACTGGTTCTGACGGGTGGCTGGCTGCCTCTGGGTGGTGGATTGGAACCAGCGGGGCGGCGCGTTGAGGGCGGAGAACTCGTTGAACTCCGATAGGGTGCCGTGGTAGCGGTTGCCGCCTGATTTGGTGATGAGGTTGACGGTGCCGTTGGAGGTGTCGCCGTAGCTGGCGTCGGACTGGAAGACGTCCACGCGGATTTCGGAGACGGCGTCCTGCAGGGGGCTGAAGCCGGGGAGGCGGCTGGAGTTCTGCATGTTGGGGATGCCGTTGAGGAGGTACTCGTTTGACTGCGAGGCACCGCCGCCGACGGAGAAGTCGCTGGCCGCGGAGTTGTCGAACGGGCGGGCCTGGACGACGGAGTTCTTCTGCTTGGGGACGACGCCGTACTCGGTTTTGGCGAGGGCGAGCGGGGAGCGGCCGTTGTCGGGGAGATTCTCGATTTCTTCCGGGGTGAGGACCTGGCCGGCGGTGGAGGTCTGGGTCTGGAGGAGTGAGGCGTCTGCGGAGACGGTGACCTGGGTGGACTCAGAGCCGACGGCGAGGGGGACGTCGATGGCGACGCGGTCTCCGGCCTGGAGGGTGACGTCCTTGCGGGTATAGGTGGAGAAGCCGCTGGCGGTGACTGCGATGGAGTACTTGCCCGGCTGCAGGAACGGGATGGTGTAGTCCCCGGAGTTGTTGGAGACGCTGGGGGTCTTTACGCCGGTCTCCTGGTTGGTGACGGTGATTTGCGCGCTGGGAATGACGGCGCCAGTTGAATCCGCGACGCGGCCGGTGATGGTGGCGCGGAACTCCTGGGAGAGGGCAGAGGTGGCCGTGAGGACACAGGCGGTAAGGGCAAGAGGTGCAATCAAACGCTTCATGGGATTCTCCGAGCTGCATCGCTCCGTAGTTTTGGAGCGGGATCATAGGTATGGCACTGAGGATGGCGTTGTCAAGAGGTTTATCGTTTACGTAAAGGCTATCTGCGATTTTTTGAGGTTGGGGTACCAAGACGGGGGAAGTTTGAGTTCAGCCGACCGCGGGGTGGGGATACGGTCCGCAATGCGGAACACTACTAAGGCCGGTGTTCGTGACGTACTGCGACTGTCGTTTCATCGGCATGGAGGGCGCGGATGGTGAGTTGGGGGTAGCCGGATGGATCGGTCGAGAGGGTGAGATCCAGCATGGTGCGGAGCAGGAAGTGGCCTTTACCCATGGGGGTGAGGAGTTGCTCTTTCCGTGGGTCGGTGCCGTGAAGGGGCAGGCCGGTGGCGAAGAGGAGGTCTTCTGAGCTGGTGATGTGGATGAGCTTTCCGTCTGGGAGGCTCCAATCGCCGAGGATAGCTTTAAGTTCGGATGGCTCCGGTTCGACTGAGGGAGGGCCGAAGAGGAAGTCGATGACCTGGGGCATGCCGGCGAGGGGGAGGGTGCCGTGGTCTTCGTTTGGGAGGACGATGGTCTTCCAGATGAGGCCTGGATAGTGGCGAGACTTGACCTGATCCATCATGGCGAAGAGCGGGTTGCGGTTGAAGGTTTTGCTCTCCTGGCCTCCAACGTCTGCGATGACGCGGATGTTGAGGTCGTGATGGGTGGCGGCGAAGGCGGCTTCGTCCTTGAAGAGGACGGAGTGGTCCCAGAGGAGACTGGGGCTGCCGATCCAGAATCGGTTGAAGGTCTGCGGGGCGTGGAAGACGGCCCATGTGGTGAAAAGGCCGCCGAGGGAGTGGCCGCCGAGGCCTCGCATGGCGGGGTCGGTGCGGTACTGAGCGTCAATGTAAGGGATGATCTCCTGCTGGATGACGTTGAGGAAGGCGGGAGCGCCTTTGTCTTTGGGAGGGGACCACGGCTCGGTGGTGTTGTAGAGGGAGTAGTCGGCTGAGCGCTGGGCGGGAGGGACGGCTGGCTTTCCGGGTAGCGGGACGGGAGGGCCGGCGAGTGGTTCAGGGTAGCCGATGCCGACGAAGATGAGGTCTGCGGCGTCCGAGTGCTGGCGGGAGCGGGTGAGCCAGGCGATGGTGGCGGTGTCATTTCCGTCCAGGAGGTAGAAGACGGGATAACGTTTGTTGGGGCTGGACGCGTAGCTTTTGGGGAGGATGATGAAGAGCTTGTAGTCGCTGTTGTTGATGGAGGAATGGAAGTCATGGACGTTGGAGTTGGGGATGGTGATGGGCGCCTGCGAGTGTGCGGGGGCGATGAGCAGGCAGGCGAAGAGTGCGGAGATGAGGGTGTATCGCAACGTGGACCTCTCGGAAAGGCGGGCGCCGAATCGCGGCAAGTATAGCGGAGTGGAGGGTGTACGGTTAACGTTTACGTAAAAGAATAATCGAGGTTGACTGGCGTGTGACGAACGTGATTCGATCTGCCGTCTGGGATGTTAAGGGCGAGACGAGGCACGTATGAGGATGAGTCGGCGGAGATTTGGGCTGGGGGCTGCGGCGTTGCTCGCGTCCGCTCGGGGCGGAGTGGGGATGCGGGGGAGACGGCTTAATGTGCTGGTGGTGGATGGGATCAACAATCACACGTGGGAGGTTGCGACGCGGGGTATTCGGGAGATTTTGACGGATACGGGGATGTTTACGGTGGAGGTGTCCACGACTCCACCAGCGGATGCACCGGTTGAGGCGTGGGACGCGTGGCAGCCTGATTTCCCGCGCTATGACGCGGTATTGAGCAACTTTAACAGCGGGCACGATGCGAAGGCGGTGCAGTGGCCTGCGCGGTCGAGGGAGGCTTTTGTACGGTATGTGCGTGGTGGAGGCGGGTTTGTCAGCTACCACGCGGCGAACAACGCGTTTCTGCTGTGGCCGGAGTACAACGAGATGATCGGGATGGGATGGCGGCCGAAGGCGTCCGGGCCGAGTGTTTACATCGGCGAGCACGATGAGGTGGTGGTGGTGCCGCAGGGGGAGGGGTTCGACCCAAATCATCCGAAGCGGCTTGACTTCCAGGTGCATGTGCGGGAGACGGGGCACCCGATTACGAAGGGGATGCCGCGGGTGTGGCTGCATCCATCGGAACAACTGACGCATGGTCAGCATGGTCCGGTGGAAGGGTTTACGTACCTGACGTATGCGCGCTCGCCGGTGACGAAGCAGAACGAGCCGATGGATTGGGTGCGGACGTATGGCAAGGGAAGGGTGTACGTCACGATGCTGGGGCATACATGGGCCAAGGAGCCAAGTCCGGACCTTGACTGCGTGGGATTCCAGACGCTGCTGGCGCGCGGGGTGGAGTGGGCTGCGAGTGGAAGGGTGACGATTCCGATACCGCGGAACTTCCCGGGGCCGGATACGATTTCGCTGAGGCCCTTGAAAACGACGATGGAGGCGCTATGAAGGGTTTACGCGAATGTGTTGCCACCGTTGACGGAGAACTTCTGGCCAGTGATAAAGCGGGCGCCCTCGGTGGCGAGGAAGGCGACCATCCGGCCGACGTCTTCAGCTTCGCCGCGGCGGCGCATGGGGACGCCTGCGATGTAGGCGTCGCGGTCGGCGTCCGTGGCGGAAGCGTCGCGGTCGGTTGCGATCCAACCCGGGGCGACGAGGTTGACGGTGATGCCGGAGGAGGCAAGCTCATTTGCCCAGGAGCGCGTGAGCCCAAGCTGAGCGCCTTTCGCGGAGACGTAGTTGGCGAAGTGAGGGTTGCCGAGCTCGAAGACCTCGCTGCCGATGTTGATGACGCGGCCGAAGTTGCGGGCCTTCATGGAGGCGACCACGGCTTTAAGGAGGAGGAGCGGAGACTTGACGAAGAATTCGAGTTGATCAAGGTACGCGGCCCAGGTTTGCTGCTCGATGGAGAGCTGCGGCTGCGGGCCGGTGGCGTTGAGGACAAGGATATCGATGGGACCGAGGGAGGCTTCGACCTGCTTCACCATGTCGGCGACGGCGGCTTCGTCACGGACGTCCGCCCGGAAGGGAAGGGCATGGCCTCCGGCGGCTTGAATCCGGGAGCAGACCTGGAGGGCGGCGGTTTGATCCGCGAAGTAATTGACCGCAACCTGCGCGCCGGCAGAGGCGAGTTCGAGCGCGATGGAGGCGCCGAGGCCGCGAGAAGCTCCGGTGACAAGGGCTGTGCGGCGAGTTGGTTTCTGCATGGATGGCCTCTCAGGGAAGTACCGGTCGTTCTGATATCGTAGGCTGGACGTCTTGCCCTCGACAAGGCATTGCCTGCGTAAAGCGTGTTGCGTTTCACAGGTCAATCCCGACCTCTTTTTCCTACCATGAGCGCAAGAGGAGAAGCCAGGATGGGTGTCACATTGAAGGACATTGCCCAGGAGTTGGGTGTGTCGGTGGTGACGGTTTCAAAGGCACTGCGGAACCAGGCGGACGTCGGCGAAGAGACGCGGCGGCGGGTGCTGGACAGTGCGCGGCGGCTTCGGTACCGGCCGAACCTTACTGCGCGGAGCCTGGTGACGGGGAAGTCGTTCTTTATCGGCATGGTCGTGCCGAGCCTGCTGCACCCTTTCTTCGCCGAGGTGGCGCGGTCCATGTCCAATGCGCTGCGGGAGCATGGGTATTACGTGATTATTACGTCTTCTGAGGAAGACCCGGAGATGGAGGCGCGTGAGATTGACCAACTGCTTGGGCGTCAACTGGATGCCCTGGTGATTGCCTCCGTGGCGAACCGCGATACGGGTTTTCGGCATATTGAAGAGCAGCGAATTCCGTATGTGCTGATCGATCGTGCCTTTGCGGGCTTTGCTACGAACTTTGTGGGCATCGACGATCATGCGATGGGGTTGATGGCGACGGAGCACCTGATCGAGGTGGGATGTAAGCGGATTGCACATATTGCCTCAGCAAAGGGCTCTCTGACGCAGCTTCGCGAGCGCGGGTATTGCGCGGCGCTTGAGAAGCATGGTCATACGGTGAAGGCTGCGTACATTGTGTCTGGCGAGACGGTGGACGTTGCGGGCCAGCGGCAGGGATTTCTGGCGATGGAGAAGCTGCTGCGGTTGCGGACGCGTCCGGACGGGGTGTTCTGCTTCAATGATCCGATGGCTTTGGGAGCGATCGATTGCATTCTGCGCGCGGGGCTGCGGGTGCCAGAGGATATCGCGGTGATTGGATGCGGGAACCTGAACTATGACGAATATCTTGGCGTGCCACTTTCCAGCATGGACCAGAAGACGGATCAGATTGGCACGCGGACGGCGGAGCTTCTGCTTGCGCTGATTGGGCAGGACGCGGGCATGAAGCCGACGAAGGTGGTGCTGCCCGCAGAGTTGGTTCGGCGGCGATCCACGGAGCGCACGCCGGAAAAGATGGCGCGCACGTAAGGGCGTGACGGGTGCACGGAGACGGTGCCGCCGATGCTCCGCGGTACCAGCGAGGTTTCGCGCATAACCTCTTTGCTGCCACATTTTGGTTGACATCCACGTGCTGCGACCGGTAGTGTTTCGCCGCGGTAGAGAATGGAAAAGCCGCCTACGGGAATGCGCTTTCTAGCTTCCGCAGGCGGCTTTTCTTTGCCTTATCGAACTGGAGAAACGCATGATGGATGATAAGCAGGTTCAAGGAGTTGCGGCGGTTACGGCGAAACAGGGAACGGGTGTGTCTCGCCGTGAGTTCGTGGGTGGACTGGCCGCGGCCGGCGTGCTGTCAAGCTGGACGGCGAAGAGCTACGCTGCCATTGCAGGGGCGAATGAACGGGTGAACTTCGCAGTCATTGGGTTGAACAGCCGCGCTTATGCCCATCTCTCTTCGCTGCAGGCAAACCGGAAGGACGCGCGGATTACGCATGTTTGCGACGTGGACTCGACCATTCTGGAGAAGTTCGCGGGCAAGGCGAAGGATGCGATGAAAGTGCCTGTTCAGGCCGACAAGGACTTTCGGCGCACGCTTGAAGCGAAGGACGTGGACGCGATTACCATTGCGACGCCGGATCACTGGCATACGCCGATGGCGATGCTTGGACTGCAGGCGGGCAAGCATGTCTACGTGGAGAAGCCGTGCTCCTACGATCCGCATGAGGGGCTGATGCTGATTGAGACGGTGAAGAAGACAGGCAAGGTGTGCCAGATGGGCTCGCAGCAGAGGTCTTCTCCGCACACGATTGAGATTGTTGGGAAGATTCACAGCGGGTTGATTGGCCGGGCGTACTGGGCGGAGTCCTGGTATGCGAATCGGCGCAATCCGATTGGAGTGGGCAAAGAGGTTCCTGTACCCGCGACGCTGGATTGGGATCTGTGGCAAGGGCCTGCGCCGCGCACGGCGTATAAGGATAACGTTCATCCATATAACTGGCACTGGTTCAAGCGCTGGGGCACGGGCGAGACGCTCAACAATGGCACGCATGAGGTGGACGTCGCGCGATGGGCGCTGGATGTGGCATGGCCAGAGCATCTGGTGGCGACGGGCGGACGCTATGCGGCAAAGGATGACTGGCAGTTCTACGACACGCTGGATGTGTCCGTGAATTACCACGACAAACTGCTGACCTGGAAGTGCGACTGCTGCAGCGGGAAGACGACGTATGGCCGGGATCGAGGCGTGGCTGTTCATGGCACGGAGGGCACGGTGATCATCGATCGCGGGGGCTACGAGATCTATGACCGCAAGGATAAGCGGACGGGCGAGTATGTTGTCTCCGGTCATGCGGCGACGTCGGCCTCAGACCTGGTGGGCGCGGATAGTATGACGGATCTGCACTTCGCGAATATGATCGATGCGATTCGGACGGGCGCTCCGCTTCACCAGCCCGTCGCGCAGGGTAATGTGGCCGTGACGCTGATGCAGCTTGCGAATATCTCCTACTTCACCGGGCGCGGGCTGAAGATCGACGGGGCCACCGGGGCCATACAGAACGACAAAGAAGCTGAGGCTATGACTCGCCGCAGCTATGAAAAAGGTTGGGAACCGAAGGTGTAAGACAGGGCAGCAGACTCCAACGATACCGGCTCTCCAGAAAGCCGGATCGCATGGCAACACTCTTCCAGGCCAGTTGAAGGTTTCTTCCGTCAAGGAGAATTCATCCAGTGACTGCAAAAAGCAATCGGATGCCGTTTGCGGCGTTGCTCCTCCTGTTTCTTCTTACCGTTTCTACCGCTCTGGGGCAGGCGATCAGCGGCACCATTGTTGGCACGGTAACCGATCCTTCCGGTGCGTATGTTGCGAATGCACAGGTGACAATGGTGTTGACGGGGCAGGGAACCGTTCATACCGCGGTGACGAACACGAGCGGTAACTACACCGAGCCCGATCTTCCTCCGGGCGTGTATACCGTCACGGTTACGGCTCCGGGCTTCAAGAAGGATATTCGCCAGAACATTACGCTCGAGACCAACACGACGAGCCGAGTGGACGTGGCGCTGGCCACGGGAAGCACGACAGAAGAGGTGACAATCACGGACGCGCCGCCGCAGTTGCAGACGGATCGCGCGGATATTTCAACGACGATCGGGCAGAAGCAGATTGCCGATCTGCCGCTGAGCAGCGGGAATAATTTTCAATCGCTGCTGAACACGGTGCCGGGGATGGCGCCGGTGGTGTTCAACAACTCGCAATTCTTCAATGCGAACAACGATCTGTCGGTGAACGCAAACGGTCAGTCTTCCTACGTGAACCTGTATCAGATTGAGGGGATCGACGACGACCAGCGTACGGGTATTCATATCATCCTGGTGCCACCGGCGGCGGCGATTCAGAACGTCGACATTACGACCAATAACTTTGAGGCTGAGTTTGGGCGCGCTGTTGGGACGGTTGTGAACGTCACGCTGAAGTCGGGAACCAATAGCTTCCACGGCTCTGCGTTTCAGAGCATGGAGAACAATGGTGTCAATGCGCGGAACTACTTCGCTACCGGACCCAATGGGCGTCTGGTTTATAACTACACCGGTGGCTCCATCGGCGGACCGGTCCTGAAGGATAAGCTCTTCTTCTTCGGCGATTACCTGAGGACGTCCGATCATGAGTCTTCCACCGTGAACACCAACATCCCCTTCTACAACGCGGCGGGGGGCGTGCTGAATCTGAGCGGGTATGCGGGGCAGGTGTATGACCCAAATACCGGCGTCACTACAAGCTGTAATACGAACGTGACGTCCGGCCAGGTCTGCGGAACGGGACGGACGCCGTTTGCAGGCAACCTGATCCCCTTGAACAACGCCGGTATCAGCCCGGTCGGCCTGACGGTACTGCAGCAGCTTGATGCGCTTGCACGTAATCCGGCGAAGAACCTTGCTTCGGCTGCGTATATCGCGGGCAAGACGACGAACAACTTTTCGCAGAATCTGCCCTTCAGTAAAGACTCGATCAGCTTTGACATTAAGGGCGATTATGCGATGACGCTGAAGGATCATCTGAGTGGGCGCTTCAGCCACCAGACGACCAACACGTATCAGGCGCCGTTGTTCGGGGCGTTTTTGGGAGGGCCGGCGGGCGGCGGCGGGTTTGAGGCAACGGGCGTTGCAGCGGCGTACAGCACGGGCTTCAACTATGACCATGTCTTTTCGCCGAAACTCTTTACTGAGGTTCGCGTGGGCGTGGCTCACCTGCGCAACTCCGCACAGCAGACAGACTATGGCAGCAACGATGCGAAGACGCTTGGGATTCCAGGCAACGGGCCAAATGGGACGAACAATACCTTGACGAGCAGCGGGCAGGTCGCGTTCCAGGTCAGCAACTTTGCGGGAAACGGCGAGAACGGAACAGGGAATCCGCTGATCGGTTATTCGCAATCCCTACCTTGGCTTCGAGCGGAATCGAACATTGACTTTGCAAATATCTGGACCAGGATCGTCGGCAATCACACGCTCAAGGCCGGCGCCGATGTTCGTCGTATTCGTGACGACCTTTTGCAGGGCAACAATAATGCTGCGGCAGGCACGTTCTACTTCAGCGAAAACCAGACATCTGCGCCGGGTGCGACGGCCTTCAACGGTTCAGTGACCGGACAGGCCAACGATGTGGCGAGTGTGCTCTTTGGACAGCCTTACCAGGTCGGCCAGGATACGAACAGCACGTTTCCTGCGTATCGCCAGACGTGGCTCTTCTTCTTTGCGTCGGACAAGTGGCAGGCGACTTCGAAGCTGACACTCGACTACGGTCTTCGGTATGAGCTTTACCCGCCGGCGACTCCGCGCAGGCCGGGTGGCTTTGTCAATTACAACCCTGCCAACAATCAGTTAGTGCAGGCAGGGACCAACGGCAATCCATCCAACCTGGGGATGCAGACGGATTATAAGAACTTTGCTCCGCGACTAGGCGCGTCCTATCGCGTGACGGACAAGACGGTTGTGCGGGCCGGGTTTGGCGTCAGCTATGTGCCGTTCGTGGATAACACGTACGCCTATAACTACCCGATCAAGACGAGCACCTTCTATACGAATACACCTACTTATGGTCCTGCACTGAATCCGGCGGGCGGCGTGGTGAATCTGGCGACGGGCATTCCCGCCACCCCGACGGTGGCGTTCAGCGCCACGGGGACGTTGCAGGAGAGCGCCGCCAACGGCACGATCGGGCTGGCTAATTTGTATATCCCACTCAATTTCCGCAATGCGTATGTCTCCTCCTGGAACGCGGTGGTGCAGCAGGCTCTTCCGGGAGATGTGTCGCTGCAGGTTGCTTATGTGGCGAACCATGGCACGCGCATCGATGTGGCGCAGAACATCAACTCCCCGACCATCTATGGTCAGAATGCGACTTACGATCCATTCAATGTGGCGTTCGGCAAGACAGCCGCTGTCACCCAATACTTCCTGGGTTTCTCAACCAATTACGAGTCACTGCAGGTTGAATTGAAGAAGCGCTTTAGCAAGGGCTTTGGATTTTCATCCGCGTTGACCTGGGGCAAGGCGCAGAACTACCAGACGGGCGCGCAGGATGGCGGGCTCATGTTCTACAGCGGGAACCTGCGCCGCAACTACAACATCGCCGACTTCGATCGGCGGCTGAACTACGAGCAGACCATCACGTACGAATTGCCCGCGGGCAAGGGGCACAAGTACTTCGACTCCGGGGTGAGCTCCTACGTGCTGGGCGGTTGGAAGGTGTCGGCGATTCTGTCAGCGCTGTCCGGTCTTCCTTTCAGCATCACGACGACCAGCGTGACGCCCGGGACCACGCAGACTGCGAGCCAGGTGGCTCCCTATACGGTGACTCATAGCGTGACGGGTGCGGCGAATACAAAGTGGTTCAACACGGCTGCCTTTACGGCTCCGCCGACGTGCGTGGCTTACAGCGCAGCGAACCCCGTGGCATGCGCAGTCGGCAATACGCAGCGAAACCAGTTCCGCGGCCCTGGTTATTTTTCGGATAACCTGTCGCTGTTCAAGAGCTTCCCACTGTTTCATGAGCGGGTCGCGATGGAGGCACGCGGAGATGCGTTCAATCTGACCAATACGCCCGCTTTTGGCTTGCCGGTATCAACGCTTACTTCCAGCTCCTTCGGAGATATCACTTCAACACTGGGGAGTGGGGTTGGCAACGTGAATGGGGTTGGAGGACCACGTGTCCTGCAGGCTGGCGTCAAGTTCACCTTTTAGGTGCAAGCCGCTTGGTAGGATCATGGTCTTTGAAGATGTGTGTTTTTGACACTAAACTCAGGTAGTTATCTGGAAAGAGGAATCGCATCATGCACGTCTCGCGTCGTCGATTTTCCGCAGGATTGGGTGCCGCAGCAGCTTCCCTTGCATTTCCGCTCAGCGCTCCTGGCGCGGGGTCAGGGCTGAAGGTGGGTGTGATCTCGGATGAGATCTCGCAGGATTTTGACCACGCCTGCTCTGTGATTGCGAATGAGTGGGGACTGCACTTTGTCGAATTGCGTGAGCTGTGGGGGAAGAACCTACAGGTCATCTCCGATGCGCAGATTGCGGAGGCGCAGAAGATCCTAGCAAAGTACAAGCTGCAAGTGACGGATATCAGCAGCCCACTCTACAAGGTGGACTGGCCCGGGGCACCGCCTTCGCAGTATGGGTCCAAGGCTGATCTGCATGGAGCGGCTGAGACCAGCTTCAAGGAGCAGGATGAGATTCTTGAGCGGTCGATTTCTTTGGCGAAGCAGTTCAAGACGAACAAGGTGCGATGCTTCGATTTCTGGCGCATCGATGACGTGAAGCCCTATCGCGCCGCGATCAACGCGAAGCTGCAGGAGGCGGCGGAGAAGGCTGGGCGGCAGAATATTATGCTGGTGCTGGAGAATGAGTTTGCCTGCAACACTGCGACTGGCCGTGAGGCGGCGGCAACGTTGAAGGGCGTTCCTTCCTGGAACCTGGCGTTGAATTGGGACCCGGGTAATGCAGTGATGCGAGGAGAGTTGGACGCATTTCCGAATGGCTGGCAGGCTCTTCCGAAGGATCGTATCCACCACTGCCATGTGAAGAATGCGGTGAAGGATTCGGCCGGCAAGATTGTCTGGTCGCCGGTGAATACTGGGTATATCGATTGGGCGGCTCAGTTTAAGGCGCTGGCTGATATGGGTTACTCAGACGCCGTGAACCTGGAGACGCATTGGAAGGATGGAGGCACTCCGGAATCTTCCTCGCGTACCAGTTGGAAGGGCATGAAGGACGAGTTGCAGAAGGCCCATGTTTTGGCTTGACTACGAGGATGCTCACTCCCTGGGATTCGCGTACGTCCTACGAATCGATTTCGGAGGGCCAACTATGATGTGGAGATATGCAGATCGTCGCTGTTGTCGTCCTTTATAAAACTGACCTGCAGCAATCGAGTACGGTCGTTAGCTTGGGAAGGGAACTGAGCCTTCTTTCTGACTCGCATGATATTCAAATTTTGTTATGGGACAACGGGCCGGTTCCTCCTTCTCCCTTGGTTGTGCCGGTGGGTTTTGAATACCGGCACTCACCCACGAACACCGGTGTCTCCGGGGCCTACAACGGCGCTCTCAAAGCGGCTGAGGAATCGGGTGCGCCTTGGTTGCTCCTGCTCGACCAAGACTCATCACTGCCGACTGGGTACCTGCAACGTATGCTTGCCTACAGCCGGATGTTCGATGGTGAGTTCGATGTAGGAACGGTCGTTCCTTTTGTGGAGTCGAACGGGGTTAAAGTCTCCCCGCGACGAACTGGTTGGACTCTGCGTAGCCAACAGATTCCCGAGGCTGAGGCCGGGAGGTTCAGACGCGGGGGATTTGCCATCAACAGTGGCACCTTGATGCGAGTGTCCGCACTGCGCAAGATCGGCGGATACAGCGATATTTTCTGGTTGGATCTGTCGGATCAATATGTTTTTCATATGCTGCAAGAAGCGGGCTTCTCCATGTATGTGGCGCGCGACCTGAAGATTCAGCACTCGATCGCAAACTCCGATTACGACAGGAGCATGAGCGAAGATCGCTACCGCAGCTTTCTGGCCGCGGAGAACGTCTTCTCGCGAACGTTTCACTCTCGATGCTCCAACGGGGCGCATAACCTCATCCTCCTACTGAGAGCCGTAAGGCAGTTCAGACGTTTCAACAACAAGGAGTTTGCCCGTCTTACACTTCTTTCGCTCAAGCAGCGGCTTTTCCTGTTGCCCTCCCGAGCTTTGGAAATATGGATGAAAGAGCTCAGAGTCCGTGATATTCCCGCGGTCCCCGAGAAGCAAACGTGAAGTGCCTCGCCGTGCGGCACTTCACACGAGCGCTGCCCCAGCCTTTCGCTAAGTGTGCTCCCAGCCACCATGTGCTCCGGTGATCTTACTTAGCATCGGTATGCCCCTCAGCGTGGCTTCCAATGCGCGACTGAACTCCGACGCTTAGAATGAAAGAAAACATGCGGATCATTTACGATCATCAGGCATTTTCGCTGCAGAATACCGGTGGGATCACACGCTACTTCTATGAACTGATCGAACGTTTCGGAGCCATGGAAGGCATGGAACCGGTGACGCTGCTTGGATATTCCGATACGATGTGGCCCATGGTGGAGGCAGCGAGGCCCAATGGCAGAGTGGTTCATTGGGGTGGGCGGGTACTTGCCGGCGGGATGCCAACCTATGCGCTGAATGAGTTGCTGCTCAACGCGGTGTCACTAGCTTCGGGAACTTTTGATATTTACCACAATACCTTGTACCGTTTTATGCCTGGTGTGCATGCGCGACGGTACGTTGCTACACACCATGACTGTGTGCAGGAACGCTTCCCGGAGTTGTTTCCAGACTACAGACGGATCATGCGGGCAAAGCGGCGCATGTTTCGGCAAGCTGACCTGGTCTTCTGTGTTTCGGAATCCAGCCGTAACGATCTGGAACATTTCTATGGTGTTGAAAGGAGTCGCTGCCAAGTTGTTTACAACGGCATTACTCCGCTGGTGCGATCAGGGGCAGGCGCGAAGGAATTAGCAGACAAGGTACGACGTCCATTTTTGCTGTACGTCGGGGGCCGCGCGTCTTACAAGAACTTCGGTGGGTTGCTCTCCGCATTTGCCGAGGCTGGTCTCGCCGGTGACTACGACCTCTTCGTCGTGGGAGGCGGCGCTTTAAGCACAGGCGAGCTGCGACTCATCCGCGAAAATAACTTGGAGGGGTGCGTCGTCGCATTCCCGTCTGCACGCGCAGATCTTCTGGCTGAAGCTTATGCGAATGCAAGCCTGCTGGTGTACCCGTCTTTTTATGAAGGCTTTGGATTTCCGCCGCTGGAGGCAATGTCCGTCGGCACTCCGGCGCTTGTTGCGGAAAACCCTGCCACGCTGGAGGTTTGCGGTGATGCCGCACTTTTTTTTGACCCTACTCAGCCTGCAAGTTTTGTAGCGCAGTTGAAGGTTGCGCTGACCGACGAAACGATCCGAGCCGAGAAGATTGCCCGGGGCGCCAAGATTGTTCAACGATACCGATGGGATCTTACCGCGGAGCAGGTCGTGCTTGGATACAAGAGCTTGCTATAGAACCTGCTGAGCCAGTTGATCCAGAAGGAGATGGTTCCAGGATTGAACGGCTCGGTCACGGGAAAAATGGTCTTGGTATGTCTGATGGCATCTCTGCCTCATCTTCTGCAGCTCACCAGGTCTGGCAAGCAGTGCCTCCATTTTTATAGCCACGCGCGCTGCGTCTCCGGGTTCAAGAACCCAGCCGACCTCAAGCCTCTCGATCCATTCCGCAAGCGAGGAGCGACGACTTCCACAGAACAGAACTGGCCGGCCCACCGCGAGCGCCCCGAAAAACTTCGACGGAACAACCGCTCCAGTCCATTCCTCACGCAGGCTGACCAGGTGAATGTCGGCCGCCGCCAGACGCTCCTCCAGGCGATCCGGTGACGCGGAAGTAATGAAACTGACGTTCTGATCTTTAGCGGTGACTGCACCCTGAAGAGAATCCTGGCAATGTCCCTGCACGCTGAAGACGAGATGAGCAGAGCTCCCGCGAAGATGTCGCATCAGCTCCAGCATGTCCTCATAGGCGTGGGCACGCCCGAAGCTTCCGGAGTACATGAGCGCAAGCGAGGCTTGACCGAATAAGGCAGTTCGCTCCGTTGTAGGCGTAGGTAAAGGTTGGGTCGGTTCAGAGAGTGCCCAAGGTACCAATGTGTTCGTTTTCAGGCGTGGATCGTAGTTGAGAAGGAGACGCTTCATGCAGCTGCCTATATCGATGATTAAGTCACAGTGGCGATAGCCAAACGTCGTCAGCCATCGTAAAACGTTGGCGACTAGCCCGCGACGAGGTAAAACGCCATCGGCGAAGGCAGCGTCCGGGTATAAATCGAAGCACCATTGAACGATTTTCACTTTTGGGTGAAGAAGTCGCCACACAGGCGCTATCAGGATGCTGAATACCGGGTCCGTTCCCAAGAGGATGATGTCAGGAATGTTGCGTCGGCGAAGAGCCAGCAAGGACCAGCAAGCGATCATCCAGACCGCATTGAGAACACGGCCTGCAGAACTCTCCTGCCGCCAGGCAGGACGCCACACACGGTGAAGCTGCACGCCTCGAAGGTCGTTGTGAGAAGCATAGGAACGGCTTGGATCCTTGCTGTCGCGGTTCCCTGGGAAGGCGGTAACCTCCCAGCCAAGATCCACCAGTCCTGATGAAAGCTGAGTAAACAGAACGGAACTTACAACGCGATCTGGCTCGAGGAAGTGATAAAAGACAAAAAGCTTTGGCAAGGCGTCATCCTGTCACGTACAAGAAGCAATCTCAATTCAAAGCGCTCAACGGGGTCATTTCTGAGGAGTTCAGTTGTGTTCGTCGCTGTTTAGAGGGATGTGGTCCCTACAACCCTGCGGCGAGTTGACGAAGGTTCACGATTCTGTGTCGCTGGAGAGATAGCAGGAGACCGAGATAAAGAAGCAAAGCCAGAGCCGCCATTGTGATTATGGACGGCAAGCTAGCTGGCGCGTGAGCTTTGACGGCCAGCCATAGACAGGCACCGGTCCCCATTGCTAGCAGCCAGGGCATCGCGACGACGCGGAGAATCTGGAAGGGTAGATGACGTTGAACGATGCGATACAAGATGAGATTACTGAACTGTACGACGGCAGTTGCGATCGCGAGGCCGATGAGCCCATGAAGGATTGCCAGCGGCCATCCTAAACCCCAGGTCAATAGCATCCACATGGTGGCAATAGCCATCGAAAGCCGCGCTTTTCCAAGCGCATTAAGGACCGTCTGCACCGGCGTGGCGGTCGGAACAAAGATGTTCGCAATCCAGAACCAGTAAAAGAGCGGCAATGCGACGAGCCACTTCGGCCCGAAGACGATCATCGTGATGGGTCGAATGAGAACGAGTTCAATGATGGCGAGTGGAGCTGCAAAAGCGTTTGTGATCCATATGATCTGTTCCAGAACCATGCCAAAGTGGGCCAGATCGTTCTGCAGCCGTGCGAACAGAGGTAAATAAAGGCGTTGTAGAACAATCAGGGCCAGCACTGGATAAGCAGCCGTGACTGAGGACCAACTGATGTAGCCTACTCCCGCAGAACCGAAGAGTAATCCGATCAGCATCGGCGTAATGCTGTCTTTGACAACCGATATAATCTGGGAGCCTTGGTAGAACAGGCCGAATTTGAGGTGTGGGCCCGCAAGGTGAAGGTTAAAGTTCCACCCCAGCTTGACGGGTTGCAGCATATACGCCAGCACAGCACCAGAGATGCTGCGGACGAGTAAACCGATACCAAAGGAGAGCGCTCCGAAGCCTTTCCAGGCAAGCACGACAGTCACAATGTTAAAGAGGAGTGCCTGCGCCGTTTCTACGATAGCGAGCTTGGTGAAATGGAGTTGGCGTTCCATTTCAATCTGCGAGGGAACCATGCAGGTTGTAGCCACCAGGCTGATTGCGGTAAAGCGGAAAAGCAGGGTTTGGGTGCTTTCCAGATGATGGATTGCGGCATACATAGGGTAAGCAAACCAAAGAAAGAACGCGAATCCGCAGACGAGAATCTGCTGGAAGGAATAGACGGCGCGGTAGACCTCGGGACCAGGCTCCGGATGCTCCCGGATCAGGTTCGCAGCAAGGCCGGTGCCCCCGAAGGTGCCGAGAAAGAGCACCAGGAAATTTACGATTGCAAACAGTCCATAGTCGGACGGCGCCAGCATCCGCGCAAGGGTGATGCTTCCAATGATGTTGGCGCCATGAACCAAAGCCTGGCGGACGCCCAATACAGCGGCGCCGCGCATCGCACGGGCCACGGCCTCCCCGGACGCCATTTGATTATTGCCGCTGATCTTCAGCCTCGCCTTGCGAATGTGAGCGCGTTACGAAGCTCCTCGATGTGGCCTCGATACTCCGGAATACCGTGTAGGTGCCGCACGCCATGGCGCCAGAAGACCCTGAGGCATCCGAAGCAAAATCCGAGGAAAACTCCCGCCAGCAGGAAGAGCGAAAGCTTCGGAAAAGTCTTTCGATCCGGTGTTCTGGCGATGTCCACTACCTGGATGAGAGATCCTTGCTTCGCTTCGTCAAGCTTGGCAGCTTCAAACTGTCGCGCAAGTATTTCAAAGATCGTCTCGTTGTACTTCACTTCCCGCAACTTGCGAACGTATTCCAGTCCCGCCTGCGGAATGGAACCTCGGGCGACCATCATGCTCGAACTGGCTTCACTACCGTTTCCAGAGAGCCTGGTGAGCTGCGCCTTCATACTCGCCAATTGTTGCTCCGCCTCAAGGAGGTCGACGTTACTCTCTCCTGAGTATGTGCGCATCGACTGAACCTGGACCTCTTTCGCCTCAATCTCGGCACGCAACCTGCCTGCTGCTTCGATCATCGCGCGGGCCTGGCTATCCATTTGGATAACGCCCGTGGACTGCTCGGTCTGCTTGAGAGACTCCTCTGCGTGAGCGAGATTGTCTTTCGCTTCTATAAGTTGTTTCTCAAAAAAAGCTCGTCGCTGGGCTGCCTCCCCAACGGCAAGGCCCGCCGAGAGTCTACGGTATTCTGCGATGTAGCCATTTGCCATGGCGGCAGCTCGCACCGGGTCATGATCCTCCACAGAGATGCGAATAAGACCATCCTTGCCTGTGCCATCAACCAGCGTCCGCTTCTCGAAATCCTTGCGGGCATCGGAGAGACGCTTGTCGCGATATTCTGCCATCAATCCGAAGCGGTCGATCATTGCATTCTCTACCGTTTCACTTCTCAGGAGCGAGACATACAGCTCGTTCGGGCTCTTGAGGCCGGCAACACCGGATCCAAGCCCTGCAAGAGAGCCGAGAGATCCTAACTGAGCAAGAACTGCGGAGCTGGCAGATCCCGACTGCTGAGGAGGCAAAAGGCTCGTCGCTGCCGTGTATCGGGCCGGAATCACAAAGGCTAGAAGAAAAGCCAGCAGAGTTCCGCTTGCCACGGCGTAGCCGATCACCTTCTTCTCCCGCACCAAAAGGACCAGGAGATGCAAGAGAGATATCTCGACTTGCGGCGACGATGTTAGCCGTTGCGGAGCAAAGGTCAGCATGTCGGGTCGAACCGCGGGTGTTTCCCTGGAGTTCATACGTGTCCAGCTTACTATGCGCGCATAGACGATGCAGAAGCATGTGGCGGGGCAGAAGAAGGTGTCCTCGCCCCCTCATAGCATTTTTCCTTTTGGCGTGGGATGATCGACAGAGAGTAAGCCGACCGAAAGCGAGTCTCACGAGCCATGTATAAGGCAGCAATTCTGCTGGCGATCTTGATGACTCAGCCGGTTCGAGCGCAGATCGCGTTCTCTCCTCTGCGCGCATCGGAGACGTCGGTCCCAGGTGCGTCGGAGCAGTTTCCTACCGGACCGCCTGCGCCACAGAATGCGGCCAAACCACTCCCAGCCCCGTCAATCGTCCCGCCAGATCCGGAGCAAGCGGTCGGCTCGACCTACATTCCACTTGACAGTTGGATCTATCCGGCGATGCTACGGCTGTACTCGCTGGGTTATGTGCCAACGGCGTTCTTAGGGCTACGACCATGGACGAGATCGTCCGTACTGTCGATGCTAGCCTACTCGGAAGCAGAAATTCTGGACAATGGTGCACGGGATACTGAAGCCCTGGCGATTTTTGATCGTGTGCATCGTGAGCTTCGGATGGATGAAAAGTTTGATTCGCGCACATTCCACGCAGAGCCGGACGCGATCTATACGCGTTTTCGCGGTATTCGCGGTCCCACCCTGAACGACAGTCTGCACCTGGGGCAGACCTTCATCAACGATTATGGCCGACCTGTCGAACCCGGGCTTAATAACAGCACCGGGTTTGAAGCACGCGCAGAGAAAGGGCGCTTAACCTTGCAGGTACGAGGAGAATACCAGCGCTCTCCCCTTGCTATCGGATACTCCCGGTCCGTCGCGAGCACGTTGGCTACCATCGACACGACACCGGACGTGCCGCAGAGTACGATCCCCGCTGGGCAGCTGCCGGAACAAAACAACTTTCGTCTCCTAAACGCAAATCTTTCAGCCCGCCTCCTGAATCATGAGATCTCCTTTGGCAAGAGTGATGCCTGGCTTGGACCGGGCTTGGGTGGAGCTATGGCGTGGAGCAATAACGCGGAGAACCTCTACTCCTTCCGGATTAATCGCGTGGAGCCGCTTTGGATTCCTGGTCTTTCAAGGTTGATTGGGCTGGTTCGCTACGATTTTTTTGTCGGTAGTCTGAAGGGTCATGCGTATCCGAACGATCCTTGGATCCATTCAGAAAAGTTCAGCTTTAAACCTCATCCAGATATCGAGTTTGGCTTTCAACGTTCGGTGATCTGGGGCGGAGAAGGGCATGTCCCCATCACCATACATACCTTCCTTCGCAGCTTCTTCAGCTTGACCGGCGTGAATCCAGATGTGAAGTTCTCACGCCAAGATCCGGGTGCCCGTTATAGTGAGTTCGACTTTACGTGGCGTCTTCCATACCTGAGTCACTGGATGACCCTTTATTTCGATTCCACAGTCCATGACAATGTCTTCTTCGTGAGCAATCCGGGGCGAGCGGGATATCGCCCCGGAGTCTATCTTGCCCGCTTTCCTAAGCTCAATAAGCTGAGTCTACGTGCGGAGGGAGTGACGACAGATCCATCCGTGGCAGGCTACGTCAACGGACAGTTTCTCTATTGGGAGGCCGTTGACCGACAGGGATATACCAACAAAAGCCAGCAGATCGGCGACTGGATCGGACGGCAGGGAAAGGGAGGGCAGGCCTGGTTGACCTATCATCTGGATGGGAATCAATCCATCGAATTGCAATATCGGAACGCAAAATCAGACAGTGCTTTCATCCCTGGCGGAACGACTTTGAACGACTTCAGCATCCTCACCGTCCTCCATCCGACACAGCACTACCAGCTTGAAGCCCAGATCCAGGATGAACTTTGGAAGGCGCCATTGATCGGCGCCGGCAGGCAGCACAACTTTTCAGCGACCGTGCAGTTCACCTACTTTCCACAGAGACGGTTCTCAAAGGCGGTCCACTGATCCGGCCCCATCAAAGCGAATAGAATCAGCTCATCAGTCTTACAGTAAAATGACTCGACGAGTGGTGGCTGACCGGGCACGTTCATCTTAGACTCAATAACTTGGATAGATACACGGAAGTATTGTGAATAGAACAGAGCTGGCAAAGATTTCCGTAGGTTTCTTGCTTTTCGGGTGTGTTGTGGGCACTGCTGGCGGGCAATTTCCGTCACGTGATCCGATTGATTGTTCGGATCCCCGATCCAGTGCACTGAGTGCCTGTCAGAGTTCGCAAAACGCCACGGACCAGACCAGTCGGCCTTACCCCACAAATCCAAGCGCCCAAACAGCGCCACAGGCGGACAGCGCAGGACGCGATGTGTATGTCGACTCCGCGGGATTTCCTCAGAATGCTTCAAATCCGAACGCGACAAGTCAGCAACAAACATGGTTGCGTCGCAGCCGTCCCGAACCTCTCACCGATTTGCAGAAGTTGACACAGCAAGCCACGGGTGAGCTGCTCCCCATCTTCGGACGCGAGCTGTTTCGCTCTGCGCCCTCAACGTTTGCCCCGGCAGATCAGATCCCGGCAAGCCCTGACTACATTCTTGGCCCAGGCGATGAGGTTCTTCTTCGGATTTGGGGGCATACCAACGAAAATTTAAGACTCACGGTAGATCGTTCAGGCTCCATCTACATACCCCATCTTGGCGGTGTCGATGTCGCCGGGCTGCGGTTTGGCGATCTGGAACGCCATCTGAAACAGGAATTGACCCGCACCTACAAGAATTTCGATTTATCGGTCAACCTCGGCAAGCTTCGATCAATTCAGGTTTTCGTCCTGGGGGAGGCCTACTCGCCTGGAAGCTACACGGTCAGCTCGCTTTCCACTGCCTTCAACGCGCTACTCACCTCGGGAGGCCCAACCCCTGAGGGATCTCTCCGAACGATTCAACTTCGCCGCGGATCAGCAACCATCGCTACCTTGGATCTTTATGATTTCATTTTGCGCGGTGATCGGTCCAAAGATATCGTTCTACAGTCCGGGGATGTCATCTTTATCCCCTTCGTCAGCGCTCAAGTCGCTGTGTCTGGAAGCGTCAGGCACCCTGCGATCTATGAAATTCAGGCCGACAGCACCTTGGGTGAGTTGCTGAAGGAGGCTGGTGGCCCGAACTCCACGGCCAGTCAATCTCGCGTGTCGATCGAGCGCGTGCAGGACCATCACATCCGCCAAGCCATGAGCCTATCGCTGGATCAGACTGGGCTCGAAACCAAACTCGCAGCGGGAGATGTGCTGCACGTTGACCCTGTTCTGATCGGGTACAAGGACTCCGTGACCATCAGGGGTAATCTCGCAAACGCTGGTCGATTCCCCTGGCATCCAGGAATGAAGCTGAGCGACATTATTCCAGACCGGGATTCGCTGTTGACCTCCGATTACTGGCGGGAAAGGAACAAGCTCGGACTGCCTACCCCGCTCTTTGAACGAGGAACAGGTGGATCGGACGATTTTGCAGATCAGCGATTCAGGAACGGGGGACAAGATGGTCGGGACCCTCGGCGACCAGCGGATAATGCGAGCGTTGACGCCAGTACATCAGGCAGGTTTCCGAGCCAAACGCCTTATTCGGACGACGGAACCGGGACGTACCCAACCACCGCATATCCTGGCTTCAACGGCCAACCATATGATAACGGTCGAAATTCTCCCCGAGTGCGGGACCGACTGCAGGATGCAGAACCGGAGCCGGGTCGCAACTCTCTCGCGGATCAACAAGCGACCTCTTCCCGCAACTTGGCGCCTCAAGCCCGCACCACCGAGATTAAGGTGGCGGTTCCGGAGATCGATTGGTCGTATGCCGTCATCCAGCGTCTTGATCCGAATACCCTTCGTAACTCGCTCGTTCCATTTGACTTGGGAAGACTGGTGAAAGATCACGACTCCACACAGGATTTAGCTTTGCAGTCAGGGGACGTTGTAACGATCTTGTCGCAGAACGATATACACGTGCGCCAGGATGCGCAGACGAAGTATGTGCGGCTTGAGGGTGAATTTGTGCGATCCGGCGTCTATAGCGTTGAGCCGGGGCAAACGTTGGCTGAGGTGGTGAACCTGGCCGGGGGATTGACGAATCATGCGTACCTCTATGGTTCCTCCTTCACCAGAGAGTCAGCCCGGGTCCTCCAGCAGCAACGTCTCAACGAGTATGTATCCACCTTGACAGTGAACATGGAGCGCGCTTCAGCCGAGCGGTCTCTTTCCGCGACAGGTGCGCAGGCCGCCTTGAGCACGTCTGCCGATCAGTCCGCTCTGCTGGAGCAAATTCGCAAGATGCGGGCAACGGGCAGGGTTGTGCTTGAGTTCAAACCGAGCAGTCTTGATTCTTCCGCCATTCCTTCCATTCCCTTGGAGGATGGCGACACGTTCCGTGTGCCCACAAGGCCTATCGTCGTCAGCGTCGTCGGCGCCGTGTACGGGCAGAACGTCTTTCTCTACAACGCCGGCAACCGTGTGCGTGACTATCTCCTGCTCGCCGGTAAAACGAATCGTATTGCAGACCGCAAACACGCCTTCATCATCCGAGCCGACGGTTCCGTTTATGCACACGACCAGCGCGGCGGGCCATGGGGAGAAAACTTCGGTGCTCTTGCGGTCTACCCTGGGGACACCATCGTTGTTCCGGAGAAGCCGGTCAAGCCCTCAGCCTTGCGCGAAGTGCTGGACTACTCACAGCTCTTTTCGCAGTTCGCAATCGGTGCTGCCGCCCTCGATGTGATCCGTTGAGGGAGGAGCTTAGCAATATGGGAACGCCTATGTCGTTGTGAGTGAAGTGCTTATCAACGCATCAAATGATCTTCCACCCAGATCCATCGGCGCCTCTGATCTTTGGCTTGCGGGCATCGAATGTCCTTATGTATGATCCTGCTATTGCAAGTGTTGCCTAAAGGGGCGAAGCCTCTTTTACTCAAGTTTTAGATCCGGATTTGCATTCTTGGGAACCGGCACGCTGCTCTTAGTATTCACGTATCTGCCTTAGAAGTTGACCTCGCCGCAAGACTGGCAGAGAAATCTCTGCAGTCTTCTTGAGTACGAAGCGGCAAAACAAGTTCGGACGTTTCAGATCGAGAAACTTAGTGCAGATGATTGATTACCGGCTCCCGTTGAAGACTGTTCTCTCAAGCTTCGCACTTGAAGCAAAGCAAACCGCCCATCCTCGTACACGAAGAATCTGGGCGCACACCCACCGCAAGCGAATCTTCGACCTTTCAATCGCTGTGCCCGCGTTTGTTTGCTCATTGCCCGTCTTGGGAATTCTGGCCGTCTTGATTAAGAGCACCTCAACTGGCCCTGCGCTCTTCCGTCAGATGCGGGTAGGGAAAGATCAAAAGCCTTTTACCATCTATAAATTTCGCACGATGCATCAGTTCGCTGAATTGCATGGTCCCTCGGTTACTGCGAAGGGAGATCAGCGTATGACAGCTGTTGGCTCCTATCTCCGGCGGTTGAAATTGGATGAACTGCCGCAGCTTTACAATGTCATCATCGGGGAAATGTCGCTCGTGGGCCCCCGGCCTAAACTGGCAGAACACGAGCAGATGTTGCTGCCTTGCCGTCCTGGCATCACTGGTGCAGCTACGATCATGTTTACTCACGAGGATGAAATTCTCGCCGGCATTCCTCAACGCGATGTTGAACACTACACGATCAGTGTGTTGAATCCCATCAAGGCTCGCCTGGATACGCAGTACGTGGAAGAGGGAACATTCGCCTCTGATCTGCAAATCCTCTCAAGGACAGTTTTGAAACTCGGTCGCAGCAATAAGTCGGTGTCTCTCCGCGATTTAGCAGAGCTAACGAAACAGACCACTTGTAATTGCGATTGATTGCTGGAGACGACAAGTAGTACCTTGGTTCGCCACCAGCCATGCAGACGCCACAGCGGTCTCTTTGTCATCCCAGCACGAGTCGCTCACGCTCGACAATCCTGGGGCCCGCGTAAGGAGCGTGCTTCCCTCACAAAGTTTGGGACCCGGGTAGCAGCCCTACCAAGCGGAAGCAATCCGCTAGGTGTTCGACCTATTCGCCCGTTATCGAGCCATCTCCAGCCGATCGCGCCCATTTTCTTTGGCGCGGTATAAGGCGGCGTCAGCAGCCCGCATCACGGCATCTACCGTATCGCCGTGTTGGGGAAAGCAGGCCAATCCAATTGAGATGGTGACTCCTTCAAGGAGCTGACCGTAATGTTGAATCCGCATAGCGTGGATTGCCTGTCGCACTCTCTCTCCGCATTCGAAAGCTGAAGTCATTTCGGTTTCGGGCAGGATGAGCACAAACTCTTCGCCACCATATCGACTCGCAATGTCTTCCACTCGTAACTGAGCTTGGAGCACCTTGGCGAGTTCTCGAAGGACTGCATCGCCGGCTTCATGGCCGTGGGAATCATTAACCTGTTTGAAGCGGTCGATATCAACCATCAGCATCGCAACGGCAGATCCTTTCCGCAGCGAGCGGCGGAACTCTCTATTCAGAGATTCTTCCAAATAGCGGCGATTAAAAAGTCCCGTCAGGGGATCACGGATTGCCTGAGTGCGAAGCGTCTCCCGCAGATTCAAGTTCGCTACAGCGAGCGCAAGGTGTTCCGTCAGCGTCTTTACAGTCCGTTCCTCGGCTTCGGTCAGCGGTTTAGCATGTGAAGGTGTTTGGGGAGCAGCGTTGTCCAGGTATAAAATTCCGAGCGTCTCCCCCTGTGCCATCATCGGGACGCACATTGCATAAGACGGCAGGACGGGACCAATATGCATGCAGGCTAACCTTGCATCGCCGGCGCGGGAGAGATTGATCCGCCCGCGCCTCAACCCCCAGCAATCTTTGGTGGCGAAGTGATTTTCTCTCACTGCGGGATGGCCCCAGCGAGCCACAACCTCCGCGTAATCGCGTGCTTCCACAATCGCAAGAATGGCGCCGCTCATAAGAGGGAACTGCATCTCAAAATGCCGGATGATCACCTGATAGGCTTCTTCGGTGGACAAGCAGGACTGCAGTAGGTCATCGGTTTCGCTCAGCAGGGACGCTTCACGATTGACTGCACTCAGTCTTCCCTGAAGCCGCTTATATTCCGCCACTTGTTGAGTCAGATCGGTCCACCTGCGCCAGGAGAAGATTGCAAAGCCAGCGCCGATGATCACGACCGCAGTCAAGAATTCATCGACTTGAACTTCTTTGTGACCAGCAAGCCACTCGAAAGCCTTATCAGGATCGCTCAGGACCGCGACGCATCCGAGGAAGACCACTGCCGCTGTGATAATGACATCCCTGCGTACGCGCGTCTGCGGGATCTTCGTGCCCTCTGAATCGGTCTCCGCCCGCTGCCACTTCAATGGATTTTGCCTCAGATCACGCTTCTGCTATTTTCACCCTATTCGCCTCCTTGCGTCTTAAGATAATGCGTTTCAAGTCGGTGCGCGATTAGTGCACCACAATGACCCGTACGGCCATTACACAACCTAAAAGATCCTGCAACGTGACGCTCTGATCAGGGTTCTTCTGATACAACCCTGCCGTCTATGACTAAAACGGGAATAGATCATCGCGGGCGGATACTCACACCTCCGTGGTGCCGTCTCCGTGCATCGTGGACGTCATTCAGCGAGAAGCAAGCTCCACAGCGACTCGCAGCAAGCCAGGACGCGTACGAATGCGGCGGTAAGGCGGCCATAATTTAGTGTTGCGTTCCCAAGACAAGGATTGAGAAGGTGCCCAGCACAGGCGTGGGCCGATACTTCAATTCCTCGGAGACGTTTCCAGTGTTCTCGCCAAATTTTGAGGTGACAAGATAAACCCTGTCATCAGCCTGGCTGACGATCATGGTGCGTGCTCCAGGTTCCGTTTTCACATCGTGCGAAGTGGAGTAATGTCCCGTGCGGCCAGGATGGAAAGTGGTCAGCGCGCCAGCTGCGTCCGCAAGAAAGAGCGTGTTGTAGCGCTCGTTGAAGCCCATATCCCCGGAGTATCCTGGAGCTTCTCCTACGAAAGTTGTTGCACCCGTCTCCGTACTGATTGCAATGACCTTGTGATCTTCGCAGGTCGTAAAGAGACGATGACCTTTAGGATCCACCGCCAGAGAGTTCGGTCCGGTACAGGGCGCGAGCTGCCAGGATGCGGTGACCTCCCGGGACACAGCACCAATGCGGAGGATTTCTCCCAGGGCGGGAAGCGCAACGAAGACGCTTCCAAGGCCATCGGCAACAGCGGCGCTGGGGCGTCCGGTCAGTGGAAGGGTTGCGACGGTCTCGTTGCTTTTGCTATCGATAATGGTGGCGCTGTGGCCGCGTGAGTTGAAGACGAAGACTTGTTTGGTGGAGGGCTCGAACACGACAGCATCCGGGACCAGACCGGTGGGTAAAGAGGTGACCAGCTTCAGGTCATTGCGGTCGAAGACACGAAGAAAGCCCTTGGTCCCATCCGTCGGGTCGCTGGCGTAACCAAATCGTCCAGCTTCGTCGATCGCGATGCCACGTACGTTCTTCATGCCCGTAATCTCACCGGCTTGCTTTCCCGTGTGAGTATCTACGACCATCACGCGGTTGGTGCGTGGAACATAGAGCTGATGCTTCGCAGGGTCGAGTGATAGGAAACCCCACCCACCCATTCCACCGACGTTCCACTCCGCTTCCATGTGGAACACAGTGGCTGGATCTCGCCGTGGTGGCTGCGCGCTGCAAGCGAACGCAATGCTGAAAAGAAGTAAGAACGAGGAAAGTCTTATAACGATGTGCATAAATGTCCGGAAAGAAGTTTTGGCTGAAGGTCATAGCTGATTATTTCGACGGCCAACACATGGTGTCGGCCGTCGAAGCCTAAGTTCTGCAGAGTCTTTATTTCCCCGAGAAGGTGAAGTCTCCTATGAGGTCGCCGATGGCCGGACTATTGGTAGGAACATACGGATTGTTTGCTTTTTGAGTCGGGTTTGGCAGGTTGTCACGGCTGCGCGTCGTGATGGGCGAGAGACCCCAGTTCTTTTCAATAAACTTGATGAGTGAAACATGGTCGCCGTACTCATGCGATACGTGACCGCCCTCAGTGTATTTGGAGACGATGATGAGCGGGATTCGTGTGCCATCGCCGAAGAAGTCAACCGGCTGAATGTAACCCGAGTCATAGTAACCGCCGCCCTCGTCAAAGGTGACGAAGATGGCCGTGTCCGCCCAGAGGGTCGGATTAGCCTTGACCTGGTTGACGATCTTCTTAACAAAACCCTCGTACAGATCCAGCTTGGAGGAGGCCGGGTGTCCATCGTTGAAGCCACTCGGCTTCACAATGGAGACTGGCGGCAGGTTACCCGTATCGATGTCCTCATAGAGCTGTGTAGTATCCGCTATGTATTTCTCGCGGGTCGCCTGGCTACCCATAATGGAAGTCTCGTACTGGAAGGGATTGCAAATGTTGCAGTACTCGTCGAAGCTGTTCGACTCGGTAGGATCGGTGACGTACAGATCCCAGTTCTCGCCGAAATACTTGAACGGGATATTCTTTGCGATCAGCGAATCGCCGATGCTCTTCACACTGGTTGGAGGAATAGTAAACGGCGAATAAGCCGAGGCAAGCGTACCATCGCCGTTGTAACCGGGATTGTAGTTGTTCACCAGGTAGTAATGGCCCTTATCGCAATTGGGCGAAATAGGCCGCTTCAGAGACTGCAGGTAATTTGTGACAGCCGGCACGCCGGGCTGGCCAATATCCTGGCAATCTACATAGCTCCCGCCGCTGTAACCGTCCTGGTCATAATAGTTATTCGTCGCCGGCTGCGGATCGGGATTCTCGATCTGGTTGCTGGGCGGTACCAGAGCCTTGCCTGCGCCGTCACTGTACCATATGGAGTCGGCAAAGCCGAACATGATGTGGTTCGCACCAGTGCCACCCATCACGGACTGGTGGAAGTTATCGCTGATGGTGTACTTGTCAGCGAGCTCCTTGAAGTAAGGTGCGTCGCCCTGCGCCATGTTGTAAAAGCCCATTGCGGCAGAGCCTTCACCTGTGGACGTGTTGGTGAAGTTCTTGGGTTGAGCCGCACCGTTGCTGCCCGTGCCCACTGAGGTTTCGACCCATGGGAACAGGTCATTCAAGCAGCCGCTTGGATTGTCCTTCGTGACATAGTCCGCGTTGCAATCCGTTTGCTGCCACATCTGGAAGAAGCGATGAACCGGGCTCGCAGTGTAAGCGTCATAAGACATCTTGTTGCTGCTCAGCTGAAACACGCCTTCCTTGAGCGAAGCCGCATTTGGAATGCGGGTGTCGAGCTTGCCGCTTGCGATGCCGGTAGCGCCCGTCAGCAGATACTGATTGTAAGCGGGCGCAAGACCCTGATCCGCAAGTTTGGCAACCTTCAACGTGGTAAACGGAGCGGGGCCTGCGACGGTAGGAGCAGTGGGTCCACCCGCAAGCGCCGGAGGAAGCGTACCGTAGATGCTCTTGGACTGCGGGCTGGTCGTATAAGCTCCCGTGCCAGAGGTGGTGCTGTCCAGAGCCGAGAACTGAGCGGAGAGAGAGTAGTTGGGGCCCGGCTTGCCGTCCGCTTTAACAATACCTTCAGAAAGCAGATTGTTCACCGTCTCGCCTTCCTTGGGCTTGTACGTGGCGAAGACGTGATCAAAGGTGCGGTTTTCACCGATGATGACGATGACATGCTTGATCGGGGTCGTAGTGGCCGGAGCAGTCGAACCAGTCGACTGTGCATTCGCGGATAGCGGCATGGCCGCCATCACTTGCAACGCGATCAACATCATCGCGCCGCTCCTCATCGTGCCCTTAGGGACACTGGTCATGCGGGTTGAATTCAAGGTAGTCCTCCAGGTTACCGAGGGTTGAGTGCCCAAAGTAATATGCCCTCGGTGGCACTACCGTAGAGGAAACTCTGACCCGCATGTGTCATGAAAACGTGAATTCATGAATAATCCAGAGGCTCCTTTCCACATGGCGGCGTCATGCAACTATTCTTCAGAAATAAATGGAGAAAAGTTATTGAGAGAACTACTCTGGTAGCCTTCGTCGTTCAGCTTCAACCTAGATGACAACCTTGTACGGCCGCATCATCTCATTGTCTTCATGCTCCAGGATGTGACAATGCCAGACATAGGTCAACTCCTGTCCCGGCGTAGAAGGTGCTCCATGCGGAAGATCAAATCGCTGAATCACACGAGTGACATATCCCGGGTAAGACTTTACGGTATCCTTGCGCGCGGGTCGCTCGTTGCCTTCCGGTGCCATGGGTTTTCCGGTAAAGATGATCTTGCCGGTCTGCTCATAGGCCTTGACGTCAAACGCCTGGCGGTTTAGCACTTGAAACTGCACCAGATGGATATGCAGCGGATGCACGTCGCTGGTCGTGTTGACGAAAGACCAAATCTCCGTGCTGCCGGCCCTGGGATCCTCCGTAATGGGATCATGCCACTGCGCATTGCCGAGGAGACCCGTGATGACATAGCCGTCGGAAGGTCGCTCCTTCTCAGAGACGAGCAGCATGCGCTCCCGCGTCTGAAACGTCGGCCTGAGGTAGTCGAAGGGCGCCAGGACCTCAGGCACCGTGCTTGTATCCTTGGTGGACAAAGGCTTGCTCACCTTGAACAGCATGACGTCTTCGGCAAGATACTGACCACCCATGGTGTAAGGAGCCGGCGCGTCGTTGACCAGTGAGAACGACTTTCCTTCAAACTCAGAGAAATCCACGATAAGGTCGAAGCGCTCTGCCGGACCGATGAGAAGGTAATGCATCTCGACAGGCGCAGGCAGCAACCCTCCATCGGACCCGATCTGCTGAAAGGAGGGAACATCGTAAGATCCGTTCAGAATGTTCCCCGTCTCATCTGCATGGAACAGCCGTAGATGATAAAAGCGGGAGTTAGCCGCGTTCACAATCCTGAAGCGATATCTCCGCGGCTCGACCTCCAGGAACGGCATCACCATCCCGTTGACGCAGTTCATATCGCCGTAGACTTCCTGCACCCATACCGGATGTTCCTTCGGTCCGTTCACCACCTCCGGGTAGTACAGCGATCCATCTCGATGAAACAGCCGATCTTGCAGCATCAGTGGAATCTCAAACTCACCTTGCGGGAGATTCAGCGCCTTCTCTGCCTCGTCGCGTAGGAGATAAAACCCTGAAAGTCCAGCGTAAACGTTCAGCCGTGTGATCCCCAGGCTGTGATCGTGATACCAAAGCGTGGTTCCAGGCTGGCAGTTCGGGTAGGTCTGTGGACCCGGCCGATAGGCCGGCCCATGCTCGCCGTGTGCCGTGCTCCACGCCTCCGGATAGCCATCGTCCTCCGGAAGAACGCACGCGCCATGAAGGTGTGTTACGTTGCGAACGGGAGGCATGGATCTCTCCGCTCCGCAGATGGAGTGATCGATGGGAAGCAGGTGAGTCGCGGGGAGTCGAGTGACCCAGTTGACCTTCAGCGGATGCTCACTACGAGCTTCGATCGTCGGTCCAGGCCAACTTCCGTTGTAGCCCCACACGGTCGTAGCAGGCAGGTCACGGTGGACCTTCTGCTTGACTTGGATGATTTCGATCTCAAGAGCCCGGCTTTCTTCCGCGGGAGCATGCAGGACGGGAGGAATCGGCAAAGCATCCACATAACGTTCCAGTCTCATGCCGCTTCGCACCTGTGGAGGCGAGGCCATGGCACTCTGCCCCAACATTGATCCGCTCTTGGCGAGGGTGGCGGCAGCTGCGGTGTACAGCCCCTGCGACAGAAGACGGCGTCTACTCAGCATCGTGCGAGGACCTTCTGGTTTGTGCCTCTTCGCTTAGTCATGGTGAAACTTGCCGTCGCTTTCATCGTCAGAATTGCTGATTTCATAAAGGTAGTCGGCGAGTGTCAAGATCCGATGAATCCAGGTAAGCGGTAGGCCGATCGATCCCCGGCTCTAACCTTTCTTGAGAGATGAGGGATCTGGACCAACTCACTGTCTGAGGAGATGACGCACCTCTCATCATGACGGGTTGCTGTCACTTGACCACGTTATCCGCATCTCGAACCACGATTTAAGTGCAAACCACCACCATGAAAACCCATGGCGTCAGATCGAAATGAATCCTTTATGTTCAGGCATCTTCCAAGCCGCTCCTCGCCGTCTATTGAGAACGTTTCATCACCAAAAGAGGTGCACCCTGCCGAATCCCCCCAAACCTCGAGCTTGATCCCCAAGAAGCAGCGCAAGAACAGCAGCACCTCGAAAGATTTGGCCTGACCTCTGAATTACAAGACGCCGTTTTGTCCAAGCCGGTATGCTTTCGCAGCCGCGGCAGCAGCCCTGCCAACGACTTCACTGGCCGAGGAAAACGAATCACCGATCAGGAAATGATCACACTGAAGGTGAACGGTAAATCGCAGGCGCTCAACTTGGATACGCGCACGGTCCCTCCTTGACGCCCTGCGCGATCACCTGGACCTCACAGGAACCAAGAAGGGATGTGACCATGGCCAATGCGGTGCATGTACGCTGCTCATCGATGGTCGTCGAGTCAACTCCTGCCTGATACTCGCCGTCACCGCCGAAGATGTGGAAATCACAATCATTGAAGGGGTAGCAACGAACCACGAGCCACAAAATATCTCAGACCTTCATCCCATGCAAGCCACCTTCTTAGAGCACGATGGTTATCAATGCGGATACTGTACGCCAGGTCAGATCTGCTCTGCCATAGCTGCGGTCGCAGAGCACAAGCGCGGAGACTTATCTATCGTGAGCTATCGGACCAATAGGACGGATGCTCCTGACATGAGCGATGACGAAATTCGTGAGCGAATGAGTGGTAACATCTGCCGCTGTGGTGCTTATCCGAACATTGTCGCAGCCGTGCGTGCCGCATCGGAAGGAGTGTTTGCATGAAAACATTCGCCTACGAGCGCGCCTCAAATATAAAGAGCGCCGTTCAAGCCGGAGGCGCGCGGAGAACCAAGTTTCTCGCTGGTGGAACGAACCTAGTTGACCTCATGAAATATCAGGTGGAGGTGCCGCAGGTGATCGTCGACACCAAACGCCTTGATCTCGCTCAGATCTCTGCAATGCAAAATGGCGGAGTTCGTGTTGGTGCGATAGTGCGTAGTGCGGAACTCGCCAATCACCCACTTATCAAGAGAGGCTATCCGGTCTTATCTCAGGCAATCCTTAGCGGAGCTTCTCCTCAACTTCGCAACATGGCAACGACTGGAGGCAACTTGCTGCAGAGAACGCGTTGCTACTATTTTACTGACGTATATGAGCGAAGCTAACTCCGTCTCTGCCAAGGTGGTGGAAGTGAACCTAGGTGTGTCCACATTTATGCGCGCACCTGGTGAGGCACCTGGTACTGCGGTCCTAGAAATTGCCATTGATGAACTCGCTGAAAAATTGAAGATGGATCCCGTTCAATTACAACTCGTCATTTACGCGGAGAAGGATCCGAGCCATGATCGTCCCTGGACTGGTAAACACCTTCGCGACTGCTACCAGCAAGCCGCGGAGAGATTTGGTTGGTCCAAGCGGAGCACGGCTCCCGGCACCATGTCAGAGGGAAACTTGCTTGTTGGCTACGGTATGGCAACAGCCACTTACCCAGCTAATCGCAGTGCCGCGCAGGCAGTTGTGCGCTTGCTTCCGGGCGGAAGAATGTTCGTCGGGTCTGGTAGACAGGACCTCGGCACCGGAACCTACACTATTATGGCGCAGCAAGCAGCAGATGTCTCGGCATTGATCCTGCGATGGTTGAAGTGAGACTGGGAGATTCCGACCTGCCTAAGGCGCCGGTTTCAGGCGGTTCACAATCTTCTGCTTCGGTGCTTCCAGCCATTCAAGATGCCACGACTCAACTCTGCCTGAAGCTCGCAGACCTTGCCATTGCTGATAGTAAGTCTCCACTACATGGCCTAAGGACGACCGAAGTTGAGGTCCGGAACGGAACTCTCGTCAACCGAAAGAATCCGGTGCAGGCTGACAGCCTAAACGATCTGCTCGCTAGAAACGGTAATAAGCCAATTGAGGCTCTCGGGTCCGCGGAACCCAGCGAATCAAAAGATTCAATGACCTCGAACTCATGGGGAGCTATCTTCGTAGAGGTTGCGGTCGACAAGAGCACTCACATGGTCGCTGTACGTCGCGTCGTCGCGACCTACGACATAGGGACGCTGCTGAACAAGAAGACCGGGATTAATCAGCTGATGGGTGGCACCGTCTGGGGTATCTCCTTTGCCCTGTACGAGCAGGCTCACATTGATGCGACCTATGGCCGCGTCGTCAACGAATCACTTGCTGAATACCATGTCCCCAGTGAATGCTGATATTGGCACGATTGATGTTACGGTGCCGGATATTCCTGATCTGAAGTTTAACCCCATCGGATCTCGAGGGGTTGGAGAGATTGGTATCTCAGGAGCTGCAGCTGCTGTCGCCAATGCCATCTATAACGGCAAGAGAATTATGGAATACCCTATCACTCCAGACAAACTCCTGCTTGCCTAGACAACGGGCGAATGCCTCTAGCGGACTACGTCAGCAGTCGTTATGTTTTAACGATTCTCCGGGACCGCAGGACAGCATTGCCTTGGCGGCGAGTTGGCGCTTTGCCTGTGTCACGGATATAAACGGAGCGTGTATTGTTATAGGCGAGAGTAAGCGAACTGTGCGCGACGATGAGGTACATCGAGGCTCGCCTTCAGGTTTCGTGATGGGTCTTTGGACGACGACATTACCGTGTTTACGCAACGCTGTAGCTTTCAACACGTAGAGGCAGCCAATTGGAGACGGCCAACACAGGCAGAGCAATCCTTGGCGACGACGGGTATTCTACTAGACCGCTCCAGGCTCTTCCGAAGGATCGTATCCACCACTGCCATGTGAAGAATGCGGTGAAGGATTCGGCCGGCAAGATTGTCTGGTCGCCGGTGAATACTGGGTATATCGATTGGGCGGCTCAGTTTAAGGCGCTGGCTGATATGGGTTACTCAGACGCCGTGAACCTGGAGACGCATTGGAAGGATGGAGGCACTCCGGAATCTTCCTCGCGTACCAGTTGGAAGGGCATGAAGGACGAGTTGCAGAAGGCCCATGTGAGCTTTTAGAGAGGTGCGGTCAAGTCATTCAGGTCTACGGGTGTCGATCTTCTGCCGCGATGATCTCCAGTGAGACCGGACCGATAAGCCCGGACGGCAGGAGCGGAGAGTGGGCGTTGTACTTCTTGATATTTGTCTGCGTGAATTTCACCGATGCGGACGGCTGAGCGTCCCCGATGATACGGTTCGGCCAGAGGTTCGTTACGTCCAACTCGATCACGTTGCTGCCATTCTGTAGAGCGTCCGTCACGTCCAGGTGGTAGGGCATCGCCCAGATGGTACCGACCGCTTTACCGTTGATTCGCACGGTGCAAATTTCGTGCAGGTCGGTCAGGACGAGCGAGACCCGCTCGCCGGTCACCTTCCGGTGCTGCAGCTTTGTCTGGTAGGTGGCGGTGCCTGAGAAATAGCGCACGCCTTCATCCGGATCGTCTGTCCATGATGCGAAGCTTCCCAGCGGATGCACCCCTGTTGGGGCCCCACGCTCTCCCTGGTAGGCAATTGTCCACTGGCTAGATGGTAGATCGATCGACTTCGGCTGCAGGGAGACAGACCGGACCGCCGCCTGATGGGGGGCGGACGTTTTTGAGAAGACCACGAAGGTAGAGCCATACGGGGCGAGATGCAGGGACATCGCCGTGAGCCCGTTCTCGGTTGTGTAGTCCTGTGGCGCGGCTATCGTTCCGTCCACTGCGTTCCAAACTTCTGGTGTCTTCTGAGCTACGCGGAAGTGTGCCGACGCATCAACGGGTTGCGCAGTTCCGTTGCGGACAAAGTAGATGTCTATGGTCCCTTGGACACGATGGATATAGTCCAGATGTCCTGTGTTTTCTTCAAAGTCAGGTGGTACCCCAAGCTGCTGCAGCGCTGCTCGTGCATTGTCGCGGCAGAACACTTTTCCAAACCCGTAAGGATGGACGGGCCCGGAGCAACTGCCCCACACTTCGCGAACCAAGTTTGCGAAGTGCCGCTCCTGTTCCGGGCTGACGATACCGGTGGGGGCCACGGGAACTTCGCCGATTACGCTACCGCCTTGTTTCACGTATGCAGCGATCCGCTCCAGGGAGGCCACACTGAGACGACGACCGTTGGGCATCGCAAACAGATGATAGGGGTTCCCGGCCGGCGATGTGAACACACCGGCTCCGATTTGAAGATGATGAAGTAACGCATCTTCATTGGTTACGTCGTAGTCGTAGCCAGGGAGTGTGTGCGCTGGATCATCGCTCTTCAGGCGGACGAAGTTAGGCACTTCGTCTCCATAGAAGTACAGGACGTCATCGACGGCGTGTCCTTGCTGGAGAAGAAACTGGGACCGATTCAGGTAGCGAAAGAAGGCTTCGCCCTGCTGCCACCAAGTGATCTTGGGGTTGAGGTGTGTGCCGGCGAAATACTCGATACCTGGCAGTCCAAACGACGCCGGGGATGAGGTGAACTCATGCCATACAAGACGATTCATTCCCTCGGTGAGGCCCTGATCGAAAGACGGTTTGAGATCGGTCGCCAAGGACTCGCTCCATTGCGGGCCGATGCTCGTCATGCCCTCTTGTGCGACGAAGCTTTTGCCATAGATATTGGCGGCGCTGGCGGCTTCTTTGGTGAAAAATCTGTCTTGGTCGGTCGACCGATGCTCGTTCGATTGCGCCCAGTATTCGGTTTGGGGGACTGCGGCCGAACGAAAGGTTTCCAACGCATCGATGGGCGCACTGTGCGGTCCACCTGATTCACATTCAATTCCCAGTCCGTATTCTTTGGCTCTTTCGGCGAAATGATCATAGTGATCGGTAACGAGGTCGCCTACGGTGCGGCGCAGGTCGTTCAAGAACTTTTCGCTGGTGGAGCGGCTCTGGACGATTCGTCCTCCAACCACGGGGAGATAGAGCAGGGGATCATATCCGCGCCGCCTTATGAATTCATCTCTGAAACGGCCAGTCCAATTGGTTCCACCGAGTTCCCAGGAATCCGTGGCCAGGTTGACGAGCGTTGTATGCAGGTACGGCTTGCTCGAATTAAGCAAAGGCACGACGCTGTGGGTCCAGTAGGTATCGAAGGCATTGCGGTCGAGGTAGTCGATAGCAAGACCCTGCCAAGCGCCGCTTGAGGTGGAGACCCGGGCGTCAGAGTCGGTATATCCTATGCGAAGGACCTCCCATTTTCCCGGCGAAGGAGGGAGCCAATCGAGATGGCCGGACGGATCCATCTTTGAGGTGATCTCGATCACATCACCAAGGGCCATGTCCTGATCACTATTTTTTGAAGTGGCATCTCCAAGGAGAGGCTCTGTATGTGGCATGGAGAAGCCGCCCTCTGCTGCCGCTGACTTGAGACGCAGTTGCCGGATTGGCGATCGCGGATCTCCATCCTGGCCTGGCAATGCTGATCCATGCGAGAGGGGATAGGCGAGGACGGCGATTTCTTTGTAGAAGCCGTTTTTTATGGGCGGCATCGTCAGCGGGGAGGCGACACTCCTTGCGTCAACCAACGTGCGCGACCATGTGAGTAGCTTCGAGGCATCAGCCGGCTTTACATCCGGGCCGCCCAGGTTCCATCCACTTGTAATGTTGAGCGTGACCTCAAGGTGAAGTTGCGCGGCGACCTTAAGGGTATGGACGTAAAGCTGAGTCCAGGCTGGACTGCCGAAGGTGGGGCCCGCGGGTACGCCGGCGTTGCCGCCCTGGCTTGAGCCATCTGCATCGACCAGCAGGACCCCGCCGAAGCCCTTTCGGCTCATTTCAGTTAAGTCATTGGTGATGGTCGCCTCAGTCGTGTTGCCGTTGAGCCACCACCAATAACACCGCAGTTTCGCTTGAGGCGGTGGAGAGGTGAAGCCTTCGCGCAGTGCGGCGGCGGAGAGAGGGAGGGCAGCCTGAGTTTGAGCTGAGATCGGCAAGAAGCTGGCTATAACGAAGACAGCGGCGATTTGGAGACGAGAGGGCATAATACCTGCAGCTTACGAGGCAGAGTGGAGGAACAATGCCGGACGAGCATCTGTCCGGCATTCATCGTGGCTTGGCAACTAGAAGTTGATGCGAGCGGTCAACTGTCCGATACGAGGATCGTTGACCTGGGTGAGCAGGCCAGAGGTAGAGGCTACCGAGCCGAAGTTGGCGGCGCCTACGGTCGTGCTGGGACCACCGAAGTTTGCCGTGTTGAGGATGTTGAAGAACTCACCGCGAATTTCAAAGCTGACGCCTTCGCGAAGGATGAATTGCTTGAAGAGGGATGCATCGAGGAGGGAATGAATCTGCTGCCGTATGGGGAGCACGTTGCTGTTGGATTGGGACGTGAAGTTCAAGCGCTGACGAAACGCCGGGCTGGACGATTGAGCATCGCAGCCGGTGAGCGTGGGAAGGCCTGTCGATGCACTGACAACGGTGTTTACGTTGACGCCGCTCGCGTTCTGGTAGCAGGTGTTGAACGTGCGTCCGTAGGTCTGGTTTCCCTGAATGGGGTTACCGATAATGTCGACGTTGCCAGGCGCTGACACCAGCGGGCCATTCGACAGACGGGCCACGCTCTGCAACTGCCAACCTCCGATGAGGAGCCGCTCATAGATCGGCTTCTTTACGAATTTGGGGAACTGCAGCGTACCAAAGATGTTTCCGAACATGGTTGGCGCGGAGTCCTGCACGGAGTACAGATGCCCGGACGCCAAGGACGCATTGTCGTAGATTACTCCCTGACCACTCCCATAGAAGCCATTGCGCAGCATGAGCTTGTCCCAGGTGAAGTTTCCTTGGATGGAGAAGTGGTTTCTCATCGGCCGCGACACCTGCACCTGCAACGCATTATACGGAGCACTGCCGATGGACGAGTATTGCTCTGTCACGCTGCCGAACTCCGGGTACGGTAGCAGCAGCAGGCTGCGAGCGATGGTCGCGCCGTTAAGCCCCGGGGCTTGCGGCAGCGTGCCGGCTAACGGGTTGGGCACCGTGGCAGAAAGGAAGTTTACTCCGGTCGTTCCTTGGTTGTAATACTGCTGCGGCAATACGTTGATGTTGTGATTGACCTCAAGCCTAGTGGGCCGTGCGCCGACGTAGGCAATCTGCAGCGCAATATTTCCGGGGAACTGCTGTTGAACGCTGGCCGAGTACTGCGCGCTTTTGGGTTGGACGTGGTTCGGATCGATGAAGCTAACATTCTGCCCGAGCGCGGTGGACAGACCAAGGGAGCTGCCGGTGGGGAGGACGACGCCAGTGGGGAAGGGGTTATTGAGCAGGTTCAGGGGCGCGCTGTTAGTGGTGTTGGTGTAGCTTGTGGTCTGGCTGAAGCCCGTGCCGATGGGAGTTTCGAGCGTGTTGAAGTAGATGATGCCGAAGCCGGCCCGGACGACTGTGTTTGGAGCGGCCTGGTAGGCGGCGCCGATACGAGGCTGGAAGTTATTCAGATCACGGGGATACGGGAAGCGGTTGGCAGAGCTGGTGAACTGGAGACCGCCATTTAGGGGCAGCCCTGGAGCGGAGGCTTGCAGTGGGCTGGGGCAGGTCGTGCAGAAGTTGGAGGCCTGCTTGTTATAACGCTCGGTGAAGGGCGACTCGTAATCCCAACGAACGCCCAGATTAAGGGTGAGCTTGCTGGTGACGCGCCAGTCGTCCTGCACGAACGGAGCTGCGTAGATCTGCTGAAGGGCGTAGGCCGGGGTGACGTTATAAGTCGCAGTGGAGAACGCGCCCAGCAGCAGCGACGCCATTGGGTCTCCTGAATTTGGGTCCGTACCAATCCCAACGTTGACCGAGTTCTTCTGGGTAAAGCGGCGGTCGAAGGTGAAGGCGCCAAAGCCGCTCTGGGGGTTCTGTACGTTGTAGCGGATGAGGTTGCCCTCGAACCCAAAACGCAGTGTGTGCGCCTTGATGGTTTTGGTGAGGATCTCCTCAACGGAGCCGGTTGTATTTTCACTGACCTGACCGCCAGCGCCCGGAGAAAGACCGGCGTACCCATCACTGGAAGATTCACCAGGAAAAGAGGTATAGGGCAGGCCGGTGCTGCTGACACCGAGGGAAGACAGATCGAAATTAGCGTTACCTGGGTAGGTGAGGCCGAATGGATGAAAGATCAGACCGAAGCGGGAGTCGAGCACCATGCTGGACGAGAACTGGTGAACGTCATCCACGCTGCCACCGCGGTTGTTGCGGTAGACATGGTAGCCATAGCCGGTCGTGCTGGTGAGCGGACCGATGCCCTTGGGGAAACCCTGCAGGGGATAGTTTTGTGTCAGGCCGGAGCGAAAAAAGATGCCGTTCAGCTTGTTCTTCGTGCCGATGGCATGATCCATGCGCACGATGAAGGAAGGGTAGGTGCTGGGATAGGAGGTCTGCGTGGCGATGTAGTTGGTGCCGGTGATGGAGGCGCCTGTCACGTTAGGCAGGGGGAGATACGAGATCAGCGCAGCACCTGCAGGGTTAATGGCCGGAGCGATGTTGTTGTTGGCATAGTAGGCAGTGCGATTTCCGCCAGCGTCGACGGGCGAGTTGGGTTGGTAGAGCTGGACGCCTGAGGTGCAGAGGCCACTGGAGTTGAAGGTATTGCACAGGGCTGAGAAGTCGCCGGCACGCTCAGCCGCCGTGGGGACACGGGAGGAGTAATTGAGGGCGACGTGCGAGGCGTAGCGCTCATAGGCCACGAGGAAGAAGGTTTTATCGCGACCGTCGTAGATTTTGGGAATATAGACTGGGCCATCGAAGACGAAGCCTGTTTGGCTGAGCTGGTCATTATTGCGCGGGGTCCTTAGAGCGAGGTTTGCGTTGTTCTGATTGGGAACCTTTTCATAGGTATTGGCATTGAGGTAGGTATTCTGGAAGACATAGTAGGCTGCACCGTGGACTTTATTCGTGCCAGAACGGATGACGGTGTTAGTGACAGTGCCGTTGCCGTGACCGACCTGCGCATCAAAGATGGACGATTGAATTTTGACCTCTTGAACGGCCTCCGGGGATGGGACAAAGCCGGTATAGCTGGCTCCTGAGAAGCGCTCGGCTGGGTCGTCCGGGATGCCGTCGATGGTGAGGCGGTTATGACCTCCGCTTCCGGATGAAGTGATCTGTACGGCAACGCCGCTGAAGGGGTTGGTAAAGCCGCTGGCCTTACCGGTGAGGTACGCTCCGGTATCCAGCACACCGGCAGCCAAGGTGGCAAGGACGAAGGGATTTCGTCCAAGGTTAGGAAGGTCGGTGACCTCCTGTGTGCTCATTGTTGTGGCAATGTTGGCCGAGCCGGAGTCGATCAGGGAGTTTTCAGCAGAGACGTCGACGGTTTCCACGGCAGCGCCGGGCTTCAGTTGAAAGTCAATAATCTGCAACTGGCCGGCGGTAAGGACGATGCCGGTGCGCGTCTCCGCGCCGAAATTTTGCGCGGCTGACGTAACCCGGTAGGTGGCCGGGTTGAGCGAGGAGAAATTATAGGAACCATCGGGACCGGTGGTCGCGGTGGTCTTAAAATGCGTGCCGACATCCTCCGCGACAACGGTTGAGTCAGCGACCTTTGCGCCGGTTGCATCGGTTACCGTGCCTTGGATGCTGCCGAGGTAACGCTGGGCTGTGGCGTCATTCACCATACTTAAGGCAAGGATGAACCAAACGCTGAACCGAAAAAAGCTGCTTCTACAGATACTCACACGTGCCTCCGAAGGGTTTTGCTGTGCTTGCTGGTCGATACGCCTCCATCACTCAAGATTGACGGCACGTTGGAACAGCTTTGAAAGGACGACCCATCCTCGGCAGTTCCCCTGGTTCGAGCAAGTTAATTTACCGGAAGAAGCAAGTCTTTACCGTAAGAAACCCATCGGAGTCAGCCGTCTTTGCTGCGTGCTAAACTGGTCCCCCACTGGGGTTTGCTGGGATGATGACTTCGATTTCGAACGTTCTGACGGAGCTTGGTGGAGAAGGACCAACCGTCGAAGAGCGGCGGGCGTTGATCGATCGGATTGCCGCCAGTACCCAGTTCCGTCGCGCCACCCGGCTTCGGGACTTTCTGCTTTATGTCGGAGGGCAGTCATTAAAAGAGGGCTGCCCGGAGATCCACGAGCAGGAGATTGGTAACCGGGTCTTCGGAAGGTCATCCTCGTATGACAGGAGCCAGGACAACATCGTCCGGGTTAACGCAACGGAGTTGCGGAAGCGCATCAACACCTACTTTCTGACCGAGGGAGCCCACGAGCCTTGGATCCTCGAAATCCCCCGAGGTGGCTATAAGCCAGTTTTTTGTGTGCGTCCAACTGCGATAGCCGTTGAAACAGAGCCCGTGATGTACTCGGAGACCACGGTGGTTGAGGCTCCCGGTCTGGTGGCTGCTGAGCTCGCGGTACGTCCGAGGAGTTTGGCCTCTGTTCTTTGGATGTGTCTGAGTGCGGGACTAGCGCTGGCATGTGCGGTGCTCTGGCAACAAAATCGCATGCTGCAGACGAAGAAAGTGGCTCAGGCTAATGGTCCCGCCGTGGCGGCGCTTTGGAACGGCTTCCTCCACTCCGGGCAGCAGACAGACCTCGTGCTGCCGGATGCGTCTGTGAGCTTGAGCGAAGAGATTTTGGGCACACACATGTCGCTAAGCAGTTATTTGAACCATGACTACATGGCGCAGACGCAGGATCCTCACATTAGCGCCGATCGTAAGGCGGACGTGAGGACCGTGTTCAATCACAACTTGGTGACTCTGGGGGATTTTCATGCCGCGCAGACGATATTGGATCTGGCGCCAGGGACGTCATCGCTTCACCTGACGCTGGCACGGTTCTATGCCGCGGAGTCGGTGAAGCGCAACAACCTTGTGCTCATCGGCGGCAAAAAAGCAAATCCGTGGGTCCGGCTGTTTGACGATCAAATGAACTTTTCGCTGGACTACGATGACGCTCATTCACAGATGTACGTTGCGAATCGCCATCCACAGACTGGTGAGCAGGCAAGCTACTCGGCTCCCATGGATGCCAATGCGTTTACGGGTTACTGCGTGGTCGCCTATCTCCCAAATCCAAGTCATACGGGCAAGGTAATCATCCTGGCGGGAACGGACTCAGACGCGACGGGTGGGGCAGCGGAGTTCTTGACCTCAGAGGAGAACTTGGAGAAGTTCCGCAGCATGGCGCATATGCGACAGTTTCCGTACTTTGAGGTGCTGCTCAAGACAGCTCGGCTGAGTGGGACCTCGTTTAACGCCGAGGTGGTGGCTTACAGGGTGTATCCGTAGGCGCCTACCGCGCGTAAAGATAACCGAGGCGAGCACTACCCAGACCAACAATGGTATCCGTGCTTACATCTTCTCCTTTGTCCGCTCATATATTGCCTAGATTCGGCTCTCAAACCATTTCAGCCGGATGCGTTTGTGGAGGTGTAAGGCGGCTGGAGCCGGGCGTGTCTGAGTTGGGTGAGAGTTCCGGTGGGTGGACTAAGAAGCCAAACTGCTGCCGCCCGCTGCTCGGCAGTGCACTCGATCAAGCTACCCTGCTTCAGGAGGCAGCACAATCAACACTTCTCCAGTGTCCCGCTCTGCGCCGCCATCATAGACTACCTCCGGGGCTTCGTAGCCCGAATATGAAGAATCCCCTGCTAAGTTTAGTGAGCCATCCAACCGCAATGAACCGTGAGGATCTCCACACTGACATAATCGCTGTGCGGTCGAGCTGGATCGCCTTCATCACCTCACTACCCGATAGGAGATGATTTTGGATTCGAGGGGTGTGCCGTTGACCCGGGAGATCTGGAGAAGGACCTGAAAGTACGGGAAGGATTGTTGCTTCAGCAGAGTCTGGAGCTTTTCCAGATTTTCCTCGCTGGTGATGAAGTCTCCACCAGCCTCCGTGGCTTGTGAGTCGGTTCCGGCAACGATCAGCGTGTTGCCGGTGTTTGTGGGGTTGGGCAGAAAGACAAGGACGCAGTACGCCGTTTTGGTTCCTGTCTCCGCGGAGAATGGATATTCGGCCTGCTCGGCGGCGGTGGGGTTGTCAACGGTGACGAGAGATGGCGTCGAGTTGTGGGACAGCTTGAAGTGGTAGGCCAAGCGGTCTTCGAAGAGCTCTACCCAGGGATTGGATCTGCTGCTGCCGACAAAGATGGTGTTGTTCCAGCGGAGGCGATGGCCGGCGTACTCTCGTGCGAAGACGAGCCGTGTGCCGTCATCTCCGGTCTGAAGCTCGGTGATTCGGCGCGCGACCCGGAAGTCCCAAGGCTTCCGGAGCTGCGATGCGAACGGCATTCTCCACACCAATGACAAGTTTCCGGATATGAGAGCATTGGCGGACTATGTCCACGGCAAAGGCCTCAAGCTTGGCATCTATAGTTCGCCCGGCCCCAGACGTGCGCTCGCTTCGAAGGAAGCCTGGGTCATGAGGATCAGGACGCCGCGCTCTATGCCTCATGGGGTATCGACTATCTCAAGTATGATCTGTGCAGCTTTCAAAACAAGGTTATGCGACAGTCCTATCCGGGTGACAGCCCGGAATTTATGGTGCATCAGTACAAGATGATGCGCGACGCGTACGAGAAAATGCATCAGGCGCTGCTCAAGACAGGTCGGCCCATCGTGTACAGTCTGTGTCAGTACGGGTTTGACTCGGTCTGGCAGTGGGGTCCGGAGGTTGGGGCAAACCTGTGGCGCACTACGGGAGACATTACCCCGGCTTTCGATCGCATTTCGCTCATCGGGCGAGAGCAGGCTGGTCTCGCCGCTTATGCGGGCCCCGGTCATTGGAACGACCCCGACATGCTCGAGGTGGGGAACGGCAAACTGACACTCGACGAGAACCGCACCCACATGGCGATGTGGGCGATGCTTGCCGCTCCACTTTTTGCTGGCAATAACCTCTCCCAGCTCATGCCAATAATTACAGCGATCACTACTTCACAGAAACGATGATACAAGGATTTCGGGGGTCTCAATTTCTAAGCGGAAGTTGTATGCCCGATTACGGCAGCGTCACCCTGATGCCATCCGCCGTCGGGTTAAAGACTTCAGCCGTCGAACGTGCCTCGCGCTTCAGCCGCAGTAGCGAGCACGCCACCCCTTACTCTTACCAGGTGACCCTTCAGGATGCTGAGGTCACCTCTGAAATTACCGGAGCCCTGCTTACCGGGGCGATGCGCTTTACCTTCAACCGCGCTGACAATGCTTCCGTGGTCATCGAGAACAACGCTCGCGGCGGCGATGGCTGGGTGCTCCTTGATCGCAACGCGCAGGAAGTGACGGGTGAAGTGCCAGTCCGCAGAGAGTATGCCGGAAGTGGGAAACTGGCGGGCTTTAGCAGCTACTTCGTCATCGAATTCAGCCGGGCTTTCTCCAGCGGAGGAACCTGGGCAGGTACAAAAACAGAAGAGGGAGCCACCAAACGCACGGAGATCGCCTCAGCCTCCGCCTCCGTTTCGCGTACTGTGTTGGTGGTGGCGGTGCGGCGTTCGGCTTTGTGCAGGAGTTCGTGTGCGACCACATGAACGAGGGTGTTAAATTCTTCGGTTGGTGCCTGTCCGGGGAGAATGGCGATCTTCCCGCCGTAGCTCATGCCCAACGCGGATGCGATGGATTCTCTAAACTCAAGCTCGATGCCTTGGGCGATGGTGAAGTCGATGAAACGCTCCCGGTACTCGCCTACTTCACCCTTTACACGCTCTTTCAGGTCGGGAAGCTCTGCGCACTCGGTCTGGCTCACATCGAAGACGTAGACGGCGCGAAAGCCGACTAGGACGGGCGTGTTGATTGCTGCCGCGTCTTTGCTTCTGTCCTTTCATAACCATGCGGCCAAGCTGGTTCCACGCATAAATCCCTGCGCGCGGGTTGCGTCTGCTTCTGCCGTACGATTTCAAGGATGTTGCCGAAGGAGCAGTTATGGAACTTGCCCATCGCTGTGAGGTAGGAGGCGAGCCCTTCGCTGTGTCCTGCTTCAAACTGCTCGATGAGCAGCTGAAGATTCGCGGCAATGACTCCTTTGGCGGTCTGGGGCGTGGGGTTGGTGGGCATCGTGGCAATGTTGCTCATGGTCTTGGTTCCTCGCTTTGAATGGCCTTGCTGTGTTTGCTTACAAACACATGGGTGATGGAAGAGCTTGGCCGTGCTCTCCGCCGGTGCAGCTTTGCAGGCAGGGGGAACCCTCCCCTCATCCTTTGAAATCTGGAAGCGATCCATTTAGGAATGGATTGTTCGCGTGCCGGATCAGCTTGGCAGCAAAAGACGATACCCTCTCGTCTTTGCCGGCGGCCCTGCCTTATCGAGCATGGGCCCAGGACTTCCGTCTCGCTGAAGACGCAGAAGGCGACCAGAACCTCACTTCTACGCGTTACACCTCTGGAAGACGCTCTGACCGCAACCCGTACGCGCCCGGCGGTTCGAAGGGCTTCGCGCTTGAAAGAGCAGCGCTGAACAATCCGCTAAACTGATCCTCTAAACCCATCTCCCTTGGAGGATGCCGTTGATCGCACGCAGGTGCTTCGCTTTTAGCCTCGCAATCACATCCCTGTCCTCCCCACTTCGAGCCCAAAGCCTCCAGGTCCTCGCCGCGGACTTCTGGCAGTGGCGCGCCCGAGAGCAGCCCTTCTCCACGGACGACATCCCCCGCGTGGAGCGCTCCGCAGACTTTGTCGTCGACTGGTCCAAAAAAAGCGTTGCCGCCCGCGAAGCCCAACTCGCTGTCTACGAGCGCCGCTGGAAACAGCTTGCCCCGTCCACAACCAACCCAATTGCCCAACAGGTCGACTACCGCCTCCTCGGCTCCGCCATCGCCCGCGTCCGCTGGGAGGAGATCATCCAGCAGAGCTGGCGTCGGAATCCCCAGTTTTACGTCGATCAAACCTTAAGCTCCGTCGTCATCCTCCTGCTGCAACCGCCACCCTTCTCCCCAGAACGCCAGCGAGAACTCGTTCTCCGCACCCGGCAGATTCCGGCTACCATCCAGGCTGCCGAAACCAACCTTACTGATATACGGGCGCCTTTCGCCGAGCTAGCCATCACTAACCTGGGCGATCTTGCCGAGCGCGTCCACGGCGACGAAGCGGGCCTAGCCCCTCAGCTGTCGGATGATACTCGCAAAAACCTTCTCGCCGCGATTCCCGCTGCCCTCGCGGCACTGGAGCAGTACCGCACCTGGCTAGAAACCAAGCTCCCCACCGCCTCCGCCCAGACCGCCATCGGCCGCAAGAACTACCTCTACTTTCTCCGCAACGTCGCCCTGATGTTGTACACCCCGGAGCAGCTTCTCGCTATCAGCCGCCCGGAGTGGGCACGCTCCGTCGCCTTTGAGAGCTATCAACAGCAACGCCTCGCCAACAGCCCACCCGCCCCCATCTTCGCAACCTCCGAAGCACAAATCGCCGCCGAAACATCCGAGGAACAAAAGATTCGCGACTTCCTCAAAGTGAATCACCTCCTCACCATCCCGGCCTGGATGCCGCACTATCACTTCCAGCCACTCCCCGCCTACCTCGTGCCCTTGGACGGCATCACGGAAGCTGACGACTTCACGGGCCCGTCCCGCGTCCATCAGGACGCTACCCGCTACATCGTCCCACCTAGGCCCACCCTCGGCTTCTTCTCCCGTTCCATGGCCCAGGACCCCGTTCCATCACCGTGCATGAGGGCGTTCCCGGCCACTACTTCCAGCTCGCGCTCGGCTGGCATAACCCCGGACCCGATCCGCCGCCAATATTACGACTCCAGCGCCAATGAGGGCATCGGCTTCTACACCGAGGAGATGTTGCTCCAGGCCGGCCTCTTCGACGACGATCCCCATACCCGGCAAACCATCTTCAGCTTCATGCGGCTCCGCGCTCTTCGCGTGGAGGTCGACGTCAAGCTCGCGCTCGGCCAGTTCACCCTGGGCCAAGCCGCCGATTACCTCGAGCGCACTGTGCCCACGGACCACACCACTGCACTCGCTGAAGCCGCACTCTTCGCCAGTACCCCTGGCCAGGCTATCTCCTACCAGATCGGCAAAGTGCAGATCAACGAGCTCCTGGCCGACACCCGCCGCGCCCAGGGCAACTCCTTCTCGCTCCTCCGCTTCCACGACTTCCTCTGGAATAACGGCAACCTCCCGATCAGCCTGCAACGATGGGAGCTCCTCGAAGACCCATCCGAACTTCCCATCCCCCTCTGGAGCAAACTATCCATTGAAGACCCGCGTTTGCATCATCGCCGCTATCCTCCTCAGTCTGCTCACGCCCTTCGCCGTAAAGAGTGGCGCACAGAGCAAAGCCCAAACGCCGAAGCCGCTCGATCTGGATCGGCTTTATACCCTTCCCTCGATCATCGGCACCAAACCCGAACAGCCCGTCTGGTCTCCGGACAGCCGCCGTCTCGCCTTCCTCTGGAACGATGAGGGCACCGCCTTCCTCGACCTCTGGCTTACGGATGTGACCTCCGCCAAGCCTACCCGCATCACCCACATGCCGCGCCCGGCGATGCCTCCAGCCGACACCACGGACTTCAAGAAACTGGAGCAGATTGCCCACGCGGAAAGCGATCACGGCATCTCCTCCGCAGTCTGGTCCGCTGACGGCCAGCATCTTCTGTTCCTTCTCCATGGCCAGCTCTTCGAAGTTTCTCCCGGACAACAGCCACAGCGACTCGCCGAAGCCCTCCCCGCTATCGCTGAAATCATCCCCTCTCCCATGGGCCCGAATACTGCTCTCCGCACGGCAAACGGTGATATCTACCTCCTTAATACCTCGCAGCCCGTCTATCGATCCCCGGCCAAAGACGTCTTCGCCGAAGAGCTCCACTGGTCGCCCGACGGCCAGCGTATTGCCTTGATCGAAGCCGATCTCCGCCAGATGCCTGTCCGCGGCATCCCAAATTACCTCACCGACGAGACCACCATGACTCTCGTCAAGCGCCCCTTCCCTGGTGAGCCCTCGGAATCCCGCCGTATCGGCATCGTCTCCGCCCAAAGCTCAGGCCAGGCCAGTTCGACACGCTGGGCTACGCTCGACGGCACTCCCATGGATCTCCTCTTTGGGCTTTCCTGGTCTCCGGACAGCCGCACCCTTCTGGTAGACCGCAGCGACCTCTACATTAAGGACCGCCGCCTTCTCCTTATCGACACCAGCACAGGCGCATCCACTCTCTTGGTTCGCCAGCAGGACCCGAAGAACGTGACCGCCGAGTGGTGGAGCAGCTTCGGCCCGGACGGCAAGTCCATCTACTTCACCTCCGACCACGACACCCCGGACTACCAGGTCTATGTCAAACCTCTCACCCCCGCTCCTCCCATTCCCGTCACCTCCGGGCGCTTCGCCGTCTTCGCCTCGTCTCTCGCCGCTCGCTCCCTCTTCATCACGACGAATGAGGGCAGCGTGGAACAGCGCCAGACCTTCCGGGTTCCACTCCCCAGCGGCGCCCCGCAGCAACTCACCTTCACCCCCGGTACCCACACCACCGTCCCTTCGCCAGACGGCCATTACCTAGCAGACATCTTCTCCAGCGACGCCACCCCACCCGACCTCTTCCTCATCGACACCACCGCCCCCAAGCCCACGCCGCACCAGGTCACCAACTCCCCCCTGCCCGAGTTCGCCGCCTACCACTGGTCCATCGCCCGTTACGTCGACTTCCCCAACGTCCACGACGGCACCAACCTCCACGCCCGCCTCACCCTCCCCCCAACTTCGACACCCATCGCAAGTACCCCGCTGTACTCGGCTCCGTCTACTCCAACTCCGTCCACAACCAGTGGGGCGGCCGCATCTTCCACCCCACCTGGGGCCTTGACCAGTACCTCGCCCAGCAGGGCTACGTCATCCTCAACGTCGATATCAGCGGCAGCTCCGGCTACGGCAAAGCCTTCCGCCAGCGCCTCGCCCAAGACTACGGCGGCGTGGACGTGGAAGATCTCTATTCCGCCGCCCAGTACCTCATCGCCAAAGGCTTCGTCGATCCCCACCGCGTCGGCATCTGGGGCTCCAGTTACGGCGGCCTCCTCACCTCCACCTCGCTCTTCACCCACCCCGGCGTTTACTAGGCCGGAGTCGCCGGAGCCCCCGCCACCAGCCTCTTTCACGCCCTCACCGGCGAGATGCGCACCATGATGGACCCGCAGCACAACATGGCCCAGTACGCCGAGTCCTCTGCCTTTCTGAAATCCGCCAGCCTCAAGGATCACCTCATGATCATCCAAGGCATGAAGGATCAGGTCGTGCTCTTCAAAGACTCCGTCACCCTCACCCAGCGCCTCATCCTTGAAGGTAAGGACATCACCCTCGTCCCTCTGCCTGACGCCCCGCACGGATGGGACACCGAAGGGCTCGCCCAGACCCGCTACGCATACCATAAGCTCGTCGACTATTTCAAAACATACCTCGGTGAAGGTCCTACCCCACAGTAGCCTTGCCCCTTCCTAGTCAGATCATTGATGCCACCCCCCATCAGTAAACGACCTGCAGAGATCGTGACTAGTCCGTTGTGTCCCCGCAGAGGGGGTGACGAAAGAGCTGTGCCGGTGCTCTCTGACGGCACAGTTCTGCAGGCAGGGGGAACCCTCCCCCCCTTAGCAGGTTTGAAATTTTCAAGTGATTCGTCTTCGGTATGGATTGTTTCTGGTTGGATCAGCTTGGAAGCGAAGAAGATATCCTTCCCCTCATGCCGTTCTGTGTCGAAGTCGGCCTGGACTGCTCGCCATCGTATCCATAGCATTGCGGTCGAGCAAAGATGATGAGTCGTGTTCCATCCTCGCGGAGGTCCAGTTGCGCAGTCTTGATTTCAGTTCTCTGCACGCTCTCGTCACCACTCTCTTAAGCCTCGCGGTCATTACGCTGATCGGCGTCGGAATCCGACTGCTCACTCAGGTAACGATTCAGCAGCGACGCGAACGTATGAATCGCCAGATCAACGAGCGCCTGCGTACATTGATGGCCGCATACAAGACGCTGGGAGGCTCGTTCACCGGAGATCTGACTGTGAATCCTGCACATCATCGTGATCTGCGTCAGAACCTCGCAGCAACGGCAGTGGCCGAAGCTCCGCCCTTAGATCTGGCTGTTTTGCGTACGCGAAAGGTCGGCAATGCAGATACGGGATGTGGAAAGAAGCGCATCGTCCAGGTTCACGAATGCGTGCTCGAACCTTATCAAGTCCGATTCGTCAGGAACATCAAGACATCCACGGACGCTGTGAGCCGCCTGCCCACATCGATTGAGCGAATGCAATGAAACGATAGGAAGCGCAGCTAAAAGCAAGGGCAAGGCAGTGTCAAAGGTCGCCGCAAAGCAGCCAGAAGAAGAACAACGAAGCAGCATCTGCAGATATTTTCAGAGTAGGAACAGCCGCTCGAAGACGCACTAACGCCTCCCAGTCGCTCGAATTGAAGGGCCTGCAAGTCTGCCCTCAGGAACTGTCCCGATGAAGACACAAAACCCCGCAGTCATTAGTCTCGCAACGCTTCAACCGAGATCGTCTGACTCATACGATGCTGCCTCCCAGGACGAAGGACGACCCTGCTCGCTCTGACGTTCCCCGTCTCGACGGCAACAAAACCCCGCCACTCTTCGGAGCCCAGATCGGCGAGTCCTTTCCACGGATTAAAGATCAGCGTACAGTCTGCCTTGTTCTTGCTGACATGGATCAGCCTCCCCATGGCTTCATCCACGATCGTGACCGCAGCCGGAGCCTCCAGATAACTCCGATCGGTCGGGCCGGAAAGCTGCATCGCAGCCCTCGTGGGCTCTTTCCGTGTGCCTCCATCGGCGGCGTCGAGAAAGGCCGCCTCCTCGAGCCCCGCGAGCTTGATCTGCGTCACATCCCGTACCGCGAAGTAGCTATGGAAGACATCCTCAAAGTTCATGCAGGCGTCGGCCCTGTTCTCAACCATGAACTCCAAATGCAGTTGCCGCCCGACGTTGATCGTGAGAGTCAAGGCAAAGTCGTCGAATCCAAGCGAACGGCTGACTGGCGTGGGCTGAAGATTCAGAACGAGCTGTACGTCGTCTCCGCAGCGCGAGACCTCCATCAGCTCCCAAAGCTCCGTCCGCGCGAATCCATGGTGAGGCCCCGGTTTACCTCCTGGCCGGTCCGTTTTGCTATCTGCGGCAAACCATGGGAAGCACAGCGGCACGCCTCCACGTATCGCCAGACCCGGCCCAAGCTGGCTCCTCTGGCTGAGAAACAACACCGGCTCAAAGCCGGTCGGGATCCACTCAGTGACATGTGCGCCTTGCAGAAAGATCGTGGCATGCGCACACGGCGTCCGTACCACAACCTTCACGAGCCCTGACTCCTCCGCGAACGTAAGACCATCAAGAGGGAACCGCTGCTGCATAGAGACAAACGTCATGGTGGAATTTCCTTCGGAACTCTCTGGAGAAATGGTTGAGTTACGGTCAGATCGTCGCTGCGCCTTTCACTGGGACTTCGGCCGCCCTCGTTCCGCTCCGGCTTGAAAGACGCCTTCGGTGGCGTTTGTTCCTCGTAACCACTTTTCCTTGAAGCGTGCGACCTTGATCGTCTGCCGGCGGAAGTTATAGGCCACAAGAATCGATCCGTCGTCTCGCACACACATAGTTGGAAACGAATACTCCTCGCGTCCCGGCAGCTTGGCTTTTTGTTGCTCAGCACCCATCGCTGGCCGTCCCGTCTCCAAGTCTCGTACGCTACTCCACTCCGCCCCGCCGTCGGTGGAGAGCGCTACGCTCAAGGGCTTTCGCGACCCGCTCGATTTGCCCAGAACCGCCGCGCTATTGTTGAAAGCCATAATCAGCTTGTTCCTCTTCAACACAAGCGCTTCTACCGACGAGTTGTTGTTCGGCAGCCGAGTCGCTAGCAGTTTGCTCCACATGCAACCATCAGCCGACTCTGCCTGATAGATGAAGTCCGCACTCTTGCTTCGAACATAAACAGCAAACCCGCCATGCGGCTTCGCCACCAGCGACGGTTGCATCTTGCCCTCTCCACCTGGCAGCGGACATGCCTTCCACGTTCTTCCTTGATCCTTCGTCTCGTCGATCTCCGAAGAAACTACACCCTGAGCCGTCTGAAAGCTTAACGGCAGTAGCCATCTGCCGGGACCGGCGTTCAAAGGAGAATGCCCCGTGAAAACTCCCGAGCCAAACGTTGTCTTGCTCTCTTCGCTCCACGTAGATCCGTTATCGCTTGAAGCGTGTTCCATGAGCAGCGAGGTCTCCTGGCCTCTCCCCGCCGGCTGTACCGTGTGATACAGATGCACAGTGCCACGCAGATCCTGGAAGGCCACCGGATTCATCAAAGCAAACCCATCCTTGCGGTCGATCACCTGTGGAGCTGTCCACTGTTCGCTGCCCCGTGGCAACCGGGACATCACAATCTCCACCCCGGACTCGCCCTCCCACGTCCCTGTGTACCAGAACAGGAGTACGTCGCCATTGCGCAGGCGGATGAGATTCGGAGCATGGGAAGAGGAGCCGATCGCCGGCAGGTACGCAACGTCCAGTCCCGTTTGTGCCGAGTGCTGAAACCGTCCGTTCGCCCCCTCCATCACCCTCGAATCGATCAAACTGTGAGCATCCCCGGTCTGCGACCAAAGCAAGCAGGGCGCACAGGAAATCTGCAACAGCAAGCCGGTTAAAACAATCCGATCGAAACGGAGCATGGACCCACCCTTACTTGGTGAAGCAGCGCAGAAAAGATCAGGGAAGGGAGCAGAGAGTCACCTCCGCCCCCATCCCCAAAATCACTACATCTGTTTTCGCGACACATCTGCCTCGTGCATATCTGCAAGATTGCGCGAAGCCAATGTGCGGATGTCCTTGACGTCATCCAGCAGAAGGATCTTCCCGGCCATGTCCTTCGGTGTCTTGACCCGGAAGAGGTCCACGCCGTCCACCGCGTTCATCCAGAACACGGGCCGCTCGTCGGGTTGCTCCACGGCGATCTCCACGTTCGTGAACTCCACGTTCGCTGCATGCCGCACATAGAACCCGCTGGCCGGCAGCGTTCCAAACATGCCCGGATCAGGATAGGACGAGGCCTCTTCCCCAGGCACCTTGGCTGCCATCGCCTTTGTGCCTCCGCCGGCCTGGTGGAAGTAGCAGTCGCTCACCTTGATATCTTCCACGTTATGCCCCGCAATGCCGGCGATGATGCCCCCCGCCCCAAACTCCCCTTTGCAGTTGTAGCTCACGATATTGCTGAGGATCACGCGTTTTAATGTGCCGACAGCCGTCCCCTTCGGACCGCGCAAACGGCTGCCCAGACGAAGCAGGATCGGAGTGTTTTGGATGTCACGCATCGTGATGCCGGTAAACGTGATGTCCTCCAGCAGGGAACCGTCCACACTTTCGAGGGCGAATCCCCAGCCGCCCTCGAACACACAGTTGGAGATCGCGATGTTTTTGAAGCCGCCATTCGATTCGGTCCCACACTTGATGCGGCCGTTGCGGTGCGTCGTGGCGCTCGCCGGCCACTTCTTCCACGTGCCGTCCAGCATGGTCCCCGGAATATAAGCGCCCGTCACATAGCAATTGCTGATCGTCAGATTTTCGGTAGACCGCAGATATCCAAGCGCGAAAGAACTCTTCGGCGTGATGCCGTCGTCGTAGGGAGAGTTCACGCTGCAGTTGGATACCCGAACATTGCGGCAGCAATCGATATCGATTCCATCGCGGTTCGTGTCGATCTTCAGATTATCGATCGTCAGATTGTCGACCGCCGTCGCAAGGATGCAGAAGTTTCCGCCCTTGAGCATGGAAAAGTCGCGAAGGATCGCGTTGCGGCAGTTCTTGAGCGCAATGATCTTATTCGCGACGCCCGGCAGACCCTGCCATGTAAGTTCGTGTACATCGTACGGCTGCTCCGTATATCCCTTGGGCCGGCCAACACTGATGCCGCGACCCCAGATCAGCCCCGGCCCCATAATGCCGAAGTTCTCCAGGTTCTCCCCCCAGATCATGCTGTTATGCCAGTGATTGTGCCCGTAATCCTGGTACTCCTCCCACGGCTGATCCGGCTCAGCTTTATCGAAGCCACCAGTCGTCGTTCCCTCCAGCGAAACCGGACCGGCAACGATCATCGATCCCTGTTCCAAATAGAGGATGACGTTGCTCTTCAGATGAATGGAATAGCACACATAGCTTCCCGGAGGTACACGAACCGTCCCCCCCCCCTGCGCATTTGCCGTTTCAAGCGCTTTATTGATCGCCGCCGTGTCGATCGTCTTACCATCGCCCGTCGCCCCAAACATCCGTACGTCGTACAGTCCCGTCGTCCCAAGCGTGGGCGTAGGAGCCGGTTCGGCATGTGCGCCCGTTGTCAAAATCGTCGAAGCGGTGCCGACCACTCCAGCGCCTGCCAGCTTCAGAAAGTCCCTGCGGAATGCGTCCATCTGTCTGCTCCTTTCAAATTGCGGCAATGCCGCGAAATGCAACATCCAACCTTTGTTACAGCGAGTGCAACACTGGCGTGTCCGGCATCCGCGCCTTTTCCAGGCCGGGCGCCAACAGGTGAACACATAAAAATCCCAGCAGATAAGCGCTCGCCGCCATGCCGAAGATAACCTTGTAGCTTCCGGTGACGTGAAGGATCCACCCCACAGCCATGGAAAAGAGTACCCCGCCCAGCGAGCCTCCAGTCCCTCCAATGCCCGTTACAGAACCCACCGCGGCGTGCGGAAACATATCGGAAGGTGTCGTGAACAGGTTCGCGGACCATCCCTGGTGCGCGGCCACGGCAAGACTCAACAATGCGATAGCCTCCCACATCGTGTTCATCTGGCCGATTAGAAAGATAGGCGTCGCCGCCACCGCGCAGATCAGCATGGACCGCAACCGCGCCTTATTCATCGGCATTCCGCGGCGATTCAAGAACGCCGGTAACCAGCCGCCGCCGACACTTCCAAGTACGGACGCGTTATAGATGACGATCAGAGGCAATCCGAGATGTGCAAGACCCAGATGAAACCGCTTCTCTAAGTAGAGTGGCAGCCAGAAGAGATAAAACCACCAGATCGGATCGGTAAGGAACTTACCGGCGGCAAAGGCCCAGGTCTGTCGATACGCAAGGAGATCGCGCCACGGAATCCTGGCTGCTGCAATCTCCCGTTGCGCGTAGACGTCTTTGAACTCCGGTCGCAAGATGCGCAGCGATTGCTCGGGCGTTCGATAGAAGACGGTCCACACCACAATCCAGATCGCGCTGAAGACCCCGGTCACCAGGAACGCTGCTTGCCAACCGTAGCGCATCGCCACCCAGGGCACTGTCGCCGGAGCCAGGATCGCACCTACGCTGCTGCCGGAGTTGAAGATGCCCGTCGCAAGAGAGCGCTCCTTCTGTGGGAACCATTCGGCCGTGGCCTTGATCGCGCAGGGAAAGTTTCCGGACTCACCGAATCCCAGGAAGATGCGCGCCAGTGCAAACCCCACCACCGTATGCACCAGGCTATGGCTCATCGCAGCCAGGCTCCATAGCCCCATCACAATGGCATAGCCATAACGCGTGCCGATCTTGTCGACCATCCGCCCCGCAATCACCAGCCCGATCGCATAAGAGAACTGAAAGCCGCTGATGATCGAGCTGTATTGAAGGTCTGTCCAGCCGATCTTGCTTTGCAGCAAAGGTGCAAGGACGCCGATGACTTGACGATCCATGAAGTTGATGGCAGTCGCGAAAAAGAGCATCCCGCACACGACCCACCGCTGCTTCCCGGTTCCCGCCGGCTTGACAATCGAGATGGTCATCGAGCCCCCTTAACGTCCTGGATTCGAAGCTTCGAACTCTGCGTTACGGCAACTGTCATGCGCCTCATCCTGACCACCCAGGCTTGCGCCAGTGGAGCTTCGTTTTCACCAGAAGCCGAAGAGTACGTGCAGACCGAATCCATTGTCAAGAAATTTGTCAGACAGGTAGCGATCAGACATGTGCTTCCCCACTTGCAAGATCAGTCAAACCGATTCCCACAAATAGTGTTGACAAGTCTTACAAGAACGATCCATACTTCGCTCCAAATTCAGAGATGTTCTCTTTTCCGCTCTAAAAAAGACGTTCTCGCTCTTCCCACTTCGGAGGCTCCATGTTTCGTTCCGCTCACGCGCAGCATCCATTTTCTGCAAACTCGTGGAAATTTCCACTCCTCTGGAAAGCAAGCTCTTTACCTGTCAGACTGCTTTTGCTGGCCATGATACTTGCCTCTTCCTTCACCGCCGCTAGCGCGCAGGAGTTTCGCGCGACCATCTCAGGCACTATCGCGGACAGCACCGGCGCGGTCGTTCCGGGAGCCGAAGTAACTCTGCGGGAGGTAAGCACCGGCACAGTCGTCAAGGCCGTCAGCGACTCCGCCGGCCAATACACCGCGCCCTTTCTCCAGCCTGGCGAATACGTCGTCACCGTGGAGAAGGAAGGCTTCAGCAAGATCGTTCGCAATGCAGTCACCGCCCAATCGGGAGGACACCCGGTCATTGACATCGCGCTGGTCATCGGCGATACCGGCACCGTCGTCAACGTCACCGCGGATACCCCGCTGGTCAACCAGGCGAACGACAGCATCGGCCAGGTCATTAGCACGGAGCAGATTGCGAACATGCCCTTGAACGGCCGCACGCCCATGATGCTCACGCAGCTTTCGATGGGAGTTGTGGCGACCGGATATCCATCGCAGGTGCGCGCATTCGACAACGACGCCGCCGCGAACTGGAGCATCGCAGGTTCACCATCCCACGTCAGCGAAATCCTGCTAGACGGCGCGCCGGACACGATCTGGTCCGGTGCCTTGGCTTACAGCCCCATGCAGGATGCCGTCCAGGAAGTCAGCGTACACGCCTTTGATAGCGACGCAGCCTACGGCCACTCGGTTGGCGGAGTCATCAATCAGATCCTGAAGCCCGGCACCAACACCTTGCATGGAACGCTCTACTACTTCGGACAGATCTCCAACCTCGGTGCCAACAACTACTTCAACAAGCGCACCTCGCCCGTCACCGCCCGCCCCGTCACCCATTACAACCAGTATGGCGGCACCGTCGGAGGCCCTATACGCATCCCGCATCTTTACAACGGCCGGGACAAGCTCTTCTTCTTCTTCGGCTATGAGGGTTTGAAGGACTCTCAACCCACCAACTTCGTCACCACCGTTCCCACGCTAGCGGAGCGGTCCGGCGACTTCTCCGCCTTGCTCAGCGCGGGTTGCTCGGGCGCATACAGCACACCGGACAAGAGCGTCTGCGCAACCGGCAAGCCCAATCCCTATCAGCTGTACAACCCGTACAGCGCAACCCAGAGCGGCTCGGTCATCACGCGGCAGCCGATCCAGAACAATCGCTTCAGCGATGCCGGGCTCGCGATCAACGCTATCGCAGCCAACTACCTGAAATACTTTCCCGCTCCAAATACAACGGGCAATGCCAGCGGCCAGTTCAACTACACGACCAATCCGCCCAGCGTCGACAACTACGACAACGAGCTTGGCCGTATCGACTGGAACATGAGTTCGCGCAGCCACTTCTTCTTCGACTTCCGCCACAACTACCGCACCCAGGTGCAGAAAGACTACCTGCACAACGGATCCACGGCCACGACCCTCACCCGTGAGAACTGGGGCGGCAGTCTCGATGAGGTCTATACCCTAAGCCCCACGACCGTCCTCGACGTCCGCCTCAACTTCACCGAGTTCATCCAGGCTCATGGCGCGTCCACCAACGGTATTCAACCAAGCTCGGTAGGCTTCCCGACATCGCTGGACACTGCCTCCGTCTTCCCTCAACTTCCTTATCTTCTCTTCGGGAGCAGCAGCAACTGCTCGAACTTCAACAGCTTCCAGTGCCTGGGAAGCAACACCTCCACGAAGGATCCAACGACCCAGTACCAGCTTTATGGTTCAGTCGTGAAGACCCTCGCGCGTCAAACCTTGAAGTTCGGTATCGATGCTCGTCAACTCCGCTTGAACGTAGCAAACTACGGCGACTCCTCTGGAGCCTTCACCTTCGGAAGCGACTTCGTGCAGCAGGCCAGCAACACAATCGCCCCCACCTTCGGCGGTGACTTCGCCTCCTTCCTCCTGGGACTTCCCAGCTCCGGCGACTACGTCCAGGCAACCCGCGCGGACTACCATACCAATTACATCGCGGGCTTCCTCCAGGACGACATCCGCTTCAGCCCTCAATTCACGCTCAATGCAGGCCTGCGCTTTGACCGCGACACACCCTACACGGAAGCGCGTGGCAGAGTGGTCAACGGCTTCGATCCCAACATCGCCAGCCCCGTTGCAGCCGCAGCCCAGACCGCATATGGCGCGAATCCCAGTGCCATCCTCCCGGCCGGATCCTTCGCAGTCCGCGGCGGTCTCACCTACCCCAGCACCGGCAATCGCGATCCCTATAATGCGCAGTCGTCCATCGTCAGTCCTCGCATTGGCTTCTCCTACAGCCCCAATAGGCTCAAAGCCACGGTCATTCGCGGCGGCTTCGGCATGTTCGTCGGCTCTATCCTCATGTCCAACCCCATCGGCGTCTCTGCCGTCACGGATCAGGAAGGCTTTACGGCGACAACAAACTACGTCGCCACCAACAACAACTTTTTGACTCCCGCAACCACGCTCTCGAGCCCCTTTCCCAACGGCTTCACGCCTGCGAGCGGATCCTCCCTCGGAGCCGGTCAGGACATGGGCAAAAGCACCGTCTACTTCCTTGCGCCCAACCAGCACGACCCCTACTCCGAGCGCTGGAACCTGGGAGTACAGCAAAGCCTCTCCTCCAACCTGCTGCTGGAAGTCGCCTACATCGGCAACCATGGCGTTCATCTTCCCGTCTCCTACACGCAATTCAACCCATTGCCCAGCCAATACCTGAGCACCTCTCCCATCCGCGACACGGCCGTCATCAACCAGCTCAGCGCCTCAGCCAAGAACCCCTTTGCAGGTCTCTTGCCCAACACTCCGCTGAATGCGGCAAACGTGAACAACTCGCAAATCGTGGCGGCCCACCCGCAGTTTGTGGTCGGTAACCCCAACTCACCGTTCACCTCCGGCGTCATTGAACAGAATGCATCGATCGGCCAGTCCTACTTCCAAAGCCTGGATGTCCGTCTTGAAAAGCGCCTGAATAAGGGTCTTTCCTTGATCGGGAACTACAGCTTCTCAAAACTCATCGACGCGAACAGCTACCTCAACGAGAGCGACACGAGCCTCACGCGACAGGTCTCCGCCAACGACCACACCCACCACTTCGTCATAGCCGGCACCTACGATCTTCCCTTCGGAAAAGATCGGACCTTTGGCACAACCTCCACCTGGCTGAACGAGATCGTCGGCGGATTCCGCGTCAATGGCATCTACACCTACCAGACCGGCGCTCCCATCCCATTCACGCAGGACATCATTCGCACCACGCAACCCCTCACCGTGGACAACCGCAAAACCACGGGATCAGCCTTCGCAGCCGGAGCCTTTGACAGCGCTGCGGCAGACCAGTTGTCCTACCATCTCCGCACCCTGCCCGCATCGTTCTCATACATCCGTCAGGATGGCATCAACAACCTGGACGCCTCCGTCTTGAAGGAGTTCGCTCTGCCCGCCCACGCCGGCCTGCAGCTTCGCTTTGAGTCGTTCAACACCCTCAACCGCGCCACCTTCGCGGCCCCCACCGTTACGAATCCGCAGAACACAACCTCCTTCGGCGCAATCACTAAGCAGGCCAACACTCCGCGTCAGATTCAACTGGGAGCCCGCATTACCTTCTAAATCATATCCAATGGGAGTGCGGCCTCAAGTCGCACTCCCAAACGTCTCAACTGCGAGGCAGTCTACTTGAACACATTCCGACGAGATCTTGTGACGTTGCTTTCGGGAAACGCCATCCCAAATGAAGGCAAGCCGGCCCCTGCTGCTCCCATGCCTGGCAAAAACTCCGAAGCAGTCTTCAACGTGCGCAACTTTGGTGCCAGGGGCGACGGAGTTGCGATCGACAGCCCCGCCATCAATCGCGCCATCGACGCCGCTGCCGCTGCCGGGGGCGGGACCATCCACCTGCCCCCCGGCACCTACGCCTGTTACTCCATTCGGCTCAAAAGCAACATCGCCCTCTATATAGATCAAGGCGCTACGATCCTCGCCGCGCCTGTCCCTGCTGAAGGCATGGCCTCTGGCGGCTTTGACGCGCCGGAGCCCGCCAGGCCCTGGGCCGACTTCCAAGACTATGGTCACGATCACTGGCATAACTCCATGATCTGGGGAGAAGATCTGCATGATCTTGCAATCCTCGGCCCGGGCCTTATCCATGGAAAGGGAATCAGCGTCGGCCTCGGCAAAGAGGAAGCGGCGAACGCCGCCAACTACGGCTACGGTCCTGAGGCGCTCGTCGCCCCCGAACTCCCAGGCATGGCGAATAAAGCGATCGCACTCAAGAACTGCCGCAACGTCATCTTGCGCGATTTCGCAATCCTCCTCGGCGGAGAGTTCGGCATTCTTGCTACCGCAACGGATAATCTCACCATAGATAACATCAAGATCGATACCAATCGCGACGGAATAAATGTTGATTCCTGTCTAAATACAAGAATTACGCGCTGCAGTATTAATGCCCCATGGGAGGACGCTATCTCTCCCAAGAGCTCTTACTCCCTCGGCTATCTCCGAGATACAAATCAACTACTCATTGCAGACTGTTACCTCACAGGGGCTTACCAACTAGGAACCATGCTGGATGGAACCTGGAAGCGATGGCCCCAAGACGCCAAGGTCGCCCACAACGCCCGCATCAAATGCGGAACGGAGACCAACGGTAACTTCAGAAACATCACCATCTCGAACTGCATCTTCGAACGCTCCCGCGGAATCGGTCTGGAAAGCTTTGACGGCGCCCATCTGGAAGATATCTCCATCAACGGCATCACCATGCGGGACTGCGCAAACGCCCCGCTGATGCTGCGTCTGGAAGGCCGCCTGCGTGGCCCGAAAGGCTTGGCCGTCGGCACCATGCGCCGCATCTCCATCTCCAACATCGTATCCACGGGTGCCGACGCAACCTTCGGAGGTGCCGGCATCATCAGTGGCATACCAGGACATAACATCGAAGATGTACAAATATCGAATCTATATATGGAGCAGACAGGTGGTGGCACACCGGAGATGGCTCACTTCGTTCAGCCGAACCTGGGAAAAGATCCTACAAAGTATGGAAATAATCCGTCGCAAGGCTTCTTTGTCCGGCACGTGCGCAACATAGATTTTTCTCATGTAGAAATTGCGACCAAAGCCCCGGATGCACGACCCGCCTTCTGGTTAAACGATGTAGAAGGCGTAGATCTTTACCATGTAAAAGCGCCTAGATCGAGCCCCTTCATCGCAGCTCATGACACACGGAACCTGCGAATCTTCGGATCTCGAAACGCCGCTGACATGACTCTGGAACACATCGAACAAAAAATCTTCTCGTAACTTTCAACTCATGAGGGTTGCATGCATCGCATTCCATTCTCCGAAGTTCATGAAACGCTCACATCCATCTTCATCCGATACGGCTTCACCCCTGATCGCGCCCAGGAATGTGGCCTACTCTTCGCGGAGGCAACGCGCGACGGGGTCTACTCCCACGGTGTCGCCCGGCTGACAAGATTCCTCGCGATGATCAAAAACGGAGGCGTGGATCCAGGTGCCACGCCAGCACTCGTCTCCGGCTTCGGAGCCATGGAACGTTGGGATGGCCGTCTCGGCCCCGGAAATCTTAACGCCTGGGCCGCAATGGAGAGAGCGATTGCACTCAGCAAGCTGCATGGCATAGGCTCCGTCGCTCTTCGCAACACCAACCATTGGATGAGGGGCGGGACCTATGGCTGGCAGGCCGCTGAAGCAGGATGCATCGGCATCTGCTGGACCAACACCTTGCCGAACCTCCCGGCATGGGGTGCGACAAACCCTGTGCTGGGCAACAACCCCATGGTCTTCGGCGTACCTCGCACAAAGGGCTCTGTCGTGCTGGATATGGCGATGTCGCAGTTCTCCTACGGCGCACTGTCCAGCTACAGCGCTCGCGGAGAGACCCTGCCCGTCCCCGGTGGCTTCGATGCGGACGGCAACCTCACACAGGATCCGGGGGCCATTGAAAGGTCGCAACGTTCTCTTCCCATCGGTTATTGGAAGGGCTCCGGCTTGGCGCTCATGTTGGACCTCATCGTCTCCGTGACGGCACTCGGTAAGGCGACCCATCAACTGAGCAGTGATCCGCTTCTTGAATCTGGGATCTCACAGTTCTTTCTTGCTCTACGCCCGGAGGTGCTCGGTGAGACCGACGAATTGGAGCGCGTCACGGAGAACATCGTCGCTTCCTTGCGCGTCGCGAACCCCGTCCCGGGTGGCGCGTCCATTCGTTATCCCGGCGAGCGAACCCTTCAGATTCGCGAAGAAAATCTGAAGCTCGGACTCCCCGTTGACCCAGTGCTCTGGCAGGAGATGAAGTCGATCCTTCAGAACTCCTGACAAGCGCCTCGTCTGCCTTTGTCTCAGCGAATGTACGACTCCGTCGAGACAGCCGCATTCACGGTCGAAGGCAAATCATGGTGATACTCTGTCTGTGACTTCGGCCTGGGCCCGTACCACGTGCAAAACCACGGAAAAGAATGAAATGACACAGATCTTGGTAAAGACGCCTCGCCGCTATCAGGAGGTCGCAACACGCATCTCGCGCTACATCGCGGAGAAGGGTCTTGAACCCGGTGCGCGTCTCCCCGGAGAGATCGACCTCGCCAAAATCTGTGGTGTCAGCCGTCCCACCATCCGTGAAGCCATGGTCTCGCTTGAGATCGCCGGCGAGCTTGAAATTCGCGGAGGCTCCGGCGCCTACGTTCGCGAAGCCGTCAATCCCATGTCGCTCGTATTGGACTCCGGCCCCGGCCCATTTGAACTCCTCCGCGCTCGCATCCTCATAGAAGGGGAGGTGTGTGCCGATGCCGCGCTCTACGCCTCAGCCGGCGACCTCGCCAAGATTGAAAAAACGCTTCAGCAGATGCGCCGCCTCGTCCTCGCCAAAACCAACGCCCAGGTGTCGGACCGCCAGTTCCATGTAGCCATCGGTGAAGCCGCCAGGAACAGTGTCCTCGCCAGCATCGTGGACGGCCTTTGGGCGGGAATGTTCGCGCCCATGTATCACCGTCTCAGTCAGCGCGCCGGCCTCAACCAGCATCAGGCCGCGGCCCTCGAAGACCACGAAGCCATCTTCGCTGCGATCACCGAGCGCGACCCCAACGAGGCTCGCCGCGCCATGCGCCGCCACCTCCAGCACGTGGAAGAGCACCTCACCAGCGACCACATCGCACCGTTTAAAGACACCGACTCTTCGAAAGCCTCCACCCCGCTCCTTCATCCCCTTCCAGCTCGTCCATGAAGAGGACTCCAGTGAAATCCCGTCCACCCAATGCGTCTCCAGATTCACCGCACCGGTAAACCCAACGCTCGCCAGCGCCTTGAACTGGCTGCCCAGTCCACATACCCGATATTGACGGGCGACCACACAATCTTGCCGGTGGAGTCCTTCATCGCATTCTTCACATGACAGTGGTGAATGCGATCCTCGGGATCACCTGCCACCCATTCGGATACGCGTCGAACTCCCCCGCATCACCGCATTACCCGGGTCCAGTTCAAAGCGAAGTTCTTCGCGGGAACGGCCGCCAAGGTCGCCGCAGACTCCCGCCCGGTAGCCGTGTTGCACGCATACTCATTTTCAAGCACCAGCATAATGTTGTGCTTGGCGGCCTTCTCCGCAGTCACCTGCAGCTTCGCATTCATGGCGGCGCGGAAGGGCTTCACGTCCTCGACCCGCCAGAAGTCGAAACACCGCACCTTGTCTGTCTCAAACTGCTTCGCCAGCGAGATGGACCGTTCCAGCACCTCATCCTGCTGCTTGAAGGCGGTTATATCCGCGCCATGCGTATCCTCCTTGGACCCATACTGCGAAGGCGGCGCCCTGAGTCACCGGGCTCGGTTCGCGCACGCCGGGTCCGGGATGCAGTCGAGGCGGCCCTGCCCGACATCATCCTGCTCGGCACTGAAGAACAGGTCCGGCTGGCTGCTGGTGCTGCGAACCAGCCTGCGACGGGCAAGCTGGTTCACACTCAGGAGTTGGTCGTCTTCGGAGCTGCCCAGAGGGGCGAAGTTGGCGATAATACCGTTTGCAGGGTGGGCAGGCAAGTCCCCAGGAACCGACTTCGCGGTGCTAACGTGTTGTGCTTCAGTCAGTATCAGTCGTCGCCAGAATAGACAGAGAACGAGTGCCCCGATCGAACAGAATGGCGGTCCAATCCAAATCCTCACCGAAGTTGCCAAACCATCTGGTCCAGGGACTGTGTGTCGAGTAATAAGACACCTCGGAATACCTAAGACCAAAAAGTGCTTCACAGAACGCAAGTGAAAGCTCCTTCTCAACCCTCCCGTCACCTTCAGCGCGTGTATAACAACCCCCCTTCATAGAGGACCCGCGCTAACTCTCCATCAAACAGGAATGTGTCGACAACCTGAAACTCGCCCTCGTACCCGCTGTTTCCGAGCTCGACATCTTCAGTAATACCGTGAGCTGCAACACTTGGGGGCAAATGCCCATAGTCTCCAAGCTTATGTATGACAAGGGCCGGGTCGTCGGGTTTCAAGGGTTGGATGTCCAACTCTGATAAGGCGCTGTTTACTTCGGATCGATCAAAAAGCTGCCTCAAAATGCCAAACATGGACAGCCCATCTCCGGAGGCAAACCAATCAAAGACTTCGTCTGGCCCCACGTTGAATGTAGCGAAGAGAGCCCCACCATTCGCGTCGGTTGTGCGTATCCGGTCAAGCACGGCATCCAAGCGAGCATCGAGAGCTGGTTGTCTCTCCAAGGAAATTCGTCGGCACATCGCCTGCGCTTGCGCGGCGGTCGGCCTCTCCCCATTTGGAGCGAGTGTCAGGAATTCCATGTCAAAAGACTAAACCAAAACTGACACGCGCTCGTACCGCCAACCCACTGATGTAGCGCCAGTTCTTCAGCTTCAACGTTCCGCAAATTATGCCAAGTGGAGTAAGTACCGAAAACGCTTGTGTTGACCGATTAGCCATAAGTTCTCCGAATTCTTAGTTCGCGGAACCACAGTTCAGACAGGATATCGGATCTCGGACACGGCCCCTGAGTTGGGCCCTGAGTGTGGTCTTGACCAACATGCGCACCCTTCGCCGTCGCTCATCTCGTCTTGGCATGATGACGATGCTCTCAGGCATGAGCCGAGCTGGCAAGTTCAAGCGCCCGCAAAGTCGTTGTAGTGCCAATCGTGGAAACTCATTGGCGGAGCTACCTGAGCCTTGGAAGGATTAGCAACATAGCCGCTGCTATCATTGCCGCAACCGAAATTACGACCGCAAACCCGGCGAGTCGGCAAGCCGGAGCGAAATAGACCTGGCCGGGGTTCTTCGGGTTGTACTGGATCACGACCGAACCGTGCTTGTGAGTTGGCCGTGCGCTCTGCCCAAACATTTCACGAATCGAGACAAGATAGCTATGCCCGTCAACCTCGTAGCTCAATATGGCAAACCGAGCTGTCCTGGGATCTCGAGCACTCCCGTTAGGGACAGCTGACTGAGACTCCACTCGACCCTTGATCTTTGGCCACCGGTTCCTGCCTGACAATCGTGCGAGGTAAGACTCTAAGCCATCCAGCATCCACACGCCTTTCCGTCAGCATGGACGGCACAACCACCCACCATAGCTGAGGAGCGGTCACAATCCCATAACGCGAAAGTTTGAGCTTTCGACAATCTCGGGCGGCAGGTCGTCGGAACTGCCGCCTAGGTGTGAGGTTTCAATAGGTTGTCCATCTGATCAAGAACTGTGAAGCTGAGTTTGCGAAGACTTTGCGACTCAGGAGACCAGATGGACTATCACCAGAATGCCCGACTGACGGTATTCAGTCGAGAGCTACTTGCAACGAAGGTTTTAGAGGATGGTCTGACGTTGAAGCTGGCCGCGGCCAGCTTCAACGTCAGCGCGAAGACGGCGGCCAAGTGGGTTCGGCGGTACCGGGAGCTGGGCGTGGCCGGGCTTGGGGACCGCGGTTCCCGTCCAGCTCGGCTGCGTCAGCCCATCTCGGCGGAGTTGGTAAGCCGCGTCGAAGCGTTGCGCCGTGAGCGCTGGACCGGCCACCGGATCGCCCAACGGACGAGCCTGAGCTGCGCTACCGTCAGCCGCATCCTGCGTCGGCTGAAGCTGAGCCGTATTCGCGACCTGGAGCCGAAGCAGCCCATCGAGCGCTACGAGCATCCCGCCGCAGGCGATCTTCTGCATCTGGACATCAAGAAGCTGGGACGCATCGTCCGGCCTTCGCATCGGGTGACCGGCGATCGCAGAGACTCGGCCGGGGGCGCCGGCTGGGAGTATGTGCATGTGGCGATCGACGATCACTCGCGCATCGCCTTCTCAGCCATCTATCCGAACGAAACGCAGACCTCTGTGGTGGCCTTCCTGCACACCGCGCTGGCCTACTACGAGCGGCTTGGCATCGGCTTCAAGGCAATCCTGAGCGACAACGGACCGGCCTACCGCTCGCGCGCCATGGCAGCGGCCTGTCGTGCGCTCGGGCTCAAGCACCGCTTCACCAGGCCTTATACGCCGCGCACCAACGGCAAGGCCGAACGCTTCATCCAGACAGCGCTCCGGGAATGGGCTTACGCCCGCTCATACAACAACTCAAAGGAACGCATCCGAACCGGCTAAGCGGGGTCGAACTTAGCCAAATTGCCGTCTTCAGGGAACATGGCTGTGTTGGGGACTGCCGACGGGCGCCATGTTCTCAAGAACACCCATTGCGCTCTCCAGATTACTTCCTTACCCACGTAAGTAGCCGTGAAGCCCTGTGGAGAGCGACAATAGTCCGTCTGCCTCATTCCGATATGCGACTCGGCACATAAAATTCGACCATTGTGATAACGGCGCAGAGTGGCCTTAGGTAATCCGTGCTGCTCATAGATTGCTGACCGGTGGGCAAACCAGAGATTGTCGGGTTGGGCGGATGTGAACCACGAATCGATTCGCCTGGGGCATATCGACGGCCACAAACTCGACGCCGGACTCCATGAGGTTAGAGATAAAGGCGACGTTGCGCGCGAGACGGTCAAGCTTTGCGATCACCAGGGTAGCGCGATGCTTGCGGCAGAGCTTGAGGGCGGTAGCGAGGTCAGGCCGATCATTGCGCTTGCCGCTCTCCACCTCCAGGACGTCCTGTACAAGGGTCCACTCTCGTTCAGGAATCCGGCGACGGCGGCGCGCTGCGCTTCGAGGCCTAGGCCGCTCGTTCTCTGCCGTGCGGTTGAAACCCTCAGGTAACTCACAAACAAGAATGAGCGAATGTCTTAGGCTCGTTCCGGAAAGTGCTTGGGGCGAGATTTCCTATAATCCCGTTTTCGAGCCGGTGATGTGCCTGTGCCGTTGGACTGTAAACTTGGTCATGCCCGCAAGCCTGCATGTCTGGGTCTTTCGTGAAGGTGGCACCGGGAAACGGGTTTCCAGAGCATGGATAGGCGTCGGATTTGCTCTTTGAAGACGGTACCAGACTAGAGATGGAGTACTGGTGAGGGTGGCAGGGCAAGCTACAGCAGCTTCAATCACGAGCAAATATACGGCCCGCCAGTCAGGATCGACGCTGTACAAGAACTTCAAGACAGACTGGCGGATAAGCTCGTGGTGGAAGCTTTTCACGACGAGAAACAGGCGATTTACTGCTCACGTTCACTCAAGCCACCAAACTTCAGGTCTTTAGCGTTACGGGATATGAAATCTGGACGCTCCAGTCCAAACGGCACGGTCGAATACTCGAACTACGCTAAGTGAGCGACTCTTTACATGCCGCAAGACCAGGCGGGCATATGGGCACGTTCGACCAATTGGACACGGTCAAGGTCGACATTGCCGACAACAACGACTTTGCGGGAACCTCACCTGCAGCGGGCGAGGTAGAAGATCAACATTCGCTGTTGCACCCTAATCCCCAGATTGCAATGATCTGATTGTGACTCGGACTAGAGCCACTCTCATCAGCTCGACGATTTCCTTGGCTACTCTGTTCCTCGCTGGAACGTTGTCATATCTGTTCTTCTGGCACATCTCAGGTTTGGACCGTCAGCCCTTCTCATGGAGCGGGAGCCTCGCTGGGAGCATTCGCAGTGTTATAAAGACTGGAACGGTCGGCGTCGTTTCTGCGCTGGCTTTGCTCGTGTTTAGCCTCTATCGATTGCGTCGCAAGCGCCTCCCGTAAGTATCGTCTGAGATCGATCTACTGCTGGCACCGAAGTCCCGGGGCAACAAAGCTCTGCAGGGGCGTCGCCAGTGCGGGTGGCGGTCACGCAACTGTAAAGAAAACCTTGGCTAAGAACGTAGCCCCGACAACGTAGTACCCCACGACGTTCCACCAAAACGAACTAGGATCGTCTTTGCGGCAGACTACGCCGTGATACGGTTCCAGACCTTCCCTACAAAACTGCAAGCGACTCCCGAGAGAAGTACGAGAACTCCTAATAGCGCCAGGTTGTAAGACGGGTAAATCATGTACGCAGAACGGTCCAAGTAATCTCCTAAAGGTTACAACGGCGCGTGAGCATCACTGAGTCGCAAACAGGATACATTGCATCTCCAGCAATTGACTCTGACGCGCTCAAAATGGTGTGGCCAGCAACTTCGAGTCTCTTACCGTCCTGAATCGTTGTCATTGCCGAAAACAACGACTTTCAGGGAACGCAACGCGGGAGCGCGCTTCTACGAGTGGTCGGCCCCTCCAGTATGTGGTTCGGCGATCGGCTGCCGTATTCAAGGAGCTGGATTGGTCTTTTGCCACCCGAAAACCCCATCCCCTTCGCTCTCGCGTAACGGGATATTTCCGCGTTCTCCTTCGACATAGAAGTGTCGACGGCGGCTTGTGCCTGTGGATCGTCGAATCAGATGAGAGGTTCCGCAATTCCTGAGGCATCGCCCGTTGGACGCCCGATGGCACGCCGCAATGATGAGCGGTATAGATTCCTTGTCCTGGATCAGAACAGCCCCCCCGCCGCCCAAATAGCAATCATGTATTACGGGATTGGAGAGCCCGCCGTAGGAGCGGAATTCCCGCGCGGGTCACCTGTGTCGGCTAATTCGAGCATCTTGCCCGGTAGTTCAGACACAGCGGACTGCGCCGCAGTGTTCGCGGACATGTTGTGCGCCCGAACCCAGGCTTGAATTCCCAACGAGATCTGGTCCTGGGTCTTGCCAACCGGTGCGGAGAAGAGTGGGTCGAGGACGTCACTGTCCATCGCGAGTGTTGCCTGCTCCACCAGGTAATTCCAGTACGCGTCGTGCTTGTCTCCTGGCCGAACCAAACCATTAGCGATCTTGGTCTTTAGGGCGACATCGGTTGTACGCCCAAACTGTTCTTCCAGCGATGGAACGGCCTGGACCGCCTTCGCTTCGGCAATCAGTTCAACGTCGCTGGTGTCGACGTTGCCCGACTAGCGGGAGCAAATGGCAATAGCGAGTTGTTCAGCTTGGCTTGGCACGGCTCGTCCATTTTGCGCGAACAAAGCAACCGGACTCAACACGACAGTTAGCGCGAAGTACGGCCCGTGCGAAGTATGAGGCCACTTTCGCACTGTGAATAATATTCTTGCTGGGAAGGCAGGCAATATTCGGGCAGGAGCCACCAATCCAGCGTTGCTCGACGACAGCGACCCGTTTGCCTTGCCGTGCAAGCGTCCAAGCCAAGAACTTGGAGCCTTCTCCGCTGCCCAGAACGACGATGTCATAGTCTTCGATCATTTTGAATGCAGTCTCCTTTTGCTGGCCATACCGTACTTGTCATTTTCTCGTAAGAGCGGAACGTATGGTGGATCAGGACCTCAGGGAGATCCGTCTTGAAGCATAATCAGCTTCTTGTGAAGGAAAGGCGGCCGTTATTCCGGGGTGGCCTTGCGCACCAGCAGACTTCCGTCAATGAGTTCTATAAAGGTCGAGAGCATAGCATTCACCTGATCTGGTACGAGCCAGGGCGCGAAATGTCCTGCCCCCAGAGTCTGTCCGTGGACCAGATGCGGGATCAAGCGCTTCAGCTCCAGAAGATCCGCAAAGGTGCCTGACGCCGCTATGTACGCCACGGGCGCGGAACAGGCCGCTGCCGCCGTCGCGAGGTCGTGAGTTTCCATGTGCCCACGAAGAGCAGAAAGCAGTACACGCTGAGGCGCTGCCGGCAAAGTTGACAAAACGTCAGCAAGCGCCTCCCCCTCGGATGGTCGGCTGATACTAAGCATGATGGTGCGATACGCTTCTTCATAAGCGTTCCTCTGGAGGGCCGGGAGAAGAGGAGCCAGAAGCTCCACAAGGGAAGAAGAGGGTCGGAATACGGTATCGATCATCGCTACTCCCCGTACAAGGTCTGGATAGCGATAGGCCGTTTCAATCGCGACAGCACCGCCCATACTGTGGCCGACGATAATCGCATTGTGGATTTCTAACTGCCTGCAGAGCCAGTGGATGTCATCGGCGAATTGGCCGATTTCATAGTCCGTATCTGGACATCCGCTTTGTCCGTGGCCCCTCAGATCAACGTTTATGACACGGTGTGTTCGCGCAAAGAACTCCTCTTGATGAGTTAGCGTTCTATGATCGCAACCCCAGCCATGTATTAGCAGCAACGGGCTTCCCAAATGTCCGCTATCCGTGAATGCCAGCACAACCTCGTCCTTAGTCTTTTTCTGCATTGCGTAATCTCCTATCTACACGGTTCAACAGCGGAAGGGCCTTCACAGCCATGTGGAGGCCGTGCTTCCCCTCGATGTCTTCGAATCGGGGGATCAATCTGAGTCCTAATTTTGCCCCGATTAGCTTGTCCACCCATCGCAGCGGCAATCTCGTAGGAATTGTCCAGTTCTCGAGACTCTTGGCTATCCGAAGGTAGGTAGGCTTCGGCCGAATTACGGTCAACGCTGAATACACGGTTTGGCCTATCACTTCCGGTGCCATCCCGTTCCTGCCGTCCCGGACCATGCCTTTGCGGAACCCCTCAATCAGGTCCCCGTAAGGTGTAGCTTTGTACGCGTCGAAGTCTAGATCCTCCGCTTTGTCCCAAATTGCCGTTTTAACAGGCCCAGGAACAACCGTGATGACATCTATGCCGTAAATGAGCAGTTCTCGGCGGAGCGACTCTGACAGCCCGTTGAGTGCGTGTTTGGAGGCAGAGTAAGCCCCGAAAAACGGGATTCCGATGCTACCCGCGGTGGAGCTGATGTTTACGATTCTGCTTGCTACCCGTCCGGGACCCCTCAGTAACGGGGTGAATTGCTGGATCACGTTCAGAGTGCCGATGACGTTCACTTCGAGCTGCCGACGAAACTCCGAAAGTGGTACATGCAGAAGCGGTGCTGCCGTCCCTATGCCGGCGTTGTTCACCAGCCCAAGCAGCGCTTCACCTCCAAGGAGGTTCCGAACCTCTCTGCTCGCAGCCTGCACAGCATCGGGGTCTGTGGTGTCGAAGATGAGCGGGACAACCTGACCTTTGAATACTTCTGCTATTTGGTCGGCGTCACAGTTTCCACGGACACTGCCGAACACTCGCATCCCTTTTGCGACCAGGGATTCGGTAATGCCCATACCAATCCCTGACGAAACCCCCGTCACAACTACGCTCGGTCTAATCTTCATCGTCATTCTCCAATCTTCGTGACTAAATCGGCTGCCAAATTAGCAGATCCGGCACGCTACAAAGCTTGCGAAGCAGTGAATGAGGGCCGCTGTTTAAGCCCGTCCAGCTTGCTTCGCGGTCCGAAGACGAAGCGCAACAGAACTACGTTGATCAGCAGCCCAAGGACCATTGCGGGAACGGCGGCGTCAGGTCCAAACGAACCGACACTGAGCCATGCTGCTGCGTGTTGGTTGGGCGTGCTGACCAAAAAGCCGTGATCGCTGTTCACGCCAAGCACGGATGTTTCGATGAAGTCGTAGCCAAGATGCATCCCCGCAGAGAGCCAAATTCGACCGGTCATCACATATAGAAGAGCCATCGTGATGCCGCCGTTGATCGCAATTCCGACAACCCCGAGCCAGGACCCGTGCGTGATGTGAACCAGACCAAATATGAGCGATGACAGCAGCACGCCGTTACGAACACCCCAAAGCCGTGCAAAGATGCGAAGCAAGGCTGCCCGGAACACAACCTCTTCGATAATTGCGGATACATAGCTGTCGAAGATGAAGTCATCGACCCAGTGTGTCCATACGCCACGGTGGACGCTGTACATTCCGCAGGCGTAAAGGAGACCCCACATCGACGTAATGAACGCTCCGCCATAGACAAACCCAAGGGCCACCTCTGGGACAAGCGACCCATCGATACGGAGTTCCCACGCCTTGCGTGCTTCAAACCGTCGTACGAGCAGGACATAGAGGCAACAGGTCATAAGCGGAACGAGGATCGCAGGAAGCAAGTAGACATTCCCGCGCAGGTGTAACCACCTGGCTCCGAAGACTGAAGCAAACATCGCGCCCAATCCGATCACGAATAAGGAGGACGACCAAAGGATGGCGCGTATATTTAGAAACTTTCCCCCTGCGAGAATTCCAGAGGATCCAGGGTCGAAGGGTCGAATTTTGATGAGCGGCATCAATGCGCTCCTTCTTTATTAGCTGACTGCTGTGGACGAGTCGTGGCTCCCTCTGCGTTCAGTACAGACTCTGTCGCAGCGATGGTTTCTTCGTTGTCGTGACGCAGTGTTTTCAACGACTCGATTACCAATCCGAACGAAACCGTGAGCTCATCGCGACCTGACGGCGTAGTCCTGACAGTCGAGCCCGCAGCGAAGGCGGCACCAAGATGAGCACAAACAGCTTCCACAGACCTGAGGGCAGCTTGTGAGCCTTCGGTGTCACGTTGCGCGAGTTTCGCGAAGTAGTCGACTCGCTCCCAATCCTCAATCTCCTCACGGGTAAGTACGCTAACGATTCCGGAGGATTCAGCTGCAGTCCAGACCGCCGTTGCCGGCCGTGGGTTTCCAGAAGTGGGAGGGATTGGTGGGGGAGCGTGAAGACGACTAAGCCTGCGGCGGTGGTGGCTGAGAGCGAGGCATGGAGCGTATCTTGAAGCCAGTTTTCAAGGGCAAGATAGGACCGATTGTTCTCCTGGATTTCGAGAACGCGCCCCCGTGCTTCCTGCCGGAGGTCGTCAATCAAATGGACACGTTCATGATGGCGATGAAGTGCTTCTACTGTTTGTTCGAGGCATAGGGCGATAAGCAAGCCAACGGCGATCGTAGCAATGTGGATGAAGAAGTCTCGCCAGGTGTGCGTTGTCGAATGCGTTGGATGAACGTCGAGCATGGCAACTCCAAAAGGTTGGTGAGTAGCTTCGTTTGGATTGTGGGATCAGATGGTGCGGCTGTTCTTCCGACGGATGAAGTCGGCAGCCTTCTCTCCAACAACGACACATGGAGCCATGGTGTTGCCACGGGTGACGCGGGGTAGAACCGACGCGTCAGCAATTCGGAGGCGTTCGATACCATGCACCCTCAGCTGGCTGTCGACTACAGAGTTTTCGTCGTTACCCATGGCGGCCGTGCCGGACTGGTGCCAGAACGTCACGAGTCCGTTGCGCAGAAACTCTTCCAGTTCCGGGCCTTGGACCGGACCTGGATGAACCTCGCGCTTTGCGTATGGGCGCAAGGCAGCTGAGTTGCCGATCTCTCGTGCACGCCCAATGCCGACGACGAGATCCTTCAGATCCTGCGGGTCGCTGAGATAGTTAGCGTTTATGGTGACGGGCGCGTCAGCTCCTGCGCCGGTAAGGCGGATGGAGCCGCGGCTCTGGGGAGACATGCCGCATATCAGCGAGAAGCCCTGCGCAGGCGGTGCCGCCCAGGCTGCGTTCTCGGGTGTTGGAAAAGGAACGCCGATAGCGTAGGTGTAAAAGTTCGGTGCCTTGAGTGATGCATCGCTTTTCCAGAAGCAGACCGTCTGGCTGCGTGGCGTCATGGGCAGCGGCTCGCCAGTGCCCTCCCAGATGCAGGCGAATGAGACATGATCGTGCAGGTTGCTGCCAACGCCCCGGAGAGCCTGCTGAACTGGAATACCGAAGCTCTGCAGATGATCGGGATCGCCAATGCCCGATTGCATGAGGAGCTTTGGAGTCTGTATGGCGCCTTGCGAGAGGATGACTTCGTGCGATGCACGAAACACTCTGGTGGTGCCGCGCCAGGACACTTCGACTCCAACTGCCTTCGTACCCTCAAGAATGATCTTGCGGACGAGTGCCTCGGTCAGGACTGTGAGGTTGCCCTGCGCCATTGAACGATACGCGTAGGAGCGGAAGATGGAACGGCGTTTTCCTCCCGAGACGGTCTCATCGACGAATGAGCAGCCTTCGGCCGACTCCATCAACCTGCCGTTCTGATTGGGGAAGCGTGGAAGCTCGACGGAGGCCGCACCGCTAAGCAGCGCCCCTGCAAATGGATGTGGGTCTGCAGCAGGTTGAACGTGAACCATGCCGCCCACACCTCGAAGCTCGTCGGGGCTTCCTACCCAGTCCTCGACCCGATCCCGGTACAGGGAGAGAATAGCGTCGTACCCCCAACTGGGGTCGTCTGTCTCGCCGGCGAAGAAATCCCAGTCAGATCGGTGTCCGCGAGACCAGGTGGAGACGTTGATGCTTGAGCCGCCGCCTAGAATCTTGCCCATCGAATATGAGACAGCTCGTCCGTTCAAGCGTGGGTTTGGGGTGGCAACGAAACCCCAATCCGAAGTGGTACCCAGCGTCATTACCCAACGATTGGGGTCCTCGATAGTTTTGGATTCATCAGAACCGCCGGCCTCAAGCAAGAGCACGCGAACGTTCGGATCTTCACAGAGTCGATACGCCAGCACTGAACCGGCCGTACCAGCACCACAGATGATGTAGTCGTATTCGTTGGTTACGTTGTCCCTGAGCTCGACTTGAGAAGTACGTACCTGTTCGGCGAAGCTCGTCGAGCCCGTCTCATTCTGCTTTATGTCCTTCATTGCGTCTCCTTTGGAGAAAGGTATGTTGAATGGATCGCCCTAGTTCGTAGACTTTAGTGCCAAGTCATTCTGTGCTTCCACATCGGGCTGCCGGACAACGGTGAGACCATCCGCACCCAAGAGGAAGTGGGCACCGGTAGCCCCATCAATGATTTCCTGATGCACGCCATGGGCGGTGGCTAACACCGTAGGTGCGTCGGTTGAAAAATCTATGACCTGGACGTCGTGTTCAGGCACGTCACCTTGTGTACGCGTTCCATTCGTGATGAGCAGACCAGAGGTGCCTACTTCTTCTGCACGCGACGCTTGGCGAAGGCCGGGAACCGTTATCAATGCTGGCTGCTTCGGGTTGTGAAGGTGCACGACTCCAGATCCGCTACTGTCCCTAAAGCAGACGAGAGCGGATGAAGTTCCCAGTGATCTCACGAAGTCGAAGGCGGCTCCCACCGTATTGACGGTTGAGACCTGAGAGATCCGAATCGGATGGGTCACGTCGAGAACCACAAGCCGCTTCTTACGTTGCTGTTCGAGGTACAGATAGGTGCTTCCGTCATTGTTGGAGTAAAGAAACATCGACTCGGAAGTCATCTGGGAGCTTTCCGGTAGTCGCGCACTCGGAACAACAACCACTACGCCGCTGAGCTTCCGCGATTGTGCGGTTGCCCCAATCGGCCAGAGGAAGAGCCCAATCACGATAGCTTTGCCGAGGGCATGGAGTAGAAAGTCCAAGGGCCGGTCAGCATGTTGGGTCAACGGTGCTGGGCTCAGGCAGACCGCAGAGACCAGCTCTTTATTTTGCTGATTGAGGCATGCTCCGAGATTCAGTTCACAGAAGAATGGCGCTTGCTTCTTTTCAAATCCAAGGCTGTCATACATCGTCGAGGTCCCTTCGTCTAACGGCTTATACCGTCAGACTACGAAGGACAGCTTCGTAATGCGCACTCAGAATCGATAGATCTTTCCCTACTGAATCCAACAGGACGTGGGTCTCTAGGAGTGAACTACATGGAAAGCAATCCACGGCGCACTGCAAGCGTGACCGCGTGGGTGCGGTCGTTGGCGCTGAGCTTGTCGACGAGGTTCTTCACATGGAAGTTCACCGTCGTTTCCGCAATGCACAGCACATCTGCGATCTGTTTGTTGCGGTGACCATCGCGGATGAGGCGAAGGACCTCGAGTTCACGCGTAGTCAGTTGCTCCTCACCGACCTGATCGGCGAGGCGTGCAGCGATAGCGGGGGAGATGCTTTTTCCCCTGGTGTGAACTGTCCGGATGGTGGCCAGAATCTCGTCTCGGGGCATGCTCTTGAGGATGTACGCTGCGGCCCCGCTCTTGAGCGCGCGCACGATGTCGGCGTCACTCTCGGAGGTGGTCAGTACCACGATTCTTGCGTCCCGAGAGATGTCTCTCATCAGCGTCAAGACGCTGAGCCCATCTGAGTCAGGCAACCGTAGATCGAGGAGTGTGATGTCCGGCTGCTTCACCCTGAACTCTATTATGCCACTCTTCGCATCGGCGGCCTGACCTATCAAAGTCATGTCTCTTTGCGAGCCGATGATCGCACTCAGTCCTTCCCGGAAAATGGGGTGGTCTTCGATGCTCAGAATCCGAATTGGCTGTGGGGGTTGCGCCATGGGTACCTTCGCTCTAACGGGTCGGCTGCAGACTGCGCCACGTTCTGAGGAGATCCTAACCGTTCGGCTAGTCCTTTGCTACCTATCAAAAACTCCGGGACGCGATCTGTGGAGATTGGGGTGGCTGCAGGTTGAGGCACAAAGTAAGGTCACTGTAAGAGGGAACTCATATGGCAAGCCAAGCAGGGGAGTATGCCAGTACGAGGCGGTTGGCAGAAAAGATGTTTGTCATCATGGCTGGATGTAAACGTAGCGCCATGATCATTTTGCGCTGCGGCTTAGTGCTGGTCCTTGTTTGGATCGGCGGCCTGAAGTTCGCAAAATACGAAGCTGACAGTATCGTTCCGCTAATCGCAAACAGCCCGGCGATGAGCTTCGTCTACAAGCATCCAGCACCTGCTTATCGGGGGTATACGAACAAAGAAGGCGACTTGGTACTTACGCATCGCGCCTGGCACGAAGAGAATCGGACATACCCTGTATCGCACGCCCTAGGCGTAGTGATCGTGACGCTCGGGTTAATGATTGCTCTTCACAGGCCTCTGCCACAAGTTGCGGCCGTCGGAAGCGCTTTACTAATCGGTATGAGCTGCGTGACGCTTTCGTTCTTGGTAACAACGGCCGAAGCTTGGGTCCAGGCGACCGCCGATGTCAATCACGGGTTCCCGTTTCTTTCCGGCGTGGGACGGCTCATTATCAAGGATTCGATCATGTTCGGGGCCGCGTTTGTGACGATGGCAGACTCCGCGACTGCCTATCTGGAGCGAAGAGGATGGATGTCCGGCCAGACCCGTGATGTACGAATGGCAAAGACGGAAGAGGAACAGTGAGACCTGGAGGGACATGAATCGGAGAATGTTTATCAAAACGAGTACTCTAGCGGTCGCTGAAGCTGCGATCAGCACAAAAGGCGCGTCCGCTTCGTTCGACGGCCTGATTGCGGGGATGAAGCGTGAGGCAAAGACAGCTCCTGTACATCTTCGACCCATTAAGCCCGACTTTTCGGTCTTGGAAAGCACAGGAGGCAACATCACCGTGTTCCACGGGCAAGAGGGAACTCTGCTCGTAGATTCAGGGATTGCAGAGCAGCATCCACAGATACGGCGAGCTTTGGAGAGTACGCAGCAGACACCGGTTAGGGAAGTCATAAACACACATTGGCATTTTGACCACACGTCCGGGAATCCGTGGCTTCGCGAAGCGGGGGCGCGAATCACACCGCACCACAACACGCTCAAGCATTTGCTTGTCCCCACGGTAGTCACGCCATGGCGGTATACCTTCGAACCCATTCCGGCATCTGGCCGTCCGACGAATCTTTTAACAGGGAACAGCAGCATCGAATTTGGCCGTGAACGCGCTTCGATACATTTTGTTGAACATGCCCACACCGACGGCGATCTCCTGGTGCATTTCGAGCAAGCGGGCATTGTCTCGACAGGAGACATCTTCTGGAATGGGCATTACCCCTTCATTGACTATGAGGCCGGTGGCAGCATCGACGGCCTCATCAACGCTGCCGAACTGGCGGTTAGGCTGTCTACGACCGAGACGGTCATTGTGCCGGGGCATGGATCGGCAACCCAAAAGGCCGATCTGGAGGAATACGAGGCGATGCTAAGAACTGTCCGCTCCGCGATCGCAAGCCTGAAGAACAAGGGATATACGGAGGCGGCTGCAATCGCGGCGAAGCCAACCACACCATTCGACACGAAGTATGGTGACTATGCTGTTGGACCAGACGATTTTGTTTCACTCGTGTTCAAAGGAATTTAGACCCTCAACTGACAAATGGAGAAAACGATGAAAGTTTGGGTGGTAAAACAAGCAGGCGGAGCGTTCGAGGAAGACGAGCGCCCATTTGCGGAAGTGGCAGAGGGGCAGGTCCTAATCCGGATCGCCGCCAGTGGGGTCAATCCTCTGGACACAAAGATACGAAGTGGAAATGCAGCACATGCGAAGCATCCATTCCCTGCGGTGCTGGGTATTGACATGGCAGGTACTGTGCAAGCGGTCGGTGCCGGCGTCACACACATCAAGGCCGGCGACGAGGTGTACGGGATGTCCGGCGGAGTTGGCGGCCTGCAGGGCTCGCTTGCCGAGTTCCAGGTTGCAGATGCTTCTCTTGTTGCACGCAAGCCAGCAAACCTTTCGATGGTAGAGGCTGCAGCACTGCCGCTGGCAGCCATCACGGCATGGGAGGGTCTGGTGGATCGCGCTCAGACTCACTCGGGACATTCCGTACTGATACAAGGTGGGGCAGGAGGGGTGGGACATATGGCTGTTCAACTTGCCGTTGCATTCGGTGCTCATGTTCATGCGACGGTATCTCCAGACAAGGCCTTCATCGTCGAGGGTTATGGAGCTATTCCGATTGACTACTCGGCGCAGACACCAGAGGAGTATATCTCACTCTCACCTGGAGCCAGGGGCTGGGACGTCGTGTATGACACGGTGGGCGGAAGTGTTCTGGACGCTTCCTTCAACCTTGTGAAGAAGTACACGGGACACGCATTGAGCTGTTTAGGCTGGGGAAGCCACTCCCTAGCTCCGCTGTCCTTCCGTGGGGCGTCGTATTCCGGTGTGTTTACCCTGCTGCCGCTGCTCACTGGCGAAGGACGCGCTCATCACGGTGAGATCCTCGGTGAGGTGAGAAAGCTGGTAGAGGGTGGGAAACTTCGCCCACTTCTTGCTGAGAAAGTGTTCACCGCAACAGAGATGGACTCCGCTCACGAAATGATCGCACGTGGTGTGTCGGGCAAAGTCGTCATTCAGCTATAAGTTGTCGTAAACACCGCACGATCAAAGAGGCTTCCCAAATAGGAAGCCTCTTTTTACTCCATGAGTTGCCGTCAAGCCGGTAAGATCAGCGCCATGCGGCCGTAACCACTTGGCTCTACCGGGCACACCTGCTGCGGCACGAACCGAAGGAAATACCTACTTGGCGCTGCACCAGCGATACTTCACCTCAACACCGGTAGCCTTTTGTGACCGTGAACTTCGTAGAGGACCACCGCTTCAGAGTCATCGTATCTTTGAGGGCCGCGCCTGCAGGGTCGCGTGTTCCGTCTCCTAGTGCTCTGCAGGCCGTACTTACGCCGTAGCTTCCGTTTGGCAGGCGCGCGATGTGCGAAGTGCAGCCGCTCGAATGAGCGCCGGAGAAACCTGATCCATCCCAGACTGTGATGGCGGCATTTGGTGCGTCGGTGCATTTCCACGAATCGACCACGTAGACCCCATGGCGAATCGGGAGCTCTTGAGCAATTGCTGTGGCACTGCTGCACAACACGCATAGGAGCACCATCGCCATATGCAGGGAACCTGGTACAGGATGCTTGGTCATGGTTGAGTCCTCTTTTCTATCTAAGTGCTACTACCAGCCGTTTGACTGAACGATGGCAACTACGCCTACCCTGGAATCCGCAGTTTTCGGCCTGTCAGTTCTCATAGGTTCAAGCTAAGGGAAGCGCTCTGATCAAGACTCGAGTGCCTTTGCTAGGAGTGACGAGATCTCGCTCAGCGCACGCTGCAAGTCTAGGGTTTGGGCAGGCCCACGAAGCGCGTTATCGGCAATCGCTTTGGAGCCCTCGATACCGTGCAAGAGTTTCTCGCAAGAGCCCTTTGCGATCTGCGTTTCCTTGTCGAGGAGACGATCGAAATCAGCCCTCATTTTTCTGGAAAGATTGCTCAGGCGCCTTCGGTAGACAAAAAAAGAAGGAACACGGTGGACAAAACGTACAGGACAAAGATGGCGTGATTACCGCTCATGGAACTCACTCCGGGTCGCTCGGCGATGTCACCTGTTTCGCTGGCCAGTCTCGCAACAGAGTGATGCCAAACTGCGGAGCAGCGTTTCGCATCCGTTCAATGTCCTCGCTCGAGGTTGGCCTGGGCAAGGACCCAAGCTGCAACAGGACACCTCCCTCAGCAAGGAAGCCCTCGAATCCGCTCGGCGTGCACAGCAGGAGATAACGGGCTGTGGCGGTGCTTTCATTCAACAGCTGGTGAGGGATGTTGCGCCGGAGAAGGATTGATTCGCCTGAGCGCAGAACGACGTTGTCTCCATCGACGATGGCAGTCATCTCCCCTTCAAGCATGTAGAACGTTTCATCATCATTGGCGTGCACATGGATCGGTGTCCGAGAAGACACCGGCGCGCGGTTCTCGAACAAGGAGAACAAGGCACCCGTATTGGAACCCTCAAAGTGCTGTTCCATCACTGTGCCGCCGAGTACGTACTGTAAACGTGGCCTGGCTGGTGGTTTGTTGTCGTGATTTCCCATGCGTTACCGCGCACAGACAAAACAACAGGGCTGTTTGGAGTTGTGACCTGACCATGTCTAGCCCTTTCGGGAATCAAGCAGCGGATCGCTTGCGTATACCTGTTTTACATCTGCTTGCCCGTCGTGTGCGCTGTAGAAAAATACAGTCCCTTCACTGTCACTCCTAGGATTGTGGCGATTCTGGCGATTTCGTAACGTCAAAGCCGGCGGCCCGATGGCGGCGGATCACTATGGAAACTTATGGGTGGGAACAGGAGGAAGCTATGTACGGTGGAGCCCACCTCTCATCAGGTGTACTCGCCACTAGGTCTTGCCAGAACCGGAGATGTTGAGGGGATCGGGTCCATCGCCAATGCCCCGATGGAAGAACCCTCATCGGGTTTACGACCACCGGCAACCAACTGGGCCTGCAAGTGATTAGGGATGGCAATACAAAGCCATCACCCGGTAAAAGGCTTCGACACAACGTCGATTCAATTAGTAAGATTCTCTTTGACAGGCGGGGGGCCCTGTGGCTGGGCGCTCCTAAAGGCATTTATCGCATCTTCCACGATGTTGTGGATATATATCAGGAGAAAGACGGGCTCTCCGGTGATGTGGTGAGTGACATCTTGGAAGACTTTGAAGGGGACATTTGGGTCGTCACCAGCCAAGGCGTTGACCGCCTGCGCGACCTTCCTGTTCAATCCTTCGGCAAGAAAGAGGGGCTGACGGCTGACGGTGCTCAGTCGCTGTTTCTCGCACACGACGGCGCGCTTTGGATAGTCAACGGGAATAACCTTGAAGTGCTTAGAAGCGCGGAAGCGATCACCGTTGAAAAAGTACCCCACTTCGATCAGATCGGCATTGTCACACAGGACCATCTGGGTGCCTTCTGGATCGGCAAAGGCAATGGGCTTGTTCGTTACAGCCATGGTGTGATTCATTCGATCGTGGCACCGGCAGGGAGCCCCACTGACTCGAATGTGCAGAGCCTTGCGGAGGATGCCAGCGGAGATATGTGGGTAGCCTTTCAACCCACTCGTGAAATGTGGAAAGTACACAATGGCGTCGCAAGCCGCTTCATGGTTCGGACCAGACTTCCAAGTGTTTATGACACGGCCTTCGATCACAAGGGTGATCTGTGGGCCGGGGACATCAACGGCAACCTTGCGCACTTTCGTGGCGCATCCGATGATCGTCAGCGCGTGGCTGAGTCGTTTGTTCTCGACGACCGCAGTGTGGCTGACACGCTGGTCCTTGCTGAAGAGGCGATAGGGAAGCAGGTGCCCCTTTGATCGGACCTCGAGCGTTCCGTTAGGGAACTCGTAGAGATCAACATACTTGCCGCCCAGACCTTCCGATCGCTCATTCCGTTCGAGGATGATCTGCTTACGGTCATAGGACATCGTGAGCTGTTCGCTGACGTAACGCTGTTCGCGATGGCACAGGATGCCGTTGAGCCGATCCGTCTTGACGTTCAGAGGACGGTGAAGGTTCTCGGGCTTGGCCGCAGGCAGCGCGAACCGTTCGTTGAAGCATTCCAGGAACTGGGAAGGAAGGCGTTGCCAGCATCCATGTCGCATACGTTCTCAAGCCGCAGTTCCTTGATTAGACGGTCCTGCAGTGTGCGGTTGGCTCGCTCCACGCGGCCCTTGGCCTGGCTGGAGTTCGCGCAGATGATCTCGATGTTCAGCTCGGCCAGAGCGCGTCCGAACTGCGTCATGCCGGAGCCACCTTGCGCGTCGCGGTTGATCCGAAAGACCGAGTGTTTGTCCGAGTAGAAGGCTACTGGACATCCGTGGGTCGCAAGATATCCTTCCAACGCCTCGAAGTAAGAACCTGTGCTCTCGCTTGGAACGAACCGAAGCTGCATCAGGCTGCTCGTGGCATCGTCGATGAACACCAGCAAGGTACAGGGCTCGCCCCGGTTCTCGAACCAACGATGTTCACTGCCGTCGATCTGCACCAGCTCACCCTGAGACTCCCGTCGTAGCCTCGGCTGATGGAAGCTCCTGCGCTGCTTGCGGGACAGCCACACGCCGGCTTCGACCAGCCACTTACGCAAGGTCTCGCGTGGACCTCGATGCCGTGCCGCTCCAGCAGAACCTCGGCTGCGAGCGTCGGCCCGAAGTCATAGTAGTTCTGCCGAACGAGTTCCAGAACAAGCTCACGAACGCCTAAGCCTAACTTGTTGCTTGCCGGTCGAGCGCGGCTCTTATGGATCAGGGCTCCGCCACCGCCTCCACGGTACCTTCCCACCAGCCGTTGGGCCTGTCGCAAGCTCACGCCCAACAAACCCGCCGCCGACTCCATCGTGCGACTGCCTGCCAGCACCTCGGTCAAAACCTCAACCCGTCGTACCTCCTGCTTACTCATGCTCAACCAACCCATCTGCCGCCTCCGACCCTAGACTCAGGATGGGGCAGCGACACTTTGGCTTTGCAGAGCTACGACATCATTGCTTTGCGCTTACATGACAGCTATACATAATTGTCATTATCAGACACAAGCTACGGCACCGCAGGCAGGAAAGCTCCTAGAGACTTCTCTGTACGGCGAATTGAGCTGTATTGAAGCAACTTCGTTTGGTGCACGACAATGTCGATCCAGTTCTAGGCCATGAAGCAAAGTGAGGCACTCAGAGTCCATTCTTGACGAACGATAATAGTTGTTGTTTACTATTTACTTATGCAGGCCGATTCCAGCATCGAAACTCCTTCCTTTCGTAAACTGTGCGCGGATCATGGGCTCACCCCCACCCACCAGCGGCAGGTTCTCTACGAAGTAATGAGGACCATGCCCGGCCATCCCAATCCGGAAGAAGTTTATGCTCGCGTAAAAAAGCGCATTCCGGTGATATCTCTTGCGACTGTCTATAAAAATATTCATCTCTTCGTTGAGAAGGGCGTGCTCAGAGAAGTCAGCATGCATCATGGTTCCCTTCGAGTTGAAATGAAGAACCGTCTTCATCACCACATGGTCTGCTCCCATTGCAAGGCCATCACCGACATTGAAGAGAAGGATCTTGGCTTTCTTCCCACGTTGCAGCGATTGCCAGGAGGCTTTCAGGTGGAACGTTACGCTATTGATGTGATTGGGATCTGTGCCGCTTGCCAGCAGGCAAAGAGCTTCTAACATTCGCTCATCACCAAAGTTACGAATCGCAACATAGGCCTAACCTCAAACCGCTAATTTGCAGTGAGCAGCGGAGATCGAATTATTGGTCTGCGGCTCGTCACGGGTAAGCTCGCCAGCAATCAAAATCAAGGAGCAAACATGTCGAACGAAATGAAATGTCCAGTACCGCACGGCAGCAACCCACCCACCAGCACGGAGACCGCCTCACCTCTGCATGGGGCTGTGACGCACAACTCGCGCAAAATCACGAGGAACGAACATTGGTGGCCGGACCGCTTGGACCTTGCCGTCCTCCATCAAAACACCAAGCTGGCTGATCCCATGAACCCGGACTTCAACTACGCGGCGGAGTTTCAGACACTCGATCTTGACGCCGTGATCAAGGACCTCCACGCCCTGATGACCGACTCGCAGAGCTGGTGGCCTGCGGATTTCGGCCACTACGGCCCGTTCTTCATCCGCATGGCGTGGCACAGCGCCGGCACCTACCGCACCTTCGACGGCCGCGGCGGAGCGGGCATGGGAACGCAACGTTTTGCGCCACTCAACAGCTGGCCTGACAATGTCAGCCTTGATAAGGCTCGCCGGCTGCTTTGGCCCATCAAGCAGAAGTACGGCAAGAAGATCTCCTGGGCTGATCTGATGATTCTCACGGGCAACGTCGCGCTTGAGTCGATGGGCTTCAAGACCTTCGGTTTCGCAGGGGGTCGTGCCGACGTATGGGTTCCGCAGGAAGATATTTTCTGGGGTTCGGAACACACCTGGCTCGGCAGCGATCGCTACCAGGGAGAGCGGAATCTCGATAACCCTCTCGCTGCCGTGCAGATGGGCCTCATCTATGTAAATCCGGAAGGTCCCGACGGCAAGCCCGATCCGGTTGGCTCTGCGCGCGACATTCGCGAGACCTTCGGCCGCATGGCAATGAACGACGAAGAGACGTTTGCTCTCATCGCTGGCGGTCACACCTTCGGCAAGGGCCACGGCGCGCATGATCCCGGCCCGAACGTCGGACCCGAACCGGAAGGCGCGCCCATCGAGCAGCAGGGCTTTGGCTGGAAGAACTCCGCCGGCAAGGGCAACGCGGAAGACACCATCTCCTCCGGCCTCGAAGGTGCATGGACGTCAAGCCCCATCAAGTGGGACAGTGAATACCTTGACAATCTCTACAACTACGATTGGGCGCTGAAGAAAGGTCCCGGCGGTGCATGGCAGTGGTACGCCGCAAACGAGCCAGCCAACATCCCCGATGCGCACATCAAGGATAAGAAGCATCTGCCCATGATGTTCACCTCGGATCTTGCGCTCAAGTTCGATCCTGAGTACGAAAAAATCGGCAAGCGTTTTCAGGCACACCCAGAACAGTTTGCGGATGCCTTCGCTCGCGCGTGGTTCAAGCTCACGCACCGCGACATGGGCCCCATCGTCCGTTACCTCGGACCTTTGGTTCCCAAGGAGGAGTTGATCTGGCAGGATCCTGTCCCCTCTGTCGATCACGAACTCATCGATAATGCAGACATTGCCATACTGAAGGAGAGGATTCTCGCTTCGGGCCTCACCACATCGCAGCTCGTCTCGACGGCCTGGGCCGCGGCTTCGTCCTTCCGCGGCTCAGATAAGCGCGGCGGAGCCAATGGTGGGCGCATTCGCTTGGAGCCGCAGAAGAGCTGGGAGGTCAACCAGCCCCTCGTACTCGCGAAGGTTCTCAGCACGCTTGAGGGAATCCAGCAGGACTTCAACGCAACGGGTAAGAAGGTTTCGCTCGCGGATCTCATCGTTCTCGGCGGTAATGCGGCGGTTGAAGCGGCTGCCAAGCAAGCCGGATACGATGTTGCACTATCCTTCTCACCCGGCCGTACGGACGCTTCGCAGGAGCAGACTGATATCGAGTCCTTCTCCGCGCTGGAGCAGACGGCAGACGGCTTCCGCAACTATCTCCGCCTCGGGCACAAGCTTCGTGCAGAGGAGTTGTTCATCGATCGCGCTCAGCTCCTGACCCTCACGGCACCAGAGATGACGGTCCTCACCGGAGGACTCCGCGTTTTCGGCGCCAACTACAAGCAATCCAAGGACGGCGTCTTCACCGCCAAACCGGGCACACTGACCAATGACTTCTTCGTCAACCTGCTTGATATGGCAACCGAGTGGAAGGCCTCCAGCACCGCGGAAGGCCAGTTCGAAGGCCTTGACCGTTCTACCGGCGAGGTCAAGTGGACTGCTACTCGTGTTGACCTCATCTTCGGGGCCAACTCTCAACTTCGCGCCATCGCGGAATTCTACGCATCATCCGACTCAAAGGAGATCTTTGTGAAGGATTTTGTAGCTGCGTGGAACAAGGTCATGAACCTTGACCGCTTTGACCTGCGCAAGGTGTAGACCATTCTTCGCTGATCACTCCACCAATCAGGGAGCTACCGAAAGGTAGCTCCCTGATCTCATTCGCTTCACTGTGGTTTCTGACTGTCAATCCAGGCTTGCACTCGGGCATCCAGAACATCAAGCGGCAGGGCCCCACCGTCAAGGATTTCGTCGTGAAACTTCTTCACGTCATAGCCGCTTCCAAGCTGCTCTTGGGCGCGCTGCCGCAACGCTGAAATCTTCAACTGACCGATCTTGTAAGCGAGTGCCTGTCCCGGCCAAGCTATATAGCGGTCCGTCTCCGCCTGCACATCCGCTTCATCCTCACCGGAGTGCGTATGGAAGAAGTCCACCATTTGCTGCCTCGTCCAGTGCTTGTAATGCACGCCAGTATCCAGCACTAACCGGCACGCACGAAGCAGTTCATCATTAAGCCGGCCAAAATCGGAGTATGGGTCTTGATAGAATCCGACCTCTTTGCCCAGCCGCTCGGAATAAAGAGCCCATCCCTCAACGTACGCCGTGTAGCCAGCCTGTTGGCGAAAGGGTGGCAGGCTCGGCAACTCCTGTGCGATCGACAACTGCATGTGGTGGCCTGGAATGCCCTCATGGTACGCCGTCGATTCAGAGGTCAAGAGCGAACGATGCTGCCAATCATAGGTGTTGATATTGATCCTGCCCGGCCTTGAGCCGTCTGGAGTCCCGGTGTTGTAGTCTGCAGCCGCGCTCTCCTTGTCACGAAACGATTCCATCGCAACAACCACTACAGGGGCCTTTGGCAACAAACCAAAAAGCTCCGGAAGCTTGATCTTCATCTGCGCGATGTAGCCGCGGTAATGGTTCAACAAATCCTCGGCAGAGACCGGAAACATCTTTGGGTTCGTCTTCAACGATTCGCGAAAGCTCGCTAAATCCTTGCCTCCCAACTTCACCGCAATCGCGGTCTGTTCCGCTTCAATCCGCTTGACCTCGGCAAGCCCCAGATCATGAATAGCCTCAGGGTCCATGCTCGTAGTCGTACTTGACTTGATCATAAAGCGATAGAGATCATCCCCGTTTTTCAGGGACCATAGACCCATTTCACTGCGTCCTGCCGGGGCGTACGTCTTTTCAATGTACGTGGCATAGCGCTCGTAGGCCGGCCTCAATTGGGTATCGATCACCGCAATCGCTTCGTCGTGAAGACGCTTCTGATCGGCTGCCGAAATGGTTGCTGGAAACTTTTTAAATGGAGCGGCAAATACATTCGAATCACCCGGCGGAGTGCCGATGGCGCGGGCTTGGACGGGGACCTTTTCCGATAAAAATTTGGGTGGCATCAGCTTGTCGCGGCGGCCAACTTCGCAGACCGCAATCGTGTCGTCAATCTCTTGAGGCATACCGCGGAGCCGGGCAATGTAGTCCTCATATTGTTTGGTGGTGGTAAACGGAATCAAGGGAACGAACTGCGCCAACTGGGAATGAATGCCGCCCATCTGATTGACCGGCATCTCCCACAGCTTCAGTTCGTAGCCCTCCAGGCCCTCCTTCAAATTCCTGACCATCAAGGTCTTGTTGAGTTGCTCCTGCTCCGGAAACCCTTTAGTATCAATCGCTTCAAAGCGAGCCAACCACTTTCGGTCATGGTTCGCACTTTCGACCGTGTGTTTAACGGAGTAGTCGCTGAGCTTATCGTTGTAGCGATAATCACCGATCATGGTCGCCAGCTCTGGCGATTCTTTCAACTGGTACTCCCATTGCTCGGCCAGCATCTTTTTCAACGCCTCGCGCCGCGCCCCCAGGGAAGCATCGGTCGTCTGGGCGTTCACAACCTGAAGTGAAGCTCCGGCCAATAGCGCAAGCACGATGGCCGTCGCACGAGAATTCATAGGCATCCTGATCATTGTGACTCCGTAAGATGTTGCATTGAAACGGCACTGAGAGATGCAAGCAATCCGCTGCGCTCTTCTCATCATTGCATCCACCACCCGTAAGGGGTGTGGTTTGCGATGGTGACGGTGTGGTGAATGGTATGGCTAACGTGGCTAAGTTCACGTCACTTCCAGGATTCTGCTAAGGCACCAACGTAATTGGAGCCTGCCAGAACGCGCTCTTACCTCCGCCAGGGTCCAACACCGTCACCTGGCATTCATACTCACCCGGCGCCAACGATCCCAGCCCAATGCTGAAGCGCAGCGGCACCGTCTTCAGCGCATTGTTCATCCCACTCGCAACCTCCATCGGCTGAGTCTCAAAGACCTTGGTCTTGCCCTGGTAGAAGCTCACAAAGGTCATCAAAGGCTGAATGGTCTGCGCTCCCTGTTCATAAGCCTGCAGATAGACGTAGAGGTCCCGGCTCTTGCTGAAGACTCGCGTCACACTTGGAATGAGCTTCTGTCCATTGAGCACCAGAGGATTGGCCGCGGCTTCCTTGGCGCGCTCCTTCTCCTTGGACGCGTTGTAGATCGCATCCTTCAGATCGACGCGCTGTCCACTCAGCACGACGGAACTCAAAGCCACGCGCTTCAGCTCCTTGTTCAGATTCGGAATCACAAAAGACGTCTGAAACGTCCCGATTCGCCCCGTCTCATCATCCCGTGCCAGAAACTTGATCGTGTACTTACCCGGCAGCAAGGTAAACCCAGTGTCATACTCCACCGGTCTCTTGCCCAGTTCTGCCGCGGTCGCGTCGCTCAGCTTGATGTTCACGTTATCCCGCATGTTCTGCACGGTCGTCCCATTGCCCAGGTCGTCTTTCACTTCTAGCAGGAAGTCGATCAGGGTATGCTGCGCCCCACCCTTCTTCGCCAGGGCCAGTTCCATTCCCGGAATCTTCACTACCACCGGCACAAAGTACTCCGCTCGATTCAACTGAAAGTAATTGATCTCCATTGCGATGGTGAGCTCCGTCACGGGATCGCCCAGCATCAACGCATCTTCCAACTGCCGGTCTTTATCCGCCGCTGTAAACTTCGCAAACTCCTTGCCCGCGTAATATCCCTGCCGATACTCCAGCTTCGCTCCCGTATCCGTTCCCAGCATGATCTTGATCCGCCTGAAACGCCCATCGAGCGCTGCATTGCTGGTGTAGTACCCCAGAATGTAGTAGCTGGACACGCTCTGTTGCGCCTGCACAATGCCACGGGTCAGATCGTTATAGTCCAGCAGCGCCTTCCCGCCTGTATCTCCCGCCAGCGCAAACAGCGTGTCCTGCGATTGCTGCAGCCGCGTCGTGACCGCCAGCGCAGCCGTCCCCGAGTACGCCCCCGCATTGCCCGGCGAACCCTGCGTCGCATCCCCAAGAGGAGCCTGCGCCACCAGCCCCCGCGCGTCGATCGGCCAGAACGACACCCCGGACCGGATTGCGTCATCCACCGTTGCATGCAGTTGCGCCTGGTTGTCCACTCCATGCAGCGTCAACCCGCTCGCAAAGTAGATCAGCACCTTCTTCTCGCTCAGCCGGCCCAGCATCTTCGCCGCCGTCTGCAGTGCCGAAAGCTGCCGGTCCGTATTGAACAGGTTGAACTCGCCATTATCTTGTCCGAACGCTGCCCCCGTATCTCCGCTTGCCGCGTCGCTTGAGATATCCTCCGACTGCTGATTCTCTCCAACAATCAGCGTCGACAAGATGCTCAGCAGACGGTTGTGATCGTTCGTAAAATCCTGCAGCACATCCACGGAGCTGCCGCCATACCGCATAATCGCAACCAGATCGGACGACGTCATCTGCGTCCGCACAAACTTTTCCCCCGCCTCAAGCGCCCGCAGCTTGTCTTCCGGAGGCATGGACGTCAGGTCGAAGTACATGGAGATCAGCCGCTTGTCCTTGTACTTCGTCTTCCCTGCCGTCTCCGGCGCAATCTCTGTCAGCGCCAGCCGGTTATAGATCTTCACACTCTCCGGCGCTTGCGGCTTCAGGGTCTCGTCCGGCCCCGAAGGCAGCTCCTGAAACTCCGCAAACCGTACCTGCTGCACCACCCCATCCTCCGTCACGGTAAAGTCTTTCGTCGTCAAACCTTTGACTGACTTCCCTTCCTTATCCTTGACGTTCACCGCTTCAATCACCAGCTTCGTGGAAACCGACATCGTATACGCGCCGTTTCCATCGGGACTCTTGTTCTGTCCCACCAGCTGCCCCCGCGCGCAGCTTATCCCCAGCAGCCCCGCGGCCAACACCGCCGCCATCCTCGTCCTCAGGTTCATTCTCAAAACCTCAACCGGAGGGACGTCTCCAGCGATCGCATTACATTCGCCGCAGCCGGCACCCCAAACTGGGTGCTGTTGATGTTCGTCACCCAACTTGCATACGTCACGTGATTGAGCGCATTCGTCGCCGCCACCTGCAGATCCAGATTCAGTTTCTCCGGCAGCCGGAACGTCCTCACCATGGCCGCGTTCAACGTAAACTGCTCCGGCCCTGTAATCGAATTCCGCCGCGCATTGCCCCACTGCCCAGCCCCCGGAGCCGCATAGGCCGCCGGGTTGAGCACCCGATTCCCCACCGTCGCATACAGCGGCGCACCCGTTACATTGGGCCTCACAAACGCCGAGTACCCCGCCACCACCACCGCCGCATCCAGCGGCGTCTCCGGCAGCCCGCTCCCCGCGTTGATCTGCGTCTGCACCGTCCACTCCTTGTACACCTTGCCTCGCCATCCAGAGAGCAGTGTCCCTCCGCCCTTGCCCATCCCGGTGGTGTATTGCACCGTCACGTTCAGCAGGTGCCTCTGATCGAACGTTGAAAGCCCACGTTCACCCCGCAGATTCAACCAGTCCTGCGCCAACGTTGCAGAGCTCAACGTCGCCGCTCCCTGCCCGCCCAACGCCGAATCATCGTCAAGCGATTTCGAATACGTATAAAGCGCCGAAGCCGTAAAGCCGCTCTTCAACCTGCGCCGTATCTGAATCTGGCCAGACTCGCGCGTCGAGTTCCCCGTTGAGGTGATGTACTCGAACCCATTCGGGCAGCTTACACACACTACCGTTGCGCCCGCGGGATTCGTGTTGGGCAGGAACTCCTGTACCCCCCGCGTTCCTTTATTGCCCAAATAGATCGCGACCATCTGCAGTGATCCAGGCAGATCACGCTGCACCTTCAGATTCCACGTCTGCACATAGCCCACACGAAAGTTTGGGTCCACCCCAAATGTCTGCGCCGTCGTGGTCGAGCAGTTGTTGAACCCATTCGCCAACGTCAGCGGACAGGCCGCGCTATTCTGCACGGTCAGGCTCTTCGCCAGCGGAGCCTGCTGCGCCATGTTCAAGGCAATCCCCTGATACACCGACGTGTCATACGTGACCCCATACCCCGCGCTCACCAGCGTGGACGAGCCCGGAATCGGCCTCCACGAAACGCCAATTCTCGGCTCCAGCCCCGCCCGATCCGCCCGCATCAGCGAGTCCGGATAGCTCGTCCCCGTCAGCGTTCCGTTCGGCGCACCGGCCAGCACCGGCGCGATCGCCGCAAATCCCTTCCCCACATCCAGGTTCACCAGCCGGTCCTTGGTCTCGGTCACCGGCCCGCCATACTCATACCGTGCCCCGACATTCACCGTCAGTTGCGGATTCACACGCCAATCGTCGTTGATATAGCCGTCATACACCGTCTGCCGTAGATACTTGTCCGCATTGCCAAACGAGAGCTGGCTCGTGTCCGGAACCCCCGCGAGGAAGTCCGCTATATCAGCCCCACCGGCTGCCATTCCGGCAGCCGCCGTCACCGGCCCCGCGGTTGCCGCCCCGGTAAAGCTGAACGTCCCTCGCGGATTAGCCTGCGTCAGGTAGTTGAACTCCTGCCGCCGAAAGTCCACGCCCGCCGTGACATTATGCGCATAGTGGCTCCACCGCACAATCAGCGAAACCCCGTTCGACCCATTCCGTATCAACGAGCTCTGCCCATCCGTCAGCGGCGTCAGCCCACCCGTAAAGTTCAGCGTGGGCGGTCCCCAGTACGCCGCGTCCTGGTCGTTGCCCGTAATCCCCGCCTCGCCGGAGATGTTGGCGCGATTCGCCCAGTACGGCGTCAACCGGTTGGACTGCCGGCTGAACTGATAGCCAACGTTCGTTCGCAGATGAGCGTTGAACGTATGCGCCCAGTTCAACATGCTGTTCAACCCCAGTCCGCCCGTCGCATCGGTAAACCCCACCAGATTCTGATAGCTCGTCCGTGAGCTCAACGCCCCCAGCGTGCCGGACACCTGGTCCTTGCGCCCAATCGTCTTGCTCACGTTGGCATTCAGCGCATCCTGGTGCGTATCCGTCACCAGCGGCACTTGGTAGTTATACTCGGCATTCCCGGTCAGGTTCGGCAGCGGATAAAGCTGCAGCAGCGCGGCCGCCTGCGGACTCACCGGAACCATGTTGCCGGTATACGGCAAGCCCGTCGCCGGGTTGTAGATCACCGTGCTGCTCTGCGAAAAGTCTCCGCTCCGCTCAGCCAGGGTAGGCACCAGCCCCGGAGTCGTAATGGACACGCTGTTCCGCGTCCTCTGGTATCCAATAAAGATATTCGGTCCATTCCGCAACAACCCCGAAATCTTCAGCGGGCCCTGCACCGCGAAGCCACCCGTAAATTGATCCGTGGACGGCTTCGTCGTGTTCACCCCGGCCAGCGAGTAACTCCTCGCATCCAGCGCGGAGTTATCCGCCCGGGCATTCACGGAAAAGCTGTAGAGCGACTTCCCACTCGCCGTATTTCCAAACCGCGCCGCCAGGGAGTACTGCGACGTCGCCGCATTGTTCACACTCCCGTTGATCAACACGCCATCCGCCGCCCGGCTCTGCACCTCTTCAGGAACCGTCACCGCGACAGCCTGCTGCTCGCCAGCCGCCTTCGGCGCCTCACCGGTCTTCTTCGGCTCCACCCGCACCACCGCCTCGGTATACGGCGCCGCTGCAACCGGTTTTAACGCCACGCGCATCTGGTCCAGCGTCAGCAACTTCAGCTCCACGTTTCCCATGGCGCCGCCCGCCGTCACCGTCACCTCCTGCTTTACCGGCGCAAAGCCAGTCATCTCCACATCCAGGGTTGCCGCCCCGTCCACAAGGGATGGAAACGTATAGAAGCCCTGCAAATCCGTCACCGTCACCGTCTTCTTGCCGCCCTGCACCGCCGTCACCGTCGCACCCGGCACCGGAAGCCCCGCAAACACCACCAGCCCATGATATTCAGACGCCCACGCGCCTCCCGCACCCGCCAGAAGGCCGGCCATACAAGCTCCCCGAACCATCCGTCGCATCGTGCTCATCCGTTCTCCGTCTGCCGTTCGACGTAATCCACCACAATCCTATCCACCGGACCCTGAGCCGCCAACACGTCGCGCCGCCTCGACCAGCGAATCGTCACACAGACAGTCCTTCCCTTGACAGGCGAATACGCTTTCTCCGGGGCCCGGGTTCAACATCGTTACAACTTCAACTGAGATTTCTGGGTAGACGTTCGCATTTCACAATGGTTCATGCAAAACGCAAACTATTCCTCAGGCCCGCTCGACCGCGGAACTTCAGGCGAAGCCCTCACTGACCCACCAAATCCGCCGGTGACCCATGATGTGGATAAGTCCTTTATTTTGAATATTTTGCAGGGAAAAGGCGCAAAAACAAAGAACTTACAGCGTTAATACAAGCCTAAGTCTCATGTTTTGAATATTTTGCACACATTAGGGTAGGAGGGGAGGGGTCCCAAACCACCCCAGAACCCCTCCCAAAGCCTCAGTTCGCTGTGGGCTTCTCCACGTGATCGATCGCGATCACCTCAACGCCGGTCTTCTGCGCCTCCAGCTTCAGCCCGTCCTGCTGTTGCAGCGCATCGAACAACGCCGGAGCGCTCTCCACCCCCTCTGTCTTCGTAGGAGGGATAGGAGCATGGCCGTTGAACTGCGAATCGTCCGGCGCAAACGTCACCTTGAAGTCATACTTCCCCGTCAGCCCCGTCGAATTGACCACCGGCCGGTCCAGCACCAGCGTCTGCAGGAACCCCGTGAAGTCCGACATGGTCCCGTTCCGGCTGCCACATTCGACAGTCCCTTCTCCAAGCTTGGGCATCCGCAAAGCCGGACCGTCCTTCCATCCCACCATTCGCCAACGCCCGCTGAAGCAAAGCGCGCCTTGCTTAAGGGCACAGCATCAGCCGTGCCAACATCAACCCCTCGACCCACCCAATCCTGAACGGGGGTCCCGCAGCCCCACCGCGGGACCCTCGACGCAGCACCCGCCCTTCAATCTCCACCCTTCCGACAACGGCGTTTCTCAGGATCTATGATTGGGTCTCTGTAGTCTGGTGTGGTCAGTTGGGAGCCGCGAGATGAAATTTCGAATACTGTGCATTTCGATTCTTTCAACCCTCTTCGTAGGTGGAGCGATTGGACAGGAGAAGGCCAGGTCCTCGGTCCCTGAAGCCCGAAAGATCGAGGTGGAGAAGGATGTCAGTCTCGAGGTTCTTGATTGGGGCGGCACGGGCAGACCGCTCGTCTTGCTCACAGGCTTGGGCGACGACGCACACATCTTCGACAACTTCGCGCCCAAGCTCACTGCTACGTATCACGTCTACGGCGTCACGCGCCGTGGTCGTGGTGCCTCCAGCAAGCCTGCCGTCACGGAAGCGAACTACAGCGCTGACCGATTAGGCGAAGACGTGCTGGCCGTGATCGATGCCTTGCATCTCGTAAAGCAGTCCTTGCGGGGCACTCCTTGGCTGGCGAAGAGCTGAGCTACATCGGCTCCATTCATCCTGCACGCGTGGCTGGTCTCATCTACTTAGAGGCCGGTTACCCCTACGCGCTCTACGATCAGCTTCACGGACAACTGGATCTCGACGTCATCGAATTGCGCAAGCAGTTGCGCCCGCTCATCAATGGGTACGCTTTCGAAGCGGTCAAGGACTATAGCGGTCTGACCGCCAATCTGCAGCGTGTGAAGAAGGAGCTTGAACAGCACCAGCAGGAGATGAAAGATCTTCCTCCATCTTGGGTGAGTCCGCGCATGACGCCAGACCTCTTTGCCATTATGGAAGGACGCGAAAAGTTCACTTCTATCGGAGCACCTTCACTCCTGATCTTTGCAACCGCTCCAGATCCCATCCCCGGAAATGATCCCAAATCTCAAGCCGAGGAGGCAAGGCAAGAGCTATTGATGCGCGGCAAAGAATTACAGATCGAAGCATTCAAACGGCAAGTCCCCTCCGCCCGTATAGTCCTCATCCCGCATGCGACACATTATGTCTTTCAGTCCAATGAGGGTCAGGTCCTGCGCGAGATGGAAGCGTTCATCGCGACGCTGCCCCCAGAGAAGTAGGGCTCACTACTTCCTTCAAGCGTATTACGTTTGCAAAGTCTTCAAAAGTCGCATTCTCGCCAGCAATCAACCGTCGCTCCCCTCAATCCCTCCCACTCACAGCAAGCCAAAGCACAGCAGCGTTCCCCGCCCCAAGCAGCAAATACCGCAGACCAATCAGGTGCCACGTAAACGGAAGCAGCATCGAGACCACCGACACCACGCACATCCCGGCCGTGACACGCAGAAAGCGTGCGCTCCTCGTAGCCATCCAAAGCCCAATGAAGTGAAGTCCAACGACACAGCCCACAGCCGAGTAGACCTGCTGCTGCGCCCCGTATCGCGGCAACAGCAACGCCACCCGGTACATCCCCAGCAGCTCGGCACACACAGCGATCAGGTAGGCCGGCGCTCTGAAAAGTGGTCTCGCCGCGCCCGCGGAAGGTTCGACTCTCCAGAGCCTCGCCAGGAAGAAGAGCGCAAGCACCCCGGCCAGCGCGCACCCGGCGCGATCATACGGATGCGGCAGAGCGAAGGCTCCCAGCAACGCCCAGAACGCGCCGAAGAACCAGCCAATCAGCCCTGAAAGCCTTCGCCCAAAGCGCGTCCGAATCGCAGGTTGCATCATGCTTCAGAGCTTATCCCACGCTGCGGCAGAGGAACGCCCGGCAGCGGAACACCGCAGCTCAGTGACGCACCAGGAAACCCTCACCATGCGTTCTTGCTGTCCCTCACCCACCTTACCCATACCAAACACCACAACTTGGACACCATCCACCACACCAAATCGCATGGTGCGGACCCGTTATTCCGCCCGCGTCCGGTTCCTCAGCACCCCAATCCCCTCAATCTCGATCACCATCTCCTCCCCCGTCTTCAGCCAACGCTGCGGATCGCGCCCCAGCCCAACCCCCGCCGGCGTTCCCGTGCTGATCACATCCCCTGGCTCAAGTTCAATCATTTGAGACAGATACGCGATCAGCGCCGGAATCCGGAAGATCAGGAACTTCGTATTCGAGTCCTGGAGCGTCTCCCCATCGATGGTCATCTTGATCCCCAGCGAATGCGGGTCCCTCAGCTCATCCTTCGTCACAATCCACGGCCCCACCGGCGTAAACGTCGGAAAGCTCTTCCCCAGCGTCCACTGCGAAGTCGCAAGTTGCACATCCCGTGCACTCACGTCGTTAAGTGCCGTATATCCAAACACATACGACTCCCAATCCGCCTCCGCAATCCGCCGCCCCGCCTTCCCGATCACCACCGCCAACTCCGCCTCATAGTCCACCTGCGCACTCTCCGGCGGCAACACCACATCATCCCCCGGCCCCGCCAGCGACGACCCTAACTTCATGAAAACAGTGGGCACAGCCTGCGTCTTCATCTTCGATTCTTCCGCATGTTCCGCGTAATTCAGGCCAATCCCAAAGATCCGAGCCGTCCGCGCCACCGGCGCCAGCAGCTTCACCGCCCCTAGCGCAAACGTCTCCTTGCCGGTGGTCCCCGCCTTCACCCCAAGCACACTCCCCCCCGCGCTCTCCGTCACGTCCCGGACTTGATCGCCCTCGACCACACCCACCCGCACCCGCTCATCCCCCGCCGTAAACGATACAATTTTCAAGACTTACTCCATTCTTCCCCATCGGGAAACGCATACCTGGCCAGCGACTCCGGCAGCATCTCGATGCTGTATCCCGGCGTCTCCGGCATCACATAACGTCCGCGCTCGATCCGCACCGGCGTCACAAAATGTTCATGCAGATGATCCACATACTCCACCACCCGGTCCTCCATCGTGCAGGAAACCCGCGCAAAATCGAATGCCGCCAGGTGCTGCACATACTCGCAGAGTCCCACGCCGCCCGCATGCGGACACACCGGCACCCCGAACTTCTTTGCCATCAACAAGATAGCAAGGTTCTCGTTCACCCCCGCCACCCGGCAGCTATCGATCTGGCACACATCGATCGCCCCCGCCTGGAACATCTGCTTGAACATCACGCGATTATGCGCATGCTCCCCCGTCGCAATCCGGATCGGTTTCACCTCCCGCCGAATCCGCGCATGCCCCAGAATGTCATCCGGATTCGTCGGCTCCTCCATCCACCAGGGCTGTAAGTCCTTTAGCGCCAACGTCCTTTCTATCGCCTCCCCCACGCTCCACCGCTGATTCGCATCCACCATCAGCTTGTTCTCCCACCCAATCTCCTCCCGGACCACCATCCCCCGCCGAAGATCCTCCGCCGCCTCACCACCCACCTTCAGCTTGAAGTGCGTCCAACCATCCGCAAGCCCTTGCCTGCAAAGCCCGCGGATCTCATCCTCGCTAAACCCAAACCACCCCGCGCTTGTCGTGTACGCCGGATATCCTTCCCTTTCAAGCACTTCCGTCCGCTCGCCGACCCCGGCTTCACTCGCACGAAGCATCGCCAGCGCCTCATCCCGCGTCAGCGCATCGTCGATGTACCTGAAATCGATGGCCTTTACGATCTCCTCCGCCGGCATCTCCGCCAGCAACCGCCAAAGCGGCTTCCCTTCCGCCTTCGCATAAAGGTCCCACACCGCGTTGATCAGCGCCCCCGCAGCCAGGTGGATCACCCCCTTCTCCGGCCCAAGCCACCGAAACTGGCTCTCATCCGTCAGCAGCCGACCAAACGCCACAAAGTCCTCCGTGATGGATCGGAGCGTCTTTCCCACCGCGAAGCCAGCCAAATATTTAAGCGCCGTCACGCACAAATCCGTCCCACGCCCCAGCGTAAACGTCAGCCCATGGCCCTCCAGCCCCGCATCCGTCTCCAGCACACAGTACGCGGCCGAGTAGTCCGGATCTTTGTTCACCGCATCGGACCCAATGCGCTCCCGCGACGTCGGAAACCGCAAATCCACCACGCGAAACGATCGAATCGTCACATCACTCAAACCAGAACACTCCCGTCCCCGGCACACACATGAACCTCCCTTCTTCTATCCACCCATTCCCTCAATGTCAACGCCGACTTCCTCATTGACATCCCCCTCTCACGCCCCCTACAACAACCTGAGCGGCAAGCCTCGAGGTCCATCCGCATGAGGATCCATGAACCCCCAGCAAGCTCCCGAACAAGCCCTCCGCCTTGAAGGCACCCGAGCCGTCATCACCGGTGGCGCCAGCGGCATCGGCAATGCAATCGCCCGCACCTTTCACGCCGCCGGAGCCACCGTCTTCCTCCTCGACCTCAACGCCGAAGCCGCTCAGTCCGCAGCCCAGGCCATCGGCCCCAACGTCACCGCCATCCCGTGTGACGTATCAGACGAAGCCAGCGTGGCCAACGCCTTCGCCACCATCGCCCAGACCGGCCCCACCGGCATCCTCATCAACTCCGCCGGCATCGCTCACATCGGCACCGTCCTCTCCACGCCCCCCGCGGACTTCGACCGCCTCTTCCGCGTCAACGTGCGCGGCACCTATCTTTGCATGGCCGCGGCCGCGGCCCAGATGCAGCAGGCCAACTCCGGCGTCATCCTCAACATGGCTTCCATCGCCGCCACCTCCGGCCTGCCGGACCGCTTCGCCTACTCCATGACCAAGGGCGCCGTCCTCTCCATGACGCTCTCCGCCGCACGCGACCTGCTCCCCTTCAATGTCCGCTGCAACTGCATCTCCCCCGCCCGCGTCCACACTCCCTTCGTCGACGGCTTCATTGCCCGCACCTATCCCGGTCGCGAAGAGGAGATGTTCGGCGTCCTCTCGCGTTCCCAGCCCATTGGCCGCATGGGCAGCCCAGACGAGATCGCCCTTCTTGCGCTCTTCCTCTGCTCACCCGCCTCCAGCTTCATCACTGGCACCGACTATCCCATCGACGGCGGCTTCTTCAACCTCCGCTAGAAAGACATCCCGCCATGCGGAACACCCTGTTTGATCGCCGCCGCTTCCTCGCCTCCCTTACCGCGATGTCGTTCGCGACACGCTTCACCCACGCACAAGCCCCGGCGGCAACCCTCACCATCGACGCCGCGAGCCCCGGCCCCACCATCCCAGCCGATTACATTGGCCTATCCTACGAGGCCGCCCAGCTCGCCAACCCCGCCTTCTTCTCCGCGCAAAACAAGCCCCTCATCGAGCTCTTCCGCCAGCTCTCTCCCTCCGGCAACCTCCGCATCGGCGGCGGCGCCAGCGAGTTCACCACCTACTCCGACGCCGACCCCACTGGTCCCCCACCCTTCGAGGTCTTCGGCCCCGACACCAGCAAGACCGTCAAGAAGGGCACCACCACCACGGCCCTCGCCCTGCGCAACCTTCGAGCCTTCCTGGACGCCACCAACTGGAGCTGCCTCTACGGCCTCAACCTCGGCCAGGGCACCAAAGAGAACGCCGCCACGGAAGCCGCCGCGGCCCATCGCATCCTCGGCCCGCGCCTCATGGCCTTTCAAATCGGCAATGAGCCAGACTCCTTCCGCAACCGCTATCGCCCCGCCACCTACGGCCCCGCGGACTTTCTTACCGAGTGGAACACCTTCCACGACGCCATCGTCGCCATCACGCCAACCGCAAAATTCGCCGGCCCGGACATCTCCAACAAGCAGGCCTACCTCACCGCCTTCGCCGCCGAAGCCCACAAGCACCCGGACGTCATCCTCCTCACCGGCCATTACTACGCCATGGGCCCCGCCGGAAATCCCGCCGCCACACTCGACCAGCTCTTTGAGCCCGAGCCCAAGCTCACCACCATGCACCAGCACAATCTGGAAGAGCTTCAGGCTGCCGTCAAATCCGCCCACCTGCCCTTCCGCATGTCGGAGGGAAACTCCTGCTGGGACGGCGGTAAACCCGGTGTCTCGGACACCCTTGCCTCTGCCTTGTGGTGCGCGGACACCATGCTCCGCTTCGCCCAGTACGGCTGGGTTGGCGTCAATCTCCACGGTGGCGGCAACGGCTTCTACACCCCCATCGCCGGAGCCGAATCCACCGGTTTCACGCGCCGCCCGGAGTTCTTCGGCATTCAGTTCGCGCAGTCGCTGGTGGGCGCCCGCTTCCTCGGCGCGACCCTCGCCGGCGCTCCTCCTCATACCACCGCATACGCCTTCTCGCACCACGGCCGCCAGCGCCTCGCCATCTTCAACAAGCAGGACGATCCGCTCTCCATCACCCTGCCCGCGAAGCCGCACCCCCAGGCTCTCCTCCTTACCGGCCCCAGCTTTGCCGCCAAAGAAGGCGTGACCCTCAGCCCCACCAAAGTCTCCACCACCCGCCAGGCCACGGTGCCTCCACGGTCCGCCATCCTCTACGATCTGTAACAGTTCCTGCACATAGGCACACTCATGACTCCGCGCATCACCCGCCGTCGCTTTCTTACCTCCACCGCCGCTCTCGCCGCCACCATCGCTCATCGCCGTGCCCTCTCCCAACCCGCACCAGAGACGACCCCCTACCTCCTCCACTTCGCCCAGCCCGCCACCAAGTGGCCGGACGCCCTCCCCGTCGGCAACGGCCGTCTCGGCGCCATGGTCTTCGGCAACCCCGCGCTGGAGCGCATTCAGCTCAACGAAGAATCCATCTGGGACGGCCAGCCCGGCCTCGACCGCATCAACCCCAAAGCTCCCGCCGCCGTACCCCGCATCCGCGAGCTCCTCTTCGCCGGCAAGGTCGCTGAAGCCGAAGCCCTGGCCCTGACGGACATGCTCTCCACGCCCCGCCGCATGCCCTGTTACCAGACCCTCGGCGACCTCCACCTCGACTTCTCCCCCATGGGCCTCACGCCCGAGACCAAAGTCGAAGACTACCGCCTCGAGCTCAACCTCTCCACCGCCATCGCCACCACCACCTTCACCCATCAGGGCACCCGCTACACCCGCGAGGTCTTCTCCTCCGCCCCCGACCAGGTCATCGTCATCCGCCTCACAGCCTCTAAGCCAAATAAGCTCGAGTTCAGCATCAAGTTTGATCGCCCTCATAACTTCAAGTGCTCGGCACCGACCGTAGACCGCCTTATCATTGAAGGCCAGGCTCTACCCGTCAACGACAACCCCGGCCTCTCCATCAAGGAGCCACAGACCGGCGTTCGTTTCTACTCCGAAGCGCGCCTCCTTCAAGGTCCACAGGGCGACCGGGGCATCGATCCAGATGTGCGACTCAGTGTGCTCAGACAGTCCGCCGTAACCCTCCTCATCGATTGCGCCACCAGCTACCGCCACCCCAGCGCCTCCACCACGCCCCTCCGCTTCGTCGAAGGCGACCTCTCCGCCATGCAGGCCGCCGTAGCCCGCAACCTCACCGCCGCCTCCAAACGCTCTTACGCCGACCTCCGCGCCCGCCACATCGCCGACTACCAGCAATACTTCCGCCGCGCCGAAATCACCCTCGGCCCAAAAGACAATCCCGACCCCAACGCCCACATCCCCACCGATACCCGCATCCAGCGCATTAAGGACGGCGGCGAAGACATCGCTCTCCTCCCCATCTATCTCCAGTTCGGCCGTTACATGCTCATCTCCAGCGCCCGTCCCGGCACCCTCGCCGCCAACCTGCAGGGCATCTGGAACGAGTCCGTCGACCCACCCTGGGGCTCCAAATACACCATTAACATCAACGCCCAGATGAACTACTGGCTCGCCGACCGCGCCAACCTCTCCGACCTCCATCCCACCCTCTTCGACCTCCTCGACCGCACCGTCCCCGCCGGCCGCGACACCGCCAAGCGCCTCTACAAAGCCCGCGGCACCGTCGCCCACCACAACACCGACATCTGGGGCGACGCCGTCCCCATCGACGGCATCGTCGGCGGCATCTGGGCCATGGGCTCCGCCTGGCTCTCCCTCCACACCTGGGACCACTTCCGCTTCACCGGCGATACCGCCTTCCTCCGCACCCGCGCCTACCCCACCCTCCGCGAAAACACCCTCTTCCTCCTCGACTACCTCCTCCCCGCCCCGCCCAACACCCCATACGCCTGCCTCCTCGTCACTGGCCCATCCTGTTCCCCAGAAAACAGTTACATCTTCACCGACGGCAAACACCACGCCCTCTGCATGGCCCCCACCATGGACATCGCCATCACCCGCGCCGTCCTCACCCGCTTCCTCGAAGCCGCCGCCCTCCTCAACACCCCGGACCCCGGTCTCGCCACGCAAGCCAAAGCCGCCCTCGCCAAGCTCCCCCCCTACAAGATCACCCACGACGCCCGCCTCCAGGAGTGGCCGGAAGACTTCCCCGATTCCGAAGCCGGCCACCGCCACATCTCTCACCTCTTCGGCCTCTTCCCGGAAGACCAGATCACCCCATCCTCAACTCCCGCCCTCGCCCAGGCCGCGCGCCGCACGCTCGACGCTCGCCTCGCCGCCGGCGGAGGCTCCACCGGCTGGTCCCGCTCCTGGACCATCAACTGCATGGCTCGCCTCCAGGATGGCGACGCCGCCTACCAGAACGTCCTCCAGCTCTTCCGCCAGTCCACCCGCCATAACCTATTCGACGTCTGCGGCCTCAAGGAAAACTCCCCCTTCCAAATCGACGGCAACCTCGGTGCACCCGCCGGCCTCATCGAAATGCTGCTCCAGTCCCACGCCAACGTCGTCCGTCTCCTCCCCGCCCTGCCCAAAGCATGGCCTAAAGGCAGCTTCCGCGGCCTCCCCGCCCGCACCGGCCTTGAGATCGACCTCACCTGGCAAAACCATCGCGCCACCCGCGCCACTCTCCGCGCCAGCACCGCCCACACGCACACCATCATCCCTCCCCCCGGCCATACCATCGCCGCCATTACCGCCGCCGGCCGCACCATCCCCACCGTCGCCAACCCGGACGGCTCCTATCCCCTCCATGCCACCGCCGGCACCACGTACACCCTCACCTTCGCCTAACCCAATCCATGCGCATAAACAAAGAGAGGCACCCCAATCGGGGTGCCTCTTTTGCTTGCTTTCACTCAGCCCTAGAAGTGAACCTCCACGGCGAACTGCAGTACGCGTGCTGTATTTCCAAAGCCCGTGATCGAACCAAAGGTCGTGCTCGCCGGACTCGCATTCGGTGCCGAGAACACAGGGTGATTCAGCGCGTTGATCGCTTCAGCCCGTAAGGTGGTGTCAAAACGATCATGAACAATGAACTTCTTGATAACTCCTACGTTCAAAAGGTTCTGGAAGTCCTGTCTCACATTGTCGAAACGAAGCGGTGTCGTCGCGAGGTTGGACTCCAGAGAAGTATTCGAGTAGCAAGTAGGGACCGGATTGGCTGCCGTACCGCAATAACCATCCTCGTCCGGTAGGACCACACCAGGCTGATCATTACGAGCGTTGCGAAACACCGCCCGATTGAACCACTCTGCTACCGTCCGATGCTGCACCTTCGCAAGATCTGCATACGTAAAGCCCGGACGCAGTACCGCGGAACCCGCTGAGAACGTGATCGGCTGACCGCTCTGGACACGGTAGGTTCCGTTGATTTGGAACCCTCGAATGACCGACTGCACATACCAGGGCGCATCGCCAAAAAACGCCTTATTCTTTCCAAACGGAAGCTCATAAATCCCTGCAATCGCAACTACCGTCGGATAGTCGCCATTCGAAACCCCATACCAAGGCTTTGCATCTCCCGCGTTCAGAAAGCTGATCGCATCCAGGGCGCGAGACTTTGTATAAGCCACGCTCATGTTGTAGCCGTGCGAGAACCTCTTCTGCGCGAGCAACTGCAGCGCGTTGTAGTTGCTGTAACCTGTCTCCTCCGCCGCGGTCACGTCGGTAAACTCCGGAAACGGCTTCAACAACTGGCTGATGGAGACCGTCGACCCAGTGAGACTCGACGAACCGGGTACTGCAATCCCGGCGAAAGGATTAGCGACCGAGGTGCTCAACGCAGATGCATTCGCAACCTGCGCCGCGGTCCGCGTGTTATCGGTGCTCAGATACTGATTTGGAAGCCCATCATAGTCGCGGGTGATACGGATGTGCTGCCCAATATTGCCTACATACGTCGCTTCGAAGATAACGTCGTTCGGCAGCTGGTACTGGAAGCCAAGTGAAAAGCGCTCGTTGTACGGGGTCTTTGGATGCTGTGGGAAAAAGGTGATAGCTGTACCCAACCCTTGCTCCAGTCCATTCACGCTGCCGCTTGGCTGCACCAGCCCGTTCGGAAATGGATTAGCGAGCGAGGCTTGGAACGTCAGCCCATTATCGACTGTCGGTACCGTCGTCGTCTGCTGCGTAAAGCCTATCGAATTGCCATACTGCACATACTCGCCCAGATGCTCGTAGAAAATCCCGAACCCCCCACGAATAACTAGCTTGTTGGTCGCGCTATACGCAAAGCCGATGCGTGGAGAAAAGTTGGTCTTCTGCCCATCCCAAAGCAGGTTGGAAGGGCTCGCACTCGTACCCGCGTACGTCAGACCACCATTCACTTTGAAGTTTCCCGCGGGGAGCAACGGGGATGGAGACTTGGCGTAGTTCGCCTGGGCCTGACCCGCAATTGGATTTGGTGTGTCGAAGGCGAATCCAGTGATGCTCTTGTTGTGACGCTCTGTAATGGGGCTGCCGTACTCATACCGCAGACCCACATTCACCGTCAGCTTCGGCGTCGCCTTCCAGTCTTCCTGTACCCACCCGGACCAATAATCCGTGTTGTTCGCCGTCGCCGCGTTCAACGTCATTTGGGTACTGTCCGCTTGACCAAGTTCCAATCCTGCGAGTCCCGGTCCAATCGCCGGCGTCGAGGCACCCGCCGACTCTGCCGTCAGGTACCTGCCTGCTTCAGAGATCGATAGATGTTCCTGGGTCAGGTTGGCTTGATTTGCCTGGTATTGACGAAATTCGACGCCGAACCGAAGCTGATGCCGTCCCAGTGACTTCGACAGACTCACCGCTCCCACGTTCACGTTGTCGAACTCGTAGGCCGGATCAGAGTTCCCCAGAGTCGCATAGCCACTCGGCTTCACCTGCGGAAAACCCGCGGCTAACGGGTTTGCACCCGCCAGGGCGCTTGCACTCACCCCCAGATCGGTCGCCGTTGTTGGCGCCGTAAGAGATGTCACAGTCTGAAAGCGTGTGTAGGAGTAACGAGCATCCAGAACTGTCGTAGGGTTTAACGTATTCACATAATCCAGCACCGCCGCCTTGTTGATCAGTGTGCTCGTCTGCCCGCTCGCACCAGGAAAATATTCGTTCTTCCCCGGCTGAATGCGATGGCTGTAAATGGCATGTCCAAACAGTTTCTGGTTGTCGTTGATGTTGTAGTCAATGCGGGACGCTTCGCTCCAGTAGTAGTCATTATTCGAAGCGCCGGAAAGAAAATTATTAAGCCCCGTAGCAGTTGTCGTGGAAAGGCCCGGCGTCGGATCCGGATAATACTTCAGAATGTTCTTGGCAATGGGACTGACCTGCTGAACGTTTGTAATGATGTTGCCTGGAATCGGCTGCCGGACAATCACGCCCGCCGGGCACCGCGGATCCTGGGTTCCGCTGTAAGGATTAAATAGTTGGTATTGGTTGTAAGGTGCCACGTAGTAGTTCACCTTGTTCACCGTGCAGGCAATGCTCGTCGTGATCGTCGAGCCCTGCGCCAACAGTGCCGAAAAGTCTCCCATCTTTTCCGCTGCCGTCGGCACTGTCATCGTGGAGCTACTGGCAGCAGCCCGGTTGTACTGGTGCTCGTATCCGGTAAAGAAGAACAATTTGTTGCGGATGATTGGACCAGTGACTTCACCGGCCTCGCGGTGATACCGCGCAACCGGAACCGCACCTGCTGCGCCGCCAAGCGCAAACCCGTGCGCATCAACCGCAGGAGGTTGGATGAAGATCGACGCCGACCCATGGAAGTCTTTCGTCCCCGACTTCAAACTCGCATCCAACGAACCACCCGAAGTATGCGACAGAGATGCATCGTATGGCGACGTGATCAGCTTGAATTCGCCGAGAAACTCCCGCGAGGGAATATACGCCGTCGTCACCGCCCCACCGTTGCGGGTCTCAGGCGCACCATCCAACGAAAACTCCGTCCTACCCGACTGCGCGCCATCCACCTTGGAGCTTTCGCTTCCGCCCTCATAAGTATGGTTGCCCGTCGCCAGCGTGGTGCTCGTCACGCCTGGAGCGAACACCTGCAACTCAAACGGATTGCTATAAAGAATCGGTAGGTCTGCCGCTGACCGCGCTTCAACCGTATACCCCAATGTCGCATCCTGAGTTTTCAGTTGCGCCCCGCCGGTCTCCGTCACGGTTACCGTCGTACTGTTCTCACCGACCGGCAGCTTCGCATTAACGCCGACGTTTGCCGCAACCTCAACCCGCACGTGCTCCACTCGGTACTGCTGAAATCCAGGCGAGGTCACCTGCACCGTGTATAGACCAGGGTTCAGCAGTTCAAACGTGTACGCTCCTCCGCTATCGCTTGTTCTCGTTGTCAGCACATTGGTGCCTTCATTGCGCAGTGTCACCGTCGCCTTCGGAATCACCGCCCCCGACGGATCTGTTACCAGTCCCGTAATGCGCCCGCGATCTTCCTGCCCCCAGAGCGATCCCGCCATGCAGATCGCCGAAACTCCTAATGCCACACTCCTGAAACGCATCAATGTCCTCCGGCCGAGTTGTTCTCCATGCAATCCAGTGCAGCAGGAGCCTCAAGCGTCCTTCAAAGTAGCGTTGCGGATGATCGTTGTCAACGTTAATTGAAACTACTCCCGTTTTACTTTCATTTATGACGACTTCAGGTCCATCAAGTCCGCAATCCGCCCTGCCGACGCAAGCACCGCAGCCTGAATCTCCCGTTCCCGCTCTTTCGTCATGCGCACACTCGGCGTAGAAAGGCTTAGTGCCGCAACCACCGGCCGCCCCTCAGTCCGCAATGCGGCACCGAAACATATCCCCCCCAGAATCGATTCCTGCCGGTCGCACCCAATCCCCGTTCGCCGTACCTCTTCAAAGTCCTCAAACAGCTTCTTCCGGTCCGTAATCGTGTGCGCCGTCCGCGAATTCAGCCCGTACACCTCCAGGATTCGATCCGCGAGCCCCCGCTCCTGGTGCGCCGTAATCACCTTGCCCATCGCGCTGCAGTGCGGCGGCAGCACCCGGCCAATCTTGTTCGTCATCCGTATCTCGTGGAACGTTTCCACGCAGTCCAGCACATGGATCCGGTCGTCGTATAAATAGCCCAGACTCGCCGTCTCGTTGAAGGCATTGGCCAGCCGTTCCAACTCCGGCCGTGCCGCCGCCTTCACGCGGTCCGCCGCCTGCGCCAGCCATCCAAACATCAACTTCGGAGCCAGTTGATACGTTCCGTCGCGGCCTTGGTGCAGGTAGTCGTGACGCTCCAGCGTCAGCAGCACACGGAAGAGCGTGGACTCCGGTAGGCCCGTCCTCACTCCAAGTTCTTTCAACCCCAGTGCCGCCTGGCCATCGAAGCAGTTCAACACCTCCAGCGCCCGCCCAATCGACCGCATGTAGTACTGCTCATCCGTTGCGGCGGCCTCTCCGGTCTGCAGAGCCCACTTTGGAATTCTCCGCCGCACACTCTTCTCCACCGCCACCGTCGCGGGTTCCGCCACCTTCTTGCTCGATCGCCTCATCCCACGCCCCTTCAGTCCTTCGTGCCCCACAATATCATCGGCGCGCACCAGTCTGCTTTCGTTTTGCTCCTCTAATTTCCACTCTCGTTGACTTCACCCTCCCCCATTGGTACAACGGACTTCTTCATAGCCGCTCCATAAGGACACCATGCACCGTCGCGATCTCCTCAAACTTGGCGCAGCCACCCTCGTCGCCGGCATTCCCTCCGCCGCCCTCGCCGCCACACCCCCGCCTTCCTCTGAAGTCGAGCAATGGGGCCTCTTTGAACTTCCCCTCGAAGGCCCATCCACAGGAAACCCCTTCAAAGACGTGGCCCTCCACGCTGACTTCACCACCGGCCACCGTACCCTCCGCGTCACCGGCTTTTACGATGGCGGCACCACCTACCGCATCCGCTTCATGCCGGACGCCCCCGGCCCCTGGACCTTCCGCACCGTCAGTGCCACCCCCGCACTCGATGGCCACACCGGCGCCATCACCTGCACCCCCGCCAAGCCCGGCAATCACGGCCCCGTTACCACCGCCCACCAGTTCCACTTCCAGCACGCCGATGGTGCCCCCTACTTCCCGTTCGGCACCACCACCTACGCCTACCTCTTCGCCACAGACGCCGCCGCCAAGCTCTCCCTCGCCGGGATGAAGCAGGCCCACTTCAACAAATCCCGCGTCTGCGTCATGCCCAAGCCCCTCGGCAAAGGCCCGGACCTCCTTCCCTTCCCCCGCATCGGCGCCGCAGACTCCAAGCAGTTTGATCTCACCCGCTTTGACCCCGCCTACTTCCGCATGGTTGAGCGTCGCATCCTGGAACTCCAGTCCGCCGGCATTGAAGCCGACTGCATCCTCTTCCATCCCTATGACGGCTGGGGCTTCAAAGCCATGGGGCCAGAAGCCGACGACTTTTACCTACGCTATGCCATCGCTCGCCTTTCCGCATACCGGAACGTCTGGTGGGCCATCGCCAACGAGTACGATCTCGTCAAAGCCAAGACCACGGCTGACTGGGACCGCTTCTTTCGCATCGTCCAGGCGGAGGACCCCTACTCCCACCTCCGTTCCATCCACCATTCTCGCGTCATCTATGACCACTCCAAACCCTGGTGCACCCACGCCTCTCTCCAGTCAGCCGACTTTGAAAAGTCTGCCGACCGCCGTCAGGCCTGGAACAAGCCCATCGTGCATGACGAGATCCAGTACGAAGGCGACGTCGACCGCCGCTGGGGCAACCTCTCCGCAGAGGAGATGACCCACCGCTTCTGGCTCGCCACCATCCGCGGCGTCTACGCCTCCCACGGCGAGGTCTTCGGCACCACGGACGACGATCCACACCCGCAGCCCACCTGGTCGGACGCCGGCGCTCTCCGCGGCGAATCCGGCCCCCGCATCGCCTTCCTTCGCGCCCTCATTGAAAAGTCCACTCTCACCGGCTTCAACGAAGACGAAAAGGCCTACTACCTCAACGCCATCGACCTCGCCGGCAACATCCTCTATTACTTCGACGTCCACCGCCCCGCCCACTACGACTTCCCGCTTCCAGCTACCGCCACCTTCTCCGCCACCCTCATTGATCCAGTCGCCATGACATCAACTCCCATCTCGGGCTCCTTCACCGGCAAAAGCCGCATCAAGCTCCCCAGCAAACCCTACCGCGCCGTCCTCTTCACCAAAACCGGCGACACCAAAGCCAAACCCGCCCCCACCGCCACCCCCAAGGTCCCCGACAACGAACCCGCATAAACGCCACCAAACCGCAATCTTTTCGCCCAAAAAGGCGCACGTCATTCTGAGCGAAACATACCTCTGCATCATGCATAGCGGACCAGATTGAAGCTCGGTAACCGTCCGACACCCCGTAGTTGCTGTTGTCGCTGCAGTTGTTTTTTGCTTTTGCCTTAGTTGTCATTCCGCAGCGAAGCGAAGGACTCTGCAGTTACTCTTGCAGTTGCCTTCGTTCTTCTCCACAAAAACGAAGCGTCATCCTGATCGAAGTCCGTCGGCTTTATCGACGGACGCAGTCGAAGGACCCCGAAGAAGCTCATCCAACTCGACCAACCCGGCTCGCGCGACAATGCCTGACTTTCGTCTCACCTTGACCCCTATGAACCTCCGACTCCTTCTCCTCCTCGCCCTCGCCACCCCCGCCCTTGCCGCCCCGGCCCTCCATCTCTCCGCCCACCCGTCCTCCCGCGAGCAATACGCCGCTACCCTTCTGAAGCCGGTCCTCGCCACCCTTCCCGGCCATGAGGACATCTTCCTCGCCACCCGCCACGACCCCCTCCTCGCCCCCTACGACAAGCAAATCCCAGACTTCTGGCCCGACGCCAAAGAAGCCTTCGTCCTCCGCACCCTGCCTGGCAACAAGCTCATCATCGCCGGCTTCGACCCCTCCGGCGCCCTCTACGGCACCGAAGAGCTCATCTCCCGCATCCAGCAGACGCACTCCCTCCCCGCCACCCTCGACCTCGAAGACCACCCCCAGCTCAAGCTCCGCGGCGACGCCATCGGTCTCCAAAAGCCCGAGCTCACCTACGAAAACGCCGAGTACGACTACCCCTACACCCCCAAGGACTTCCCCTGGTTCTACGACAAGGCCGCCTGGACCACGTACCTCGACCGCCTCGCCCGCCAGCGCATCAACACCCTCTATCTCTGGAACGGCCACCCCTTCACCTCCCTTCTCAAGCTCCCCAAATACCCCGAAGCCCAGGAGCTCCCCACCCCCCAGCTCGATCAAAATATCGCCATGTACCAGTGGCTCACCCAGGAGGCCGACAAGCGCGGCATCTGGGTCCTGCAGGGCTTTTACAACATCCACCTGTCGCACAACTTCGCCCGCGCCCACAACGTCCCCTTCCACCTCTCCGCCCCTTCCCAGCTCTCCTCTGACTACACCCGTTACTGCATCTCCGAGTTCATCCGCTCCTACCCCAACGTCGGCATCTTCATGACCCTCGGCGAAGCCATGGGTCCCCACTACGGCCCCGAGTGGGTGACCAAAACCATCATCCCCGGCGTCAAGGACGGCCTCGCCCAGCAAGCCGCGGCCCTCGGCCACCCCGTCCCCGATCCCCCCATCGTCATCCGCGCCCACGCCACCGACATCGAAGACGTCATGCCCGCCGCCAAGGCCCTTTACTCCAACATCGACACCATGTGGAAGTGGAACGGCGAATCCTACACCTGGACCAACATCCGCGGACCCGTCCTCGACCGCTTCAAGAAGCTCGTCGCCGGCTCCAACACCACCATCGTCAACATGCACCTCATGTCCAACTTCGAGCCCTTCCGCTGGGGCGACCCCGACTTCGTCCGCCAGACCGTCGCCAACTTCGTCCGCATCGGCATCGGAGGCGTCCACCTGTACCCCCTCCGTTACTGGGACTGGCCCTTCTCCGCGGACAACACCACCCCCCTCCTCCAGCAACCCGACCGCGACTGGATCTGGTACGACTCCTGGGCCCGCTACGCCTGGAACCCCGAACGCGACCCCAAACAGGAAACTGCCTACTGGACCGCCCGCTTCGCCGAACGCTTCACCAGCCTGACCCCTGACCCCTTGAACCTGACCCCTGTCTCTCTCCCCACCGTCCAATCCGGCCCCCTCACCGACCCGACCCTCACCCCACTCCAGCTCGCCACCGGCTCCCACCTCCTCGCCGCATACGAGCTCTCCGGCATCTGCGCCCCCACCCTCCTCCCCCGCATCGGCATCACCGAAGGCAACCGCGAAGTCCTCTCCCTCGGCATGACCATGCCGCAGCTCATCGACGCCAAACGCTTCAACCCCGCCGAAACTCTCTGGACCGGCGACGCCCCCGACGGCGAGCGCCTCGACGAGTACGTCGCCTCCGAGCTAGCCCACAAACCCCACCACGGCCAGACCCCCATCGCCGTCGCCGCCATGGTCGCCGACTCCAGCCAGAAAGCCGTCGCCGAAGCCGAAGCTGCAGGCCCCGGCATCAGCCCCGCAGCCCGCCCCGAATACGAGCGCGTCCTCAACGACACCCGCGCCATCGCCGCCCTCATGGCCTTCTACAATCACAAAACCCAGGCCGCCGTGCAGGTCATGGAGTTTGCCTCCACCCACGACCCCGCCCAGCTCCGCGCCGCCGAACCCCTCTTGGCCGCATCCGTCGAAGACTTCGCCCACCTCACCGCCCTCACCGACAAAACCTACCGCAACGCCGCCGGCATGCAAACCTCACAGCGCCAGATCCCCGTCCGCGGCGGCCCCACCACCAACCACTGGCGAGACCTCCTCCCCGTCTACCAGACCGAACTCACCACCTTCCGCACCCGCCTCTCGACCTTGACCAATACAGCAGGGGTGCCCCATTCATCGACAGCTTCATCGTCGATGAGTGGGTCCACCTCGGAACTCAAACCTCTCCCCCAAATCCCCTTCACCCTCGCCACCGGCCCCAACAACGGCCAAACCTTCACCGTCGCCCCCGGCCAGGCCCTCTACTCCGATTCCCCCACCCCCATCGCCACCGTCGCACCCGAGCTCAACGGCCTCACCGGCATCCGCGTCTCCACCCAGCAATCCCAACCCATCCGCTTCACCCTCTCCGCCCCCGCCCAGATCCTCGTCGGCTTCTTCAAATCCGACTCCCGCAAAGCCCTCAACGTCTCCCCCGCCACCGAGCAGTGGAACATCCTCCTTCCCAACGCCGTGACGGTGGCCAAAGGCCTTCCCATCACCGTCTGGACCAAGCCCCTCCCCGCCGGCCAGAACGACCTCGACCTCGGCAAGGGAGCCTACCTCGTCCTCGGCTTCATCCCCGAAGACCTCCACGTCATCCCCCACATCAACTTCTCCACCGCCTCCAAAGACGGCCTCCCCCCCAACCTGGACTGGCTCTTCGAAAACTGAGGACTGGCTCTTCGAAACTAGCTTTCGTCCATGCCGGGCAACGCCCGGACCACGCGAAGCCAATACGAGTCACGAAGTGACCGCCGCCCGCGCAGGGCGCCCGTCCGGCAGGACACAAGCATTGACATCCTCGCCCCATCTTCCTACCCTCAATCTATGGAAGTTCTTCTCACCCCCGACCAGCAGGCCTTCGCGCAGCAAGCCATCCAGTCCGGCCGCCTCCATCATGAGTCGGAAGTGATCCAGCAAGCCCTCGCCCTTTGGGAAGAACGCGAGCGCACCCGCGCCGAAATCCTCGCCATGGTCGATCTCGCCGAGGCCTCCCTCGCCCGCGGCGAAGGCCGCCTCATCACCGAGCAATCCATGGCAGACCTAGCCGCCGACGTAAACCGTCGTGGCCGTGCCCGCCTCGCTGCAGAGCAGTCCCGTTCGCGCTGATGGCTCACCGCCTCTCTCTGGATGCGGAAGCCGAACTAGACAGCATCTGGCATTACATCGCAACGCAAAGCGGCAGCATCGACGCCGCAGAGCGCTTCATCGCCTCCCTCACACGCCGTTTCTTCCTGATCTCAATGAGTCCCTACATGGGTCGCAGCCGTGACGCCGATCTGAAGCCAGGCCTTCGCAGCTTCCCTGTCGGCAACTACGTCATCCTCTACAGCATTGACGGCGACGATGTCCTCATTCTGCATGTGATTCACGGGAGCCGGGATATCGAAGGCTTCTTCGAAGCCTGATCCGAAAAATGGGCTCCCTGAGCCTCGTGTCGTTATCCGTGAACTCCGCGAAATCCGTGGTCCTCTCTTCTCTAACCCTCCCCAGGAGCCTCCATGCGCCGCCGCCAATTCCTAAAATCCGCCGCAGCCGCAGCCCTCACCCCCGCCATCGCCTCAGCCGAACCGACTCAACCCAGCACCGCCATCCCCACCCGCCCCCTCGGCACCACCGGCGAGCACGTCTCATGCATCGGCCTCGGCGGAGCCCACCTCGGCTACATGAAGGACGACGCCGAAGCCACCCACCTCATGCGCACCGCCATCGACGGCGGCATCACCTTCATGGACAACTCATGGGACTACAACGGCGGCACATCCGAAGAGCGCATGGGACGAGCCCTCCGCGACGGCTACCGCCAAAAAGTCTTCCTCATGACCAAGACCGACAGCCACTCCGCCAAGGGCTTCAACGCCCAGCTCGAAGACTCCCTCCACCGCCTCCAGACAGACGTCATCGACCTCGTTCAATTCCATGAAGTCGTCCGCATGACCGACCCCGAAGCCATCTTCGCCAGAGGCGGAGCCCTTGAAGCGGCCATCGACGCCCGCAAAGCCGGCAAGCTCCGGTACATCGGCTTCACCGGCCACAAAGACCCCTCCATCCACCTCCACATGCTGAACACCGCCCGCGCCCACGGCTTCCACTTCGACACCCTGCAGATGCCCCTCAACGCCATGGACGCCCACTTCCGCTCCTTCCAGCATCAGGTCCTGCCGGTCGCCAACAAGGAGGGCATCGGCGTCCTCGCCATGAAGACCTTCGGCTTCGGCCCCATCGCCCGCGCCAACCTCGCAGACCCCATCGAGCTCCTCCATTACTCCCTCACCCTGCCCGTCGCCTGCGTCATCACCGGCATGGATTCCCTGCCCCGCGTCCAGCAGGCCCTCACCGCCGCCCGCACCTTCAAACCCATGGACCAGCAGCAGATCGCCGCCCTCCTAGCCCGCACCAAAGACGCCGCCCAGGACGGTCAGTACGAGCCATTCAAGACCACGACCAACTTCGACGGCACCGCCCGCAACCCCCAGTGGCTCGCCTGACGCACCTGCATCACCCCGAAAAAAGTGCGTCCGCTGATGAGGATAAGTCTCATGTTTTGAATACTTTGCAGTCACCGGGTACTGATTCCAGAGACTTTACTCCCCCAAAACGTACAAGTCCACCCGTAACTTCAATCGTTGGAAGACTTTGCACACATCCGGTACAGGGTGGGGGTACCCCGCTAAGGCTCCCCCGCCACCCCATCATGCCGGCTGAGCAGCCGTTGCGTCTCTTCTTCCGTCACATGGAAAAAGCTCCCATGCTTCGCGTCCTTGGGAAACTGCATCCGGTCATTGACGCTCGTCCAGTGCACCCAGTCGCTCGTCTCCACCCCCTCATACCTCGCCCTCGGCTGCCGGTAATGATCGTAGTACACCACCCACTTCTCCCCCACCTTCACGACCGATGGCCCCTCCGACCAGCTCTCCGTCACCGGCCCCGAAAGCGCCCCCCAGGGCCCCTCCACCCCCGGCCCCGCCGCCCACCTCACCTGATATCGCAGCGGATCCGTGCTCTGGTCTTTCACAACAAAAACCCAATCCTTCTCCCGCTTGAACATCGTCGCGTCGATCACCACAAACCCAGGATCGTAGAACACCGCGGGCTTGGAGAACGTGGCAAAGTCCTTCGTCCGCGCCGCCCAGATCCGATTCCCCTTCCCATCCCCATCGAACGAGCTCGACCAGATCACCAGCCACTCCTTCGCCGCCTCGTCCCAGTACGTCTCCGGAGCCCACACGTTATGCACGCCCGGAAACTCCCGCATGATCGGCACCTCCGTCAGCGTAGACCACGTCACCAGGTCATCCGAGTGCGCCGTCCCCAACGAGGACCCCTTCCACCCCCACGTCCAAACCATCCGAAACCCACCCCCCGGGTCCCGTGTCACAAACACATCCCGCATAATCGCCCCATCACTCACAGGCTTCAGCCAGGGCTGCCCGTCATTGAGTGGCGTAAACGTATATCCATCCCGGCTCAACGCCAGATAGATCCCCTGCGTCCCCGGCTCCCGGAAATGCGCAAACACCGTCGCCCCCTGCCCAAATGCGGAAGCGCACACCAGAACCCCCAGCATCGCTGCGATGAGTCGCCTCATAGCCCCTCCGGTTCCGGCAGCTTGTCGTCGCCCACCTTCTTCCGCGCAGGCGGATCGGGAACATCGCTACTCAACAGCGTCTTGCCCTTCCACGTCGAAGTCGCCGTCTTCTTCCCCGCAGCGTCATAGTTCTCCCACGTCCAGGTACCATCCTCCTTGTACCGCTTCACCCACACCAGCGACCCATCCGCCCGCAGGAACCGCTCCTCCTCCACCTTCCGCCCCGCCTTGTAGTTGACGGTCCACATCACCTTCCCCCCCGGATAGGTAAACCGCTGCACCCCGTCCAGCATCACCCTCCCATCCTGCAGCTTCACCCATCCACCACGTATCGCACCTGATATCGCACCCTTATCGCCGCTACCGGTGTCTCCCGCCGCCCCCTTGTCCATCACCCAAGCCTCGTTCAACTCAATCTCATAATCCGGCTTGTTCTTGGAGGTCACCACGTGGATTACGCCGCCTGCCCCCTGCGTCGCCGTCGTGTAACCCACGGTCAACACGTCCGTTGGAAGCCGCTTCGTCACCCAAGTCGCGCCATCATCGTCACTCAGCGCGACGTAAGCCCCATCCTTGTGAATATGCTTCTCATTCTTCGGGTTATAGTCCGCCACAAAAAAGAGCCGCCCACTCGTCAGCCGAATCACGCTAGGCCGCTCGCCACTTAGCAATTGATCAAACGGAGTCTTGGACTTCTTCCACGTCTTGCCCCCGTCCGTACTCCTCGCCAGCGGCATCCTGCCCTCTAGGTTGGAGTTCTTCCCCCCAAACCCGAGCAGGTCCCCATTCTTCGCGATCACCACCGTCGTATGCCGGCCAGCAGTGCGCCCGCCCGTGTCATACCACGTCTTCCCCTCATCCTTGGTCGCCCACACCGCGCTGATCGAGCCATTCCCATCAGCATCCCGGCCCGTAGAATCCGTCGGCATATAGATGGTCCCATCCGCCCCCCGAACCACGCTGTTGATCGGCTGCGACACATACCGCCCAATCTTCTCGGGAAAATTCGGAAACTGCACCGGAGACCACGTCGCACCGTTGTCCAAGGACGTCGCATAGCAGAATGGCCCCGCGCCGATCAGCCGCGGAAAGCCCCAGAACATCCAAACCTTGTCCTTGAATTTGGTGTCATGCCAGAAGACCGGTGCCGCAAGCGCCGCATCGGCAAACACCGGCCACGGCTCTGGCATATCCCAATCCTCAGCCCCTGCCCTGCGCCGCATCACCAGCACCGTCTGGTCCGGATCGTCCTCACGGTCCGGTGTGTTGTAGTAAGCCGCCACCATATCCCCGTTCGGCAACTCCTGAATCGCGGAGTTGTGGTAGTTCACGCCCAGTCCAGGAGCAAGACCCACCTTCCAACCTATTCCAGGCATGTCCTTACCCTGCAGGTTTGGAAACATCTCATGGGTGTGATACCACGGCTTCGCCGGATCAGGCCCACCCTGCGGCGCAGCAGTCTGCTTCACCGCCGTCTCAAAGAAGTAGTGCTGCGGGGCACTTGTTCTCCCGGTCACCGGCCCCGCCTGCACCACACGGAAACCGATATTTCCAATAGGCGAGGTGTAGCTCGGCGGCATACTGGCCCGGTTCGCCGCACGAGCGAAGTAGGGCGCAGTCGCTGGCACGTTCAGGTCCGGCGAGGTCTTGGTCGCTGTGTGCCGAAAGTCCAACCCTCCACCGCGCACGACGCGGGTATATCCGGACACAGCACCAGCAGGATCCACTTGCGCGCTGGATGGATACGGGCCATACCAATCCGCCACCCATTCCGGCCGGCCCACACCCATATCTTTCACGCCAAACGCATTCGCCACGTCCACCTTCGGCATCGACGCTGAGCCCCCAAAGACAGCCTTGGCGCCACCGCGAGCCACGTACTCCCACTCCGCCTCGGTAGGAAGACGCCAAGGCTTACCCGTCTTGTGCGTCAGCCACGCACAGTAAGCCTCCGCCCGGTCCCAACTGACACCGGCCGCATAGGCCTGTGTTGCTGCACCGGCCTGAAAAGACGAGTCAAACTGACGGAATTCCTCCGGCGTCACTTCGTTCACGGATATCGCAAATGCGTGAGCAATCCGAACCGGATGCGCTGGAAGCTCGTCAAAGTCGCCGTGCTCAGGACGGCGCGACATCACCCCAATCCCCTGCGTCACCGCATCGGGCAGACTCCCCGCATCAGCCCCCATCACAAAGCTTCCGGCCGGAATGCGGACCACGATCGGGACCCCATCGGCCGCCATCGTGTGAGCCTTTTCCCCTTCCCGCACAGCGGGGCTCCCATCCTTCTGGCCCAAGCCTGTAAGAGAAGAAGCAAACAGCGTTCCTGCAACCATGATTCTCAACTTCGATCCGTTCAAGTGTTTCTCCTCGCTCAACTAGAGCTTGCCCCAAAGAGGGCCAATATCCGTACGTTTTGCAGCCAGTTTGCCGTCCACCATCAGGCGGAAGCCGCTTCCAAGGTGATAGTGCTGACCCGTCGCATCCCAAACGATCGTGAGCATGTGCCCGTGATATGGCAATCCATCCATGGCAAAATGCGTCCAGGTACGCGGCGGCAGCAGCGGATGGATCTCAATCCTGTCATCCTGCCGGGGGCGTAGACCGATCAGGCCGGTGATCAATGGGTCCGCGAAACCAGAGTGGTTGTAGTAATTTCCGCGTCCCACCTGCTTGTTCTTCGCAATCAGCATGTTCTTCGCGATCCACTCCCCAGTATCTGCATCCAGATCTTCGTCAATCCAATCCACCGTTTCTCCGTTCGCGAGCTTCAGATGTTGCGCTGAAACATAACGTTCGAAGAGACGGTAGTAATCCGCGGAGTTCATAACGGAGTCTTTCGTGGAATCTTCATAATTTGCAAGCGCAAGCAGTGTCTGTGTCATCGCGAATGGCCACTCAGGGCCGTTCCAGGTGCATTGATCTGAGCTCGTAAAGCGGAACCTCGGGCTGCGCCGCTCGGCGGTCGTCGCTCCATACTTTCCGTCGAACCCTGCTGGATCGAACAACTGCTTCCATGCAACACCATGGTCGGCGGCCGGTATTCCGAAGAGCCATGGATCGTATCCAATCTGTTCTCGAACCCCCGAAAGCTTCAGGGTTGTGCCGGGATCTGCAAACTTCTTCTGCTTGCGTATCCCTGAGTCCGCCGCGGGGGAAAGCACCTCGTAAAATTTGTCCGTGGGATTCCACAAATTCTCTTCAATCAGTTCATGAAGGCGATCTGCCTCGGTCGTGAATTCCGCCTTGATAGTCGCATCGCGACTGAGGTCGGCGATTGCACGAGCATCTCCATACATGTAGCTATTGAGCGTTGGACGATAACCATCACCGCTAATGGACTTCTCCATTGCGTCGCGCGTATCGATCGACCAGAAGAGGCCATTCGCATCCTGCTGCGCCACCTCCCACGCTCTGTAGCTTGCAATCATTGCGGGCAGCAGCGCGAGAGCCATCGACTGATTCCCATTCGCCAGCGCCAGATCACGTACCGTCCAAGCCAGCGCATCGCTGTACTTGTGGCTATCAACGCCGGGAGAGAACCAATACCGTGCATCTTCTTCAGCGATCTTCGGATCGTGGAGCCAGCGAGCCTCCGCGATGTGAAACGGTGCCGCATCGGGCAGGGCACCGAAACTACCATCCTTGAACTCAGGCTTGGGGAGCCATTCCGTGATGATGTATCCGCTGGGTGCCTTGACCAGGTGCTTGTGCCACGCATACCAGCGGAAGTAATACATCTCTTCAAAGCTGTGGTCGGAGGATTCGAACCATGGAATCTGATGCTTCATCCATGCCCAAGTCTCTTCTCCGCTCAGTCCTTCATACTGCGCTCCCGTTGCGAGCATTTCTTGACGCCGAAATTCGTCAACATAGTGGGCAAATTGAGAGGACTTCAACACGGTCGTGGCTGGGTCTTGGACCGGCTTCTGTGCGGCCGCGGTGAACAGGCACGCGGAGAGAGCGAACAGCACAACGGGCAATCGCAACGAAGAATGTGTCACTCGTGCACCTTTCCAGAGAGAACAGCCTTCTTATGGAAGTGGGTGTCGAGGAATTGCACATATTGATCCCAATCGAAAGCGGTTACGTCATGCTTGCCCGCGCGAACGTGATACGCGACATTACCTTGATGGATGGGGGCGTCCACTGCGGGCATCTCTGCGCCAGACAAGCCTCCGACACCGAGCAGCGCGTACACTCTGCTGGCACTGACCGCCGAGAGAAACTCGCCGCGTGGATCGGACCACTCATCGCCGACAGCGCTTGCCACATACACCGGTCTTGGAGCGAAGAGCGAGAGAAGCAGATTTCCATCCGCGGGAATCTGTTGGTCGTTTCCAACCCACTTCGCGTAGTTGGGACAAAACCAGTAAGGAAACGAGTGCTGAAGGTGCGCGATGCTTTCACCCAATCCACGTCTGGAGACCGATTGTCCGGCCTTGCCCGACTCTGTCGAAAGTACTGCAGCAAAACGCATGTCCTGCGCGGCGGCCCAATCCGCGGTCTTGCCCAGGCGACTATGGCCAGTGACAGCAACCTGCTTTGCGTCGACATCAGGGTCGGTTTGCAGGTAATCCATGGCACGAGACAAGCCCCAAGCCCATGCGCCGATCGCGCCCCACTCGTCGGAAGCCGGCTTCGTCTGGTTTGGTTGAACAAAGAGCTGCCGAACGCTGAACTGACTCGCATCTTTGAAGTCAGGCTCTAAGTCACCGTAATATGCGGTAGCCAATCCGTAACCATGAGCGATCAGCGTACGCACCTGCCACTCTTGGATTTGGCTGCCGCGGCTTGAATCAGGGGGTGCGGTGTGCTCAACCGTATCAGCACCTTTTGGACGTTTCCATGTCAGAGTCGGTTTGATCTGCGGATCGTCCAGCACCGTCTGGTTGCCGCCGAAGTTCAGGCCCAAGATGAGCGGGCTAGGGTGCGTGGGATGGGCAGGCAGATAGATCAGAAGGCGCATGAAAGGCCCTGACTCGCCTTTGGCAGTGAAGAAGATGTCGATCTGTTTACGGATCGCCGTACCTTCGAGCGCGCTGCGATCCGCCTCGATCTGCTGCACACGAAGCGGAACATGGGCGTTGGATGGTGTGCGACCAAAAACATTCTCTTCAAACAACCGCATGATTTCAGGTCGGCGCATGGACCACCAAGCGGCCGGCGTTGTTACTGGTCTTCCATTTGCTAGCAGTAATGGATCTAGCAAAGTATAGGGAGGGATTCTAGCCTCGTCGTAGTTGTACCCAGGGATATGCTGCGATAACGCGGGGGTGCCAACCAACATCATGAGAACGAAAGTAAAAATGATGGAGGCAATTGCTCGTACCTTCATGACTGAGTGTTCTCCCTGAAAGTGAAATGATGAACGCCGGAGTGCAAGACCATAACCTTCGTCCGTGCGCCTTCTTCCGCGGAGATTGCATCAACGGGGCGTCCGTTGTCCATGATCGTTCCCTTCCCTGAGGCGAACGGCAGAAGCACCGTTGTGCGAGTGCCAGGAGGTAGAGTGAGGCTTACCGAGGACGGTTTTATCTCGACCCGGATCAATCCTCTTGGAGTAGGTTCGACGCCCCGTGCCCAAGCAAGTCCTGAGAGATCCGGCCGTATGGTCACTGTTTGAAAGCCACGGCCTGTGGGCTCAATGCCGAGAACCTGTTGCATGAGCCATGCCGTGGGGCCGCTCGCCCAACCATGCGCAAGACTGACGTAGTAGCCCTTTTTGTTGTCTGCCTCCAGCGCGGAGTGGAAGTCTTGATGCGGCCAGTGCGGATCGTAGGCCTCCCAGAAGCTCGTTGCGCCTTCGGCCAGCATTCCTCCCCAGTATTTACGCATCCACGATAAAGCCTCGACTCTGTGGTCCAAAGCAGCCATCGCGGAAAGGACGTAATAGCCGTAGTAGGGCGTCACCACTGCCGTGGAAGCATCATCATCGACCGTGCTGAGTACGTGCTTCCAAATCGATGGCCCTTCCGCAGTGGTCGCGGCTCCCGAAACAACGGCCATCGCGTTCGTCTGCCATCGGTCACCGAAGGTTCCTGTATCGCGAGCCAGCAGATTCGCCTGAGCAGCGGCGCATAAACGATCTAGTGCTTGGCGGTACTTTTCTGCGTGTGTCGTGTCCCCGAGTTCGCCAAGCAAGTAAATCGCTTCTCGGTAGGCCGCGATGAATTCGAAATGGGTGGCGGCGCGTGCTTCGGGAGTGTCCGCATTTAGGCCGCTTGACCAGTCGACAAAGACTTTGTGTTTAGCGGGATTCGTGAAGAGCCCTGCTTCGTTCAACTCCGTGTCCATGAGCTGTAGCAGGTCCAAGAGGCGCCCATGCATCTGCTGCAAGTACGAAAGATCTCCGAGATGGCGATAAAAGTCAGCCTGACCAGTGATCCAGAGCGCCGAGTATCCCGCGATGGTATTAACGTCGCGCCCCACCGGAGAGTCTCCAATGACCTGCGTCATCGTCTCTTCCATCAGAGTGCGATTGGCGAAGACGCTGCTGATGACGCGGCCCGTCACATCCAGGTCACCCATCCAGCGTCCGCGATCGCGCTTGGGAGCATCCCAAATTCCCTCTTGCATACATAGATGGGCGGTGTAAGCGCCCGTTTCCCATATGCGATTGAGTTCGGCATCGGATGATTCAAATGCGCCCTGATATTGAACTGGATAAGCAATGCCCTCGACGTCGATTCGTCTCCAGGTCGATGGACCGCCAGGAAAAGTCAGGCGCACATAGCGGAATCCACTCTTCGGACCGAAGGCCTCGCCATGGGGCGGCACGCTTACCGTCCTCACGCCCAGATACGGGTGCTCGATCGCCTCCTCAAGTGACTCTCCATAGCTTGTGTCTACCTGAATGAGCGTATTTGAAGCTGAGACGAGATGCACCCTTCCGCCGATCTCACGGCCGAAATCGAGTGTCACGGACGTTGGCCCATCCTTATCAGACGTTGATAAGACGGTTAGAGGACCTCCGCCTCGGATGGTTTCGGGTGTGGGAATGCGGACAGTGCTCGTATTTTCCGCAATCTGCTTCACGTCAACGCGGAAAGTCCGCATTGCGGCACCGATGCCGCTGTAACCTGGCCACGCATACAGACCTGCGTCAGCGCTCCATTGGAGGAAGTCGCTCTTCGTCCCGGGTACTCCAAGGGTCTGAACGAAAGGCCAATTGGTATCGTTGAAGCCGGGGGCTGACCAATCTTCGCCGGGTGCAAGTGTGCTCTTCCAGGAGGCGTCCGATGCGACGAGGGGAGAGGCGAATACTCCCAGCGATTGGGGTACGATTTTGACCAGTAATACCTCAGCATAGGTGACCTGGTTGATGGTCGGGCTGGCGCCGGTGTGGAGAGAGCTATGGCCGCGCACCTCTTCGATAGCGATGGTGTTATGACCCGCTCTCAGCGCGGAGGCGACATCAGCGGTATCAACGTGGAAGCCCTTCTCAGCATGGCCATTGTCGCTAAATTTCATTACCTGCGTACCGTTGAGAAAGACCGTGGCAGATCGAGGTCCGGCAAGATAAAGCGTGGCATGGCCGGGCACGACGGTAAGGTTGAAGGCTGAGCGAAAGTAGTGCGGTTCAACCTTTTGGTCCTGGCCTCGAACCTTGGCTTGCAGTTCAGGGTTGAGGGCAGCGGCGTCCCCTCGAGTCCAGATGAACTGCTCGCTGAGATGGGAGACAGGGGCAGGTTTCAGGAGTCGTAGCTGGCGAGATGGGTCAAGCGGACGAGGGCCCGTTTGCGCCGGAAGCAGAGAAGCCAGGGCGCAGGCAAACGCAAACGTCGAAACACTTCTGCGTATCCCTTTGAAGCGGCGCATCGCTATGCTCCTTTGGATCCAACTTCAAACGACTCTGCAACGGCAAGGCACAGTATAGGCACATAAATGAAAGTTAGCGAGTGCTTTTGAAACGCCGCAACCCAAGTTAGGATGATTCGCATGGAACGTTTGAAACAAAAGGCGCACGGCTTGAAGTTGATCGGGATGGCGGTGGGGGGATGGCTCGTCGTGGCAACGGGACTCAACGGCCTGGCCCAAGAGGCTGTATCGCTTCCGGCGACTGCGGTGACTACAGCCACGACCATGCAGAAATTTTCATTTGTCTCCGACGGACCAAAGGGGCCGGGGTGGTCCAGGCCAGATGAGATTGCCCGAGCGTACTTCAATGATGAGCTTCCGGCGCTGTTTCAGCGGACGGTGGCACTACAGGGGGCGGTGCCGCGGCATGGAAAGCTTCAATGGATCTTTACTGGGCCTCACGCAGGGTTCACGGTGGAGCTGACGCCGTCCAAGGTACGGCTGGTGCAGCGGTTTTATAACTCGACGGCGCTGCCGGGGTCTGGCGGTGGGTATGCGGAGCGCGAGGTACGGGATGACGAGCAGCAGTTCACGGGGGAGGCGAAGACGCTGAGCGTGGTGCTGGATTCACATCTATCGGTGCGTGTGCTGGTGAATGGTATGGTGCTACTGAAGCAGAGTTGCGTCTTCGACGTGCTGCGGCACCAGTTGGAGTTTGTAGCTCCGCGGACTGAACATTTGAGTGTTAGTGGAGCGCTAATGGCCAGTACGGCGCGGGAGGCTACGCTCCGTGTGGATGGAGCGGCGAAGCATCAGACGATGCTGGGCTTTGGAGGGAGTCCAAGCATCCCGACGTATGAGCGGATGAGTGATGAGGGGAAGCGGCAGTACTGGGCGATGCTGAAGCGGTATAACCTGCTGATCGATCGTGAGTATCCGATGGGGTCTGAGCTGAAGCAGGATCTGTCCAATAGAACAGACCTATGGGACGCAACTCCGCACTACTACGGCGATAACTTTCCGAACGGGGAGGTCTCCAGCTTTGCTTATAACAAGAAAGCGCAGGAGATGGGTGGGGAGGTTATCTACGAGATGTGGGCTCTACCACCTTGGGCGGACGGGCCGTACAAGAGCACCGGCGCTCCGATCCTGGATGCCTGGAATAAGCCGGTGAAGACGGCGGCGCGGCCTGAGGAGTATGCGCGGATCATGGTGGACTACTGCAGGAAGGCGAAGGAGCTGACGGGGCGTGCGCCGGCTATTGTGGGCGTACAGAACGAGGTGGAGCAGGCCCCGGAAGTGTTCGCGGAGATGGTGGTGGTGCTGCGGCGGGAGTTGGATAAGGCCGGATTCCAACGCGTGAAGATCCACATGGCGGATGCGAGCTTTATGTACATGGGAACGGATCGGGTGAAGGACCTGCGTAAGTACCCAGATGCCTGGGCGAAGGTGGACTTTACGGCGACACACCAGTACGACTTTCAGGAGTTTATGGCGAATCCTGACCTGTACGACGCGAGCATGAAGGCGCTGCACGAGGCGAGTGCAGGCAAGCCGTTTCTGGCAACGGAGATCTGTCTGAACGATCCTCATTACCAAGAGCCTTCGTACCGTGTGGCTCTGAATGTGGGACAGCTTTACCAAAAGAATCTGACGGAGCTGGATGCGGAGATGCTGCTGTACTGCTGGCTGATTTTGGATACGGAGCAGCCGGGCTTTATGAGCTCACGGGCGCTGCTGATGCCAGATAAGACGAATGGGTATATGCCGGTGGCTTCTAGTTTTCAGTTGAGGGTGCTGGGGGCGTATAGCCGGCATGTGCTGAAGGGGATGATGCGGGTGGAGACGAGGGCGTCTGATGGGGACCTGCTGACGACGGCGTTTGCGGGTGACGGGAAGAACACGGTGGTGATGCTGAACCGGTCCACCGAGGCGCAGCGGGTGAAGCTGGATTGGGCTGGGCAGCGCTGGACCGAGATAGAGCGGACGAGCCAGCGGCTGGCGAATGTGGTCTCGCATGAGGTGCCGGCGGAGGTTGTGGTTGAGCCGGGAGAGATTGTGACGTTGTCCAACTTTGAGGCGGCACAATGAAGGCGGTTTGGAGTTTGCTGCTGGTGGGTTCGGCGATGGCTTCGGCTCAGACGATGCCGAAGGGTGAGTTCATCTTTGAGCCGGGCTCGACGAACTTTCCGGAGAGCCATGCTTCGACCATCGTCACGTTGAAAAACGGTGAGCTGATGGCGGCGTGGTTTGGGGGGACCAAGGAGCGGAATCCGGATGTGGCTATTTGGGGGAGCCGGCGGGTGGGGGGTAGGTGGGGGAAGCCGGTGGAGTTGGAGAGGGAGGCGGGGGTACCCTCCTGGAACCCGGTGCTGTTCCATACGGCGGATGGGAGGCTGTGGCTGTACTACAAGGTGGGGGGGTCGCCGGGGACGTGGTGGGGCGGGCGGCGGTGGTCGGAGGATGAGGGGGTGACGTGGTCGGCCAAGGAGAGGCTGCCGGAGGGGATCCTGGGGCCAATCCGGGCCAAGCCTCTGGTGCTCGGTAACGGGACTGTCGTGTCGGGGAGTTCGGTGGAGAGTGGGATGTGGAATGGGTGGGTGGAGCGCAGTGCGGATGGGGGGAAGACGTTCACCAAGTACGGGCCGATCACGGTGCCGAAGGAGGTGGATGCCAAGGAGACGCCGGAGCCTGAGCCAGCGGCGGGGTCGGTGAGTCTGGAGAAGGGGTCCGATTACAAACCGGGGGCGAGGAAGTATGAGGGGATCATTCAGCCTTCGGTGATCGACCTGGGTGCGGGACATCTGCGGCTGTATGCGCGGGTGCGGACGCTGGCGATGAAGGTGGCGGTGGCAGACTCTACGGACTACGGGAAGACTTGGACGCAGGCGCGATACATCGACGTGCCGAACAACAACTCCGGGCTGGATGTAGTGCGGCTGAAGGATGGGCGCGAGGTGATGATCTTCAACAACACGACGAACGGGCGGACTCCGCTGAACCTGGCGGTGAGCCGGGATGGGGAGCACTTTCGTGTGTTTGCGACGCTGGAGAATACGGCGGGGCAGTTCAGCTATCCGGCGCTGATTGAGGCTGCGGATGGCGGGCTGGAGATGACGTATACGTGGAAGCGGGAGACGATCAAGTACGTCCATCTGGGGTTGAAGGATGTGCCGAAGGAGTAGCCCCCCACCCCGTAGTATTGCGCAAAATATTCAGAACATAGTACTTAGGTCTGGATCACCGTGTGGGTGGATGGAAAAAGTCCCATTTTTCGGCGTTCTGACCTGCAAAATATTCAAAACAAACGAGTTGTGAGTTTTGGAAGGATCTTTCTGCTGCTTGTGTGAGCCCCACGCTCAAATTTTCCATCTGGCTCCATTTTACCTGAGTGGAGGGGGTAGTTGCGCCAACTCTATCTTGTTTTGCAATGAGAGAGTTAGGTGGTTTAGGGGCTTGACAAGCGAATTTGCTGGGGTTTTTGAGGGTGTTTAGTGGGGGACGGGGGAAGATTTCTGGGTTTGGGTGCCGGAATGGGAATTTGGGCGGGCGGGACTGAACGGGTAATGCCGGGACGTGCTGTCAGTCAGGGGTGAGTTGAGAGCGAAGTTGCCGAAAACGTGACTCTCCGGAAGACACTTCAGTGAGTCAGATCAGGCAGAGGGAGGCCCAAACGCCCCTTCCAACGCTCGCTTGTAGTCGTCGGCTTCCCAGTCCTCAGGGTCTTCCTTGAGACCCAACATGGCCGATGCGGCCTCTGCGATTCGCAGCTTGAGAGTAGGGGCATCTAGCAGGCCACGGAGTACGGGAAGTAACCTGAGATCGCGGCGTTTGCCTAACCCCATAATGGCTTCCTCTCGTACGTCTTCATCAATGTCAGTGACTCGTTGAAAAAGCGATTCACGAATTTCTGTCGAATCCGCATCACCTAGTACGCCAAGGCCGAACACAGCCCAATCTCGAACGTCCGAATCAACATCCCGAGTTAGTGTGAGCAACCGTGTCACCGCGTCATCATCGTTGGGGAAATGCCCCAGGGCACACGCTACAGAAAATCTGACGTTCTCATCCGGATGTTCTGTGTATGAGGCAATGATCGGAATTGCGGCTGAATCGTATAGGAACCCAAGAGCCGCTATGCCGCTGTCCAAAACGATAGGATCGTCCTCACATTCGAGCATGTTTGCTATCAGGGGAAACGCCTCTGCGCGAAACAGCCATTTCGGTTCGGCCTTCGGATCCTCGGAGGGCTTTCTCATCTGAGAAAGGATTGCGGCGCCCCTCGCCCTCTTCAGTGGCTCGTAGTCCTGAAGCCATCGAGCGGCGACCTCGAACGTCTCACGACTCCCGTTACTCCGAAGCTCTGAAACCGCATCCCAAGGCTCCTCATCCTCGTATTGGCCGAGTAGAGTCTGATCGAACAACTCGTGCATACGTTCTGAGGTCATCGTTCAAGATCTTACCAGGCCGTGAAAACGGCGTTTCGGAAACTGGAGATTCAAGGACGTATCCTTCGTCGAGGGATCTCGCGGTGGAGCTGCGAGACCCCCGCTCAGGATGGGGATGTGCGGGGGTGGGTAACCTAGGGCTTCGCCCTAGGCTGGTATATTTCGCGCCTTTGGCGCTTGGGTTTGAGGCGCAGGAAGGGTGGTGACAGGATGGCATTTGTCTTTCAATAGCCCGCGCATCGCGGATGGAAAACGGCGTTGCAGGAATGTGACCTATCAAAGGCCGGTCCTTCGTCGAGGGTCCCGCGATGAGGCTGCGGGACCCCCGCTCAGGGGGATGTGGTGTATGAGGTTTTGCGGCACACCTGAAGGTGTGCCCTTAAGCAAGGCGGAGCGTTCCCGGGGCAAGCACCCGCGAGAAACGGGGTTTTCGGAAGTTGGAGATTCAAGGACGTGGTCCTTCGTCGAGGGTCTCGCGGTGAGGCTGCGAGACCCCCGCTCAGGATGGGGATGTGAGGTGGCGGTTTAATGTCCGGGCTAAAGCCCGGACCTATCACAAAGGCAAGTGCTTTGGAGCACGGCTGAAGCCGTGCTCTTCCGCGCAGCGCGTGTCGGCGTGAAGAGTGCGTTTCCTTGAAAACGGCGTTATGGGAAAGTGACCCATTCGAAGGCGGGTCCTTCGTCGAGGGTCTCGCGGTGGGGCTGCGGGACCCCCTCCTTCGACTTCGCTCAGGATGACGTGATTTTTTTGTGGTCCGGCGAGGTTAGGTGCAGGTGGTCTGGAGGTGGAAGACGGCGGGGTTGGCGGGATTGATCGACTCCGGTGGGGTGGCGGGGAGGGTGAGGTGGAGGCCGTCGGGGGATTGGGTGAATGGGATTTTGGAGGTGGCTCCATTGCCGGAGCCGAGGAGGGTGACGGCGCAGACGGGGGCTGGGAGGTAGGGGTTTTTGGTGAAGAGGACGTGCATGGTGAGCGAGCCGGAGGTGGGCCAGGACATGGCGGTGGCGTAGATATCGGATGGAGCGCTGGAGTCTGAGGAACCCACGCATCGCGGTGAGGCTGCGATGCATGGGGCACCCGGGTGTTTGGGGTCAGCGGAAAGTTTGTTGATGCCCAGAGATTTTGAGGCGACGGTGTAGCGGATGTCCTGGGGGGTGTAGGTCTGGATGTCGCGGTTTTTGGCGGTGGGGTCTTTGGGGGCGACGGTGGGGCCTTCGCCAAAGACGGTGAAGGGGCGGGTGTTGTAGATGGCTTCGCCATTGACCTTGAGCCAGGCTCCGATCTGGAGGAGGACGGTGCGGGCTTCTTCGGGGATGGTGCCGTCCGATTTGGGGCCGACGTTGAGGAGGAGGTTACCGTTTTTGGAGACGGCGTCTACGAGCTGCTGGAGGAGCGAGGGGGCGGTGCGGTACTCGTCATGTTCGGCGTAGCCCCAGGAGTGGACGGAGATGCTGGTATCGGTCTGCCAGGGGAGGAGGCGCTGGGCGTCGAGCTTGCCGCGTTCGATATCGAGGGTGGCGGCGTTGGGGGGGAAGTCTTCCTGTTTGTAGGTGAGAACGGGCTGGGGGGCGTTCCGCCTGGCGGCGTCGTTGTAGTAGTAGGCGGCGAACTGCTGGAGGGCGGGCTTGTAGGCGGGCTGGCCGATCCACCAGTCGAAGTAGAGGAAGTCCGGGTGGTATTTATCGACGAGCTCTGTGTTGCGGGCGAGCCAGTTGTCGAGCCAGGGCTGGTCGGGTGGGAGCCAGAGCTCGAGGTGGGAGGGGTTGGGCTCGGCGGCATCGCCGGACATTTTGTTGAGCTCCTGGCCTGGGCCGGGGAGGGACATGCTTCCGGCGGGGCCGTAGAGCTGGGCAGTAAGGGGGTTCTGGGCGGGATGGTCGATGGCTTCGCGGACGTCCGAGGGGAAGGTGCGGCCGAGGCCGTACCACCACCAGTGCTCGGCGGTATGGGAGGAGACGCCGAAGTGGAGGCCGTGGGCGCGGGTGGCCTGGGCGAGCTCGCCGACGACGTCCCGGTGGGGGCCCATCTGGGCGGCGTTCCAGGGGGTGATGTCCGAGGCGTACATGGCGAAGCCGTCGCAGTGCTCGGCTACGGGGACTACGTAACGGGCGCCTGCCTGGGCAAAGAGATCGACCCAGGCGTTGGGGTCGAAGTGCTCGGCTTTGAACATGCGAATGAAGTCTTTGTAGCCGAACTTGGACTGGGGTCCGTAGGTGGCGATGTGGTGGTCGAAGGCCTTGTTTCCGGGGACGTACATGTTGCGGGAGTACCATTCGTTTCCGAATGCCGGAACGGAGTAGACGCCCCAGTGGAGGAAGATGCCGAACTTAGCGTCGGAGAACCAGGCCGGGGAGCGGTACTGGGCGAGGGAGTCCCAGGTGGGCGCGAAGGGGGTGGCCTTGCCGGCGGGGGCGTGGGCGTTGGCGGCGTGGACCTTGGCGACCTGGCGGGCGATGTTGGCGGGGTAGTTGGGGTGTTGGGCGGGGAGGGAGGTGGCGAGGAGCGTGAGGGCGGCTGTGGCGAAGAGTTTCACGGCGACACGATAGCAGAGGGCAGGGTAGTTTGATAGGCATGACGATGCGGTGGCTGGTTGCGGCGTGGATTTGGGTGGGGATGTTCGGAGTCAGTGCGGCTCAGGAGTGGACGGCGAAGTGGATTGGCGCGCCTTGGAGTACGGAGCGGGATGGGGCGGAGGTGGATGGGAGTAAGCCGATGCCGGTGTTTCGGCGGGAGTTTGCGGTAAGGGGGAAGGTAGCGAAGGTGGAGTTGCGGATCGCGGGGCTGGGGCAGTTTGAGGTGTCGGTGGATGGGGGGATGGTGGGCAAGCCGGGGCTGCATGAGGCCTGGACGGATTATCGGAAGACGGTGATGTTCGAGCGCTATGACGTGACGCCGGGGGTGCAGCCGGGGGAGCATGTGCTGGGGGTGATGCTGGGCAATGGCATGTACAACGTGCAACGCAGCGTGATGGCGAATGGGAAGGCGAGATATACGAAGCTGGAAGGGAGCTTTGGGGCTCCGAAGATGATTGCGGAGCTGCGGCTGACGTATGTGGGGGGGCGGACGGAGGTGGTGGGGACGGATGCAGCGTGGAAGGCGGCGCGGGGGCCGGTGATGTTCGATTCAACGTATGGCGGGGAGGACTTTGATGCGCGGCGGGAAGCGGGGTTGGAATGGGGCGCGGTAAAGCTGGTGGATGGGCCGGGAGGGCGGCTGACGGCGGCGGTGACGGAGGAGGTTGGGCAGCATGAGCAGCATGCGGCGGTGAAGACGTCCGAAGTGGGTGGGGGACGCGTGGTGTATGACCTGGGGCAAAACTTTGCGGGGATTGTTCATGTTCGCGTACAGGGCGAGGCGGGGGCGGTGCTGCGACTGACTCCGGGGGAGCTGCTGAAGGAGGATGGGACGGTGTCGCAGGGGAGTTCGGGTGGGCCGATGTGGTGGTCGTATACGCTGGCTGGGCGGCGGGCGGGCGAGGAGTGGGAGCCGAAGTTTGGGTACTACGGGTTCCGGTATGTGCAGGCGGAGTGGACCAGCGGACGTGGGGAGGTGAAGGGGCTGAGTGGGATTGCGGAGCATTCGGATGCGAAGGTGGTGGGGACGTTTGAGAGCTCGAATATGCAACTGAATGCGATCCATCAGTTGATTGTGGAGGCGATGCACAACAACGAGGCAAGCCTGTTTACGGACTGCCCGCACCGGGAGAAGCTGGGGTGGCTGGAGGAGACGCATCTGGTGGCGGCGGGGCTGATGTTCAATAGCGACCTGGAGGGGCTGTACCGGGCCACGGACAGGAACATTGCGGATGCGCAGGATGGCACGGGCATGGTGCCGACGATTGCGCCGCAGTATACGAAGTTCGGGCCGAAGTATCCGATCTATGACGACTCGCCGGAATGGGGGAGCGCGGCGGTGCTGGGGCCGTGGGCGGCGTACAAGTTTTATGGGGATAAGGGGGAGTTGGCGACGGCTTATCCGGTGATGCAACGGTATGTGGAATATCTGCAAGGCAAGGCGAAGGATGGGATTGTGGCGTATGGGCTGGGGGATTGGTATGACATTGGACCGGGAGGGCCAGGGTTCGAGAAGAATACGACGCTGGGGGTGACGGGGACGCTGATGTTGTATGAGGATGCTCGGGCGATGGGGAGGATCGCAAAGATGCTTGGCAATGAGAGGGATGCGGCGGGGTATGAGGGGCTGGCGACGAAGACGGCGGCGGCTTTCAATGCGAAGTTTTGGGATGGGGCGAAGGGGTGGTATGACACGGGGAGTCAGACGGCGAATGCGATGCCGCTGGCGCTTGGGATTGTGCCGCAGGAGCGGAAGGCACAGGTGCTGGCGCATGTGGTCGAGGACATCCATGCGCATGGGGACCATGTGACGACGGGGGAGGTGGGGTATCCGTACATGCTGCGGGCGCTGATGGAGGCGGGGCGCGATGACGTGGTGATGGCGATGATGATGCGGACGGATGCGCCGAGTTATGGGTCGCAGTTGAAGGCGGGAGCGACGGCTCTGACGGAGGCCTGGGATGCGAATCCGAAGAACAGCCAGGATCACTTCATGCTGGGGGGAGGGGAGGAGTGGTTTTATCGGGGGCTGGGGGGGATTGATATGGATATGAGCCGGGGGGTGGGGGAGCAGGTTCTCATCAGGCCGAAGGTGGTGAAGGGAGTGGCGTGGGTGAAGTGCGGATATGAATCGAAGCTGGGGAAGGTGGAGAGCGACTGGAGGACGAGTGCGGGAGGGACAACGTATACGGTGACGGTGCCAGTGAGCGCGACGGTGGTGCTGCCGGATGGGTCGAGGAAGCGGGTGGGGGCGGGGATGCATGAGTTTGTGGTGCGGGACTAGGATGGTAGGCATGGAGGAACGATGAGCGATGCGAGTGTGCCGGTTGCAGAAGAGATCAGGGTGATGGTTCCGAGCGAGTTGAAGCGGAGCTTTGAGGCTGCGGCCAAGAGGTCCGGGGAACCGGTGGAGGGGGTGCTGGTGGAGTTGATGCGGAGCTATGTGGAAGGTGTCGTTGAGCCCGAGGAAGGCTACGATGAGTGGGCTCGCGCGAAGATTGAAGGGGCACTCCAATATGCGGGGCCTCTGATTCCACATGATGAGGTAGTTCGGCGTAGCGAAGAGCGTGCGGCGCGGTTTCTCGCTCACAAGAAGAGCGCGTGAGGGTTGATTGGTTTCCGTCCGCGGATCAAGAGCTCGCGGAGATTGTGGACGCCCTTGCCGAAGACAATGTAACGGCAGCGCTGAGTGTGGATGCTGAGATCCTTCGCCGCGTCGCATTGCTTGCGCAGTTTCCGGCGATGGGCAGGCTGGGACGGGTTCCGGGAACGCGGGAGTTGGTGGTATCCGGGACGCCCTACATCGTGGTTTATCGGATGGGCGCGGACTCTGTTGAAATTGTCAAGGTGATGCATGGTGCGCGGCTATGGCCGAAGTAATTTTGACGGTGAGCTAAAGGGTTTGGAGCGGGCTACGGCTATGCCGCGAAGCTCATTGGGGTACTTGCCGGAGACGGCGCAGTAGAAGTGGTAGAGCATACCCTGGTGGAAGATGACGGAGGGCTTGTGGGCGAAGGTCTCATCGATGGAGCCGGGGGCGCCGGTGTCGATAAGGACCTGGGCGACTTTGGTGAAGTGGGTGGAGTCGGGGCCGAGGGCGAGGAGCTCGCAGGCGCGGCCGGGGCGCTGGTAGCCGAAGCCGAAGTAATACATGGCGTACTGGTGGCCGTACTTCATGACGAAGGGGTTGGAGGCGAAACGGGAGTCGCGAGAGTCTGGGGCGGGTGGGGCCTGGTCATGCTGAGGATTGATGGCGGGGTAAGTGGATGAGCCACGTGGGCCGTTGACGAGGATGGGGTTGAGGGGCGAGCGCGTCCAAGTCTTCAGGTCTTTCGAGGTGGCTACGCCGGTTTGCTCGTGCCAGCCTCCGCCTTCGGATTTGGGGAGGGTATCGGTTTTGGCGTTGTAGTAGAGGAAGTAGGTTCCGTCGAAGAGGGCGAGGTCGGGGCGATAGAGGCCACCGTGCTCCCAGGGGGCACCGTCTTCCGGGTTGAGGATGGGGTCAGTGAGGGTCCAGTGGAGGAGGTCTGGGGAGCGGGCGAGGCCGATGACGGCTGCGCCTTCTTCATAGCCAGAGCTGGGGTAGGCGTTCCAGGCGGCGATGTACTGGCCGTCTACCTTGATGGCTTCGCCGGTGCCGTGGAGGTTCTTGTCACGGAGGATGGAGCTGATGGCCAGGTTGTACTTCGTGTATTTGGACGCAGGGTCGCGAGGGCCTACGAGGGCTTTGCGGGTCCAGGTGATGAGGTCCGGGCTGGTGGCGAGGCCGGTCTGGTAGCCGGTGCCATCGAAGCCGATGTAGAGCATGTGGAAGAGGCCGTTAACGCGGAAGACGATGGGGTCGTCCACGGCTTTTTCGTCGAAGCTGCCAGCGGTGTGGGTGGGGCCGAGGATGAGGGCCGGGTATTTGTAGGGGGTGGCGTAAGGGGCGATGGGGTCTGGTGCAGCAAGAAGGCGTGGAGCGGCGAGGGCAAAGGCGCTGGTAGCGAGAAACTGACGGCGAGATTGCGGCATGGTGGCTCCGAAGCATTATGGGCTATGGTTTGGATTGCTTCATCACGACGCAGCCCGAGGCCGGCTTGTGGGACGCGCTGCGATCCGGGACGAGGACGGCGACGCCCTGGGGTGGAAGCTCAAGACCGCAGATGGAATCGTGCGGATGATCTGAGAGCAGATTGAGCGGCGGCGCCGGGAAGATGGTGGAGTAAGTGGTTGAGCCGTGATTGATAACGATGGTCACGGAAGATGTTGCGCTGGAGCGGACCAGGACCTCCACAGACGGCGGCCGTCCCTGCGAGAGCATGGGTATGGGCGAGGCGGGAACCGAGGCTGCGCTGGAGGCCTTGCTGAGGATGGACTCCATGAGGGGCTGAGAGGGCAGGGTGCCGAGGTAGGCGATGCTTCCCTTCCCGATGCGCTGCGTGATCATGGCTGGCTGGTTGTCAAGCCAGCCGGCGGGGTCGGAGTAGCGCAGGTCGACGTGGCCTGCGGCGGGGACGGTGAGGGCTTCGGCCCAGGAATCGGCTTCGCCCTGGCCAAGTTCGCCGGTCAGGGAGACTGGCTTATCAAGGGCGTAGTACTGCTCGACTTTGGCACCGAGGGCGGCGGCTAAGGGGCCGGGTTGGCGTTGCGGGTTGAGGGAGTTGAATTGATCCTTCATGCCGGAGCGAGGGCCGAGGACGAGGTGGCCGCCTTGTTGCACGTAGGCGAGGAGTTTGGCGGCGAGGGTCTCGTCGATGACGTTGAGGGAGGGGGCGACGAGGAGCTTGTACTGGTTGAGGGAGCCAGGTTGGGTTGGGTCGATGATGTCTACCGATTGAGTACGAGCGAGGGGGGCGTAAAAACGTAACAGGACTTGTTGCTGATCGTAATTTTTGCTGTGGGGTTGGAAGCCGATGGCCCAGCGGGAGTCGTAGGTGTAGAGGAGGGCGACGTCGGAGTGGGGGGATGTGCCGGCGAGGGCGGTGCGGGTGAGCGAGAGGTCGTGGCCGAGTTGCTGGAGTTCGGCGTAGATGGGGAGTGGTTTGCCGTCGGGGCCGGCGATGGCTCCGTGGTACTGCTCCTGGCCGTTGAGGGCGGCGCGCCACTGCCAATAAAGGACGGCGTCCGCGCCGTGGCCGATGGTCTGCCAGGCGAGGGCGCGGGTTTCGCCGGGGGCGAGGGCGTTGTTGACGGGGGCCCAGTTTACGGAGCCGGGCTGAGTTTCCATGACCCAGAAGTTTTGACGCTTCCAGCCGCGGACGAAGTCGTTGAGCATGGCGTTTTTGGGGGCGTCGAGGTGGCCCTGGCCGACGTAATCATCCCAGGCGGCGAGGTCGAGATCGGCGGTCATGGCGTAGTGGTCCCAGTTGTCCGACCAGGCGAGGCCGCCGATGTTGGTGGTGATGAACTGGGTGGGAAGGATGTGGGCGCGGAGGATGGCAAGTTGCTCATGCTGGAAGCTGCGCCAGGTGGCGGTCACGAAGTGTTTATGTTCGAGCAGGAGGCCGGGATTTTCGTTGGTGGGTTCAAGGGGGATTTGTGACCAGTCCTGATACGTTTCGGACCAGTAGGCGGTGGTCCAGCGGGCGTTGAGGTTGTCGAGGGTTTTGTACTTCGCTTTGAGGAACTGCTGGAACTGGGCGCGGGTGGCTGGGTCGAAGGACTCGTCGGTGTACTCGTTGCCGATCTGCCAGCCGATGATGTTTTGGTTGTGGCCGAGGCGTTCGGCGAGTTTTGTAACAATCTCTGCACAGAACTGGCGGTAGTGGGGGCTGGCGTAGTTGAACTGGCGGCGGTTGCCGTGCTCGCGGAGCTTGCCGTCAGCGTTGGTGCCGAGGGTGTCAGGGTATTTGGAGGTGAGCCAGGCGGGTGGGGCGTCGGTGGGGGTGCTCATGACGACGGCAAGGTGGTGTTTGGCGGCGAGTGCGATGGCGCGGTCGAGCCAGTCGAGGTCATAGTGGCCTTCGGAAGGCTCGATGGAAGACCAGGCGAACTCGCCGATGCGGACAACGTTGAAGTGGGCCTGCTCCATGAGGGAGAGGTCGGACTCCCAGTGGGATTCGGGCCACTGCTCGGGGTACCAGGCTGAGCCGAGGACGGGGGCGTTGGGGGTCTGGTATGGGATTTGTGCCTGGAGTGGTTGCATATTCCAGAGCAGCGCGGCTAACAGGAAGAGACGGTTCATTGCGGGCCTGCCAGGAGCCAGAGGGCTACGTCGTGGGGGGCAAGTTGGGTGGGAGCGGTGGGCTGGCCGGTGAGGAGGTTTGTGCCTGAGGCGGTTCCATGAATGGACTGTGGGGTGTTGGTGTGGTTGAGGAAGATCTGGAGGCGATGATGATCGGGGGTTGAGCGTTCCATGAGTTCTACACCGGGTGGGAGGCCGGTGAGGATGGGTTTGATGGAGGCGGCGTCCAGTTGGGCGGCGATGAAGGTGGACATGAGTTTGGGGTCGAGGTCTGCGCCGAGGTAGGTGATGGAGCCCTCGCCGAAGGCGCGTTGGACAGCGGCGGGGTGGCCGGTGAGCCAGCCGTTGCCTTCTCCGTAGGTGAGGAGGGTTTGCGTGGCGGGGGTGAGAGGTTTGAGGTCTTCTGCCCAGATGGCCGCTTTGCCGGAGCCGGCCGGGCCGGTGATCATGACGGGGGATTCGAGGGCGTAGAACTGGTTGACCTGTGCGCCGAGGGCGGACTCGAGGGGGCCGGGCTGGCGGTTGGGTTGGAGGCCGTCGTCCGCGTTCTTCATGCCGGAGCGCGGGCCGAGAACGAGGTGGCCACCGCCTTCTACGTAGGCTAGAAGATGCTTTGCGACGGGCTCCGGGAGGACGTTGAGGGCGGGGGCGAAGACGATGGGGTATGGGGTGAGATCGGCCTGCGGGGAGAGGATGTCGATGGACTGGGCGATGGGCGAGATGGCGCGGTAGAAGTCCAGGAAGGAGGTGACGTAGTCGAATTTGTTGGTGTGCTTCTGGAAGTCGATGGCCCAGTGGGAGTCATACGACTGAAGCATGGCGACCCTGCTGACGGGAGAGAAGGCGGCCAAGGACAAGTGCCGGGCGGCGAGAGTGGAGGTGAGCTTGGCGAAGTCTTCTCCGAGGTGTTGGATTTCGGCGTAGACAGGGACGGGGAGGCCGTCCGGGCCGAGGACGGAGCCGTGGTACTGCTCCTGTCCGTTGAGTGCGGAGCGCCATTGCCAGTAGAGAACGGCGTCGGCACCGTGGCCGACGGCCTGCCAGGCCATCTCGCGTGTAACGCCGGGTGGAAGGGAGGCGTTGACCGGGCCCCAGTTGACGAAGGCGGGCTGCGTCTCCATGACCCAGAAGTTCTTCTGCTTATAGCCACGAACAAGATCGTGCTGTGCGGCGTTGAGGGCGGGGTCTAGCTTGCCATCGGGGACGTAGTCGTCCCAGGCGGCGAGGTCGAGGTTCTGGTGGAGGGTGTAGTGGTCGTACACCGAGTACCAGTGCATGGTGTTGGTGGTGATGAACTGGTGGGCGTCGACGGCGGGGCGGATGGCGTCGATCTGGTTCTGGACGTAAGCCGTCCAGGTGTCGGTGACGAAGTGCTTGTAGTCGAGCAGGAGTGCGGGGTTTTCGCCCTTCGAGTGGAAGGGGATCTCGTCAAAGGTGTCGTAGGTCTGGGACCAGTAGGCGGTGGCCCATCGTTGATTAAGATCAGCGACTGTGACGTATTTCTTTGCGAGCCACTGGTGCCACTGACGGACGGCGGAGGGGTCGAAGGTTGGGGCGCCGATCTCGTTATCGATCTGCCAGCCGAGGATGTTTGGGTTGTGGCCGTAGTGGACGGCCATCTGGTGCGCGATCCGGGCGGCAAGCTCGCGGTATTTGGGGTCGTTAGCGGAGAACTGCTGGCGATTGCCGTGTTCGGCGCGGCGGCCGTCTTCTTCCAGGCGGAGGGTTTGGGGGTACTTCGTGGTGAGCCATGCGGGTGGGGCGGCGGTGGGGGTTCCGAGAACGACGGCGATGTGGTGTTTGGCGGCCAGGGCGATGGCGTGATCGAGCCAGGTGAAGTCAAAGTGGCCGTCCGAGGGCTCGAGGGTGGACCAGGCGAATTCGGCCACGCGGGCGACGTTCATGTGAGCCTGTTCCATCAAGGTGAGGTCGGCGTCCCAGCGCGATTCAGGCCATTGCTCCGGATACCAGGCGGTGCCGAGGAGGGGAGCGGAAGGCTGCTGCTGGGCGGGGAGGGTCGCAGCCGCGGCAAGAAGAAGAAGGGGGACGGCGATGCGGCGGAGTGAGAGCAGAGCGAGACCTCGCGGATTGCGGATGCGTGACTCAGGATAGAGAGATGCGGCGGAATTTGCTATGCGAGGATGATGGCCTTCGGTGGGACATGGTGAATGGCGGCGTTCCCGCGAGGCGGAGCGGATTGGGTTCCGGTATGCGGATTTGATTTGTGTGAAATTGCATAAAAATGCCAGTTCTAACGCGGAGTTGCATCTGTCCTTTACTAAGGGAGGGGTCGCGCGTAGAAGAGAAGGCGTTCCACTAAGAAGGGCCGCAACCGAGAGATTCAGCCTGGAGATGATAGCGTTGGCGCAGACACTGGCAGTGATCCATACGAGTCCTACCCTGACCCCGCTGTTCGGCGCGTTGTGCGCGGAGCAGATGCCCGAGACGACCGTGTTCCACATGGTGGACGAGAGCCTGATCAAGGATACGATCCGCACGGGATGGCTGCGGCGCGTGACGATGCGGAGGCTGTTGAGCATGATTGAATCAGCCGAAGCCGCGGGGGCGGATGCGGTGATGGTGACGTGCTCGTCCATTGGCGCGGCGGTGGCGCTTGGGCAGCAACTGTTCGATGTGCCGGTGATCCGGGTGGATGAGGCGATGGCGGAGGAGGCTGTCGCCATGGGGCGCAGGATTGGCGTGATGGCGACCTTGAAGACGACGCTGGAGCCGACGATCGAACTGCTGCTGGCGAAGGCAGCAAAGGCGGGCAGGGAGATCGAGATTGTGAGTTCGTTGTGCGATGGAGCGTTTGAGGCCGTGCTGGCCGGGGATACGGCGACGCATGACGGTATCCTGAGCAGGGCGTTGATGAACGAGATGAAGGGGGTGGACGTGGTGGTGCTGGCGCAGGCTTCCATGGCGCGGGTGGTGAAGGCGATGCCGGCGGGGGCGCTGGCGATGCCGGTGCTGAGCAGCCCGGAGCTTGCGGTGCGGCAGGCGGGACGGATTCTGCGGGAGATGAGAGCTTGAAGAAGAGGCATGGCGTGCTGGGGTTCCTGTGCGTCATGTCCGTCATTACGTTTCTGGATCGTCTGGCGATTCCGGTGGCGGAGCCAGGGATTCGTGGGGATTTGCACCTGGGGCCTGCTCAGTGGGGTTGGGTGCTGAGCGCGTATGTGCTGGCCAATGCGCTGTTCGAGATTCCTTCGGGGGCGCGGGGGGATAGGAGAGGGCAGCGGTCGGAGCTGACTCGGATTACGGTGTGGTGGAGTGGGTTTACGGCGGCTACGGGGTGGTGCCGGAACTTTGGGCAACTGGTGGGGGCGAGGTTTTTGTTTGGACTTGGTGCGGCGGGGGCTTATCCGAACGCGGCGGGGGTGATCTCACGCTGGTTTCCGAAGCAGGAGCACGCGCGGGCGCAGGGGTATGTGTGGGGGGCGAGCCGGCTGGGTGGGGCGTTGGCTCCGCTGCTGCTGGTGCCGTTTGCGAGGCACTTTGGATGGAGGGCGGTGTTCTGGTTGCTGGGCGGGCTGGGTGTGGTGTGGTCGGTGTGCTGGTGGGCGTGGTTCCGGAATGAGCCGGAGGAGATGGCGGGAATTACCGCGACGGAGCTGGTGGAGATTGGAGCGGGTGACCTGCCGGAGCGGCATGAGGCTGCGCCGTGGGGGCAGTTGCTGCGGCTGAAGCATCTGTGGCTGATTACAGTGGCCTACTTCTGCTATGCGTGGGGGAGCTGGTTCTACTATGGGTGGTTTACGACGTGGCTGGTGCGCGGGGCGGGGTTCTCGCAGGCGCAAATGGGGCTGTTTGCTTCGTTTCCGTTCCTGATGGGGCTGGTGGGGAACCTCGTCGGCGGGAGTGTGAGTGAGCGGCTGGTGGTGCGGTATGGGCGGAAGATGAGCTACCGGTGGGTGACCGGGGTGTGCCTGGTCGGGACGGCGGGGCTGATGTTGAGCATGAGCGCGGTGCGGGGGCATACGGCGATTGTGGTGCTTTCAACGCTGGGGTTTGGAGTGATGGACCTGATGCTGCCTTCGGCGTGGGCGATGTGTATGAGCCTGGGGGGGCGGCATGGGGGGACCGCCACGGGGATGATGAATACTGCGGGGAACCTGGGGGGGTGGGTTTGTACGGTGGCGTTCGGGTACCTGGTGCGGGCTACGGGGGACTACAACCTGCCGCTGCGCGCCATCGCGGCCATGGTGCTGGTGGCGGCGGTGTTGTTCGCGATGGTGGACTGCACGCAGGGAATGCAGGATGATGTGCGGATGTCGCGCCCCGAATAGGCTGTTTTTCAACGCAGACGCGTTGTTTCGGCTCCTGAGCGCCCCCCTGAAAGTGCCCATGCAAAAACGCACGCCAGAGGCCAAAGTTAACCAGCTTGCTATTAGCTGGCCACCGACAACGAAATTAATCGTGGTTAAGTGTGGTGAAACCCGCGCCAATCACGGGTTCACCATCACCACACGCTGTCACTTGACCACGTTTCGCCAGCGGAAAACCACGTTCTGTACGCCATTCACCACAACCTTGCATTCATGGTCCAGGGCTTTTTACGAGAGCGAAGAAGTCCTCCGTCCCCACCTGCCCTCCCTTGAGGACGAGCTCGAGTGGTGCGCTTCCCTGCCCTCCGTGAGCGAGACAGAGGGGGGCTCCGGGCTGGAGGGTGGCGAGCCAGGTGAGGGCTGTGAGCGAGAGCTGCTGGATGGCGTGGGAGCTGGTGTCGCCGCCGCAGAGGAGGACGCGGCGGATGGGGAGTTGCGTCAGGACTTGGGCGAGCAAGGTGCCGAGGGCGATGCCTAGGGTGTCTCCGTGGGCGGGAGCGGCTGTGGGGCCAAGGGCGGTGTAGACGATGGTGTCCTGGCCGGCGGTGAGGGAGGTGAGGACGGCGGTAAGGGTTTGGGGGGCGAGGACGTCATCCGGGAAGACGGGGATGCCGTGGAAGCCGTGGGTGAGGGCCCAGCGGATCTGGCGCTCGGTGCCGGCAGCGCAGGAGCCGCTGAGGACGAGGAGGGGTTTGGCGGGGGGGATGGGTGGAGGCGCAGGTGGTGGGGTGGACTTCCAGGCGGCGATGAGGGCGGAGGTGAGGCCGGAGCTGGAGGCAGAGAAGAGTGGGGTGCGTTGGGCCACGGACCAGAGGTACTGGCCGACGATGGATTGCTGGTCGGGGGTGACGGAGTCGAAGAGGAGGAGGCGGGTGCCGGAGGCGAGTTCAGCCTCGGCTGCTTCCGTTGCAGCGTGGAGATCGGTGAGCGACGGGATGGGAACGAGGCCAATGGAGAGCTGGGTTTGGGCGCGCAGGTGGAGGCGGAGGTCGGACTCGCGCATAGGGGTGACGGGGTGGCGGGACATAGGGTGGCGGTCGATGCGGAGGATTTGGCCGTCCGGGGCGGAGGCGAAGAGGTGCCCAAAAGCGACGTAGCGGCGGAGGTGGGCGGCGGCTACGACGATGGGAACGAAGGGGGTGTTGAAGGTTGCGAGGGCGAGTTCGATGGCCCGGCCGATGCTGCCGTGCTGGGGGCTGGAGTCGAAGGTGCTGCAGACTTTGTAGTGGGTGATGGGGGCCTGGAATTGCGCCAGGGTGGTGAAGATAGCCGGGAGGTTGGCGGTCATCCACTCGGGGGAGCGGGAGCGGCTGTCTCCCGCTATTCCGATGGCCTGGACGTTGGGGAAGGCGGCGAGGTCTTCCGGTGTTGGGGGACGGAGGAAGAGGACGGCGGGGATGCCGTTGGAGGCGAGTTGCTCGAGAACGTCCGTGGAGCCGGTGAAGTCGTCGCCATAGAAGGTGTAGAGGATGGGCATGGCTAGCTGCCGAAGAGTTCGAGGGCCTGGGCGAGTTCGGGGTGGGAGGCGGCGTAGGTGGGGAGGGGGATGTGCTGGACGGCGGCCTCCCAGGCTTGCTGGAGGGAGCGGACGCCGGCGGCGGGGCCGGCGGGGTGGCCCATGATGCCTCCGCCGGCGGCGTAGATGAGGTCTGTGCTGCCGAGGGCCTGGAAGGTGGCGGGGGCCTGGCGGGCGGACTGGCCGGAGGAGAAGACGGGCATGATCTCGCAGCCGGGATGCGGTGGGGGGAACATGGGAGTGAGGCAGGCGCGGGCGGAGGCAATGACGGAGGTGTCGGACTCGGTGAACTTGTTCTGGATGCCGTTGACGTGGGTGTGGTCGATTCCGGCGAGACGCCAGAGTTTCTGGAAGGCGAGGAAGCTCATGCCGAGGGCGGGGGAGCGGCCCAGCATGCCCCAGCCGTTGCGGTGGCCGTGGATGACGAGCTGGGAATGGGCCCGGAGGACCTTCATGGCGGGGAGGCCGATGGAGTTCATGCTGACCATGAGGCAGGTGCCGCCATGGGCGACGATCTGGTCATGGCGGCGGAGCATCTGGTCGAGGTCGCCGGTGAGGTTGGCGGCGTACATGACCTTTTTTCCGGTGCGGTCGGCGATTTCGTTGAGGACGGCCATGACGGCTGTGACGCGAGCCTCGAAGGGGCAGTGGGGGGCGTCGGATTGGAGCTCGTCGTCCTTGATGAAGTCGATGCCGGCTTCTGCGAGGACGCGGACCTGGGCGGCGGTGGTGGCGGGGTCCATGCCGAGGGAGGGTTTGATGATGGTGCCGATGAGGGGGCGGCCGTATACCCCGGTCGCGGCTCGGGTGCCGGCTACGGCGAACTGAGGGCCTTGATAGGCGGTGAGGAAGGCTGGGGGGAGATGCAGGTCGAGGAGGCGGAGGCCGGAGAAGGCCTTGAGCTCAGAGAGGTTGCCGGCGACGGTGGCGAGGAGGTTGGGGAGGGAGGGGCCGATGTTGTGGAGGGGCCAGGAGAGAGTGACGGTGGCGGTGCGGATGATGCCGTCCCAACCTTTGGGGGTTCCGGCGCCGGGGAGTGATGGCGAGGAGACGGGTTCCCCTTCGACGATGGCGTCTACCGTGGCGGCGAAGTGGGCACGGAGGTCGTCGGTTTCTCCGGGGACGCGGAGGAAGGTGCCGGTGGATTGCTCGCCGGCCATGGTTGCGGCGGCTTGCGCGAGGGGGAAGGCGGTCTCAATGTGGTAGACGGCGATGATGCGGTCGGGCATGGGATCCTAGGGGGTTCAAGGGCGGACTGGCCCCGGGGGTATTGTGTGCAAAGTCTTCGAAACAGAGACTTTAGGGGTGGACTTCGAGGTTTGGAGTCACCAGTGGGGGTGGACGGATTGGAGAGTGTGGTGGACCCCCTCATCGCGATGAGACTGCGATGAATGGGGCACCCAAACGTTGCGGCTGATCAGGCCTTGGTGAAGTAGGTGGTGTAGGTTTCGTCGCGGACGGTGTGGAGGGGGACGAAGACGATTTGCTGGCCGGCGTAGTTTTCGGTGAAGGCCTGGGAGGCTAGTTGCTTGAGGCTTGCCGGGAGGGTGAGGGGTGCGGCGCTAAGGTCTTTGGTGGGGTTGAGGGCGACGTACTGGACGGGGCCGCGCATGAGGGCGACAACGTCGGGGTGCTGGTCGTCAATGGGTTCTGTGCGGAAGGTTTGGGGGAGGAGGAGTTCGACCTTGTCGCCGGGGTGCCAGGTGCGGGCGAGGGCGAGGTAGGTTCCGGGCTGGCCGGTGATGGGGGTGGGCTTGCCGTTGATTTTGAGTACGGCGGCGGTGGAACCGGGGAGCCAGGCGGGGAGACGGAGGTAGAGCGTGAAGGCTACGGGGTGGGTGGGGGTGAGGGTAAAGGTGGTGAGGTCTTCCGTGGGGAAGTGGGTTTCCTGTGTGAGGGTGACGGGGGTTCCGGCGTGGGTGAAGGCGACTTTGGAGGGGGTGTATTGGGCGACGTATAGACCCTGCTCTGCCTGGAAGTAGAGGTTGAGGGGGTAGTCGGCGACGGTCTGGATGAGGGTGCCGGAGCAGCAGGGCCACTTTTTCTGGTAGTAGACCTTGTCGGCGACGGGGGAGTAGGTGCTGTAGTAGGGGTAGCCGCCGTTGGAGTCGGGCATTTTAACGGCGAGGATGGTGTTGTAGAGGACGCGCTCGAGGTTGTCGGCGTGGGTGGTGTCGCGTGGCTGCGGCGTGGTGCGGAGGAGGTAGCGGGCGAGCTTGGTGGCGGCGTAGGCGCCGCAGGGGGTCTCGAAGTGGTCGACCGTGGAGGAGAGGGAGGCGTGGAGTTCGCCGCGGTGGGGGGTGATGAAGGTTTCGTTTGGCCCCCAGCCGCCGGAGGCGAACTGCTGGGTGGTGGTGAGGAGGGTGAAGGCCTGCTGCATGGCGGCGCGGTACTTGGGGTCGCCTTCGGCGAGGAAGGCTCGTCCGGCGGAGGAGAGGGCAATGGCGTGGGAGTAGGCGTGCTGGCCGGGGAAGGGGTCTTTTCCGGCGGCGAGGGGGTCGAAGAGCTCGCGGTCTAGGAGGTAGCGGTGGGCGAGGGTGGTGAAGTCGGGGTTGCCGGAGAGGGTGGCGGCTGAGAAGAGGTTTTCCGGCATGACGAAGGTCTCGTCATAGGGCGGGTCCTTTTTGCCGATGCGGTCGCGGCCCTTGGCGGGGAGGAGGGGCTTCGAGCCTTCGAGGACGCGGGTGAGGAGGGGGGTGGCGTCGGGAAGGTTGGAGAGGGTGGCGGCGTCGATGAGGCCGGCGAAGTGCTTGTCCAGGGTGTAACAGGTCCAGAGGTTGGTTTTGGGGCGGAGAATGGATTGGTTTTCGGGGCCGAGGGTTTGGGCGAAGCCTTCAACGAGGGCTGCGACCTTGGCGTGGCAGGCGGGGTCGCCGGTGGAGGCTCCAATGCGGGCGAGGCCGGAGATGTACTGGCCGAGGCCGTGGCCGGGTACGAAGCCTTCGGTGTCGTACCAGCCGCCCATGTCGGCTCCGGGGGCGGGGAGGTTGGCGCGCTGGCGGTAGACCTTGAGGATGCGGTCGTTGGAGAGGGCGAGGTAGTGGGCGTGGAGGGCGTCGTACTGCTGCGCGAAGGGACCGCCGGTGAGCTGGACGGAGCTGTAGGGGAGCTGGCGGAGGGGTTCGCGGGTGGCTGCAGGGCTGGGCGCGGCCAGGATGGCTTTGGGGGCGGCGGCTACGGCGGCGGCGGATTGGAGGAAGGTGCGGCGGGTGAGGGGCATAGTGGCTGATTCGGAGGAGAGCAGGTGGGGTGTGGGGGAGTCAAGGATGAGTTTGTCCTGCCGGACGGGCGCCCTGCGCGGGCGGCGGTCACTTCGTGACTTTTATTCTCTGAAGGCTAAAGGGCGGCTCGGCGTAAGGATTGGCCCAGGCCTAGTTTGGCCTGGTGGGGCTCGTCCAGGGGGTAGAGGAGGTCGACGTTGCGTGGGGTGATGAGCTGGTGTTTGACGAAGACGGTGGCGGGGACCGACTTTTTTTGCAGGATCGCCAAGGCTAACGGGATGATCTCGTCGCCGTAACGCTCCGGGAAGTAGGCGACCGTGCCGACGAGACGGGTGCCGGGGCGGCGGAGTTCGTTGCGGGATTCTCGGATGGCGTTCTGGCCGACGACAGCGCACTTCTGGCTGGCGCCGGCTTCTTCAAACGCGCGGAGGGCGGCGAGGGCGCAGACGTCGTTAACACAGCCGATGAGGGTGCGCTTGGCGGGGGCGCGGCGGAGGTACTGGCGGATGGTTTCGAGGACTTCTTCGAAGTCGCCGCGGCCGTTGAGGTGGATGACGGGAACGTCGGCGATGGAGGGGAGTTCGGCGCGGAGGCCGTCGACGAGGCCGGTGATGCGGAGCTCGAGCAAGGAGCCGGCGATGGGGAGCTCGAGGAGGAGGAGTTGATCGACCTTGCCTTCCCAGTTGTCGCGGGCCCAGCGGCCGAGGGCTTTGCCGCCGATGATGCCGGCTTTGTAGTTATTGGCGCCGAAGTAGGTTGCGCCGGGATGGGGGATTTCGATGGCGATGACGGGGGTGTTGGCTTCGAGGAATTTGCTGGCGATGACGGGGGCGACGCGTTCGTAGGTCTGGAATTCGAGGACGAGGTCGACGCGCTCCTTGATGAGGAGGTCTGCGTTGCGGAGGGCTTCGCGGGCGGAGTAGCGGTTGTTGACGGTGATGAGGTGGACGTGCTCGCGGGCGGCGGCGGTTTCCATGTTCTGCATGACGGCGCGGGAGAATTCGCTATCGCCCTGGGCGGCGAAGCCGATGCGGAAGGGGCGGGCGGTGACGGGGACGAAGCGGTTGCGGTAGACGCCGGAGGAGGCACGCTCGAGGAGGCCGCCATGGATGAGGGTGCGGAGGAGGCGGAAGACGGTGGTTTTGGGGAGGCCGGTGCGCTCGATGACGTGGGAGAGGGTGAGCTCTTCGCCGAGGGTGCGGAAGGCTTTGAGGACGTCGCAGGCGCGGAGGACGGTCTGGGATTCGTTGCGGTCGCCGCGGCGGTTGGAGGCGGGGGCGGCGGGGTCTTTGGGATCTTTGACGATGGTGAGTTTTGGCGGGGTCATGGGGTCAGGTTTAGCGTTCGGGAAGGATGATAGGTTCCGGGATGCGGAAGGGCAAGACGAAGTGCTGCCGGTTAGCGGAATTCGATGAGGTGGTGGCCGGGGGTGGTGATTTGAATGGGGAGGGATGAGGTGGGGGTCCCGTCTACATGGGGCCTGGTTCCGGTTTGCGGAATGGGGAAGACGGTGGCTGCGGTGACGCCGGGGGGGAGATCGAGGGTGATGGTGGTGGGGGTGAGGTCGATGGCGATGGGTCCGTGGGGGGTGGGGACGGTGCCGCGAGCGAAGGTGAGGTCGAGGAGGTTGGGGGCGATGGCGACGGTGGAATAGCCGGGCGAGGTGGGGGTGACGCCGAGGATGTTTTCAGTGAGCCAGGCAGTGGGGCCGGCGCTCCAGCCGTGGGCAAGCGAGACGAAGGGGCCGCTGGTGCCATCGGCCTGGAGGGAGAGGGCGAAGTTGGGGCCTTTGGGCCAGCGGAGGTCGTACGATTCCCAGAAGCTGGTGGCGCCCTGGGCGATCATGCCGCCCCAGTAGGTGCGGATCCAGGCGAGGGCTGCGTCCGGGTGGTGGAGAGCGGACATGGCATCGAGGAGGTAGGCGCCGAAGTAGGGGGAGATGACCTGGTCGGTGGGGGTGTCCTGTTTGACGTGGGAGAGGACCTGGGGCCAGATGGAATCGGCGGCGGGGAGATGGGTGAGGACGGCGAGGGTGTTGAGCTGCCAGGTGGCGCCGAGGGTGCCTTCGTGCAGTTGGGAGGCGAGTTGGGCGCTGAGGGCGGCGGCGCGGCCGGTGTACTTGGTCGCGGCGGGGTGGTCGCCGAGGGCTTCAAGGAGGGGGATGGCGGCCTGGAAGCCGCGGAGATATTGGAGGGCGGTGCCGGTGCGGGCGGCGGGGGTTTGGGCGTAGAGGCCGGGGGACCAGTCGACGAAGTTCCAGGCTTTGGAGGGGGCGAGTTGGTTGTCGGGGGTGAGGTCCTGGTCGAGACGGGCGAGGAGTTGGAGGATGGCGGAGTGCTGGGACTGGAGGAAGGGGAGGTCGCCGGTGTGCTGGTAAAGGGAGGCGAGGGAGGTGAGCCAGAGGGCGGTGTAGGAGGGGATGCCGTTGACGTGCTGCGAGGGAGACGTGGAGGCGGCGAGACGTTGGAGGGTGTCCTGGAGGATGGGCGCGGAGGAGTCTCCGAAGGCGGTGGAGAGGACGCGGCCTTCGACGTCGATATCTCCGACCCAGCGGCCGCGGTCTCGCTTGGGGGCGTCCCAGAGTCCGTCCTGCATGCAGAGATGGGCGGTGTAGGCGCCGGTTTCCCAGATGCGGTTGAGGAGAGGGTCTGAGGAGGTGAAGGAGGCTTGCTGGACGGGGTAGTAGGTGCCTTCCAGGTGGATGGATTTGAGGGCGGCCTGGGCGGGGCGGCCATTCAGAGATGCTCCGCGGAGGAAGGCGATGCGGACGTAACGGAAGGCGGACTTGGGGCCTCGGGCGGTGGCATTTGGGGGGACTTCGAGGAGGTTGGTGCCGAGGTAGTTGCCGCCCTGCTGGAGGGGGGTGAGGCCGGTGGCGAGGGCTTCGAGTTCGGATTCGCCGTAGGCGATGGAGAGGGTGATGGGGGTGGGGGAGGCGGATTCGATAAGGAGACGGCCGGCGACCTCGCGGCCAAAGTCGAGGAGGAGGGATGGGGCTTCGGAATCGGTGGAGGTGGGTGGGGCCAGGGTGACAGTGAAGGGGGCGGAGGAGGTGAGGGCTTCGAGGGGGGTGAAGACGGAGGGGCTGGGGAAGAGGTGGGTGGCGGCGGCGGCGGGGAGAGGGTAGGTGCGGAGGGGCGCGGAGACGCCGCGGTAGTTGGGCCAGGCGTACATGCCGGCGTCGGCGTTCCACTGGAAGAAATCGATGTTGGATTCGATGGGGCCGAGGGTGGCAGCGTGGGGCCAGGAGGAGTCGTCGAGGGTGGGGGAGGACCAGTTTGGAGTGGGCGTGGCGGTGGAGCGCCAGGAGGGGTCGGAGATGAGGATAGGTTTGTTGTTGGAGAGAATTTCGGCGGTGAGGACTTCGCCGTACGCGAGCTGCTGGGTGGTGACGGGGCCGGCTCCGGAGACGATGCCGCGGCCACGGACGGCGGAGATGGCGAGGAGGTTATCGCCGGGTTTGAGGGCGTGGGAGAGGTCACAGTGGAAGACCTGGAAGGCGATGGGGGCGTCGGGGTTGGAGGTGAAGGTGGCGATGGGGTGGCCGTTGAGGAAGACCTCTGCGTGGCGGGGGCCGGCGAGGTAAAGGGTGGCGGTTGCGGGGACCTGCGCGAGGGTGAAGTGGGCGCGGAAGAGGTGGGGGGTGGCGCGGAGGTCGGGACGGTTCCAGGGAAATTTGCTGCGGTCCGGGCGGAGTGCGGTGATGTCGTTGGCGGTCCAGAGGTAGTGCTCGGGGAGGGGGGTGTGGGGTTCAGGGGGTGGGGGGTAGGGGAGGGTGCGGGTGGGGTCCAGGGGGGTGGGCTGCGCGGGATTCTGGGCGGCGGCGGGAAGGACGAGAAGGAGGGCGAGGGCGGAGATGGAGGTCAGGGTGGGCACGGCATTGATCACTGTACTTGGAAGGGGGTATAAGGGGGAACTATTTCAATGGGGAAAACGATGCGGACAACGATGGCGGCGGTTGCGGTGGCGGTGGCGTGTGCGGGTATGGCCTGGGGCCAGGATCTGCCGTTGACGGAGCAGCAGACGATTAATATGGTGTCGCCGCTGGACCCGACGCGGGGGGTGACAAACCCGAGCCTCGAGAGTGCGCGGCACAAGCCGCTGGCCGAGGAGTATGTGTGGACCGCGGATGGCGCGAACGCGGATGCGAAGGTGGTTTATACGTTTCCCGGAGTAATGGAGCGGACGGAGATTCACTACTTCCGCGCGAGCTTCAACGTGGGGGCAGTGCCGAAGGAGGCGACGCTGTATCTTGCGGGGCCTCGGCGGGTGAAGGTATGGGTGAATGGCGCGCTGGCGGAAGAGGTGGAGAGCGATGTGACCTCGCCGCTGGGGATGCATGTGTTTGCTACCGATGTAGCGCGGTACTTGAAGCCGGGGAAGAACGTGCTGGCGCTGGAGGCGGTGCGCGGGCGCGGGGTGACGGGGTTTGCGAATAGCGCGCTGCTGCGGCAGGAGACGTTTGGGCAGGTGGTGGTGGGGAAGATTGTTCCGGCGGCGCGCGGGGTGGATGTACCGGCGCTGATGCGGACGGGGAAGGATTGGAAGAGTGCAACGACGGTTACAAATGGGTGGGAGACGGCGGCATTCGATGATGCGGGCTGGAAGGGAGTGCAGAGCCTGGGTGGGATTGAGAGCTCGATTGAGCTGTTCCAGTGGAACGCGGATGCGGGTCTGTATGACTGGCCGGGGTATGACGGGATTTCGGGGTTCCTGGCGCACAAGAAAATTCCGGCCAGCGGAATGCTGGCGCACTATGCGGGGCGGGGATCGTTTGAAGGGCTGGGGAGTTTGACGGGGGGAGCGGGGGCGTTTGCGGTGAAGCTGCCGGCTTCAGCGAACAACAATGACAAGCTGACGGATGCGGAGGCTCCGAGTGTGGTGCTGGACTTTGGGCGGGAGTTGACGGGGCGGGTGGAGATTGTCAGCGACAGCGATGCGCCGGTTGCGGTGACGGTGCAGATGGGCGAGAGCGAAAGCGAGACGATGAAGGTGCCGTTTCTGGGCGTGAACCAGATGACGATTGCGCCGCATGGGACGGGGTATAGCCCGAAGACAGCGTTCCGGTATGCGAAGGTATGGTTTGTGGGTGGGACGGGGACGGTGCGGTTCAAGTCGATTGCGGTGGACCATATTTACTACCCGGTGGAGTATGCGGGGTCGTTTGAATCCAGCGATGCAGTGCTGAACAGGATTTGGGAGGTGGGGGCGTATACGGCTCACCTGTGCATGCAGGATGGGGTTTGGGATGCCAGCAAGCGCGACCGCGGCAGATGGATGGGCGACACGGATGTGAGCGGACGTGTGATTGAGGATGTGTTCGGGGAGAAGCCGCTGATGGAGGATACGCTGGACCGGCTGATGGGGCCGGCGCCGGTGGATCAGCATGTGAACGGGATTCCGGGGTATTCGGCGTTCTGGTTTACGGGGGTGGCGGATTTCTATCGGCACAGCGGCGATAAGGTTTGGCTGGAGAGCGAGCATCAGCGGATGGTGCAGTTGTTGGACTTCGTGGATAAGGAGTTCGACGAGCGGAATGTGTATGTGAACAAGAGCAAGGTCTGGCTGTATGTGGACTGGTCGCCGGAGCTGAATGGGGATACGTCCGAGACGCGGCGGGCGACGACGCTGGAGTATTACCGGGCTTACAAGGAAGGAAGCTGGATGCTGCGGGAGTTGGGGGATACGGCGAACGCGGAGAAGTATGCGAAGCGGGCGGCGGAGATCAAGGCCGGGGCGGAGAAGGTGCTGATGGATGGGGGGACCTTTGGGCCTCGGTGGCAGACGAATGCGGCCGCGGTGGTGGGGGGGGCGGCGGATGAGGCGCAGTACGGGGCGATCTGGGATAAGGTGCTTTCGAGCGTGGGAGTGGGGAGCACGAACGGGAAGATCATCTCGCCGTATTACAACTACTACGTGATTCGGGCGATGGCCGAGGTGGGGCATCGGGCGGAGGCGCTGAAGTGGATTCGGGAGTATTGGGGCGGGATGCTAAGGGAGGGTGCGACGAGTTTCTGGGAGGCGTATGACCCGGACTGGTACCACGAGGACTTTCACTCGTCGCTGCAGAGCGATAACCGGAGCGGATATTTTGTGAGTTTGGCGCATGGGTGGTCTGCGGGTCCGACGGCGTGGCTGATGGAACAGGTGCTGGGGATCAATGCGACGGGAGCGGGGTTTGCGACCGTCGACATCAGGCCGGAGCTGGTGGACCTGGCGTGGGCCAAGGGCGGGGAGCCTACTCCGCATGGACTGCTGAAGGTGGACGTGAAGAAGGATGGGGTGGGGATGAAGATTAGCGTGGATGTGCCGCAGGGGGTGGTGGCAAGAGTGCTGGTTCCGGGGTCGAGTGCGATGGTGAATGGGGCGGCGGCGAAGGGGGTTCCGGCGGAGCATGGGGGGAGGACGGCGGTGGTGCTGGATCATGCGGGGCACTATGAGGTGACGGGGCGGTAGGGGTCTGCTAGGCTTTCGGTTATGCAGGTGACCGTGGAGATTCCGGATCAGTTTGTTGGGTGGCTGGTGCCCGAAGGGGTTTCTGCGTCGCGGCTTCTGTTGGAGGAGGCTGTGGCTGGGGCCTATCGGGATGGCCGGCTGACGATGGAACAGGTTCGGGTGCTGCTGGGATATGGGACGCGTTTGCAGGTGGACACGTTTTTGTATCAGCATGAAATTTTCGATTACACGGTTGAGGATCTGGACTCCGACATGGCTACGTTGGAACGCCTGTTTCCTTCGAAACCGGTGCAGTCTCAGGCGTGATTGTCGTTGCCGACACGAGTCCTCTGAATTACCTGATCCGTCTTGGCCGGTCTGATCTTCTACAGCAAATCTATGGGCGTGTTCTTGTGCCGCCGGCTGTACTGCTTGAGAGGAACCACCCGGCTGCTCCGCCAGAAGTGCGTGCCTGGGCTGCGGCGCCTCCCACATGGCTTGAACCGATGCCGGCGCCTGAACTGGACATGAGTCTTGCAGATGAGCTGGGCATGGGAGAGCGTCAGGCCATCAGCCTTGCGTTAGAACTCAGGGCAGATGTACTTCTGATCGACGAGCAGGCTGGGAGACAGGAAGCAAAGGCACGGCATATCCGTGTGGCAGGAACTCTCGCCGTTCTGCTGCAAGCCTCCCTGCGCGGGTACGTGGCCTTTCCACATGAACTGGAGCGGTTGCGCAAGCTCAAGTTCCCGGCATCCGCCTCCATTGAGGCGGAGATGCTGGCGCGGTATGAGGTTGCTAAGAGAGAGGAGTCAGGCCAGGTTTAAGGATTGAGCTTCGGTTTCCACCTGGGCCTGGGTGATGGCGGAGTGGGCGGCTTCGATGGCGATTTTGGCTCCGGTTTTGAGGGCGACGATGTCGTTGGTGCAGAAGAGGAGATCGACGCCGAGGCGGGTCCAGTGGAGGAAGTCTGCGGGGGCGCAGGCGGTGATGATTTTTTTGTTGTGCTTGCGGGCGACCCGGACGATTTCGGTGGTGGCTTCGATCATGCGGGGGTGGCTGGTCTGGCCGGGGACGCCGAGGGATGCGGCGAGGTCTGAGGGGCCAATGAAGATGTCGACGTTCGGGATGGAGCAGAGCTCTTCCAAGCGGCTGAGGGCGGTGACAGTTTCGATCTGGGCGAGGAGGCTGAGCTCGGTATTGACGGTCTGCTGCTTGGCGGTGACGGAGTCCACGATGCCGTAGTTGAGGGCTCGGGAGACGGAGAAGAAGCCGCGGGATCCCTCGGGGGCGAATTTAGCGTAGTCGACGAGCTGGGCGACCTGTTCGGGGGAGTCTGCCATGGGGATGTCGATGATGTCTGGGCCGCACTCGGCGGCTTTGAGGACGGACTCGCGGCGGCAGTCCGGGATGCGGATCATGGTCAACATGCCGGTGCCGGCGGCCATGCGGCAGAGGTCGGCTGCCTCCGCGAAGGTGATGGCGGCGTGCTCCATCTCGATCCAGATAACCTTGAAGCCCATGTGTGCGGCGATTTCTAGGAAGACGGGATCGTAAAAATACAGGGCGGCTCCGAGGAGGGGCTTTCCGTTGGCGTTGGCGATGGCCTGGTGCAGGCGATTCATTTGAGGCTCCTAAAGACAGTGAACGGCAGTGTGGGGCATTGAGAGGCAGTATGGAGCAGCTAGGTGGATGCCTGGGTTGCGATCTGGCGGCGGGTGCGGAGCCAGGTCCAAAGGGTGAGTGAGGAGGTGGGGGCCGGGAAGACTGCGCTGACGATGAGGCCGACGGCGAGAAGGATGACATGGCCGATGGCGCCGATCATGTAATCGTGCCAGGGGAAGTTGAAGCGGCCGAGGTTGAGGATTTTCCCGTTGAGGGTGACGGTGGCCCAGGTGGTGAAGAGGAGGTTGGCGACGATGCCGGAGAGGGCTCCGGCGCGGGAGGCGCGGGGAAAGAGGAAGGCGAGAAGGAAGAGGCCGGCGAGGCCGCCTGCGACGATGGCGGTGATGGTGTAGTAAAGCGCCAAGGCGCTGCCCGCGGTGTGGGCGAGTTTGAGGGCGACGCAGGCGGCGGCGATGCCGCTGGCGAAGACGACGATCTTGCCGGCGCGGAGGCGTTCGCGGTCCGTGGATTGCGGGCGGGCGAGGGTGAAGAAGTCTTCCACGCCGATGGCGGCGAGGCAATTCATGTCGGACGCGAGCATGGCCATGGCCGAGCCGAGTAAGGCCGCGGTGAAGAGGCCGGCGAGACCTTGCGGGAGGTGGGTGATGAGGAAGTGGGGGAAGACCTGATCGGCCTTGGTGATGGAGGCGGGGAGCTTTTCTCCGGTGACGCGGTAAAAGGACCAGAGGAGGCTTCCGATGAGCATGAAGGCGGTCCAGACGGGGAGGCAAAGGCCTGCGCCAAGGGCGATGCCGCGCAGGGCGCTGCGGTCTGAGCGGGCGATGAGGTAACGCTGCACGACGGTTTGGTCGCCGGTGTATTTCTGGAGGTAGAAGAAGAAGCCGTAGATGGCGAGGACGATAATGGTGGGTTTATCGAAACGGATGGCCGTGCTGCCGAGGCTCATCTTGTGGTGAGTCCAGGCGTCCGCGAGGACGGCGTGGGGGCCTTGGGCGGGGAGGAAGAGGAGGTAGGCAAGCGAGACGAGGATGCCGATCCACAGGACGAAGCCCTGGACGACGTCCGACCAGACGACGGCCTCAATGCCGCCGAGGAGCGTGTAAAAGATGGTGATGGCGGCGGTGCAGAGGATGACGCGATCGATGGGCCAGCCGGTCATGCTGGCGAGGGTGAGAGCGAGGAGATAAAAGACGAAGCCCATCTTGGAGAAGTGGCCGATGGCGAAGGCGAAGGAGGAGTAGAGGCGGACGATGGTGCCGAAGCGGCGGCCGAAGTACTCATACGCGCTGACGTGGACGACGTGGCGGAAGAAGGGGACGATGACGGTGCCGGCGAGGGCGAGGACGGCGACGAACATGATGCCGGGGACGAGGAGGGACCAATCGCCGGCGTAGGCGGAGCCGGGGTATGCAACGAAGGTGACGCTGGTGACGATGGTGGCGAGGAGGGAGAGGCCCATGGCCCAGCCGGGGATGGTGCCGCGTGCGATGAAGTAATCGTCCGTGGTGCGCTGGCGGCGGGCGAAGAAGATGCCGATGCCTGCGAGGATGGCAATGTATGCGGCGATGACGAGGAGGTCAAGGGGCCGCATTAGTCCTGGCCTTTGGCGGCGATGCGGTTGGCGGCCATGATGACGGCCATGCGCATGGCGGCCTGCATGTTGTCCGCTCCGGCGAGGTTCTTGCCGGCGATGTCAAAGGCGGTGCCGTGGTCGACGGAGGTGCGGATGATGGGGATGCCGAGGCTCATGTTGACGGTGGTGTCGAAGGCCAGGAGCTTCATGGGGATGTGGCCCTGGTCGTGGTACATGGCGACGATGAGATCGTAGGCGCCGGCGGCGGCTTTGAAGAAGACGGTATCGGCGGCGACGGGACCGATGCAGTCCAGGCCCTGCGCGCGGGCTTGCTCAACGGCGGGGAGGATGAACTGCTGGTCTTCCGGGCCGAAGAGGCCGTGCTCACCGGCGTGGGGGTTGAGACCGCAGACTGCGATGCGGGGGTTTTGCCGGCCTAAGAGCTTTACAGCTTCGTTTCCCAGGAGAATCGTCCGGAGGATGCGGGGGGTGTTGAGGTTGCAGGCGTCGCGGAGGGCAACGTGAGTGGAGACGTGGACGACGGAGAACTTGACGCCGGCGAGGAGCATGCGGGAGTCGGCTTTGCCATGGCGCTGGGCGCAGATGTCTGCGATGTATTCCGTGTGGCCGGTGAAGGCGAGGCCGGAGAGGGTGACGGCTTCCTTGTTGAGCGGGGCGGTGACCATGGCGTCGGCTTCGCCGTCCAGGCACATGCGGGTGGCGGTGGCGACGTAGGCGGCGGAGGCTGCGCCGTAGGAGGCGTCGAGGGTGCCGAGGGCGATGGGGACGTCCGGGGGGAGGAGGTGCTGGTCGGCGAAGGTGACGCCGGAGGGGAGGGTGAGGGCGGTGGTTTGCTCGGCTGCGGCGAGGGCGGAGCGATCGCCGAGGATGATCCAGTGGGCGGCGGTGCGGAGGGATGGGTCTGCGAAGGCTTTGAGGGTGACCTCCGGACCGACGCCGGCGGGGTCACCGAGGGTGATGGCGATGGTAGGGATCATGATTGCAGGTCCTTGGCGATGCGGAGGAGGAGGCCGGACTCGCCGAAGCCGCCGGATTTGAGGAGGATGGGGGTGCCCTGGTGGGGGCTGTCTGGATTGAAACTGCTCTGGGCGTAGCCGAGCGGGGTGCCGGGGGCGTACTCGCTGTGAAGGCAGAGGGAGGTGATGGCGAGGGCGCGGCAGACGTGGAGGGCGGTATCGCCGCCGATGAGGATGAGGGCGGAGTGCGGGTTGGTGGAGACGAAGGCGCGGATTTCGGCTGCGGGGGTCTGGTTTCGCTCGATGCGGAGGATGCGGGTGTGGGGGGGCAGGGCGGCGAGCTGGCGGTGGGTGACGGGGTGGTCGCTGCCGGTGAGGATGATGGGGTGGCCGGGCAGGGGCTTGAGAGCAGGCCGAGGAAGTGGGGTGGGGTAATGGGATTCGGCGAGGGCGTGAGCGAGCCCGGAGGAGCCGATCCAGAGGATGGGGCGACCGGTGGAGGTGGCGGCTTGCACGATGGTCTGGAGATGGTGGTGGGTGGTGGCTTCACAGAAGACGGATGGAGCATTCCGCATGGCGGATGCGAGGAGGGTTGGGTCTTCGGCGGGGGGGAGCCAGTGGGGGAGGAGGCCGGCGGCGGTGAAGAGGGCACGGAGGGGGAGTGTGCGGAGGCCGGTGAGGTCGGAGAGGTGGAGGTGGTCTTCCGTGCAGAGGCGGCCCTGGGTTGGGAAGGCAGGGGCGATGACCGCGAGATGGCCTGGGAAGGCGGCAAGGGTGGCGGCGATCTCAAGGAGCGTGTTGCCGCGGAACACGGAGTCGATTTTTTTGAAGGGTTCCGCGTGGCGGGATGCGGCGAGGGGCTCGAGGACGGAGCGGAGGGTGGCGACGGCTTGATCCGAGGGGAGGTCGCGGGTGGCGGTGCAGAGGGATTGGACCTGCGACTGGTCCGCGGCGAAGGGTGGGGCGAGGAGGACGCGAGTGGCCGCACCGCGGGCCGCGAAGGGGGCGGCAGCGTCACATGCGCCGGTGAGATCGTCTGCGACGATGTGGAGGCGTGTGGGGCTAGATGGAATCGGTGAGGACAGGCTTCCCTTCCCTGTGGGGCTTGCTGTGGAGCGGAGTTCAAGTGCATTTTGGGTGAGGGCGAGGAAGAGTGTCAACTAGCTTTCATTTTTGGTGAGGTTTGGAAATTATTTGCTGCGGACTTTGTGGGGAATGTTACGTAGGATGGGCGGGCTTTGAGATGGAGGATTGGGTGAACCCTGAACCATGGCTGGGCGTGTTGTATCACTGGGCGGGTGGGCTTTCGGCGGCGAGCTGTTATCTGCCGTTTCGTGGGATCAAGCGGTGGCCGTGGGAGATTTACTGGCTGGTGCAGGGGGTGTTCAGCTGGATTATCGCGCCGGCGGTGTTTGCTACGGCGCTGGTGCCGGGGGCGTGGGGGCTGCTGCACGGGGCGGATGTCCGGGTGCTGGGGTATGCGTGGTTCTGGGGGGCGATGTGGGGGATTGGCGGGCTGCTGTTCGGGCTGGGGGTCAGGTACCTGGGGATCGCGCTGGGGTACACGATCGCGTTGGGCTTTTCTACCGCGTGTGGGACGCTGGTGCCGCCGTTGTTTGCGGGGACGCTGGGAGCGATCGCGCGGGAGCGGAGTGGGCAGGTGACGCTGGGGGGCGTCGCCGTGTGTCTGGGCGCGATTGTGCTGAGCGGGATTGCGGGGAGAATGAAGGAGCGGGAGCTTGCGGGGGCTAGGGCGCAGGAGGGGGCCACGCCGGGCGGGGAGGGGCGGTTTCAGTTTGGGCGGGGCGCGGTGATCGCTAGTTTCGCCGGGATTATGAGCGCGTGCTTCGCGTACGGGCTGGCGGCGGGGAAGCCGCTGAGCGAGGCGACGAGGGTATCACTAAGCGGCGCGGGGCGGAGTGAGCTTTGGCAGAGTCTGCCGGTGCTGGTGATTGTGCTTTGGGGAGGGTTCTTTACGAATGCGGTCTGGTGCGGGGGGTTGCTGATGAGGAACCGGTCGGCGGGGGAGTTGGTGCGGGGGTTGGGGGGCGGACAGATTGGGTTGAATGCGGGTCTGGCGGGGGCGGCGGGGCTGCTTTGGTATCTGCAGTTCTTCTTCTACTCCATGGGGCAGACGAAGATGGGACGGTATGACTTTTCAAGCTGGACGCTGCACATGGCGGGGACGATTCTGTTCGCGACGCTTTGGGGGGTGACGCTGCATGAGTGGAAAGGCACGAGTGCGCGGACGAAAGCGGTGGGGGCGGCGGGGTTGGGGATGCTGCTGGTGGCTTCCGTGATTGTGGGGTATGGGACTTATTTGAAAGGCAGGTAAGGACCCACTGCGCGTGGGGCGGTCACTTCGTGACTTGTGTTGGGCTTCGCGTGGTCCGGGCGTTGCGCGGCATGGGCTATGCGTTGTCGGCTTGGGTGAGGAGGTCGGGGATGGGGGTGTCTGTGGTGACGGCGGCGGTGGCGAGCGTGTCGATGAGGTGCGCGATGCGAGGCCAGTCGGGGCGTTGGGGAATCTCACGGGCATTGGCGTGGAGGGCTTCAAGCTGGCGGTAGAAGGGGATTTGGGCGTTGAGGGTGGGGTCTGCCCAGGTGGAGCGGCGGGTGCCGATGGCACCGGAGGCGGAGGTGAGGAGGTCCATGGCAGGGGTCTGGGTGTGGCGAAGGAAGCGCCAGGCGAGCTCGCGGTGCGGGCTTCCGGAGGCGAGAGCGAGGAGCCAGTAGACGTTGAGGGAGACGCTTTGCCCGGGAGTGTCAGCAGGGATGGGGGCGATTTCCACCTGGCCGCAGACCGCTGAATCGGAAGCAGTATGGGCATGGGTGGCGAAGCCGAACCAGTTGACCATCATGGCGAGGGAGCCAGTCGCGAAGAGCTGGCCGAGGGCGACGGAGTCGAGTGCGGGAGAGCGGGGGTGGACGGCGGTGGGGTCGGTGAGGAGGGTGCGGTAGAAGGTGAGGGCGGCGATCGCTTCGGGGGTGTTGAAGCAGGGGGTGCTGGAGGAGTCGAAGAGCTCGCCATTGCGGGTCCAGAGCTGGAGGAGGAAATCGTAGACGGTGTTGTGGCCGTCGGGGAAAGCGGCGAAGGCGGTGCCGTAGACCCCTGTGACGGGGTCGGTGAGGAGACGGGCGGTCTGGTGGAACTCCTGCCAGGTGGTGGGCGGGGTGAGGCCGTGCTGCGCGAAGAGCTCGCGGCGGTAGATGAGGCATTCGGGGCCATCATGGTATGGGACTCCGAGGATGTGCTCGCCTACGCGCTGGAGGCGGAGGAGGGATGGGGTCCAGGCTCCGGGATAGCCGGGTGGTGGGTCTTGTGCGAGGTATGGGGCGAGGTCGACCGCTGCACCCTGGGCGTGCATGGCGGCGATCCAGTCGGTGGCGACGAAGGCTACGTCCCAGTCGCCGTTGACCATGCCGCCCGAGGTGAAGAGGGCGTGTTCGAGGTCGGTGAGGTCGAGGCAGACGAGGTCAAGCTGAAGGTGCGTGCCGGTTTCATGGGCGAAGGCTTGCCATTGGGCTGCGATGGCTGCCTCAAAGGCGGGGTACTTGCGGACGGCGATGCGGAAGGTGTCTTTGCGGGTATGAGGGCGGGTCATTTGGATGGGAGGTTGAACTCTTGCTCGAGGGTGAGGTTGTGCTCGCCGATGCGGGGGGCGGGGGTGGGGGAGAGGAAGAGTTCGCCGTCAATGCGGATGGGGCAGCGGGTGGTGCGCATGGCGATTTCAGGGGCGTCCTGCGTGGCGGAGCGGACGACGGGTTGAACCATGTTGAGGGCCTGGAAGGCTTCATGCGCGAAGAGGCGATCCCAGGTGAGGACGTCGGCGCACCAGATGTCGGCAGGCTCCAGAATGTCGAGCCAGTGCTGCGTGGGGTGATGTTTGAGGTGGTGGACGAGGATGGACTTGATCTCATCGCGCTGGTCAAAGAGTTGTGCGGGATCGGTGTAGGTGAGGAGTGGGGGGCAGGCGAGCAGGGAGCCGAGGCGGAGGATGTCGCCCATGGCGAGGGCGAGGAAGCCATCGGCGGTGGCGTAGATGCCGTAGGGTGCGCCGAGGTAGGCGTGGGCGTTGTTGACGGCGCTGCGGACGGGTGGCTTGCCACCGTCGTTGAGGTATGTGGTGAGGACTTCGAACTGGAGGTCGAGGATGGATTCGAGCAGGGAGACTTCCACCTGCGCGCCTTTGCCAGTGATGCCGCGGCGAACGAGCGCGGCGAGGATGCCCTGCACGAGGTGTGCGCCGGCGAGCATATCGGCAACGGCGAGGCCGAAGGGAACGGGCGGCTGGGTGGAGTCGCCGTTGAGGTATGGCAGGCCGGAGAGGGATTGGACGAGGAGGTCCTGGCCGGGCTTGTCCCGCCAGGGGCCGGTGTTGCCGTAGCCGGTGACCTCCGCGAAGACGATGCGGGGGTTGAGGGCCTGGACGGATTTGTAACCGAGACCGATCTTTTCCATGACCCCGGGGCGGAAGTTGCCGATCATGACGTCGGCCTGGGTGAGGAGGGCGCGGACGCGGGCGAGGTCGACGGGATTTTTGAGGTCGGCGGCGAAGCTTTCCTTGTTGCGATTGATGGAGTGGAAGAGGGTTGAGTCGCCGTCGAGGCAGAGGTTGGAGATGTAAAGCTGGCGGCAGAGATCGCCTTTGTCCGGGCGCTCGATTTTGATGACGCGGGCGCCGAGATCGGCGAGGCGCAGGCTGGCGGAGGGGCCGGAGAGGAACTGGGAAAAATCGATGACGAGGAGGCCGGAGAGGGGTTTCATGCGTGGTGATTCTTTCTGTGTTTGAGCAGAGCGGCGTCCATCTGGGCGAGGACTTTGCGTTCATCGCCGCCCTGGATGAGGTAGTCGTGCACGAGGGTGGAGGCGGCGTCCTGAAAGGCGATGAAGCCGGGGAAGCGGGGGCGGATCCAGGCTTGATGGAGCGTACGGAGGGTGGCGGTGAAGAAGTCGCGGGTGAGAGCGTTGAGGGTGGGGTCTAGCCATGCGGCACGATGGCCGGGTTGGCCGCCGGAGAGCGTGTAGAGGGTGCTCTGGGTGGCTGTGGATGCGGTGTACTGGGCGTAGGCGAGGGCCTCCGGGAGATGCTTGCAGGAGGCTGAGATGGCAATGCCGGCTCCGCCGAGGGTGGAGCGCAGGGGGGCTCCGTTGAAGGTGACGAGAGGGCCGAACTGGATGGGGTTTGCGGCGTAAGCGACGCGGCTGTAATTGCTGTAGCCGTAGGCGAAGGGGCAGTAGGCAATGGTTTCGGACTCGGCGAGAAGCTGCCAGGTGCGAATGGGGTTGCGCTCGAGCGAGCCGGGGGCGGAGAGGTGGACGAGCTCGCGGAGGCGGGTGAGGGCTTCCCTGCCCTGATCTTCCTGCCCTGCGGCGATGACGGCATCAGGAGTTGTAAATGGCTCGGCGCCGAGGGCGTTGGCGAGCATGAAGAAGTTCATGAGGGAATCGATGGGGATGGCGGGGACGGTAACGAAGCCGCGGCGGGCGAGGGCGAGGAGATCGTCCCAGGTGCGGGGAAGGCGGAGGTTGTGACGGGCGAAGAGGTCTGGACGCCAGCCCGCTACGGGGGTAGCGGCGTCGATGGCGAGGGCGTATTGGTGGCCTTCGTAGTGGTATGAAGCGTGAGAGCCGCCGACGGTGTTTGCGGCTTGATCGGCGAGGAACTCTGGCGGGAGGTGCTGGTCAAGGGGAACCAGGAGGGCTTCGCTGGCGGCTTCGCCGATGCTTGGATGATCGATGACGAGGAGATCGAAGTTGGCGGTGAGCTGCGCGAGTGGGGCGTCGGCAAAGGCCTGTAGAGAGCGCTTCTGCCAAGCGATATTGAGGGTGGGATGGAGCTCGGTGAAGTGCTGGGCGGTGGCGAGGACCGGGAGCAGGCCGCGGGTGTGGTTCCAGGTGATGCCGTTGAGGGTGACTTCATGCATGCGTCAACAGGATGATACGTTTGACCGGTGAAGTCTATCGGCGGGAGTTCCGCTGGTTGGAATGGAGATGGGTATGACGCGAGAGATTTACTTTGAGGATTTTGTTGTGGGTGTGGAGCGGGCGTCGTTTGGGCGCACCATTACGGAGGCGGATGTGGTGCTGCATGCGGGGCAGACGGGAGATTTTTATCCGCACCACATGGACGCGGAGTGGTGCAAGACGCAGCCTTTTGGGGCAAGGATGGCGCATGGGACGTTAATTTTTAGCGTGGGTGTGGGGATGACGGCGGGGGATATCAATCCGCGGGCGATGAGCTATGGCTATGACAGGCTTCGGTTTGTGCGGCCGGTGTTTTTGAACGACACGATTACCGTGAAAACGTGGATTAAAGAGAAGCGGGACGATGCCAAGCGTAAGTCCCATGGAATCATTGTGGAGGCCCTGGAGGTGAGGAACCAGCGAGGGGAGACGGTGCTGGTGGCGGAGCACTTGCTGCTGGTGGAACGCCGCCAAGTTGTGGATTAATGTCTGGCTGATGTGGGTGAGAGACAGCCACTGGCGATGGTCAGTCGAGTGGGATGGGCTCGGCGGGTTTGGCGCTGGAACGGTAGACGGATTCAACGAGCGCCATGGTCTGGAAGGCGTCTTCGAAGCTGGTGGGGAGGGTGGGGGCGGAGCCTTCGACGAAGGCCTGGAGTGAGCCCATGCTCCCGATGAAGGCGTCCGGAAACCAGTTGCCGGAGACGGGGAGCGAGGTCCACTCTCGTTGAGGGTCGTTGCGCTGGATGTACGAGAGGGTGTCCGGGCGGCCCTTGGGGTAGTCGAGGTTGAGGCCCATGTCCATGCGGATGGCTCCGCCGGTGCCCTCCCACTGGACGAAGGAGCGCTGCGATGACTCCGCAAGGTCATGATGGTGGGTGGTGACGACGAAGACTCGCCTGGAGTCGCCGTAGTCCAGTATGATGCTGGATTTGGTGGCGGCAAGCGATGGCGTGTGGGGGTTGCGAACGGTTTTGGCGTAGACGCCGAGAGGGTTGCCGAGCCAGGAACGGATGAGGTCGAGGTAGTGGATGGAGTGGTAGAGGACCTCCAGGCGTGGGGCGGTGGAGAGGAAGCTCCAGAGGCTCCAGGGGGTGAAGGTGCGGACCTGGACTTCGAGGTCGTGGAGATCGCCGAGGAGGCCGGCCTGGGCGAGGGCTACGGCGCCGAGGTTGTTGGGGGTGTAACGAAGCTGGAAGTTGACGGCGGCGGTGAGGTTGTTGGCGCGGCAGAGGTCGCGGAGGGCGCGGGCTTCTTCCAGGGTTTCGCCGAAGGGCTTTTGGATGAGGACTGGCGCGCCTTTTGGGAGCAGGGGGAGGATGGAGAGGAGCTGGGAGGCGGGGACGGCGATATCGAAGATGGCGTCTGGCGGGGCGAAGTAAATGGCCTGCTGGATGGAGTCGAAGGCGTGGGGTATGTGGAAGCGGGCGGCGAGGGCGGAGGCTTTGCCGGGGATGGGGTCGGCGAGGGCAATGACGGGGAAGTGGGCCTTGGCGTATGCGGGAAGATGAGCGTTTTCAATGATGCCGCCGGCTCCGAGGATGACGATGGGGCGGGGGTTCCGGGGGAGCGGGGGGTGGGAGTGGGCGACGGCCTGGCGGAGGGTTTCAGGGTTCAACATGCGGGGGAGGGGCTCCTATTCCCAGTGTGCACACTGTGGTGAGGGTGACGCAAGTTATGGTGCATGGGGTGGAGGCGGTGGACATGGAGGAGCGGGTGCCATGGTGTGGGTGGGGCGGTGGCGGCGGGTGGGTGGGGATTTTTGCGTCCCACTCATCGCGGTGAGACTGCGATGAATGGGGCACCCGGGGGTTGAGGTTGGGAAAGGAGAGCGGTCGGGCTTGCGCCCGATACCCCACGTCGTGGTCGGTTGAGAGTTTTACGTCCCACTCATCGCGGTGAGACTGCGATGAATGGGGCACCCGGGGGTTGAGGTT